>NZ_JAVDVU010000002.1:0-1133144 GCF_031457045.1 Mesorhizobium sp. BE184
GCAGAACGAATGGACCAATCCGAATTAAAATTGGGGGGTCAAATTTGGATGCCGGTTACCCCAAAAACGGGGTCAAAATTGCACGCCGAAACACACCCGTGCGCGCCATCCACATCATGCCCTCGAAATAACGTCGATTGTCATGAGCAGGGCGGCATCCGCGCCCCCGTTCAGCAGGAAGAAGCGGACCGATCAGCGCCCATTCCTCGTCCGTCAAACCAATCCGTTCGCCCAAGGCTGCCTCCAAATGGAAGCCTTGAATCAAAACCGGATTCCTCAGTCAACCCTTGTCCATGAGCGCTAGCTTGAGTGCGGGGGGTTGGCCTGCTGCCGGTTTCGTGGACACCGAGACAAGGTGTTTTGACGGAACTGGAGAGTGGGAATGCGAAGAAGGAAGTTCAGCCGCAAGCTCAAGCTTGAGGCGGTGAGGCTGGTGAAGGGCGTTGCGGTGGCGCAGGCAGCCCGTGATCTGGATCTGCACCAGAACGTGCTGCGCAAATAAATTCGGGAACTCGGCGCCGATCCGCAGCGTGCGTTCTACCGGCCTACGGACAGATGAAGCCGGAGCAGCTTGAGATTGACCGGCTGCGCAAGGAAGTCGCGAAGCTGAAGGCGGAGCGCGACATCCTAAAGAAGGCCGCAGCCTTCTTCGCGAGGGAAGCGATATGAGATTCGCCTTCATTGCGCACCGGAGCCTTACTCATCACCATCCGCGGCAAGATTGCCGCTTGCGCGAAACGCGTCGTGCCGGCCTTCTGCAGAAGGTCGGCATGACGCACGAACGGCAAAGTGAAACCGCCAACATTGAGGGGGTTAGTTCTTCATGTCGCCAAAGGGGGTCAATCCCCGGAGTCGCTTGACAGGAATGTCAGTTGCTTCTCCAACTCAGGGAGGGCCTGGTAGAGATCGGCGACGAGGCCGTAGTCGGCGACTTGGAAGATGGGGGCCTCCTCGTCCTTGTTGATGGCGACGATGATCTTGGAGTCCTTCATGCCGGCGAGATGCTGGATCGCGCCGGAGATGCCGACTGCAATGTAGAGCTGCGGCGCCACCACTTTGCCGGTCTGCCCCACCTGCCAGTCGTTCGGCGCGTAGCCGGCATCGACCGCCGCGCGCGAGGCGCCAATGGCCGCGCCCAGCTTGTCCGCAACCGGCTCGATATATTTGGTGAAGTTCTCGCGGCTCTGCATGGCGCGGCCGCCGGAGATGATGATCTTGGCCGAAGCGAGCTCAGGCCGCTCGCTCTTGGAGAGCTCCTCGCCGACAAAGCTCGAGATAGCCGGCGCCTCCGCCACCTTCGCCTCCTCGATTGGCGCATTGCCGCCCTCGCCTGTCGCTGGGAAGGCGGCAGTGCGCACTGTAACCACCTTCTTCTTATCCTTCGACTTCACCGTCTGAATGGCGTTACCGGCATAGATTGTCCGCTCAAAGGTGTCGGGCCCGTCGACCTTGAGGATGTCGGAGATCTGCATAACGTCAAGGAGCGCGGCGACGCGGGGCATGAAGTTCTTGCCCGAGGTGGTCGCCGCCGCGATGATCGCGTCATACGGTTCGGCGAGCGACAAGATGAGCGCGGCAAGCGGCTCGGCGAGCGCATGCTCGTAAGCGGCATCGTCGACAACGAGGACCTTGCCGACGCCGTCGAGCTTGGCGGCCGCTTCGACCGCCGGCTGGCAGTCCATGCCCGCAACGAGGATATGCACGTTGCCGCCCATCGCCTTCGCGGCCGTGAGCGTCTTATTGGTCGCGTCCTTGAGCGTCGTGTTGTCGTGCTCGGCAATCAAAAGCGTGGTCATCAGAAGACTCCGGCTTCGTTCTTGAGTTTACCGACAAGATCGGCGACGCACGCAACCTTTACCCCCGCCTGCCGCTTCGGCGGTTCCGTGGTCTTGACCACTTCAAGGCGCGGCGCGACATCGACGCCGTAATCGCCCGGCACCTTCTCGTCGACCGGCTTCTTCTTCGCCTTCATGATGTTCGGCAGCGACGCATAACGCGGCTCGTTGAGGCGCAGATCGGTGGTGACGATCGCCGGCTTGTTGAGCTTCACCGTCTGTAAGCCCCCGTCAACCTCTCGGGTGACCAGGAACGCACTGTCCTCGACGGCGATCTTCGAGGCAAAGGTGCCCTGTGGCCAGCCGAGCAATGCCGCCAGCATCTGTCCGGTCTGGTTGCAATCGTCGTCAATCGCCTGCTTGCCCAGTATCACAAGGCCCGGTTGCACCGCCTCGACCACACCCTTAAGGATCTTCGCCACTGCAAGCGGTTCTACCGCGCTCTCGACCTTTACCAGGATCCCGCGGTCGGCGCCCATGGCGAGCGCGGTGCGGATCGTCTCCTGCGCCTGCTGCGGCCCGATCGAGACGATCACCACGTCGCTCGCCTTGCCGGCCTCCTTCAGGCGCAAAGCTTCCTCGACCGCGATCTCGTCAAACGGGTTCATCGACATCTTCACATTCGAAAGCTCAACCCCCGAACCGTCCGACTTCACCCGGACCTTCACATTGGAATCCACCACCCGCTTCACGGGCACGAGCACTTTCATCAAAATACTAACTCCCGTTCCGATACGAAAACTCGCTTACAACCAGTTGTTCTAGCGTTAGCGGCGAGATCTTTAGCCACCAATCAACGTTGCCGAAGGCAGCTGTGTGGCGTCAAAATTCGGAATCATCCGTTATGCCTTAGAGTCTGCGTCGAAACTCATGATGGAGGAGCTAAGCGCCGCGTGAGCGGCGTCACGGTGCGGCGTAAATGAAAGCTTTGGCTTCCAAATAGGCTTTGACAACCGCCTGGCACCCGCCACGAAGCCCCGGCTATTGATCCCCACGTTGACACGCGTCGACAATACGAACATGTCCGGACGGAGCATTGTCATGATCTCCTCTTCAGCTACTGACACGCAGGCTCTCTGGATCATGCGGGGTACGCTCCAGAATACTTACGGGCAGTCTGTTGCCTCGCACCAAGCAGTTGATCGTCTTGCCACCCCGCACCAAATCATCCTTCACGGATGCAAACGCGATGCCCGAACCTACGGACGGCCCATAGGTCGACGAATGGACGAATCCAACCACGTCATTGCCGTCGAACAAGAGATCGCCAATTTCGGGGGGAGATCCATCGAGATCGAACGATATGTGGACGAGGCGATAGGGCACGGGCCGTGCCGTATCAAGGATCGCGCGGCGACCAATGAAGCCTTCCTTACTCGGATCGACGAAGCGGCTGAGGCCAGCTGAAGTTGCTGTCTGACTTGTGTTGAAGTCTGCGCCCCAGATTGGCCACCCGGCCTCGAGCCGCAGGGTGTCGTACGCCTTAAATCCAAAATCAACTATTTGGAATTCCTCGCCCGCGGCCGCAAGCGCTTCGTAGATACCTATCTGATATTCGAGAGGGTGGTGAAGCTCCCATCCAAGCTCGCCGACCATATTGAAGCGCAATGCGCGCGCGCGACCGAACGCAATATCGATATCTGCAACCGTCAACCAAGGGAAATCGTCATTGGACAATTTCGCTTCGCTCACTTTGGCGAGCACTTCGCGGGCTCTTGGCCCTGACAACAGCAGCGCTCCATAGCGACCGGTGACATTCTCAAGCTGTACGCTTCCGTCCCTCGGTAATTGTTCATTCATCCAAGAGTAATGGTGCAGCTCCGCTTGCGGAGCAGCAGTCAAATAGAAGCGATTAGGCTCAACGCGCGCGATTGTCGTGAAGCACATCACTTGACCGCGCTCATTCAGCATGGGTGTGGAAACAATACTCCCGACGGCGGGGAGACGACGGGCGCAGAGCCGATCAAGAAAGGTACTGGCGGCCGGTCCAGATACTTCATACTTCGCAAGCGCCGTGAGATCGAGAATGCCAACGCTTTTGCGCACATCTAGTGCTTCGGCGCGCGCCTCCTCGACGCCGTTTGAACGCGCATTGCCTCGCGAGAACCACATAGGCGTTTCCCACCCAAGCTGGGCTGAGAAATGCGCCCCTTTAGCCTTGAGGCGATCGTAAAGCGCGCTAGCCCGCGCAGGCCGACCCGCTAACCGTTCCCCTGAGAGATCAACAGTTCCGAAGACATGCGCTTCGCTCAGCATGGCGCGAATAAACCGCTTGTTGGCGTAGCAGCCGAAGCGACTCGCATACAGCATAGAGACGTCGACGCTCGGACTGCCTTCGATCAGCCATTCGGCGGCGACATGCCCCAGTGCGGCTGCCTGGCTAATGCCGTTGGCGAATCCCGCCGATATGTGAACGTTTCGCAGTCCAGGTATGGGACCAATCAGGCCCTGCAAATCGGGGGTTCGACTCGTTGGACCACAGATCTCGGTCTTAATCCCAACCCGGCCGAGCGCAGGAACGCGCGCCATTGCGGATTCGAGACTATGAGCGCCCCGTTCGAGATCCACCGGAAAAAGCTCTTGACCAAAGTCGTCAGGAATTCCGTCGAGGAAGCAGTACGGTGTATGCGGCTCGTGCACGCCAATGAGCAAACCATTACGCTCCTGGCGAACATAGAACGGGACCGCGAAGTCGCGCAGCATCGGCACCTTGCGATCAAGTTGCCTGAGCTCCGGCACCTCATCGGTGACAAGGTATTGACGTTCGGTCGGCACAATTGGAATGTGTGCACCCGCCATGCGCGCAACGACCGGCGACCAAAAGCCAGCGGCAATCACCACGTACTCGGTGATGATATCGCCTTTGTCAGTGCCGACCTTCCATTCCCCATTCAACTGCTCGGTAAGACCAGTAACTTTGGTATGACGATAGATCTCCGCGCCCTTGGCGCGCGATGCGCGAGCGAAAGCGTGGGTCGTCATGCTCGGATCAAGCACCCCCTCGTCAGGTACGTAGGCTGCGCCAAGAATACCGTCGAGTTCCATCAGGGGATGCAGCTTCTTAATCTCGTCCGGCCCGATCATGTGATAATCAATGCCGACCGCTCGGGCGCTTTCCGTGCGGCTCGCATATCGCTCAAGCAGATCATTTGTTTTTGCGATCAGGATTGATCCCGTGCGGGTCCAACCGAGATGCTCGCCCGTCTCGTTCTCCATTTCGCGATAGAGCTTATAAGCGAGCACATTGAACTGGTTGACGGCTCGATTACCGTCAGCAAGAGAGACGTTTCCAGCAGCGTGCCAAGTCGTTCCCGCGGTGAGGTCCATGCGCTCGATCAGCACCACATCCGTCCAACCGTTCTTGGCCAAGTAGTAGAGGATGCTACAACCGATGACACCTCCGCCGATCACGACGACACGGGCATGACTCTTCATCTGGATACTCCCAATCATTTTGAAGGCTCTTCGCCGGCGGCGAGAAGAACAGTTGCATACGCGGACATGCCGACGCGCACCCGCCCAAGCAGCGTCAGGAATTCACCCTGCAAAAAATTGACAGATCGACATCTGCAAGCGTGCTCGCGCGAGAGCCTGTATAGGCCTTAGCACCGCGATCAAGCCGAATGATCGACTCGACCCCTTGGCAAGAAAGTGATCTACCCAACCGACAGCTCCTTGTACGCGCCTTCGACCGGCCACTGGCGGGAGAATGGCAGAAGTGCCGCTCGACCGCAATACAAAAGTGTAGACAGCACGACACACAAACAAATCGGCAGGCCTTTTATGTCGCTGCCGCGTGGCCGCGTCGCCTCCTGCAACAATCGCCGGGCAATCGGCGCCGCATCGAGCGTCTCCCAGCGTCTGCTGCCGGGGCAGACCCTCGACAGCTTCGAGTTCGAGGCCGTGCGATGATCTCCAAGGCGCAGGTCATGGCCATCACCGACGGCGACGGCTGGCTCGAAAAGGGCGCCAACCTTCCGGGGGAGAGCCATCTCTCCGCAGCTGCGCGCCAGAATGCTTGCTGGCGGCTGCTTTCGGGTGACGACTGGCGCGTCTGCCGGACCGTCGGGCCTGTTCCTTCGTGGTGCCGATCGCAAGATGATCCGCTACCAGTCGGGCAGTCCGGCGAAGACCGAACTGCGCTGTCGGCTAGGCTCGACCATTCTGTGCTCTATGCGCGTTCCACGGCTGTTCGAGGATCTGTCGCTCGCCCGTTTCGATGGCCGCTTTCCCCGCCTCTTCGACAAGCTCACCCGCGAGCAACTGCTCATTCTCAACGACTTCGGAACCCACAGCCTCACCGACCAGCAGCGCTTCCAGCTGTTCGAAATCGTCGAGAAACCGCTATCGGGGCAATCCACCCTGATCACTGCCCAATTCCCGGTGGCCAAGTGGCATGACCTGATCGCAGACCCCACTGTCGCCGACGCCATTCTCGACCGGGTCGTTCACAATGCACACCGCAGCGCACTTCAGGGCGACAGCATGCGAAAGAAAAAAGCAGCGCCCCTCTTGACCGGCAGCGAAAACGGCGAAATCAATCACCAATGACGACAATCAGGCACACGAGGACCATCGCCGCCAAGCTGTCCGCAACTTAGTGAAACTACTGTCCGCGACTTAGCGGAATCCCTGTCCGGCTTTTGCAAAATACGCAGTTCGTCCTGCTGCGGCGGGAGGGCTACCCGTCGGGGATCAACCTCTTCCGAGAGGAAGGGACGCTTCGCAAGCGCCGGGCCCGGCGACGAGCGGTTGGCACGCGAGCGAAAATGTTGGGTGGATCGCGGTAGACGTTCGACGAGCCGCCGAACATCGAAAGTGCGGCCCTCCCTCTCCCTTCTCCTCAGGAATGCTGCGCGAATGCGCGCCGTATCGGGCGCGCACGAAGGGCAAGACGGAGAGCGGCGTCGTGAAGAAGAACGCGATTGCGGGGCATTCTTTCACGAGCTGGGCGGCCTTCGAGACGGATCTCGCCCGGTAGGATTGCCGATTGCGCCGTGCCATGCCGACATGGGCAATTAGCTGGTGATGATGGTTGAACGACGCCCGTAGCGATCCTTGAGGAATTCGAGGAGGTCATGACAGGCTTGGTCGTCGAGCGGCTCCAGGCCCCAATCGTCGAGGATCAGCAGTTGCACACTGCCGTGCTTGCGCAGCAGGCGGGATAGCGACCACACGGCGCGATCAGGAACAACGTCCCGGCCGCGCTCATGAAATCGGCCCACGCAGCCATCCCGTGTTGCTGATCAAGGCCGGACTCTAGCGCCAGCCGAGAGCGCATTGGGGAGCGGTCCATCCGCCGGCAGGGTAACCTATAGGCGAGGACAAATCGGGGAGCACGTTACTCAGGCAGCCGGCTATGCCCCCCCGAGGAAGTCGACCCTGCTCTAGATGCCATTGAACGCATTCGCCGCCGCAACTTTCCTCAAAACGGTAGACTACCATCGGCGGAATGGGTGATCATCGAGATTGCGTCAGAGCCCTGTTTCAATGCTGTTGACAGTGGGCACGCGATGCCTCGCTGCGCAGCCAACTGCTTCGTTGCGATCACTCTGCAGCAATCGTAGGGTCATCCTCACCGATACTACTGATTTCGTTCGCCCCTGCGAATATCTCGCCATAGCCGATTTTGATGATTTCAACGATCTGTTGATAGCGGCGGCGTATATGACTTTCCATCAACCGGCCAGCCTCATCTGGGGCCCGTGAAGCGATAGCGCGCGCAATTGCAATGTGTTCCTCGCGCGAATTGCGCCGCGTACGCCTATCGATCCAACGCGCAAAATGAATCCGATTATTCACGCCGCGCAACACGTTGACGAGTTCCGGATTGCCGGTCAACTCCGCAATCTTAATGTGGAAGGTCTCATCTTGACGGAGCAATTCAAGTTCATTGTCCAGCTCTTCCTCCGCAGACACCATTTGCATTAAGCCTTCCAGAGCCTCATCGCTTGCTCGTTCTGCTGCCAGTCTGCTGGATTGGATCTCTAGTGAACAGCGCAAATCGTAGAGGTGATATACCTCCTCGGGGTCCAGAGACCGGCGGAAGAAACCGAGGTTGGGCTTCACCACAAGGAATCCCTCCGCCACCAGCCGATTAAGGGCTTCCCTCAACGGAGTGCGGCTGACGTTCAGTTTCGCCGCAAGTTCTACCTCATTGATTCGTTCACCTGGCTTCAAGGCATAAGTGATCGCCATCTGTTGGACACGATCATAAACTCGGCTAGCGGATCGGACCAGTTGTTGCTTAGCTTCAGTTTTCAAGCGTTCCTCGCAACCTGCTAATTAGGAATCAGAACGGCATAGGGAATTGTAGGATATCCAGTGGATCGCTTTGTGTACAGATGGAGGAGATTAATCTTTTGGCAATGACCTGATATGGTGGACGGCCTCCGCTCCCGGAATCGCAATGTGCCAAAGTGTGGCTGTCGAAAGTCACATGAGGGAGAACCGTCCATGGAAAGGGTTAGCCCAATCAGCCTGGATATCGCCTCACATTTCCGATTAGCGCATCGCCAGCGGCTCAGCAGGAGCTTCACTGTCACCGGCTTGCCCTGGACCGGCAGATCCTGGAGGCTACGGTTGACCAGCCTGCGCCGGCCGCCATGACGCAGGGCGGATCCCAGCCCTCGATCGGAAAGGGCCGCTCATGAGCGCCGGTCGCGACGATCTCCAGACCTTTCGTGTAGTCGCCGCCGAGGATCCGCCGCAATCGGGTCGAACTCCCTCCGACATTGCGATAGATTTGCCAGCCGGCTCCCTGCCCTCGTCGAGAAGCAAGATGGCTGCGCCAAATCGTGCAGCGGTAGGCGCCGTGGCGGCATCAGCCGGCCGGCGCCGATGACGACGACGTCGAAAACACCGTTCTCCGTCATCGCACAGGTTCCCGCCGCCCGGACTGCCGCTCCACAGCCATGCCTTCGCGAAGGAGGGTCGGGCAGGCCTGCCGGCTGTCGGTCCCGTCGATCACGACGAGGCAGTCGAAGCAGGCGCCGGATCATGCAGAAAGCGGAGCGTTCTGCGCCGCTGACGGGCGTCGTCCGCCAGACCCGCACGCCCGCCTATTAGTGCGGCGGCAACGCTGTCGCCTTCCCTGCCGACTCACTGCCTGGCTTCGGAGGTGAAGGTTATCTCCGCAGTCTTCCACTCAAGCTGCTCGAACATCGGACCTCGCAGTGTCGAAGGAGCTGGCAAGTCCTGAGAGGGCGGCCGTCGACGATCTGACGCGCAAGGGTGCGCACATGAGCCGCCGCCAGCGTGACGCCGCTGTGGCATGCGCAGGCGAAGGTTCCTGGGATTGGTGGAGGATTGCTGGTATATCGGCAGCCCGTCGGGCGACATGACCCGCAGAGCTGCCCAGCTGCGCACCACGGCGAGCCATGCGATCACCGGGAACGCCGCCACCGCCCGTGCCGCGGTCACGCCGCGGTCACGCTGAGGACTCCCGGGATGGTCGCGTCGTCGGTACCCTTTTCCTCGACGGAATCGCCCAGCATCACGCCGCCTTCATCCGTCTGGCGGATGGTCGAGATCGGCTGCGGCAGAAACGGAACAGCCTTTTCCGTGACGATGACTTGGCCTGTCTGCGGCCGGACGGGTATGTCCAGGTCGATCTGGGCGCCCAGCCGGCGGGTCTCGAGGCCGGCGGCGACGACGACCGTCTGCGCGGTCGTTCACTCGTCATCCGCCACGATCGCGAAGCCAGCGCCGTCGCGGCCAATCTTCGTGACAGGCGTACCTGGGAGATAGTTCCCGCCGAGCCTGCAGAAAGCGGCAATCAGGGCGTGGTAAGGCTGGAGTGAGTTTACGTTGCCGCCGCGTGGCAAAAAGCTGGCCCCCGCCATCGAAGGTCCGAGGGCAGGGAAAATCCTCCACAACTCGTCTGCTGCCACCATCGGCACCGGGTTCGAGTGCATGCCGCTCCAGCACGGCCAGCCTTCGCGCGAACTCGCCCGCGTCGAAGTACCGATAGTAAGTTCGAGCCCAGACGTCCGAAAGCTCCTTTGCAAACCTCGTCCAAAAGCCGATGGACACCTGAGTCCAGCGAGCATAGGAGGGTGCGCCAACACTTTTGGCCTGGCCCACACGAGGGCGAAACTTCCGCGTGAGGCACGATAGGCGGAATCGTATCCGTCAAAGCGGACCCACCGAGAGTCCGAGGTTGAGGATGCCGTAGGCTATCGCCAGTCCTACAGTGCCGCCCCCACACGATCGCGACATCCTGTGCGCTTGCCTCGACGGCTCGCTGTACGAATAGCCTCGGGCACGCTCTCACTCACGCCGATCAACCTGTCTACACTTCTGAATTGCAATCAATATTCATTTGTTGCAGATCGTTCGGATCCGCTGTATGGCAATTGGTGTCAGACAGACATAAAGGGACAGGAGATCGCGAAGATGGGTGCGGACAAGCAGATGAATCTGGGATTCCTGTTCCAGATCTCAGGGGTCCATTATGGCGGTTGGCGCTACCCAAGCGCTCAACCAAAGCGCGCGGCGGACATCCGCTATTACGCCGAGGTTGTGCGCACGGCCGAGCGGGGTAAGCTCGACTTCTGCTTCCTGGCAGACAGCATCGCCGCCTACGAAGGCAGTGCCGAAAAGCAGGACCGCTCCAAAGAAGCGCTGATGGCGGCCGAGCCGAAGCGCCTTCTCGAGCCCTTCACGCTCCTGGCAGCGCTCGCGATGGTCACCGAGCACATCGGTCTGGTGACCACCGCGACGACGACCTACAATGAGCCTTATACGATCGCGCGCCTGTTTGCCTCGCTGGATCACATCAGCAATGGCCGCGCGGGATGGAATGTGGTCACATCGGCCAATCTCGCAGAGGCACATAATTTCGGGCGTGACAGCCATGTCGAACACGGAGACCGCTACGCCCGCGCGGAGGAATTCATCGACGTTGTCTTCAAGCTTTGGGACAGCATCGAGGATGGCGCCTACATTCGCGACAAGCTGGCGGGGCAATATGGGCTCAGCGACAAGATCCATTTCATCAATCACGTAGGAGAGCACTTCAAGGTGCGCGGCCCGCTTAACGTACCGCGCCCGCCGCAGGGTCATCCTGTCATCGTGCAGGCAGGCTCCTCCCAACCCGGCAAAGAGCTCGCCGCCCGCACGGCGGAAGTTGTCTTCACGGCGCAGCAGACCCTTGCCGACGGCAAGGCCTTCTATTCGGACGTTAAGGGGCGCATGGCCAAGTACGGCCGGTCGAGCGATAGCTTGAAGATCCTGCCTGGCGTGGTGGTCTACGTCGCAGAGACGGAATCTGAAGCGAAGGCGAAGTATGAGACGGTCAGCAATCTGGTTCCGCCTGATTTCGGCCTGTTCATGTTGTCGGACCTTCTGGGCGAGATCGACCTAAAACAGTTCGACATAGATGGGCCGCTGCCCGAGGACCTGCCCGAGGCGAAGGGATCACAGAGCCGACGCGACGTGATCATCAACCTGGCGCGGCGGGAGAACCTGACGATCCGTCAGCTGTACCAGCACATTTCCGGCGCGAGCGGCCACCGCAGCCTTTGGGGCACGCCGAAGCAGATAGCCGACCAGTTCGAGCAGTGGGTATATGAGGGAGCTGCGGATGGCTTCAACATCCTGCCTCCCTACCTGCCCGAAAGCATGACCGACTTCGTCAATTTCGTGGTGCCGGAACTTCAGCGCCGCGGCCTTTTTCGTACCGAGTACGAGGGCTCTACGCTGCGGGACCGTCTCGGCCTGGCGCGGCCGAAGAATTCTGTGGCGAAACCATCTTGAGCAGAGATAGCAGCCGAGACAGGCGAACCACCCTTGGGGGTGTATATCCCCAAGAAGCCGCTGCATAGGATGGTGTCGGCGACGAGGGGAGGCGAAGGCGCCCGGTGGCCCACAGCAATCATTCGCGAACTACAGGATCGACTGTAGAAGCGGCCCCGCCGTTCCATACGCCGGTGGTGACCAGCGCCGCGAGACTCTAAGACCGGCTCAAGGAAAAGGCGGTTTCCTATCATTTTAGGCGGGCGAACGGATCAACGAGGTCGAACTCGCGGCGCAGCTCAAAGTGAGCCGCACGCCGCTCAGTGAGGCTTTGAACCGTCTCGCCACCGAGGGATTTCTCACCACCACGGCAAACAAGGGCTTCTTCGCGCGTGTGCTGGAGGCGAACACTTTGTTCGACCTCTACGAACTGCGCGCCTTCCTGGAGCAGGCCGCCGCGCGCCTCGCCTGCCAGCGTGCTTCCGACGAAGAGATCGCCGCCCTGCGTGACTTTCTGCTGGAACAGGACGATAGCGAAGAAATCTCGGCTGGCGAGATGCTGAAATTGGACGAGGAGTTTCACCTCCGCCTCGTCGGCTTGTCGCAGAATGAGGAACTCCTGAAGACGGTGCGGTCAAACTCCGAACGGATTCGCTTCGCACGAGGGATCGACTTGTGAGCGCGCCGCCTGAGCCACGGACAGCATCTGTATATGACCACGCTTCTCACCGAGAGAAAGAAAGAGGAATGCACCGCCTACGTGCTGGCTCATATCCAGAAGCATTTCGATCAGATTCGCGAGATCAATCGCGGCGCCGTTACGGAGATCTACACCCGCGACAGCGAGAGCTCTCGTAAGGCTCGCTGATGCTCAACGCGCTGGACCTGTCTTTCCAGCCTTTTCGGTCGATCACGCATCTTTGGATCGCTGAATGGCCATAACACCTAATCCGCCGCGGAAGAACACCAGCGGCGCGCCCCCCTTGCCTGTCCGCGATGCGACGACGCGGCCGACCAGAAGCTTGGCATGATCGAGCTCGACCACGCGTTCCACCACGCAATCGAAAACGCCGGCCGCGGTTGACAATGTTGGCGAACCGGTCGCCAGGGTCTCCCAATCGTCGGGCCGGAAGCGCTCCGCAGCCGATGCTCCCTTCTTCATGAAGGTCCGGGCGATCGCGTCGTCTCGGGACGAGAGGAAGTTGACGGCGAACGCTCCGGATCGACGGATCGGCCCAAAAGCCTTGTTTCCCGGGCCGAGTGCGGCCGAAAGAAGCGGCGGGTCGGCACTCACATGCGCCACGGAGAGGCCGACGAAACCGACAGGCTCATCCCCCGCAGCGGTCAGCACCGTAAAGCCGATCGGCCTTTCCCCCAACACTTCCCAGAAAGGCGCAATCTGCGCGCTCTTAGCTGCATGGTTCGGCTTCGTCATCGGTCGCCTTAGCTCCTTTTGGCGCCAAAGCTGTTCAGGATCTGGACGATGGCGATGGACAGCCCGACGATCACCAGGATGAGCGTCGAGACTGCGGCGAGCGATGGATCGATCTTGTAGCTCATTTCCTGCCAGAGCTGCTTTGGCAGTAGCGGCGTTCCCGCATCGGCGACGAAGAGTGCAATCGCCAGCTCATCCATCGCCTTGACGAATGCGAAAAGGAACGCCGTCACCATCCCCGCCTTGAGAAGGGGCAGGGTGATGCGCCGGAAGGCAACGCCGCGGGTCGCGCCCAGCGTCCAGGCGGCTTGGTCGAGCCGCTCGTCGTAGTTTCGCAGCACCGCCATAACAGTGATCACCACATAGGGCAGCGAGAAGATCGTATTGCCTATGATGAGGCCGATGTTCGTGCCGACGAGACCAACCTTGGCGTATAGATAGAAAAGACCCACGGCGACGATGATGTGGGGAAGCACCATGGGCAGAAGCATCAGGCTGATAATAACGCTCTTCCCGATGACCCGTTGACGGGCCAGCACGAAGGCCGCCGGCACGCCCAGGACCATCGATAGCGCAGCCGTTGCAAGTCCGACGCCGATCGAACGAAAAGTCGCATCAACCCAGATCGCGGACGAGAAATAGATCTGGTACCACTGCCACGTGAAGCCTTCAGGCGGCCAAGCAAGGAACCGGTTTTCCGAGACCGAGATGGGAATGAGGAAGAAGGTAGGCAGCGCGAGAAAAGCTATGCCGATGAGGCCGAGGATCCACAGGAACGGTCGGCGTTCCTCCCCGAGACGCCGGCGGCGGTAAGGCAGGATTTTGCCGAGTAACATGCCGGCATAGACAGATCCCCATCCGATGCCGGAGACAAGCTGCCGGCCCAGGTCGCCGGACAGCCTGCCTAACCCTCCCTTGCGGGTGCTGGCGCCTGCACGAACTTCTCCTGTCAGGCTGGAGAGGCCGAGCGTACGATCAAAGACGACAACGACCAGAATGGTTGCCGCGAGGAGCACGACGCTCAGCGCCGCCGCGAACTCCCAGTTGAGCGCCTCCTCGAGCTGGACGATGATGAGCTGCGCAAGCATGATATTGGATGGGCTGCCGAGGAGCTGCGGCGCGATGAAGAAGCCGAGTGCCGTGACGAAGACCATGAGACCGCTGGCCGCGACGCCCGGCAGAGAAAGCGGGAAATAGACCCGCCAGAAGGCCATCGACTTACTCGCGCCGAGCGTGCTTGCGGCGCTCGACAGGCTGCGGTCGATGTTCAACATCACCGACAGCATCATGAGGATGGCGATCGGCATCAGAGCGTGGACCGAGCCGACCATGACACCGAAGAAATTGTAGATCAGGTCCAAAGGCCGCTCGATCAACCCAAGCGAGAGCAATGTCCGGTTGATCACGCCCTGAACTCCGAGGATCACCATCCAGGCGAGCACACGCACCAGGAAGCTGGTCCAAAGAGGCACCAGGATCCAAATCAACAGCGGATTGCGGTGGCGCGCGGAGATGGTCGCGATCAGGTATGCTATGGGATAGCCGCCGACGATGCAGAACAGCGTCGTCCAGGCCGAATAGCTCAGCGTATTCAGCACAACCTGGAAATAGGTCGTGTTGGCGACTAGGCGCTCATAATGCGCGACGGTCGGTACACCCTTGTTGTCAAAAAAGCTGAGAAAGAGGAGCTGCGCGACCGGAATCACGAAGACGATGGCCAGGAAGGCCACCGCAGGAACAAGCGGCAGATAGCGGGCGAGCAGGCGCCTGTCGGCTCTGGTCGCCGGCAACTCGGTTGCGATCACCGTCATCGCCCGACTTCCGCAGCTAGGTGGACCGTGTTGCACGCATCCCAACCAAGGCGAACGGTCTCGCCCGGATGATGCGGTGCGCCCTTTTCGTCACTCCAGTTGACGGCGACCAACCGCTCTCCGGTAATGAGCCTTGCAACGTGTCGGCTAAACGCGCCGAGCATGATCGTATCCTCCAGAATCGCGTCGACGACCGTGTCAGCCTTTTCCCCCTCCCTCAGGAGGCGGATGTTTTCAGGCCGTACCATACATTTGCTGGTCGCGCTGGCGGGTGTGGGAGCAATGAAGTTGGCGTGACCGACGAACTCCGCGGCGAAGACGCTGCGCGGGCGGAAGTAGATCTCGGACGGCGTTCCCAACTGCGCGATGCCGCCATCGTTCATCAGGCAAATGCGGTCGGACATTGCCATCGCCTCCTCCTGATCGTGCGTTACGTAGAGGATGGTCGCTCCTAATTCCTTGTGTAGGCGCCTGATCTCCGTCTGCATGTCGTCACGCAGCCTTTTATCGAGTGCGCCAAGCGGCTCGTCCATCAGGATGATCGAGGGCTCGTATACCGAGCATCTGGCAAAGGCCACGCGCTGCTGCTGGCCGCCGGAAAGCTCACGGGGAAGTCGGTCACCGACATGCGGCAGTTGCACCACCTCAAGCATCCGTGCGACACGCCGGTCGATCTCGGCACGCGGCAGGCGGCGCATCTCAAGCGGGAAGGCGATGTTTTGCGCAACCGTGAGATGCGGGAACAACGCATAATTCTGGAAGATCAGGCCGATGCCACGGTCGTGCGGCGGCGTATCGGTGGACAGGCGGCCATCGATCCAGACGTCGCCGTGGTCGCAGGCCGTGAGCCCGGCGAGTATCTGCAGGAGCGTGGACTTCCCTGAACCGGAGGGGCCAAGAAGCGTCAGAAATTCTCCCTCTGGTACGTCGAGGGTGGTTGGCCGCAGCGCCCGGACGGATCCGTAGCTCTTGGCAACTTGGTCTAGTCGTAGTTTCGTCTTCATTGCATATCCTGCTCGACCGTGCGGCGCCATGCGCCACGGCTGGCTCCAAAGTTTCCCTCAGTGTGCATACCGGCTATGCGGGTACTTAAGTCCAAGATTCTCACGTAGCGTCACACCCTCGTATTCGCCGCGGAATACACCCCGATCCTGGAGGATCGGCACTACGATATCTACGAAGTCGTCCAGGGAGCCGGGCAGGTAAGGAGCCGCGACGTTGAACCCATCGCAGGCCCCTCGCTCAAACCAGTGGACGAGAGTGTCCGCTACCTGCTCTGCACTTCCCACGAGCGAGAGATGACCGCGCCCGTTCGCTACCTTCTCGTAAGGCTGGCGAATGGTTAGGTGTTCGTTGCGCGCCTGCTCCGGCATCGCCTTGCCGATGCTCTGAATCCTGTGATTCTCCACCTGAGGCAGGGGATCGTCAACGTCGTAATTCGAAACATCGCCGACCTTGTCGAACAGGAGGGCGTCGTCATCCCAGCTGTCCCACAACCCAAGCACAACGTCGATGAACTCGGTCGCGTGCTCGTAGCGAATGTCGATGTCGATCTGCTCCTTCAGACTGAAATTGAGCGCCTCCGCATCGGACCACGCTAGGGTGCTGAATCCTGACAGCGCCTGCTCCTCCCCGGCATTCTCGCGGATTGCAACGCCATCCGCGAAGAAGATCATATCGAAAAGTCCCCGCTTGGCTGTGCGGGCTGCCGCAAGATAGTGCGGCAAGCCCATCTCGCTGCGCGGATCAACATCGGGGTGCCGCCAAGCCGCAACATGGTAGCCTATCCCCCGGACAGACAGTCCGAGTTTCATCTTGTCCTGGCGGCCCACGACCCGGGTCCTCAGCCGCGCAAGATCCATTCTTCGAAGCGGGTGTTGGCCGCTTCGCCATGCTCGAGCCAGAACTGTGCGTCCTGCTCGCGCATCTTGGCCAGATTCTCCGGGTAGGTGGGGAGCGTCCGGGCGAAGTCGGCGTCGAGATGGTCGAACGCCTTCGGGTGCATCGGCCCCATCAGCGTGGACTTCATGAACTCTGCCTCAAGCTCGGGCTGGGCCGCGAACTTGATGAACTCGCGAGCGACGTCACCCTGTGGGCTGCCTTTGGGAATGGCCCAGCCTTGCGTGGTGAAGTAGCCGTCCGTGTAGCTGATGCCAACGGGAGCTCCGTCGTTCTTGAGCTTCTGCGCCCGATGGCTGCTGATGGGAAAAATGTCGAGGTCGCCGCTGCCGATAAGCTGGTCCATCTGCGGATCGGATTCCCACCACACAGCAATGTGCGGCCGGATCTCGTCAAGCCCGGCGAAAACCTTGTCCCACCCTTCGGGCGTCTTGAGAGTCGGATAGATATCTTCAGCCGGAATGCCGATCCCGCGGGCCGTCATTTCGATTGCGTCGACCGCGCGCTTACGGAGCGACCGGCGGCCCGGAAACTGCGCGACGTTCCACATGTCGCGATAGGATTCCAGGCCCTGAGGGAACGACGTCTCCCGATAGGCCATGGTGAAGCAATAAAGGCCGTAGGGCAGCCAGTCGGGCATTACGTTCTCGGCCGGTCGGTCGGCTATATCCGGCGAATTAACGTCGATGGGATCCATCAGATCAGCTTCTCTGAGACGGAAGTATAGGTCCTTGGTCACGCCCGCCGCCATGCTCCAGCGATAGGCGCCAGTCTCGACAGAGATCTTGAACTCGTTGAAGGGAAAGTCCTTCGATACGACACCGGTCGCCTTGATCCCGGTTGCGGCTTCGAACGGTTTGAAGAACGCGAGTTCCCATATGTCGCCGTAGCCGCCCGGCACCCGGACCGTAAAGGGTTGCTGCGCCCAGGCCTTGCGCAGGAAGGTCGGAGCAGCCAGGGCACCTGCGGCAAGGCCCCCGACCTTCAAGAAAGTGCGGCGCGACGTTCCGATCGGCATGTTTCTCTCCATTATGATGCTCGCTTCTGTTCCCCGGAGCGCGGGGGAACCGAGCTCCCCGCGGTTGGCAGCGCAGACTGAATACATTTTTGAATTTTATTCTGCACTTCGCTCACTATGACTCTCCCATTCGTGCTTGGCAACCCCAAAAAACGTCGGTTTGGGATATCGTGCACAAAAATGTATTCATTAACGTGCACCATATTGCGCAACACCGATGGAGGGGATAAGAGGTTTCGAGAAACTGTGGTGGAGACCTATGCGCACCAAGATGACCGTTGTGATTGGAGCCGGCATGGTCGGCATCGCCTCGGCTCTCTGGCTTCAGCGAGCAGGCCGAAAAGTCATCGTGATCGACTCCCATCCTCCGGGCACCGGCGCCAGCCACGGCAACGCCGGCTGCTTTAACGGGTCGTCGGTGGTGCCGATGTCGATGCCGGGAATTTGGACGAGCGTACCGCGCTGGATGCTCGACCCGCTCGGTCCATTGTCGATCCGACTGGCCTACATGCCGACCCTCTTTCCCTGGCTATGGCGTTTCCTTCGAGCCGGCCGGCGGGAGGAGGTGAAGAAACAAGCGGCGGCGCTGCGCGCGTTGCTCGGGCCCACGCTTCCCTACCTCAAGCAACTCGCTGCCGGGGCGGATGTCGACGACCTGATCCGCGAGCAGGGTCACCTCTACGTCTATCGTTCAGAGAAAGCCCTGGCCGGCGACCGTTTCGGCTGGCAGCTTCGCGGGGACGCCGGCGTCCAACTCGATTGGCTGGATCGACGCCAGCTCCAAGACTTCGACCCCGCCCTATCGCCGTCCTACACGCACGGCGTTCTGATCCGCGAAAATGGACATACGACAGATCCGGGCGACCTCGTCCTGCGTCTGGCGGAGCATTTCGTCAGGCAGGGCGGCGCCATCCACCGTGCCAAGGCAACCGGCTTTCGGCTTGACGGAGGGCATCTGCAATCCGTCGAGACTGAGGACGGGGTCGTGCCGGCCAACTCTGCCGTAATAGCCGCCGGAGCCCATTCCAACGCGCTCCTGAAGATGCTCGGCGACTGGGTCCCCCTGGAGACGGAGCGTGGATACCACGTGATGATAAATGATCCCGAGTCGCAGCCGCGCGTTCCGACCTGCGACGCATCCGGCAAGTTCGTCACTACACCGATGAAGCATGGACTGCGCCTGGCGGGGACGGTGGAGCTGGCGGGGCTTGAACTGGCGCCGGACTGGAAGCGGGCCCGCGCTCTGATCAAGCTGGGCCAGAAGATGCTGCCTGGGCTTCCGGCGTGCATTGCGGAAGAGCGCCTCGTGCTCTGGATGGGTCACCGCCCGAGCCTGCCCGATTCCCTGCCGGTGATCGACAGGGCGAGCCGGTGTCCGGACATTGTCTATGCCTTCGGACACGGCCATGTCGGAATGACCGGCGCGCCGATGACCGGTCATCTCGTCGCTGACTTGATCCTCGGCCGCCCCCCGAAGATAGACCTCGCGCCGTTCCGGCATACACGTTTTTAACAGGAAAGGACCCAGATGATACAGCGCGGCCAGCAGACCCCGATCTTCCATCGTTACGTGCGGCATGGCGACACGCTCTATGTCAGCGGCCTTGTCGCCAACGATCTCAGCCAGACAATTGGCGGCCAGACCCGGGACATCGCCGAACGCCTCGCCGAAATCCTGGCCGAGGCCGGTTCCGACATGGGCCGCATACTTCAATCGACGGTCTATATCACCGATATGTCGATGAAGGCCGAGATGAACGAAGCCTGGAAAGCCTGTTTCCCGGCCGAGACGCTGCCAACGCGAGCAACAATCGGAGTTGCCGACCTGGGACGGTCGGTACTCATCGAAGTGGTTTTCGTCTGCGCCGTCTGAGCGGCCGAGGCGGTGGCCGGCAAAGAAGCTGCGGTCGCCTCTCAATCGAGCTGAAAGTATGGACATGATCTCCTGGTCGGCGCGTGTCACCGGCGAGCGTGCCTCCGCCGAGACGTGCGATGACCGTCCACGGCGCATCACGCTGTCAGCGGAGGGATGCCGGTGACGACGATCGGGCGTTCGTTCGGAGCGATGGCCTTTCAGGCCAGAGCGATCCTGGGCATCCGCACCGTCCGGGTTTTCTGCGACAGCTTCGTAGCATTGCTGATCCCGCTCTACCTGACTTCGCGCGGCTTTGACGCCGTAGCTGTCGGCACGATTGCCTCCTGCATGCTCCTTGGTTCGGCCTTCACGCTGGGCGCTGCTGGGGCGCTCGCGCACCGCCTTGGCGTGAGGGCACTGCTCTGCGTTGCCAGCCTCGGCATGGTTGTTTCGGGCGTGGGTTGGTCGATGGACCCCGCCCTGCCTTCGCTAATGCTGATCGCCTTTTTCGGTTCGCTGAACCCGCATGGCGGCGAGGCGAACCTGTTCCGCCCTATCGAGCATGCGGCGCTCGCCGATCTGGTACCTGCAACTTCCCAAGCGACGGTCTTCGGCTACTATTCCTTCCTGGGCGCCCTGGCGGGTGCGTTTGGAGCGCTCTCTATCGGCGCCCTGCCGACGCTGTTCGACGCGCTTAGCGAACGGACGACCTCGACGGCGATCTTTATCGGCTACGCCGTCATGGGCATTGCTGTCTGCGCGATCTATGCCCGGATCGACCTGCACAGCTCGGAAACGCCGCGCCAGCGCGCTCTTGCTCCCGGTTCGCGCGGCAAGGTGCTGAAGCTGACGGCGATCTTCTGCGTCGACGCATTCGGCGGCGGCTTCATCGTCAATGCGCTGATCATCCTATGGCTCACGAACCGGTTTGGCGCCTCGATGGTGGAGAGCGGAGCGCTGTTCTTCACAGCTGGGGTGATGGCCGCGGCGGCTCATCTTCTCGCAGCACCGATCAGTCGCCGGATCGGCCTCGGCGGCACGATGCTGGTCGGCCATGTCCCCGCCAGCCTGCTGCTGATCCTCGCCGCGCTCGCGCCTAGCTTCGGCATCGCCGCGGCCTGCCTCGTCCTGCGCGGTTTCCTATCGCAGCTCGACGTACCGACACGCGCAGCCTTCGTCTTTAGCCAAGTTGCGCCGCAGGAGCGAGCGGCCGCCATCAGCGTCACCCTAATGCCGTTCAGCCTGGCTGCGGCGGTGGCACCCTTTCTGTCGGGCTGGCTTTTGCTGTCATCCTCGACGGTCGGCTGGCACCTCGTAGCAGCTGGCCTCATCCGATTGATCTACGCGGCCCTTTTTCTCTGGTTCTCGGTGAAGGATAGCCCGAACGGATAGCCAGACGGCGATCAGGTCAGGCATCGATCTCAATGGCCATGCCGCTGGCTACCGCCAGATCGACAGCGGCAGACGCAACGGCCAGATCCTGAACCCCGACGCCGGTGCCGTCAAACAGCGTGATTTCTTCCATGCTTCGGCGTCCGGGATGGTCGCCGTTTATGACATCGCCGATAGAGACGATTTGCGCCGGGTCGAGCAATCCCTGGGTGAACGCGTGCTGGGCCTCGCCAATGGATATTGATTGTTCGATCTCGTCCGTGAAGACCGTCGCTGCCCCGACAATTTCCGGAGCGATCTCCTGCTTCCCCTTCGTGTCCGTGCCCATACAAGCTAGGTGCGTGCCGGGTCGTATCAGGCCTGCCGGGATGATGGGAGCGAAAGACGAGGTGATGGTGATGATGACATCGGCGCTTGCGCACAACTGCTCCAAGCCCGCCGCATGGAACGGCACGCCTCTCTCCTGCGCCACCTTTGCCAGACGCCCGATTTTTTCGGGCGTCTTGTTCCATCCGAGGACCTTCTCGAACTGCCGCTGCTCAAGTGCTGCCTGCAGCTGGAAAGTGGATTGGTGACCGGCGCCGACAATGCCGAGCACTCTGGAATCGATCCGGGCAAGGTGCTTAATCGAAATTGCGGAAGCGGCGGCCGTCCGCAAGGCCGTCAGCAGGTTGCCGCCGACAACGGCGCGGCACCGTCCGGTGTCCGCGTCAAAGAGGAATATCATCGACTGGTGGTTGGTCAGTCCCCTCGATGCGTTGTTCGGCCAATACCCGCCCGACTTCAGGCCCAGCGCAAGGTTCTCGCGGTCGAATCCCGACTTGAACCCATACAGCGCATCGGCATGGCCGATAGCTTCCCGTATCACCGGAAAATTTCGGGCCATCTTGCGGGCAGACGAAGCAAACACCCGCTCCACGGCCATGAGACAGTCGGCCGCGGACACAAGGCGGACAATATCGCGTTCGGGAATGACGATCATGATGCCCTGCCGCGTGGAGAAGCCGGGAACCGCGTCACGACAAACCTCAATATGCCTTGCCGCGGGCCGATATCGGCCAGACGGTCTCGACCTTGCCGTTGCGGACTCCGACGTACCAGTCGTGAACGTTGCACGTGGGATCGCAGTGACCCGGAACGAGACGAAGCTTTTCGTTGATCTTGAGAACACCGGCCGGATCCTCGATGACGCCGTGCTCGTCGCTGCATTTGATGTATTTCACATCGTCGCGGCCGTGAACGAAGGGGAGCCCGCTATCGACCGACTGCGCCTTCAGGCCGGCATCGCAGATTGCCTTGTCGGCCTTGGCATGGCTCATCACCGAGGTCAGGATGAAGAGCGCGTTCTCCCATTCGCCTTGATCGATGCGCTTGCCTTCCCGGTCGAGGATACGCCCGTAGTCGGCGTCCATGAACGCGTAGGACCCGCACTGCAGTTCATTGTAAACTCCAGACGCCGCTTCGAAGTAATAGGAGCCGGTTCCGCCACCCGAAACGAGCTCGGGCTCCAGTCCCGCTGCCTTCAGGCCCGCGACGGCTTCCTTCACCTGGGCAATGGCAGCATCCAGCTTGGCCTTGCGGTCTTCATAGCCCTCGATGTGCTGCATGGCGCCCTGATAAGCCTGAATGCCGCTGAAACGCAGGTGCGGCGCGGCGTTGATCGCCCTGGCGATCGAGACCACCTCCTCGGTGATTTTGACACCGCAGCGGCCGGCTCCACAGTCGATCTCGACGAAGCATTCGAGGATTGTGCCATGGGTCTCAGCCGCAGAGGAAAGGTCGGCCACATTCGCCAGATCGTCCAGGCAGACGATGACGCGTGTGCCCAGCCTGGGCATGCGGGCGAGCCGATCAATCTTGGCGGGGTCGCGTACCTGGTTCGACACGAGGATGTCCTTGATACCGGCACGGGCGAAGACCTCCGCCTCTGACACTTTCTGGCAGCACACTCCCACGGCACCTCCCAGTTCCATCTGCAGCTTCAGCACGTCTACGGACTTATGCATCTTGCCATGGGCGCGGTGGCGGATGCCGTGCGCCTTGGCATAGTCGCCCATCTTCATGATGTTGCGCTCCAGCGCGTCGAGATCGAGGATCAGGCACGGCGTCTGGATGTCGGACTCGTCCATACCGATCGCTGCAGGGATGTCGAAGCCCACCTCGTAGCTGGCAAGATCAGCGGGTGCGTTCATTGGGATCCTCCTCAGTTCCATGGCAGTTTGTCGAGATCGACGTTCCCGCCTGTTACGATGACGCCGACCCGCTTGCCGGCGAATATCCTCGGATTTTTCAGGATGGTTGCCAGCGGAACCGCGCTGGAGGGCTCCATGACAATCTTCAGGCGCTTCCAGGTCAGCTTCATGGCATCGACGATCTCCTGTTCGGAAGCTGTCAGGATGTCGGCGACATGGTTTCGCACGAAGTGCCACGTCAGCTCCTTCAGCGGCACCTTCAGCCCGTCGGCAACGGTGTTTGGCGAGTCGTCCGCGATGATCTGACCGGCCTTGAAGCTGCGGCAGGCATCATTGGCCTGCTCCGGTTCGGCGGCGTAGATCTTTATCCTCGGCGCCAAGCTGGAGAGCGTGAGGCAAGCGCCAGATACCATGCCGCCGCCGCCAATGGGAGCGATTACCGCGTCGAGGCCTTCCACCTGTTCGATCAGTTCCGCCGAGCAGGTCGCCTGCCCCGCAATCACCCGAGGGTCGTTGTAGGGGTGGACGAACTCCGCGCCCGTCTCGGCCACGAGCTGCGCGAAAGCCGCCTCGCGGCTGGAGATCGAAGGCTCGCATTCGACCACGCTTCCGCCATATCCCCTGACGGCATCCTTCTTGGCCTGCGGTGCGGTTTTCGGCATGACGACCGTGCAGGGAACCCTGCGTTGACGGGCCGCGTAGGAGAGGCACGTGCCGTGATTGCCGCTCGAATGCGTCGCCACCCCCCTCGCCGCCTGTTCGTCCGACAAGCCAAATACGGCATTGCTGGCTCCACGCGCCTTGAACGCACCGCCCTTCTGGAAATTCTCGCACTTGAAGAAAAGTTCCGCCCCGGAAAGCTCGTTCAGCATGCGCGAGGAAAGCACCGGCGTCACGTGGATGTGGGGCGCTATGCGAGCCCGCGCGGCCTGCATGTCTGCGAGCGTGGGAATAACCATGGTGAACCCCTTCCTATGCGGCCTTCTGCCTGCTGTTGCCGGTACCACCACAGAGATAGTGCTCCTGCGCGGCTGCTACGCCTGAGCCCAGCCTGACCGGCAGCCCCAGATCCGCCATGACCATCTCGGCTGCGGCAATACCGGAAAGGGCCATCGTCTCTGTCAGGCTGCCGAG
Source organism: Mesorhizobium sp. BE184 (assembly GCF_031457045.1). NCBI lineage: Bacteria > Pseudomonadati > Pseudomonadota > Alphaproteobacteria > Hyphomicrobiales > Phyllobacteriaceae > Mesorhizobium > Mesorhizobium sp. BE184. Next base: position 24,310 of record NZ_JAVDVU010000002.1, read on the forward strand.
ATGGCCAATGCGGAATGCCTTGCCGGCCAACTCCCCGAGGCCGGTGCCGAATGAAACGCCGTAGGCGTTGAGCGCATGCGCCACGAGCCTGTTCGCGTCAAAGCCGTCCGGAACGCGGATCGCGCTCACCGTGTCGGAATAAAGCTCCGGTCGCATCGCGCAGAGCTGCAGCCCCCAGGCGCCGACCGCACGGCGGATGCCTTCTGCTATGCGATGATGCCGTTCGAAGACATTTTCGAGACCTTCCGCAAGCAGCATCTCGGTGGCGGACCTAAGGCCGTTCAGCAGGCCGACTGGTGGTGTGTACGGGAAGCCGCCCGCGGCATAGGCGGCGGCCATGTCGCGTATATCGAAGTAGGTGCGCGGCAACCCTGCCTCGCTCATGGCCTGCATCGCTTTCGGAGATATGCCGAGGATCGCCAGGCCCGGTGGCAGCATGAAACCCTTCTGCGAGCCCGTGACGGCGATGTCGACGCCCCACTCGTCCATGCGGAAATCCATCGAGCCGATCGAGCTCACGCCGTCGACGAAGAGCATCGCAGGGTGCATGGCCGCGTCGATGGCGCGGCGCACAGCCGCGATGTCGGAACGCACGCCCGTCGCCGTCTCGTTGTGCGTAGCGAGAACGGCCCTGATCCGATGCGATCCGTCCGCAGCCAGGATTTCTTCAATACGGTCGGCGGGAATGCCTTCACCCCATTCCCGCGGGATGACGATTACATCAAGCCCGTGCCGCCGGCACATGTCGATCCAGCGATGGCTGAACATCCCGTTGCGCGTCGCCAGCACCTTGTCACCAGGCGAAAGTGCGTTGCTAATAGCCGCTTCCCAACCGCCCGTGCCGGTTGCCGGGAATACGATCACCTCGGCCTGTTCGCTCTTCAGCACCTTTTTGACGCCGCAGAGAGCGGGGCCGAGTATCTCGGCAAACAAGGGGCTGCGATGATCGATGGTCGGCATGTCGACAGCTTTGCGCAAGGCTTCCGGAATGTTGGTAGGTCCCGGAATGAAGATCGGATTCTGGTTACTCATGACGACTAATCCCTGCTCGAGGAGACGATTACCACAGGTTCTCGGCCGGGTAAATTTTTTTGATAGTTTTTTTCATAATTCCTTTTCAAGACTATAGGTTTTGAAAAATCAATATGTTACAATTTTTTAATTGATGTTCTTTGTGAGAATCGTAAAATGGGGGATGAGCTATGGCACCAAAAGCGTCCATGCGGCGTGGGCGACCTAAGAGTGTTAATCCGCCCTCCTCCTCTACGGGCATCCAGGCTTTGAATCGGGGCCTCGATGTGCTGGAAGCACTTGCTTCCCATGAGGGCGTCACGCTGACCGAGCTTTCGGTGCATCTCGGCCAGTCGGCGGCCACGATGTACCGTGTCCTGACGACGCTCGAGCAGCGCCGCTACGCCGAGGCCAGCCCGGAAGGCCAGTGGTTCGTGGGGCCGGAAGCTTTCAAGCGCGGTTCAGCTTTCCTGCGCCGCACCAATATCGTCGAACGCAGCCGGTCGGTAATGCGCGACCTGATGTCGAAGACGGGCGAGACGTCCAACCTCGGTATCGAGCGCGAAGGGCATGTACTGTTCGTCAGCCAGGTGGAGTCGCACGAGATGATCCGCGCCTATTTTCCGCCCGGTGCCATATCGCCCCTGCACGCCTCGGGCATCGGCAAGGCCTTGCTCAGCGCCTTCGACGAGGAAGGGCTGGAAGGGTTCATCAAAGGGGCGACTTTCACGCGTTTCACCGACAAGACGATTGCATCCGCCGGCAGGCTGCGCGAGGAACTGCAGGCCACTCGCCAGCGAGGCTACGCAGTCGACGACGAGGAGAGGACCATAGGCATGCGCTGCGTCGCCGCCTGCATCCTGAACAGGTACTCCGAAGCCGTGGCCGGAATCTCCGTCTCCGGTCCGACTGCCAGGATGCCGGACGTGCGGCTCCGCGAGATAGGAGTTCTTGTCACCGATGCCGCGCGCGAAATCTCCAGGCGTCTGGGTGCAGACTGAGCCTCACCTCCAACCCTCTCGCGTCGCCGGGAGAGAGACCATGTCATTGGCTCGTGAGCTTCATACACTGTGATGGGAGCGGAACAAACTTGGGGGTAACGATTGCATCCGATCATGAGCGCTTTGGCGACAGAACCGGGATGAGCGCGCAATGGCAGTGACGGAGTGGGCAATCTATATTGAGACGAGGCGACCCGATGGGAGTCGCGAGCGCTGCGAAATCGGTGCAATCCGCCGCGACCTGTCAGCACCCGTTCCGGACGACCTTGGTCTTCGACTTGCGGAGGCGAAAGATCTGCTGCAGCAGCTTCAGCTTCGGATGATCGACGGCCAGATCGATCAGAGCGCCGCCCTGGATCGAAGATGCTGTCATTGTGATTTGACGCGTCCTCTTCACGATCGCCGGCAGCGGGTCATCCAAACCCTGTTCGGCATGGTGCCTGTCCGCCAACCGCGGCTCCGTACTTGCCCTTGCCGTCGACCCGAGGCCGATTCTTCGGGATCTGGCGGGCGATCCAGACGTGTGTCGATGCTTCTGAAAGGGCGTGCCACGCCCGAACTCGTCGGCATCCAGACTGAACTCGGTGCCAGATTGTCGTTTCGCGAGGCCGCCCGTGTCACTGACTTGTTCCTTCAAGTGGCGTCGGCGCCAATCACATGACGGTGCGCCGCCGTCTCGCCGGGATCGCCGATCAAGTTGAGGCGCGCGACAATGCCAGCCCGCATCGCATGAACCTGTCCAAGGGTGGACCGCTGATTGTTTCCCTTGACGGAGCCCACATCCGCGCCGTCCCAGGATTTCAGACCCGCCATTTCGAAGTGACCACCGGCCGTGTCGATGCGAAGAACGACCGGCACGGCACTTTGCAGTCGCGCCGAACGTCTCCATGAGCGGGCCAGACACAATCCGCAACGCTCTCCGAGCTCAAGGTTGGCTCCCCGACCGCAAGGTGATCGTACTCAGCGATGGTGATCCCTCGCTCGGTGGAGCGGTGCGTACAGCAATACGTTGGTCCGTAACGCACATTCTGGATTGGTTCCACATTTCCATGCGTGTGCGTCATGTCGAGCAGGCGTTGGCAGGCCTGCTCGGATCGGGCCTGGAGCACAAGGGTCCGCTGGATTATGCTGCCTTCAACGTCGATCGCCTGCGACACCTGATCTGAAACGGTTATGCCGAAGAGGCTCGCCGCACCCTGCCTGGCATCATGCAGATGGCCGCCAACGCCGTGGTCCTGAACGGGCGGCAAGGACGAGCTCGTTTTGCGCGTTTTGCGCGGCTCGTCCGGGAGCTCGAGACCTACTTGGGGCTGAACACCAGCGCCTTGATTAACTACGGACGCCGTTATCGAGCCGGCCTGCCTATCTCGATATCACGCGCCGAGTCGACCGTGAATAGCCTTGTGAATACGCGAATGAACAACCGCCGGCAGATGCGGTTATCACCACAAGGTGCTCACCGCGTGCTGCAGGTCCGCGCGGCTGTGGTCGATGGCCGGCTCGCGGGCGGTCAGCTTCGTCTGACAGGCTGATCATCCCCACGTTTGTTCCGCTCCCACCGCAGGCTCGATGCCTGCGACCGCCTGACCGGCGCGGAATATGTTGCGGTCGATGACCGGGCCATTGACGCCGGGCTGCTCAAAGCCCGTCGAGCCATCGCCCTCGCGCGTCGCGCGGATCTCGTGCCGGCCCTTCAGTTGAGCGTCCGTCCCGTTGCGGAGGATCGCATGCAAGGCTTGAGCCGCTCGGCATCGGCAAAACCCATTCCGTCGCAGACCGGCCGATCAAAGGATCCCCCAGGCCCGGTAGCGTCCCCTCCCCGTCATCTCGCGCAGGCTGAGTTCGCCGATCAGGTTGAGCGCCCCCTGCTTCGATACCTTTAGCCGGGCCTGGATGATGCCGGTGGATACCAGCGGCCGGGCAAGCACCAGGTCCACCAGATCGGGCAGTTTGGAGCTGGCGCGGCGCGACCTGAGGCGCCGCTCCATCCGCTCCCGCGCCAGGATGAGACGGTCGTGCACCTTTAGCCCGGCGAGTGCCGCCTCGTGAATGGCGTCGAGCGCGGCGAGCAGCCGGTCGCTGCGATGGCGCGCCCGCCTTCTCTCCCGCGGAATGTATTTGGCGCCGAGGTGCAGGCTGGCGAGATGGCCTGCGGCAAGCCCTTCCTGCCGCAGCAGCGCCGCCACCAGAAGCGGCCCGAGCCAGCCGCCATGCTGCAGCACGTCGATCTCGGTCCAGGCCTCGAGCCCGATTGCCGCGCGCAGGACCACCGGAAGGTCTCGCGTGTCAGCAAGCACGGCCCGCCATTCGTCCAGGCGGGCGTCCTCGTCCCAGTCGGGATCGTAGACCAGCGTCTGCCGGTCTGGCGGCGCCGGTTTCTCGGTGGGGGCTACCGCGGCGCCGTCGAGCACCCTGCTGGCGCGCTCGAGCACTGCGTCGATCGCCGCGAACGCGTTGGCGAGCGGATCCGACTCGGCCGGTTCCCCGGTCTCCCCCTCAGGGACAAAGGTCCCCTCCCCTGCCCGGCCGCCTTTCGTCGCCGGCACACCGCCGCGCCCGACAAGCTGGCGCAGCCCGTGGCGGCCGAGCGCCCAGTCGCGTTCTTGGGCAAAAATCTGGCGCCGCGCCCGCAGTACGCCATGCGCCCGGGTGAGCGCGTGTGTCGGGGCGCGGATGTTCATGTGCGCATCGTGCAGCACGAGGTCCTCCAGATGGACGAGCTCGCCTTCGAGCCACAGCGCGGCAGCCGCGTCGGCAAAATGGGAGCGTTCGACCCAGCCGTCGCGGACGGGAGAGCGCGCCAGGCGCTCGTCGAGACGGGTGAGCGCCTCCGTGGCGCGGGAAATCGGTCCGATGAGGATGTCCAGGGGTAAATTGTCGAGTGCGTAAGCCATTGAAATAACGCTATCTGATTCGCCTTGGTCAAGCCATCTTCTCCTTTGGTGGACCGACAGAGGATTTCTCTGGCGGGCGCTTTCACTATCGATAATGCCCCCGCATCGGGACTGTACAGGACTGCGCACTAGAGGCCTCAGAAGCCCGAAAAGCATTGTTTTCCGCCGTCTTCGGCGCCATAGAGGCGAAGAAAAGGCGCTCTAGAGACGTTTACAAACGATCGGTTATCCTTATCCTCTGCGTTTGGAAAACCGCACCGAAACGCACTCTGAGGCGCAGCAAATGGCCGCCGACACGCAAAATCGCGCCTCCCGTCGACCAGAGGGCCGACAAATCGGCTACGCACGCGTCTCAACGGACGAGCAGACGACCGAAGCGCAGGAAATGGAGCTGCGGTCGGCCGGCTGCGACAGAATTGTCCAGGAGCACGGCTCCGGCGCTTCGCGCGCACGCCCTGCCCTCTCCAGGCTCGTGCGCGAGATCGGCGCCGGCGACACTGAGAGCGGCGGTGCAAAATTCGACCACGGTAGCGGCGGGATAGTCCGGCCGCGGGCGGAGTAAAATCCGGCCACCTATTTTCCTTCTGCAATGATCGCAGGAGGGTTTGGGGATCTACACCGTGGAACTTTATCTGAAGGTGCGACTGGCGGTCTCGGAAGGGATGAGCCGACGTCAGGCTGCGAAGCATTTCAACATATCGCGCGACACGGTCAGCAAGATGCTGTCCTATTCTACACCGCCCGGTTATCGGCGCAGGTCAGCTGTGCGCCGGCCAAAGCTGGATGCGTTTGTTTCGACGATCGATCATTGGCTCGACGAGGACCGACACGTGCCGCGCAAGCAGCGCCACACGGCCAAGCGGGTGTTCGAGCGACCATGATCACCAGCAATCTTCCCTTTGACGAATGGACGGAAACATTCGGGTCCGAGCGTCTGACCGGCGCTCTGCTCGACCGCATTACCCATCACGTTAATATCCTGGAGATGAATGGCGAAAGCTACCGTCTCGCTCAAAGCCGCGCCCGGACGGCAGGCTGAAACCCCTCACAAAACGCCGACCCGCCAGCGGAAAACTCTGGTCGGGCTACGCCATCCCGGCGTTCCCCGCTGGCGGCCTTAAGTGGCCTAGTTTTGCGCCGCCCAGTGGCCGACTTTTGCTCCGCCGTTGACACGCGATCCGTGAGGGCTTTCCGCAAACGATGGGCCTGCGTGTCCACCGCGCTATCAGCTGGATCGGCCGCGCCGAGACCTGCGGGACCGACGACGACGCCAAATTCATCTTCCTATGGATCGCGTTCAACGCCGCTTATGCCGACGAGGGCGAATTCCAGACCATCCAGCCGGGCGAACGCGCCGCCTTCGCCGATTTCTTCGGCAAGTTGATCGCGCTCGACGAGCAGCGCCGCATCTATGGGGCGATCTGGCAGCGCTTTTCCGGACCGGTGCGGCTGCTGATGGAGAACCGCTACGTCTTCAATCCGTTCTGGCAGCACCATAACGGGATTGTCGGCTTCGAGGATTGGGAAGAGCGTTTCAAAGCCTCCTCGCGCGCCTTCGCGCAGGCCATGTGTTTCGGCGTGCAATTTTGACCCCGTTTTTGGGGTAACCGGCATCCAAATTTGACCCCCCAATTTTAATTCGGATTGGTCCATTCGTTCTGCTTTTGAACGGGTGGGCAGGGGATGAAGTCAGTGGATACGATAGCCAAGGTGCGCCGCGCCTTTCATGTTCAGGGTTGGTCGGTGAAGCGGATCAGCCGGTCCTCGTCGCTGGTCGCGAGTTCGGTTCCAATGCCGAGCAATGTCGAAAGCCCGGCGGCCTTCATCAAATCCCACCAATGATAGTCGACGCCGTCTTCAAGTCCGGCATAGCCCGAAGCGTCCGCGCCAGGCTGGCGCTCCAGCACGATGGAATGGCCATTGGGGAAGATCAGCCTGTTCCACACCAGCAGCACGCGCCGCTGACCGAAAGTCACGCCGTCATCGTACTCGCCGATGATGCGGGTGCCCTGGGGGATCAGAAGCAGGCTGCCGGTTGGGCTGTCATAGACGTTCTGGGTCACCTGGGCGGTGACCTGTCCCGGCAGATCGGAACGAATGCCGGTGATCATCGCTGCCGGGATCACCGCGCCCGCCTGAAGGATGTAGGGCGATGCGGGTGCCGTGACGCGATCGAGGGCGACTGTTTGCCGATCGACGGGACCATTCAGGAAAGCAGCATGTCTGTCCTGTGTGGCAGGCAGGCCCCCAAGATTGAGGCCGGCAAGGCTGGATGCAGCCGCACTCGGTGTGGCTCCAGTTGCAGGAGCGGTCTGAAAGAACACACGACTGGTGCGAGCGGCTTCTTCCTCGGCCAAACGGCGCTGCTCCTCGGGATCGACGGCCGGCGCAGTGATTGCGGGCGGCGCGACCGGCTGCCCCCGGTTCTGGGCATCGAGGATCGGACCGCCGAGATCGCCCGGCAAGGGCGGTCCAAGAACCGGGCCGGTATAGTCGCGCGGCAGTCCGGATAGCCCGTCTGCCGTCGGACGGTTTTCGACAGAATAAAGCTCTTCGCCTCCAGGCTCGGCATCGCGCGTCTGCAGCGCGTAGATGAGCGCACCGCCAATGCCGAGAAGTGCGATACCGCCGATAGCGGCGAGCATCTTGCGGGACAGGCGGGTGACCCGGGGCGGTTCCGCGCGCAGCCGCATCGGTGCTGCGCCAGCATCCTTGGGGGTAGTGGTTTCCGTCATGACGAGGCACCTCCGGTCGCAGGAGGAGACGATGCCGCAGCTTGTCTCCGCTCAGTGCGGACAATGCGGACCGTCTGCTGGTGATCGCCGCTGCCAAGGCGAAGCTCGGCCGCACCAAACAGGTGATCGACGATCAGGATATTGTGGTGGACGCGGCTGTTGACGATCTGCGGCTCGCCATCGGCGCCAAGAACGAAGATCGGCGGCATCTCGCCCTGCACGATGCCGCGCGGGAAAACGACATAGACGCGGCGGCCATCATCGAAGACCGAGATAGGACGCCATGGCGGGCTGTCGCCGGTCAGACCGTAGCGGTAGTTACGCGCGGCTTCCTTGGGGATGATCGGCGCGGCAGGCGCAGTTTGCCGCTGCCCGGGTGGTGGCGCCGGATAGGCCCAGGCAACCGCCGGCATATAGAGCGCCTCGAGAGCCCGCAGTTCGATCATATAAGTGCGCCGGTCGGTGGTGATGACAAGATTGGTCGAAATTTCCGGCCGCGTCGGCTTGACCAGAATATGCACCTGCGCGGCATTGCCCGACCCGCTCGTCGTATCGCCGATAATCCAGCGGGCTGTGTCACCGGCCGCGATCGGCCCCGCGCCGGTCAGGCTTTCCCCCGGTTCAAGCGCGATATCAGTGATCTGCCCCGGTGCGGCATAGACCTGGTAGAGCGCGCCCTGCGACCATGGGTAGATCTGAATGGCATTGTAATAGCCCGCGCGGCGCGGCTCGACGCGCGCGGCAGCGTTAGCGTTTTCAACTCGCCCCGCCGCAGTGCTCGCAGGTTCTCCGCCGCGCGCGACGGTCCAGCCAGGAGGCGTGTGCAGCGGTCGCGGCCGATCATCGGTGACGGTTGTCTGGACTGCCGGTAGCGGCGGCACGTCAGCGTCGTAGCTAAACTGCGGCGTTCGATTTGTGGCGCAGCCCGCGAGCAGGGTGGCGCCGAGCATCACAACTACCAATGCGGGTTTACGGAAAGCCGGATTTGCGGATGTACGGATGGCGGAGATCATTGGCTCATCTCCCGCGACCAGCTGATGGCGTTGACATAGATGCCAAGCGGATTGGCGCGCAGGCGTTCGGCATCGCGCGGTGTCTGGATCACGATGGTGAGGATCGCGGTCCAGCGCTCGGTGGTGGAGAGTTGGCCGTTTTCGTAATGCCGCTCGATCCAGGCGACGCGGAAGGAATCCGGCGAAGCGCGAATGACCGAGGACACCTCGACGGCGATCTGCTGGCGCCCGACACGGGTGAACGGGTCGTTGGCGCGGGCATAATCGTTCAAGGCCGCTGCCCCGCGATCGGTCGTCCATTCATACGCGCGCAGCCAGTTCTGCCGCACGATGATCGGATCGGCCGGAATCGAGCGCACCTGCTCGATGAAGCGGCCGAGATGCCAGGCGATTTGCGGGTCGGTCGGCCGGTAGTCGGCCGTGGCCGGCGCGACCGCTTGCGCCTGGCCGAGATTGTCGACCTGCACGACCCAGGGCACCACGGACCCGCGCGCCGATTGCCAGACAAGAGCCGCAGCGAAGCCAGCGGTCAGGATCAGAGAGCCGAACGCCATATAGCGCCAGTTGCGCGCCTGGACGCGGGCCGAGCCGATGCGCTCGTCCCAGACCTGAGCGGCCTTCTGATAGGGTGTCTCAGGCTCGGGGGATTTGCCGTAATGGGCGGCGGGGCGTTTAAACAAGCTCATGATCGGTCACTTTCGGAGACGGAGACGGAAGAGCCGCCGCCATGGCTGTCGCCGGAGCGGACGGCATGGGCGGTCATGGTGGTGCCGTGGCTGAGCGCCTGCCGCCGCTGCATCTGCCGCGCCCAGGCGGGCGGGTCACCGGCCGGCGAGGACGATCCTGTCGCTCCTGGAGCGATGCTCGCACCACCGGCGCCGCCCGTGGAGGATGAACCTCCGGTCAGACCGAGACCGGCACGCGCACCATCGGAAAAGCTGGACTTCACGCTTTGCGAAGCCTTGGAGACGGCGTTTTTCAACGGCGATATGGCGGCCGAACCCGCTGCTCGAGCGACACCGCCGACACCGGAAGCCACACCGGCCGCGCCAGTCTGACCGAACGAGCCAAGGCTATAGGCGGATGTGGCAGCGCCCGCGGCGGCCGCACCGCCCCGGACAGCGGCGGCTCCACCGGAAAGCGCAGCTAGGCCGCCTTTCGCCGCCATGCCTGTTGCAGCGCCTCCAGCGACCATCATGCCGCCGGCGGCAAGGCCGGTGCCGACGGCCGATCCTGCGCCCAGCTGCGGCCCACCCGAAACGAGCCCGGACGCGATGCCGGGCCCGAAAATGCCGAGGCCAAGCAGCGACAGCGCCGCCAGGACGATCGCCATGGCATCGTCAATGGTCGGCATGGTGCCGCCAAAGCCTGCGGTGAACTGGCCGAATAGGGTCGAGCCAATGCCGATGATGACGGCGAGCACCAGCACCTTGATGCCCGAGGAAACCACATTGCCGAGCACACGCTCAGCCATGAAGGCCGTCTTGCCGAAAAGTCCGAAGGGGATGAGGACGAAGCCGGCAAGGGTCGTCAGCTTGAACTCGATCAGCGTGACGAAGAGCTGGACGGCGAGGATGAAGAAGGCGAGCAGCACCAGCGCCCAGGCGAAAAACAGGCAGGCGATCTGGATGAAATTCTCGAAGAAGGACCAGTAACCCATCAAGCCAGAGATGGATTCGAGCAGCGGGCGCCCGGCATCGAGACCGGTCTGCGCCACCCGACCAGGCCGCATGAGATCGGCGGCGGCAAAGCCGGTTCCCGAGGCTTGCAGCCCGAGCCCGGCAAAGCTCTCGAAAATGATCTTGGCCAGATTGTTCCAGTTGCCGATGAGATAGGCGAAGACGCCAACGAACAGCGTTTTCTTGACGAGGCGCGCGATGATGTCGTCATCGGCACCCCAGCTCCAGAACAGCGCTGCCAGCGTCACATCGATGACGATCAGGGTGGTGGCGATGAAAGCGACCTCGCCGCCAAGCAGACCGAAACCGGAATCGATGTAGCTGGTGAAGACCCCTAGGAAATTGTCGATGACGCCGGTTCCGCCCATGGGTCGCTATCTCTCGCCCGGTTGCGGCGCGGCGGGCGCAGGCGTGTTGCCCAAAAAGCGGTCGCGAGATTCCGCCCAGGCCGAGAGGCAATCGGCATCACGGGTGGCGGCTTCGCCAAGTCCCTGGCAGCGGCGGAGCATCGCCTGCAAAGGGTCCGCCGAGGGCTGAAGCTGCGGCACGGACCTGACGCGCGCGGTATCCTCCTGCCGGATCAGCTCAATCACCGTGGCGGTAATCGCGATGGCGACGAATATGACCGCGCCAAGCCGGACCAGCATTTTGCTGTCCATGGCCACCCCTCCCCAGCGTCTTAATTGCCGCTGCCGAACATTTGCGCATTGCCGGGCTGATACCCCGAACCTGGCGTGAGGAAGCGCTCGCGCTGAACACGCCCCTGCTCGGCGGCGGTGGCGCGCTCGGCCTCGATCAGCGCTTCGGACCGGCCATTGGCCGATAACAGCGCGACCAGGTCGGAAAGCTGCTGCGACTGCAGCGCGAGAAGCTGATTGCCGGCCTGCGTTGCCTGTAGCGCTCCGCTGGCATTCTGGCTCTGGCCAACCAGGGTGGCCATTTCGGCGCGGTTCGTGTCGATATTGCCGACAACGCCGGCCTGAACGCGCATCGCATCCTGCAAACCGCCCACGGTGTTTTCCCAGCGCGTGCGCGCACCGGTGATCAGCTGCTGATCGGTGGCCGAGAGCGAGACCTGGCCATATTGCTGCTCGAACGCCTGGTCGATCTGTCCGACCTCGAACGCGATGTTCTGCGCCTGCCCGAGGAGTTGCTGCGTGCGCTGCACGTTTTGTTGAAGCTGCTGAAGCGCGGAATATGGCAGGCTGGCGAGGTTGCGGGCCTGATTGATGAGCATCTGCGCTTCGTTCTGAAGGGAGGTGATCTGATTGTTGATCTGCTCCAGCGTACGCGCGGCGGTCAGCACGTTCTGCGCATAATTCGTCGGGTCATAGACGATGCGCCCGAACCCGAACTGGGCATGGGCCGGGCTCGATGCCATGGGTGCAAGCGCCACCGGCACGGCGAGCGCAAACGCCACGGCCGACGTCCTGGCGAAACGGGCAATGGGGATACGGATCATGGGTGGGTCTCCTTTTCTGGCACGCCGGCGAGCGCGGCGGGCTCGGTCAATTCCGGCTGGCGGGCGAGATTGGTAAGGTCGGGGATGAGCTCAGCGGCCCAATCGACGCCGCGATGACGCAGCCACGCCTCAAGAAAGGTATCGCTTCCATGCTCGGCATGGATGCCCGCGATGGCGCTCTGATCGGATTTGGAGGATGCGGCGCAGAGCGCGAGCCCGACCTCGCTCAGCCCCAGCTCAAACAGCCGATTGCCGCGCCGCGACTGGCAATAGTAATCCCGCTTGGGGGTAGCCCGCGCCAGGATCTCGATCTGCCGGTCGTTCAATCCAAAGCGGCGATAGATCGCGGTAATCTGCGGCTCAATGGCGCGCTCATTGGGCAAGAGCAAACGCGTCGGGCAGCTTTCGATGATGGCCGGCGCGATCGCGCTGCCGTCAATGTCCGATAGCGACTGCGTGGCGAAGATGACCGAGGCGTTCTTCTTCCTCAGCGTCTTCAGCCATTCGCGCAGCTGGCCGGCAAACCCATCATCGTCCAGCGCCAGCCAACCCTCATCGATGATGAGCAGTGTCGGGCGGCCGTCGAGCCGGTCGCCAATGCGGTGGAAGAGATATGACAAGACGGCCGGCGCTGCGCCCGTCCCGACCAGACCCTCGATCTCGAACGCCTGGACATCGGCGGAACCGAGATGTTCGGTTTCAGCATCGAGCAATCGGCCATAGGGACCGCCCACGCAGTACGGCCGCAGCGCCTGTTTGAGATCGCTGGATTGCAGCAGCACGGCGAGCCCGGTGATGGTGCGTTCCTCGACAGGCGCCGAGGCGAGCGAGGTCAGTGCCGTCCAGATATGCTCCTTCACCTCGGGCGTGACGGCGACGCCTTCACGCAGAAGGATCGCGCCGATCCAGTCGGCGGCCCAGGAGCGTTCGTGCGACTCGTCGACGCGGGCGAGCGGTTGCAGCGAGACCGATGCATCCGACCCCTCGGTCAGCCCGCCGCCGAGATCATGCCAATCGCCGCCCATGGCGAGCGCGGCGGCGCGGATCGAACCGCCGAAGTCGAAGGTGAAAATCTGACTGCGCGCGTAGCGACGGAACTGCAGCGCCATCAGCGCCAGCAACACGGACTTGCCCGCACCGGTCGGGCCGACGACCAGGGTATGGCCCACATCGCCGATATGCAGGGAAAGCCGGAATGGCGTTGATCCCTCGGTCTTGCCGTAAAGCAAGGGGGGCGCTGCGAGATGTTCGTTCCGTTCCGGCCCCGCCCACACGGTCGACAGCGGGATCATGTGGGCGAGATTGAGCGTCGATATCGGTGGCTGCCGCACATTGGCGTATGCATGTCCGGGCAAGCTGCCGAGCCAGGCGTCGACCGCATTGACGGTCTCGGTCATGGTGTTGAAGTCGCGGCCCTGAATGACCTTCTCAACCAGTCGCAGCTTTTCGTCGGCGATGCGCGGATCGGCATCCCAGACCGCGACACTGGCCGTGACATAGGCCATGCCGGCGGTGTCGGCGCCGAGTTCCTGCAAGGCCAGGTCGGCATCGGCGGCCTTGTTGGCCGCATCGGTATCCACCAGAGCAGATGCCTCGTTGGTCATGACCTCCTTGAGGATCGCGGCGATGGATTTGCGTTTGGCAAACCACTGGCGGCGGATCCTCGTCAGCAGCCGCGTCGCCTCAAGCTTGTCGAGGAGGATGGCGCGGGTGCTCCAGCGATAGGGAAACGCCAGCCGGTTCATTTCATCGAGCAGGCCCGGTGTCGTCGCGCTCGGAAATCCAATGATGGTGAGGACTCGCAGATGCTGGTCACCCAGGCGAGGCTCCAGTCCGCCCGCGAGGGGCTGATCGGCCAGGAGCGCATCGAGATAGATCGGCGTCTCGGGCACGCGTACGCGATGGCGGCGCGTCGAAATGGTCGAGTGAAGGAATGTCAGCGTCTCGGCGTCATCGAGCCAGCGGCACTCGGGCATGAACCCGTCGAGCAGCGCCAATATCCGGTCGGTGCGATCGACGAAGCCGCGCAGCAATTCGTAGGGGTTCACGCCCGACTGCTCACGGCCTTCGTAGAGCCAGGTTTCAGCGCGGGCAGCGTCTTCCGCCGGCGGCAACCAGAGAAATGTCAAAAAGTAGCTAGAGACGAAGTGCGCCCCGGCTTCCTCGAATCCAGCCTTGCGTTCGGCGTCGACCAAGCCAGACGCGGCATCGGGAAACAAACTTTCAGGATAGGTCGCGGCTTCGAAGCGCTGCGCTTCGACGAATATGCTCCAGCCGGAACCGAGCCGGCGGAATGCATTGTTGATGCGACCGGCGACCGCGACCAGTTCGGCCGCTACGGCCGAATCCAGATCGGGACCGCGGAACTTTGCGCTGCGCTGAAACGAGCCGTCCTTGTTCAGCACCACGCCCGGGGCGGCCAATGCCGCCCAGGGCAGATAGTCGGCCAGTCTGGCGTTGTGGCTGCGATACTCGGCGAGGTTCATCATGCGCTGCCCTCACACGCCCAGAAAGGGTGGGATGCGCAAATGGCGCCTGCCGACTTCCACGAAGAGCGGATCACGCTTGGCGGCCCAGACCGCAGCGAAGTGTCCGATCGCCCAGATAGCGAGACCGACCAGCCAGAGACGCAGGCCGAGGCCGACCGCTCCGGCAAGCGTGCCGTTCATGATGGCGATCGAACGCGGCGCACCGCCGAGCAGGATCTGTTCGGTCAGGGCGCGATGGACCGGGACCATGAAGCCCGGCACCTCGCCAAGCTGTTCGAGACCCACCGCCATCAGATCAGCGCCCCGCCGCCGAATGAGAAGAAGCTGAGGAAGAAGGAGCTGGCGGCAAAGGCGATCGACAGGCCGAAGACGATCTGGATCAGCCGCCGAAAGCCGCCCGCCGTATCGCCGAAGGCCAGGGTGAGGCCGGTGACGATGATGATGATCACCGCGATGATCTTGGCGACCGGACCTTCGATCGATTCCAGAATGCTCTGAAGCGGCGCTTCCCAGGGCATCGATGACCCGGAGGCATGGGCCGCGGGCGCCATCATCACGCTGAGCGCGATGATGGCGCCGGCGAGCGACAAATGGCGACGAAGGGTGCGCAAGGCATGGGTCATGCTTGGGGTTCCTCAAGGATTTCGGGATGGGCAGCGGAAGGCTCACAAGCCGGCACGACGCGATAGTCCCCGTCCGGGCCGAGACCCTCGATGCGCGCGAGCTCCGCGAGGCGGCGCGCGGAGCCGCGGCCAGACAGGACGGCGACAAGGTCGATGGTTTCGGCGATCAGCGCGCGCGGAACGGTAATCACCGCCTCCTGGATCAATTGCTCCATGCGCCGCAGCGCGCCGATGGCGCTTCCGGCATGGATGGTGCCGACGCCGCCGGGATGGCCCGTGCCCCAGGCCTTGAGCAGTTCGAGCGCTTCGGCGCCGCGCACCTCGCCGATGGGGATCCGGTCGGGCCGCAGGCGCAGCGACGAGCGCACCAGATCGGACAGCGACGCGACACCGTCCTTGGTGCGCATGGCGACGAGATTGGGCGCCGCACATTGCAGCTCGCGTGTATCCTCGATGATCACTACGCGATCCGATGTCGTGGCCATTTCGGCGAGCAGCGCATTGGTCAGCGTCGTTTTGCCGGTCGAGGTGCCGCCTGCGACGAGGATATTGGCCCGCTCGGCAACCCCAACGCGTAGCGCTTCGGCCTGGCGCGCTGTCATGATCCCGGCGGCGACGTAGTCATGGAGCGTGAAAACCGCGACGGCGGGCTTGCGAATGGCGAAGGCTGGCGCGGTCACGACCGGCGGCAGCAGACCTTCAAAGCGCTCCCCGCTATCGGGCAGCTCAGCCGAAACGCGCGGTGCGCCGGCATGAACTTCGGCGCTGACATGATGGGCGACAAGGCGGATGATACGCTCGCCATCGGCGGGTGCGAGGCGCTCTGTGGTATCGGCAAGACCCTCGGAAAGACGATCGACCCAGATGCGGCCGTCGGGATTCAGCATGACTTCGACCACGCCGGGGTCATCGAGAAGCCGGGTGATGGCGCCCCCGAGCGCGGTGCGCAGCATGCGCGAGCTGCGCGCGTGTCCTTCGCTATTGTGGTGGGAGGCCGCCATTGTGTCCCCGATCTGGCCGGAGACAAGACGATCCTGTCCCGACGGGGACGATTAAAAGAACCCGAAGCAGGGCCGATTCAACACCTGCTTGGCGGCGTCGTAGCCTAGCGTGCAAATACAGGGAAACGCGTAGGGTGCGGTGGGCCGAATTCTGTAGCGACAACGGTTTGAGGTGCGTGGAGCTTGGCCGAGGGGTCGCCCGGTCCGATGCAGCTTAAACTTTCGCGCGCAGTCAATTGTGGCATGCTTCACGCAGCCAGCAGCATTGCAGCGCAACTGGACGTTGCCGGCGGCGTGGAGATTACCAATTCGATTTTCTAGCGGCCTAGATGGGGTGGGAACCTGCCGTTCCCGCGACCAGCCCCTGAATGCAGCTATGTGGACAAAGCGCTAATTCGCCGCAGTTACTCGAACGACCGCTTCACGGTGAATCTAAATTCGTTCGGCAAAGCGCCTGATGCGTTGCACCGGGCGCCTCTTGTTCCTGTCACATCGCGTTACTTGATGGCGAGGATGTCGAAGTTGTGGACGTTAGCGACCACACCGTCGTCCCACCCGCCAGCGACCAACTCCGCTGCCCGTTCGTTCAGCAGCCCGGCGACTTGACCGGCAAAGTGTGCTTCACGGCCAGCATTGTTGGTGAAGATGTCGAAGATTGCGAAGGATGTTTCGTCAATCTGCAGCGCCGCCCAGAACAATGTGCCGGGTTCGGTTTCTCCGACGATGGGACCAGCTGCGGTCAGCAAGGCTGCCAATTCCGGCCCTCTGCCGGGTGCTGCTTCGAGCGTGATATACGTGGCTGTCGTGGCCGAGTAGAGATCAACCGGTTCCCTCACCGACAGGACATCGGAATTGTTGATATTCGCGACAACACCATCGTCCCAGCCCCCGGCGACCAGCGCGTCGGCATTTTGGTTCAAAGCCGCGGCCACAGCGCCGGAGAAATGCGCATTGCGCGCTTCTTCATCCACGAAGATATCAAAGATCGCGAGCGTATCGTCGGCTTGTAAGGCAAACCAAAGCACGGTGCCTGGTTCGGTGTCCGCGACAATCGGGGCGGCTCCGGCCAGAAATTCGGCGAATGCTTCGGTCTGGCCTTCAGCGGCGGGCATGGCGATGTAGCTGGCAGTGTGATTTTCCATTGGGGTTTCCTGTGCGGCTGCAGATGTCGTGATCAAGGCCAAAGCGGCGAGTGTCTTGAGAATTGGGCTTTCATGGTCGCCTCCTGATTGAGAGGTCGTTGTGTTTGGTTTCGATGCATCCTTTTCCCATGCCGAATGCCTCAGGCACCAATCCCGAACTTCTATTCTTTGATAGACATGTGCTATGGTGAACCTCATGGCGGAAAGTGACGGAGACTGTGGCAGTGGAGATGAACCAGATCAGGTATTTTTTGGCTGTCTGCCAGCATCGCAACTTCACCCATGCCGCTAGCGCCTCAAATGTTTCCCAACCGTCCTTGACGACCGCGATCAAGAAACTTGAACACGAGCTCGGGGGTGATCTGTTTGTCAGGGACCGCGCGGGATGCAGGTTGACGGCACTCGGAAAACTCATGCAGCCAAGGCTACAGAAAGCGCATGACGAAACGCAGGCAGCTAAGGCAGAAGCCGTCCGCCACACGCGACTAGAGCGGGTTCCTATTTCTGTCGGTGTTGGCGAAACGATTGGTCACAACCGGATTTCAGCCGCCGTGGAACGCTTCCGTACACGATTGCCGCAAGCCGAAATAGAGTTGATCGTGGCGTCTGCCTCCAAGCTTCTGGCCGGATTGCGAGAGGGTGAATTTGACGTCGTTGTCACAGCGGCGACGGTCAGTGAAGACCTCTATCGAATAGACCAGCTCTATGACGAGTCCTACAAGGTTGTGGTGTCCAAGTCGCACCCGTTGTCTGAACGAGACGCTATTTCTCTTTCGACACTCGCTGAAACTGACATGCTCGATCGACCCAATTGCGAAATGCGCGATGCGTTGCATCGGGCATGTGCAGACCAAGGTCACGAACTCTACGCGGCCTATCGGTCAAATCGCGTGGATTGGTTAGTCGAACTCGCGCGGCAGGGATTAGGCGCGGTGATTTTGCCAACCACGGCAATTCCAGCAGACAGGGGCCTCGTTTCGATACTCATCGACGGCCTTGAAATTTCGCGAACTGTTTCTGCTCTTCGTTATCGGCACCAAACGACGAGACCAGAGACAAATGATCTGATCCGTGAGATTGCGCGTGTGTAGGCGTAGTATCATTGATGGCCGACATTCGCGCATAGTGCAGTAACTGGTACTTTGGGCTCGAAGCGGTCGTTCCGGAAGCCAATCGCGAATGGCCGGAATGGGGTCGGAAGCTGTCGAATCGATTGCGCGCCAGTTCGGAATTGTTTCCCCTGATGAGAGCGAGCCGGTGACAGAACGACCTATGCTTGTAGCCGGCAGCAGAGCTCTCAGCTATTTTCCGCTGGATCTATGTCCTCGCTGATTTCCTGCCGTAGTTTTGGCCCTTGCGCGAGGCGGCGCCCAAGCGCGGTTACGAAAGCATCGTACCGTTCGGCCGCTTTCGCCCGCGCCGCTTGGGCAGCGGGTTCGGGCAGCGCGGGTGTCGAGGAAAGCCAGAAGCGGATGAACACCGCCATGGTCTCGACGCTGATACCGAGATCGCGCTCCAGGCGCATCAGGCGACGGTCGACCTGGTCGATCCGCTTGGCGATAGCCGCTTCTCGTCTCTCGTCAGCATCGGGCGAGAGGAACGACGCGATAGCGGCTTCCGCGATCATCGACTGGGACTGGTCCCGGCGGGCAGCGTAATCCGCCAGCATCGTCATGATTTCGGTATCGAGATAGACCGAGATTTGCGCCTTCTTCTTGCGACGAACCATGATGCTCACAGCTCCATGCCGTCGCCGGGATCCATCGAGACCTGCCGCGCGACGCCGCGCATCACGCGGGTCAGTCGCTGGTTGCGGGCGGCGGCATCGTCGCTGCCGTCATAGGACAAGGGTTCGAACTCGTTTTCGATCGGCGCCCTTTTCTCGATCGGGCTGACACCGCTCAGCTCTGGCTGCTGCCGGCGCTCGGACTGGGTGGGGTCCTCATCCTCGTCAGCCATCACCGGTTCGGCCGCGGCACCTGAGCTTTCCGGCAGAGGCAAAGCACTCCAATCGTCGGACTGCTTCGTGGCAGATGCCACCAGATCCGGGGGCGGCAGCACGCGTTCGGTGAAGCGCCTGTCCTCGTAATAGCGCGCCTTCTTCGCCCTGATCGGCGGGGTTCCAGCAACCATGACGATCTCGTCCGTCGGCGGCAGCTGCATAATCTCGCCCGGCGTCAGCAATTGGCGGGCGGTTTCGGATCGCGAGACCATCAGATGTCCGAGCCAGGGCGACAGCCGGTGCCCGGCATAGTTTTTCATAGCCTTCATCTCGGTTGCCGTGCCAAGCGCATCGGACACGCGTTTGGCGGTGCGCTCGTCATTGGTGGCGAAGCTGACCCGCACATGACAATTGTCGAGGATTGAGTTGTTGGGACCATAGGCCTTCTCAATCTGGTTGAGCGATTGCGCGATCAAAAAGCTCTTGAGCCCGTAACCGGCCATGAAGGCCAGCGCGCTTTCGAAGAAATCCAACCGCCCCAGCGCGGGAAACTCGTCGAGCATCAGGAGCAGCCGGTGGCGGCCGCCATTGGCCTGAAGGTCCTCGGTCAGCCGGCGCCCGACCTGATTGAGGATCAGACGGATCAGCGGCTTGGTGCGATTGATGTCGGAGGGCGGCACGACAAGGTAGAGGGTCGTCGGGGCCTTCGCCTCCACCATATCGGCAATGCGCCAATCACAGCGGCGGGTGACTTCGGCAATGACGGGATCGCGGTAAAGCCCGAGAAAGGACATGGCGGTCGAAAGCACGCCCGAACGCTCATTGTCGGATTTGTTCAGCAATTCGCGCGCCGCGCTGGCGATGACCGGGTGCGGGCCGGCCTCGCCCAGATGCGCGGTTTTCATCATGGCGGCGAGCGTTGCCTCGATCGGACGTCTGGGATCGGAAAGGAAGGCGGCAACCCCGGCGAGGGTCTTATCCTTTTCGGCATAGAGGACGTGCAGGATTGCGCCGACCAGAAGCGCATGGCTGGTCTTTTCCCAATGATTGCGCTTTTCGAGACTGCCTTCGGGATCGACCAGGATGTCGGCGATATTCTGGACATCGCGCACCTCCCATTCCCCGCGGCGGACCTCGAGCAGCGGATTGTAGGCGGACGATTTCGGATTGGTGGGATCGAACAGCAGGACGCGGCCATGCCGGGCGCGGAAGCCGGCGGTGAGCTGCCAGTTTTCGCCCTTGATGTCGTGGACGATGGCTGAGCCTGGCCAGGTCAGAAGCGAAGGCACGACGAGGCCTACGCCCTTGCCCGATCGCGTGGGCGCAAAGCACAGCACATGCTCGGGCCCATCATGGCGAAGATAGCTGGTCTCGAAACGGCCGAGCACCACGCCGTCGGGATCGAGCAGGCCCGCTGCCCTGACCTCTTGCGGCTTCGCCCAGCGGGCAGATCCGTAGGTTTCGGCATTCCTGGCTTCGCGGGCGCGCCAGACCGACATACCAATCGCGACGGCGATGGCGATGAATCCGCCCGAAGCGGCGATCAGGCCGCCTTTGGCAAAGACTTCCGGGGCATAGGCCTCGTAGAAATACCACCACCAGAAGATTGCCGGCGGATAGTAGACGGGCCAGCCCGCAAGGCGAAACCAAGGGGTTCCGAGCTGGGCCTGAAACCCGAGCTCCCAGGCGACGTATTGCGTGGCCGCCCAGGTCGTCACCAGGATGATCAGGAAGACCGTGAGGATCTGGCCCCAGAGGATTTTCGTGGCTGACATGGCAGGTCCTTTCGATGCGGCGCTCAGAGGCCAAGCCCGCGCTTTCGTCCAAAACTCCAGTCCACCCCGCCATTGCCGCGGGCGAGACCCGAGACATGGCGGCCGAGATGCTTTTCGAGCGAGGGCGACCAGGGGACGAGTTGAAAGCCGAGCCCGTCATCGATCATGGCGAAGCGGCCCGACGCGAGCGTGAGACGCTGGCGGTAGGTGCCGGCGACATAGTCACCCTCGGCGGCGCGGTTGAAGGCAAGGCCGGTTTCTCGCGACAGCCTGCTGCCGAGAGCCTCGAGTTCGCGCCGGCGCAGCGTCTCGATCAGGTTGCGGCTGAAGATGATCCGGCGATGCTGGCGCGTGGCCAGTCCTTCCCCCACCAGATGCTCGGCGCGTTCCTCCATGGCCTGACGGACCTCGGCCCCGAAACCACCTGGGGACAGCGCAGCCGGATCGCGCGCCAAGGCCTGCCGGTCGAGCCAGGTCGCGCCCGGAGCCGAAACCTGGCTGTGCAGATCGAGATCCGAGCGCACGGCGATTGCCACTCGCCGCTGTCCTCTGGCGTCGTCGAAGCCGCGCAGTTCGACGATGGAACCGGGTGCGCTGTCACCGGCCGCATCGAGATCGGGAAGCTTGATGTGATGGGTTCGCCCATCGACACCATCAACCACGGCATAGGCAGTGCCTTTGAGTTCGTCATCAAGCCCGCGCGCGATCAGCCTGCCGATGACAGGCGCCTCCAGGCTTTCGCCGGCAAGCACATAATTCGCCGCACCGCGCTCTATGCCGCGCTCGGTCAGCGCACGGTGCATGCGCTTGATGATGTCGCCGCGCTCGCCGAGCTCACGCAGCACCGTTGGCGCCTTGTCGTCGATCGCCCATTGGCCGGGGCCGATCTGCTCGGCCAGGCCGAGGGTTTCGAGCTTGCGCAACCGCCCGAGCTTTAGCGCCCGATACTCATCGGGCGGTTCGCCAGCCCGCAGAGCGACATCGATGATCCCGGTGCCGCGTCCGTCGCGCACAAGCTGGCGGTCAAGACCGGTCCAGCGTTCGGCAGCCATCTGGCGCTCGAGCGTTCGGCGAATGTCGTGTTCGGTTCGCGGCCCGAGCTCCTGGGTGATGAGATCGCGCGCCCGGTCGCGCATCCCTTCCTTGATGTAGTCGCGCGCGATGACGAGATCCTGGCCGTCGTCGCGCACGCCGCGCACGATCAGATGGATATGGGGATGCTCGGTATTCCAGTGATCAACCGCCACCCAGTCGAGCCGGGTGCCGAGATCCTTTTCCATCTGCCCGGCCAGATCGCGGGTAAAGGATTTGAGGTCCGCCATGTCGAGGGCGTCGTCGGGCGAGACGATGAAGCGGAAATGATGCCTGTCCCCGCCACACCGTTCGGCAAAGGCGCCGCCATCCGCCGCGTCGACGTCCGGCCCGAACAACCGCGCCTTCTCCCCGTCCCGGGTGACGCCATCGCGGCGCAGATAATCGAGATGCGTGCCAAGCGGCGCCTTGCGGGCGGTGTGACGGACGACGCGCGCCTTGATCACGGCGCCGCGCGAGCGGGCGGTAATGAAGCGATTGGCCTGAATGCTGGCGCGTTGGCCATGCCCGAACCGCGAGCGGTTACCCGAGACAATCCGGCCTGAGCGTGAAACGCCGCCGCCGGCCTTTTTCGCCGCCGCCAGCGCCTGGGCAATGAAGGGCCGCGCCTGTTGGGCGCGGGTCGAACGGATACGCCCTGGACGAATACGGAACTCGTGCTCATCGGGCATGAGGCGGTCCCGCAATGTGTGAAAACCCGCGCGAAAACGGGCGATCCCGCCTTGCACACACATTGCGCGCTTGCGCCACAAGGTGCGGAATCGCAGAAAAGCCCAAGCAAAAACAACCGACCGTCTGGCCGACAATGTGCGGCCTTTTATCCTGCCATCGGTCGGTTGTTGCGGTCCTCCCCTGCCAGCCAGTACGCCATGGCACGCTGGCGCACGATGCCGTGCGATCACGCAAAAGCCGCATCATGGGACGACACCGCTATCGGCTTGAGTGACAAAAATGGCCTCGTGCTGTCCCGAGTCGGGCGCACCGGTCGCATCCGGAACGGGAATACGGGTGTCGTTGCCCTGCGCAGACGCCGCGTCACCGATAACCCTCGGTCGGTTGCTACCGCGCTCAACAAAGAGCGGCGCCTCGCGCCAATCGGGCGGCAGCGCAACGGGCATGGAAGCGCCGTGAGACGGCATCGTGTTACCCAGGATCGGTTCGAGCCTGGCGACATAGGCGCGCGTTTCGGCGGGCAGGACGCGGCCCGCTGAAAGGTATTCATCGTAGCGGCCCGGCCCGGCATTATAGGCCGCCAGCATCGCCGCGACATTGCCGTAGCGATCGAACATGGCGCGCAAATAGGCCGCGCCCGCGAGGATATTGTCGCGTGGATCATAAGGATCGCGGCCCAGGCCATGGCGCTGCCGTAGCGCCGACCAGGTGGCAGGCATGATCTGCATCAGGCCCATCGCCCCGGCCGAGGATATGGCGCGGCGATCGCCGGCGCTTTCGGCCTGCAGGACCGCATCGATCCAGGTCTCGGGAATGCCAAAACGCCGCGAAGCCTCGGCGACATGGTCGGCATATGCATCGTGCAGGCCGCGCGGCGCGAGCAGACTTGGTTGCGCCTGCGCCGCGACGCCGGCCGGGTTGCAGAACAGGCCGGTAAGGAGAAGGAAGGCAATGGAACGGGCGGCGCGGTGACGCCCGATCGCAACGGAGTGGCCATGCCCGAGGCGACAGCGCGGCATGGCTCAGTCCTTTGCATCGCGTTTGGGCGGCCGGTTCCAGTGCAGCGACCAGGACGCCGCATCAGCGCCGTTCTGGAACAGGGCGGCACGGATCGGATACGGCAATGCCGGATCGTCGATCAGCACGGAGAGATATTCTCCGGCCTTCTCGCCGGTGCGTGTCCAGGCCGCCCCGATCTCGGGGCCGGCGTCATCTTCGCCGAGGTGGACGCGATGGTCCGGGGCGTTTTCGACATTGGCCGGATCCACCGCGACGATGGCGATCTCGCGGGCGAGCGTGAGCGTCTCGATGCGCCCGGCAAAACCTGTCTTGTGCCTGGTAAATTCACCGATCTGCGGCATGGCGGTTTCCTTTCCTCAAGCGGTGAAGGACGATCGGGCGGACATCGCGCCCGCCCTTGGACAGGCGTTCACCGCGCTGACGCCTGCCATTCGAAGCGGCCGTCACCATTCGCATCGGTCCAGATCGGCACGACGCGGGCGGTGACGGCAGAAAGCGGAAGCGGCCCAAAATAGCGGCCATCGAAACTGTCGGCGGCGTCCCAGTTCATCAGGAACACATCGCGTTTGGCGATCACGCGGCAGCCCTGCCAGGAGGGCAGTTTGCGGCCCATCCGATCGCGCTCACGGGCATGGCCATAAAGGTGGTCGTAGGCGGTAATGGCCGTGCCATGGCGGCAAACTCTCGTGCCGTGGAGCGCCAGAACGCGCTTGATCAGCGGCACGCCGCGCGGAAGGTAGCCGCGCGCGTCAAGCAGCTCGGCCAGCGCGTCTGGCGGCCGGACCGCGACCAGATCGGTGACTTCGATAGGGCCGGCCGGCTCGACGGCGTAGAGGCCGATGGGCGCACTGGTCGAGGCGTTCCAGATAAAGCGCGGACCGTGCCCGGTGAGGACGGGTGCGATGACCAGCCCGACCGACACCAGCGCTGAAGCGAGAATGGCGCGCCGGGTCATGGGAGAATGCTCCGCCGCTTGATCCAGGCGCAATGCTGCGCGCGCGTGTAGGCGCGGGGACTTTCCCCGGCCGCCAGTCGGTTATGAACGTGGCGCCAGTGATCGGGCGCGACATCGGCCCCGTCGATGCCGCTCGCATCGATCGCATCGATGAGCTGCAGCACGCGCTCGACTTTCGGCCAGCCAGAGACCGTCAGCAGAAGCTCGCCGCCCGGTGTGACGGCGGGAACGGTCTGGTAGGCTTCGTGCGGCGCGACCGCGCGCAGGATATCGAGATGGGAGGCGACGGTGCCGTAGTCATTCGCCGTCCAGCGCACGAAGGCGAAAAAGCTCCCGGGAGGAAAGCCGAGGACACGCCGTCTGCGGTCGATAACACGCTCCTGAACCGGATTCCCGAACCGCACCCAATATTCGATCGACTTCTCGATCCAGATCAGCTCCACCTCGGTCAGCGCTGTAGCCGATGAGGAGCGCGCGCCCTCGACCACCAGCCTTCGATGGGCCACTAAGCCGGTCATTGGCTATCATCCCCGGCAGGTGGAAATTCACGCTCCAGCAGCGCGCGCAGCATGTCGGCGACGGTCATGCCGCGCTCGAAGGCCACGATCTTGATGCGGCCGCGCTGCGCCGGCGTCACATCGATGGTGAGCCGCGCCGTGTTCGCAGCGCCGTCCGCCCTACCGGCCGGCTGCTCTTTTGCAGCTCTGACCCAGGTTTCGGGATCGGCCGGCCGGCGGGCAAAGCCGCTCCTGGGCGCTCGGGTGCTCATGACGCCCTCCGCGTGCGCGGGAGCCGCTCGATTTCATCAACCAGCGCTGCGATCTCATCGGCCGCGGACGTGGCGCCGTCCAATTCGTGAACGAGACGGCCGGTCTGGGCAGCGCTGGCGAAGGCGACACGCTGCCCGATCCGGCTCGCGAGCACCGGAGGATCGTGATCGGCGAGCGCAGCGGCGGTTTCGCGGCCAAGGATGGTGCGCGCAGCGCAGCGATTGAGGACGAAGCGGGAGAGGAGATCGGGCCGGTAAATGCGCGCTTCGGCGATGAGCGACAGCATCTCGGCGGAAGCCCAGCCATCGAAGGGCGAAGGCTGCACTGGGATCAGCACCAGGTCAGCGGCGAGCAGAGCGGAGCGCATGAGACCGGCGACACGCGGCGGCCCATCGATGACGACATGATCGGCCTGCCGGGACAGTTCCGGCGCTTCCCGGTGCAGCGTGTCGCGCGCAAGACCGATGACACCGAACACCCTCGGCAGGCCCTCATGACCGCGCTGCTCAGACCAGTCGAGCGCCGAGCCTTGCGGATCGGCGTCGACCAAAGTGACCCTCTGCCCTCTTCCGGCCCATTCTCCGGCGAGATGCAGCGCCAGTGTCGTCTTGCCGACACCGCCCTTCTGGTTGAGCAGAGCAACGATCATCGCTGACCGTCCTCACGCTCACCGCGCAGCGGGCGCATGGTGTCGAAGCGGATTTCTGATGTGTGATCGGATGGCGCTGGCGGCCGCCGGTTCGCCGTCGCTCTGAGCGCCTGGCCGGTGCGGGCGATGAGGTTTTCAACATCGCGCCTGCGCTCTTCAAGGTTAGATTCTGTGTTAGACTCTCTGTTACGGGCGCGATTTGCCGAACGATCTCCGTGCCTTAAACCCGGATCGGGTTCCTGATAGCACGAGCCACCGGTTCCCGATGGCACGATAGTCCGGGTTCCCGATAGCACGAGGCCGTCCACAGCTTTTCCACAGGCCGGCCATGGCTCGAAGGCGAGCAGCGCCCGGCGCCCGGTCTCGATCTCGGTAAAGAGCCTGTAGCCGGGCAGCGGCTGACGGCGGATGATATCGCGCAGTTCGAAGGCAAAGCGCTTATAGGGCGAGAGAGAGCCGGACTTCTGGTGCAGATGACGAAAATCGAACCGCCAACCGCCCTTCTGGCGGCCACCATGCTTGCGCACGAGCCGGTAAAGCCAGCGGTCGAGCCCGCCGGTCAGATCGAAATAGGCCCGATCGATGGTCAGGATCAGCGCATCGTCCAGAACCGCGCGATAAAACCAGTCCGGCACGATCAGTTCGATACCGTCGGGGCGCCCGTTGCCGTCGGTTCGCTCCTGCCATTCATTGATCCAGGAGAAGCGGTGTCGCCGTCCTTCGGCGGGCTGGCGGATCGTGGTCGAGATGGTGGTGGATTGCAGCCGGTCGAGCGCCGCCTTGAGGCGCTGGTAATCGCGCAGGCTGGTGCCGCGGCCGATGAAGGTGAGAATCTCATAGGGCGTCGCCGCCATGAGCCGCGAGGTGCGCAGGCCTGTATCGCGCGCTTCGACGATCTGGCTGGCAGCCCAGATCAGGATATCAGCGTCCCAGATCGTTGCCATGCCGTGGTCGGCAACCGCCTCGACGCGGATCGCAATTTTTCCGGCGGTGAAGTCGATCGGGGTGATGCGATGTGATTTGGCGAGCGAGAAGAATGGATACGCCATGAGGTCCTGCGCGTCCCGCGGTGCGAAGTCACCGGGAAGCGCTCTGAACAGGTTGAGCTGCCCGCGCTCGGACGGGGAACGTCGCCGGATCGCCATGGGTAATCCTCGCGCGATCAGCGATTGATGCCGCCGGCCGACCCACAGGCCGCTGGCATGTGCCGTTTGGCTGGCAGAACCTGTCCGCGCGGATCGGAGGTTGACGTGACCGCGCCGCGCGAAGCCCAGGCTTCGAGATCGGCTACCGAATAGACGACGCGCCCGCCGAGCTTGCGATAGGCCGGGCCGGTTCCATAGGTGCGGTGCTTTTCCAGCGTGCGCGCCGAAAGGCTGAGAAACACCGCCGCTTCCTTGGTGCGCAGGTAGCGTGGCGGCAGGGCGGCGAGATTGGGTCGCATTGTCGGGCCTCCGTGGCGTTGCCGGGCGCCGCTGCGGAGCAACGGCGGATCGCGATCACGGTGGCGAAGGAATGCAGGCGGGGTGGATGGGGAAGATTACAGGCGAACAATCCCCACCCCGGGCTCGAAGCGCGCTCAGGATCGGCGACGATGCCGTAGCAATTTGCGATAGCCGCCATTGATGAGCGGCCCGGCGCTTTCGATCAGCCCGATCACGGCATCACGCAAGGATGAGGTCTTCCAGGGCTCGGCCGCAACCCGCTCGGGGCCGAACAGAGCGATGGCGATCTCCCGATAGGTCGCGCCATTGGCCCGGCCGTCAGCGGCTCGCATCATCAGTCGGATACGTCGACGCTGATACGGCGTGATGCGTCCGTCGCGCGTAACGGGGCGCGCGCTCAGCGCTTGCCAGAGCCGCAGCACTGCCTCGACCCGATCGGGCAGATTGTCGTCGAGTGGCAGGATGACAGCCGAGGCTCTATCGGTCTTTCGGCCCGACAGCAGCAGGATCTGCGCGACGATGCCGCCGCGATGGATGGCATGAAGACCTTCCGGACTCGGGCGAACGGCAGCAGACACGGCCGGCGACGGAGATGGTGACGGAGGCAGAAATTCCGGAGCGTCGTCAGCAAGCAAGACCGCCGGATTGGCGAGCGGCGACCATAGGACGTCCTGACGAAGCGCGGAAAGGCTCGGACGAGCCGGGAAATCGCAACCCCCAGTGACGCTGGGCGTCGGTTGAATAGGGATGATCTTCGGCCTTCATGGCGACGAGTTCGCCATAATGCTCCTGGTAGCGTTCAAACCGCCGCAAACATTCCCATGCGAGCCCTTCGACCGAGAGCGTGTCGAAGAATTCATAGCGACGACCGTCTCGCCAATGGGAAGTGTCCGGTCGCACCCGTCCCTCCTCACGTGCAAAGCGCAGGTCAGATTTTTCGCCGAGCTATTTACGACAAGTTCTGTTGCAGCAGCATGACACGGCGGCCAGCAATGCGGAAAATCTTCCGACAGGCGAAACGCCGTATCTCGCCCGCGTGTCTCCGTGCGCCGGTGAGGATGAAACTGGGCACCGCTATGTCATTGTAGGCGCTCTATAATTCTTGTAGCAGTGACCAGCGTTTGGGGGCGAGACCGCCTGTTTCTGGTCCAGAGTCTCAGCGAAGCGGTCATTCATCAAAACGGCAGAGTTCAGTACGCTGCCACCGCAGGCTATCCCGGCGGTTCAGCATTCCCTCCGCTTGCAGGAATGCGATGGAAGTTGATTTCGATCCAATCGGCCAGAATCCGTACCTTCTCCGCGACTTCTTCGCCAAGGGGGGTCAATGAATATTCCACATGGGGCGGCACAACGGGATAGGCGCGGCGCAAGACGAACCCGTCCGCCTCCAGCAATTGCAGCGCCTGCGCCAGCATGCGCTCGCTCACGCCGCCAATCTTGCGGCGCAGTTCAGAAAAGCGGTGCGTTCCTCCTTCCAGCACGATCAGCACCAGAACACCCCATTGACTGGTCACATGTTTGAGCACGTCGCGCGAAGGACAACCTGCCGACAGAAGCTCGCCATGCACCTTGTCGGAAAGCCCGATCGCCGTGCCGTCATCGTGAATGTTCATACTTACCTTCCTGTGCGTACTTACTTTGCGTTAGTATAAGCCTATATCATGGCTTTGGATCATCAAGACAAGGAGTCACTCGCCATGACCATCGCCGTAACCGGAGCCTCGGGCCAGTTGGGCCGCCTCATCGTCCAGAAGCTCAAGCAGAAGATTGAGCCCAGCCAGATCGTCGCGCTGGCGCGCAGCGTCGAGAAGGCGTCCGACCTCGGCGTCGAAGTGCGCGCAGCCGATTACGAGAAGCCCGAAACCCTCGACCGGGCGCTGCAAGGCGTCGAGACGCTGATGCTGGTTTCCTCCAGCGAGGTCGGCAAGCGGGCCGCGCAGCATCGGAATATCATCGACGCCGCCAAAAAGGCCGGCGTGAGGCGCATCGTCTATACGAGCCTGCTCCATGCCGATACGTCGTCACTGAGCCTTGCACCCGAGCATGTAGAAACCGAAAGCCTCCTGAAACAGTCGGGCATCGCCCACACTGTTCTGCGCAATGGCTGGTACACGGAAAACTACACGGTCTCGGTCCCCGGCGCGGTGAAGGCCGGCGCATTTGTCGGCAGCGCGGGCGAGGGCCGCATCTCGTCGGCAACGCGCGCCGATCTGGCCGAGGCCGCCGTCGTCGTGCTGACTGGCGAGGGCCATGACGGCAAGGTCTACGAGTTGGCTGGCGACGACGCCTATACGCTGGCTGATCTCGCGGCGGAGATCTCCAAACAGACTGGCAAGGACATCCCCTACAAGAACCTGCCGCAGGATGAATATGCCGCCGTGCTGAAGGGTGTGGGTATCCCTGCAGATTTCGCCGGTGCTCTGGCCGCCTTCGACATCGACGCCTCCAATGGAGCGCTGTTCGACGACAAAGGCCAGCTTTCGGCGCTGATCGGGCGTCCGTCTACCCGGCTGTCGGATGCGGTGGCTGCGGCCCTCAAATCATAGACGCGACAGACCCTGACCGCTCATGCGCCGGACTGCCGTACGCGATGAGGCAAGGCTGCCTCCGCAACGCGTCAAGAATGATCGCTTCCGGGTTGGGTGAGACCAGTCCGGAAGCGCACAAGGGGTTTATAGCCGACCTTCGTGCCCGGTTTTGTTCCGGAATGGTGGAGATTTGGCGCGCCGCGCGGGACGCGAACTTCAGACCTATCGCTTCCAGAGAAGATGACGGTAACCAGTCTGCGCCATCCATTTGGCGCGCGCCAGATGAGCATCATGGACCCGGCGCGCGCGATCCGGCTCGAAAGCGGGGTCGATGCCAAACAGGATATGAACGGCTTCGGTCCACTCGGCGCCATCAGCAGCGGCATCCAGCAGTCGCATGTACAGCTTGATATGGGCACGGTCGTAGGCGGTTAATTCGCTGGAGACCGGCGGTGCATCCTCGAAGGGTTCTATCGGGGGCATGTCAGTTGCCTGGTGCGTGCTGCCCACTGCAGGACGCGGGGTAACACCAGATACTCCAAGATTGTGTGTTTTGGGAGAATATCGCTCGGAGGGAACACGGCGTCTGCCGCTTGCCCGTCAGCGCTTTTTGTCACCACCATCATGGACCAGCAGCACTCCGTGTCCACGCTCGGTCGACAAGAGGACGACACCGGCTGCTTCGAGAGCCCGACGGACCTGATCGCGCGTGCTTTCGTACACCTCGAGGCCGCTTTCGGATTCGAGGCGCTTGAGCGCGGTCAGTGATACACGGGCCTTGTCAGCAAGCGTCTCCTGTGTCCAACCCAGCAAGGCGCGCGCGGCCCGCGACTGTCGGGCGGTGATCATGCATGATCACCTCCCATTGCGACCGGCGCGCACTCCAGAACTACGACTATAATAGTCGTTCTTGGCAAATAGTCATCGGGAATTGGCCCTCTGTTCCTCGGCTACGGCGGCGCTGACCTCTGTTGTCAGACGACTGATTCGGCCGCCAAAGGCTGATGGGTTTGACTATTGAAGACCGCTTGAATGATCCTCAAACGTATCAATCTGTCTTACTGAGACATGCTTGCGGATCATCGCCTTGCCTTCCAGGCCGATTAATGATACGTATCCGGATCAAATCGTGCAAATTGATCTGTAAAGGATTCGCGTGAAAGCCGAAGCAGAGGCTCTGAATATGATCGGCGACCATTTTCGGCGTGCACGGCTAGCGGCGGGCCTAACGCAGGAACAGGTCGCCGATCTCGCCGGCATATCCCGTCCCCGCTATCGCGACATCGAAACCGGAGCCGCAGCGGCACGCGCCACGACTCTGATCAATGTTGCAAGGGCGCTTGGCCTGGAGATGATGCTGGTTCCTCAGGCGATGGTCCCGGCCATTGAGGCGCTGCTCAGCCATGAGGGCGAGGACGACCGGCCGGCTTTCAGCCCGCAAGCGGAAGGTGATGATGAATAGACCCCGCTCCGCCGAAACCGTCCTGTCTCTCGATGTTCTCCTCAATGAGGTGAAGGTCGGCACGATCGTCAGGACACCGGGCGACTTCAACGCCTTCAGCTTCGATCCTGCCTACCGCGCGAGCGGAGGGCATCCCGTGTTGAGCCTGTCCTTCCGCGCGGCAACAGGAGGATTGCGCAAGGATCCGCGCCCGGTGGCAGGCGCCTTGCCGCCCTTCTTTGCCAACCTCCTGCCCGAGGACAAACTGCGCGAGGCGATGGAAAAGCATCACGCCCGGACCGTCCGGCCCGGCAATGATTTCGATCTGCTGGCTGCGCTGGGCGCCGACCTGCCAGGCGCTGTGCGGGTTGTCCCGAGTAACGGCGATATCGTCGCTGCAACCGCTGCAGTTGAGGGCGAGCCGAAGGCGCGCTTCTCGCTCGCTGGCGTGCAGATGAAGCTTTCGGTGATGAAGAACACCGGCAAGGGCGGCGGGTTGACAGTGCCGCTCGGGGACAGCGACGGTCAGTACATCGCCAAGTTTCCTTCGACCGCCTTTCCAGGCGTGTCGGAGAACGAGTTCGCCAATCTCGCGCTGGCCGAAGCCATCGGCATGGACGTGCCCGAACGCGAGCTGGTGGGCAAAGACCAGTTCGAAGGCATCCCTGAAGAGTTCGAGACCCTGGCCGAGGGGCTGGTCCTTCTTATCCGGCGGTTCGATCGCACCGCCGGCGCGCGACGAATTCATATCGAGGATTTCGCTCAGGTCTTCGGCATCTATCCGACACGAAAATATGAAGGCGCGGCCTATCATGACATCGCCGCGGCTCTGAATGTGGCGATCTCGCCGATAGCGGCGCTGGAGTTCGTCCGCCGCCTGACCTTGTCGGTGGTCATGGGCAATGGCGACATGCACCTGAAAAACTGGTCGCTGATCTACCCCG
The DNA here is from genome assembly GCF_031457045.1 of Mesorhizobium sp. BE184. Taxonomy (NCBI): domain Bacteria; kingdom Pseudomonadati; phylum Pseudomonadota; class Alphaproteobacteria; order Hyphomicrobiales; family Phyllobacteriaceae; genus Mesorhizobium; species Mesorhizobium sp. BE184. Next base: position 56,593 of record NZ_JAVDVU010000002.1, read on the forward strand.
GTGACGGCAATTCGCCCGCCCTGGCACCGATCTACGACGTGCTTTCGACGGTCCCCTATATCCCGGCTGACAATCTGGCATTGTCACTTGGCGGCGAACGCGCGTTCAAGGCACTGACGCTGCCGCGGTGGAAGGCGTTCGCCAATCGGGCGCGGCTTCCAGAGCCTGCCGTCCTGAAAACTGTCAGCGAAACTGTAAAGCGTATCGATGCGCATTGGTGGAAATTGCCGGAACGTGATGCCGTCCCGTCGATCGTTCTGGAGCGGATCGACGCCCACGTGAGGGCCATGATGCCTGTCCTCTTGGACTGAGCGCCGTTCATTGGTGCGGCTGACAGAGAAATGGCCCCGGCTGTGTCGCCGGGGCCATTTGCGCTTCAGTCGCCGCGACGCGGGTTGGGGCGGGACCAGATCAGCGAGTAGGCCTCGCCGTCCTCGTCATCGAAGAGGTTGGCGTAGATCGGGGCGGTGAAGCTCGGATCATCGAGCTTGAGACCGAGATAATCGCGGCCTTCGCCCGAGCGCTTGGACCAGGCGGCACCGATCTCGGCGCGGCCGACCAGGACCCGGTGGCTGGGAGCGTTCTCGCCGTTTGCGCGGATGTCGGGAACGATGCGCACGCCCTTGGCCTGGACACTGAGGGTGACGATTTCGCCGGTGAATTCGTTCGAACCGGTCTTCTTGAAGGTACCGATGGTCGCCATTTTCAAATCTCCGTTTTCCGGTTTCGAGCCCGCACCATTGCGGCCTCGATGGCGATCGACGGGACGGAGATGATCGCTGGCGCATTCCCGTTTGCGGGGACTGGACAGCATAGGAGGGACTTTCTTGCTCGCGCGAGGAATGACGCGCCTCGGGGTCCCATGGAACATGGGGTGAGGCCGTCAGGGGAAGAAAGTTGTGACGTCGCTGTTGCGCCAAAGCGATCGAAGCGCGCGCCGCGCGCTGGTCTTCGGCCAGATCAGGCCATGGAAGAGGCCGCTTGGAGCGGTCAGAGATACGAGAAGAACGCAGAGCCTGGCGCATCCGAGTTTCACCAGACCGGTGGCGACGGATCCGTGACGTTGCCCCTGTCCTTGGCACGCGTACCGATATTTGGCCCAACCGAAGTCAGCGAGAACGCATCCCGCCTGGGTTCCGTAATGTGCCTGTGAAATTCGCGCCACCCGTCCTGCGCTCCCGCTATGGGCCGCATCGCTCCACCGGGCTGATGCGAGTTCACTACGCCGATCCCGCGCCACGTATCTCTGACGACAGCGAGCTTATCTCTCTGTCATGGCCTCTATCCGGATTCTGCACGCGGCTAGATGCGCGCATGGCCCGTACCAGCAGCCTCGGCAGATGCCATTGCCGCAAGCCGCAGGAAGGTCGTCACTCCCACGGCAATTGCGCCAATGACCGAGAAGATGAGCTGCCAGGTCTCGGACGGCATCATATGTTTGGCGATGCCGAGAGTAGCGTAAAAGCCGGCGACGACAGCCGGAGTGACAAAGACGAGCGCGATCAGCAACCGCGCCCATAGCGGCCGGACCAGAATGAGCAGGCCTTGAGCTGCCGCCAAGGTCAGGCCGGCAGCGAGCAATCCGACAAGAACGGCCCCAAGCCAGCCCGCGCCGGTGCCGTAGGCCCAGATACCGGCGTTCACACCGATGAAGAAGGGCATCGCAAAGACGGCAAGGTTGAACAGCAGCCAGCACATGAAACCTATGGCGGCCATGGCGACGAGAATACCGAGAAAGGTCATGGTGGTGTCTCCGTGCAATGGATTGGACGGTGCGCCTGCCACCACCTCCACGGCGCGATCGGAACAGTAGCAGAAGTGCCAACGATCAGTAAGAACAAATAGGGATCAAAGAGATCCACTGACCCTGTCCGGCCCTCTTCCTTGTTCTGCCTGGACATGGTCGGATCCAGCGGCCCATCGCCCTACAGACAATGTGTTTCGCCGGCATGACAGGCCGTCGAGGCGCTTCCGGTTCGTCGACGGCCTTGAGGAATGGCGGGCAGCGCTCACGCGCCGCCCGTCCCGAAGCGGTAGACAGGAATGCCCAACTTGCGCGCCTTGTCGGCGAGATTGTCCTGGATGCCGGTACCGGGAAAGACGATGACCCCGATCGGCATCGTGCCGAGCATCTGATCGTTGCGTTTGAAAGGCGCGGCCTTGGCGTGTTTGGCCCAATCGGGCTTGAAGGCGACCTGCGGCACCTTCCGATTGTGGGCCCAGGCGGCGGCGATGCGCTCGGCGCCCTTCGGCGATCCACCATGCAGCAGCACCATGTCCGGATGCTTGGCATGAACCTGATCGAGCTTGTCCCAGATCAATCGATGATCGGTGGTCTCGCCACCCGAAAAGGCGATCTTCGTGCCGGCCGGTAACAGCACGTCATTGTCGGCGCGTCGCTTGGCGGTGATGAAGTCCCGGCTATCGATCATGGCCGCCGTCATCTGGCGATGATTGACCCGTGAACCCGAGCGCGGCGACCAGGGCATGCCGAGGGTGCGCAGATAGATATCGGCAGCGGTCTCGCGGAAAAGCTCAAGACTGTCACGGCGTTCGATGAGACTTTGCCCGACCCCGATCAGGGTCTCGAGCTGGACGGATTTCACCTCGGACCCGTCCTGTTCGCGCTGGAGGCGCTTTTGGGCCTGCTCGTTGTCGTCGAGCTTCCTTTCGATCCGTTCGACAGCGCGGTGGAAGGTATTGACGCTCGACCAGAGGATCTCGGCAAGGTCGAAATCGAGACTGGTGTCGGCCATGGTAGAGATCAGGGCGTCGAAAATGTCAGCGACCGCGCTCCGGATGATGTGATCCTCGGGCGTGATCCGGGGATCGGGCTCGTCCTCTGAAGGACGATAGCCGTAAAGCTCAAGCTCTTCGATGACATGGCCGGTGGCAGATGTCGCGTAATCGGGTTCGCGTTCATCATGGGTGTACATGGCAGGCTCCGATGGCAAGGACCGCGACCGTCGCGGCCTGATGGCGACGACAAGCCCGCAGGCGGTCCGGCCAGGCAGCCCGAGCCTTTCCGCGAGGGTCTCGATGGCAAAGCCCGGCTGATTTGCTTCGCGCTGTAAAGGCGGGGGAGACGGGGTCCCCACGCGACCTGTCGCGTGGGGTGGCGGGCCGCCGACGGAAATCAGTCGGGCGCCGCCATTGCCCGGCCGGGCCGTTTGTGGGCCGCTCGCCCCTCTCGAAGGCCGAGGAGCGGTCCCCTGCCGAATAGGCAAGGCTTCTTGTACGCCGCAACGGAACGCGAGCGCCCGCCCGCTTCTCATCCCGGCTATGCAGCCAAAGCCATGAAACGGCCGACGTCATCTGCAGCCAGTTGCCTGCGAAGCCCTACCCGCAATGCATCCAGCCCGCACGAGGTGAGGTCTTCGTTGAAGTCGCCCATCATCGGCGAGAGCGTGATGGTCTCGATTCCGGCCGCCACCGCCCGTTCGAGGAGCCTGTCTCGTGCGCTGTCGCCTGCCGGATCATTGTCACGCACGATATAGAGCCGGCGCAGTTGGGCCGGGAAAACGACAGCGGCGAGGTGTCCGGCCGAGAGTGCGGCGGCCATCGGCATCTGTGGCAGCAATTGCCGCAGCGACAGAATGGTCTCGATGCCTTCTCCCGCCGCGACGACATCTTGTGCCTTTCCGAACCGGACGGCGTTACCAAGCAGGTCCCCCATGGCCTTGCGCGGCGGATCACGCGGCGCTTTGCCCGACCCGTCACGCGCGAGCCAGGTGCGGTGGGCGCCGGTTATGTCGCCATCGAGATCGGTGACCGCCGCGATTATGGCCGGCCAGGTCTCGGTCGGCCCTTCATGCTCGGGCCGCCAGTAGCAGTTCGGATGGAAGCGCAGCGCACAGGTTCCGTGCAAATCCGTAATGCCGCGTCTCCGCAAATACGTCTCTGCGAGAGTGCCCGTGATCGGTTGCGCGATGCGCCAGAGCCGGCGTGCCGCCTCTGCCGAACCCGATATTGCCGGAGTTCCGCGACGCCGCCCGGTGGGGACTGGTTCTGGATGGGGAAGGCTGAGAAAGCGGCGGGCTTCCGCAGCGACCTCGGCGAAGTCGAGGAGACCGAGACTTTCGCGGATTACATCGAGCAGATCACCATGTTCGCCGGTGGCGGCATCGGACCATTTGCCTGCCGGTCCCCTGGCGCTGTCATGCAGCCGCACGAACATCGAGCGTCCCGCGCCATTGCGGACGTCGCCGACATGCCAGTAATGGCCCTGCTTGTGGCCATTCGAGAGGTAGTGACGGCAAACCGCCTCGGCCTGCCGGCTGAGACGTTGCGCCAGATCGGTGGCGTTAAGACGGGACATCAGGCCGCCTCCCGTTCTTGATGCGCTCGATAAACTTGCCGATAATCCCAGAGCCGGCTGCCCTGATCGGCGCAAAGAAGCGCAGTTTCCATAATATGATCTCGGTGAAAAAGCCCAGGCGCGCAACCTCCCAGGCTCACCCGTTCCGGCGGCGCTCTCACTCTGACTGAAGCGACATGGAAAGCGCGCGACCGTGAGGCAGGGGCGCTTCAAGCAGGGTCAACCGAAACGAAGACCGTCTTCGGTGAAGGTATGGCCATTGGCCAGAATGGTCTCGTCCACCACCTCATCGGAGGACAGGTAGTCGTATTCGCGCTCGAGCTGGTGATAGAGCCAGCGGGCGAGATCACGCAGCGCCTCGGCGACGACGTCCTCCGCGTCGGCGGTCATGTCCTGCCAGTTCGGGCTGGCCCGCTCGACCGCAATGTCCATGCAGTATTCGTGGTAGTAATGGCCGCGATGACCGACGTCAGCGCGAAGCTGATAAAAGTTGCGCCGCTGGGCATCCTGAAGCGCATCTGCGATGCCATGCAGCATCTCGTCCTGCGGCGCGTAAGCCCGGATCGCGGCAGAAGCGTTCCTGCAGTAGGAGTAGAACCCCTCCCAGCACGCGCCGTCACCTTGCGACCAGAAGCCCTGGAACCAGATGCAGGGTTCCTGCCGCGATCCGCCGCCCATCAGGCGAGCGGTTCGGGTCTTGAGGCGGATGCCGAGGATCTCGGAGATGTTCTGGAAATCCTCATAAACGGCGTCGTACCAATCGTAGTCGAAGCCGCCTTCACGATACCAGGCCCGGGCCTTGTCCTTCGCCGTGTCGGAAAGCTCGTCGAGGCGATAGACCGTGGTTTCGATAATCTCAGGCATGGGGATCGCCTCCCTCCAGCACGGTCGCGAGCCAGCCGTCGGTGTAGATCCAGTCCACGGTCTCGCCGGTCGAAAGATCGAGCACGTGTGCGCCGCCGCCGAAACCATCGAGGCGCGGTTTCGAGCAGGTGTTGGCATATTGGAAGCCCCACCGGCCGTTGAGCCCCAACGCCGCGGCGCAGCGCTTGACGAATTGGATAACGTGCTCGGGATCGCCGGTGGGATCGTCGCGTATCCAGAGCTGCGTACCGCCATGTTCGGGCTGGATCGACAGCAGGAAGCCATCCGATGAGGGATCTTCGGCTGCATTTTCGTCCGCCAGCGCATTATAGAGTTCGAGCGCACGGACAGCGTTCTCAGGGGTGCCTACATCGAGCAGGCAGGAAAAATGGGTGTAATAGTCAGCCATGACGGCCTCCGGACATGACGAGGCCTGGCGCAGGACCAGGCCGATTGCGTGGAAGGGGTGAAAATCAGGCGGCGCGGGGCAGGCTAAGCAGTTCCGCAGCGGTCTCCCGCCAGCCGCGATCGACCAGGCGTGTTTCGAGCAGACTGGCGCGGTAGCGCAGGTTGCGCGCCGACCGGGCATCGCAAGACGCCGAGGCGCTGCCGCGCAACCGGCTTGCCTCGCTCACGATACGGCGGGCTTGCGCGTCAGAGATGACAGGCTGCTGCCAGAGAATGGCCCGAGCCCGGATTTCTCCGGCGAGGACCAGACCGTAGGTCGAGTCATGAATTGCGGCGATGCGCGCCTCAAAGCGCAGCGTGTCGTCCTCTCCAACGCGAATATCGTCACGCGAAACGCGGTGTGCCGCGATCGTCATGGCGTCTTCGGGAGTGGTACATTCACCGAGAACGATAGTCTGGTCGAATTGGCTGGTATCGTGATCGTCGACGAAACTGACAGTGCCGAGGCAGGAAACCCGTAGCGGATACCGAAGGGCGCTACGCAGCCCGGGCAGCACCTGCCGGGCGAGGATTTCGCCGATCGGGCGGAAGCCGGATGAGCGGTGGAGGGACATGGGAACTACTCCGCGACGGGCGCCGGGAGCCTCTCTCTCCGGCCACCAACCCGTCACGGCCAACCGGCCCGCACTCTAACTCTTTCGTATCGCGGTATGGCCGCTACCGCCGGCAGTGAGAGATCATCCGCAAAGCGATGGCTCGGCTGCGTTGCCTGCGCGCCAGGCCATCGGGATGAGGCTCTTCTCGTGCCTCAGATCCACGGATCAAGTTCGAGTTTCACCATCTCTTCGTCGCCATCGAACTCATTGGCGGGCATGGCGCCATGGGTGCCGTCCGCGGCCTGGAACACGACGATCACAGTCATCAGCGTGGTGGCGAGGCTGGCGGCAAAGGCGGTGGCATCTGCATAGGACATGGGTTCCGGCTCCTGTTTTGGAGGCGGGGGACCATCCCCCGCGCGACAGGCGCCCGAAGTGTCTGACCGGATCTGCAATCACCCTCGCGCGTTCGGCTTGTCCGGATCCGCGAGGGCGGCACGCAAAGCGTCAAGCCGACCCCTTGCGGGTTGAATGCAAAGACGACGGCTCAGACCAAGGTTTGCGAATGGAAGCGGGGGTGGTGTTCTGCCCCTGACAGGAATCCGCATATCCGTTGCGGATCGGTTCGCCGCGCCAGCCTGGTTACCACGCGGGCAATAAGCGATGATCCTTCAGCCCCGGGGACGGCACCCATTGCGCCAGCCATGACGGGGATTGATCCTGGGGCGACCCTGGCGCGGCTTGCTCCATCCCGATTGCGTCAGGAAGAGACGGGGCAGCCGGAGCCGCCCCGCGTGACGATCATTCCGCGGCGATCATCTGCTGCGCCTCATCCTCTTCGTCGACAATGTCATCCTCGGCGTCGCCTGCGAGGAATTCAGGAAGGTCCACATCGACATCGCCTTCCGCCGAAGCGTCAGGGTCCGCAGCAGGATCGATCGTGCGCAGCGGCTCGGGCAGCCAGCCGGTATCGGCGAGCAGGCGCTCGGCTTCCTTGGCCATGTCGCCCTTCTTGAGATGCCCGATCAGCTCCGATGCCCGTTCGCCTGCACCTTCGCGAACCGCCTCGAGGATGCGCGGCTTGGTCACACGGCCGAGATAGTTGCTGACGGTCGGCTTCCAGCCCGCCACCACCATGTCGAGACCGGTAGCGCACACCAGACGGTTCGCCTGGGAGAGACGCACCTCCAGCCCGTGTTGGCTGACGCCCGTGCCGCTATAGGGACTGGGCTTTTCGTAAAGGGCGTTGATGCCAAAGCTGACGCAATGGGCGAGAAGCTCCATGCGGGACTCCTCATCGAGATCGATCAGCCAGTTCCAGAGCGCCTCATCGTCAGCCGGGATGTGATCGCCCCAGCGTTCGTGCCGTTCGGTAACAGACCGCGCCGAGACGCTGTCGCGCAAATCCTCAGCCTGTGCCGGCAAGTGAACCTGGCGGACATGGGCCTCGAGGCATCCCCTGGCGGGCTGCGGCAGGAAGGTGTCCATCACCAGCCGATGCAGCAGCGCGGTCATCGCAATATGGGGATTCATCGCAACAGCATCGCGCAGCGCGAGCGTGCGATGCGCGGTCAGCTCGCTGATCAACCGGTCCGGCAGCGGCCGCACAATCTCGGCCTCATCGTCGTCCTCCGGAGATTCGCTGCCGCCACCGACTTGGACAACCGCATGCGACACACCAGCTACTGCGCCCTCTGTGGCCGGGCCGGAGGAGCCATCGGGATCTTCGCCATCAATCGCCGCTTCATCCTCGGGCCGAACATAACCCCGTTCGGCCCGCAGCTTGCCGTTCCCATCGATGCTGACGAAGACGCCCGCCCGCGCAACCTGTTCGGGATCATAGATCATCGGCCTGCGCTCGAATTCTTCCAACGCCTGCTCAATCTCACCAAGCCGCTGATCGACCTCATCGGGCAGCTCGTCGGCCTCGGCATATCCGGCTTCGAGCCGGTCATATTCCTCGCGCAGGGATTCGCGGGTGGCGCGCTCATCGTCGGTCAGATCGGCGACCGAGCCCTCGAGTTCCCGCAGGCCGTGGTCGTGGCCATAGGGAAAGGTCACCGCTACCTCGACCCACTGCCAGCCTTCGGCCGCAATGGACTCGGCTTCGGCTTTCAGCTTTTCGCCTGCCAGGCGATCGAGCAGCTCCGGATCCTGAAGCCAGCCGCCGTCGTCGCGCTGAAAGAGATCGCGCAGCACATAGCCGCCGGCGGCTTCATAGGCCTCGATACCGACAAAAAGCGCTCGCCTGTCAGAGGCGCGCACTGCGGTTTCAGTCAGGAGACGGCGGATATAGTGCGGCTCTTTCTGCCAGGAATCCTTGATCGCATCCCAGACCTGTTCCTGCCGGGCATGGTCTTCCGACACGGTGAAGGCCATGAGCTGTTCGAGCGTCATGCCGTCTTCGGCGTAAACGTCGAGAAGCACGGGCGAGACCGCAGCAAGACGCAGGCGCTGCTTGACGACCTTCGGGTCGACAAAGAAGGCGGCTGCGATGGCTTCCTCGCTCATCGCCTTGTTGCGCAGCGCCTGGAAGGCCCGAAACTGATCGAGCGGATGAAGCGGCGCGCGCTCGATATTTTCCGCGAGCGAGACTTCGTCGATCAGGATGTCGGCATCGGCCTCGGATATGACGCATGGTACCGGTGCAGTTTTTGCGAGACGCTTCTGCTTGACCAGCAATTCAAGGGCCCGATAGCGGCGACCGCCTGCGGGCACCTCGAACATGCCGGTTTCCTTGCCCTCGGGATCGAGGACTGGCCGCACATGCAGGGACTGGATCAGGCCGCGGCGGGCGATGGATTCGGCCAGTTCCTCGACCGAGATGCCGGCTTTGACGCGCCGGACATTGGCCTGGCTCAGCGCCAGCTTGTTGAACGGGATATCGCGCGAGGACGCGAGGGTGATCTTCTGAACGGCAGCAGCCATATGCCTTACTCCATGACGGGCGCCGGGAGCCTCTCTCTCCGGCCACCAACCCGTCACGAAGCAAAGCGCCGCCCTCTTCCTCTCAAGAGAGCGGCGCAAAATCGTAAAGCCGGAGAAGCGGGATTCAGTGTTTCCGGCTCTGTGTATCGGTCTGTTTCCGGGTCGGCGTGGAGGCGGCTCGGGCGCCGGAGTAAAGAATGCGCTCGGCCTCGCGGATGCCACCGGCCCGCCGCGCCATGTCAGCCCAGACCGAGATCGGGAAATCGCCGGTGAAGTGCAGATCGCGCTCGATCCTCATGTCAAAGGGCAAGCGGATCGCCTGCATTTCGCCAAGGCTCCAGCTTCCAAGCTCTGGAAACCCCAGATCGGCAAGGCCGAAAAGGGTGTCACCGTCGCTATCCAATTCGGTCGCAAGCCAGACGCCGCTACCCAACGGATTGAAGAATTTTACCACGGGGACGGGGTCGACATCGCTCTGGCGGCCATTGGCGAGGAGCTGCTCGCGCTGGGTGCTGGTCAGGAGGATCATGCCGCAGCCCTCCGATCCGTCGATGCTGTATCTTCGCGGGGCAGATGCGCCAGCAGCCAATCGGCCGCCTTGCTGGCCTGGGAAGCGGCGCGCACGATGGCGCGGTTGTCCTCGCGCAGCACCTCGAGCCAGGAGCCGATGTAGTCGGCATGGCGTACGGTCGGCACAACGCCGAGCGAGGCGCAGCAGAAGGCAGCGTTCATTTCGGCGACCAATTCTTCGAATGCGTATTTCCTGGTGCCGAAGCGGCCCGACATATCCCGCCCAAGCCGGGAGGCATGGCCGGTGGCGTGCCCCAGCTCGTGCAGGGCGGTCCGGTGCCAGTCGATCGGCTCGAAATAGGCCTGTGGCGGCGGCACCTGAACATAATCGTGCGCTGGAACATAGAAGGCCTGGTTCCCACCGATGCGAAAGTCGATTCCGGTCGCCCGGATCAGCGCCTCGACCCTTGGCTCGATCATGTGGGGCGGCGGTGGCGGCGCCTCGATAGCAACATCCTCAGGCAAGCCCTCGCATTGCGCCGTGTTGAACACGGTGAAGCGTTTGAGAAACGGGATGCTGCCAGCTTCCTCCCCCGTCTCCCGCGCGCGGCGCTTCTCATCCTCGGGCGTGAAGCGGTCGGCATAGACGACGGTCGTGCCGCGCTCACCTTTCCGGACATTGCCGCCGAGCGACAAGGCCTGGCGGAAAGTCAACCAATGCTGGGTCGGATAGCCGTATTGAACAACGGTGCCCCAGAGGATCAGAATGTTGATCCCGGAATATTGCCGGGCCGTCGCGGCATTCCTCGGCATCGCGAGCGGCGCCTTCGCCGCCGTGCCCCAGGGCTGGACCCAGGGCAAGCGCCCTTGCTCCAGCTCGTTGATGATTTTCGCGGTGATCTCGTCATAGAGATTGGTGCGGTCGCCGCCGTCGCGTGCGGCGCGGTTCTGTCTGGCCATCGAGATTGTCTCCGCGACGGGCGCCGGAAGCCTCTCTCCCGACCTTCAACCCGTCACGGCAAACCCCGTCCGCACTCTCACTCTAGGAGCCGCGGTGGGGCCTAAATGGAGAAGACCCGCCTGAGAAAGCGGCCGCAAACAGCATCAGGCCTGTCCGATCTGCACGCCATGGTCGCCGACCATACGCCGCGGCCAATTTCTGCTGGCCCTTATCGGCACATATCGGCTCCAATCGCATCACCGCACCACGATCAGGAGCTGCAGATGCCATCCGTTAGCGACCGGCCCGTCAAACGTTCGATCCGAAGGAATGAACTGCGAGAAATCGTTCCTCTGGCGGACAGCACCATTTACGAAATGGAGCAGCGCGGAGAATTTCCTCGCCGCTTTGCCCTTTCACCCAGATGCGTCGTCTGGGATCTTGCCGAGGTCGAAGCGTGGCTCGAAAGCCGGCGCACGCGGCCAATCCCGCGCGCCAAACACCCCGACGTCGCCCAGCGGAAGTTCCGGCCGGTCAAAGGGCAGGGTCGGGCTCAAGCATAGGCATGGTCGGGGGGAGAAGGGTGACAGGCCGCTTGCGACCTTCCACCCATGCGTCAACGACGTCCGACCATTCCTGGAGCATATGGCGGCGCTGAACCTCGTACTCTGCCTTGTTGTAGACGCCGCGCGAAGATCGCCCGTCCTCGTGGGCGAGGCATTTCTCGATCCAGTCGCTGTTGAAACCGAGTTCATTCAGCAGCGTTGAGCCGGTCCGTCGCAAATCATGGACTGTAAACGGCTCGAGCGGCAGCCCCTCCTTCTGCGCCAGATCGACCACCGCGTAGGTGATGCGGTTGAACGTCGCCCGCGACATTGGGGCATCCGCATCGTAACGCGAGGGCAGCAGATACCGGGAATTGCCGGCACAGGTCTTGAGCGCGATCATGATGTCGAGCGCCTGTCGGGAAAGATACACATTGTGCGGCTTGGAGCGCTTCATCCGCTCCTTCGGAATGCTCCAAACCGCGTTCTCGAAGTCCACTTCGTCCCATACGGCGTCCTGCAGCTCGCTTTTACGAACCATCGTCAGCAGGAAGAGCTTCATGCCGAGGCGAATGGTCGGCAAAGTCGGGACATGCTCCAGTTGCCTCAGCATGATGCGGATCTCTGTCGGTGAAAGCGCACGGTCTCTGGGCCGAAATGCAGCAATCGAAGCTGGGCCGACTTCATCGGCGGGATTGGGCACCTTCTCGCCGTGCAGGATCGCGAAACTGTAGATCTGCTTGAGGATGTCGCGGACGTGGATGGCCGTTGCAGGCGCACCGCGATCGACGATCTTGGCGCAGAGAGCTCTCAGATCATCTGGGGTGATTTCGCGCAGCAGCCGGTTGCGCCAGACGGGCAGCAACTCTCGATCGAAGATCGAGCGCCGCATCGCTCTGGTACTGTCCGCCATCGGAGCCTTGTCCAGCCACTTCTCGCCGAACTGACCGAAGCTCTTGGCCTCTTTCAGGCGGCGCTTCTCGCGCTGTTTTTCAATTGCGGGTGAGCGGCCCTCTCGGACTGCGCGTTTGGCGTCCAGGCAGAGTTCGCGAGCCCGTGCGAGCGAAATGCCGTCACGTCCGTACCTGCCGAGATAGACGGTCTCGCGGCGCCCATTCAGCCGGTAATCCAGGCTGAATGAGATCAGACCTGTCGGCGTGACACGGGCATACATGCCGTCCCTGTCCGACACCTTGTAGACTTTGTCTTTTGGTTTCAGCGCCTTAAGCGCGGCGTCCGTCAACATGTTCGCGCAGCCTCCGAAAAGTACCGTCATGCGGTTTTGGGAGGTTCGTGACGCCTAAATCACTTTGTTATCAGTGTCTTATGTTGAAAAAAGTACCGTCACGATCCTCAGTTCTTGTGACGGTACTTTCTGAAACGGCCGTGATCAATATGAGCAAGCACCGTCAATCGTGACGGTACTTGTGATTGCTATCCACCGATAGGTCTCGATAGGTGGCGGATAAAAAAATATTTTTAATCAGAGTGTTAGGGGAAATTCTGGCGCGTTGTCGGCGGCGTTTGGATGGGCCTGAATCATTCCCACTCGATCGTCCCGGGCGGTTTCGACGTTACGTCGTAGACGACGCGGTTGATGCCGCGGACCTCGTTGATGATACGGGTGGCGGCGCGGCCCAGGAACTGCATGTCGTAGTGGTAGAAATCCGCCGTCATGCCATCGACCGAGGTGACGGCGCGGAGCGCGCAGACGAACTCGTAGGTGCGGCCGTCGCCCATCACGCCCACCGTCTGCACCGGCAACAACACGGCGAAGGCCTGCCAGATGGCGTCGTACAGCCCGGCCTTGCGGATCTCATCGAGATAGATGGCGTCGGCCTGGCGCAGGATTTCCAGCTTGTCGCGGGTAATGCCGCCGGGGCAGCGGATCGCCAGCCCCGGGCCGGGGAACGGATGGCGGCCGATGAAGCTGTCGGGCAGGCCGAGTTCCTTGCCCAGCGCCCTCACCTCATCCTTGAACAGTTCGCGCAGCGGCTCGACCAGCTTCATGTTCATGCGGTCCGGCAGGCCGCCGACATTGTGGTGCGACTTGATGGTCGACGAGGTCGCGCCGGTGAAGGAAACGCTTTCGATGACGTCGGGATAGAGCGTGCCCTGGGCGAGGAAATCGGCACGTTCCCCGTCCTTGGCGAGCTTCTTCGCCTCTTCCTCGAACACCTCGATGAACAGGCGGCCGATGGTCTTGCGCTTCTTCTCCGGGTCGCTCTCGCCTTCGAGGGCGGAAATAAACTTGTCCGAGGCGTCGACCAGGATCAGCGGCAGATTGTAATGCTGGCGGAACATGGCGACGACATCGGCCGCCTCGTCTTTTCGCATCAGGCCATGGTCGACGAGGATGCAGGTGAGCTGGTCGCCGACCGCCTCGTGGATGAGAAGCGCTGCGACCGAGGAATCGACGCCGCCGGACAAAGCACAGATCACCCTGCTCTTGCCGACCTGCTTGCGGATCGCTTCCACCGCCTGTTCGCGATAGGCGCCCATCGTCCAGTCGGAGCGCAGGCCGGCGATGGTGTGGACGAAGTTGCGCAGCAGCTTCGCCCCGTCCGGCGTATGCACGACTTCCGGGTGGAACTGCACGGCGTAGAATTTGCGCGCCTCGTCGGCGATGGCCGCGAAGGGGGCGCCGGTCGAGGTGCCGACGACCTTGAAGCCCGCCGGTATGGCGGTGACGCGGTCGCCATGGCTCATCCAGACCTGATGACGCGTGCCCTTGGCCCAGACGCCGTCGAACAGGGCGCAGTCGCCCTCGATCTCAAGGAAGGCGCGGCCGAATTCGCGATGATGCCCGGCCTCGACCTTGCCGCCCAGTTGCGCGCACATGGTCTGCTCGCCATAGCAGATGCCGAGCACGGGAATGCCGGCCTGGAAAATCTCGTCGGGCGCGCGCGGGCTGCCGATGTCGACGGTGGAATGCGGGCTGCCGGAGAGGATCACCGCCTTGGGATCGATCCGCCTGAAAGCTTCGGCTGCCGATTGGAACGGCACGATCTCGCAGTAGACGCCGGCTTCGCGCACCCTGCGCGCAATCAGCTGCGTGACCTGGCTGCCGAAATCGATGATGAGAACTGTGTCGGGATGTGTCGTCATGGCGAGCGTTTAGAGACAAAGTTGAGTCGGCGCAATGGGTTGCGGCGTCGCGCTAAGAATCCGATTCGGAAACCTCATGCATTGCCGCAAGGCCGTCCATCAAAGCCCCGAAGCGGTCCCGTCCGAGCGCCTCGGCAATATCGGTTTCGATCTCGTATTTGATCCGGTCGCCATCGCGCAGCGCGTCCAGCCCCTTGCGGGTGTAGCGCACCAGCTTGCCGCGGGCATCGCGGGGGTCGGCGACCCTTTCCACGATGCCTTCCTGCTCAAGCCCGTCCAGCAACTGCTGCACCGCCTGCTTGGAGATGCCCATGCGTTCGATCAGCGCCGACTGGCGGCTGCCGGCGCGCGACAGATGCCCGAGCAGGGTGGCCCGCGCTTCGGTGAACCAAGGGTGCCCGGCCGCCCGCATGCCGGCGGCGAAACGCGCCTGCCATGCGCGGTTGGCGCGCCACAGGCGCCAGCCGACATGATCGAGCAAAAAGTCGGGATTTTCGTCAAGGCCCTTGACCACTTACCGTTCCTTCTATAGTCAAGATACTTGACCATATGACCACATTAGGGGCTGCCCCTATTCAAGGCAACCGGCAAGACAGGAGATTCATCATGACAACTTTCCAGAAGGAGACGCTGGCGGTCCTCATTTCCGGCGCAACGCATGTGCTGGATCGAAACGGCAAGGAAGCCTACGTCTATCTGGCGCGCGACGGCGGCTCGCACATGCGGCTGGAGGACGGCGAAACCCGCAGCGGCCGCTGGCAACTTTCGCATCGGGGTTACACGGCGGAATGGGACACGGGCGCGATCGGGCGCTGGATGCTTGAGCAGGGAGCCGGCGGCGGCATCGACTATGTGAACCTCGACACCTCCGCCCGTATCAGGATGATCGGCATTCTTTTCGGCAATCCGAAGAACCTGCCGGTTCAGTCCTGAAGCCTGAGCGTGCCGTCGCCCAGCGCGCGCTCCAGCAGGCACACCGCTGCGGCGAGTTTCTCGTCGACGACGTGCAGATATTCGGTCCAGTCGCCGACATGGCGAAGCTCGGCGGCGCCGTCGGAAATGCCGCGCAAGGCGACCAGCGGCACGCCGAAAAGCTGGCAGGCGCGCAGGCAGGCGTAGGTTTCCATGTCGACCATGTCATCATCCATGGCGTCGTAGGCGGCGCCGGACACGACCGCCGCGCCGGTCGACAGCGTCGCCGCCTCGATACCTGGAATGCGGTACGGCAAGGGGACCCGCACCGGCAGGTCCAGGAACGGCGTCTGTCCCTTCGCGAAGCCAAGCGCCGAGGCGTCCATGTCGCGATAGGAGACGGACACGGCCTGATAGATTTCGGTCTGCTCCAGAACGCGGGAGCCGGCGGAGCCGAGCGACACGACCAGGTCGGGCAGAGCGGTGTTCGCCCTCAGCCCGGCAAGTTCTGCTCCGAGCATGACGCCGGCCTCGACCGGTCCGACCCCGGTCATGAACGGCGTGAAGAGACGCCGAAGATGCGGGCCGTATTCGGCCTGCGCCGCCATGACGAAGAGCACGGATTGACCGGCGAGGGTCTTGAGGCTGGCTGCCGTGGCGTGGGTCATGCGGCGGCCTGATCCTGCCCTCGGCCTGGGCCTCGGGCGTTCGAGCCCTTTGAAAGGTCCACCGGACCTTTCAATTCGCCTGCGGCGGCCGGCTCCTGCCCTCGGCCTGGGCCTCGGGCGTTCGAGCCCTTTGAAAGATCCACCGGACCTTTCAATTCGCCTACGGCGAACCGGGCTCTCACCCCTCGATCCCCTCGCGGCCCGTGACCGTCATCATCGTCCCCGTCATGGTGGCGATGAGCTTGGCCTCCCCATCGGCGGCAATGGCATAGGCCTGTCCGTCCGCGACGATGATGGTGCGGCCGGGCTTGGTGACGGAGCCGCGAAACAGGAAGCGCTCTCCCCTGCCCGGCGCCAGCAGATTGACCTTGAACTCGATGGTCAGCACGCCCGCATTTTCCGGCATCAGGGAGAAGGCTGCATAACCGCAGGCGGAATCCAGCGCCGCCGAGATGATGCCTGCATGGAGGAAGCCGTGCTGCTGCGTCAGCCCCGGCGCATAGGGCATTTCGATCTCGATGGTGCCGGGCGTCACCAGCGTCAGCTCGGCGCCGATGGTTTTCATAACCTGCTGACGCTCGAAAGACGCGCGAACGCGCTCTTCGTAGTCAGCGGACGGAACGATCTTGGCTGCCATGCCCGGTACCTTCGCTTGAACGATCCAGCTTATTGCAGAGCCGGGGCAGGCAGGCAATCGCTTTGCTGCGCCGCAACAAGGCTCAGTTGAGCCAGAGGATCGAGGCGTTCAGCGAGGTCGCGAAGGCGACCCACAGCGCGTAGGGAACGAACAGCCAGAAGGCGACGCGGTCCACCCTGCGCGCCGCCGCCATGAAAGCCATGATCGCGATCAACAGCAGCACGATGATGGAGAGCGCGCCGGCAATCCGCTGTGCGCCGAAAAACACCGGCGACCAGAGGAAGTTGAGCACAAGCTGCGCCACCCAAAGCTTCATCGCCGCGCCATGCGGCTCGCGTCTCCATACCCGCCAGCCGGCAATGGCGATCAGCACATAGAGCAGCGACCAGGCGGGACCGAACACCCAGCTGGGCGGATTGAACGATGGCTTGACGAGCGAGGCATACCATTCGCCCGGCAGCGTGGCGTAGCCGATCAGCAGCCCGCCGCCGAGCACGACAATGAGGAAGACGAGAAGCGAAATGTATTTCTGCACGAACACACCCGATCGATCCGCAGGCCGCTGCAAGAGATGGAACAGCGTCCGGATCTGTCAACGCAGGGAAAAATCAGCCGGCGCAGCGCAGCGCGCAGAAGTAGAAACCGTCAGTGCCGCTCAGCGCCGGCGACAGCGAAATGCCAAAGGCGCCGAAGCGCGCCTTGTCGCCATGGCCGGGGAAATGCCGGTCCCACAATGCGCGGTGGTCGACCAGTTCGAAATTTTTGGCACGCGCCAGGAAGGCGGCGATCTGCGCGCCGTTCTCGTCGTCGAAGACCGAGCAGGTGACATAGGCGAGCAGTCCGCCGGGTTTCACATAGGTGGATGCGGCGTCGAGAATGGCTGACTGCTCCGCCATGCGCGCCTCCAGCTGGCGCTGGGTCAGCCGCCATTTGGCATCGGGCCGGCGGCGCCAGGTGCCGGACCCGGTGCAGGGCGCATCGATCAGAACGATGTCCATATGCGCCTCAAGCGGCGTCAGTTCGCCGGGCTTGGAAACGACCTGGATGTTGCGGTTCTCGGACCGGCGGATGCGATCGAAGATCGGCGCAAGACGCTGCTTTTCGGAATCGTGCGCGAAGATCTGGCCGCGATTGTCCATGATGGCCGAGAGGGCCAGCGCCTTGCCGCCGGCGCCTGCGCAATAGTCGAGAAGCTGCATTCCGGGCTCGGCGCCGACGAGTTCGGCGGCGATCTGCGAGCCTTCGTCCTGTATTTCGAACCAGCCCTTCTGGAAGGCCGGCTCGGCCTGGACATTGGGATGGCGGCCGTCGCCCTGGATGGGCGCTATGCGGATGCCCTGGGTCGCGAGCGCGGACGCCGCAGCACCCGTCTCCACCAGTTCCTGGATCACCTTGGCGCGGTCGGATTTCAGCGTGTTCACCCGCAGGTCGAGCGGCGGACGCTCGGCCAGCGCAGCGCCCTCCTTCACCCATTCCGGCCCGTAGGTCTGTTCGAAAAGCGGCGCGCACCAGTCGGGGCAATCGGCCTGCACGGCGGGCGGGGCATCGGCAAGCGTGGCGCGGGAGGCGGCCTGGAGCTCATCGGCATCGAGCGGCGGCGGCGCGAACTTGTCGCCGTCAAGTGCCGCATTCAAGGATTGCGGCGTCTGCCCCCATTCCAGCAGCAGGGCGCCGAAACCGACGGCGCGCGGCGTGTCCGCACCGAGCAACCAGGCGGCGCTGCGTTTGCGGCGCAGGGCGTCATAGACGATGTTACCGATGGCGGAACGGTCGCCGCCGCCGGCGAAACGATGCGAGACACCCCAGTCGCGCAGGGCCTCGGCCACCGGCCGGTGCCGCCGCTGGATGTCTTCCAGCACTTCGATGGCTGCCGCCAGCCTTCCGCCAAGTCGCATTCGGTGATCCCGTCGTCGGTTTGCCCGTTTGGCGTTCTGCTACAGGCGAAGGCCGCGGACGGCAAGCCCGATGGCCACGCGGAGGCCCTTGCGAAGCGCGAAAAGAAAAAGCCGGGCAAGATGCCCGGCTCCAAATCCGTGTCTCAGCGCTCCGGGAACTCAGGCGAGATCGAAGCGGTCGGCGTTCATCACCTTGGTCCAGGCCGCGACGAAGTCCTTCACGAACTTCTTCTTCGCGTCCGCCGTGGCGTAGACCTCGGCGAAGGCGCGGAGCTGCGAGTGCGACCCGAAGATCAGATCGACGCGTGTCGCCGTCCATTTGGCCGCCTTCGTCTTGCGGTCATGGCCCTGGTAGAGGTTGTCGCCGGCCGGCTGCCATTCCGTATCCATGCCGAGCAGATTGACGAAGAAGTCGTTCGTCAGCGTACCGACCCTGTCGGTGAAGACGCCGTGCCTGGCGTCGGCCGCATTGGCGCCGAGCACGCGCAGGCCGCCGAGCAGCACGGTCATTTCCGGGCCGGTCAGGCGCAGCAACTGCGCCCGGTCGACCAGCGCTTCCTCCGGCTGCATGAACTGCGGCTTCTTGCCGTTGATGTAGTTGCGGAAGCCGTCATTGCGCGGTTCGAGCGGCGCGAAGGACTGCACGTCCGTCTGTTCCTGCGAGGCATCGGCGCGTCCGGCCGCGAAGGGAACCGCGACATCCACGCCGCCATCCCGCGCCGCCTTTTCCACCGCGGCGGCGCCGGCCAGCACGATCAGGTCGGCCAGCGATATCTTCTTGCCGGAGTGCGCGCCGTTGAACTCGGCCCGGATCGCCTCCAGCCTGTCCAGCACCGTCTGGAGCTGGGCCGGCTGGTTGACCTCCCAGTCCTTCTGCGGGGCCAGCCGGATGCGCGCGCCGTTGGCGCCACCGCGCTTGTCGGAGCCGCGGAAGGTGGAAGCCGAGGCCCAGGCGGTCGAGACCAGCTGCGGAACCGTCAGGCCCGAAGCCAGAACCTTCGCCTTCAGCGCCGCGATGTCCTGCTCGTCGGCCAGGGGGTGATCCACGGCCGGGATCGGGTCCTGCCAGATCAGGGTTTCTTGCGGCACCAGCGGTCCGAGATAGCGTACGCGCGGACCCATGTCGCGATGGGTCAGCTTGAACCAGGCGCGGGCGAAGGCGTCGGCGAACTGCTCGGGATGCTCGTAGAACCGCCGGGAAATCTTTTCGTATTCCGGGTCGAACCGCAGCGAAAGATCGGTCGTCAGCATGGTCGGCACATGCTTCTTCGACGGGTCGAAGGCGTTCGGAATCGTCGCGGCGGCGTTCCTGGCCTGCCACTGCTTGGCGCCCGCCGGGCTGGCCGTCAATTCCCATTCGTTCTCGAACAGGTTCTTGAAGAAGAAGTTGCTCCACTGCGTCGGCGTCTGCGTCCAGGTCACTTCCAGCCCGGCGGTGATGGCATCGGCGCCACGACCGGATCCGTAGGTGCTTTTCCAGCCGAGGCCCTGGTCCTCGAGCGCGCCCGCTTCCGGTTCCGCGCCGACCAGCGAAGGGTCGCCCGCGCCGTGGGTCTTGCCGAAGGAGTGGCCGCCGGCGATCAGCGCGACGGTTTCCTCATCGTTCATCGCCATGCGGAAGAAGGTTTCGCGAATGTCCTTCGCCGCCGCGACCGGGTCCGGATTGCCGCCCGGTCCTTCCGGATTGACGTAGATCAGGCCCATCTGGACAGCGCCCAACTGTTCGTCCAGCTGGCGCTCGCCGCTGTAGCGCTCGTCGCCGAGCCACGAGCCCTCGGGACCCCAGTAAAGCTCTTCGGGCTCCCAGACATCCTTGCGGCCGCCGGCGAAGCCGAAAGTCTTGAAGCCCATCGATTCCAGGGCGACGTTGCCGGTCAGGACCAGCAGGTCGGCCCAGGATATCTTGCGGCCATATTTCTGCTTGATCGGCCAAAGCAGGCGGCGCGCCTTGTCGAGATTTGCATTGTCCGGCCAGCTATTCAGCGGCGCGAAACGCTGCTGGCCGGCGCCGGCGCCGCCACGGCCGTCGGTGATGCGGTATGTGCCGGCGCTGTGCCACGCCATGCGGATGAACAGGCCGCCATAGTGGCCGAAATCGGCCGGCCACCACTCCTGCGAATCCGTCATGACGGCGTGCAGGTCCTGGATCACCGCGTTCAGATCCAGGCTCTTGAACTCCTCGGCATAGTCGAAATCCCTGTCCATCGGATCGGACAGGTCGGAATTGCGGTGCAGGACCGAGACATCCAGCTGCTTCGGCCACCAGTCCCGATTGGACCTCGGCGACTTGCCGCCTCCATGCGCGACCGGGCATTTGCCGGCGGGGTCGTCAGTCTTCGCGTCCATATCTGGCCTCCAAAAGATTTTGTCGAATTCGTCCGTCGCAGCGCATGGGTCCATCGCCATGACATCTGCGCGGGTGCAGGTCTGAGCGATGTTCGGGCTGGAATGATTCCAGACTAGCCGCTGCCTCCAATAAATTCAAATTGCCTTTCCTGTTCACTGCAATAACTTTAAACTATGATACAGATCACCATCCGGCAGATGGAATATTTCGAGGCGCTGGCGCGGACGCGCCATTTCGGACGCGCTGCGGAAAGCGCCGGTGTCAGCCAGCCGGCGCTGTCGGCGCAGATCGCCGAGATGGAGCAGCGCCTCGGCTGCCGTCTCTTCGACCGTTCAAGCCGCGGCATTTCCCTGACTGAAAAAGGCCTGGAGCTGGCGCCTGAAGTCGAGAGGATATTGGGAGAAATCCGCAGCCTCGAAGCCATGGGAGGGCTGAAGCGGAACGCCATGGAGGGCCGTCTTCGGCTCGGAATCATCCCCACCGTCGCGCCCTATCTGCTGCCCGTCGTCCTGCCGGCGCTGAAGCGGCGATATCCCGCCCTGCATCTTGAACTGAGGGAAGCGGTAACCACCGTGCTGCTGGAAGAAGTGCTGGGCGGCCGGCTCGACGGGCTGATCGCGGCAACGCCGCTGGATGCGCCCGCATTGACGGTCGAGGAGCTTTTCCACGACCGCTTTTTCCTCGCCGTTCCCCGGTCCGATCCTGCTTTCGTGACACCGCCGGTTGCGCCGGAAAGCGTTGCCTTGGAGAGGCTCATGCTGCTGGAGGAAGGCCATTGCATGCGCGAGCAGGCGCTGGCCGTTTGCGGGCGGGTGCGCCCCGCCGTCATGGCGAACTACGGCGCCACCAGCCTGACCACGCTCATGCAGATGGTCGCGCATGGGCTCGGCGTTACCCTCATCCCGGAAATCGCCGTCAGTTCCGCCTCGGAAATGCGGGACCTGCGCATATTGCCGTTCGCAGATCCCGTTCCGGAGCGCACATTGTGCGTGGCGTGGCGGCGCAATGCGCCACGCGGGGAGGATTGCATGGAACTGGCCCGGTTCGTGCGGCAGATCGGCTTACCGGCGAAGGCCTGACCTTCCCTTACCTTGGCGCCAAGCCGTGTCCGCTCAGGCGGTCTTTTCTTCCACCAGCCCCAGTTCCTCCATCATTGCTTCGCGCATAATGAATTTCTGCGGCTTGCCGGTCACCGTCATCGGCAGGCTGTCCTTGAAGCGGATGTAGCGCGGCACCTTGTAATGGGCGATCTGGCCATCGCAGAAGACCCTGATCTCGTCGGCCCCGGCGTTCTCGCCCGGCTTGAGAACGATCCAGGCCGCGAGTTCCTCGCCATATTTCTTGTCCGGGATGCCGAAGACCTGCACTTCCTTGACCTTGGGGTGCCGGTAGAGGAATTCCTCGACCTCGCGCGGATAGACGTTCTCGCCGCCGCGGATGACCATGTCCTTCACCCGGCCGACGATGTTGCAATAGCCTTCGGCGTCGATGGTCGCCAGATCGCCGGTGTGCATCCAGCCTTCAGGGTCGATCGCCTCGGCGGTTTTCTCCTCGTCTTCCCAATAGCCCTTCATCACCGAATAGCCGCGCGTGCACAGTTCACCCGGTGCGCCAACCGCAGCGGTGGCGCCGTCAGCGTCGATCACCTTGCATTCGACATGCGGCTGGATGCGGCCGACGGTGGAGACGCGCTTGTCCAACGGATCGCCTGTGCCGCTCTGGAAGGAGACGGGGCTGGTCTCGGTCATGCCGTAGGCGATCGTCACCTGCGACATGTTCATGAGCGATATCACCTTCTTCATCACTTCGATCGGGCATGGCGAACCGGCCATGATGCCGGTGCGCAGGCTGGACAGGTCGAAGGATTTGAAATCGGCGTGATCGAGCATGGCGACGAACATGGTCGGCACGCCGTAGAGCCCGGTGCAGCGTTCCGCTTCCACCGCCTTCAGCGTGGCGCCCGGATCGAAGCCTTCGCCCGGAAACACCATGGTCGCGCCCTTGGTGACGCAGCCCATCGTACCCATCGACATGCCGAAGCAGTGATAGAGCGGAACCGGGATGCAGAGACGGTCGTCGGCGGTGAGCTTGATGGCCGAGGTGACGAAATTGCCGTTGTTGACGATGTTGCCGTGGGTCAGCGTCGCGCCCTTCGGCGCGCCCGTGGTTCCCGAGGTGAACTGGATGTTGATGGCGTCGCCGGGTTTCAGCCCCTCCGAAATGCGGTCGAGGCTGTCATGCTCGTCGCGGCCGCCCATGGCCAGCACGTCGCCGAAATTGAACATGCCGGGCGAGCTTTCCTCGCCCATGCGGATGACCGCCTTGAGCGTCGGCAGCCTCTTCGTCGTCAGCTTGCCGGGTTCCGCCTTTTCCAGCTCCGGCGCCAACGTGTTCAACATGCCGAGATAGTCCGACGTCTTGAAGCTGGCCGCCGTGACCAGCGCCTTGCAGCCGACCTTGTTCAGCGCATATTCCAGCTCGGACAGGCGATAGGCCGGATTGATGTTGACCAGGATCAGGCCGATGCGCGCGGTGCCGAACTGGGTGACCAGCCACTCCCAGCGGTTCGGCGACCAGATGCCGATGCGGTCGCCCTTGCGCAGCCCGAGCGCCAGAAGGCCGGCGGCCAGCGCATCGACGGCATCGGAAAGCTCCTCCCACGAAAACCGCTTGTTTTGCCCAAGGAAAACAGCGGCGTCGCGCGAGCCGTTGGCAGCCGCCGTCTCGGAAAACAGCGCCGGAATGGTTTTGTGCAGCAGAGGAACGGTGCGCTCGCCCGACACATGCGCCTTGCCGCCCAGCGGGGCGATGAAAGCCCTGTGATGCGGCTCGTTCCTTTGGCTTTGCAGCGCCGTGTTGTTCGCCATGACCATCTCCTCCGCAACCACAATGAATCTAGCAGCCATGTGGCGCGAGGCAATGCCGCCAGGTTCAAGACATGTCGGCGCGCGCCATTCTTTCCGCGATGTCCCGGATCAACGCCTCGTCCGCATCCTGACGCGGCTTGCGCGACGCGACGAGGCAGGCCTGCGAGCGCAGGATGACGCCGTCCGCCAGCACCTTGAGGTGGTTGGCGCGCAGCGTCGAGCCGGACGAGGTGATGTCGACGATGACATCAGCCGATCCCGCCGCCGGCGCGCCTTCGGTGGCGCCGAGGCTCTCGACGATGCGGTAGACCTGGATGCCGTGCTTGCCGGAAAAGAACTGCTGCGTCAGCCGCCAGTATTTGGTGGCGATGCGCAGCCTGCGGCCGTGGCGCTGGCGGAAGTCGGCGGCGACGTCGTCGAGGTCGGCCATGGTTTCGACGTCGAGCCAGATGTCCGGCACGGCGACCACGACGTCGGCATGGCCGAAGCCGAGCCGGGCGAGGATTTCGGCGCGTGTTTCCCATTCGGCCAGATTCTCACGCACCAGGTCTTCGCCGGTTATGCCGAGGTCGACCGCGCCCTGGCCGAGTTCGCCGGCAATCTCCGAGGCCGACAGGAACATCACCTCGATGTCGCCGCGGCCCTCGATGCGGGCGCGGTATTTGCGCTCGTCTTCCGGCAGGCTGACGGCAAGCCCCGCCGCCGCCAGCTTTTCCAGCGCCTGCTCGCGCAGCCGGCCTTTGGAGGGGATGGCGAGGGAGATGGTCATTGGACACCCTCCCGCGCCGCTTCGATGCGGTCGAGCCAGACGGAGAAGCCGACGCCGGGGATCGGCGCGGTCGCGCCGAGCAGCGTCAGCAGCCGGTCGTAGCGGCCGCCGCCGGCCAGCGGCCTGTCGCCGCCGTCGATGGATATCTCGAACACCAGGCCCGTGTAGTAATCGAGCGGACGGCCGAAAGCGGCATCGTAGACGATCGCGCCGGCATTCCGCCCGTGTCCGGCGATCGCAGCGGCGCGGGCGGCGAAACTGTCCAATGCCGCGCCCAGCGACAGCCCGGCATCGGCGGCGAAACCTGCCAGCGCCGCTGCCGCGCCGTCGAGCGGAACCTTGATGGCGAGGAAGGCCTTCAGCGCCGCGAACGCCTCGTCCGACAGGCGCACCGAGCGCAACTGCGCTTTCTCGATCAGGCGGCGGGCAATGTCGGCCGGCGTGCGGCCGGCGGAAGCGGACAGGCCCACCTTTTCCATGCCCTCGGCCAGATGGGCGGCAAGCGCCTCGGCGTCGCCATCGACGGCGAGCGCGGCGACTTCCGGCGGAAACTGGCCGTTGCGTGGCGGATTGGCGAGATCGGCAAGAGCCGCCTCCAGCATGGCGCGCGAGCCGAAGGCGCGGGCGAGCCGCATGCGCCAGCCGCGCGGCAGGCCGAGCGCCGCCAGCACCGCCTCGAACACCGCCTGGTCCCCCAGCGTGGTCACGAGGCCGGCTTTCGGCAGCGCGAGTTCCAACAGCGCGATGGCGTCGGCGACGGAACGGGCGTCGGCTTTCGCGGTGTCGCGGTCGCCCAGATCCTCGATGCCGGCCTGGAAGAATTCGGCGGCGCCGTCGCGGCGCTGGCGGAACACCTCGCCCAGATAGGCATAGCGGCGCGGCGTGCCGGCCTGGCTGGCGATATGGTCGAGGCAGACGGGAATGGTGAATTCCGGGCGCAGGCACAGGCTGCGGCCGGTCTCGCTTTCGGTCAGGAAGATGCGGCGGCGCAGATCCTCGCCCGCCATGTCGAGGAACGGATCGGCGGGCTGCAGCACCGGCACGTCGACGAGCGCCGCGCCGCGCGTGGCGAACAACGCCTCGATGGCGTCGGATATGGCGGGGCGGCGGGCGGTCATTGAGCAGCCCCTGCCCTTCTCCCCTTGTGGGAGAAGGTGGATTGGCGCGCAGCGCCAAGACGGATGAGGGATACTGGAAGAAAGGAGACGCCGACGCTCCGGCCAACACCCCTCATCCGACCTCGCTTCGCTCGGCCACCTTCTCCCACACGGGGAGAAGGGAAGATCGCAGCCTCACCGGCCACCGTCGCGCTCCGCCTTCTGCGCGTCGAGGATTTTCCGCACCTCGGCCACGAGATCGGCCTCGGCTACCGTCACCTGACCGGGCCGCGCCTCCTTGTATTCGGCGTGACCGGAGATGGCAGCGGCCTGCCGCGCGCCCTCGATCAGGTCCTTGATCTGCACCTCGCCCCTGGCGCGCTCGTCGCCGCCCTGGATGATCGCGACGGGACAGCCGCGCCGGTCGGCATATTTCAACTGCGCCTTCATGCCGGCGCCGCCGAGATACATTTCGGCGCGGATGCCGGCCTGGCGAAGCTCCGACACCATCTTCTGGTAGCGGCCGAGGCTTTCCGTATCGCGATCCATGACCAGCACGACGACCGGCTGGATGACATCTGAAATGTCGAGCTTGCCGAGGTTCTTCAGCGCCGTCATCAGCCGCGAGACGCCGATGGAAAAGCCCGTCGCCGGCACCGGCTCGCCCCTGAACCGCGACACCAGCCCGTCATAACGCCCGCCGCCGCCGACCGAGCCGAAGCGGACGATCTGGCCGTCTTCATTGGGGATTTCGGCCAGCAACTCGGCCTCGTAGACGGGGCCGGTGTAGTATTCGAGGCCGCGCACGACGGAGGGGTCGATGCGGATGCGGTCACGATCATATCCGGCAGCGATGCAGAGCTCGGATACTTGCTCCAGCTCAGAAATTCCTTCTTCGCCTTTGGACGATCCCTTCACGGTGGTTCGGAAGTCACGGAAGAAATCTTCAATATAGTCAGATTGTGCCTGCCCCGGGTTGGGGAGCAGGAACATAAATGCGCCGCTCAATTGAGCGATTTGGTCGGAATTCAAACCAGCGCCCTTAGTGAAATCGCCCTCGCCTTCCTTACCGCCATCCCAGCGGCCGGCACCGAGAAGCTTCTGAATTTCCTCCGGCGGAAACTTATCCGCTTTATCGATGGCCCTTAACACCGTCAGCCGCCGCCCGGCATTCGCGTCGCCGCCGAGGCCAATCGCATCCAGCACGCCGTCGAGTACCTTACGGTTGTTGATGCGGATGACGTAGTCGCCCCGCTTGATGCCCAGCGCCTCCATCACGTCGGCCATCATCATCGCCATCTCGGCATCCGCCGCGACACCCGGCGCACCCACTGTGTCGGCGTCGAACTGCATGAACTGGCGGAAACGGCCCGGCCCCGGCTTCTCGTTGCGGAACACCCAGCCGGACCGATAGCTGCGATAGGGTTTCGGCAGGCGCTCGTAGTTCTCGGCGACGAAGCGCGCAGTCGGCGCGGTCAGATCATAGCGCAGCGACAGCCACTGGTCGTCATCATCCTGGAAGGAGAAAACACCCTCGTTCGGACGATCCTGGTCGGGCAGGAATTTTCCCAGCGCATCGGTGTATTCGATCATCGGCTGGTCGACCGGCTCGAAGCCGTAAAGCTCATAGACCTCGCGGATTTTCGCCATCATCTTCTCGACGGCGCGGATGTCGTCGGCGCCGCGGTCGGCAAAGCCGCGCGGCAGGCGCGCCAGCATCTTCTGCGATTTATCGGCCATGATGTTACCCGGCATTCCTTGCTTGGCGGAGACCGGAAATTTGCCGGTCCCGCGCCGCGCGTGTCCTAGACGATGCGGCCCCATGCGGCAAGGGCGGCCTTGCCCTTGTGAAGGTGGCCGAGCGAAGCGCAGGCCATCCGGGATCCATTGATGCTGTGATCGTCGGGCACGGCCCGGTCCTTGTGCTGGCTCGATCGGCCGCGGTCGCGACCCTCCACCCGGCCCGCGCTCAAATGCCTTCCTTCTCCCCTTGTGGGAGAAGGTGTCGCCCTCGGGCTTGCGAAGCAAGGACGAGATCAGGCGCCACGGCTCCCACAACAGATAAATCCGTCCACGTCCGCAAAACCGCATCCATACTTTGCCCACGCGAAGCGGAGGACAGGATGGACGGCTGGGACAGGAACGCGAACCGGGACCGCGATGTGCTGGAGCGCATCGTGGCGCTGCTGTTCGCGCTCGCCGTTCTGGCCGAGCAGGCATCGAGCCGGTCGTGGTTCGTGCGCCGCCGCGTCCTGGCGATTTTAAATCCCGCCGAGGAAGCCGCGTATCGCTGCGTCGCCGATGCGGCGCGCGGGTTCGGCGCGCCTGTTCCCGCCAGGGCGATCGTCGCCGCCGGCCATGCGGATGGACCGTCCGGCAGCGGCAATGCCCACTCCCGACACATCGTGAAGCCAGCCGCCTCGCCGTCCACGCACGACATGCTGCGCGGCGGCCGTTTCCAGATCGCGGCGGACCTGCCGCATCTTCCATGACAATGGCCAGACGGGCGAAAACCCGGGCGTGGCGAGGATGACGCGTGTCAGCGCTTTACCCTCCCCCTTGTGGGAGAAGGTGGCCGGGCCAAGCGGAGCCAAGGCGCGGTCGGATGAGGGGTGTTCCAGACCCATTCGGGCGCACTTTGCCTATAACCCCTCATCCGTCTCGGCTCCGCCTCGACACCTTCTCCCACAAGGGGAGAAGGCAGATGGCGCGATCACGCCACGCTCAGGATGACGAAGGTGGCGGCTATCCTGAAAGGATGTGACCAACCGTTCAGCCCCAATCGCCCAGCGTCGCCTGGATGACGGCAAGGGCGGCGACGGCGGCGGTGTCGGCGCGCAGGATGCGCGGCCCGAGCGGAATGGCGGTGACGAAGGGCAGCGCCCGCAGCGTGCGGCGCTCGTCGTCCGAAAAACCGCCCTCCGGCCCGACCAGCAGAGCGAGTTTCTTTTCGCCGATGGACCGAAGCGCCGGCAGCGGATTGTCGGTCGCGGCATCCTCGTCGCAGAAGATCAGCCGCCGTTCGCTGTCCCAGCCGGCCAGCAGGCGCTCGAACTTGACCGCCTCGCGTACTTCCGGCACGGCGAGGATACCGCACTGCTCGGCGGCTTCGATGACGTTGGCGGCAAGGCGGTCCGTGCCTGCTTTCGCCACCTGTGTGTGCTGGGTGATGACCGGCTGGAGGGTGCCGGCGCCCATTTCCACCGCCTTCTGCACCAGGTAGTCGAGCCGGCCCTGTTTCAGCGGCGCGAAGCAGTAGACGAGGTCGGGCAGCGGCGGCTGCGGGCGCTGCGGTCTGCCGACCTTCAGGCGCAGCGACTTCTTCGTGCGCACCGCGACCGTGGCCAGCCACTCACCGTCGCGGCCATTGAACAGAAGCACCTCGGCGCCTTCGGCCAGTCGCAGCACATGCATCAGGTAATGGCTCTGCTGCGGGGCAGGCTCGACCTCCGCCCCCTCGGCAAGATCGTCGGGCACGAAAAGCCGTTGCAGTCGGTAATTGGCGCGCATGGGCGATCCATGCGGCAGGCTGGCGGGAGCGTCAAGAGCGGCTTCGGTTCAATCCTCCGCGCTCGCGTGCCACACCGGGCGGTACCCCTGACGCAGCACGGCGAGCGAGGTCGCGGGTGTCAAAAGGGTCGCATCGCTTATCCGGTCCAGCGCGACCGGCGCGCCATAGCCGCCGAAGGACCACGGCAGCCCCCTGCCCTGGCGGATGGCGAAGGCCTGCCCGTCCGCCGCGATCATCGCGCCATCCGGCAGCAGGCCGAGTTCTTTGCAGGCAAGCGGAACCGGCCTGCCGCCCGAGGCCAGCCGCTCCCGGTGCAACCGCGCATCGGCCATCGGCGCCCTCGGTTCGGCGATGTCGAAGGCCGCGCCGAAGCGGCTTGCATAGTCGATAGCCCGTTCGCGGCGGCAGAAGAAGCAGGGCCGGTGGCCGGCGGCGAGCGCCGTCACTTCGTCGAGGAAGAACAGTTCCGTCCAGCCGGGCTTCGGCTCGCCCTCGACCAACCGGTTGCGGCCCATCGGCTCGCGGCGGCGGCTCTTGAAGTCGCATGCGCAGATGATCCAGGCGCGCAAGGCCCAGCGCTTGCGCAGCAGCGTCTTGGTGTCCGGATCGTGGATGATGCCGCGATTGCCGGTGAACAGGCCGCGCTCGGGTACGGCATGGATGGCGCCGAACGGATCGACCCGGTTCTGCAATGGCCGTTTCCTTTGAGGCCTGTCCTGCGCCGTCACGAGATTTTTCCCAAGGCAATGCCGGCGCCTCTTGGCCGGCTCATGGCAGCAATGATATCGCTGATCGGGCTCATTTCATGTCAGCAGGTTTTCAATGCGGGTGCTGGTCGTCCAGAATTTCGACAATACGGGCCTTGGCCAGGTCGGCACGGCGCTAATCGAGGCAGGAGCGGCGACCGATCTGCGCAAGCCCTACCTTGGCGATCCGTTGCCTTCGGATGCGGCACGGCACGACGCCGTCATCGTACTGGGCGGCGAGCAGAACGCGCTGGCCGACGACGACTATCCCTATTTCCCCGACCTGCTGGCGCTGCTTCGCGATTTTGCCGAACGGGACCGCGCCGTGCTTGGCATCTGCCTCGGCGCGCAGTTGGTCGCGCGGGCGTTCGGCGGCGAAAACCGCATCGGTGGCGCCATGGAATTCGGCTGGTGCGGCGTGGCGCTTGCGCCGGAAGCGAAAACGGACTTGGTCCTCGGCAAGGTTCCGGAACGCTTCCCGATCTTCCAGTGGCACGACGACACCTTCTCGCTGCCACCCGGCGCGGTGCGCCTTGCCGGCAACGATGCAACGGCGAACCAGGCATTCCGGATCGGGCGCGCGGTCTATGGCTTCCAGTTCCATTTCGAGGCCGACAGCGAGATGGTGCGTGACTGGAGCACGACCTTCGCCCCGACCATCGCCGCAAGGCACCCGGACTGGCCGCAGCGGCTTGAAGCCGAGATGGCGCGCAAAGGCCCGGGGGCGGACGCCGCCGGGCTGGCCATCGCCCGCGCCTGGGTGGACATGGTCTGACCAGTCGGACCAACCGTTGCAGATTTGGCACGCCGGCTGGAATCCACTGTGGACGATCACTTTTCCACTTGGCCTGAGGCCGTGCCCCGGCCTAGAAGCCGCGCCGCGCTGTAGCGGCAATGACACCGAACAACCCTTGGGCTGAACCTTTTGTGTTGCTTCAGCGACACAGAGGCAAGGGGAAGTTCAAAACCACCGAAACCCTGACACAGCAAACGCGTTTAGCAACGCATTCGTAACAAACGGCATGCAGTGATGCAGAAAGCCAAACCAGAGATGACTTCCGTGAAAGCAGCGCTTCTGTCCTTTGCCATGTTGTCGGCCATCGCGCTTTGCGGTTTCGGCATCTACACCGCCGATGCCTCCAACGAACACAATGCCGTGGACGGCTACGGCGTCACCGCATCCCTGCGCTGAAACCTGCCATCGTCCGAGACCGTCAGGATCTGCTTGACGGCGCCATCGACGCGCAGCGCCGTAAGGCGTCCGCTGCCGCAGGCATAGGTGTCGAGATTGACCCGGTTGCGCCGGACATCGGGCTGCTGCACCGGCGTATGGCCATGGACGACGATTTTCCCGTGCAGGCTGCCATCGTTCAGGAACTCGTCGCGGATCCACGTCAGGTCCCGGTTTGACTGCTGCGCGAGCGCAATGCCCGGCCTGACACCGGCGTGGCAGAAGAAAAAATCGCCTGCCTCGAAGGAAAACGCCAACGAGCGGATGAATTCCAGATGTGATCGCGGCAGAGCTGCAAGCAGATCGCGGTGGCCTTGCGCGACCGACCCGTCCCGCAAAAGCTCAACGCCGTAGGATCGCGCCGTCTCAACACCACCGTAACGGACGAACAGTGCGTCGGGGTCGGGATTGGCGAGGAAATCCAGCAGCCCCAGTTCATGATTGCCGGTCAGCGTGATGGCGCGGTCGTCCCGCTGCTTCGCCGCGATCAGGAAGTCCAGCACGCGGCGGGAATCCGGGCCGCGATCGATGTAGTCGCCAAGGTGGATGACGCGCCAGTCGAAAGGCTTGTCCCGCTCCACATCCGCGGCGATCCGCTCATGCATCGCGGACAGCAGGTCGAACCGGCCATGAACGTCGCCAATGGCATAGAGCCGCACGCCTTGGGGCGCGCGTGCCTGCAGAAAATCGACGGCTGTCAAAGCGGCCTCCGCTGTCGAATGCCGTCCTACCGGTGCAGCATGTCCTTGCCAACCGTGTTGATGTCGCGCTTGCCGCACAACGCCATGGTCAGGTCGAGCTCGCGCCGGATGATCTCCAGCGCCTGCGTCACGCCGGCCTTGCCGCCGGCGCCGAGCCCATAGAGGAACGGCCTGCCGATATAGGTGCCCCTGGCGCCGAGGCATCGAGCCTTCAGCACGTCCTGGCCGGAACGGATGCCGCCATCGAGATGCACCTCGATCTTGTCGCCGACCGCATCGGCGATCTCCTCCAGCACGGAGATGGAGGACGGCGCGCCGTCGAGCTGGCGGCCGCCATGGTTGGAAACGATGATGGCGTCGGCGCCGGTCTTCGCCGCCATTTCCGCGTCCTCGCGATCGAGGATGCCTTTCAGGATCAGCTTGCCGCCCCAGCGCTCCTTGATCCACTCGACATCCGCCCAGGACAGCTTGGGGTCGAACTGCTCGGCTGTCCAGGCGGACAGGGATGACAGGTCGGTAACGCCCTTGGCGTGGCCGGCGATGTTGCGGAAGGTGCGGCGCTGCGTGCCCATCATGGCGCGGCACCAGTGCGGCCGCGTCGCCATCTGCCAGATATGCTTGGGCGTGAATTTCGGCGGCGCCGACAGGCCGTTGCGCAGATCCTTGTGGCGTTGGCCAAGGATCTGCAGGTCGAGCGTCAGCACCAGCGCCGAGCAGCCCGCCGCCTTTGCCCGGTCGATGAGGTTGAAGACGAAATCGCGGTCGCGCATGACATAAAGCTGGAACCAGAACGGCTTCTTGGTGACGGAGGCGACGTCCTCGATGGAACAGATGCTCATGGTGGACAGCGTAAAGGGCACGCCGAACTCTTCCGCCGCCTGCGCCGCCAGCATCTCGCCGTCTGCATGCTGCATGCCGGTCAGGCCGGTGGGGGCTAGCGCCACCGGCATCGACACCTTCTCGCCGATCATCGTGGTTTCCAGCGAGCGGTTCGTCATGTCGACAAGCACCCGCTGGCGCAGTTTGATCCTGGCGAAATCCTCCTCGTTGGCGCGATAGGTGCCCTCCGTCCAGGCGCCGGAATCGGCATAGTCGAAGAACATTTTCGGCACGCGCCGCCGCGCACGCTCCTTGAGGTCGGCGATGGTGAGAACTGTGCTCATGGGTTCAATCCATTGTTTAAAAATCGTGCTTCAGGAGCGTTTACGGGCAGGTTCGAGATCGCCGCCGCGCTGGCGCAACCGAAGCCGCGACACGCGCTGCCAGTCGCCGGTGCGCTCGGCTTCCGCCATGGAGCGCTCGACATAGCTGATGTGGGCCATGGCGGCTTCGCGCGCGGCGGCCGGGTCACCGGCCTTCACCGCCGCATGGATGGCACGGTGCTGGGCAAGCAGTTCGTCGCGGGCGCCGGGCAGGCTGAAGACGAGCAGGCGATTGTGGAACACGCCGTCGGACAGAAGCCGGTAGCAGGAGCGCAGCGTGTGCAGCAGGATGACATTGTGCGCGCACTCGCCGACCGCGTGGTGGAACTCGACGTCGATTTCCGCCTCGTCGTCGAAATTGCCGGTGCGATGCGCCTCGTCCATGCGCGCCATGATCGCGTCGAGCAATGCAAGATCGTCCGGCGTGGCGCGGCGGGCCGCGTATTCGGCGGCGACGCCCTCGATCTCGCGCCGGTATTCGAGATAGTCGGCAGTCGCCTTGCGATGTGTGGAGATCAGATCCATCACCGGCTTGGAGAACACCTGCCCGATGACATCGGCGACGAAGGTGCCGCCGCCCGGCCGGCTGACCAACAGTCCGCGTGTCTCCAGAAGCTTGAGCGCATCGCGCAGAATGGGACGCGACACCTCGAACTGCCGCGCCAGTTCGCGTTCGCCGGGCAGACGGTCGCCGGTGCGCAGGACGCCTTCCAGAATGAGCGTCTCGAACTGCCCGACCACCTCGTCGGCGGTGCGCGAATGCTCGATCCTGGAGAAAATATCACTCACTGAAAGGGCCTGTTGCGTTCGCGCCCTCGCATGCGGGCTATTGCCAACTGGTAAAATTATTTATCCAATCTGGCACCGGCAGTCAAACCGGTTCCACCGCATGGGATTTGAGGATACCAGCCTTGATCCAAAGCAGGATTTGCAACGCGTATCGCCAACTGGTAAATCCTTTTTACCATTCAGCAAAGGGCACTTCATGTCCGGCATCGTCATGCCTGCGCCAGATAAAGGGACGCTTGCGCGCCGCGCCGAGATCGTCGGCGACATGCGCATCATCGTTCCCGGCGAGGGCGTCGTCGACACGGTCAACGAAATGCGGGCTTTCGAAAGCGACGGACTGACCGCCTATCGCCAGTTGCCGCTGGTCGTGGTGCTGCCGGAAACCGTCGCCCAGGTGTCGCGCATCCTGAAATATTGCGACGAGCGCGGTATCCGTGTCGTGCCGCGCGGCTCCGGCACATCGCTGTCGGGCGGGGCGCTGCCGCTGGAGGACGCGGTGCTGCTGGTGATGAGCCGTTTCAACCGCATCTTGGAAATCGACTATCCGAACCGCGCCGTGGTCGCGCAGCCAGGCGTCACCAATCTCGGCATCACCACCGCGGTCGAACGCGAGGGTTTCTACTATGCGCCGGACCCCTCGTCGCAGATCGCCTGCTCCATCGGCGGCAATGTCGCGGAAAATTCCGGCGGCGTGCACTGCCTGAAATACGGGCTGACAGCCAACAACGTGCTCGGCATCGAGATGGTGCTGATGAACGGCGAGGTCGTTCGCCTCGGCGGCAAGCATCTCGACAGCGAAGGCTACGATCTGCTTGGCGTGATGACCGGATCCGAAGGGCTGCTCGGCGTCGTCACCGAAGTGACGGTGCGCATCCTGAAGAAACCGGAGACGGCGCGCGCCGTGCTGATCGGCTTCCCAAGCAGCGAACAGGGCGGCCAATGCGTCGCCGACATCATCGGCGCCGGCATCATTCCGGGCGGCATGGAGATGATGGACCGGCCGGCGATCCACGCGGCGGAGGATTTCGTCCACGCCGACTATCCGCTCGATGTCGAGGCGCTGCTCATCGTGGAGCTGGACGGGCCGGCGGTTGAGGTCGATCACCTCATCGGCGCGGTCGAGGCCATCGCCTTCCGCAACGGCTCGACCACCTGCCGGGTCTCGCAGTCGGAGGAGGAACGCCTGACCTTCTGGGCCGGGCGCAAGGCGGCATTCCCGGCGGTGGGGCGCATTTCGCCGGACTACTATTGCATGGACGGCACCATCCCGCGCAAGGAACTTCCAAAGGTGCTGCACGGCATGAAGGAGCTGTCGGCGAAATACGGATTGGGCGTCGCCAACGTGTTCCATGCCGGCGACGGCAATCTGCATCCGCTGATCCTCTACGATGCGAACGTGCCCGGAGAATTGGACAAGGCAGAGGCTTTCGGGGCCGACATTTTGCGGCTCTGCGTGCAGGTCGGCGGCGTGCTGACCGGCGAACATGGCGTCGGCGTCGAAAAGCGCGACCTGATGCCGGAGATGTTCAACGAGGTGGATCTCGACCAGCAGATGCGGGTGAAATGCGCCTTCGACCCGAACCATCTGCTCAACCCCGGCAAGGTGTTTCCGCAACTGCGCCGCTGCGCCGAGCTGGGACGGATGCACGTTCACCGCGGCCAGACGGCGTTTCCGGATATTCCGAGGTTCTAGTGGCGACTTTCACCCCCGGTTCCAGCGAAGAGGTTCTGGCCGCCGTCCAATGGGCGGCAGGAAAGGATATGCCGCTCGAAATCGTCGGCCACGGCTCCAAGCGCGGCATAGGCCGGCCGCTACAGACCGAACACACGCTCGATCTTTCCCGATTAACCGGCGTAACGCTCTATGAACCGGAGGAACTGGTGCTTTCGGCCAGAGCGGGCACGCCATTGGCGGATATCGAACAGCTTCTTGCAGAGAATGGCCAGCAATTCGCCTTCGAGCCGATGGACTACGGACCGCTGCTCGGCGGCGCGCGGGGCAAAGGCACGCTGGGAGGGATGCTTGCGGCAAACCTTGCCGGCCCGCGACGCCTCAAGGCGGGCGCGGCGCGCGATCATATCCTCGGCATAAACGCGGTGTCCGGACGCGGCGAGGCCTTCAAATCGGGCGGGCGCGTGGTCAAGAACGTCACCGGTTATGACATGTCGAAGCTCCTGGCCGGATCGTGGGGCACGCTGGCCGTCCTGACCGACGTGACCTTCAAGGTGCTGCCGGCGGCGGAAACCGAGACGACTCTTGCCGTGCGCGGGCTTTTCGACGAGCAGGCCGCGGCGGCGATGGCCCTGGCGATGGGATCGAGCGCCGAGGTTTCCAGCGCCGCGCACCTGCCTCAGAGGATCGCCGCGCGCGTTGCCGGTGGAATGATCGGCGGCGGGGCGGCGACCTTGTTGCGTGTCGAAGGTTTCGGGCCGTCCGTCACCTATCGGATAGAACATCTCAAAAGCCTGCTGAAGAACGCCGGACCGCTCGATGAGATTCCCGACGCGGCTTCGCGCGCGCTGTGGCGGGACATACGCGACTGCGCTCCCTTTGCCGACGGTGACAAGCAGCCGCTGTGGCGCATTTCCATGGCGCCGGCCGAGGGCCACCGGATGGTCATGGCGCTGCGCATGCAGGCGGCGGCGGAGGTATTCTACGACTGGCAAGGCGGATTGGTCTGGCTGCGCATGGAGGCTGGCGATCCGGAAGCCGGTCTCATTCGCGGACTGGTGCGGCAATTCGGCGGCGGCCACGCCACGCTGGTGCGCGCCACGCCGGCCGACCGCGCCGTAGTGCCGGTGTTCGAGCCGCAACCGCCGGCGCTCGCCACGCTTTCGGCGCGGCTGAAAGCGGAGTTCGACCCGAAGACCATTCTCAACCCCGGCCGCATGACCACGGCCCAGGAACCGTAATGCAGACCAATTTTTCCCTTGCCCAGCTTGCCGATCCGCATGTGGCGGAGTCGGAGAAAATCCTGCGCGCCTGCGTGCATTGCGGCTTCTGCACCGCCACCTGCCCAACCTATGTGACGCTGGGCAACGAGCTGGACAGCCCGCGCGGACGCATTTACCTCATCAAGGACATGCTGGAAAACGGGCGGGCGGCAGACAAGGAAACCGTCACACATATCGACCGTTGCCTGTCCTGCCTCTCCTGCATGACCACCTGCCCCTCCGGCGTGAACTACATGCATCTGGTCGACCATGCCCGCGTGCATATCGAGCAGACCTATCGGCGGCCATTGGCGGACCGCACCATCCGCGCGCTGCTGGCTTTCGTGCTGCCCCATCCGGCCCGCTTCCGCGCGGCGCTGAGGCTGGCGAAGCTTGGCAAACCGTTCGTCGGGCTGTTCAACAGCATGCCAGCATTGAAGCCGCTGGCAGCCATGCTGGCGCTGGCGCCGGCCAGCGTACCCGCCTCCTCCCCCGTCTCGAAACCCGGCCGCCATGCGCCGCAGGTCAAACCAAATGGCCGGGTCGCGCTGCTTACCGGCTGCGCGCAATCGGTGCTGGAGCCCGGCATCAACGAGGCGACGATTTCGCTGCTGACCCGGCTCGGCGTCGAGGTCGTCATTCCCGAAGGCGAAGGCTGCTGCGGTGCGCTGGTGCACCATATGGGCCGGGAGAAGGACGCGCTTGCCGCCGCGCGGCGCAACGTCGACGCCTGGACGCGGCAGATCGAGCAAGGCGGGCTGGACGCCATCGTCATCACGGCTTCCGGCTGTGGCACGACGATCAAGGACTATGGCTTCATGCTGCGTCTCGACCCCGCCTATGCGGAGAAGGCGAAGACAGTCTCCGCGCTGGCCAAGGACGTCACCGAATATCTGGCAACGCTGGAACTACCGAAACCGATGGTCGAACCCGGTGTCGTCGTCGCCTATCATTCGGCGTGTTCCATGCAGCATGGGCAGAAGATCGTCCGGCAACCCAAAGAATTGCTGGCGAAGGCCGGGTTCACCGTGCGCGAACCGCGCGAGGGACATCTGTGCTGCGGCTCCGCCGGCACCTACAACATCCTGCAACCCGAGATTTCCGCCCGACTGCGCGACCGCAAGGTCCGCAACATCGAGGAAACCGGCGCCGACATCGTCGCCACCGGCAACATAGGCTGCATCACGCAGATCGCCTCGGCGGCGCGGATGCCGGTGGTGCATACGGTCAAGCTGCTCGACTGGGCCTATGGCGGCGAACGCCCAGCAGGTGTCTGAATTTCGCAGCGCCCTGTATCGCTTTCATGGAAACGTTGTTGGCGGGCGGCCGGAGGAACACATCTGACGTGGATCATTACATGGGCTTTGAAAACCTGCGCTCCCGGCGCAAACCCGGACCGTCCCAATCCGGTGACAAACCGCCAAAAGAATAAGGGCAACGCCATGGAAGTGGCGCTGCCCTTATTCCGACTGGCCGTATCCCTCACACGGCCTGTCCCCCTTTAGTCCCAAAAGACTACATCACAACGACCTTGGTGCCAACGGTCACGCGGTCATAGAGATCGACGACATCTTCGTTGCGCATGCGAATGCAGCCGGATGAAACCGCGCCGCCGATGGTCCATGGCTGGTTGGTGCCGTGGATGCGATAGAGCGTCGAGCCGAGATAGAGAGCGCGCGCGCCGAGCGGGTTTTCGATGCCGCCGGCAAGATAGGTGGGGAGATAGCGGCCCTTGGCCCTCTCGCGGGCGATCATTTCCGACGGCGGGCGCCAGTCGGGCCATTCGCGCTTGGCGCTGACCTTGTGGGTTCCGGCCCATTCGAAGCCCGGTTTGCCGGTGCCGACGCCATAGCGCCGCGCCTTGCCGTCTCCTTCCACCAGGAAAAGGAAATTCTGCCTGGTGTCGATGATGACCGTGCCTGGCTTCTGGCCGCCGTCGTAGTCGACCTCCTGCGGCAGATAGATCGGGTTGATCTGCGGGCGGCTGGCCGTTCTGTTTGGCCGCACGGCGGCGGTGCGCGTTGGATCGGGGCGCATGGGGGCCGACCGGACTTGTCCCATGCCAGGATCGCGATAGCGGACACGCGGCGCCTGTGGCCGCGCCTGGCGCACGATGCCTGGCGCGCCTTCCAGCTGCAGCACCCAAGGCGCTGAAAGGTCGGGGCTTACCACCACCGGCGGGCGTTGCGCATATCGGTCATTGGCCATGGAAGGCGAGGCGACCGCCAGAACGCCTGCCACGGCACAAAGCGAAGATAAAAACCTGTTCATCGGATGCACTCTCAACTCGATCGTCAACCTTGCCGGAAACGGGTGTCCAGTTCCGGCTGCGGCGTTCAATCTGAGGCGGCGGGAGCAACCGAATGGTGAATCGCGAACGATTAAAATGCCGCTTTGTCAGTAAACCTTTTGGTGTGGTTACCGGGGGGTTCAAGAATCTGGTAAAGCGCCGGTAAAGACGCTGTGCAGGAGCCAGAAATGGCATCGAGTGATGAGAATGGCCTGATCGCCGGACCGGACGGCGCGATGCGGTGCTTCTGGCACGGCAATCTGCCGGACTATCTCCACTATCACGATCACGAATGGGGCCGGCCGGTCGCCAACGACACGAGGCTGTTCGAAAAGATCTGCCTCGAAGGCTTCCAGTCCGGCCTTTCGTGGCTGACGATCCTGCGCAAGCGCGACAATTTCCGCGAGGCCTTCGCCGGTTTCGATTTTGATCGCGTCGCGAAATTCACCGATACGGACGTCGAGCGGTTGCTCGGCAATGCCGGCATCATCCGCCATCGCGGCAAGATCGTCTCGACGATCAACAATGCCCGGCGCGCACGGGAACTTGCGGACGAGGCCGGCTCGCTGGCCGCATGGTTCTGGCAATTCGAGCCGAAGGCGGAGGAGCGGCCTCAGATCGTGGATCTGGCGCATCTGCGCGCCAATCCGAAGACGGCAGTCTCGACGAGGATTTCAAAGGAACTGAAGAAACGTGGCTGGAGCTTCGTCGGGCCAACGACGGTCTATGCTTTCATGCAGGCGATGGGACTGGTCAATGACCATCTCGAGGGGTGCATGTGCCGGGAAAGCGTGGAAGCGGAGCGCAAGGCCTTCAAACGGCCCTGACAGCCGATCATCAGACGCCGCGCGTCAACGCAAGCCCGACGACGATCGCTGCCACGGTCGCGAAAGCCGGATAGATCACCAGCAGGGCGGTGACCAGCGTATCCCTCGCCGTCGTGGTTTTCACCGCGTCGGCGGCGATGTCGAAAGGTCCGGCTGGCCGGCTGGCGATCAAACCGGATTCAGCACGGGGCAGCCGTGCCGCACCCGTGCGTACTTCGTCTCGATCGAGCGTCTGAAAATCGCCTGCCGTCGCCATGGCAAAGCCCCCTAGCCTGATGCGAAATCATCGGCCGCGATTGTGTCGGCACAATGCTGCGAAAATGGCGGAATTGTTTCGTTTTTGGTCTTGCTGCCACGCCCGTTAAGATGTCGTGAACGCAACCCGGCAGACGGTTCCAGCAACGCAGCCTGATCTTCATCAAGCCCTGTTGAACTGTGGCTCAGGATTTTTCGCTTGATAGGCTGGCGGCATTTCGTCCATCAAGCGCGGCGGCCCGCAACCGCCGCTCAAGGAGAAGTGCCACATGGCGCGCGATACAACGGATTCCCAACCTATCCAGGGAATTGACGAGCTTGCCGAATATCTCGCCGCAGGCTGCAAGCCGCGCGACAAGTGGCGCATCGGCACCGAGCACGAGAAGTTTCCCTTCTACATTGACGGCCACGCGCCCGTACCCTACGGCGGCGACAAGGGAATCCGCGCCATTCTGGAGGGGATGCAGCACAAGCTCGGCTGGGACCCGATCATCGACGAGGGGCGCGTCATCGGCCTGGTGGAGCCGACCGGCCAGGGTGCGATTTCGCTGGAGCCGGGCGGGCAGTTCGAGCTGTCCGGCGCCCCGCTCGAAAATATCCACCAGACCTGCCGCGAGGGCAACGCCCATCTGGCGCAGCTGCGCGAGATCGCCGAGCCGCTCGGCGTGCGCTTCCTGGGCCTTGGCGGCAGCCCCAAATGGTCGCTGGCGCAGACGCCGAAAATGCCCAAATCCCGCTACGAGATCATGACCCGCTACATGCCCAAGGTGGGCACGCAGGGGCTGGACATGATGTACCGCACCTGCACCATCCAGGTGAATCTCGACTTCGAGAGCGAAAGAGACATGCGCCGCAAGATGCAGGTGTCGCTGAAGCTGCAGCCGCTCTCGACCGCGCTGTTCGCCAATTCGCCGTTCACCGATGGCAAGCCAAACGGCCTGCGCAGCTGGCGCGGCGACATCTGGCGCGACACCGACAACCAGCGGTCTGGACTGCTTGAATTCTGCTTCTCGCCGGATTTCGGTTTTGCCGATTACGTCGACTGGGCGCTGGACGTGCCGATGTATTTCATCATCCGCGATGGCCGCTACCATGACATGACGGACGTAACCTTCCGCCAGTTCATGCAAGGCGGCGCACGCACGGAGATTCCCGACCCGGTGCCGACCATGGGCGATTGGGCGAACCACCTTTCCACGCTATTCCCGGATGTGCGGCTGAAGCGCTTCCTCGAAATGCGCGGGGCCGACGGCGGGCC
Source organism: Mesorhizobium sp. BE184 (assembly GCF_031457045.1). Taxonomy (NCBI): domain Bacteria; kingdom Pseudomonadati; phylum Pseudomonadota; class Alphaproteobacteria; order Hyphomicrobiales; family Phyllobacteriaceae; genus Mesorhizobium; species Mesorhizobium sp. BE184. The sequence goes on from NZ_JAVDVU010000002.1 coordinate 97,746, forward strand.
GTGGCGGCGCATCTGCGCCCTGCCCGCATTCTGGGTCGGCCTGCTCTACGATGAGGCGGCGCTCGATGCTGCCGAGACTTTCACGTCGAACTGGAGCTACGAGGAAGTGCTGGCCATGCGCAACGCCGTGCCGGAACTCGGCATCGGCGCGCCATTTCGCAACACGACCCTGCGCGAGATGGCGCGCGACGTGCTGGCGATTTCCCGCGACGGCCTCAAGCGCCGCGGCCAGCTCAATCAGGATGGCTATGACGAGACCTCGTTCCTCTACACGCTTGAGGAAGTGGTCGCGCGCGGCACCACCAGCGCCGAGGAAATGCTCAACGCCTATCACACCCGCTGGGGCGGCTCCATCGAGCCGGTGTTCATGGAGTACGCCTACTGACTGCCGGCTGGCCGGCCTGCGTTTCACCCTTCAATCGGTTAGGGAAACACTCTAGGGTTATTTCCTGAGCAATCCGAGGAGGAACCCCATGCTTCCCTTGATCGACATGCTGGCCAATGCGCAGAACGGCCAGGGAATTGACCAGCTCGCCAGGCAGTTCGGGCTTTCGCAACAGCAGGCGCAAACCGCCGTCGAGGCGCTGATGCCGGCTTTCAGCCAGGGGCTGAAGCGCAACGCCTCCGATCCGTACGGCGTCAGTGCTTTCATGAGCGCGCTCGCCAGCGGCCAGCACGCGAAATATTTTGAGGACGCCTCGAAGGCCTTTTCCCCGCAGGGCGTGCAGGAAGGCAACGGCATACTCGGTCATCTGTTCGGCTCGAAGGACCTTTCGCGCGCCGTCGCCGCCCAGGCTTCGCAGGCGACCGGCCTCGGCCAGCAGACGCTGCAGCAGATGCTGCCGGTGATCGCCTCGATGGTGATGGGCGGCCTGTTCAAGCAATCCACCAACCAGATGCAGGGGGCGGGCGGCTTCGGCGGCAACAATCCGCTGGGGCAGATCATCGAGGAGATGATGAAGCAGAGCGGCGGCATGGGCGGCGGCCAGACCACCCCGCAGCAGCGCCAGGCGCCACAATCGCAAAATCCACTGGATCAGCTCGGTGACAACCCGTTCGGCAAGGTGCTGAAAGACATGTTCGGCGGCGGCGCCCAGCAGCAGGCACCGCAAGGCCGGACGCAGCAGCAGGCGCCGCAGAATCCGCTTGGCGACAGTCCATGGGGCAAAATCCTGCAGGACATGCTCGGCGGCCAGACGGGTGGCCAGGCAGGCGGTCCCGCCGGAACCTCGACCGGCCGCTCCGCGCCGCAGCAGCGGCGAGCGCCCGAGCCGGAACCGCAGCAGAACCCGAGCGGACGGCAGCGCAACCCTTACGACGACATTTTCGGCAAGATGTTCGAGACCGGCAGCCAGCAGCGCGACGACTACGAGAAGAATATCGGCTCCGTGTTCGACCAATTCCTGAAGGGCATGGACCGGCGGTAGTCGCGCACAAAAAAGCCCGGTCCGCGAGGACCGGGCCAGCAAGCAGGCTACCGGTTGTGGGGAACCGGTGGGAGTGTGGGGAGCCTGCGTAACTCTTGCCGCTTGGGCGACACCCGCGGCGATGAAACTCAAGCCACCTGCCGGGCGAAATCCTCGATGGTGCCGGTGCGTGCGCCGGTGATGCAACGAAGCTTGACCGTGGGATCGCTGCCGAACGGCACGTCGATGGCGACGTGCAGATCAGAACGGGTAAGTCCGATATCCGCGAGTTCCGCGTCGGACATCTCGCCGAGGCGATAAAAGGCGCGACGGTTTTTCCAGGCTCGGTAGAAATTGGCCACGGCAATGACTACGCGCGTCGCAACGGCCGGGCGCGAAGTGATGCGCGAGGTTTCGCCAGCGAAGTCATACGTCGTCATTGTCGTTCTTCCTCATCTCAGGGTCGCGAAAAGGCCTTCCGCCACGCGATGCGCGGCGGCTCCAATCCGATTCACATGGATTCATGTGGACGGTGACAATCTCCCACGGGAGAATTGATTAATCCAACGAATGTTTCTAATCTTTATCATCAACTGTCATGATGGATTAGATCGATGAAAGCGCCGCTTGATCTCGACCAGTTGCAGACCTTTGTGACCATCGCCGACACCGGCAGCTTCACCCGGGCGGCGGAGGAAGTGCATCGCACGCAATCGGCCGTCTCGATGCAGATGCGCCGGCTGGAAGAGCGGATCGGCAAGCCGCTGTTCGAGAAGGAAGGTCGCACCAACAAGCTGACCGAGGAAGGCGAAAGGCTTCTGTCCTACGCCCGCCGGCTGCTGTTCCTGAACCGCGAAACGCTTGCCGCCTTCGACGACACCCGCCTGGAAGGCACGATCCGCATCGGCACGCCGGACGATTATGCCGACCGCTTCCTGCCCGAGATCATGGCCCGTTTCGCCCGCTCCAATCCGCGTGTGGAGCTGACGGTCGTCTGCGAGCCGACGCCGGGCCTCGTCGAGCACATCAAGCGCGGCAATCTCGACCTCGCTCTGGTGACGCACAACGACGCGCGCGGCCAATCGGAAGTGGTGCGGCGCGAGCCGTTGCTGTGGGTCACTTCGGCCAACCATGCGACGCATGAGCAGGAAGTGCTGCCGATGGCCTTCGGCCGGCCGAACTGTATCTGGCGGCGGGCTGGTTGCGACGTGCTCGACGCCATGAACCGCGACTACCGCATTCTTTTCACCAGCTTTTCCGCCACCGTCATCACCGCCGCGGTGCTTTCCGGCCTGGCGATCTCGGTACTGCCGGAATGCGCGCTGCGGCCCGGCATGCGGGTGCTGGGCGAAGCCGACGGCTTCGGCGCCCTGCCCGATTGCCGCATCGGCATCATGCGCGGCCAGACCAGCCGGCCGGAGATCGTCGATGCGCTGGCGCGGCACATCTCGGAGAGCCTTGACAATATTTCCGTGCCGCTTGGCGAGGATGCCGGCAGCTTCGATTTCGCCCTGCTGGCCGCCGCCAGGATGAAACGCGGGAAGCCGAACCAGCTTGTGCCGGGTTGGTAACACGCAGCATGAGCTGCCCTTGACGGACCGGGTCCACGGGCGGTCAATCGCGCCATGAGCGAAGCAACCGAATCACGCACAAACGCCACCGAATATACTGTGAGCGAGATATCCGGCGCCTTGAAGCGCGCGGTCGAAGACCAGTTCGGCCATGTGCGGGTGCGCGGCGAGATTTCCGGCTATCGCGGCCCGCATTCGTCGGGCCACGCCTATTTCGCGCTAAAGGACGACCGCTCCCGCCTTGAAGCTGTGGTGTGGAAAGGCACGATGAGCCGGCTGCGCTTCCGCCCTGAGGAGGGCATGGAGGTGATCGCCACCGGCAAGCTCACCACATACCCGGGATCGTCCAAATACCAGATCGTCATCGAAAGCCTGGAGCCGGCCGGCGCCGGCGCGCTGATGGCGCTGCTTGAGGAACGCAAACGCAAGCTGCAGGCCGAAGGGCTTTTCGACCCGGCGCTCAAGCAGCTTCTGCCCTACATGCCCCGCGTGATCGGCGTCGTCACCTCGCCGACCGGCGCGGTGATCCGCGATATCCTGCACCGCCTGGCCGACCGCTTCCCGTTGCATGTGGTGGTCTGGCCGGTGCGGGTTCAGGGCGAGACGGCAGGCGCGGAAGCGGCCGCGGCCGTTGTAGGTTTCAACGCGCTGGCGGAAGGCGGATCGATCGCGCGGCCCGATCTTCTGATCATCGCGCGTGGCGGCGGCAGCCTGGAGGATTTGTGGGGGTTCAACGACGAGGCGCTGGTGCGCGCCGTCGCCGCCTCCGACATTCCGGTCATCTCGGCGGTCGGGCATGAAACCGACTGGACGCTGATCGACCTTGCGGCGGACGTCCGCGCGCCGACACCAACGGGCGCCGCCGAGATTGCCGTGCCCGTGAGGGCAGACCTCGAAGCGACGCTCGCCAATCTCGGCGCGCGGCTCAAGGCCTGCACGGCAAGAACTGTGGACCGCAAGCGGCAGGCAGTGCGGGCTGCGGCGCGCGCCCTGCCCTCGCCCGACCAACTGCTGGCCGTACCGCGCCGCCGGTTCGACGAAGCGACGGGCCGGCTCGGCCGCGGCCTCACGGTCGGCGTTCATCGCAAGCGGGCGCGGCTCGATGGCGCGCGGCTCTCGACCGCGACCCTGATGCGGCGTATCGCAGAATGGCGCAAGTTGACCGAGCGGGATGTGCTGCGGGGGCAGGCTGCCTTGCGCGGCATAGCAAACACGAGGCGGGCGGAACTGCGTCGCGCCTCCGATCAATTGCCGAAATGTGCAAAAGCAGCCCTGGCGCGAAAACGGCAGCGATTCGACGCCGCGCAGGCCCGCATCAGTTTGCAACCGCTGCAAAGATCGAGACGAGAGGCCGCGGACCGGCTGACAAGCGCCGCGCGCCGGCATGAGCAAGCGCTGACCGTGCGGATGGAACGCTTAAGGGCGAGGCTGACACAGGCCGACCGGCTGCTCTCGACACTCAAACTATCGGAACAGTCGATCCTCGAGCGCGGCTACGCACTGGTGCTCGACGATGCGGGCAAGCTGGTCAGGCGCGCCGCGGAAGTCGTGGTGGGCGGCGGGCTGGAACTTCGCTTTGCCGACGGCGCCATACATGCCGTGGCAGCAGGGGACGCCGAAGCGACGACGGCAGCGCCGCCGACGGCAAAACCGCGCCCAAAGCCGAAGGACCCCGGAAACCAGGGGTCGCTGTTCTAGGCTCAGACTCTAACGTGGAAAATCGCGACAGGCGGTTGGTGGCATGTGTCCCGGCATCAATGACGCAGGGGTATTCCGCGTCTTGCCTATCCAGCTTTCCGGAGCGGATTCTTGTCGCCGGACTGTTCGGCCTCGACGGCGTCTTCCAGCCGCGAAGCGATGAGCTCCTGAATGTCGCCGACTTCCTCCTGGATATCCTCCAGCGGGATGCCGGCCTCAGCCGCCTTGGCGCAACACTCTCTCGCGAGCGCCTCGGCCTGCTTTTCTATCCTGATCGGTTCGCTGGGAGCTTGGCATTTCTCGCCAATCCACTCCTGAAGAAACTCGATCGCATGTTCGCTCATAATGAATAACCTGCTCCGGTTACGCCACTTTGATCGCCGTAAACGTACGGCATCTCAAAAGGATGCCGCCCGGCCAATTGAATCCGAGTCGCCACGGCGAGGCAACCCGGCAAGCCGGATTTAAGGTACGAAGCCCGATTGAAGTCGATTTCCAAAGTCAATTCAGTTCCTTGGGAGGTGGTACCGTTGGCTGGGATCGAACCAGCGACCTCCGGATCCACAATCCGGCGCTCTAACCATCTGAGCTACAACGGCGCAAGCGCCTGAGCATGATCAACGAAGCTCTGTCTTCGTCTGCCGCTCCTTCAATCGGCGATGCGTCACTTACGAACAATCGGACATAAATTCAAGGCTCTTGGAATGCCAAAAAGGCGTAGCACCCATGCGCCTGCAAACAGGCAAAGAAAAAGGCCGGCGGGAGGAGGTGCCGGCCTTTTTCTATAAATGGCCAGCGGGAGGTGCTGGCCGCTATCCCGGCGGACGGAGGGAGGAGGAACCGCCGGCCGGGTATTCACAATTGCCTCTGCGGCTTCAGGCGACCTTGAGGTCCTTGAACGCCTTTTCGAAGGCGGTCTTGATCGGCTTGGAAACATCCTCGGCGGCCTTGGTGCCGGCAGCCTGCAATTCCTTGGCCTGATCGACGGTCATTTCAACGCGCTTGCGCAGGAACGAGGTCTGCAACTCAACGACTTCGGACAGCGACTTGGCGCCAAGAAGCGCTTCGAGATGCGAGAAATTGGCTTCCGTGCTGGCACGAAGGGCGGCGATCGCCTTGAGCGAAAAATCGTTGGAAACGCCCTTTACGGTCTCGTAGGTGTTTTCGAGCACCTTCTGGGTTTCCTCGGCGCCGGTCTTCAGCTTGGCATAGGCTTCCTTCGACTGCTCGACGCCCTTCTCGGTGAAGGCGCGGAACTGATCGGTGGCCTTGGCGGCGTCGAAGCTCGGGAACTCAACGGTATCGGCGGTCTTGATCTTGGACATTTTCCATCCTTTTCGGCGTCAGCGGCTTTGGCAGAAAGCCGTCTCGTTCATGTATGATGGGCAATATAAGGCAGTTTATGGTGCAATGCAATATTTTTGTTGCGCTGCACCATAATCACAGGTTTCCACCGTTAACCACGTGCCGAATTTCCGCCGCGGGCGTAGACTGCCTTGTGGACCTTCGGGCCGCAGGCTTTTATTAACAAAGTGTTAACTGCACCGTTCCGATTTGCGAGAGCCGCCGAAGCGCATGCCTTCAGAAAGCTACTCTTTCCTTGATGTCACCGTGCTGGACGCGGTGCGGAAGCGTTTCGCCGCCGGCGATGCGCTGGCTATTCTGTCGACTGACATGGAGGAGGTCATCTGGGCCAATGGTCCGGGGGCGGCGCTCTTCGGCTATTCCGACATTGAAAGCATGGTCGGCGCTTCGCCGCACCTGCCGCCAGTGGCCAAACGGCATATCCTGGCTGTGGAAGGTTTCCCGGACATCGGCGTCGACCATCCGATCACGGTGCGGCTGGCCGGCGGCATCATGAGCCGCACCGTCGGTTTCATGGCCAGCGCCATGACGCTGCCGGACGGCGAGAAGGCGATCCTGCTTGCCGTACCCGCGGCGCAGGCCGGGTCTTCCGGTGCGCCGGATATGAAGCGCCGTGCTCTCAGCGGCTTCACACAGAAGGGGCAGTTCCTTGCCTTTGTCGACGGCAATGGCGACATCGAGGCGGCATCGACCGGTTTCGAAGCGCTCGCCATTCCGCGCGCCACGCTGGCGAGGCTGGTGGCCGAGGTGGCTTATCAAAGCGACCGTATCGTCAAACGCCTGATCGCCGCAGGCGACAGAAGCTACCCGTCGGGTCTCGCGCGGCTTGCCGACGAACCCGTGCGCCACCTCCTGGTGGTTATCGACGAGGAGCAGTTGGCCGACGAGGACGAGACGAAAGAGCCGTTCCAGACGCAAGCCGAGACTGCCGAAGCCGGCAAGGATCGATCAATACCGCCAAGCGTGGGCACAAGCGATCCGGAAACGGCGCCGCAATCTGAACCGGTGGCGCAGGCCGCAGGGGGCGCTGCGCCAGCCGATGCCGGTACGTCATCGAAACCCGGAAAAAGTACGTCAGTCGGGGCCGGGCATCACGACCATTGGTATTTCAGCGAAGAGCGAGGCGATCCGACGCCATCCGACCCGCAACAACCTTCGGCGACCGAGGAAAAAGCCTCCGCGGATGGTTCGAAGATCGGCCACGAGGACGGAGAACCGGCGATAGCCGGTTCCGGGACAACTGCGGACGAGGGCGAACCCGTCATGGCAACCCATGCTCCTGAAACCATCGATAAGAAGGTCGAAGAACCTGCTCCCACGATCGATCGCAACGCAACGCCTCGGCGCTTCGTCTGGCGCACGGACGCGGAAGGGAGGTTCAGCGCCGTCTCGCCTGAATTCGCCGCTGCTGTCGGACAGACGGCTGCCGACGTTCTGGGCCGGCGCTTCAGGGACGTCGCAGTCGCCTTCGGGCTCGATCCGAGCGGCGAAATCAGCGGCCTCCTGGAACGGCGCGACACGTGGTCGGGCCGCTCGGTGCTCTGGCCGCTGGCCGGAACCGGGTTGAAGGTGCCCGTCGATCTGGCGGCGTTGCCTGTCTATGGCCGCAGCCGGACCTTCGAAGGCTTCCGCGGCTTCGGTGTCGCGCGCCCCGGCGATGCCGTCGATGACCCGGAGAAGATCGGGCTGGCGCTGGTGCCCAATGCAGCACCCGATGGCGAACAGAATGGCGGCCAACCGGCGCAGCCGGACAACACCTCGGGACCACTGGCACCACCGCCCCACGGCGAAGCGTCGCCGGACGACCCGTTCAAGGGTGAAGTACCGGCATTGAGCATCGTGCCGAAACAGGACCGCCGTTTTGCCGACAAGGTCATCAGGCTGGCCGAGCACCGTCAGCCCGCCAACGACAAGGGCCTTTCCACGGTCGAGCGCAGCGCCTTCCGTGAAATCGGCGAGCGACTGAAGAAAGACAACGGCGCCATCCCGGCGGAGAAAAAAGAGACAGCATCCGGGGAGACACCCGCCGAAAGCGGGGTGGAAAACACGCGAGTCGATATCGAGGCTGGTTCGGAACCGCATCTGGCGGACACGGCAGCGCTGGAACCGCATGGTTCCGCCCCAGGCGAAAGCGCCGAGCCCGTTGCACCCGCGGCGCCTACGGCATCAACGGAGCCCGCCGAGGGAGATCCAGACCGGGATTTGCGCACCCCCGCGACCGAGCCCGGAAAATATGGCGGCGGTTCGCTGCTCGATTTTGCCGAAGAGGAAGACGCCGGCGCGATCGACGACGGCGCGAACCTCGACGAGATCGACGACACAGAGAATCAGGCAGACCTCGCCAGGCTGGACGGGGTCGATTCCCCGTCGAATTCGAATGACCGGCAATCCGGTCGCTCCCTGCTGGATTTCGCCGACGATGATGACAGCACCGCCGCCGCCGATTTCCGCGATGCGCGCGACGACGAAACCCTGCCCGTCGAAACGACGGCCGCCACGCCAGACTACGATGAGCGCCCTGCGCGCCAGTCGCCGCCCCTGCGCGCCGAAGGGTTCCTGCCCTCGGCCTTTGCGGCCACAGGCTCCGATACCTCGCTGATGGCCAGACTGCCGGTGCCGGTGCTGATCCATTCGGGAGATGCGCTGCATTACGCCAACGAGGAATTCTTCGCGCTTACAGGCTACAAGTCCCTTGCCGGGCTGGAGGCGGTGGGTGGCCTCGATGCCCTTTTTGTCGATCCTTATACCGACGATACCGCCCTGGATACGGCGGATCGATCCCTGCGGCTGAGGACGGCTGACGGACGAGAACTGCCCGTCGATGCGCTGCTTCGCTCGGTGCCATGGCGCGACGGCAAGGCGTTGATGATGGTGATCCAACCGACGACTGAACCGAACGGCAGCGTCGAAGGTCCGTCCTTCGCGGCAAGCAGCGCCGGCGTTACGCAGCCAGACGTTTCCGAACTCAAGGCGCGTGTCGCTGAAATGCGCACCATCATCGACACCGCGACCGACGGTGTCGTCCTCATCGATCCGGAAGGCAACATCCAGTCGATCAGCCGGCCGGCGGAGGCGCTTTTCGGCTTCGACAGCGACGATGTGGCCGGCAAGCCGTTCGCATCGCTGTTCGCCATCGAAAGCCAGCGCGCCGCACGCGATTATCTCGCCGGCCTTTCCGAACCTGGCGTGGCGAGCGTGCTCAACGACGGACGCGAGGTCATTGGACGCGAGGCGGAAGGACGTTTCATTCCGCTGTTCATGACCATCGGCAGGTTGCCGGAAGACAGCGGTTTCTGTGCCGTGGTGCGTGACATCACCCAGTGGAAGCGCGCCGAGGAAGACCTCACCCAGGCCCGCGCCGTCGCCGAACGGGCTTCGTCGCAGAAGACCGATTTCCTCGCCCGCATCAGCCACGAAATCCGCACGCCGCTCAACGCCATCATCGGTTTTTCGGAATTGATGGTGGACGAGAAGTTCGGCCCGGTCTCGAACGACCGCTACCGTGACTATCTGCGCGACATCAACCGTTCCGGCAACCATGTGCTGGATCTGGTCAACGACCTTCTGGACATTTCCAAGATCGAAGCCGGTCAGCAGGAGATGGACTACGAGGCAGTGTCGCTCAACGACACGCTCGCTGAAACCGTGGCGCTGATGCAGCCGCAGGCCAACCGCGAACGTGTCATCATCCGCTCCAGTTTCGCCTCGCGCGTGCCGGAGGTGGTTGCCGACCTTCGTTCGATCCGCCAGATCGCGCTCAACGTGCTGTCGAACGCCATCCGCTACACGCAAGCGGGCGGACAGGTGATTGTGTCTACCGCATATGAAGCCTCCGGCGACGTGGTCATGCGGGTGCGTGACACCGGCGTCGGCATGAACCAGGCGGAAATCGAACAGGCTCTGAAACCGTTCAAGCAGATCAATGCGCTGCGGCGCGGGCGCGGCGACGGCACCGGCCTTGGCCTGCCGTTGACGAAGGCTATGGTGGAGGCCAACCGGGCGCGGTTCACCATCAGTTCGACACCTGGCGAGGGGACGCTTGTCGAGGTCGCCTTCCCGTCGACCCGCGTTCTTGCCGATTGAACGCAAGCCTAGGAATACAAAAGAAAAAGGCGCCGCAAGGGCGCCTGAAGTAGGGGATTTGTCACGACGGGCCTGAGTGAAATCGGTCCGCCAAAGCGGAAACGGGATTTCTCCCTCAAGTTACGTGCGACTATCGAGGCCGGAGCTTAACAAAACCTTACCGGTCCGCCGGAAAATTTACGAATGTGTACCACTCGTGAAATCTAGGTAAATTTCGGCGACACCATTCGTTAACCATATTGCTACCGCCGCATCCGGCTATGTCGCCAGTTCCGACCTGTCGCGGAACAGCGCAAGTGCCTCGGGATTGGCCAGCGCTTCCTGGTTCTTGACGGCCCTGCCATGGACTACGTCGCGCACGGCAAGTTCGGTGATCTTGCCCGACTTAGTGCGCGGAATGTCCGCAACGGCCAGGATGCGCGCCGGGACATGGCGCGGGCTGGCGCCAGTCCTTATCTTGTCGCGGATGCGTTTCTCCAGGCCGGCATCGAGTGTGACGCCTTCCGCTAATCTGACGAAAAGCACCACCCGCACATCGTCCTCGAAATCCTGGCCGATGCAAATGGCCTCGGCGATCTCCGGCAGTTGCTCGACCTGATTGTAGATTTCAGCCGTGCCGATACGAACGCCGCCGGGGTTCAGCGTCGCGTCAGAGCGGCCGTGGATGATCATGCCGCCATGCGGCGTCCATTCGGCGAAATCGCCATGGCACCAGATATTGTCGAAACGCTCGAAATAGGCGCCGTGATATTTCGTGCCGTCAGGATCGTTCCAGAAACCGACTGGCATGGATGGGAACGGCTTGGTGCAGACCAGTTCGCCCTTCTCCTCACGAATGGGCCTGCCGTCCTCGTCCCAAACATCGACGGCCATGCCGAGGCCGGCGCCCTGTATCTCGCCTTCCCACACCGGGAGTATGGGAACGCCGAGCACGAAGCAGGCGACGATATCGGTGCCGCCGGAGATCGAGGCAAGATGGATGTCCTTCTTGATCCCGTCATAGACGAAGCGAAAGCCTTCGGGCGAAAGCGGCGATCCCGTCGACGAGATCGTCCTCACCGCGGTGAGATCGTGCGTGCGGATCGGCTCGAGCCCTGCCTTGCGGACGGAATCGATGAATTTCGCCGATGTGCCGAAATAGGTCATCTTCTCCGCGTCTGCGAAATCGAACAACGCGTTGCCGTCGGGATAGAAAGGCGAGCCGTCGTAGAGCAGGAGCGTGGCGCCGGACGCCAACCCCGAAACCAGCCAGTTCCACATCATCCAGCCGCAGGTGGTGAAATAGAAGAAGCGGTCGCCCTCCATCAGTCCGGCGTGCAGGCGATGCTCCTTCAGGTGCTGGATCAGTACGCCGCCGGCGCTGTGGACGATGCATTTGGGAATGCCGGTCGTGCCCGACGAAAACAATATGTAGAGCGGGTGCGAGAAGGGAAGCCGTGCGAACGAAACCGTCTTCGCCGTGAAAGGCGCAAGCGCGTCTTCGAGCGCCGCGCCGTTCGGGATCGTCGCCGCCACGTCGACGGATGTGCCGAGATAGTCGACGATCAGCACTTTGCGGACCGTGGGAAGCCTGGCGGCGATGGCAGCGACCCTGGCGCCCGTTTCCTGAGGCTTGCCGTTGTACCAGTAACCGTCCGGCGCGAGGAAGACGACAGGTTCGATCTGGCCGAAACGGTCGAGCACGCCCTGCTCGCCGAAATCGGGTGAACAGGAAGACCACACAGCGCCGAGCGAGGCAGCCGCAAGCATCGCCGCAACCGCCTCGGGCATGTTCGGCATCATCGCCGCGATGCGGTCGCCCTGCTTGACGCCCAGCGAGACAAAAAGCTGCTGCAGCCTCGAAACAAGCGCGTGGAGGTCGTTCCAGGTAAGCCGGCGTTCGATCTTGTCTTCGCCGCGGAACACGATGGCCTCCGCAGCGCCCTGCTTGCGAAGCAGGTTTTCGGCAAAGTTCAGGCTGGCGTCGGGAAAGAAGGCGGCGCCGGGCATTTTCCCGCCGTCGATGAGGACGCGGTCGCCTTTGTCACCGACCACGCCGCAGTAATTCCAGATAAGGTCCCAGAAGCGCTCGCTCTCGGCGATGGACCAATCATGCAATTGTGCGTAGGAGGACAATTCCCGCCCGGCCATGGCGCTGGCCGCCTGCATGAAATCCGACATGGACGCCGTGGCGATCTGCTGCGGAGACGGAACCCAGAGAGGTTTGTCGGACGTCACATCGCACTCCATGCTTTCTTCCCGGCCTAAAAGCACAAAGCGCTACTGAGACGCAAGGCTCGCGCCAGTCAACGTGCAAAAACGCAAAGCCGCCATGGCCGGGTCATAAAGACTTGTAATGCGTCAGGCACGGGTTACACCTTTGCGGCGATTCTCGGCGAGACGATAACAGGCGCGATGTCATCAGTTTTTATCCGGCGCAGCTTACTGGCGATCGGCTTTGCCGTGGTCGTCGCCGCGTTCGCGCTGGTGGCCCTGCCCTATTTCGCGTCAACGCGGATCGTGCGCGACCGCATCGCCTGGGAAATGAGCGCCTGGAGCGGTTTTCGCGTGGCCATCGACGGCACCCCGCAAATCCAGGTCTGGCCGAAATTCCAGGCGATCTTGACCGATGTGACGCTGTCGAAGTGGTCGGAACCCGACAGTCCGCCCGTCATCGATGCCGAACGGGTCGAAATCGATCTATCGGCGATGGCGGCGCTGCGCGGCGACGTGGTGTTCTCGACCACCCGGCTGATCAGGCCGACACTGCGGGTCGAGCACACTGCCCAGGGTTTTTTCCTGCCTGCCCTGCCGACTGGCGGACGCATCACGCGTTCGATCGACACCGCGCGCGACGTGGTCGAGGCCAATCCGGCGAACCCCGATACCGGCCGGCTGCCGAACGATCCGTTCGGCACAGTCGAATTCCGGGATGGGCGCGTCATCACCGCCGCCGACGGCAAGGAAACGGAAATTCTCACCAGCCTCAACGGCCGTGTCGGCTGGGCGACGCTGAATGGCGGCGGCACGGTTTCGGCCAACGGCATATGGAATGGCGAAAGCGTGTCGGTCGATATCGCGTCGGCGAAACCGCTGCTGCTTCTTGCCGGCGGCACCGCGCCTCTGACCGTTTCGGTGAAATCGACGCCGGCTACATTCTCGTTCGATGGCACGGTCAATGTGTCCGAAAACTCCTACATCGACGGCCTGGCCAAATTCTCGGCGCCGTCGCTGCGCAGGGCTCTCGACTGGTCCGGAACGACCACGGCTTCGGGGGCTGCTATCGGGGCATTATCCGTATCGAGCAAAGTCAGCGGCGGTATGGGCAGGATCAAGCTGGACAGCACCGAGATCAGCCTCGACAAGAACCCCGGCATGGGCGCGCTGGACTTTTCGTTTTCCGAGCCGGTACCGGTTGTCGCCGGAACACTGGCGTTCGAAACGCTCGATCTGAGCGCCTTTCTGGCCGCTTTTACACCGATTGCCATGCCCGGAAGCCCAGCCCCACAGGAGCCGTCCGGCATGGGCAACACAGCGCGCGTCAACCTGGATCTCAGATTGTCAGCCGCCAGCGCCAGCGCCGGCGCGGTTCAGATGACCGATGTGGCGGCGACAGCGCAGGTGAAGGACAGCCTTTCCGTGTTCGATATTTCCGACGCGACGGCCTTCGGAGGCACGATTCAGGCCAGCCTGCGCTTCGACCGCAAGCCGGAAGGCACGCAGGCGGAGATCAAGCTGCTGGCATCCGACATCGACGGCGCGGCCTTCGGCGCAGCGGCAGGAATGCAACGGCTGGTGCCGACGGCGAAGGGCACCGTTTCCGTGATCCTCAAAGGACCCGGCAGGACGTGGGACGGCATCCTCGAAAATGCCGATGGCTCGGTCAGCGCCAATTTCGGTTCCGGCTCGCTCGGCGGACTGAATTTGCCGGAATTTCTCAAGCGCAGCCAGGAAGGCGGCTTCTTCCCGCTCAACGAGGTCGCCGACGGCAGCGTCCCCATCGACGGGGCCGAGCTCAAAGCGACAATCTCCAAAGGCGTGGCGCGGCTGGACAAGGCCGAAGCGAACTCGCCACAGCAGAAGATCTGGCTATCCGGCATCGTGCCCTATGCCGGACGTGGGCTCGCCTTGTTCGGCGGAATCGTGCCGCGCAATCCGCCGGCGCCGCCGGCCGAAGCAGCGAACGGCCCGCCCGTCGGCCGTCAGGCAACCTTCTTCGTCGGCGGAACCTGGAACACGCCGTTCATCTCGCCGATCAATCGCGAGCAGACAGCCAACTAGCCCCTGAGAACAGGATCAGCCGCGCAGCGCGATCTGCTCGTCGCGCAGACGCTGGACCTCGCGCTGCTTGTTGACGACCGAGGCGATGACGACGCCGGTGGCCACCAAGCCGATCAGGATGGTGCAGGCGGCGTTGATCTCCGGCGTCACGCCGAGACGGACCTGGCTGTAAATCTTCATCGGCAGGGTGGTGGCGCCCGGACCAGACGTGAATGAAGAGATGACAAGGTCATCGATAGATAGCGTGAAAGCCAGCATCCAGCCCGAGACGATGGCTGGCAGGATTACCGGCAGCGTGATCTGGAAAAACGTCTTCACCGGCGGGGCGCCGAGATCCATGGCCGCCTCTTCCAGCGACCGGTCAAAGGTCAGCAGCCGCGACTGCACCACCACGGCGACGAAGCACATCGAGAAGGTGATGTGGGCGAGCGTCAGGGTGAAAAATCCGCGATCGAGATTGACGGCGACGAACAAAAGCAAAAGGGAAAGTCCGGTAATGACCTCCGGCATGACCAGAGGCGCAAAGACCATGCCGCTGAACAGAAGCCGGCCCTTGAAGCGTGTATAGCGGGTCAGGGTGAGCGCGGCGAGCGTGCCGAGAACGGTCGCCACGGTTGCAGATATCAGCCCGACCCGGATGGTGACCCATGCCGCGTCCATCAAGCCCTGGTTGTGGAACAGCGAGACATACCATTTGGTCGAGAAGCCGCCCCAGACGGTGACGAGTTTCGATTCATTGAAGGAGAAGACGACCAGCAGCACGATTGGCAGGTAGAGAAACGCGAAACCGAGCACGATGGATGCGATGTTGAAGCGGCTCCAGACGGCGTTCATGGCCTATCTCCCCTGTTCCTGGGCCTTGGCCTGCATGTGCTGGAAAAGGACGATCGGCACGATCAGGATCAACAGCAGGACGACCGCCACCGCCGACGCGACCGGCCAGTCGCCATTGGAATTGAATTCGTTCCACAGCGTCCTGCCGATCATCAGCGTCCGCGAGCCGCCGAGCAGGTCGGGAATGACGAATTCGCCGGCTGCGGGAATGAAGACCAGCAGGCAGCCGGCGACAACGCCGGGCAGCGACAGCGGGAAAGTGATTTTCCAGAATGCCGTGATGGGCGGACAGCCAAGATCCTGCGCCGCCTCGATCAGCGAATGGTCCAGCTTCTCCAGCGACGAATAAAGCGGCAGCACCATGAACGGCAGGTAGGAATAGACGATGCCGATGAAGATCGCGGCGTAGGTGTTGAGGATGACCAGCGGCTGGCTGATGACACCGACGGACAGGAGAAACTGGTTGAGGAGCCCTTCGGGCTTGAGGATGCCGATCCAGGCATAGACCCTGATCAGAAACGAGGTCCAGAACGGCAGGATCACCAGCATCAGCAGCGTCGGCCGGATCGTCGCGGGCGCGCGCGCCATACCGTAGGCGATGGGGTAGCCGACCAGGAGCGCCAGAACGGTGGAGATCGCGGCAACGACGACGCTGGAAATGTAGGCGTTGAAATATAGAGGGTCGCCGGCAAGCCACAGATAGTTCTCGAAATCCAGCTCGCGCAAGCCGGCGAGCAGGGAGCCAAAGCCTTTTGAGATATCGAATGTCGGGACATAGGGCGGCATCGCCCTCGCCGTATCCGACAGGGAAATCTTGAAGACGATGACGAACGGTATGAGGAAGAAGAAGAGCAGCCAGACATAGGGAACGATGATCACCAGCCGGTTGGCGATCGACTGGAGAAAGCTCGTGGGCGGTCCGCTGGAAGGCGTTGCCACCGTGCCGGCCGTTGCGGTTGCGTCCGTCATGGTCGCCTCCTACCGCGTCAGCACAATACCGGCATTCGGCCGGAACGAGATCCAGGCGCGGTCGTCCCAGGTCAGCGGATCGTCGATTTCGCGCGTCGCGTTCAGCATGGAGGCCCGCACCATCTGCCCGTCGTCCAGCCGCACATGGTAGACGGTCATGTCGCCGAGATAGGCGATGTCGTAGACCTCGCCCTCCAGCGCATTGACGGCATCGGCCGGCTTCTTCGACGACACCCTGATCTTCTCCGGCCTGATGGCGAAGGCGACGTCTGCGCCGGCAACGGCATCGGCAGCATTCTCAACCAGAATTTGCGCGCCGCTGGCGCCGGTGATGCGCGCCGTGTCTTGCGTGCGATCCGCCACCGTGCCCTCGAACATGTTCACATTGCCGACGAAGTTGGCGACGAAGCGCGATGCCGGCGCCTCGTAGACCTCGGCCGGCGTCGCCACCTGCATGACCTGCCCCTTGTCCATGATGGCGATGCGGTCGGCCATGGTCATCGCCTCTTCCTGATCGTGAGTGACCACGACAAAGGTCAGACCCAATTCCTGTTGCAAATCCATCAGTTCGAACTGGGTTTCCTCGCGCAGCTTCTTGTCGAGCGCGCCCAGCGGCTCGTCGAGCAGCAGCACCTTCGGCCGTTTCGCCACCGAGCGCGCCAGCGCCACACGCTGGCGCTGGCCGCCGGAAAGCTGGTGCGGCTTGCGCTTGGCGAATTGCTCGAGCTTGACCAGCCTGAGCATCTCGGCGACGCGCTTGTCGATTTCCACGGCAGGCATCCCTTCCTGCTTCAGGCCGAAGGCAATGTTCTTTTCCACCGTCATATGCGGGAACAGCGCATAGGACTGGAACATCATGTTGACGGGCCGCCGATAGGGCGGGATGCCGCGCAGATCCTGCCCATCGAGCAGGATGCGCCCTGAGGTCGGCTCTTCGAAACCGGCCAGCATCCGCAACAGGGTCGACTTGCCGCAGCCCGAAGCGCCGAGCAGCGCGAAGAACTCGCGCTCGAAAATAGCCAGCGAAAGATCGTTGACGGCGATGAAATCGCCAAACTTCTTGGTGACGTTTTCGAAGACGATATAAGGCTTGGCGTCAGGATCGTTCCACGGGGCGAATTTCCGGCGGATGCTGCCAAGCGATTTCATGTCCCACTCCGTCCTGCCTTGCTCCGTCAAAGGACGAACCCCGACGATGGACTGCCGGGGTTCGAATCTGATCGCTTATTGGCCCGTAACGATTTTCGTCCACGACCGGGTGATCAACCGCTGCGATTTCGGATCGTAGGGCTTGACGGTGAACAGCTTGGCCATGGTCGCCTCGTCCGGGTAGATCGCCTTGTCGTCCAGCACTTCCTTGTCGATGAAAGGCTGCGAGGCCTTGTTGCCGTTGGCGTAGAAGACATAGTTCGAGGACTTGGCGATGACTTCCGGCTTCATCATGTAGTTGATGAAGGCGTGCGCCTCCTCGACATGCTTGGCGTCGGCGGGAATGGCCATCTGGTCGAACCACATTTCGGCGCCCTCCTTCGGGATCACATAGGCGATGTCTACGCCCTGATCCGCCTCGGCGGCGCGGTCGCGGGCCTGGAACAGGTCGCCCGAGAAGCCGACGGCCAGGCAAATGTCGCCATTGGCCAGCGCGTTGATCATTTCCGAGGAATGGAACTTGCGGATGGAAGGACGGATGCTGAGCAGCAGTTCCTCGGCCTTGGCGATATCGTCCGGCGAGGTCGAGTCCGGAACGAGGCCGAGATAATTCAACGCCGTCGGAATGATGTCGGTCGGCGAGTCGAGGAAATAGACGCCGCAGCCAGCCAGCTTGGCGATATTCTCGGGCTTGAAGACGGAATCCCAGCTGTCGATCGCGTCGACGCCCAGCGCTTCCTTGATCTTCTTGGTGTTATAGCCAATGCCTGTGGTGCCCCACATGTAGTTGACGGAATATTCGTTGCCGGGATCGAACTTTGCGACGCGCTCGGACACCGCGTGCCACATGTTGGTGAGGTTCGGCAGCTTGGACTTGTCCAGCTTCTGGTAGACGCCGGCCTCGATCTGCCGCGCCAGGAACGGCGTTGCGGTGGGCACCACCACGTCATAACCGCTGCCGCCGGCCAGCAGCTTGGTTTCAAGAATCTCGTTGGAGTCGTAGACGTCGTAGACAACCTTGATGCCGGTTTCCTTGGTGAAATCGTCAACGATCGAAGAGTCTATATAGTCCGACCAGTTGAAGACATTGACCACGCGTTCCTGGGCCTGTGCGCCAAACGTGACCAGAACTGCGACGGCGGCCGCGGAAAGCCAAAGCGCTTTGCGGATCATGGAATTCTCCTTTTGAGATTGAGGCGTCTTCTCGCGACGCGAACCCCGCATGCACACGCCCTCGCACCGGCACAGCCGGGTTCAGGACGTGATGATCCGAGCGCGAACGGACCTACGCAGAAACTTGGCAAGATACGCCTGTCTGGTTGTTGCCGAGATTGGAGACTGCCCGCCGCGCCGCGCCATTGTCAATGACAAACCTCGGAGCGAGCGGGAGGGGGGACGGCTCGCCGACGCGACGGAGCAATTCACTGAAAATCGAAGGCGCTAAGCCCACTCACCATCTCGTCGAGACCGAGCGGCCGCGTCACCGGCGGCGCGGCGCGCGACAGGCAGCCGGTGCGTTCGCACAGGCGACAGGCAGGGCCGATCGGCGTGGCCTCCATGGCATGCTGGTCACGGTTCGAAGCCGCCCCTGACGACAGGGCGGAAAGCGCCCCGCCATATACGACGTCATTGCGGAAGCTGAGGTCACAGCCGAGCAGGATCGCGGTGCGGCGCGGCCGTTCGTTGAACGCGCCCTGTGGACCTTCGAGGGTGCGCGCGATGCAGAGAAAGCGGGCGCCGTCCGGCATCTCGACGGCTTCGACAAATATCTGGCCTGGCTGGGTGAAGGCTGCGTGGACCGGCAGCTTCGGACAGCCGCCGCCGAAGCGGCTGTGTGGAAAGCCCTGCGCGCCAGCGCGGCGGAAACGGTTGCCGGCATTGTCGACCTCCAGCATGAAGAACGGCACCCCCGCCGAACCAGAACGCTGCAGCGTGGTCAGGCGATTGGCCGCCTGCTCGAAAGACACGCCGAAACGGGAGCGCAGGACATCGATGTCGCAGCGGCTGCGCAGCGCAGCCTGCTGGAACGGCTGATAAGGCATCATCAGCGCGTGCGCAGCGTAGCGACCGAGCTCGAAACGGGCCAGCCGCCGCGCTTCCGCGCTGGCGAACTTCATCATCTGGATTTCCGCCGCGACCACGACGTCCATGCGGATGAGGCAGGCTTCCATCGCGATTTCACGCAGCCGGTCGAACGGCGAGAGGCGCTCCGAGATGAACAGGCGCTGCGAATGCCGGTCATAACGACGACGCCAGTTTGGCATTGTGGCGACAGGCAGCACCTTGACGACGATGCCGTGCTCGCGCCTGAGCCATGAGGCCAGCGCCGCCATCAGATCGTCGCCCGGATCGAGCAGAGCGGAAAATGCCTCAGCCTCGGCCTCGATTGCCGCAAAATGATTTGAACCGCGCTCGAAAACCTCCTGCACTTCATCGAGCGGCAACCGTGCGCTCGAGATGGCTGTGCCTCTACCCTCGCGCGCCAGCAGTTCGTTCAGATCGGACAGGCGCTCGGCTTGCTCGCGATAGGCGCGGAACAGCTTTATCACCGCGGCGGAAGCGTTCGGCGCGCCTTCGGCGATCTCGATGAGTTCCTGATCGCCCGGCAGTTCGCCTGCCAGCAGCGGGTCGGCGAAGACCTCGCGCAACGCCGCGATGGAGCCCCGCGCCTCTCCCTGCAATTCCTCCGGCTCGACCTTGTAGACCGACGCCAGCTTGAGGATGAGCTGGACCGTGATGGGCCTCTGGTTGCGCTCGATCAGGTTCAGATAGGAGGGCGAGATGCCCAGCCCCTCCGCCATCGCAGTCTGGGTCAGGCCCTTGGCGTTGCGGATGCGGCGGATACGCGGTCCGGCAAAGATTTTCTGTTCAGCCATATCCGTGCCTTTGACAGGTATTTACAGACCGCATCAACACTGAATCAACAACATGAATTTTACAATTGTGACAGATTTACAACGCCGTTCAGTAAAGCACAATACAGGTTTTCTCTAATTTTCTCGGCCATATCACGGTTCTTCTGGCCTTTTTGTCGCTTGAATGTCAATCAAGTCACAACATTCCACCGAGGCAGCACACTCGCTTTGCCTTTGAACAGTTCGATCGGAGAAACTTATGACCGATTTTTACAACCTCGTTCCTTCCGCGCCCGAAGGCCGCTTCGAAGGCATTGAACGGCCCTACTCCGCGGAAGACGTCAGGCGGCTGCGCGGGTCGGTCCAGATCCGCCACACGCTGGCCGAGAACGGCGCCAACCGGTTGTGGAAGCTGATCAACGAGGAGGATTTCGTCAACGCGCTGGGCGCCATGTCCGGCAACCAAGCCATGCAGCAGGTGCGCGCCGGGCTGAAAGCGATCTACCTGTCCGGCTGGCAGGTCGCCGCCGACGCCAACACCGCTTCGGCCATGTATCCCGACCAGTCGCTCTATCCCGTCAACGCCGCGCCGGAGCTGGTCAAGCGCATCAACCGCACGCTGCAGCGCGCCGACCAGATCGAGGTTTCGGAAGGAAAGGGCCTGTCAGTCGATACCTGGTTCGCGCCGATCGTGGCTGATGCGGAAGCCGGTTTCGGCGGACCGCTCAACGCCTTCGAGATCATGAAGGCGTTCATCGAAGCAGGCGCGGCCGGCGTCCATTTCGAGGATCAGCTGGCCTCGGAGAAGAAGTGCGGCCATCTCGGCGGCAAGGTGCTGATCCCGACGGCGGCGCATATCCGCAATTTGAACGCCGCGCGGCTGGCCGCCGACGTGATGGGGACGCCGACGATGATCGTGGCGCGCACCGACGCCGAGGCCGCCAAGCTTCTGACGTCCGACATCGACGAGCGCGATCGGCCCTTTGTCGACCAGGACGCCGGGCGCACGGTGGAGGGTTTCTATCAGGTGCGGAACGGCATCGAGCCGTGCATCGCCCGCGCCATCGCCTATGCGTCCTATTGCGACCTGATCTGGATGGAGACCGGCAAGCCGGACCTCGACCAGGCGCGGAAGTTCGCCGAGGCGGTACACAGGGCGCATCCGGGCAAGAAGCTCGCCTACAATTGCTCGCCTTCGTTCAACTGGAAGAAAAACCTCGACGACGCGACCATCGCCAGGTTCCAGCGCGAGCTCGGCGCCATGGGCTACAAGTTCCAGTTCATCACATTGGCCGGCTTCCATCAGCTCAACTTCGGCATGTTCGAGCTGGCGCGCGGCTACAAGGACCGGCAGATGGCTGCCTACTCGGAGTTGCAGGAGGCGGAATTCGCAGCGGAAGTCAATGGCTACACCGCGACCAAGCACCAGCGCGAGGTCGGCACCGGTTATTTCGACGCGGTATCGATGGCGATTACCGGCGGCCAGTCTTCGACGACCGCCATGCATGAATCGACCGAGCACGCCCAGTTCAGGGCGGCGGCCGAATAACAACCCCAGAGGAAACGCCCGAGAGGGCTTCGACAACCAAGGAGAAGAAAAATGGCATCGATAAGCCGGGTCAAGGAACGCACCGAGGAGCAATCATCGGCGATGAGCAGCAACCAGCAGGCGACGATCCGCATGCTCGCCAACGATCTGCACAGGCTGAACCAGTCGGTGATGAATGCGGTGGAGGCGGGCGTGTCCGTCGAACTGGTTCGCTCCGCGCGGCATCATGGCGGCGACGGCAATTGGGGCGATCTCCTGATTCCGGTGATCGTCACCCAGCAGACCGTCGGCTGACCTCCTGTCCTTTGATTTTTAAAACATATCACCTGAGACAATTGCCCACCAATTCAGGTGATATGTTTGTTTCTTTCGTCAAAAGCTCTCGTTCGAAAAAATGTGACCGGATGGCCCCGCCTATTTTTATGCACCCTTCGCAGGCGGTTCCGAGCTGCACTTGACATCACCAATGATCTCAACCATCTGTTCGCAAATCTCAACCTGACATTGAAAGTTAGTCTGACAATGCTGTTCTTGACAGCCAACAAAGACGACTAGCAAAGAATGCGGGGGTGAGGCGGGGGGATGATGGCTGATTTTTCCAGGGTTCTCGTCGTCGGCAGATCGCGGATCAATCTCGTCGTCGTCTCGAAGATCGTCGAACGGTCCGGCATGAGGCCAATATCGGAAACGCCCGAAATGGCCTCCAAGACCCTCAAGACCCTTGTGCCTTGCGCCGTGGTGCTCGACGGGGGTGCAGACAACAGGGATTGCGACGCGCTTCTCTCGGACCTCGAGGCGATGCGTCGCGCGTCCGGCAACAAGCCCTCGGTCATCCTGCTTTCGACCAAGACCGGAGCCGACGGCGACATGGAAGTCTCCGGCGTGATCGACGCGGTCGTCGCCAAGCCGATCACGCCCGAACTGCTTCAGCCGGTGCTCAGCCGGCTTGCCGGCCAGCACCGGTAGCTGCTTACCCAATCTCCCGGACAATCTCCGGAAGTTGACCAAGGTCGGGAATCTGCCTGAACCGTGGCGCATCCAGCGGCGGCTCGACCTGTTCCAGAACCCAAGTCAGATCGTGCGGGACATGTATGGCCCAGCTTCCGGCCTCGATGGCCGGTATGATGTCCGATTTGACCGAATTGCCAACCATCATGCTTTTCCGCGGACCGTCGCCGTGACGGGCGAAGACGCGCGAATAGGTCTCCGGCGTCTTGGCGCTGACGATCTCCACAGCCTCGAACAACTCGCCCAGTCCCGATTGCGCCAGCTTGCGCTCCTGGTCGAACAGGTCGCCCTTGGTCACGAGCACGAGCCGATACGTTCCGGCCAGCGCCTCCAGCGCCTCGCGCGCGTGCGGCAGTATCTCGATCGGATGCGCCAGCATTTCGCGCCCGGCAGCCAGAATCTCGGCGATGCCGGCGGCAGTGATCCGGCCTTCCGTCACTTCGATGGCGGTTTCGATCATCGACAGGGTAAAACCCTTGATGCCGAAGCCGTAGACACCGATGTTACGCTTCTCGGCCTCGAGCAGGCGGTGCGAAACATGCTCTTCGCCGGCATAGTCGGCAAGCAGTTCCGTCAGGCGCTTCTCAGTGAATTGGAAGAACTGCTCGTTCTGCCAGAGCGTGTCGTCGGCATCGAAGCCGATTGTGGTCAGATTCCCAGATTTCATCGAATTCCGAAGCCCAGTCTTTCCAGATCATGACCTAATGCTTTTTGTCGCGGGAATGAAGCGCTCGCCGACGTAAATCGCCTCGCCAGCTTCCCTTCTGCCGGATGGCGCGGCTATACTTCAAAATCCGCAACCTGTCTGGTGATTGATGCCGCCTGTAAAGAAGGAAGCCCGCCCGAAGCGAGCCCGTACGCCCGCTTTCGTGAAAAACCACAGGGGCGTGAGGAATTGGAAAGAGGCCAGCGCCTGGCTGGAATGGCGCGGTATCGAAGACATCGAATGCATCACGCCCGATCAGGCCGGCGTGGCCCGCGGCAAGATGATGCCATCCAAGAAATTCACCTCCAACACGTCGCTGGCGCTGCCATCGGCGCCGTTCATGATGACGATTTCCGGCGACTATCCGGAGAACGGCAACGGCTTCCAATACCCGGAAGACGACGGCGACCTGAAGCTGGTGCCGGACCTGTCGACGCTTTCGGAGGTTCCCTGGGAAGACGATCCGACCGCGCAGGTGATCTGCGATCTCGTGCATCAGGATGGCCGCGCCGTCGAATTCACGCCTCGCAACGTCCTGAAGCGGGTGATAGCGGCCTACGACGAGCGCGGTCTGAGACCTGTCGTGGCGCCGGAGATCGAGTTCTACCTGGTGCGGAAGAATCCGGATCCCGACTACCCTTTGACCCCGCCGGTGGGGCGCTCCGGCCGCGCCATCGGCGGAGGCGCGGGCTATTCGATCGCCGGCGTCAACGAGTTCGATGAACTGATCGACGACATCTATCATTTCTCGGAGAGCCAGGGGCTGGAGATCGACACGCTGATCCATGAGGAAGGCGCGGGCCAGTTGGAAATCAACCTGCGCCACGGCGATCCCGTCGAACTGGCCGACCAGGTCTTCCTGTTCAAGCGTACGATCCGCGAAGCGGCGCTGAAGCATGAGATATACGCCACCTTCATGGCCAAGCCGATCCAAGGGCAGCCGGGATCGGCCATGCACATCCATCAGTCCATCATCGACAAGAAAACCGGCAGGAACATCTTTTCGAAAGAGGATGGTTCTGAAAGCGACGATTTCTTCCATTTCATCGGCGGCATGCAAAAGCACGTGCCGAACGCCATGGCGATGTTCGCGCCCTACGTGAACTCATATCGCCGTCTGACCCAGGCCGCTTCGGCGCCGGTCAACAACAAGTGGGGCTACGACAACCGCACCACGGCCTTCCGCGTTCCGCGTTCCGATCCATCGGCACGGCGTGTGGAAAACCGCATCCCCTCGTCGGACGCCAACCCCTATCTCGCTCTGGCGGCATCGCTGGCATGCGGCCTCATCGGCCTGATCGGCAAGACGAAGGCGGAGCCTCCGGTCCTGACCACGGCGAACGAAGCTGAAATCGACCTGCCGCGCGGACTTCTGGAGGCAGTCGACCTGCTGGAAGCGGATGAGGACCTGAAAGCTATGCTGGGCGCCACCTTCGCCTCGACCTACGCCGCCATCAAGCGGGCCGAGTTCGAGACGTTCATGGAGGTTATCAGTCCGTGGGAACGGGAATATCTGCTGCTGAACGTTTAAAAGTCAACGTCGATCGGAGACAATAGACATGGCAAAAGCTGAACGCACACCGGTCATGTTCGTGCATGGATTGTGGCTGCACTCCTCCAGCTGGGAAGGCTGGGCCGAACGGTTCAGGGAAGCCGGCTACGAGCCGATACTGCCAGAATGGCCGGGTGTCCCCAACAGCGTTGCCGAGGCGCGCAAACATCCGGACCAGCAGGCCGGTGTAGGATTGATGGAGATTTCCACACATCATGCCGACATTATCCGCAAGCTCCCGAGCAAGCCGATCCTGATCGGGCATTCGGTCGGCGGATTCATTGTCCAGCATCTGCTCGGTCAGGATCTGGGTCGTGCCGCCATCGCCATTTGTCCGGGGCAGATCAAAGGCGTGTTCGCCATTGCCCCAGCGCAGGCCCGCTCCACCATCGCGTTTCTGAGCAACCCTGCGAACACGAAGCGGGCGGTGTCGCTGAACCCCGCCCAGTTCCGCTTTGGCTTCGCCAATGCGGTGTCGCAGCAAGAATGCGACGAGATGTATAGCAAGTGGACGATACCGAGCCCAGCCAGGCCGCTATTCCAATTGGCGCTCGGGAATTTCATTCCAAACTCGCCGGCAAAGGTCGACACGGCCAATGCAAAGCGCGGTCCGCTGCTACTGATGTCCGGCAAGCTGGACCACACCGTTCCGGATGTTTTGACCCGTTCGACGTTCAAGCAGTATCGAAACTCGTCAGCTTCGACCGAATACAAGCGCTATGATGATCGCGGCCATTCCCTGATCTGCGATAGCGGTTGGCCGCAACTGGCTGAAGATTCTCTGGCCTGGCTAAAGGCGAAGGGGCTGGGAGCATAAGCCACAGCATCCTATGATTGCCTATCAATCCCCTATCTCCCCCGGTCATTCCTGGTACGAGGACAGTATCGGCGAGCGTCCGGTCTATGCGGCGCTTGATGGCGACAAGACAGCTGACGTCGTCATCGTCGGCGGCGGCTACACCGGACTTTCGGCTGCGGCGCATCTGGCCAGGATGGGCACCGACGTCGTGCTCATCGATGCGCACCGTTTCGGCGACGGCGCGTCCGGCCGCAATGGCGGACAGCTTGGCACCGGCCAGCGCGCCTGGGCGGAGGAACTCGAAGCCGATTATGGCCTGGCCCGCGCCAGGGCGCTGTTCGACCTTGCCGAAGAGGCCAAGACGCACCTGCTGGAATTTGTCGGCTCCAACGGCATCGACATCGATTATATACCGGGACAGCTCTCGGTCGCGCACAAGCGGCGTTATGTCGATGATTACAAGGCGCATGCCGAGATCATGGCGGAGCGCTTCAATTACTCGCATGTCGCCTTCATGGACGCTGCCGAAACGGCCGAGCGGCTTGGCTCCAACCGCTATTTCGGCGGTACGCGCGACACCGGCACCGGCCAC
Source organism: Mesorhizobium sp. BE184 (assembly GCF_031457045.1). NCBI lineage: Bacteria > Pseudomonadati > Pseudomonadota > Alphaproteobacteria > Hyphomicrobiales > Phyllobacteriaceae > Mesorhizobium > Mesorhizobium sp. BE184. Next base: position 124,142 of record NZ_JAVDVU010000002.1, read on the forward strand.
ATCCATCCGCTCAAGCTGGTGATCGGCACGGCGCGGGTCGCCGCACAAGCCGGCGCACAGTTGTTCGAGAATACCCCATCGACGGGCATCATCTCCGCTGGCGGCAAAGTGCGGGTGACGACGCCGAAAGGCACGGTGAAGGCAGACAAATGCCTGATTGCGGTCAACGCCTATGGCGGCGATCTCGAGCCGGTGAGCGCAGCGCATATCATGCCGATCGGCTCGTTCATCGGCGCGACCGTGCCGCTTGGCTCTGAGTCAACCGTGCTGCCCGGCGGCGAGGCGGTCGACGATTCCCGCTTCGTGGTGCGCTATTTCCGCAAATCGAAGGACGGCCGGCTGCTGTTCGGCGGGCGCGAGATCTACGGCGTCAACGATCCCAGAGATATCCACATCCATATCCGCCGACAGATCGGCGAGCTCTATCCGGCGCTGAAAGATATCGAGATCACCCATGGCTGGGGCGGCTATGTCGGCATAACGCTGCCGCGCAAGCCTTTCGTGCGCGAGGTGATGCCGAATGTCATTTCGGCCGGCGGCTATTCCGGCCACGGCGTCATGCTGTCGAACTTCGTCGGCAAGCTCTACGCAGAAACCGTTTCAGGCAACCGCGACCGGCTCAAACTCATCGAAGATTTGAAGATTCCTGCCTTCCCCGGCGGCCGCCGCCTTCGCGCCCCGCTGCTCTTCCTGGCGCTCAACTGGTACGCACTTCGCGACCGAATCTAGTTTTCGATGTTGATTTCGCGACCAAGAGCGCAGAGATGCCACAATTTATCATTTAAATTGTTGCGGGGGTGCAATACAAAGCGACACGTTTCGCGTATTGCCCGCTTGTGGGACCGATGCACATTCAAGGACCTTGTCCTTAAGCATGAAGAACATCGGCCCTTTTTGAGAGGTGGCTGAAGTGAAGGGGCCTTTCCGTTTCGGCTCGCCAAAACAGCAGCGTTTGTCGATGCAGTACGGCTATGCCGCGCGGCCTTCGCTCTGGCACGACATCAAGTCGCAGTCGCATCTGATCATCGCGGGTGTCGGCACCGTGGCGCTGCTCGGTGTTGCCGGCGGTGCACTTTGGTTTGCCATGCCAAGCGGCGAACGGCAGGCCTTTGCCGATCCCAAGCCGGCGCAAACCACTGAACTCGCTTCAGTTGCAAAGCCCGCCATCGTGGCGGGCAAGCCACAAGCGGCCGATGTCGCCGCAATACCTGCGAAAACGCCTCCTTCTACCCTCAGCAAGACCGCATCGGCCGAAGTCGCAAAACCCGTTGTGGCTGCTTCCGGCGTCAAAGCCCCGCGTCCCATCGACGAGGAGGCCAAAAGCGCCGTCGTCGCGACAGCGCGCGACGCAGAACCGGAACAGGGCGACACCGACCAGGAACTCGCCTACGCGAATTCGTCCGACAAGGGTGACGCCGGCCAGGCGGCGGAGAAGCTGGCCCATCCGGACGGGGCCGAAACAGCAGCCATACCGACGCCGAGGCCAAAGACGCCTGCCAAGCAAGCGAATACCGAGAAGGCAGAGGCGGAAACAGACGGCAAGAGCGGACAGATATTGCGCGGCGTGACCATGCGCAGCGGTCCCAAGAAAGGCGCTTCCGCTATCGGCACGATCCCGGCGAAAACCTCCGTCGAGGTGCTTTCCTGCAACCAGTGGTGCCAGGTGATCTACAAGGGCAAGCGCGGCTGGATCTACAAGAGCTTCGTGCGCACCGGCGGATAAGAGCGGCGCAATCCCTACCTTCCAATTCGCTAGGCTGCACCGAAACGATAGTGCAGCCGGACACACCCTTTCGGCATCGATTGCGCGCTGACCAGCGTGGGGCTGGCCGTAAAGCCGGTTGCCGGAAAGAGCGGCCTTCCGCCCCCAAGCATTTCGGGGATGACGTAGATTTCAATTTCATCGAGCGCGCCGCGTTCCAGGAAAGCCATCTGCAACCGCCCGCCGCCGAGCATCCAGACATCGCCATCGTCCAGCGTCCGCAACTCGGCTATCAGTGCGTCGACATCCGTCCTAACCTCCATTGGACCTTTCGGGTCGCTGATGGGCTGCGAGGTGACGACCAGAACCCGCTTGTCACCATAGGCCCAGGGCGCAGGTTCGCGCGCGATGAAATCATAGGTTCCGCGCCCCATCACGACGGTACGGATGCCTTGCAGGAACAGGCGATAGTCGTGCTCGCCGAGATCCATGTCATCGTACTTGAACAGCCAATCCAGACTGTCATCTTTCGTCGCAATGAAGCCATCCAGGCTGACGGCGATATACCCCAGGATTTTGGCCACTGATCATGCTGCTTGCAATATAAACGAATATTCATTTATATTAAACCATGGGACGAACCAAGAGCATTTCCGACGATTCAGCGCTGGATTCTGTACTGGACCTGATTGCCGAAACCGGCCCGGCGGGATTGACCTTCGCCCGCGCGGGACAAGCTGCCCGGCTTTCGCCAGCAACGCTGGTGCAACGCTACGGTAATCGGGATGCTCTGCTTGAGGCGGCGCTGTTGCGCGCATGGGATCGGCTGGATGCCGAAACCGCGGCCGCGGACGCGGAAGAACCGCTGACACCGGACGGCGCGATCCGTATCCTGCTCCGCCTGATGCCGCCTGAGGCCGCCGAGAAAAACGCGACCGACGGCCTGCTTCTGCTGCGCGAAGACATCCGCAATCCAGTCCTGCGCGCGAGAGGGGCTGACTGGGGAACGCGTCTCGCCAACATCCTGGGAAGACGCCTCGACGCCGCTCCGGAAGGCGAGCGCCTGGGCTGGCAGATGGCAAGCGTCTGGCTTGGCGCCCAGACGTGGTGGGCGTTTACGCGAAATGGCGCGCCCGATGTAGCGATCCGCCAAGCGCTGGAAGACTGGTGCGGAAGCGCGCTGGCGAAGAACCGCAACGCGCCCCGTTGAAAACCCCAGCTGAAATCGACAAAGCCGCCAAAAACCTAAATGCAGCGGCCACCGTCCACTTCCAGCGCGACCCCGGTGATGAACGCTGCTTCGTCGGATGCAAGCCAGAGGGCCGCGTTGGCGATGTCGAGTGGCGTTGACAGCCGGCCGAGCGGAATCGAGGCACGGAATTTCGCCCGAATTTCCGGTGTGTCGGCGCCGAGGAATTTTTCAAGCATCGCGGTCTCACCCGCCACCGGACACAGGCAGTTGACGCGGATTTTCTTCGGCGCGAGTTCCACCGCCATAGACTTCGTCGCGGTGATCGCCCAGCCCTTGGAGGCGTTGTACCAGGTCAGTCCTGGCCGCGGCCTGAGGCCTGCCGTCGATGCCGTGGTGAGGATGACGCCGCCACCCTGCTTTTCCATCAGCGGCACCACGCACAGCGTCGAGTGGTAGATTGCCTTCATGTTGACGGCGGTGACCAGATCAAACGTCGCCTCATCGACCTCAAGCAGATCACCGTTGCGGTGGGTGTAGCCGGCATTGTTGACCATGATGTCGACGCGGCCGAACGCATCCAGCGTCGCGGCGATCATCTCGTCGAACTCGGCGCGCTGGGAAACGTCGGTCTGCGTCCAGATGGCGGCTTTGCCGATATCACCGGCCACGCGCTCCGCGGCCTTGCCGTTGAGGTCGGCGATCACAACCCTGGCGCCCTCCTCGGCGAAACGCCGGGCCATACCTTCGCCAAAACCCGATGCCGCTCCGGTTATGACTGCAACCTTGTCCTTCAGACGCATCCGATCCTCGCCGCTTGTTTGACTTCACTCATGATGGAATACCACCGTCTTGGTGGCGGACATGTCGTAGAGCGCTTCGAAGCCCTTCTCGCGGCCATGTCCGGACCGCTTGAAGCCGCCGAACGGCAGTTCGATGCCGCCGCCCGCGCCATAAGCGTTGACGAACACCTGCCCGGCCCGCACGCGTTTGGCGACGCGATGCTGGCGGCCGCCGTCCTTCGTCCAGATGCCGGCCACGAGTCCGTAGTCGGTGCCGTTGGCGAGGCGGATCGCTTCCTCCTCACCGTCGAAGGGAAACAGCGCCAGGACGGGGCCGAACACCTCCTCCTGCGCCAATGCGGAGGCAGGATCGACGCCGCCGAACAAGGCGGGCGCGAAATAAAATCCGCCGGAGGGCGCATCCTTGTGAACCGTGCCCCGAGCCAGGATCTGCGCGCCAGCTGCTTCGGCCTGGGAAACCATGGCTGTGACACGCGCCTGCTGCTTGCTGTTGATGAGCGCGCCGAGATCGAGGTCGGCATCGTGCGGCCCTGCCACCAGTGCCGAAAAGCGCGTCGCCAGCATCGCGGCGAGATCGTCATATATGCGGCGCTCGATGAGAATGCGGCTGCCTGCCGAGCAGGTCTGCCCACCATTTTGAATGACGGCGTTGACCAGAACCGGCGCGGCCTTCTCGATATCGGCATCGGCAAAGACGATCTGCGGTGATTTTCCGCCGAGCTCCATAGTAACGCCGCGATTGTTCTGCGCCGCGGCCTGCTGGATGGCCGTGCCGGTGCCGGTGGAACCCGTGAAGGTGACATAGTCGACCAACGGATGGGCGGACAGCGCCGCGCCCGCGTCGCGTCCATAGCCGGTGATGACGTTGAAGACGCCTTCCGGAAATCCTGCTTCCAGCGCCAGTTCCGCCATGCGGATCGTGGTCAGCGAAGCGTCCTCGGCGGGCTTCACCACCAGCGTGTTGCCCATAGCCAGCGCCGCGCCGGCCACGCGGGCGAGAATCTGCAGCGGGTAGTTCCACGGGATGATGCCGGCGACGACGCCATGTGGCTCGCGCAACGTCAGCGCGGTGTAGCCGTCGAGGAACGGAATGGTGGTGCCGTGGATCTTGTCGGCGGCGGCGCCGTAGAATTCGTAGTAGCGCATCGTGGCGACGACATCCGCCCGCCCCTGCCGGAGCGGCTTGCCGGTGTCGCGCGATTCGAGCGCCGCCAGTTCGCTGCCGTTCTTTTCCACCAGTTGGCAGAGGCGGGTGAGCAGACGTCCACGTTCGACCGCCGGCATTTTCGGCCATGGCCCGCTGTCGAATGCCGTGCGTGCGGCTTTGACCGCGTTGTCGACATCGGCGGCATCCGACGCCGGTATCGAGGCGAAGACCTGGCCGGTCGACGGCGAAACAACGTCGATGCGCGCGCCGGACCCAGCATCGACGGCCTTGCCGCCGATCAACTGCCGGAAAGCAACGCCTTCGGCGACCGTCGTCGAAAGATGCACGTCCATCGCGGTATCTGCTCCCTTTAGCTTCCTGCATCCGACATCTGTGTTGCCGGCGCAAGCATTGAAGACTATTGCGCGTCATTCCCTGTCCACATTGGTCCAATAATGAGCGGCTGATGTGACACCGTGGCGCAAGCAAACGATGACGTGCAAGCGAGAAACAGCCGAATTGGGCTGGCAAATTTAAATCGATTAGATTATATCCGCCGGAAAACCGGACGGTTTGGAACAAGCAGCGCATGACCAGTCAGATCATTCCCGTAGAGCCTTTCGACTTCATCATCTTCGGTGGCACCGGCGACCTTTCGGAGCGGAAGCTTCTGCCCGCCCTCTACTACCGCCAGCGCGACCACCAGTTTTCCGAGCCGACGCGCATCATCGGCACTTCGCGAACCAGGATGAGCGACGAGGAATTCCGGGCCTTCGCGAAACAGGCCATCACCCAGCATGTGAAGGCCGAGGACATCGACGCCGGCGAGCTGGACAAGCTGCTGGCGCGTCTTTCCTATGTTTCGGCCGACGCGCGGAGCGGCGAGGGTTTCGGCGATCTGAAGCAGGCGCTTGGCGACAGCGACCGCATCCGCGCCTTCTATCTGGCCGTCGCACCGTCGCTGTTCGGGGATATTTCGCACCGGCTGCAGGAGCACGGCATGGTGACGGCGAATTCCCGCATCATTCTGGAAAAGCCGATCGGCCGCGACCTCGATTCGGCACGCGCGCTGAACGACCTCGTCGGCGAGGCTTTCCACGAACACCAGATCTTCCGCATCGACCATTATCTCGGCAAGGAAACGGTGCAGAACCTGATGGCGCTTCGCTTCGCCAACATGCTCTACGAGCCGCTCTGGAATTCCGCCCATATCGACCACGTCCAGATCACCGTGGCGGAAACCGTGGGGCTCGAGGACCGCGTCACCTATTACGACAAGGCCGGAGCGCTGCGCGACATGGTGCAGAACCACATCCTCCAGCTTCTTTGCCTGGTGGCGATGGAAGCGCCCGCCTCAATGGAGGCCGACGCGGTTCGCGACGAAAAGCTCAAGGTGCTGCGGGCGCTGAAGCGCCTGAACGGCAACGAGGCGCCGAAATCGACGGTGCGCGGCCAATACCGCGCCGGTGCTTCCGCCGGCGGACCGGTAAAGGGCTATGTCGAGGAGCTCGGCAACGACAGCAACACCGAAACCTTCGTCGCCATCAAGGCTGAAATCGCCAATTGGCGCTGGGCCGGGGTGCCTTTCTACCTGCGCACCGGCAAACGGCTCGCCACCCGCGTGTCCGAGATCGTCATCGAGTTCAAGCAGATCCCGCATTCGATCTTCGGCGAGAGCGCGGGCAACGTAAATCCCAACCAGCTCGTCATCCGCCTGCAGCCGGATGAAGGCGTCAAGCAGTTCCTGATGGTCAAGGATCCCGGCCCCGGCGGTATGCGGCTGCGCCAGATTCCGCTGGACATGAGCTTCGCCCAATCCTTCCAGGGTCGCGCGCCGGAGGCTTACGAGCGCCTGGTCATGGACGTTGTCCGGGGCAACCAGACGCTGTTCATGCGCCGAGACGAGGTGGAAGCAGCGTGGACGTGGATCGATCCCATCCTGCATGCCTGGGAGCAGAACGGCCAGGACCCGCAGGGCTATACAGCCGGAACCTGGGGTCCGTCCGCCTCCATCGCGCTGATCGAACGCGACGGCCGCACCTGGCACGAAAGCACCTAAAGGGATGTCCGCAGCTTACCAATGGAATGCCTTCCCCGATCGGCAAAGCCTCGCCGAGGCGTTGGCAACGCGTATCGCCGGTTTGTTGCAGGCCGCCGTTGACAGCAAGGGCGGAGCCGTACTCGCGGTTTCCGGAGGCAGCACGCCCGGCCGGTTCTTCACCGCCCTTTCCAAAGTCGACATCGACTGGAACAAGGTCACGGTAACGCTGGTGGACGAGCGGTTCGTGCCGCCAACCTCGCCGCGTTCGAACGCTGCGCTGGTCGCGGCGAACCTTTTGCAGAACAAGGCGGCGGCAGCGCGTTTCGTGCCACTTTACCACGCCGACGAAGATGTCGCCGTAGCGGCGGCCGAGGCCGGCGCAACGATCAACAAACTACCCCTGCCCTTCGACGCCGTCGTGCTCGGCATGGGAACCGATGGCCATACTGCCTCATTCTTTCCCGACGCGGAGCATCTTGACGTCTTGCTGGACCCCGCATCGGGGGAGATCGTCATGCCGGTCCAGGCGCAAAGCGCTGGCGAGCCGAGACTGACATTGTCGCTTGCACCGATCGTCGCCGCCGGTTTTCTCGCATTGCATATCGAAGGGGAGGAGAAACGCGAGGTGTTCGAGACGGTCATGGGAGCGGGCGAGATCAAGCCCATCCGCGCCGTTATCGAAGCTTCGCCCCGAACCGTCCAGGTTTTCTGGGCGCCCTGACCGACCAAACGGGCCCTGCCTGTGGCGAGGCCCGACAAGGACCATAGCCATGACCGCCAGACGTGACATCGAAGCCATCACGGACCGTATACGGGAACGTTCAAAGCCGACGCGAGAGATTTATCTTGGCCGTATCGCCGAGGCGTCGAGCCAGGTCGCCAACCGCGCGGTGCTATCCTGCGGCAACCTCGCCCATGGCTTTGCAGTGTGCAGCCCGTCCGAGAAGGTGGCATTGGGCGGCGACCGCGTTCCCAACATCGGCATCATCACCGCCTATAACGACATGCTTTCGGCGCACCAGCCGTTCGAGACGTTCCCCGCGCTGATCAAGCAGGCTGCGGCCGAGGCAGGCGGCATCGCCCAGGTGGCGGGCGGCGTGCCGGCCATGTGCGACGGCGTCACCCAGGGCCAGCCAGCCATGGAACTGTCGCTGTTCTCGCGTGACGTGATCGCGATGGCGACCGCCGTCGGGCTTTCGCACAACATGTTCGACGCGGCCATATTCCTCGGCGTCTGCGACAAGATCGTGCCCGGCCTTCTGATCGGCGCGCTGACCTTCGGGCACCTGCCGGCTGTTTTCGTTCCCGCCGGTCCGATGACAACCGGCCTGCCGAATGACGAAAAGGCGCGCGTGCGTCAGCTTTATGCCGAGGGCAAGGTCGGGCGGGAAGAACTGCTCGAAGCGGAATCGAAATCCTATCACGGCCCCGGCACCTGCACCTTCTATGGCACCGCCAACTCCAACCAGATGCTGATGGAGATCATGGGCCTGCATACGCCCGGCGCTTCGTTCATCAACCCGAACACGCCGCTGCGCGAGGCGCTGACCCGCGAGGCGACCAAGCGCGCGCTGGCGATCACCGCCCTCGGCAACGACTACATACCGGTTGGACGCATGATCGACGAACGTTCCATCGTCAACGGTCTGGTCGGCCTTCACGCCACCGGCGGCTCTACCAACCACACGATCCACATGATCGCGATGGCGGCGGCGGCTGGCATAAAGCTGACATGGCAGGACATCTCCGACCTTTCCGAAGCCGTGCCGCTTCTGGCGCGCGTCTATCCGAACGGGCTGGCTGACGTGAATCACTTCCATGCCGCTGGCGGCATGGGGTTCCTGATCCGCGAACTGCTCGACGCCGGTATTCTGCATGAAGACGTGCAGACCATATGGGGCGAAGGCCTGCGGCACTATACGGTCGAGGCGACACTGGGCGCGGACGGCGCGGTGGCGCGCCAGCCAGCGCCGATGCAAAGCGGCGACGAGAAGGTTCTCGTGCCCTACACCAAGGCATTCCAGTCGACTGGCGGACTGAAGGTTCTGAACGGCAATCTCGGCCATGCGATCATCAAGACCTCCGCCGTCAAGCCGGAGCGCCGCGTCGTCGAGGCGCCGGCAAAGATCTTCCACGGCCAGCAGGAACTGAACGACGCGTTCAAGGCCGGAACACTGACCGGCGATTTCATCGCGGTTGTCCGCTTCCAGGGACCGAAGGCGAACGGCATGCCGGAACTGCACAAGCTGACCACGGTGCTCGGCATCTTGCAGGACCGTGGTCAGCGCGTTGCGCTGGTGACGGACGGGCGCATGTCGGGCGCCAGCGGCAAGGTGCCGGCGGCGATCCATGTAACGCCCGAGGCGCTGGAAGACGGACCCATCGCCCGCATCCAGGAAGGCGACATCATCCGGTTGGACGGCGAGGCCGGCACGCTGGAAGTGCTGGTGCCGGCGGGCGACTTCGCCCTGCGCCATCCGGCCAGCGCCGATCTGAGCGGCAACGAGTTCGGCATGGGCCGCGATCTGTTCGCAGGCTTCCGGCAACTGGCCGCGCGCGCCGACCATGGAGCGAGCGCGTTCGGCAACGTCTGAGAGCTGATCCCCGGCAAAAAGGGCGCCTCGCAACGCCCTTTTTCATGAAACGCCGCCTTACTGAACGGTGATTTCGGCCCGGCCGCCCGGCCTGACCGTAACCGGTCTTTCCCGCTCGCCGCCATTGTCAGGCTGGTGACGAATGACGACGTAGTCGCCCGCCTTCATTGTCTGGTTCCATTTGTCGCCATAGTTCAATCCCAGCGACGTTCGATTGCCCTGGATATCCTTTTTCGCGGCGACGATCTCGATCGAATAAGCTCCGGGAGCGCTGATCGACAGCACACCGGCATTCATATCCACCTCGACCTCCTTGGTTTCGCCAACACGAATGTTGAAGGGCTGCTCGACACTGGCAAGGTCGGCGGTGGCGACGGCGACATAATCGCCGGCCGGCAGGTCGAATGTGCTGTCCGGCCCGTAGGAATGCTCGACGTCCTGGCGGGTGCCGTCGGTCTTCTTCTGGGCCTTGACGATCTGGAAGGCGAGGCCCGGCATCTCGATCTTGTCGCCGCCCAGGGCATAGAACGCGTTGATGACGACGCGGCCGACGCCAACGACGATATCCTTCTCCACCGTCTGGCCGGCCGCAAGCTGCACGGTCTCCGTCGCGTTGCCCTGCCCGATGCCGACAGTGACCTTCTGCTCGCCGGCCGGCACGACGATCTTCGTTTCGCCATAGGTGGTGGTGGTGGTGCCGCCGGGATAAGCGAAATCAACGCGGGCGCTGACATTGATTTCAGCGCCCTGGCTTGCGCGCGGCCGTATCACCAGCGTTCCGGCATTGAGGACAAAGACCGGCTTGTAAACCTGCCCCGGCTCGACCTTGAGCTTCTGCTCGACCTTCGCCTCGCCATTGCGGGCGACGACGAGGTAGTCGCCGGGGTCAAGGTCACCCTTGTAGGCGCCATATTCCGTGGTGAGATACTCGCCCTGCGAGCCGTCGTCCTTGGCCTTGTAGATTTCATAGGCGTTGCCATCCGTCACCGGATCGCCACCGGCAGAAAAAACGGTTGTCGGCAGGAAGTTGAACTCCGGTTTCTGTGCCTCCGGAACAGGTTCCGGAGCCGGAGCGGATTCAGACGCCTGCGCCGGTTGCTGTGCTGGTGAAGAGGCCGGCGGCGTGGATGGCGCCTGCTTCGGCGCAGAGACCGTTTCGGCCAGCGCCTGCTGCAAAGACTTCTCGTCGGACGCCTGGATGTATTTGCCGCCGGTGTTTTCAGCGAGGCAGGCGACCTGCTTGCCCTCCGCATCCGTCAGGCCGAAGCCGACGACGTTGACGGTAAAATCGACGCCGGCCGCCTCCAGCTCCCGGCCCAGTGCGCACGGGTCGCCTTCGCAGGTTTCAAGACCATCCGTGATGAGAACGACCGTCGCCTTGTCTTCGGTATACTTCAGCGCCTCGGCGGCCTGCTTGACGGCATCGGTCAGCGGCGTCTTGCCAAGGAACTTCATCGAATCGGCGGCAGAGGCGATGGCCCCGGCCGAGCCTGCGCGCGGCGGCACGATCAGCTCGATATCCTGGCACGAATTCTTGTCGCGGTGGCCATAGGCCATCAGGCCGATTTCGCGATCGCCTTGCACGGATTGCAAGACCGTGCGCAGAGACTGGCGCGCGATTTCCAGCTTCGGCTTGCCGTCGATCTGCCCCCACATGGAGCCGGAAGCGTCGAGAACGATGATGACGCGGTCGGCGGCGGACGCTGCCGAGGCGCAAAACAGTGCAAAACACAGCGCCGCAAGCGATCTCATGAACAACGACATCCGAATCCCCGCATCTGACAGCGGCGCAGGCTAAAGGAGCCTCCGGACGCGGACAAGGCAGCGACTTGTTTAAAACATGCAACGTTGACTTCCCCAGCGATCAATAGGTCGTGCGCCGTTCCTCGGAAGGCGGGCGGCCGAATTGCAGCCGGTAGCTCTGGGCGAAATAGGAATGCGAGGTAAAGCCGGTGGCGATGGCGACATCGAGGATCGGCATGTTGGTCTGCCGCAGCAGTTCGCGCGCCCGTTCGAGCCGCAGCCGCATGTAGTAGCGGCCGGGCGTCACCTTCAGATGTCGCAGGAACAGACGTTCGACCTGACGGACGGACAGGCCCGCCGATTTCGCCAGCTGCACGGCCGAAAGCGGTTCATCGAGATGATCGGACATCAGCTCGGCGATGCGCCGCAGCTTGTCGGACTTGCCGGTCAGGTCGCGCTCGGGGCCGACGCGCTGGCGGTCGCCTGCCGAGCGAATGCGCTCATGCTGGAACTGATTGGCGACGCCATTTGCCAGGCCAGCGCCGAAATCGCCGCGGACGATTTCCAGCATCAGATCCATCGAGGTGATGCCGCCGGCGCAGGTATAGCGCTTGCGGTCGATCTCGAAGACGTTGCCGGTGCAGTTTATGTCCGGAAACCGTTCCATGAAGCCGGCGCGGTTTTCCCAGTGGATGGTGCAGCGGTAGCCGTCCAGCTGGCCGGCCTCGGCCAGAAGATGGGAGCCGACCGACAGCGCGCCGAGCGCACCGCCACGGCGGCCCCAACCGCGCAGAGCTGAAAGCACCTTGCTTTTGCCCGGAAATTCCGTGGTCAGACCGACTGAGACGAAGAGAATATCGACCGGCGGAATGTCGGCCACTGAATAGTCGATCTTGATCGGCAGGCCGTTGGACGCCATGACGGCCTCGCCATCGGCAGAGATCGTGGTCCAGCCATAGAAATCGCGGCCGAGCAGGCGGTTGGCCGACCGAAACGTGTCGATCGCCGCCGCCAGCGAGAACATCGGGAATTTGTCTACCAGAAGGAAGGCGAATTGCCTGCCGCCCTGGACGGGGCCTCCCGCGAACGGCTGTTCTACAGAGAGAGAGGATGGCGGCAAAGCGGTGCCTCGTGGTCAGAAAGTTGGTCTGTCCAGACCGGCTGCGAGATAGGCCGAGACAAGGGTGTTGGCCATGAGCATGGCGATGGTCATCGGCCCAACGCCGCCGGGAACTGGCGTGATCGCGCCGGCGACCTTCGCTGTCTCGGCAAAGTCCACGTCGCCCACGAGCCTGGTCTTGCCCTCGCCTTTCTCCGGCGCCGGAATGCGGTTGATGCCGACATCGATGACGGTGGCGCCGGGCTTGACCCAATCGCCCTTGACCATTTGCGGCCGTCCGACAGCCGCCACCAATATATCGGCGGTTCTGGCGAGCGCCGGCAGGTCCCTGGTTCGGCTGTGGGCGACGGTGACGGTGCAATTGGCGGCCAGAAGCAGATTGGCCATCGGTTTGCCGACAATGTTGGAGCGGCCGAGCACCACTGCGCTGAGGCCTGACAAATCCTTGCCGCGCACGCGCTCGATCAGCAGCATCGAGCCGGCGGGCGTGCAGGGCACGAAAGCCGTAGCCAGTTCGCCAGTGGTCAGCTTGCCGACATTGACGAAATGGAAGCCATCCACGTCTTTGTTCGGCGCGATGGCCTGGATGACCTTGCCGGCATCGATATGCGCCGGCAGCGGCAGCTGCACCAGTATACCGTGAATGGCCGCGTCGGCGTTGAGGTTTGCGATGATGCCGAGAAGTTCGGTCTCGGAAGTCGTCTCCGGCAGCGTGTGCTGGACGGAATGAAATCCGCATTCCTTGGCGGTACGGGACTTGGAGGCGACGTAGACCTGGCTGGCCGGGTCCTCCCCGACGATGACCACGGCGAGACCGGGAACGCCCTTGCCTTTCGCCGCGAGATCGGCGGCAAGCGCCTTCACCTTGGCCACCACTTCTAGGGCTAGGCTCTTTCCATCGATAGTTTCAGCCATCGGATATCCTGCAGGTCAGTCGGTTCGAACCGCTATTGTCACGAAAAACGACGCCGGCAATCCCGACAATGCGCCCTTTGATGCCGTAAACCCGAAATTGCCCGGATTCCAGCAGCGAACGGTCTGGCACATCAAAAATGACGGGAATTTTGGCGCGCAGCGGAGCGGATTTCGCCAGCGCAGTGGCGATCAGCTCTCTTTGCGAACGGCGCCTGAGCCGGACGACAGTTTCTGCTTTAGAACGCGCCACAGGAACAACGGATTGCCCACCACATAGCGCCGCCACAGCCGTCCGGGCTCCACCAGAAGACGGAAGACCCATTCCAGCCGCAGGCGCCGCATCCACAGCGGTGCGCGCGGCACGGTGCCGCTGAGGAAATCGAGCAATGCGCCAACCGCGATCGGCAAGGTGCAATGGCGCGCGTCGATATGATTGGCGATCCAGAGTTCCTGCCTCGGCACGCCCATGGCGACCAAGAGAATATCGGGGCGCAGGTCGGCGATGCGCTGAATGATCTGCGGTTCCTGCGTGGGCGTGAAGAAACCGTCGTGGATGACTTCGAGCTTGTGCTGCGGCGTCATTGCGGCAAGCCGTTCCGACGCGGCCTCGGCATTGGCCCGGGAGGCCCCCAGCAACGCGACCGTCAGCGGCTTGGTGGAAGCCTGCAGGAAAGCCGGGACGAAATCGGTGCCGTTGAGATTGGCTGGAAACGGCGCGCCATAAAGAAGCTTCGCCGCCATATCGACGCCGATGCCATCGGGAAGCACGAGAAAATCCTCAAGCGCCCCGGCAAAAGCCGGATCCGCACACGCAATGTTTGCATTGTGCGCATTGAGGAAGGTGATCTTGGTGAAACGGCGCTCGCGCAGCAGACCGGTGAGCAGCGAAATCGCCTCGTCCCAACCGATGCTGAGAACGGGGATGCCGAGGATCGACTTGGCGGGCCTTTCGCCTGCGGCAGCGTGAACGGCGTGCATGTTCATGAAAAAGCCCGCCGGGAAAGGGTTGCAGTGTTGCCCGGGATCATCCCAGCAGGCGCACAGCCGCGCGCCGCCACATCCTGAACGAGCAGGATGACAGACATCGGGTCAGCCCGACGCGCTGACGGAACAGGAAACAGTACCAAATGCAGATGCATCTCTCTCAATCCACATCATGCAGGTAGCAAAACGCAATGAACCCTTGATTAAGACCCGGCAATCTTGGGTTGAAAACACCGAGTGAGATGCTGTTGCCGCGCAAGGTGATTAACAAATCCTTTCCGCCGACAAGACGGTGCGAGCAGCAGCCATATCCGCGCATCTTCGGTTCGGGCTTCCCGCGGTTAAAGCAAAAGTCTAAGCAGGGCTTCGGCTCAGGAGACCACACTATGACGACCAGGCTCGTTCTCGCCGGTTGCGGCAATATGGGTTACGCGATGCTCGGCGGCTGGCTGAAATCCGGCAAGCTCAAGGCTACAGACGTGCTTGTGGTCGAACCGAACGAAGCCTTGCGCCGACGCGCTGAGGACCTCGGCTGCCCCACAGTTTCGGAGGCCGGTGCAATCGCGGCCGGCGCAAGCCCCGAAATCGTGGTTCTGGCGGTCAAACCGCAGGTGATCCGCAAGGTAACCGAAGAGTACAAGCATTTCGGCAATGGACGCACGACGTTCCTGAGCGTCGTGGCCGGCACGCCGGTCGCCACGTTCGAGCAGATTTTGGGCACACGCACGCCGGTCATGCGCTGCATGCCGAACACGCCGGCGGCCATCGGCAAGGGCATGATGGTGGTATACCCCAGTCCGCTGGTTTCAGCGAAAACGAGAGGCTTTATCGCCGACCTGCTGTCGGCGAGCGGCGAAGTGGCAACCGTGGACAACGAGAGCCTCATGGATGCGGTGACCGCCGTGTCCGGTTCAGGCCCAGCCTATGTTTTCCATTTCATCGAGTGCCTGACGGCCGCGGCCGAGGAAGCCGGCCTGCCTACGGAAACAGCTAAGTTGCTGGCCAGGCAAACGGTCTATGGCGCGGCGTCGCTGGCAGCCGAAAGCAAGGACGATCCAGGCACGCTGCGCCAGCAGGTGACGAGCCCGAACGGCACCACAGCGGCGGCGCTCGGCGTTTTGATGGGCGAAGACCGGCTCAAGACGCTGGTGATCGAGGCAGTCGAGGCGGCAAGGGTCAGATCGATGGAACTTGGCGAATAATCCCTGACAAGGGAAACGATCAAGTTCCGTAAAGCATCTCGTCCTGCCGCTTGCGCAGCGCAAACAGGCGGGTGGTCGAGTCCGGAGCGGCATTGTCGACGGTCAGAAGTTCGCCCTTGCGGACCGGCTTCAGCACCTTGCCGCCTTCCAGCAGGCCGACAGGCACGGCGCGGCTGGCGCGGGCTTCCTCGACGGTCATCGTCCATGAGCGATAGCATGTCTCGCCGATGGCATCCAAGGTGTCGCCAGCCTTCAGGTCGCGCTTGGCGACTGCGCAGACTTCCGCCACCGGCCTTGGCAGCGGCACCATGTCGGGACGGCCATACAAGGCGATGCGGGCGGCGGTCAGCGGCACCTCAAGCGAGGTCAGGTGATAAGGCCGGAAGAAACTGTAGTAGGGACCGTGGCCGATATGCAGATCGTCCATGCGCTCGATGATGCGCGGATGCGTCGCCTCGACGACGACAAAGACGCCCGGCGCCACGCCCTTGCCGATCGTATAGTCCACCACGCCCTTGCGGCCGAGCACGCCGCCGTCCTCGCGCGGAATGAGCACCTTGGCGAGATCGTCGCGGTTGACATTGGGTCCGTGCATCCCCGGCACGTCCGGCACGAGGCCGGTGGCGTTGGCGATGGCGCACATCTCGACCATGGTCTTGGAGCCATCGACGAACTCCACCAGCATGCGCGGGTTCATGTTGCGGCGCGCGGCTTCCTCGCGATAGTCGTCCGGCACCGCATCGTGATTGAGCGGGTTGTTCTTGCCCTTGCCGGCGGAGACGATGGTGTAGCCCAGCGCCGAAGCGAATTCGATCAGTTCCATGCAGGACGAAGGCTCGTCGCCCGCGCCGACCGAATAGACGACACCCAGCCGGTCTGCCTCCTGCTTCAGCAGGCAGCCGATGGTGACGTCGGCCTCGACATTCATCATCACCAGATGCTTGCCGTGCTCCATCGCCATGAGGTCGAAATCGGCGGCGACGCCGGGTTTGCCGGTCGCGTCGATGACAATGTCGATCAGCGGATTTGTGACCAGGTTTTCGTTCGAGGTGATGGCGATCCTGCCGGCTTCGATTGCCGCTGTGACGCCTGAGGGAGTGTCGGCCTCGCAGGCCATGGCCTCGTCGCCATAGGCGATGCGAATGGCGTCACGCGCGGTATGCGGACGGCGCGTGGAAACGGCGCAGACCGAAATGCCGGGCATCAGCATGCCCTGGGTCACAAGATCGGTGCCCATCTCCCCCGAACCGATGACGCCTATGCGGACCGGACGCCCTTCGGCGGCGCGTCGTGCAAGATCTCGGGCAAGCCCCGTCAGGGCGACATTGGTCATGAGAAGTTCCGGACAGGCTTTGATTGTGGCCGCAATAGCAGCCAACACCCCTTACTTGTCAACGAAACAGGCCTTGCTCTAGATTCTTGTCGCCCGTTGGCGGCTGGTCACGATTGCAGATCGCCTGAAGCGGGAAGCGTCTGGATTTTGTTGAAGACGCCGAAAATGTTCTTTAATTCATTGAGTAGCGACGGCGTTGGTAAGAAACTGTCGCTCACGACAGTGGAGATTGAGCATGGATAAAGCGGTAAAAAACCCTGGCCCCGACCATCCCATTACAATCGAGCGCAACCCGGACCGAATCATCGTTACCTTTGCGCGGCAGATCATCGCGGACACCAAGGACGGGCTGATCCTCAAGGAGGCGGACTATCCGCCTGTGCACTATGTTCCGCTGAAAGATGTCAATGTGCCGCTGCTCAAGCGCACCGACCACACCACCCATTGCCCCTATAAAGGAGACTGCTCGTACTACACCATCGTCGTCGGCAAGGGCGGCGAGAACGCGGTGTGGCAATACGACAAACCCCACGAGGCAGTCGCCGCGATCAAAGATCATGTGGCCTTTTATCCGGATCGGGTCGAGATAACCAACCAACCGCCCGTTGGCAGGCCAGCGCTGGGCCGTACATCGGCTATCGGTGGACGATGGACTGGTGCTGCGAGAGAGGATTGAACTCTCGACCTCTCCCTTACCAAGGGAGTGCTCTACCACTGAGCTACCGCAGCTTCCGGACGCGGCGCTTCTGCCACATCACTCCCTTGAGCGCAAGTTGTGTGTTGTGGGCTTTTGTGCTGCCGTTTGCGACATGACCGCGCCATAATGCCGGCTCTTGCTGCGCGGCATGGGAACGGACGATGAGCGACAACCCCAGGACATCAAAGGCGGCCACCGCGCCCAAAAGTCAGGGCGACCAGCGCAAGGCGCGGCTGGCGGAGCAATTGCGCGCCAATCTTGCAAAACGCAAGGCGCAGGTGCGATCGCGCCGGACCGGACAGGCAGACATGCGCCCAGAGGGCATCGAGACCTCCGGAGACAGCAGCGATGGTTAGGGCGATACCGTTCCACACCCAGACTGTCGGTTTTAAGCAACGCGCGCGGAAAACATTGCGCAGTTCCTCTGCGCCATCACTCCAGGCAATCCTATTTCTTGAACCGGATCGGGCAATGGTTTAGACGGACCGATCTACGCTCAACCGATTAAAAGCCGGAAAACCCGGCTAGGGGACGTTGTTTTATGGATCGTATCAGGATTGTCGGCGGCAACCAGCTTGCCGGTACCATCCCCATCTCCGGCGCCAAGAACGCGGCGCTGCCTTTGATGATCGCTTCGCTTTTGACCGACGAGACGCTGACGCTGGAGAACGTGCCGCATCTTGCCGATGTGGAGCAGTTGACTCGTATTCTCGGGAATCATGGCGTCGACTATTCCGTCAATGGCAAGCGCGACCATCAGAACGGCAATCCGAGCGGCTATTCGCGCACCATCAACTTCTCCGCCCGCGACATCGTCGACACCACTGCGCCCTATGATCTGGTGTCCAAGATGCGCGCATCGTTCTGGGTGATCGGCCCGCTGCTGGCGCGCATGGGCGAGGCCAAGGTCTCGCTGCCCGGCGGCTGCGCCATCGGCACGCGCCCGGTCGATCTGCTGCTGGAGGTTTTGCAGTCGCTCGGCGCTGAAATCGACATCGACAACGGCTATGTCATCACCAGGGCGCGAAATGGCCGGCTTGTCGGAAATCGCCACACCTTTCCCAAGGTGACTGTCGGCGGCACCCATGTCGCGCTGATGGCGGCGGCCCTGGCCAAGGGCGAGACGGTGCTGGAGAACGCCGCGCGCGAGCCGGAAATTGTCAACCTCGCCGAATGCCTGAACGCCATGGGCGCGAAAATCCACGGCGCCGGCACCCCCACCATCACCATTGACGGCGTCGACCGCCTGACCGGCGCCAGCGTGCGCGTCATCCCCGATCGCATCGAGACCGGCACCTATGCGATGGCGGTAGCCATGACCGGCGGCGATGTGCTGCTGCAAAACGCGCGGCCCGACCTGCTGCAATCCGCCCTCGATATCATCGGCCAGACCGGGGCCGAGATCACGCCGACCAATGAAGGAATCCGCGTCAAACGCAACGGCGGCGGCATTTCCCCCGTTGATGTGACCACCGAGCCCTTCCCCGGCTTCCCGACCGACCTGCAGGCGCAGTTCATGGGCCTGATGACGATGTCCAAGGGCAAGTCGCGCATCACCGAGACGATCTTCGAAAACCGCTTCATGCATGTGCAGGAACTCGCCCGTCTCGGCGCCCACATCACGCTGTCCGGCCAGACGGCCATCGTCGAGGGCGTGTCGAAGCTGAAGGGCGCACCGGTGATGGCGACGGACCTTCGCGCTTCGGTGTCGCTGGTCATCGCCGGCCTCGCGGCCGAAGGCGAAACCACCGTCAACCGCGTTTATCATCTGGACCGTGGCTTCGAACGGCTGGAAGAGAAGTTGTCCGGCTGTGGCGCGGTGATCGAGCGCATTTCGGCCTGACGGCCATCGGTTGAGGCCGGGCTGCGCCCACCACGGTTGCGCGGCCCGCAAAGACCGCCTAACAGAAAGGCGATCGAAACCTTCGCAGGTGCGAAATCCCTATGTCCGCACTCAAGCTAGCCGCCCTCGACGAACAGGACCTCGACATCATTTCCGCGCATGTGCAGGACGCGGTGATGAAGATCGGCGACCTGGAATATCTGCCGGCGCGGCAGCGTTTCGTGCTGCCGATGAACCGCTTCGCCTGGGAGGTGAAATCCGGCCTCTTCCGCCGGCATAATGAGCGGCGGCAGAGCGTGCTGCATTTCGACCGTGTCATCGGCGCCAAGACCAGCGGGATCGCGCGCGACAAGCCGGACGAGGTGCTGTCGCTGCTCGCCGTCAGCTTCGTGCCGCTGCAGGCGCCGTCCGGGCTGGTCGAACTGATCTTCTCCGGCGGCGGCGCCATCATGCTCGATGTCGAATGCATCGAGGCGCGGCTGGCCGATCTCGGCGGCGCCTGGCAGGCCACGTCCCGCCCCTTCCACAAGGCCTGAGCGATGGCCATCACGCTCCGCCAGTCCGATGCCGATTTCGAACGGCGCTTCGCCGCCTTCCTGACAACGAAGCGCGAAGTGTCGGCCGATGTCGATGCGACGGTGCGTGAAATCATCGCCCGCGTCCGCGCCGAAGGCGACGCCGCGCTCATCGATTACACCAAGACATTCGACCGGGCCGATCTTTCAGCCGTCGGCATTGCCGTGTCGCGGGAAGACATCGCCGGGGCTTATGCAGCCGCCGATGCCGATACGATCGAGGCGCTGAAATTCGCGCGCGACCGCATCCGTTCGCACCATGAGCGCCAGCGGCCGAAGGACGACCGCTATGTCGATCCCGCCGGCGTCGAACTGGGTTCCCGCTGGACGGCCATCGAGGCGGTCGGGCTTTATGTTCCGGGCGGTACGGCCAGCTATCCAAGCTCGGTTCTTATGAATGCCGTGCCGGCCAAGGTGGCGGGGGTGGAACGCATCGTCATGGTGGTTCCGGCTTCCGGCGGCGCGGTCAATCCGCTGGTGCTGGTGGCGGCCGATCTCGCTGGCATTTCCGAAATCTACCGCGTCGGCGGCGCTCAGGCGATTGCGGCGCTGGCTTATGGAACCGAGACGATCAAGCCGGTGGCCAAGATCGTCGGCCCGGGCAATGCCTATGTCGCAGCGGCCAAGCGGCAGGTGTTCGGAACGGTCGGCATCGATATGATCGCCGGCCCTTCCGAAGTGCTGGTCGTGGCGGACGGCAGCAACGATCCGGAATGGATCGCCGCCGACCTTCTGGCGCAGGCCGAACACGACGTGTCGGCGCAATCGATCCTGATCACCGACGATCCGGCCTTCGCCGGCCGTGTCGAAGAAGCTGTCGCCCGCCAGATCAAGACCCTCTCGCGCGCCGAAACGGCGGCGGCGAGCTGGCGCGATTTCGGCGCGGTGATCCTCGTGGAGAATTTCGACCGGGCTTTGCCGCTGGTGGACCGTATCGCCGCCGAGCATGTCGAGCTGGCCATCGAGAATGCGGAAGGCTTCCTGTCGCAGATGCGCAATGCCGGCGCCGTATTCCTTGGCCGCCACACACCCGAAGTGATCGGCGACTATGTCGGCGGTTCCAACCACGTTCTGCCAACGGCGCGTTCGGCGCGTTTCTCTTCCGGCCTTTCGGTGCTCGATTTCGTCAAGCGCACGTCCATATTGAAGCTCGGTCCCGACCAGCTTCGCGCCCTGGCGCCGGCGGCCATCGCGCTGGCCAAGGCGGAAGGCCTCGACGCGCACGGCCGCTCCGTCGCGATCCGGCTGAACATGTAGGCACCGATGTCGCCCTCCGGCCAGAACAACGCCAGGCTGATCGATGTCGAGCTCGACGAATCGATCGGCCGATCGACGCCGGATGTCGAGCATGAGCGCGCGGTAGCGATCTTCGACCTGATCGAGGAAAACAGCTTCCAGCCCGTCAATGACGATGGTAGCGGGCCCTACAGGCTGAAGCTGTCGCTGGCGGATTCGCGTCTCGTCTTCGCGGTCAGCCGCGAGGGCGGCGACACGGTGGTCACCCATATCCTGTCGCTGACCCCCTTCCGGCGCATCGTCAAGGACTACTATTTGATCTGCGAAAGTTACTACGACGCCATCCGCTCCTCGACGCCGAGCCATATCGAGGCCATCGACATGGGCCGGCGCGGACTGCATAATGAAGGCTCGCAAACGCTGAAGGAGCGGCTGGCCGGCAAGATCGACATCGATTTCGGTACGGCGCGCCGGCTGTTCACGCTGGTCTGTGTCCTTCACTGGCGCGGGTGACGGGAAAGCCGTGGCGTCAGGCGAACGCATCCCGCAATCCATCCTCTTCATGTGCCGCATGAATGCGGTCCGTTCGCCCATGGCCGAGGCGCTGGCGCGGCGCATGCTGCCCTCCGCGACCTTCGTCGCTTCCGCCGGTGTACGCACCGGCGATCGTGATCCTTTCGTCGACGCGGTGTTGGCGGAGGACGGCCTTTCGCTCGAAAATCACCATTCGAAAACCATGGAGGAGATGGAGGACGACTATTTCGACCTGATCATCACGCTGACTCCCGAGGCGCACCACGCTGC
The DNA here is from genome assembly GCF_031457045.1 of Mesorhizobium sp. BE184. Taxonomy (NCBI): domain Bacteria; kingdom Pseudomonadati; phylum Pseudomonadota; class Alphaproteobacteria; order Hyphomicrobiales; family Phyllobacteriaceae; genus Mesorhizobium; species Mesorhizobium sp. BE184. The sequence continues at coordinate 146,070 of NZ_JAVDVU010000002.1, forward strand.
CATCGAACTGACCCGTTCGGCAGCCGTTGAGGTGGAATACTGGCCGACACTCGATCCCACGGCGGCCAGCGGCACCCGCGATCAGATCATGGCTTCCTACCGCGATGTGCGCGAGCGGCTGAAGGCGCGGATCGCCGCCCGCTTCCTTTCTGCGGTGGCAGGCGGCGAGGCCGATTAAGCGTGTTCACAAAGCCACTATAATCATATAGGTTCCGCGCCAATTCCAGCCGGGTCGCTGGAAACCAATCCAAACCAAAGGGTTCGAATGCCGAAGGAAGAAGTCCTCGAGTTTCCGGGTGTCGTGACGGAACTGTTGCCCAACGCGATGTTCCGCGTGAAGCTCGAAAACGAACACGAAATCATCGCCCATACAGCCGGCCGCATGCGCAAGAACCGCATCCGTGTGCTGACGGGCGACAAGGTTCTGGTCGAAATGACCCCCTACGACCTGACCAAGGGCCGTATCACCTATCGTTTCAAGTAACGCGTCCGTTCCGGCTGGAATCGCGATGGCCAATTCGCAGAAGCTTGTGCTTGCCTCGGCCTCCCCGCGCCGGATCGAGCTTTTGCAGCAGGCCGGCATCGAGCCGGACCGGATCCTGCCGACCGACATAGACGAAACACCGCTGCGGGCCGAACATCCGCGCTCGCTCGCCAAGCGGCTGGCGAAGGAAAAGGCCGAAAGAGCGTTGCTTTCGCTCATGGGCGAGGCCGGCTACCAGCCGGGCTTCGTGCTTGCCGCCGATACGGTGGTGGCGGTCGGCCGCCGCATCCTGCCCAAGGCGGAAACGATCGACGACGCTTCCTACTCGCTGCAATTGCTGTCCGGCCGCACGCACCGGGTCTACACGGGCGTCTGCCTGATTGCGCCAGGCGGCAAGGTGCGGCAGCGTCTTGTCGAGACACGGGTGCGCTTCAAGCGGCTGCCGCGCGCCGAGATCGACATGTACATCGCGTCGGGCGAATGGCGCGGCAAGGCCGGCGGCTATGCCGCGCAAGGCCTCGCCGGTTCCTTCATCGTCAAGATGGTCGGGTCGTTCACCAATGTCGTGGGCCTGCCGCTGTATGAAGCGGTGGCCCTGCTGGCGGGCGAAGGCTTCGACATCCACCGCGGCTGGCCGTCCAGCCGCCTTTCCTGACCGACAAGGAAACGGCATGGCAAGACCATGATCAGCAAAGACAGCGCCGTAACCCCGTTGAGGCCACGCCGCCCCTGCCCCGAATGCGGCAAGCCTTCGACGCGCGAAAATTATCCGTTCTGCTCGCCGCGCTGCAAGGACGTCGATCTCAACCGCTGGCTGAAGGGCGCCTACGCCATCCCGGTGCGCGACGACGAGGACGACGAGGACGGAACCGCGTCAAAACCAGCCGAGGAGTAAGCTGGCTGTGGCTGTCCGCTGCCCCCGTTTCTCCAAGCCGCCAAGCTGCTGAATCATCTCCGCGACGATTGCTTTTCCACCATCGATATCAAGCGCGAGCATCCCGGCGTGGACCGGCACGAATTTCTCACGCGGAACCCATGGTACGGCGGCCGGAGCGGTCTTTCATGCATCGTGGAAAATCGGCTCGGCAGCGCTGGACAGGCCGGATTCTCGTGCTATAACCCACGCGCTTTCGAGGGTACGCAACGCCCGGCAAAGCTTCCGCAAGCGGCGTCAAACCGCTTCCCGGACAGGCCCAGGTAGCTCAGTTGGTAGAGCAGCGGATTGAAAATCCGCGTGTCGGTGGTTCGATTCCGCCCCTGGGCACCATTTCACTTTCCCATCGCTTCTCACGACGTCTCACCAATCAATACAAATCAATGACTTAGCCTAGTTTGGCGGTTTATGGTGACCCACCGCGTGCCGTTGCAACGCATCGGTTTGTGGGTAACGATTTAGGCGTTACCCATTACCCGGGAGGTCCGTTACCCATGTCTCTCTCCGACTTCGCCTGCAAGAACGCTAAGCCCAAAGATAAGCCGTATCGTCTTGCTGATGGCGACGGGCTTTATCTCCTCGTCCGGAACAACGGCTCCAAACTCTGGCAACTGCGGTACCGCTACCTGGAGAAGGAAAATATCCTCTCCTTTGGAAAATACCCGCTGGTGTCACTTCTCGACGCGAGAGGAAAGCGCGACGAAGCCAAGAGGCTGTTGATCGCCGGCATTAACCCCTCCACCAAGCGCAAAGAGGAGAAGACTGCCGCCATCACGGAAGCACGCACCACCTTCGCCTTGGTCGCTGAGGAGTATGTCACTCGGATGGAAGAACGGGACGCTGCGGCGGCTACTATCACCAAAACCAAATGGCTCCTGGAAGATCTGGCCGGCCCACTCGCCAAGCGCCCCATTAACGAGATCACTCCAGCCGAAATTTTCCAACTCCTCCAGAAGATCGAAAAGAGTGGTCGAAGAGAGACAGCGCGGCGTTTACGCGGCGTGATAGGCAGCGTCTTCCGCTTGGCCATTGTCACCTTACGGGCAGAGGCCGATCCAACCCTACACCTCCGGGGCGCTCTCCAGCCCCCGAAAGTCAACGGTCGTGCCGCTATCACCGATGGAAAGAAGTTCGGCAAGCTCCTGATGACGGTCGACGAATACGACGGCTGGCCAACCATCAAAGCCGCCCTCCAGTTTCTTGCCCTCACCTGTGTCCGTCCCGGCGAAGTACGGGGCGCCACACGCGACGAGTTCGACCGAAAGAAGGCCGTCTGGCATATTCCGGCCGAGCGCATGAAGATGCGTGCTCCGCACGACGTGCCACTGTCCAAACAGGCGCTTTCGATCTTGGGAGAGGTCTGGCAGCTCTCAGAGGACGGCGGCCTGGTCTTTCCTTCGATCCGCTCCACAAAACGGCCGCTTTCCGAGAACGCCATGAACGCTGCGCTACGACGCATGGGCTACGGAAAGGACGAAGTGACCGCCCATGGTTTCCGGGTGACCGCGAGCACCATCCTCAACGCCCGCGACTACGATCCAGACGTGATTGAAGCTGTCCTGGCGCACCAGGACAAGAACGCCATCCGGCGGACCTACAACCGAGCGACCTATTGGGAGCAGCGGGTCACGCTAATGCAGGAGTGGGGAGATCTGCTAGACGCGTTGAAGGCGAACCATTAGTCTTAAACGCATTCCACGATCGGATCGCTGTTTTCCGTGTTGGCGTTGATCGCTGTACTTGAGCCGTTCAGCCGTGCGTCTCCAAGGCCGCGACGAACTCGGTTGCTTCTTTCCGATGCCGCGCCACATCCGCGCGGGTAGCAGCCCGGTTTAACCGGTAAGCCGGCAGATCTCCAGCAATCGCCTTCAGGTCGCTAAGAACGGACGCGATGTGCGGCCATGGAAAATCCGTCGGGTCGCCAATGTCCCGGTCGGCGCCAACAATCATTTCCAGTTTTGCCACTATACCCACGAGAGACTGAGCAGCGACGTTGGGAATCGCATCCTGAAATCGGAGCGCCTCGGTCATCGCAAACACTTCGGCCTCTCGAATCACCGCATATTCCGATCCCTCCTCCGACGCGGGCACCGAAGTTCGACGCGTTTTCGGTTCTCCATCGGTCAATACCGGAATTCCGGGATTGACCATCATTCGCGTCTCCAACCGCTGCTGCACCCGGCAAAGGACCAGCGACACGTGCCGAGCGCGGTGCCAGTCGTTCCACAAATTCAAAGCAGGATCGGGAGAGCTGCCCCTAGAGACTTGGCGAAAACCATTCATTTCGGATGACCATTTGCGTTGACGACGGGGTTTCACTCCATAGCATACTGAATGACGAATAGGAACTATCGTTCCTGGAATGATCGTTCCATTCCCGAGTTATCTCTTGGGATGGACCTCAAGGAAACCTTGGCTATCAATTTACGGCGGGCCAGAAGCAGCCGAGATCTAACGCAAGAGGAATTGGCCGAGCGATCAGGTCTGAGCGCGCGCTACATTGGAGCGATTGAACGCGCTAGTGTATCGGCCAGTGTCACGGTTCTCGGCCGAATTGCGGACGCGCTCGGGATGGAGCCAGAAGCCCTGATCCGCACGTCGAAGAAGGGGCGTTGAGGCAAGGCGTGCGCATAGCTGCATGCTGGCGCCCCCTTTATACAACATCGTAGCGAACGGGCGGCGGTGCGCGTCGGCTTCGGGCTCATCTTGGTTAGTCGAAGATAGAGATGTGCGATCCAAAAACTGCCGTTGGTTCGCCGATACCGAACAGCGGCTTCGCGCCCCCAACCCGGTCGTTGAGCGGGCTATCAATAAATTCGGAAGCGGGCATCCGAGCGATCAACCGAGTCGACTCCATGGAGTGAGCGCTGTGGGCACGACACCCCGAGACGGTAGGTATCACTGCCGTGGAGTTGACCACCTAATGTGTCGCGGGACGGCGAAATTCCTCATTTTTGTGGGCATAAGAGCCACCACATCTCCAGCTTTCCAAGCTGGCTATGAGGGTGCGATACCCTTCCCCCGCTCCAGTTTTAAAGTCAATAGGTTAGCCGGTAGTCGAAAAATGGTAGAGAAACCGGGTTTTTTCTTGTCCTCGGAAACCCGCAGAAATCCGCCATTGTCCGTAGCACTCCTTTTTCGCCTGTGGCTCGTCTGTGGCTCGTTTTGGAAGAATCTGAGAGGGACGAATAACCTGTAGTCTGACCGGGTATGGGGTACCTGAACGGCACGAAAAGGCTGCTATCTAAACAGATTTTGGCAGCCCTGTTCGCTGTCGTCGCTATCGCGTTGCGAGCTGGCGCACGGCTCCAGACGAACCGGTTTTATGGGCTGTTGATGAAAACTTGTGTCCTATGGGAATCAAAGAACAAATAGAGTACGCTTAGGGCAGGAGTGATATGTCCATGAGTGGCAACGCCGAAGCTGTTAGCGTACTTGCTCAATTATTGAGGCCGTCTGACGACCCGCCGCCGCTTCTGTTGCTGGGAGCGGGTGCATCGTTTCGCTCCGGCGTCCCCATGGCGGCAGAGGCCGTCAAGCAGATCGCGCGCCGTGTTTACTCTGAGCAGGTCCTAAAAGGCGTGCGGCCGCCTGAACGCGTTAGGCCGACTGAATGGGAAGTTTGGCTGCAGGCGTTTCCGTGGTTCATTCAGGGAAACGACCGGCTTGCAGAGAATTTCCCCCTGATCGTTGAGCACCTGCTCCGGCCCGCTGAATTCCGCAAGCGCGTCATTCTCGACATTCTAACGCCGGTCAATGGGATCAGCCGGGGCTACAAGGTCGTATCGGAACTCGTGATGCGCGGACTGATCAATACGATTTTCACAACGAATTTCGACACCTGCTTGGTGGACGCTCTGAAGGAGCGGCAGCCGCATATTCGTCACATACATGAAGTCAACCGCGGGCCAGGAGACTTTGCCCAGTTCAACGTCTTCAGCAAGTGCCAGGTTGTCTGGCTTCACGGACGCGCCGAACAGTATGCCGACAAAAATGCTACCGACGAAATCGGGGCACTTGATTCCAAACTCACGGACCTGATCCGTCCCCTCACACACGGGGCACCGCTGATTGTGGTCGGATTCCGTGGCTCAGAGCCTTCCATCATGGACGGCGTGTTCGGTCAGAATACGGAAGGCCGTCTGGATTTTCCGCGCGGCGTCTACTGGTGCCTTCGGCACGGTGAAACCCCGCACCCGCATGTTGAAGCACTGGCCCGTCGGCTCGGTCCGAATTTCCGTCTGCTGCATATCGATGGTTTTGACGAGCTCTTTGATGAACTGGACAAGGAGGTCGCTGGCCTCGAGCGGTACTCCGCTCGGCCTGAAGACGCCGCCCAGGCGGAGCATCTGGCGGCATATGATGAGCGTATTGTGCCCGGGGCGTCGATCGACGATCTCGATCTCGACCTCGCGCTCTCAGTCCTGCGCGAATATTGCGTGAAGTTGAAACGTGCCCCCATTACCAGTGAGTCGCTTACCACCCTTATGAAAGAGCAGGGCCTGCTGATCGCGAGTGATAGCGGCCTCAGTATCACCGCGGGCGCCTTGCTTCTGTTTGGCAAGAACACTCAGCGGTTTTTCCCGCATGCCGTTGTGGCGGTGACCGAGGCAGGGAAGAAGCGGGAGGTCTATGAAGGCAACCTCATAGGCCAGCATAAGCAGCTGCTTGCCAAGATCGAATCAGCTGACGTCAATCCGGTACTCAAGGTAAAAAAGCAGCGGCAGCATGATGAGCGGCCAGCCTATCCGCCGCGCGCGCTTGTCGAACTGTTGGTCAACATGCTGGTGCATCGAGACTATGCCATACATGAGCCTTCGACGATCGAAATCCGGCCGGGCGCCGAGATTGTCTTTAGCAATCCGGGCGGCCTGACCCAGAGGCTGGCGGGACGCTTGACGCTCGATAACGATGGCCGGTTCAATCCGACCGAAACCATCACCGACACTCGAAATCCCTCACTATGCGATGTGTTCTTCGGTCTCAGCGCGATGGAGAGAGAAGGTACCGGCCTTATTGAAGTCAGAGACCTCATGGGTGCGTCCGGTGGCGGAACGGCGTTTTATAATCGTCGCGGACGCTTTGAAGCCATTGTCGAGCGCGCCACGAGCGCGGCGGGTTCCAATACAGTGGCTCGGTCGGATGTGCCGACCGGCATCTATATCCTAAACGTACTTCCGTTCAGCGTGCTGCCCGAACGAGTATCGATCGTCCAACTTCGAAAGCCCTTGCGCGAACGCCCGGCCGGTTTCGACCTGTCGGAGTGCGGGACCTTCGTCGATCGTGGCACCGAGCTTTGGAGTTTTGTGCCCTTGCCGCTGCTCCTGACCGTCCTCGGACCGATGGCCCATGAAACATCGAGTACGTGGATTCCTCGTTCGGAGATCGAAGCCGACGCTGACCAGCGCCGTGTGTTGTCATGGCTTTTGCGAAAGCACTGGGAACGCTACGTCAGCGGGTTTGCGGATCAGGGTCTCATGCTTGAGGAAGGAAAGCGAAAAAACCGCGCCTACTTCCAGGGGCGAGAGGGTCAAAGCAGGACGTTTGTCTGGAATAGTCCGCAGCGCCGGAACATCAAGCGCGACGTCGCCAAAAAGCGCGGCGACGGGCCAAAGACGTGGTTCGAGAATGAAGGGTTTTCCTTCGAGATTGTCGAGCTAGGCGGGCAGTGGTGTGTGCGGATAAAGCCCTTCTACATGTTCACGGGCCGTAACGGCAAAACGCCATTGCCGTCATTCACGCGCACAGCGAAGGCAACCAGCCGCATGAAGTTTGACCGCAACAAGAATGTCGAGGCTGATCTTCTGTTCTGGAGCCGGCTCTTGGGCAAGAGCGCGGAAACGATCAACATTGGAAACCGGCATGTCGACGATCTGATCCTGGAATCGTCGTTCCTGACGGTAGAGGTGCCCGAGATAGGGCTTGTGAAAGATGACGTTAAAGATCAAGATCGAATGCCTGCCTGAGCCGGAGCTGGTTTTTGGAGGCAACAAGCAAGGGGTCGACCCGCGCCGTGTGATGGCGGCGGCTGGACCCGTCGACACCACGTCGATGAGGGACGTGCGCATTGCGCTTATCGGCCCCGTGGACGAGATGGCGGCCGCACGCCAATGGCTTTTGCGCTTCAACGGCATGTCGGTCGCGCGCGAGCGTAACGCCCGCCGGTACCGCGACTGGCCGGGAGCAGCCAAGGCGCTTGGGGTCAACTTTATCATTGAGGGCCGTTTCGTTCGTCCGCTCGATGGTGAGCGCCTTTCCCATGCGATGGGCCGCGCGTCGCCAACGGAAAGGTTCGAGGAACTGCTCGATCTTTTCGATTCCAAGATTCAGACCCTGTTTGGCGACACGCGCCCCGACTGTATCGTTGTGTGCCTGCCCGAGGAGCTCGCCGACCTCCGCATAAGCAATCCCAGGCTCTCAATTCAGGAGCGTAACGCTCTGGAGAGGCTACAGCGGGAGGAGGAGCAAGATCAGTTGTTACTGTTCCAGCCAACGCCGGAAGAAGCCAAGGCGGCGGAGGACCTGAGAACACAAGCTGAAGATCTACTGTTCAGGACCTTTTACAGAGCCCTGAAGGCCAAAATAATGACGCACCAGAACCCGGTTCCTATACAGGTTCTGCGCCGCGACACATACATGCGTCCAGATGATGTTGGCCAAAGTTTTGCGACGCGCGCGTGGAACCTCGCGACATCTCTGTTTTACAAGGCAGGGCACGAGCCGTGGAGGCCGGCCGATTTGCCTGCCAACACCTGCTTCATCGGCATCTCGTTCCACCACCTGAAGCGGCGCGAGGGGGATGTCGTTTACGCCAGCGTGGCGCAAGCGTTCTCGAACGAAATCGAACCCTTTGTACTGAAGGGCGCCACGGTTCCGCACGAACAGAGACGCAACCGCCAGCCTTATCTGAGCGCTGCGCAGGCGGGCGACATGATGAAGGATGTGCTCGATAAATACGAAGCGATCGCCGGTGTGCTGCCTTCGCGCGTGGTGGTTCACAAGACCAGCACATACGAGCCGGAGGAGGCGGCGGGCTTCAGGGACGCCGCTGAATTGCGCGTGCCAGTTTGTGACCTGGTCTGGATCAGACCTACGGCCTTCCGCCTGATCCGCAAAGGAATGCAGGAGCCCTGGCGCGGGACGCTCTGTACGATCGGAAACGAATCTTATCTCTACACGAGCGGCTACGTGCCGTGGTGGGATGAATATCCCGGGCCGCATATTCCGGCGCCCCTGCAGATCGGGTCCTGCGGACCCACCGATATCCGCCAGCGCGCCAGCGAGATTCTGGCTCTTACAAAGATGAATTGGAACTCGAGCGAGGGTATCGGACGGCATCCGATCACGATTTCCTTCGCCCGTAAGGTCGGCATGCTTATGACCGAGCTCTCTGACAATCAGGTGCCGAACCCGTCATATCGGTTTCATACCTGATTGGAGCCGGGCTACGATCCTTCGCGCGAGCTTGGGAACATACCACCAACACAGGCCGGCACCTGTTTGCTGTCGTGCCATTTTTCCCGCGCCTTGTGAGGGGCGGACGGCTGCAAACGAAGCAGGCTGATGTTCAGGCTGCGAGCCTTCCGCATTATCGACTTCGTCGTTTTCATAACCCTGGTAAATTCGCAAGTTTTCGCTCCAATCCTCTCCGATTTTCCCTATACTCTCCCCGGCAGTAGCGGGGAAATTCAAGGCCATGAGCGAGATTCTCACTGTGCGGGAAGTGGCTGCCCTGCTCAAGATCAATGAGAAGACGGCCTACAAATTGGCGGCGAAGGGCGAGATTCCCGGCTTCAAAGTCGGCGGCTCGTGGCGGTTCGATCGGGGGGAAATCGAGAACTGGATAAAGCGGCAGACGGAAAAGCAGGGGCACCAGGGGTGAGGACGGAGTATCACACCAAACTTTATGCGCGTGAGCTGAGCAGGCGGCGGTTGGTTGCTGATGCCGGCAAGCTCTGTGCTGTCCGCGTGCCCAAGACGATATCGGGTGCTGAGAAAATCACTTTGCTTGCCCGACATGACGTGCACCGACAGAACCTTGTCAGCCAACAGCCCGTTGGCGCGAGTGGCGGCGCACTATGAACGTCACTGCCTATCACGCCAAATTCTACGCCCATGATCTAACCCGCCGCGCTTCAAGCGGCCTTGATCGCCTTTCGATGTCGCTGTTTGACGCCGCCGTCGATCTCAATCCTCACCAGATAGAAGCCGCGCTCTTCGCGCTCGAATCGCCGCTTTCGAAGGGCGTATTGCTTGCCGATGAAGTGGGGCTTGGAAAGACCATCGAAGCGGGGATCGTTCTTTGCCAGCTTTGGGCCGAGCGGAAACGTCGCCTGTTGGTAATCTGTCCTGCATCGCTCAGAAAACAATGGGCGCTGGAGCTTGCAGAAAAGTTCAACCTTCCTTCTCGGGTCCTGGACGCGAAAACCTTCAAGGACGAGCGGCGACTGGGAAGGGCCCCATTGAACGAGAAGGCCGTATTGATCCTTTCGTTCAACTACGCCAATGCGCTCCGCGATGAGATCAAGGCGATCGCGTGGGACATGGTCGTCATCGACGAGGCCCATAAGCTCCGGAACGCCTATCGGCCCAGCAACAAAGTCGGCCAAGGCATCCGCTGGGCGACCGAAGATTGCCGCAAATTATTGCTGACTGCCACGCCCCTGCAGAATTCACTCGTTGAGTTGTATGGGCTTTCAACGCTGATCGACGAGCATCTGTTCGGCGACATCAACGCATTTCGAGCACGCTACGCCAGTGCCGGGAGCAGTGTTACCGACCTGCGTCAGCGGCTTGCCACCTTTTGCAAACGGACGCTTCGTAACCAGGTTACGGAATACGTCAGATACACGGAGCGACGGGCAATCACGCGTCCGTTCACGTCAAGCGACGCAGAACACTCCCTCTATGAGGCCGTCTCCACGTTCTTGCAGCGCCCCAACAGTTATGCGCTTCCCCGGCGGCAGCGCCATCTGACCGCACTCATCCTTCGAAAGCTGTTGGCTTCATCGTCGCTCGCCATAGCGGGCACGCTAGACACGCTGCGAACGAGATTGGAAGCGCTCCGCGATGAGCAGGTAGCGGATGACCCAGAATTTGCGGAGCGTTTGATCGAGGCCGAGGAAATCGAGGACGAACTGCTGGACGACATCCTGGCGGACGACGCGCCGCTTGCAAATCTCGATGACAACGTGGTGACCATTGATCGGCAGCAGCTGAAAGAAGAAATCGAACTGCTAGAGCGCCTCTCCTCTATGGCGCGAAGTATCCCCGTCGATACAAAAACGCAAACGCTCCTGAAGGCGCTCGATATTGGTTTCGCCCAGATGGCCGAAACAGGGGCTGCGCGGAAAGCTGTGATCTTCACAGAGTCGCGGCGAACCCAGGACTACCTAAAAACCTTCCTCGAAACGCATGGGTATCAGGGAGAGGTAGTCGTTTTCAATGGCACCAACAGCAGTCCCGACGCCACCCGAATCTATGAGACATGGCTGGCGAAAAATAGAATCACAGGCCGGGCATCTGGGTCACGCGGGATCGATGTGCGCGCAGCATTGGTCGAGCATTTCCGAGACGACGCGGCGATCCTGCTCGCCACCGAAGCCGCCGCCGAAGGCGTAAATCTTCAGTTCTGTTCTCTCGTCGTCAACTACGACCTGCCGTGGAATCCGCAGCGGATCGAGCAACGGATCGGCCGATGCCACCGCTACGGCCAGAAACACGATGTTGTCGTCATCAATTTTCTCAACGAGCGAAACGAGGCGGATCGACGCGTCCTGGAGCTGCTCGGCGAGAAGTTTAGCCTGTTCAACGGCGTGTTCGGCGCGTCAGATGATGTGCTCGGAAGCATTGAGTCTGGCGTGGATTTCGAAAAGCGCATTCTTGCCATCTACCAGGAATGTAGGACGTCCGAGGAGATCGAGGCAGCCTTTCAGAAACTCCAGCAGGAGATGGACGAGAGCATCCGCGCCCGGTTGGATGATACGCGGCGCAAGTTGTTTGAACGTTTCGATGAGGACGTGCATCAGCGTCTTCGGATCAAGCTTGCCGATGCGAAAGCCCAGTTGGACCGGGTCGGACAGCGCTTTTGGTCACTCACGCGATACATTCTCGCTGACCGTGCCCACTTTGATGATGAGGCGCTGGCCTTCGACCTCCGCAAGCCGCCGCGTGAGAACATTCCGGCTGGCCGCTATCACCTAATTTCAAGGTCTCAGCCCGAGCCGGGGCTGGACCGGAGTGACGAGCAGAGCCGATACCTCTATCGTTTGTCCCATCCCCTTGGTGAAAATGTCGTCGCGAACGGCAAGGGCTTGGCGACACCAACCGCCGAGGTCGTTTTCGACGTCACACACCATGCGTCGCGGTTGCATGTCGTTGAGGCGCTGCGAGGCAAGGCAGGTCATCTGGTCCTGACGCGTCTCCAAATCGATTCGTATGAGCGCGAGGAGTATTTGTTGTTCTCTGCCTTTGATGACGAAGGCGCATCGATCGATCAGGAGACGATGGAGAAGCTCTTTGGCTGCTCTGGCCAGGTCGAAAGTACATGCCAGGTTTCAGATACCAAGGCCAAGCGTCTGGACGCAGAAGCCCAGCGCCACGCCAGGGCAACGATCAGCCTTTCGCTTGAACAGAACAGCGTTCACTTCAACCAGGCGCGCGAAAAGCTTGAGAAGTGGGCCGATGACATGGTGCTTTCAGCTGAGAAGGCGCTGGCAGATACTAAAGAGCAGATCAAAGCGCTACGCCGTCAGGCGCGGCAAGCCGTGACCCTTGAAGAGCAGCACGGCATTCAGGAGAAAATCCAAAAGTTGGAACGTCAGCAGCGCCGCCAGCGCCAGGAGATTTTCATCGTTGAAGACGAGATCATTGAGAAACGGGATTCGCTGATTGACCAGCTGGAGCAGCGTCTCGCACAGCGGACCGAAACCGAAACCCTGTTTCTGTTGAGATGGAAAGTCGTATGAGCAACCCAATGCCCTTCAAATCTCAATCAGAGTCGGAACGATCTGGCGATATACTCGTATCTTTCTCATCGCGGTGGATCGATCGCCTTCGCGGTAATTTCCCGAACTATATATTTCGCAGAAGAGTTCCCAGCTCATTCGTGCCGAAGCGGGTGTTCGTATACGTGGCCTCTCCGATTTCCGAGATAATAGGCTTTTTTAATGCGAAGTACATTCAACAGATCACGCTGCCTGAGGCGCTTAATATTGCAAGCGAAGCACAGATAGACGCAGACGAACTCAAGAAATATTTTCGTGGATATAATACTGTTGGATGCTACGCCATTCACGATAACATGATATTCGACGAAGCGATAAAGCTCTCCGAGCTGCGGGAACACTTTGATTTTTTTCCGCCGCAAAGTTTTGTTGCGCTTTCTTACGAGTCTTCAGGTTGGATTGACAAAAAATTGTCGAAACCGCCGTTGCAGGACTCTTTGTCAAAACAAGCGGATGGTACGCTGAGGGGTGGGTTTGATGAGTCAAAAATTTGAAAAGCTGAAGGCTCTGCTGAAGGAGCTTTTCCAGCTCAACCAGCCGGACCTCGATTTCGGCCTATACCGCATCATGCACGCCAAGAGCGCCGAGGTCACACAGTTCCTCGACCAAGAACTTCTGCCGCAGGTGAGGCAGGCATTCGGTCTCTACAAAACGTCCGACAAAGCCGAATTGGAAAAGGAACTCGCCAAGGCGATTGAGCAGGCGCAAAACCTCGGCGCCGATCCCGAGGCGCTGCCGAAGGTCAAGGACCTTCGGGCCAAGCTCGCCAACGACGCCGTCGATATCGGCGCGCTTGAGAGCGAGGTTTACGACCACCTTTTCAGTTTCTTTCGACGCTACTACTCGGAAGGCGATTTCCTGGCCAAGCGCGTCTATCGGCCCGGCGTATACGCTATTCCCTATGAGGGGGAGGAGGTAAAACTCCACTGGGCCAACCGGGACCAGTATTACATCAAGACAAGCGAGTACCTCCGCGACTATGCCTTCCGACTCCGTCCGGACAATGCTGCAAGCCCAATGCGGGTGCATTTTCGGCTGGTGGATGTCGCGGAGGGCGAGCACGGCAACATTAAGGCCGCTGAGAGCAAGGACCGCGTCTTCATCCTAGCATCAGAGGCCTTCGTCGCCGAGGAAGACGGTGACCTCATCCTGCGCTTTGCCTATCGAGCGGCAAATTTGAGCGACTGGCCGGAGAGCGAGCGGGATGGCAAGAAAAAGCCCCCTGCGCAGAAGGACCTCACGGCATCCGCCGTCAGCCGGATTCTAGCAGTAGGCGATGCCGCCTACACTTTATGGATCGCCGAGCTGGCCAAACCACATGTGACCATCACCGGGGAGACGCCCGGCCATTCGCGCCTCGAAGGGCATCTAATGCGCTACACGGCCCGCAACACCTTCGATTATTTCATTCACAAGGACCTCGCCACCTTCCTGCGTCGGGAGCTGGACTTCTACGTAAAGAACGAGGTCATGCATCTCGACGACGTAGAGAACGACACTGCGCCACGCGTCGAGCAGTATCTGTCAAAAATAAAGGTTGTCCGCCGAATCGCAGGCAAGGTGATCGACTTCCTGGCCCAGTTGGAGGAGTTCCAGAAAAAGCTGTGGCTGAAGAAGAAATTCGTGGTTGAAACACAATACTGCATAACTCTCGATCGTATCCCTCAAGAGTTTTACTCGGAGATCGCTGCGAATGATGCGCAGCGTGAGGAATGGGTGAAGCTACTGACGATAAATCAAGTCAAGGGTGATCTTACCGTTCCTGCCTATTCGGTTCCGCTCACGGCGGCATTCTTAAATGCGCTTCCGACCTTGATGGTTGATACAATATTTTTCAGTGAAAGCTTCAAGGACCGACTCTTGGCTTCGATCCATGACATGGAAAGCGAAATTGGCGGCGTCGTGGTCGACGGGGAGAACTTTCAGGCGCTCGCACTCATGCAGGCAAAATATCGCGACCAGATCGACTGCATCTACGTCGATCCGCCATACAATACTGACGCGTCGGCGATTATTTACAAAAACGATTATAAGCATTCGTCGTGGCTGAGCTTGATCGACAATCGGGTTTCCGCCTCTTCGAGTCTGATGACCAAGCGGGGCATTTTCTGCATGGCTATCGACGATGAGGAGTTGTCCGAAGCGCGCCAATTGCTAGGGGGGCACTTCCAGAAGACGGTTGGTATCGTCGCTGTCCGGTCGAACCCGCAAAGCCGGAAGGCAAAGGGGACATTTTCCCCATCTCATGAGTACGCACTGTTTTACGGGAAATCGAACGAGTCCGTTCCCGGCAGCCTTGAGCTTACCGTTAAGCGGTTGGCGCGTTATCCAAAGGAGGATGAGAAAGGCCGATATTCTTGGATGAGCTTCATTCGAACTGGGACGAATGACAAACGGGAAGACCGTCCGAAAATGCACTTCCCAGTTTATGTCGACGGCGAGAACAAGCTTAGAATTCCAAGGATGACGTGGTCAGATGACCGAAACGCCTACATCATCGAAGAGGAGTGCAGGGGCGACGAAGTCGCCGTATACCCGATTGTCAAAACATCGGAAGGCGTGATCGAAAAGCGTTGGCATCGGGGGTACGAACGAGTCATTGACGAGCCTGAGGAATTCAGAGTCCGTCGTGATGAAGCGGGCGTCCCCTCAATAGACTTTAAGACACGTATCGATGAGGATTCTACGCCCGTAACGTGGTGGGACAAAAACGAATACGCCTCCTCGAACTACGGCGCGGCGGAGCTGAAAGCGCTTTTCGGAACAAAGCAGTTCGACTTTCCCAAGGCCCTGGGCCTTGTCGTCGATTGTATCCGCGCCTCAAACCCAAAAAACACTTCGAAAATTCTCGACTATTTTGGTGGCTCCGGAACGAGCGGCCACGCAGTCATTAATCTGAACCGGGAAGACGGCGGACGCCGGCAATTCATTCTCGTGGAAATGGGAAGTCACATCGATACGGTACTCTTGCCCCGTCTAAAGAAGGTCACATTCACGCCTAATTGGGCAGACGGAAAGCCAACCGCATTTGCCTCGCCCGATGAAGCGAAAGCTAGTCCAGGTATTATCAAGATAATCCGTCTCGAGTCGTACGAAGATGCGCTCAACAATTTGGTTCCACGCCGTACGGCCAAGCAGGAGGACCTTCTGGCTTCAGCTGAAGCGCAAGGTCCCGATCACCTCAAGGAGCAATACATGCTCCGCTATATGCTCGACGTTGAAACGCGCGGTAGCCAGTCTCTGTTGAATGTCAGAGCTTTCGCCAATCCATCCGCTTACCAGCTCAACGTGAAGCGTCCGGGATCGGATGAAAGCCGAGAGATGAATGTCGACCTGCTGGAGACCTTCAACTGGCTTATCGGGTTAAGGGTCCAGGGCATCGCCGCACCGCAAAGTTTCGTGGCCGAGTTCGAACGCGACGCGGAGGGGCGCCTGACCCTAAAGGGACGGTTGCGCCAAGACGCTGACGGCCCTTGGCGGTTCCGACCCGCGACCGGCACCACACCTGAGGGGCGCCGAGCGCTAATCATCTGGCGCAAACTCACCGGCAATGCCGAGGAGGACAATCTTGTCCTGGACACGTGGTTCACGCGCGCCGGCTATTCCGCCAAGGACAGCGAATTCGGCCTTATCTATGTGAATGGCGACAACAATCTGGAGAACCTGAAGACGACCGACGACACTTGGAAGGTGCGCCTCATCGAAGATGATTTCCACCGGCTGATGTTCGACAGGGAGGGTCTGTGATGGCGCGCGGACGCCCCCGCAAGGATGCTGCCGCTGCAGCGCCAGCCGCCACGCCGCGTCGGCGCGCGAATGGGAGACCTCAAATTCCTTTCGTCCACAAGCTGGCCTTGAACCAATGGCTGCTCTCTCTATTTGACGTGCAGCGTTTCGAGCAACTGGCCGAACATCTGCGCAATGAAAAACTGGAAGGGATGGACGAGAACAACGTCCATCATTTCCATCACGCGCTGACGGCGCAGCTTTTTAACCTCACACTGCTGCCGACTGAGCTGCTGCTCGAATATGACCAAAACATCGTCAAACACACGCAACGCCTCAACGAACGCCGGATTACGCGGGGCCAAGCTCCGATTGTCTGGAAGTACTTTCAGTATCTGACGCTGCTGTTTACAGAGATTTATCTCGACCGCTATTTCCGAGATCCTCAAGCGCTCTTGAAGGCTATCAATGCGCGGGTGTCGGCCGCTAACACTGATAAGCCCGAGGGCGATCATATTGCGCCCTTCAAGGAGGAGGCCGAGGCTTGGCCCCAGATCAACAAGATTGCTTATTGGAGTGCGACCGGCAGTGGCAAGACGCTGCTGATGCATGCCAACATCCTGCAGTATCAGTTCTATCTCGATAAGCATGGGCGGCAGCGTGAGCTTAACCGGATCATTCTGCTCACTCCTAACGAGGGCTTAAGCTTACAGCACCTGCGTGAATTCGAGGTGGCTGGACTTCAGGCGGAGCTGTTTCAAAAAGACGGCACCGGCCTTTTTACCGGGCAAAGGATCGAAATTCTCGACATCCATAAGCTCAAAGATGAGATGGGCGATAAAACCATCGCCGTCGACGCTTTCGAGGGCAACAATCTAGTGTTGGTCGACGAAGGTCACCGTGGCGCTTCTGGTGGCGAGGAAGGTGCATGGATGCGCTTTCGCAATGCGCTCTGTGAGAAGGGCTTTTCTTTCGAATATTCTGCGACTTTCGGGCAAGCTGTGAAGGGAAACAAATCCCTCACCAATCTTTATGCCAAGAGCATCCTATTCGACTATTCCTACCGCTACTTCTACGGCGACGGTTTCGGCAAGGATTATCAGATACTCAACCTCGACGAGGGAACGCAGGCGAACCATCTGGACGCCTATCTGGTGGCATGCTTGCTGTCCTTCTTCCAGCAGCAGCGGCTCTACAAAGAGCAGAGCTTCGCGTTCCGCCCCTTTAATATCGATAAGCCGCTCTGGATTTTTGTCGGTGGCAGCGTGACCAAGACGCTCGCCTCCCGTGATGCATCCGACATCATCGAAATCCTGAAGTTCCTTTCCCGCTATATCTCGGACAGGGCAGGAAGCATCCAGCGCATTGAGCGAGTGCTGAACCAGGGGCTTCTTACGGCAGGCGGCAAGAACTTGTTTGCTGGGCGCTTCGCCTATTTGAACACTGTCGGATTGTCGGCCACCCAGATATTCGATGAGACATTAGACATTCTCTTCAACGCTGTTGGCGGTGGGGCACTGCACGTTGAAAACCTGAAAGGTGCGACAGGTGAAATCGCATTGCGTGTCGGCGACAACGAGCCGTTTGGCGTGATCAACGTCGGCGACGATGCCAAACTTGTCCAGCTGTGCGAGAAAGAAGGCATTCCGACTGACGACCGTGAATTCGCCGGCTCTCTGTTCCAAGGGATCAACACCTCACAATCGACGATCAACCTGCTGATCGGTTCCAAGAAGTTCACGGAGGGCTGGAACAGCTGGCGCGTTAGCACAATGGGACTGATGAATGTCGGCCAGACTGAAGGGTCGCAGATCATCCAGCTCTTCGGGCGCGGTGTCCGCCTCAAGGGATATGGTTCAAGCCTCAAGAGAAGCGGCAAAGTTCAGTTGCCGGATGAGGTGACTCGTCCAAAACATATTGGGGTGTTGGAGACCCTCTCAATCTTCGGTATCCGCGCAGATTACATGGCGCAATTCCGTGATTTCCTTGAAGAGGAAGGATTGCCGGTCAACGACGATCGCATGGAGTTCCTGCTGCCGATCATAAAGAATCTTGGAACGCAGAAACTCAAGACCATCCGCCTCAAGAAGACGATCAACGGTGTCAGCACTGAGTTTGGTGACGCGTTTCGACGGCTCGGCCCGATACCCACCCTCGCCACGCCCGACCCGGCCAAGGAGGAGGCCACGGCTTACCTTCAGAAAAACCAGGTCGTTTTGAATTGGTATCCGAAAATCCAAGCCATGAAATCAGGGGGCGTTGCGGGCGGCGATGTCGAAACCTCTCCGAACCATGCCCATTTCACTGCGAAGCACATCGCGTTTCTCGACCTTGATAGGCTGTATTTTGAGCTTGAGAGGTTCAAGGCCGAACGAGGCTGGTATAATCTCAACCTCACAGCAGATGGACTTAGCGGCCTTCTCGTGGACCAAAGCTGGTATCAGCTTCTAATCCCCGCTGAGGAACTCACGTGCGACTCCTTCGAGAAAGTTAAGCTCTGGGAGGAGATCGCGCTTTCGTTGCTCAAAAAATACACTGAGCGTTACTACACCTTTCGGAAGCGCGAATGGGAGCTGCCGCATCTTGAGTACCAGGACTTGACAGCCGACGATCCGAATTTCCCTAAAGGCCGGGACGAGGATGGCGAGGGTTACTACCGCATCCTTTTGGATCGATCGCAGGAGGATATTGTCGCCAAACTGACCGAACTGAAAATCCTGATTGAAGGCGGGGACCTGAAGCCGTGGGAATTTAGCGGCATGAAGGCGATCTGGTTTGGAAAGCACCTTTACGAACCGCTCTTGTACCTCGACCAGAACATCGTAGAAGTAAGCCCCGTTGCCCTGAACAAAGGGGAGCGCAATCTCGTAGAGGATGTGAAGGCGTTCCACGATGGCGCGCCAGAATTCTTCGCTGACAAAGAGCTATATCTGCTCCGAAACCTCAGCAAAGGGCGCGGCGTTGGCTTCTTCGAAGCAGGCAATTTCCATCCCGATTTCATTTTGTGGCTAATCGTCGATGGCCGGCAGTACATCGCCTTCGTCGATCCCAAGGGCATCCGCAACCTTGGTTTCAACGATCCCAAGATTCAGTTCTACCAGACCATCAAGGACATCGAGCGGCGCCTCGGTGAGTCTTCCGTCACGCTCAGCAGCTTCATTATTTCGAACACTCCATCGCACGTCATGCGGCTACTCTGGGCAGTCGACAAGAAGGCTATGGACACGCGCAACATCCTTTTCCAGGATGAGGATAAGGCGACCTATGTTCGCGATCTTATGCATCGGATTGTTTCGTCGAAGGAGGGACCCGAGAGCACTATGCGTGTTCCGGCCGAGGTGACTCGTGGCTGAAGTCTCCAAATATAAGCTCCTGGCCCCTGTCTCAGCTTCAAACGCGGAGAGCCCGACTGGAGCTTGATGGGATTGCCCGACGCTGCGGAACTTCCCGCCGTGCGTTGGAAGCAACTTAATCTCAACAAGCTAACAGCCGAGCCGCGGACCAGGCTTGTCCATAGGCTTGAAACCGCGCTTGCAGAACTATGAATGCCATGAACCAAAATGAAAGACGGTGTGTCCTGTCGCTGATAGTACGCGCACAAAGTAGATGACGAGGGAGGGGCTGAGATTTGTCATACGTAAGGAATTTATCGATTCGCGTCCCTTGGCACGATCGGGGCTGGGACGGGCATGTTTGTGATGACCCGGAAGGTAACAGCTCTTGCCTCGCATTGAAGCTCATTGCGGAGAGTAAGCGGGATGCCGAAGAAGCCGCCATTCGCGGTGAATCTTTCGAAACTATCGAGCCGCAAAAGCGGCCGCCCTGTCTTCGCTCCAGTGCCACGTTTTTGAGCGCGCGCGGACACAACTTTGAAAGCGTGATGGCCTATTCGCGCTGGAGTGCAGACCACAAGCATATTCAGCCAAAAACCGTCCACGTACCAGCCTGGGGTGCGTTGACGATCCCGTATCGCTGGATGCTCAAGGAAAGCGGGTTTGAGATTGCCCAATCGCTCAATCTTGATGCACACAATGACCGCGAGCCGGCATCACCAGGCTGGCTGTCGGATACGAGTTGGATACAGGGATTCCAGAACCAAAATGCCTTGCTGGGTGCTTTCGCTGCGCCGCTGAAGGCAGGCGAGAGTTTGGTACTATTCTACGCCCCGAGGACACCACTTTGCGACGATGAGCGCAGAGTTCTTCTAGGAGCGGCAATCCTCGAAAAAGCCCATGAACTGACCGAGTACTCTTACGTTCCCGGCGGCAAAGAGGCATTACGCGCGATGGTCTGGGAACGGCCAATCCAACACTCCATGCGGCGGATGAAGGATGGCTCCGGTGTTACTGGCGGATTCGTCATGCCGTATCAGGCATTGTTGAAGGCCGTGCCCGACCGGCCCGACCTTGACCTGAAAAGTTATGTCGCCTTCGCGCCCGAAGATGGACGCGAACAATTCTCGTACGGCAGTGAGCAAGTTACCGCCGGTGTAGCAGCTGCCGCTCTCCTGTCTGCACGCGCCGCCCTCGAACGTGTCGGGGAGGTCTTAAGCGGACCCTGGGATTCGTACATCAGCTGGATTGACGAGCGCCTTAGCCGTCTCTGGGCCCTGCGCGGCCCGGCACCTGGATTAGGTGTTGTGCTTTCGGCACTTCATCAGGGCTTCAACGGTACGCTTTTCGCCATAGCGCTGGCCGACGAGTTGGAGGTCAATGCCGATCCCTGGCCGGTAATAGATCAGATTTTGTCTGGAGAGCGGAAGCCTCCCGCCGGTTCACCCGATATTACCAGCATGCTGCGGAAGCACTGGAGCAAACTAAAGGCAGACCCGAAAGCCCTCGACAGGCTCAAGCTGCTGGCCCGTATCGAGCTGACAAAAGATCAGGTTCAACGCGCGATTAAATTACCGGTAGACGATGTTCTGCAGAATCCCTACCTGCTCTTTGAAAACGATAGAACGGCCCTTGAGCCGATTTCATTTGCTGCGGTTGACCGTGGTATCTTGCCTGGCAAAGAGGTCGCGACCGCACATCCGTTGCCGCCTTCCTGCAATAAGCAGCTTTCGGAGTATGACAACGAGTTCCGTCTTCGCGCCGCCTGTGTGCAGATGCTGGAGCAGAGTGTTTCCCAAGGTCATACGTTCCTCCCGCTGATCACACTTCAAGCGGCCCTTCCGGATATCACCGTTGCGCAGAACATTCCCTTGAGCGCTGAGGTCATCGACTTATGCCGCGACGACTTCGCGCCACTCATCAAGGTCGAGGGCGACGGCGAAACTCTGACCCTTCAGCTTGAGCGATATGTGAACTGCGGCCAGCTGATTTCGAAAGCAGTGTCCGCTCGCCTGGTCGTTGCCGAGGACAAGAACTCTGTGGAATGGCGCACTCTTGTCGATCAGAAGTTCGGTCCTCTTAAGGATATGGATGAGGACGAAGATCGCGCGCGTGAGGAAAAAGCGGAAGCATTGCATCAGACTGCCAGGAACAGATTTGCGGTTCTGATCGGGCCGGCAGGTACCGGGAAGACCACCGTCCTTCAGCTTCTTCTGTTACAAACGGAAATTGTCGGAGCGAGAGTGAGGCTCTTGGCGCCGACAGGGAAGGCGCGCGTACGGCTAGGATCAGAGACGGGCGCGAGGGATAGCGTTCAGACTGTTGCGCAGTTTTTGTTGCCGGATAGATTTGATGCTGCGACGGGCAGATACTATCCGAATCCCGGAGCGCCGAAAGTCGAAGCGACAACATGTATAATCGACGAGTCCTCGATGTTGACGGAGGACATGCTTGCCGCGATCATCGACGCGATACCGCAACATTGCCGCCTGATATTGGTCGGCGATCCGTACCAGCTCCCACCGATAGGCGCCGGTTGCCCGTTCGTCGACATTATCGAGAATCTTAAGCGGGAACACAATAGCCGCGGTGTCGGCCAGCTGACTACGCCTCGTCGGCAGGCCGATGATCAGTTAGACGGAAACAAGCCCACGCCGTCCCTCGCGCGGTCTGATGTTCAGTTGGCAGCGATATTTTCTGGACGAGACCTTCCCCCTGGCGACGACGAGATCGTCGTACAAGCCATCGCTGGAGCCGACGACGAAACGGTGCGCTACCGTCAATGGGAAAACGTCAGTCAGCTTCCCGACCTTATTAGCAACGTCCTCGCGGAGGAACTATGCAGTTCGGGTGACCAGCTCACCGATTCGGTGGAAATCTCCCTTGGCGCAACTCGCAATGAAAAAGGATATTTGAACTTCGAGAAGGGGTGCGCAGACGCTGCCGAAAATTGGCAAATACTGAGCGTCAACCGTAACCTTCCTGGAGGCTCGCTCTATCTCAACCGGAGAATCAAAGAGTCATTGAGACTCGAACGGCTTCGTCGGACGATCGATGCAACGAAGGTACCATTTTACAAGAAATGGATGCGCTTTGTGGAGCCGCGCGGCCCCGAGCAAATCGTCTACGGTGACAAAGTCATCTGTGTAAGAAATCACCGCCGCGGTCCGTACATTTACAATGGGGCCGATGGGGATCGAGAGTTCATCGCCAATGGCGAGATCGGCATGATCACCGGTCAGATGAGCTACGGCAACAAGAATCCGCGCGCAACTCATGTGGAACTATCGGGACGGTCCGATCGCAATTTTTCGTTCTGGTCGTCTGATTTTTCCGAGGAGAATCAGCCCTATCTAGAGTTGGCTTACGCCATCACGGTGCATAAAGCGCAAGGCAGCGAATTCAGTACGGTTATCCTAGTCCTGCCGCGCGACAGCCGGCTCGTTTCGAGAGAAATGATCTACACGGCGCTTACACGGCAGAAGAAGCGGATATGGATATTGCATCAAGGGCCGTTCGACAGATACCTAGCGCTTCGCCAATACGCCTTCTCCGATATTGCAGGAAGACTTACAAACCTCCTACGGGAGCCGCACGTGGAGGCGCCACGGCTCACAGCCGTTGTCCCTAGAGATTTAGGAGCCTCGCAAAGACCGTTCCTCGAAGAGCGCCTGATCCATCGCACCCTGCGCGGTGAGATGGTCAGCTCGAAGAACGAACTGGCGATTGCCAACATCTTGTTCGAGTTGGAAAAGCAAGGGTCTCTAACCTATCAGGTCGAACCCAAGCTTCCCTTCGAGGATGGCAGGGGTCGGTGGGCCGATTTCCTGATCGAGGCGAACGGCAAGAGTTGGTACTGGGAACATTGCGGCATGATGGCCGACGCAAACTATAGGCAACGTTGGGAGCGTAAGAAGCAACTCTACGCTCGCAATGGCTTCATGGAATATAGCGCGGCAAATCGCGTGGGTCGTCTTGTGGTTACGGAGGACAGCTCAAATCAAGGCCTGGATTCTCAAGCGATCCTTCAGCTGGCGAGGGACCTGTTGAGCACGTGAGGCCCGCTGTTGGTTGTGACAACATATAGTGGGATCGGCTTTGCTTATGCCTGCCCAGGCCAAGAACGTAGGCGAGGCTGGAGCAGCCAAAAAGTTGGAATATTTCCGGCGCATGTCGTAAGTATTCCTCTTTATTCATATGGATTAGAAGCGGGGAGGATATGCCGGAGGTTCAGTCGAAGACTAGCACGTCCGCTTGGGACTCTGAGGCCATCGGAACGCGTGTACGGCTACGCGACAACCCTGGCAGGCAAGGGTCGACGACCGGCCGCACCAAGCGCGCCGGGAGCTTCCTCATGGTCGAGGTGGATTTCGGACCAAACGAAAAGCAATTCAAACGGTACGATCTTTTAGAACTCATCGGCGAGCAGAAGGAGATATTCGATCTGCTGGAGAGCGGGGTATTTGGCGGCCCCAGCGATCTGCGGCGCGTTCTGACGTTCGAGAAGATCAAGGGCGAGTTGACCAACATTTTCTATTCGATGGAAGCCAGCAATACCGACTTCTATCCGCACCAGTTCAAGCCCGTAATGCGATTCATCGAATCTCCAATTGGGCGCATGTTGATCGCCGATGAGGTTGGCCTCGGCAAGACCATCGAGGCGGCTTACATCTGGAAAGAAATTCAGGCGCGTCAGTCCGCGCGGCGGCTGTTAATCGTCTGTCCGGCCATGCTGAGAGAGAAATGGCGGAGCGATCTCCGAAAACGGTTCAATATTACCGGCGACATCGTATCTGCAAGGGACCTGCTCTCCCGCGTGAAGGACGTCGCTGACCATCATACGTCAGACTCTTTTGTCTATATCACAAGCCTGGAAGGACTGAGACCGCCTGCAAATTTCGAGAGCGAGAGCGTCACCGGCGTTAGAGCACGCTTCGCTCGCTTGCTCGACGATAATACGGCGTCTGAGGACTTTGCGCTTTTCGACCAGGTCATCATCGATGAGGCTCACTATCTCCGAAATCCGTCGACGGGCAACAATAGGCTCGGACGCCTCCTGCGTGAGGCGTCGCATCATTTGGTCCTCCTGACGGCCACCCCGATTCAGATCGGTAGTGACAATCTCTACCAGCTGTTGCGGCTGGTAGACCCCGATCAGTTCTACGATTCGCTTCTTTTTCAAGAGATGTTGGCTGCGAATTCCTGCATCGTCCGTGCACAAAGGGCGCTTTGGCAACAGCCGGTGGACATAGAGGGCGCTCTGACTGCTCTTTCGGACGCCGAGCAGTCTGATTACTTCAAGAACGATCCGATCCTGGCGCGAATCAAGGATTATTTGACAGATGGCAACCATGACGCGGAGCGACGCGTCGAAATACTCCGGCTGCTCGAAGGACGGTCACTTCTTTCACAATACATGACCCGGAGCCGGAAGCGCGAAGTTCTTGAGAGGCGCGTCGAGCGTGCCCCACAAGTCTTGAGTGTGCGTTTCAGTAAAGCAGAGTCGGCGCTCTACACGTATGTCACGGAGAAGATTCGAGAGGAGGCTGTGGGAAAGAGTGGCGTGTCGCTGTTCTCTCTGATCGCGAGGCAGCGTCAAATGGCGAGCTCGATCGTCGGCGCTCTGGAGAGCTGGCGCGACAAAGGGTTGATCGCCGAATTGCTGTGGGAAGATTTTGGCATCTCGCGCGAGTTGTTTCAGGACGCCCATGGCCTGGAGCAGGAAACGGATAGCGAAACCGAAAGCGACGGCGAGTCTTCTGAAGTTTTGGACCTGAATTACAACCTTGCCGACCTCGAAGCTGGCGATAACAAATATCGCGCTTTGAAGGAGTTCTTGGCGGCGGAATTACATAAGGACTCCAAAGAAAAATTTGTGGTGTTCGCGTTCTTCAGAGGCACCCTCAAATATCTCTCACGCCGGTTGAAAGCGGACGGGATCACTGCCTCGCTCATCATGGGTGATATGGGGGCCGAGAAGGACAATATCATTCGCGACTTTGCTCGTGCCGATGGCCCCTCGGTGTTGCTTTCGTCCGAGGTCGGAAGTGAAGGTATCGATCTTCAGTTCTGTCGATTTGTCGTGAATTACGACCTGCCCTGGAACCCGATGCGCGTAGAGCAACGGATTGGCAGGCTGGATCGCCTTGGACAAAAGGCCGAGCGCATTTCGATAATAAACCTTGTCGTGGAGAACACGATCGAGGATCGGATTCTTATGCGACTTTATGACCGCATTAATGTGTTCCGTGAAAGCATTGGGGATTTGGAAGATATACTGGGCGAGGTCACCGAGCAATTGCTGGTCAACCTCTTCAATCCCAACCTGACCGACGACGAGCGTGAACGGAAGTCCGCCCAGGCCGAACTGGCCATCCGCAACACGCAGAAGGAACAGCAGAAGCTTGAAGAGGAGGCCGTCAATCTGGTGGGCTTCTCGGACTACATTCTAGACCACGTAAAGGACAGCAGGGAGAAAGGCCGCTGGCTCAGCGCGGCGGAACTCAGGGCTCTGGTCGAGGACTTTTTCGCTCGAAACTTTCCAAGAACGAAGATAGAGCCGGTGGCGAGCTTGGACCATTCGGCGCGTATCGTCCTGTCCGACGAGGCCAGGGCCGCGCTTGCCTACTTTATCTCGGAAACACGACCCTCGACGCGGACGGCGCTTCACCGCAGCAATCGCCCCGTCCTTTGTGTCTTCGACCCGAGACGCACTGAGGATGTTTCAGCAGAGACCGAGTTCATCGAGCCGAGCCACCCGCTCATTCAATGGATTCGCTCTCAATATGAGGCGGAGAATAGCCAGCTGCATCCTGTCACGGCCATCAGGATCGCAGCAAAGGATGTTGAATTGCCCCCAGGCGACTATGTCTTCAGCGCTCACCGGTGGTCATTCAACGGATTGAAGTCAGACCAGCTTCTGGCATTCCGCGCGCTTGAAGTGGGAGGCTCGGCTCCGCTAAGCGCTGCCGCTTCCGAGACTCTGGTCTCTATCGCTGCGCGGATCGGGAACGTCTTGCCGAATGCCGTTAATGTCTTGCCGGAAATTGAGATTATCTGTGAAGCAGCCGTCCGCTGCGAGGAAGCGTTAGGCGACTTGTTTGCCGAAAGGCTCACCGACTTTGAGGCCGAGAACTCCGTGCGGTGCGATCAGCAACGAACGAGTGCAGAAAAGCTTGCTCACCGCCGACTCGAAGGATTGAAGGCTCGCATTGCCCGGTTCCGGCATGACGGAAATATCCGACCGGTCGCAATGACTGAAGGTCTCATCCGAAAGGAAGAGGAGCAATTGAAGACGAAGCTGGACCGCATAGGCAAGCGCCAGCAGGTCGATCCGACAATGATTCCCCTTGCCGTCGGCGTAATCAAGGTTGTGCCTTGATGCTTAGCTGGCGCGAAAGATTACAGGCGATCCGAGATCGCATATTCGGAAATGATGCAGCGAAGGAACCAAGCCCCACGTCTCCACCTGATGGCGGGACGATGCATGCCATGCCCCCGGATACCGATACTACGCATTCCCAGCATGACCAGGAAAGCGCAGTTCAACCATCCGCCGGGATTGAGAAGGCGGTTGCCGGGTCTGTCGAAGGCCCAAGTAGCCGAACGAGTAAGGCGCGATCCAAGATTGCCCCTTTCACTCCCAATCCTGCGGCCAAAGTCAAGAATGCCTCGGGCCTGCCGGCTCGTTCATCCCGTCAGTCTGTTGCGCCTCGGCCGCCGGCTCTTCGCCCCGTCGCGCTCAACCTCGGTATCGATTTCGGCACCAGCTTCACGAAGGTATGCTACCGCGATATCGGCACCGAAGAGTCCGGTGTTGCTGCAGTCGGGCAAGGCTTTAAGAAAGCCCTTGTGCCATCGGTTGTAGCGGTGTCGCAAACAGGCCATCTCTATCTAGGCGACAATGCGAAGGCACCGAAATCCGCTGTTTTGGTTCCGTATTTGAAAATGAGGCTGGCCGGCGCGCCGATCGGCGACACCTTACCCGCAGTCGCGGGGCTCGACCTCAATCAGCCTGAATGCACAAAAGTACTTGCTGCATGGTTTCTGGCGTCTGTCATCGCGCGGAGCCAGGAATGGATCACTCTGCATGAGACCGACCGGCTAACAAACAGAAAGCCTGTCTGGTCGGCAAATGTCGGCGTTCCGGTGGAGCATTTCGATTCGTTGGTCCTCAAGACCTTCGAGGAGGTTCTGGGTGTTGCTTGGCTGTGGGTGAAAGACGGCCATGTACCTGTGTCTCTGCAAGACGCGATGGCTGGATATGGTCCGGCAGTCAGTCGCCTGAAGGATGAGGTCACCGATTTCCATGCGGTTCCTGAAATCGCCGCAGCGGTCCAATCATTCGTCATGTCCCGCGAAGCGCTGCCGGGTATCTACGTCTATTTCGACATCGGCGGGGGCACGGTTGACGGAGTCGCATTCAACTACCTCAACCGCAATGGCGACCGCAAAATTCACTTCTATTCCGGGAAGGTCGAATCGCTAGGTATTTCAGCGATCGCTGCCTCGATTGGCGAAGGGGCGAGCGGCGTAGACGCTGGAAAGCTGGAGTCTTTGTTGAGGAACTGTCCTCAGACTACACAAGATGATCTTGTGCAAAGAATCCGTCGTGTCGTTGGCGAAGTCGTCATGACGGCGAAGCAGAAAGACGGCAGAAACTGGCAGGAAGATGCCATCCAGAGTTCGGACTATGAGCGCAAATACATAGGCCAGCTGTCCACCAAGCGCATGCGGCCTCTGATTGTTTTCATCGGTGGCGGCGGGTCCAAGTCAAGCTGGTACAACGCAGCAATTGCATCGACGTACACGGCATTCCAGCATCACAACGCAGGAGTGCCGCCCTATAAATTGTTGGAAGTGCCGAGCCCGAAAGACTTTTCCATGCCAAAGGTCGGAGATGACGACTTCACGCGCTTTGCAATCAGCTACGGGTTGTCCATACCCTATGGCGAGGGTCCGGAAATTGGACTCCCCAGCCAGTTCGCCGTGGCCGAGAAACCCAGGCAGTGGAAGCCACGAGGCCTTGTCGACTATGCGGACAGTAAGGATGTCTACGGGTAGACAAACCTTCGTTGTAATGGACTGCGAGATCTTTTTTTCACGGGCTCCCGAGAGGATTCGAACCATTTTCACATCTGAGGCAAAAAACCAAAGACGGTCTGTACGAACTTTCGCGCGGAGGGCAGACTGGGACCTATCAGCGTGCCATCCTGAACGTCCGATAACGACAATGGAAACGCCTGAAGATGACGGTCCGCAATCTGCCCCCGGCGGGACCTTCGAAACTGCCGACACGAAGCGAGCGGCGATATGATGTTTGGGTGCTTCGCGCCGCCCGCCACTTGCGCGAGACACCGCTTCGTTTACCGGGCCTTCGGCTCACCATGCCGTTCCGCATCGAACGCCTGCCTTCCCTTCGCGGCCCATAAGTTCCGCGCGTGCTCGCCTTCATGGCTCTGTAGCTTCGCGGCGATCCACAGCAGCGCGCCGTAAATGACGGCGCGATCATCGGCGGTTAGTTCGACGATGCCTGCCTTGACGACGAGACCGCCGAGTTCGATCAGATGTCGGGTGCGCTTGCGGCGCTCGACCTGCCAGGTGCGCATGTCATTGCGAGCCTGTGCCGCCTGCCGGCGATTGTGCGCTGCCCGGTTGCGCTGGAGCGCCGCGTGAGTTGCGCTGAGATGCCGAAGCAGATCGCCGGGACCGGCTCTCGAAAAACATCACTCCACGCTTGGCCCATGCCTCACGCTTTGAGGTGTCTTTCGTCTCAGTGATTGCGACCAGTGCGCCAGCCAGTTCGTCGGTGCTGAGTTGATCGGCGCCAGTGGCGATCACCAGTTCGCCAAGCTGCTGCACCTTTCGCGTCTTGAGCTCTCGTGCTTTGTCTTCCAGTGCCTTCAGTTCGGCGTCGAAGTCCCGTGGTTTTCGCATGGCTGTCTCCATCAATTGTCGATCTCTGGATGATAGGGGAGCGCCTGACGGAAGGCTTCAGTGTTGCCGAGACAGCCCGGGACGGGCTGGTCCATCCCGAGAATTTTTCGAGGGAGGGCGCGCTTATACGTCGTGCCGACGTGCGGTTTGCTGTGCAAATGATCCTGTCGCGATGGCGATCTATCATCTTCACGTCAAGGTCATTGGCCGCAAGGCTGGGTGCAGTGCTGTGGCGTCGGCTGCCTACCGCTCGGCCTCGCGATTGCGCGACGAGCGGATCGAACGCAGCCATGATTTTTCGGCCAAGCGCGGTGTCGTCCATTCCGAGGTGATGCTGCCGGAGGATGCGCCGGAGGCCTGGCGCGACCGCGAACGGCTGTGGAACGATGTCGAGGCGTTCGAGGTCCGCAAGGATGCCCAGCTTGCCCGCGAGGTCGAGTTTGCGCTCCCGCGTGAACTCAGCCAGGCGCAAGGCATCGAACTGGCGCGCGACTTCGTTCAAGTCGAGTTTGTCAGCAAGGGCATGATCGCCGATCTCAACGTCCACTGGGACAGGGCCGAGGATGGCAGTCCCAAGCCGCACGCTCATGTCATGCTGACCATGCGGCCCGTGGACGAGAACGGTTTTGGTGCCAAGGTTCGAGACTGGAATGCTACCCAGCTGGTCGAGCGCTGGCGCGAGCGATGGGCGGAGCTGACCAATGAACGCCTGGCCGAACTCGATATCGACGCCCGCATCGATCATCGCAGCCTGGAAGCGCAGGGCATCGCCCTGGAGCCGCAAACCCAGATTGGTGCACCGGCGCAACGCATCGAAGGCAGCGGCGTTGCCGCTGGCGATAGTGAAGCTGATCGCGCCGAACTGCATCGCGAGATCGCGCGCAACAATGGCGCGCGCATCATTGCCGATCCTCACCTGGCGCTCGATGCCATCACGCATCAACAATCGACCTTCACCCGAAAAGACATCGCGAAGTTCTCGCATCGCCACAGCGATGGAATGGAGCAGTTCAACGCGGTCGTGGCCGCCATCACCAACGCACCCGATCTGGTCGAACTCGGCAAGGATCGGCGCGGCGAAGACCGTTTTGCCACCAAGCAGATGATCGAGACCGAACAGCGCCTTCACCGCGCGGCGGAACGCCTGGCCGGACAGGAGGACCATGCAGTAAGTGACGCACATCGCGATGGCGCTCTGGCTAATGCCAAGCAGGTCGGTCTTGTCCTGTCAGGTGAGCAGACCGATGCGCTGGTGCATATCACCGATGGTCGCGGTCTTGGTGTCGTTGTCGGCTTTGCCGGGACGGGAAAGAGCGCCATGCTGGGCGTTGCGCGACAGGCATGGGCAGCGGCCGGCTACGAGGTTCGAGGCGCCGCACTCTCCGGCATTGCCGCCGAGAATCTGGAGGGCGGATCAGGCATCCCCTCACGCACCATCGCCAGTATGGAGCATGGTTGGGGACAGGGCCGCGATCTGCTTACAGCGCGCGATATCCTGGTGATCGATGAGGCCGGCATGGTCGGCACGCGCCAGCTGGAGCGCGTGCTCTCCCATGCGGCGGACGTCGGCGCGAAAGTCGTTCTCGTCGGCGATCCGCAGCAGTTGCAGGCAATCGAAGCCGGTGCTGCATTCCGCTCGATTCACGAGCGACACGGCGGCGTCGAAATCGGTCAGGTGCGCGGCAGCGCCAGGACTGGCAGCGCGATGCGACGCGCGATCTGGCAACCGGCGGGGTCGGCGCCGCGATCAGCGCCTACGACGCTCAGGGCATGGTGCATCAGGCTGCGACGCGCGACGAGGCGCGCAGTGATCTCGTCGAGCGCTGGGATCGAGACAGGCAGGCGCATCCAGAGGCAAGCCGGATCATCCTCACCCACACAAACGACGAGGTGACCGTCCTGAACCAGGCAGCGCGCGAGCGCATGCGCGCTGCTGGCGATCTCGGCGACGAGGTTCACGTGGATGTCGAACGCGGTGCAAGGGCCTTCGCCAGCGGTGACCGGGTCATGTTCCTGCGCAACGAGCGCGGGCTTGGCGTCAAGAACGGCACGATCGGCATCGTGGAAGAAGTCACCACACAGAGCATGACGGTTCGCACCGATGACGACAGGTCGGTGCGGTTCGACCTGAAAGACTACGCGCACATCGACCACGGCTATGCCGCGACCATTCACAAGGCGCAGGGCATGACCGTCGACCGGACCCATGTGCTCGCCACGCCGGGCATGAATGCACATGGCAGCTACGTCGCACTGTCGCGGCATCGCGACGGGATGGACCTGCATTACGGCGGCGATGACTTCGCCACACGAGACCGGCTCGTCCGCACGCTGTCGCGTGATCGCGCCAAGGACATGGCATCGGATTACGAGCAGGTCGACCCGGCGCAACACTATGCCGAACGGCGCGGCATCACGTTCCGCGAGCGTCTGGTCGAGATTGTGCGCCGGGTCGTTCCGGAGAAGCTGCGCGACAGGATTGGCGGATTGCTGGACGGGTTGCGCTCGCCCGCAGACGGCGAGCCCAGCCACCAAGGTGGGCGCGGGCCGGGAAGGGAAGAAGTTGGGGTGCGGATCGGAGATCCAGGCCCGACGCCGGAAGGAGATCCTCCTGCCAGGGCAATGCCGCGCGACACAGATCTGCGGGGGAACCCCGAAACAGAAATGCGCCGAGCCCGCACCCAGTCGCTTGTGCGTCACGCGCGCGCACTCGACGCGATCCTCAGCACTGGAAACTCGCATGGCCAGGGCAGTCCGGAGCAGATGCAGGAACTGAAGGATGCCCGTAGCGCGTTTGAGAAGGTGCGGCCGCATGGCTGGCGCGATGCCGAAGCGGCCTATGTTAAAAATCCCGACCTTGTGCGCGAGGCGGCCGCCGGCCGCGTCAGCCGCATCGTGCTTGCTCTCCAGCTTGAAACGGAAATCCGCACCGGGATGGACATTGATCCCAGCCGCCGCGCCGACCGCTTCGTGGAACGTTGGCAAAAGCTCGACCGGACGGGACGGGAGCAATACCATGTCGGCGACATGTCCGGCTACAAGTCAACGCGCTCGGCCATGTCCGATATGGCCAAGAGCCTCGAACGCGATCCTCAACTTGAATCCCTGCTTGCTAATCATAAGAAGGCGCTCGGCATTCGGATCGAATCCGGCCGTCGTCTCGGGGCGGAACTCGCCTTTAACCATGGCATCGGGCTCGGCCGAGGCAAAGGCATCGGAATCTGACCATCCGATTTGCCTCCGTTTCCACGCCACATCGCGGTGGGGCGGGGATGCGTCTTGCCTGACCGATGCAGCCTGTTTCGTGTGAACCATCAGATATCAGAGGCACTCAGGAGGAGACAGGCGCGCCATGCCCGAACCCGATCGCATCATCCGCAGCAGAACTGTCCTTGCCCGGACCGGCCTGTCCCGCTCAACCATGTACCGCAAGATCGCCGAAGGCACGTTCCCGGCTCAGATCAAAATCAGCATCAACGGTGCGGGCTGGCGCGAATCCGATGTCAATCGGTGGGTGGAGGATCCGGTATCTTGGAGGCAGAGGCGAGAGGGTGATTAAACCCGATAAATCCGGTTGCGAGAGCTGGTGAAATAATAGCATCTATATCATCTTCATGCTTTTTCAGTGGATAGTGGAACCGAAGCACCGGTATGATTTTAGATTGGGTAATTTTGAGGGTATCGATCAATACCCTCACTGACGATTTCTAATTAAATTCAAATACATAGCTTACACTTCGATTCCGCCTCTGGCACCATTTTCATCCAATGAAATCAAAAGATTGAAGTATGGGTTTTTAGCCCTCAAGCGCGGAAGATCGTGATGGGTTTCATATGGGTAAAATACTGGCAGTTCTGAGCAAAAGCCGACGAAGCCTTCGCGGGCGAATGCCCGCTTGGCGCCTTCAAATCGGTCATTGCCGGCGATCTTGTAGCCGCCAAAAGCCGAAATCCTATCGCAACGGCTGCCGCACCGAGGAAGGTACAGACACTGAGGGACGAGACCAGTTCGGAAAGCCGAAAGAGATCGGTACCATCTGGCCCCGCAAGGGCAATAATGGGGGCGGATTGCTCGCCTTCGACATCATGCCGATTGAGCTGACCCAGCGCCAAAGCATGATCTTCATCCTGCCCGTCGGCGACAGCCAGACCGAGCTGCCGTACTAATGATCCTCATAACTTCAAAGCGGGACCGCGCGTGACGATCCCGTTTTTGCTGCTTCTGCCGTTTCGGCATGGCTGATACGCTCGTACTAAATGGTGGGCGCTCTTATGGAGGAACACGATCCTCGCGCGATTCTTGCGACATTCGCCGAAGCACTTGCAGACCTTCTGCAGGATGCCGATCTCGTGCGCGCGGGACCGGAAGAAATCTCCATCACCACCGAACTTGCGATGAAGATGGACCGGTATCGGCAAACCCACGATGTGCCTTTTCGCAACTCGACTCAGAGCAAAGCGACTTAGCGCGCCGGGATTGACCCACCCCTATGATTGAAGCCTTGCAATTGCACCAATTAAAGCCGGCTTCTGGTTCGTCAGTTCCTGATGGGCGCGAGAGCCCTGGCAGGCACGGCCTTAACGCCTTGCGCCTTCGCGAGCTCATCTTCTATGCTTGCCCCACGGATCTCTGAATTGGCTGACGGAAGGAACGCGGCTTGTCCCAGGAAGAAGACGGCGGATATATCCGGGCGGCCGAGAGAACCTTGCAAATCCTGTCCTGCATGAACCGGAGGCCCAACTCGACCATTCTGGACCTTTATCGCGATACGGGCCTGCCCAAGCCGACACTCGTGCGTTTCCTCAAGACCATGGCGCGCGCCGGGTATGTCATCAACGACGAGCGCCATTCGGGATATCAACTGACGTCGCTCGTCAGTTCGCTATCGAGCGGATATCACGGCGATCCGCTCTTTATCGAAGCCGGTCGTCCGTGGGCGGTTCAGCTCACACGTCAACTGCACTGGCCGGTATCGATCGCGGTCCTCGACGCCAACTCCATGGTCGTGCGCCTCTCGACTGTACCTGACAGTCCCATGTCCCCCTTCCATTCCACGATCAACATGCATCTCAACCTGTTCACGAAAGCGCTCGGACGCGCCTACCTCGCTTTTTGCAACGACGAGGAAATCGAATCTTTTGCCAAGATCGCGGCGCGCAGCGAGGACCCGATGGCGTCGAAGATCGCCGCCGACAAGGACTATTTGAAGATGCTGGTCAAATCCATTCGCCGCGCCGGTTACGCCTTGCGCGACACTCGCGCCGAGCCGCGGAATTCAAACACGCTCGCGGTGCCGATTTTTCTTGACGGCAGGGTACGGGCCACTCTCGGCATGACGTTTTTTCGCTCTGCCATCAAGTCTCACGAACTGTTTCGCGATTATGCGGTCAAGCTGAAGCAGGTGAGCGCACAGATCACTGCCGATACCGAAAGGCTGCGGGGCACCGATGCCGGCTCCGAACAACTGCGCGCCATTGTCTGATCCTTATAAACAATAAGGACGTCGAACGGCCGTCGACCCGACCCTTCCAAGGAAACCGAAGGTTCGACGGTTGTAGGCAAAGGACTGGATCCGCTGGCCGAAGCCGCAAGGTAGTCTTCCAACACCGCCAAGGAGCGACGGGCGCGGATTTTCGCAATTCGACTGCCCCGCCTTGGGCAGATGCCGCTGCATTCCGGATTTCGCTTGTCGGAACGGTCCGCCATCGCCTTTGAATGCACCGCAAAGATGTTTGAGCTTAAGGGCTGGAGTAAACATTCATGAAGTTTGACACCATCCACCCCAAAGGCGAGCCCGTACGGATCCCGCGCGTTTCCGACAGCGAGGCGATCGCACTGGCCGATGCTTATGAAGCGGCGGTCCTTGGCCCCACGCCCCACACCATGCGCGCCCTGATTTCATCAGGTTCCGCAGAACTGACAAAAGCGCGCGATGCAGTCGCCGCAGCTGAAGGCGCCGCACCCCGCAACGCGCTCGACGGCGCGGACTGGTCCGCTCGGATGGAGCGGGCCGTAGGCGCTTCGTGATGAAGGCGATCGCGATAACCCGCCCGGGCGGCCCGGAAGTCCTCGAAATCGTGGATAGGGAAAAGCCGGTTCCAGCGGACGGCGAAATCCTTGTCCGCGTGGAGGCCATCGGCCTGAACAGGCCCGACGTCCAGCAACGCCGGGGCCTCTATCCTCCACCACCAAATGCCAGCGATCTGCCCGGGCTCGATATCGCCGGGGCAGTCGAGGCTATCGGCGCCGGCGTTGACGAAGCGCTGCTCGGCATGAAGGTCTGCGCTCTTGCGAACGGCGGCGGCTACGCGGAATTCTGCTGTGTGCCCGCCGTGCAGGCCATGCCCATCCCCAAAGGGCTGAGCATGGTTGAGGCCGCCTCATTACCGGAAGTCTTCTTCACCGCCTGGAACAATGTCGTCTGGCTCGGTCGCCTTAGCCATCGCGAGCACCTGCTGGTTCAGGGCGGCACCAGCGGCGTCGGCATCGCCGCGCTGCAGATCGCGCGTCATCTCTTCCAGGCGGAAACCTATGCCACTGCCGGAACCGAGGAAAAGCGCGCGGTCTGCCTGGAACTTGGCGCGAAGGCAGCCGTCGACTACCACGATGCTGACTGGCCGGACCAGATCCGTGCTGCGGCGGGCGGGAAGGGCATGGATATGGTGCTCGACGGTCAGGCCGGGCCCTACACGCAACAGCAACTCGACCTGCTCGACTTCGACGGACGTCTGGTGCTGTTGGCCAGCCATCTTGGCGAGGTGTCGGAAGTCAACACGCGCGCCCTGGTACGACGGCGGCTGACCCTGACGGGATCGACATTGCGCCCGCGCCCGGCAGAGTACAAAGGCCGCATAGCGTGCGAACTCGTCAGCCGGGTCTGGCCCCTGATCGAGACCGGCACGATCGCCACACGCATCCACGAAGTCTTCGACTTCGACCATATGTCCGCTGCCCACGCCATGCTCGACCGAAATGAGCAGATCGGTAAAATCGTTGTAACCGTGAGATGCTGACCGTCGACCATGCGCTCTATCTTCAGGCCCATGCCATCCGCATCGCACCCGATTTGAGATTGGCCGGCTATCGTCGTCGCAAGTCGGCCGAACGACGGGCTTCTTCCATATCCTTCAGGATGTCCGGCAGACGGTTCGCCGCCTGTTCCTGCAGCGTGTGATAAATCGAGTGGCCATGCGCATCGATGGCGACCGTCACCGGGCCGAAACCGTCGAGGCGGAACCGCGAAAGGCGGAATTGCTCGATGAGATCGTTCCAGCCGGTCTCGATACGTTCAGCGACTCCATTGCTGAGCAAAGGCGAAGCTCCGCCGGGCATGGAGAAATAGACGCAGCCCGCGTCTTTCATTGCCTCCACGCAAGCGTTGTCCATACCACCCTTGCCGCCTATCGAGGTCAGCTGCAGCTCACGAATGATGCGCGGCATGAACGCATCGAACCGAGTCGAGGTCGTGGGGTTCACATAATTTGGCAACCAACGGCCGGCTTCCTCGCGGCAAGAACTGCCAAGATGGAACATCGCGCCGCCAGCGAGCGGGAACGGCATCTGCCGTTTGCCGTCGAGCGCTTCGAGCAGGCGTTGGTGCGCCGGGAGTCCTGCCGTCGCGGCGACCTCACCGTCGAGCAGGACGGTTTCGCCTACCATGAGGCTCTTCGCCTCGACGCGTGAAAGCGGCAGCGTGAGACGGCGGATATTATCTGCGGCGCTATTCAACTCGCGTTACCGTCCCGTCGTCGGCAATCCGCAGGGTGGTGCGCCGGTTGATCCAGCAATTGAAGCAGACGGCGACCGGCACGAACCCGTGCCCATGTGCATAATCGACGTGGACGGCGAGCGCGGTGGTATCGCCCCCCGTGCCCATCGGTCCGAAGCCGGTCCTGTTGACGGCAGCCAGGAGGCGCGTTTCCATGTCACGGACCATCGGGTCGTCGTGAACGCTGCCGATCCTGCGCAACGTCGCGCGCTTGGCCATCTTGGCCGCGTGGTCGAAAGAACCGCCGATGCCCATGCCGATCACCACCGGCGGACAATGCTGCGAGCCGGCCTCCAGTACGCATTGCATGAAGTATTCCTCGATCTCGGCGATCTTCGGGTAGCTGAACACCTTCAGGTCGGCCCAGCGCCCGGAACCAAGCGCCTTGGGCGAGCAGGTGATTTCGATGTAGTCCGCACCGTCGAGGATATCGAAGGACAGGATAGGCATGTCCCTGCCCTCGTAGCTGCGCTCAAGCGTAAGGGGATGGGTGATGAACTTCAGGATCGGTGGCTGGATAGTCGCGACGAGGTCGGCGAACCCGTCGACGAAAGCACGACGGATGTCGCCATCCAGCGTCAGCCGCGTTCCGACTTTGACGAAATATGTCGGGAACCCGGCATCGGAGCAGGCGTGGCGATCTTCGCGCTCCGCCGCCAACGCCGCCGCCCGCATGAAATCGAGCGTCTTTTGCGAGGCGGGATTTGTCTCGCGCGTTCTGGCCTCGGCGAGCGCGGCCAGAGTATCGTCCGGAACCTTCTTCAGCGACCAGCCATAAAGGTCGCGCGCCGCCTTGCGGACGATGTCATAGGTTATCGGCAAGCCAACCTCCCGGACCGGAACAGTCCCGCATATTCTCTCGGCTTACCCGTGAACATGAGGCCGCGCGCCCGTTTCGACGACCGGAACATCGCACCGACTTCGCTGTTGACCGGCAGGTATCTCATGCCAACGGCAGGTAGAGCGGACTGCGCTCTATCTCTTCGCCGGGAACAA
This sequence comes from Mesorhizobium sp. BE184, assembly GCF_031457045.1. Taxonomy (NCBI): domain Bacteria; kingdom Pseudomonadati; phylum Pseudomonadota; class Alphaproteobacteria; order Hyphomicrobiales; family Phyllobacteriaceae; genus Mesorhizobium; species Mesorhizobium sp. BE184. The sequence goes on from NZ_JAVDVU010000002.1 coordinate 184,253, forward strand.
GCAGATGTTCCGTCAATGCCTCGCGCGCGAACACCACGCCATGACCCGGAGTATCGGATGGCGTAATCCTCCCCTTCACGATATCGGGCGCTTGGCGGGTCGCGCCGAAGTCGAAGAGATTCAGACCGAAAATATTCTCCACATGCATGGCGTTGGGAAGGGCGGCCGCCAGATGAACGGAAATCTCCATGGCCCCGTGCGGGGAGATCGGGATCCCTATGGCGGCGCCAAGCGCCGCAATCTTGAGGAACTCGGTGATCCCTCCGACTTTCCACACGTCCGGCTGGAGGATGTCAGCGGCGCCTTCGCGACAGTAGTTCCAGAACTCAAAGCGGTTGCAAAGCTGCTCGCCAACGGCGATCGGGACGCCCGTCGCCGCGCGCAGCTTCGCATGCGGGTCGATCGTATCGGACAGCAGAGGCTCTTCGACAAAAAGTGGCCCGACGTCCGAGAGTATGCGGATGCGCTGGAGCGCCTCGGGTAACGACCACTTCTGATTGGCGTCCAGCATAAGGATGCCCTCGTCGCCAATAACGTCGCGTACCGCCCTGCATCGTTCGAGATCGTCGTAAGGTCCAGGTCGGCCGACCTTGATTTTGAATGCCTTGTAGCCGTCGGCCAGTTGGTGGCGGACCTGCGTCACCAATTCGGCCGTCGACAGACCCAGGTTTATGGCGCTGGCATAGACATCGACGCTTTGTCTGGCGCCACCGAGCATTCGATAAAGCGGCTCGCCAGCCGCCTTTGCCTTCAGGTCCCACACAGCGATGTCGATGGCGGAAAGCGCAAGCGTGGTGATCCCGCCCGGCCCAGCGGCATGGCATTCCATCCATAGCTGTTGCCAGATCCGTTCGTTATTGCGGGGATCCGAGCCAACCAGCATGGGAGCGAGGTAACCGATGATCAGGGCGTGGGCCGCCGCGGCGCCGACGCCCGCCGTCGTGGACCAGCCCACTCCCGTCTCGCTGCCGTCGGTCTGGAGTTCCACAACAACCAGTTCCCGATGCGTCATCTTCACTCTGCTGGAAGCAAAATGCGTCTTGAGAGGCATGCGATAGGCGTGGCAAATGACACGGGTTATCTTCATGTTTAAATCTCATATCCCCAATCTCGTCCGGTGCGGCAGCCAATGTGCCTGCAGCGCGACATCGTCGTTCAGTGTCTCTCCCGAGATTTCGCTTGCCGAAACGGCCCGAGACTAGCTCTCATCGATCCAAATGACTGATCTATCATCGCGGAAATTTATCAAACGTCCTCTCCAAAAAAGAATGCCTATTTCCTTATGCAGAATTTGAAGCTCAACGCCGACATGGCCGCCGGATTGCTGTTCGCCGGGTTTGGCGCATGGTTTGCCGCCTCGGCTTTTTCAGGACTCGCGCTTGGAACGACATTCCGCATGGGACCAGGCTTCTTCCCCGCCGCCGTGGGCCTTTTGCTCCTCGTTTTCGGTGTCGTCATAGCGATCAAGGGCTGGCGAGTGCAGAACGAGACCGTCAGCCTGGAAAATGTGCCGTGGAGAGCCCTGATCCTTTTTCCGCTGGGGCTCCTGCTTTTTGGTCTGGCCATGCGGCCGCTGGGTCTGGTGATTGCGCTGCTCGGGCTGTGCCTGTGTGCATCGATGGCGGTGAAGGGTATGACCCCAATCCGCTCCGTCGCTCTGTCGGCAGCGGTCACGGCCGTCTGCGTTGGCATTTTCAGCTTTGGGCTCGACATCGGCCTCCCATTGCTGGGCGACTGGCTGCGCTAGGAGACACATTTTGGATTTCCTCTCTAATCTCGCACTCGGGTTTCACGTCGCATTGGCGGTGAACAACATCTTTTTCTGCTTCGTGGGCGTGCTGGCGGGCACGCTGGTCGGCGTTCTGCCGGGCGTAGGCCCGCTCGCAACCATCGCAATTTTGCTGCCCGTAACCTTCTCGATGGAGCCGGCCTCGGCGCTCATCATGCTGGCCGGCATTTATTACGGCGCCCAGTACGGAGGATCCACGACCGCGATCCTTCTCAACCTCCCCGGCGAAGCTTCGTCCGCGATCACCACGCTGGACGGGTATCAGATGGCGCGAAACGGAAGGGCGGGGCCAGCCCTGGCGGCCGCGGCCCTGTCGTCTTTCTTCGCTGGAACCATCGCAACGGTGATCGTCGCGCTCTTTGCCGCGCCTTTGAGCAAGGTGGCGATGGCCTTCCGGCCGCCTTCCTATTTCTCGATGATGGTGTTGGGGCTTATCGCCTCCGTCGTCCTCGCCCGTGGGTCGGTGCTCAAAGCGATCGCTATGGTCTTGCTGGGCCTTCTCATGGGCACTATCGGCACCGACATCTATTCGGGCACGGCCCGGCTCAATATGGGCATGCTTGAACTTGCCGACGGCGTCGATTTCGTCGGGCTTGCCATCGGTCTGTTCGGTATCGCCGAAATTCTGAAAAACCTTGAAGGACATCAGACCCGCGAGGTCCTGACCAAGAAGGTGACCGGGCTCATGCCTTCGCTGAGCGATCTGAAGCGCATCATTGCCCCAACGATCCGTGGCACCTTGATCGGCTCCGCCCTCGGCATCCTTCCCGGTGGCGGCGCCATGCTGTCTTCCTTCGCAGCCTACATCGTCGAGAAGAAGGTCTCGAAGAACCGCGACGAGATCGGCCACGGCGCCATCGAAGGCGTGGCCGCGCCCGAAAGTGCCAACAATGCCGGCTCGCAGACGGCCTTCATTCCCATGTTGACGCTAGGCCTGCCTTCCAACGCGGTCATGGCGCTCATGATCGGCGCGATGATCCTCCAAGGCATCCAGCCCGGCCCGGAAATCATCGTCAAACAGCCCGATCTGTTCTGGGGGCTCATCGTGTCGATGTGGATCGGCAACCTGATGCTGGTGCTTCTCAATCTGCCGCTCGTGGGTCTGTGGGTCCGGTTCCTGACCGTCCCCTATCCCGTATTGGTGGTCGCCGTCATGGCCTTCAGCGCTGTCGGCATCTATTCGGCCTCGGGGACCCTGTTTTCCATGGGCGAACTGGGGTTCTTCGCCCTTCTCGGCTACGTGTTCATGAAGCTTGGCTGCGAGCCTGCGCCGTTGACGCTTGGCTTCATCCTCGGCCCGATGCTCGAAGAGCAGCTCAGGCGCAGTATGTTGATGTCGCGCGGCGATCCGACCGTTTTCCTCACCGAGCCTATCAGTCTCGGCTTCCTTGTCGCGGCGGTCCTGGCGCTGCTCATAATCTGCGCGCCGGCCATCGCAAGACGCCGCGAAGAAGTCTTTGTCGAGGACTGAGACCATGTCCGATGTTCATTCGATGCGACCCTTCGACGGGATCAGGGTGCTTGATATCACGCATGTGCTGGCGGCCCCGTTCGCGACCTATCAGCTCGCCGTCTTCGGCGCGGACGTCATCCGTATTGAAAACCCCCACGATCCCGATCAGACCCGCACCGACGGCGTCGATCCTGCCCTGTCGAAGGATCGGATAGGGACGCACTTCATCATACAGAACGGCGGCAAGCGCTCACTGACACTCGACCTGAAGAGCGAGGCGGGACGCGACGTTCTGCGCCGCCTGGTGCCGACGGCGGATGTGCTGGTGGAGAATTTCCGGCCCGGCGCGATGAAGGCATTGGGTCTCGGATATTCGGATCTGCGCGTTTTGAACCCGCGCTTGATCTATGCCTCGATATCCGCCTTCGGACAGGAAGGTCCTCGCGGCGGACAAACCGGCTACGATCAAGTCATCCAGGCCGTGTCCGGGATGATGATGGTCAATGGCACGGCTGAAACCGTACCGATGAAGGTGGGAACTCCGGCAATCGACTATTCCACCGGCGCCATGGGGGCCTTCGCCATTGCCGCCGCGCTGCTGCAACGCGAGCGGACCGGCAAAGGCCAATATATAGACCTGTCGATGCTCGACACAGCCCTCATGCTGCTTGGCGCGCACCTGACCAACCACAGCCGTTCAGGCCGCGAGCCGAAGGCCGGCGGCAACCGACATGAATTCGCGACCGTTGGCCTCTACGACACCGCGGACGGCAAGCTACAGCTCGCAGCCATCAATCTGCGGCAGCAGCGCCGGCTATGGGAGTTGCTGGGACATCCTGAACTCGTCAAGTCCGACAACGAGCAGCGGCGCGCGGACGCGCAGCGCGAGCGCGAGGTGCTGCAGCCTATCCTTCTCGGCAAAACCGCGCAGCAGTGGGAGGAATGGTTCCAGGCAAACCACATACCCGCCGCGCGTATCTGGACCCTGCCCGAGACACTCGCCCACCCGCAACTGCAAAGCCGCGACATTCTGCATCGTTTCGACAACGAGCCGGGAATTGCCGGCTCGATAACCGTGCCGAAAGCCGCGTTCAAACTCGCGCATGGCGGCGCCCGCATGGACCGCCCGCCGCCGCGCATGGGCGAGCACTCCGAGCATCTGCTTGATGAACTCGGTTACACCGCAAAAGAAATCGCCGCGCTTCGCAAGGCCGGCACGATCTGAAAAACGACGGGAGGAAATTCATGAAAGTCGCATCGCTTGTAACGTCCATTTGCCTGAGCCTCGCTCTCCTTTCCAGCGCCAGCGCGCAGGATGCGAAATATCCCAAGGACATCGTCCACATCGTCGTCGGCTCATCCCCGGGCGGCACCGCCGATACGGTCTCGCGGCTCATCGCCGACCAGTTGGGGAAGACATTCGGCCAGACCTTCGTCGTCGACAACATGCCAGGCGCAGGTGGTGCGCTAGCCGCGACGACTGTCAAGGCCGCCGCGCCCGATGGCTATACGATCGGTTTCGTCTTCTCTTCCTTCTCGATCCTTCCCTCGCTGAACCCCAAGGTCAATTACAACCCCGTCACCGACTTCGCTCCCATCGCCAAGGTATCGTCGGCGCCGAACGTCCTGCTCGTGAACCCGTCATTCGGGGTCAAGACGCTTGCCGAGTGGATCGAGAAGGTAAAAGCCAACCCCGGAAAGTTCGATTATGGCAGCGGCGGTATCGGCTACAGCCAGCATCTATCCATGGAAATGCTTCTGCAGGCCATCAAGGGAGAATCCGTCCACATCCCGTTCACCGGAAGCGGCAATCTGCTCGCCGCCCTGATCTCCGATCAGGTGCCATTCGCCTTCGATACGCTGACGACCGCCGTGCCCCATATCAACGCTGGCGAACTGATCCCGCTCGCCGTAACCAGCGCACAGCGCTCCGAGGTGCTGCCTCAAGTTCCCGCCGTGGCCGAACAGGTCCCCGGCTACGAGTTAACGGCCTGGAACGGATTCGTCGCGCCGAAGGGAACGCCCCCGGAGATCGTCAAGGCGCTCAATGAAGCCATCCTCGCTTATCTTGCGACAGATAAGGCGAAGGAATTTTTCGCCAAGGTCGGAACCAAGATAGACCCCAGCACGCCCGACAAATTCGGCGCCGTCATCGGTGATGATTACGAAAAATTCGGCAAAGTGATCTCGGAAGCAGGCATCAAGGCACAATGACTCGGTTGACCGGGAGGCTTTGGTAACCGTGATGAAAAACGTTCCGTCGAAGGATCTCGACCAGTTCCTGCAGGATCTTTTTCATGCGTGCGGATTGTCGAAAGATGCCGCCCGGCGGGTCGCAGCCGCCTTGATCGAGGCTGACCTTTCCGGACGCCCGTCGCATGGCGTCCTGCAAGCCGAGAATTATCTTGCTCGCCTTGCATCGGGCGCCATGTCGACGGCCGAGGTCCCGATCGTCGTCAGTCGTTCGGGCGGCGCCATCGTGCTCGACGCGGGCGATATGGAAGGGCATCTTGCTGCTGAGGAAGCGATCGGCATCGCCATAGAAGCCGCGCGCGAAAATGGCGTCGCGGCGGTCGCCGTGCGACGCGGCCAGCATACTGGTGTTATGGGGCGCTATGTGCGCATCGCCGCGCAAGCCGGTTGCGCGGCGGTCGCCATGGGCAACACAAGGCCGGTCATGCCCGCTCCCGGCGGCATCGAGCGGCTGGTCGGCACCAATCCTTTGGCTGTCGGCATTCCCGCAGCCGAGGGACCGATTGTCCTGGACATGGCGACGAGCGCCGGAACGTACGGCCGCATTCGTCATGCCAAGGCCATCGGAAAACCCATACCCGGTGACTGGGCGCTCGATTCGTCGGGAAACCCGACGACGGATCCGGAAGCCGCCATGGCTGGGTTCCTGCTGCCGATGGCCGGAGCCAAGGGCTTTGCCCTGTCGTTCGTCATCGATCTCATGGCAAGGCTTTTCTCGGGCGGAGACAGCTGGATCTCCAGTCAAGACGCCGCGGGAGCATCCCCTCCACCGTCCTCGTCCTATATCTTCATCGTTCTCGACGTCTCGCGCTTCCGGGATCTCGACGGCTTTCTCGATGAAACGGCGCGGGCAATCGAGAGGGTCAGAACCTCCAGCCGCGCCGAGGGCGTCGACAGGCTGTTCACACCAGGAGAGCGCAGTGCCGAGGCGCTCGCCCACAACGACGGCACGATCGAAATTGCGGAGCCCGTCGCCGACGCGCTTGTCGCGCGCGCGCGCCGCTTGAACGTGGACGTTCCGGAGTTTCTGAAAAACTTGAGCTCGCCGTGAAGGCACGCAACGCGGTGCATTCATGCGTGTTCTCGCGGGACGCATCTTTCCATCAGGGGTTATTCTGCGGACATGAAATCACTCAATGCCGAACTCGCCGCGTGGGCGCATGATTTTTCTCTGGAGCACGCGCCTCAGGACGTCGTCGATGCGCTCAAGCTCCGGCTCCTCGACATACTGGGCGTTGTCATCGCATCGTGGGATCATCCAAGCGTCTCGGCAGCGATCCGCGCGCAGGATGAGGCAGACGGCGGAGGCCACGGCGCCTTTTCTCTCATGGGAAATCGCGAAACCTCTCTGGCAGGCGCTGCATTCATCAACGGCGTCGCCTCGGCCGTCCTCGAATTCGACGATACGCATGTGGCGAGCAACATTCATGTTGCCGGCGTGATAGCATCGCCGGCGCTGGCCATTGCCCAAGCCAACGGCCTGTCCGGGCGGCAACTGCTCGAGGCCATGATCGTCGGATCGGAAATCCTGTGCCGCCTTGGGCTTGTCTCTCCGGTCAGGATGCATGAGTTGGGCCTCCATCCGACGAGCCTCTATGGCGTCTTCGGGGCCACCTATGCGGTTTCGCGGCTGAACGGTCTTTCCGTTCAGCAGACCGTCCACGCGGTGGGGACCGCAGCCAGCCTGTCAGCCGGCTCGATAGCTTCCTTCGAAGACGGCAGCTCGACCAAGACGCTTCACGTCGGATTCGCGGCCGCCGCCGCTATCCGTTCGGCAGCCCTGGCCAGGCAAGGCATTTCCGGACCGAGCGCGGTTTTCGAAGGCCGATTCGGTTGGTTCAGGAGCTATGTGCAGTCCCAGCCTGAATTTCGTTTCGGTCAGGTGACTGACGGACTGGGATCACGATGGGAGGTGCTGAACATCGCCACCAAGCTTTATCCGGTCGCCTATACGCTGATGCCATTCATCCTGGCAGCGCTGACATTGCGCGCGTCCCATCCCCTTGATCTGGATGCGATTGCCGAAATCCGTTGCGAAATCATGCCGCGCTCGTTCCACACGGTTTGCGAGCCTGTCGGCGAAAAGCGACGGCCGGCAACCTCGTGGCACGGACGGATAAGCCTTCAGCATACGGTTGCGGAAGCCCTGGTGCTGGGCCGTTTCGACAAGAACGCCTTTTCGCCGGAGAGCCTGAAGGACCCGCGTATCAACGCTCTGGCCGACAAGGTCGTCCACATCGCCGATCCGATCGCGGCCGCGGACACTTCACGCTCGCGCGGCGTCCTCACCATCGTATTCAATGATGGGAGCACGTTGCAGCACACCGTCGCGGACATGCCCGGTACGGCAAGAAACCCGGCATCGAAGGAAGTCCTCGTCGACAAGTTCCAGGCCAACGTCGCAGGCGTCATCACTGCGTCCGCGGCCGACGATCTCATAGACAAGATCTTGACCATAGACACCGTTTCCGACGTGGGTTCTCTTCTCGCACCGCTGCGATCAATTGCCTCCTGAACCAATGTAGTCCTCCAGAAGAAGGAACACTCGCCCAGGAGTCGCGTGGCAGCAACTTCACCTTCGTTTGCGTCTTGCAGAGCGTTCAGACGCTGCCGTCAGTCTAGCGATTCCTCCAGACCGGCTTTCGCTTTTCAGCGAAAGCTTTAGGCCCTTCGATGAAGTCTTCCGTGTCGCTCAAGGTCGAGTGAATGGGGTAGACCGTCCTGATGGCCTCCTCGAGCGTTGGCTTGTCCAGCGAGGCATGGACGGCCTCCTTGGCAGCCCGCACGGCGACGGGGGCCTGTTCGAGAATTTGCTCCGCCCAGGTCAGCGCCACGTCCAGCGCCTTCGAAACCGGGGCGACTTCGTTGACGAACCCGAGCTTGCGCCCCTCTTCCGCCGTGACCCGGCGTCCCGTCAGGATGATGCCCAGTGCTTCCTTCTGCGGGATAATGCGCGGCAGTCTTTGCACGCCGCCACCGGAAGCGATCATTCCGACCTTGCCCTCCGGCAGTCCGAAATAGGCGTTCTCCGACGCGATGATCAGGTCGCAGGCCAACGCCAGCTCGAAACCGCCGCCGAGCGCAAGACCGTTGACGGCGGCGATGACCGGTTTGGCCAGATCGAAGCGCATGGCAAGGCCGCCGAAGCCGGTATGCGGCCGCGGTCCGCGTTTGCCGGCGGCTTGAGCCTTCAGATCGTTTCCGGCGGAGAAGGCGCGATCGCCAGCGCCCGTCACGATGCCGACCCACAGATCGTCATTGGCGGCGAAATCGTTCCACACCGCTTCAAGTTCGTGGCTGGCTTCCCGGTTGAGCGCGTTCGCCACTTCCGGCCGGTTGATCGTCACGATCCGGATACGGCCTCTGTCCTCGACCTTGCTGTAGAGCAGTCCGTCCATCTCTTAACTCCCTTTTGGCCAGCCCTCAGGCTCCGGCCTCTGCCGGCGACCAGTGAATGAGCGTCATCTCACCGTCTGGCCCGGCGGGCACGAAGCGGCCCTTGAGCGCCATGCCGATTGTCACGGCCGATGGATCGATATCGACCACATTGCCAACGATGCGCACCCGGGGCGCCTGGTCGAGCGTCACGAACCCCACCGTGTAGGGCACGGCCGGGTATCCTTTTGCCGTGGGGCGGCCGACGATCGTGAAAGTATAGAGCGTTCCGCGCGGCTCGACGCGCGTCCATTCGACATCGGTCGATCCGCAGTTCCGGCAGGTGATGCGTGGCGGCCAGCGATGGGCATCGCAACGGCTGCACTTCTGGATCCTCAACTCCCCGGCGCGGGTTCCCTCCCAGAAAGGCGCGAAATTCGGATTGCCAAGGTCCGGGACCGGGACCTGATCAAGTTCAAACATTCTGTCCTCCCAGCACGGCGAAGCTGCCGTCGCCCAGTTGTCCCCAGCCGGTCACGGCGACAAGGCGGGCGTTTTCGACCTGGCGGACGCCGCATTCGCCGCGCAATTGGCGCACGGCCTCGACCACGTGGTTGAGACCCGCCTGGTGCGCCTCCGACAGCATCCCGCCATGCGTGTTGACCGGCAGCTTTCCGCCCAGCCGGATACCGCCGTCGGCGACCAGGGCGGCGCCTTCGCCATGTTTTGCAAAGCCCGCTTCCTCAAGCTGATGCAGCACCTCGAAGGTGAAGCAATCGTAGACCATCGCCGCGTCCATATCCTGCGGCCCCATGCCAAGGTCGTTCCAGACCTGGTTGGCTGCCTGCGTCAGCCCGATGTCCAGAAACGGATCGCGATTGGATGTATCGTCGGGAGAAGCGCCTTGCGCTTCGGCAACCGAAAGGATGCGGATGTCGCGTGCCTCGTTGCGGGCGGAGACGATGACCGCGCTGGCTCCGTCGGTTTCAAGGCAACAGTCGAAAAGCGTGTAGGGATCGGCGATCAGCCGCCCGCCAAGATAGTCGTCCATGGTCAGATCGCGCCCATGCATCTGCGCATTGGGGTTGAGGTTGGCATGGGCGCGGGCGGCAAGCGCGATCTCGCCGAGCGTGCGGCGTTCCAGCCCGTATTCATGCTTGTATCGCTGGCACAGCACCGCATAGCGCTGTGCCGGCGTATTCATGCCGTACACATATTCAAGGTGGCGGCGGAAAGGCTGTCCGGGCAGGAAGGACGGGCGGTCGGCCTTGCGCGCGCCGGAGCTTCCCTTGAGACCGCGGAACAGCAGCACATGATTGGCCGCGCCGCTCAGCACCGCCATCGCGGCGACCCGAAGCGCCGACACAGCGCTGCAGCCACCCATGTCGATCATGACGCGAAAACGCGGGTTCAGACCCAGCTCCGCCTGGATGACGTCGTCACCGATATGCCCCGGATAGGGGATTATCCCGTCGATCTGCTTCGGATCGATGCCCGCGTCGGCAGCCGCCGCCAGCACAGCTTCGATCGCCAGAATCTCTGCCGGGCGGTCGATCTTCTTGCGATATTCGGTATTGCCGACGCCTGTAATACAGGCCTGTTCTGTTCTGCCGAGCACCGGCCGTCCTCCTCGTTTTCTTGCTTGATCAGTGCCAGACGGCACGCGCATCGACGATCGATATATGCCCGCCCGATATCATGACCGGATTGAGATCGACCTCCTGCAGCGCCTCGCCTTTATCCAGCGCCCAACGGGCGAAACTGGCCAGGAACGAAACCAGCGCCTCGCGGTCCGCTGCGGGCTGGCCGCGGTAACCGTCGAGAAGCGTGTTCAATTTTTTGTTCCTCGACAGGAGATCGCGCAGCATGAAAGGGGTCGTCGGCAGCACGGTCGCGGCGACTTCGCCGTGAATTTCCGCGAATGTGCCGCCGAGGCCGACAACCAGAACCAGGCCAAAGGACGGATCGCGCTTGATGCCCACCAGAAGTTCGAGCCCCTGTTCCATTTTCTGGATCAGCACGGAACTGCCGGTCAGCTTCTTGCGCTCGGCGATTTTCCTGAAGGCCTCTACCGCGGCTTCCACTGCCGGCCCGTCGGCCAGGCGTATGGCAACCCCGCCATCGTCGGATTTGTGATTCAGATCGGGCGAGCTGAGCTTTAGCGCCACCGGAAAGCCGATCCGCTCGGCGCGTTTTGCGACCTCGCCTGGATCGAGCGCCTCGACGACATCGAAAGCAGCGCAAGGCAAGCCGGCCTCGCGCAGGTCACCCAGCGCCTCGACAACGGTCCATATCCCCGAAGCGGCAGCCGTTGCCGGCGGCGTGTCTGCCGGAGCGCCGGACAGTATCTCGAGCAGCGCCGCCGCATCCTTGCGGCCTGCCTGGCTTTCGCTGAACTTCGCACACGCCTCCGCGGCGCGCACCGCCAGCGGAAAGTCTGCAAAAGCCGGGACATCGGCGCTGTCGAAGATTTGCTTGACCGCATCCGGCATGCCGACCCAGGCGACGAACAAATCCTGCGTGATGGCCTTGGCTGCCGTGACGATCGCCTCCGCCACGCCCTCTGCGAAGACGCCGCCGGCTCCCATCGAAAGAAAGATGGTGTCGATGCTTTCGTCCTTTGCGATCGCGGTGATCGCGCGGGTCATCTTCTCGGGGTTGCGCCAGGCGCCACCGATATCGGCAGGATTGTGAACCCCGGATTGCCCGGTGGCGTCCGCGATCGCTGCGACCATCGACGACGAAAACTCCGGCATTTCCCAATCAAGCGCGTAGACCTGATCGGCGCTGAGCGAAGCCGCGCCGCCGGAAACCGAGATGACCGCCGCCCGCCGCTTGCGGGGCAGATTGTCGGGCCGCTGCGGGCGCTGCGCCATCGTTCGGGCAATGCTGAAAAACTCGACGAAATTCTCGGTTTCGATGATGCCCGTCTCCCGCGCCACCGCAGCGTAGACCTCACGTGTTCCGGCCACGCGGCCGGTATGAGACTGGACGGCCTCCCTGCCCTTTTCGGACTTGCCCACCTGCAGCATGGTCACCGGTTTGCCGGCCATTCTGGCCGCCAGCGCCGCTCGCCGGAAGGCAACACCATCGCCGATCCCCTCCAGGAACAGCATGATCGACCGGACCTCCGGATCGTCGGCCATCGCCTGCATCAGCTCCTCGACACCGGTCGCGCTTTCGTCGCCGGTGCTGACAAGCCAAGAGAAGCCGACCTTGGAATTGCCGAACCACTGCAGCATGGCCGACAGCGTCGCGCCGCTCTGGGAGAGGCATGCGATGCTGCCTGGCGGGATACGCCCGCCGACCGTGCCTGACGCAAAGCTCCCATTCAGGCTGAGCGTGCCATTCATCAGCCCCATCGAGTTCGGCCCGATGATCCTCATCCCGGACGTTCGGGCGATCTCGGATATCCGCTGGCGGAATAGGCGTCGTTCGGTTTCATTGCCGCCCTCGGCCGTCACCACGACACTCGTCGCCACCCCCAGTTTCGCAGCTTCCTCCAGTGTCGGAAGGACGAATTTGATCGGCGTCACCACGAAAACCGTGTCCGGAGGCGAAGGCAGATCCGAAAGGGACGCATAGACCGGCAGGTTGAGCAGTCTAGTGCCTGCCAGCCTGGGATTGACCGGATAGATCGTCGCTTTAGCGCCGCCCTCGACCAGATTTGCCAGCACCCTGGCGCCGTAATAATTGCCGCCCTCGATGTCGGAAGCTCCGGCGACCGCGATCACCTTGGGAGAAGACAGCGCGGGAGCCGAGCAGGGAGCGGACTTCAAAAGCATTTTCGATGCGAGACCCATAAAGACAACGTTGTCTTGGCATTAATCTGCGAATTTGCGGCTGTCAAGAACAAGCCATCAGCGAGGCGCCGCGCCCAGCGGCTGTGCGGTCCCGGCAATAAGTCCTCCCGAACCGTTGAGCCCGGCGAAGGATTCGCCGATGACCAACGAATGCGGAATGACCGCACCCGGATCGCCGGCGGCTGAGGCATCGTGCGATATGATGAAATCCAGTGCTGCGCTGCCTGCCCGGTCAAAGTTCATCTCGACCGTTGTCAGCCGTGGCGTGCACAGGGTCGCCAGTCGCGTATTGCCAAGCCCCATCACCGAAATCCGCCCGGGAATGTCGATCCCCTCGCCTCGAAGGTAATTTATCGCTCCGAAGGCGATCGCGTCGGACCCGCAGATCAGCGCACTGAAGTCGGGATTGCGGGCCAGCATTTCGGCAGCCCCGAGCGCTCCGGCCTCGGGAGTCGAATCGATGTTGGCGATCGCATAATCGACCATATGCCCCGACAGATAACTGGTCATCGCCTGCATCCGCTGCTTGGTCATGTCGTTGCGGGCCGGGCCGAGCAAAATGCCGATCTTGGTGTGCCCATTCTGGACGATGAATTTTGCCTTGGTTATGCCGATAGCTTCATTATCTGCTGAAAAAACAGGAACTTCTATGTTTCTAGGCATAAGCGAGGCGACAATGGTGCCGGCCCGGTTCAGTTCCTCGACGGTATCCGCAAGGGCCTTTTGATGCGTCCATTGGTCGAACCCGCCGCCGGCGAGGATGACGCCGTCCACCCGATATTCCAGAAGCTTGCGCAGATACTTGATCTCGAGCAGCGGATCGCGCTGCATGTTGCAGACGATGGCAAACGTCGAGTGAGCGGTCTCCGCTCGTTCGGTGACGCTTTCGGCGATGATGCCGTAGTGCGAGTCGAGCATATCGCCGATGACAAGCCCGACCACACCCTGTCTGCCACCGCGCAACCGCCTGGCCACGAGATTGGGAACATAGCCGACGAGCTTTGCCGCCGCACTGACCCTATCCTTCAGTTTCTGATCGACCGGATAGCCGGAATTGCGCATGACACGCGCAGCGGTACTGACGGAGACGCCCGCCGCTTTCGCCACCTCGATCAGGGTCGCGTTCTTTGTGTCCTTGTCGTCTGTCGCTCTGCTCAAGTGACTATCCATGCTGTTGGCGCCGAGGTGTCCGATGCGGCCGAAGCCCGCTGCAGTATGGCCGAACATAGCCTGTTAAAACAGGATAGACAACGTTGTCTTTCTTCGCTAACGTGTTTGAAGAAGCCTGCTGCGATGGCCCGTAGGCAACAAGGGAGACCGCTGCGGGCCCTGCTGCGCCGGTATGCGTCGCTTGCTGCTCAGCCCCGGCAAAATACTGAAAAGTCCATAATACTTGGAGGAGTGAATGGGACAGATAATCCGCACCTTGGCCCTGGCCGCGACCATGGTCGTGTCTTCGGCAGTTTCGATCGGAGCAGCGAGCGCGCAGAGCGCCGACTATCCGAACAAGCCGATCAAATTCATCATTCCCTACGCCCCCGGCGGCGGCACGGACGCCGTGGCCGCGGCCTTCTCCGACAAGCTGGGCCAGAAACTCGGCCAGCCGATCATCAAGGAGAACCATCCCGGCAGCAATTCCGTCATCGGCACGGCCTTGCTGGCTGACTCCGCACCCGACGGTTACACATTCCTCGTCGTCACCGGAGCCTTCGCCAACAACCCGTTTCTTTATGCCAACCTGCCTTACAAGACCGAGTCGCTGACGCCGGTTTCGATTCTGACCTCCTACCCTTTCGTGCTGGGCGTTCGTAGCGACCTACCCTTCAAGGATGTAAAGGAGCTGGTTGACTACGCCAAGGCCAATCCGGGCAAACTGACCGCCGGCACATCCGGCCGCGGCGCCAGCGCCCAGCTGGCCTTGGGCCTCTTCAACGAAAAAGCAGGCATTCAAATTCGCGAGATCCCGTTCAAGGGCGCGGGCGAAAGCCTGAACAATGTGGCGGGCGGCTTCGTCGACATGGTGTTTTCAGGCTACGAGACGGTGCGCCCGTTCGTCGAAAGCGGAAAGATGAAGTTCTTTGCTCATACCGGCACCGAGCCCATGGGTACGGAAAAAATCCCGCCGATTGCCGCGACCGTTCCGGGGTTCGAGTATCAGAACTGGCTTGCGCTGATCGCACCGGCCGGGACCCCGGCTGCGATTACCGACAAGCTGAACGGCGCCCTCACCGAAATATTCGCCGAGCAAGACGTCAAGGACAGGCTCGCAGGCCAGAACATCGAGGCTATCGCCAGCACGTCGGCCGAGGCGAAAGACTACCTGGCAAAGGAGATGGCAACCAGCAAGGCCATCGTCGAAAGCATTGGACTGAAGCCCGAGTGAGCTTTTGAATTATCGATCGGCGTCGAGTGCTTTTTGCACACGACGCCGGTTTGAGCAGGTCGGAGGACGTCAGGTGAGGTCGGTAAGGTGATTTCCAAATTAAACGGACGGGCCGATGTCGAGGCCGGGATACTCTTCACTTTGTTCGGGATCCTTACTGCAGGCTTGTCCTTGCAGTACCGACTGGGCAGCATCGCCACCATGGGCCCGGGGATGTTTCCCCTGATACTGGGGACCATCCTGGCAATCCTCGGCCTGGTGATCCTGACCAAAGGTCTGCTGGCGAGAGGTGAAAAGTCGAAGAGCCTCCCGCTCGGACCCGTGATCATGATCACGGCATCGCTTCTGGTCTTCGCATTCCTGGTGCTGCCGGTGGGTCTGGTCGCGGCTATTCCAGCGCAGGTGGTGATTGCGCTGTGGGCATCGGAACACTTCACCTGGAAACGGGCAGCCGCTTTGAGCGCCGGCCTGCTTGTCTTTTGCTACGTTGTGTTCGTCCATTTCCTCGGCATTGCCGTGCCGATGATCGCGGTTTGATCCGATGGAATTCCTTCACAATCTCGACATTGGTTTCGAGGCGGCTCTCTCGCTGACCAATCTGACCTTCTGCTTCATCGGCGTTCTTGTAGGAACCGCGATCGGAATCCTGCCCGGGCTCGGCCCCTTGGCGACGATTGCCATGCTTTTGCCGCTCACCTACGCGCTCGAGCCGGTTTCCGGCCTGATCATGATTTCCGGCATCTACTACGGCGCCCAATATGGCGGCTCCACCACCGCCATTCTGGTCAATCTGCCCGGCGAATCCTCGGCGGTGGTATCCTGTCTCGACGGGCACCAGATGGCGCGCAATGGACGCGCCGGCTCAGCTCTCGCCATAGCCGCATTGGGATCTTTCTTCGCCGGCACGGTGGCGACACTGCTGATCGCAGCGTTCTCGCCGGTGCTGGCGCAAGTGGCCTTCCTGTTCGGTCCGGTTGAATATTTCGCGATGATGGTGCTCGGACTGACCGCCGCGACGCTGCTTGCACACGGCTCGTTCATCAAGGGCGTGGCGATGGTCCTGACCGGCCTGATCCTCGGTCTTGTCGGAGCCGACGTGAACAGCGGAACCTACCGCTTCACCTTCGGCTCGTTTGCCCTGACGGAGGGCATCGAGTTCGTCGCCGTGGCCATGGGGTTGTTCGCATTCACCGACATCGTCGCCAATATCCGCAACGACCAGGCCCGCGATGTGACCGCGCCCTCGTTCGGCAATCTCTGGATGACCCGCAAGGAATTCATGCAGGCGGCGTTCCCGGTGGTCAGGGGCACGGCGATCGGCTCGGTGCTCGGCCTGCTCCCCGGCGGCGGCGCTATGATTTCGTCCTTCGCGTCCTACGCCGTCGAAAAGCGCGTTTCGAAACGGCCGGAGGAGTTCGGCCACGGCGCCGTGGCGGGTCTGGCCGGACCGGAGGCTGCGAACAATGCCGGCGCCCAGACCTCGTTCATCCCGATGCTGACGCTCGGCATTCCCAGCAACGGCGTGATGGCGCTGATGATCGGTGCGCTGATGGTCCACAACATCGCGCCAGGTCCCTATGTCATGGTTTCGAACCCGGAAATCTTCTGGGGCCTGATCGCCTCCATGTGGATCGGCAACGCGATGCTGGTGGTGCTGAACCTGCCGCTCATTCCGTTGTGGGTGAGGCTGATCCAGGTGCACTACTGGATTCTCTATCCGATCATTCTCACAGTGTGTTGTGTCGGCCTCTTCAGCATCGAGAACCGCGTCCTGCCGATCTATTTCGCCGCGGGATTCACGCTGCTGGGCTGCCTGTTCTGGCGTATGCGCGCCGAAGCGGCGCCGCTGCTTCTGGGCTTTATCCTTGGGCCGCTGATGGAGGAGCACTTCCGCCGCGCGCTGCTGTTGTCGAATGGCGATCTGGCGATTTTCTACCGCAGCCCGCTCTCCGTCGCGATGCTGTCCATCGCGGCGGTGATGTGCCTGATCGTGCTGCTGCCGCAAATCCGCCGTGGCCGCAAGGAGGCCTTTGTCGAGGAGGCCTGATGGCAGCGGCAGAATGTGGCGTGAAACGGTCCGCAATGCGCCCGGCTCAAGAGCCATTCTTTTTCCATCGAAAGGACGGGTATGAGATTCATAAGTTTCGATCACAACGGCCGGCACGGCTTCGGGCTGCTGCGCGGCGACGGCGTCGTCGACCTGACGGGCAAACTGGCGCCGGAGATTGTCACGCTGAAACAGGCAATCGCCGCGGGCCTGCTGGCGCGTGCCGGCGAATGGACGGGCAGGCCGGCGGACCTGCCGCTCGCCGATCTAAGCCTGCTTCCGGTCATTCCCGATCCGGGCAAGATCCTGTGCGTCGGGCTCAATTACGAAGACCACCGGCGCGAGACGAAGCGGCCGGATTCGGAATACCCGACACTCTTCACGCGCTTTGCGGATTCGCAGGTCGGTCACGGACAGCCGCTACTCAAGCCCTCCTTCTCGAGCCGCTTCGACTACGAGGCCGAACTTGCTGTCATCATAGGCGCACCGGCTCACGGAGTATCCGAGGAAGGCGCACTGGATTTCGTGGACGGGTACGCCTGCTACAATGACGGTTCGGTTCGCGACTGGCAGCGCCACACCAGCCAGTTCACGCCGGGCAAGAATTTCCCTGCGACTGGCGGATTTGGACCGGCACTGGTGACGCCGGATGAAATCGGCGACTACCGGCAACTTCCCATCCGGTTGCGCCTCAACGGCACGACCATGCAGGACGCCACGCTTTCGGACCTGATCTTCCCGATCGAAAAGCTCATCGCCTATTGCTCGGCGTTTACGCCGCTGTCGCCCGGCGACGTGATCGTCACCGGCACACCCGGCGGCGTCGGTGACCGCCGCGAGCCACCGGTTTATTTGCAGGATGGCGACCGCGTAGAGGTCGATATCGGCGCGGTCGGCTGCCTTATCAACGGCGTCGCGGTAGTCCGCTGAACAAGGCAGGGCCAGCAGCCCGAACATCGTGATGGCAAGCCAAAATCCCATGGAAACAACGACACTTGGGCGAACCGGACTTCAGGTCAGCGTCGTCGCCTTGGGCGCGGGCGGCCACAGCCGCCTGGGCTTGCGGACCGGCGCCACGGAAGCCCAGGCCGCCGATCTGGTTCGCGCTGCCGTTGATCGCGGGATAACCATCGTCGACACAGCCCCGGTGTACGGCACCGAATCCGCAGTGGGCGCCGGACTGGCGCGACTGAGGGATGGGGTCGTGGTTTCGAGCAAGATACGCCCGACGGTACCGGGGTCTTCCTACGAAAGCAGCGATTTCATCGCGCCCGCCATGGTTCGGGACAGTGTGGAGGCAAGCCTCAAGGCACTGCGCACCGACCGCCTGGATATTCTGCACCTCCATGGGGTGCGCCCGCACCAGTACGAATACTGCCTGAACCACCTCGCGCCGGAAATGCTGCGGCTGCGGGACGAGGGCAAAATCCGCTTCCTCGGCATAACCGAAGGCTTTGGCGTCGATACCGAACGCGAGGTCATGCGGCGCGCCGTCCATGACAGCGTCTGGGACGTGCTTATGATGGGCTACAATTTCGTCAATCCGTCGGCGGCCGAGCTCATCCTGCCCGCCGCCAGATCAAACAGGCTCGGCGTCATGTGCATGTATGCCGTTCGCGGTGCGCTCGCGCACTCCGACAGCCTTAATATCCTTGTGGACAGGCTGATTGAACAGGGAGAAATCGATCCGGAGCAGCTCGACCGCAAGGCTCCGTTCGGCTTCCTGCTAGGCGGTGGCGTCGCCCACTCGCTTACCGAGGCCGCCTATCGGTTTTGCCGGCACACGCCCGGCATTGAGGTTGTCATGACGGGAACCGGAAATCTGACCCACCTGGAGCAGAACATCAAATCGATCTGCGGCAAGCCGCTTCCGGCGTCTGTCGTGCAGCGTCTTGGAGATATCTTCCGTCACGTCCGGACGGCCACCGGCGACCCTGTCTGAAAATCGAGGTCCGCCGCGGAGACGATATCGGGACGGCTGCCGCTCCAGGCGCGAAGAAAGCCATTCATTCAAACGAGACGATGCGCTTCACAAGGCCTATGCGACGATCAACGGAGTGGATATGAGCGAACCTACCAGCGCCGATTTCGCAAGCCTTCTGGAAAGCCGCTACCGGGAAGCGCCATCCTTCGACCTGCCTGCGCTGAACCAGACCATCGAATGTCTGTTGAAGCACCGGTCCGTTCGCGACTTTCTACCCGATGCGCTCCCGGAAGCGACTTTGGAGACGCTTGTCGCCGCGGCACAATCTGCGCCGACATCTTCAAACCTGCAGGCATGGAGCGTGATCGCGGTCACCGATCCGGCCGTGAAGGCCAGGCTCGCAATGCTTGCCGGCAACCAGAAACACATCGAAGCCGCGCCCCTGTTCCTGGTTTTTCTGGCCGACCTGTCGCGGGTGGCCGCCTTCGGCGAGCGCCGTGAGATGAATATGGAGGGCCTGGATTTTCTCGAAAGCCTGCTGCTGGGTGTCATCGACGCCGCGCTGGCGGCCCAGAATGCCCTGGTCGCGGCGGAATCGCTGGGTCTCGGGACCGTCTGCATCGGCGGCATGAGGAACAAGGCGCTCGAGGTGACAACGACGCTTGGCCTTCCCAGCAGATGCTTCGCGATATTCGGCCTGTGCGTTGGCCGACCAAACCCGAACCGCCCGGCCGCCGTCAAACCGCGGCTGCCGCAAAAGGCTGTCCTTCACCGCGACCGCTATGATGCCGGCGGGCAGGATGAAGCCATCGGCGGCTACGAGACCCGGCTTGCCGCTTTCAGGCGGGAGCAGGCATTGGACGCGATCAGCTGGACGACGCAGATAACCAACAGGCTCAAGGACGCCAAAAGCCTGCACGGCCGCGACGTGCTACGGGAATCCTTGCGGCAGATGGGATTTCCTCTGATCTGAATTGCCGATGGAAGCAGATGCCGAAGCGATCTACCAGTTTCCGAATACAGGCAAAGCCGCGTCGGCTTCACAGGTGACGAGTGGCAAGCGTTGGCTAGTGGCGATGGAGGTAATGCGTCCCACGGTGCGGTCGGCAACACTGGTTAGGCAAGCGCAGCCATAGCCGTGGTGGTCACCTGTTGAAACAAACTGCTCGGTATCAAACCCAGGCACACGGTCCATTACGGCCGTCGTGGCCAGATTATCGTCGCCCTGTTTCGCCAGAACCCAGGTCCTGTCGCGATCGACCAGCCACCAGTCACCCGGTGTGAGATTTGCCAACCAGCCGCAGCGACGGCTGGCGCTGCCCGTAGGCTCCGGGCACCGCACCATGGGGAAAGAGCTGCCCATGCCGAAGCCTTCTGGATGCAAGACCAGCAGATCCTCACGCTCGACATATTCGTAGTTGGTCCCTTCTTCGCGAATGCGAATAAGGCTTTCCTCGGATGCGAAGTACACATCGCTGAACCTTCCATCGGGATAGATTACCGATGTCGCCGAAATCACGATAGGTTTGCCGCTCGCGCCGCAAGCCTCGCCGCGATCTACCCACTTGCCCTGCAATCGTTCCGGAACGTCGTCCTTTCCCGCAAGAGCGATCACAGGACTGACGGATACGCAGGCAGCAGCGAGCAGCAAACGAAGGAGCATCGGAACACCTCATGACTTGTCCGCCAGGGACCAGCATCTTGACTGCGAGTGCATCGGCGTCAGCGCTTATGAGACAGAATTCGGCTAATTGAGAGAGGAGGATTTCTGGTTCATCGCAGCCTTTCGAAGGAACGACGATGAAACAGAAAACGGAAGCGACGAAGCCTTCTGCTGAGAAGCTTATCAAAGACATCCGGCGTGTCACGCGCAAGCAGTGGCGAGCAAAGCTGCGGCCGAAGCCAGGGAACCTGATACCCTGCAAGAGGACCTTTGACGTTAAGAGCCGCTACAGTATCAAACACCCCGGTGAAGTAGCCATGCTTTGGAGCGGTGGACTTCGCCAGATTCATGAGCGGCGCCAAACCGGCGTGCTCAAGCCACGTGGGTGCCCTGCTCCGTGTTCCAGTACTGCTGGCGATATCGCGGATCGCCTTTCTGAGGCGGGAACGGCTGGTTGCCATGGTGGGTGCGAATTTGACAGAGCATCAGCAGATTGGCCACGCTCACGCACCGTGAAGGCTCCCTGCTGAAGTCGAATAAGAAGATCCTGTCGCCGGTTGATAGTGATCAATCAGGGCTTCGTAGCAATCGACGATATTGGTCTTATTCCGCGATAGAATGCTACCCGAGTATCAATCGCTGCGTTTGGACCGACCCTGTAAACTCGGTACATCTTGTAGACGTAGCTCAGGCACCGCTCGACCACCCTCCTGACCGATACCGTCGGCGCGCGTTCCCGTCGCTCCAATATCACTGGGAAAGTCATGGGACTCAAGTCCGGCTCAGAAATCAACCAACACGGATTTCGTCCGGCGGTTTTGGTGGTAGGCTTCGCGCCCGAGGTCTTTACCGAGACCAGAGGCTCTCCAGCCTCCGGTTGGAAGAATGTGATCAGGTGAACGGCCATACCGGTTTACCCAAACGGTACCGGCCTCGATCCCGAAGATTTCCCCGATGATCGCGGGTGAACTGGTATCGACGCCAGTAATTATCGTCGGTTCGTAGAGCTTCCTGAATGCGCCATACGGTGACCGCCGCATAGAATTTCGGCCCCCTGTGTATCGCTTGGGAAACAATCGACTCTATGCGGGTCAGTTGCTTTTCCGAAAAGATTGGAGAGTAGTTCGTTCCTTCGCTCCATGCCGGCCCAGTTGCACACCGCGTAGGTGCGTCATTACCGTTGCAACCAGTTCGCCCTGGATGCTGCGGGCCGTGATGATGCGAGAGCCCGCCACTTGTCGTGCTTTTCCACCGTTTGCGGGTCGTTGGACATGTTCGGCCTCATATTCAGCCTCTGTGAGGATAAGCGCCCAGCGACTTGTGTTGAAGGCTGGGTTGGCGTCGATATAGCGCCGAATCCCGCCAGACTTGTAACTCTCGACCGCCGCGGCGATCGATCATAGTCGGGTCCTCAACTTAACCAGGAGCGATCCCATGAATACGCAGCAGAGCTACACCACGAACTTTTCGGTTGATCAGACGCCGGAGGAGGTCTTCACAGCAATCAACAATGTCCGGGGCTGGTGGTCGGAAAACGTCGAGGGTGCGACCGATCAGGTGGGCGTCAGCTACAAATACCGCTTCCGCGACCTGCACCGTTGCGAGATCGAAGTGACGGAACTGGTCGTCGGCAAGAGGGTTGCCTGGCACGTCGCCGAGAATTATTTCAGCTTCACCGACGATGACACCGAGTGGAAGGATACCGATATGGTGTTTGACATCGCCCGGCGCGACGGCAGGACCGAAGTCAGGTTCACCCATGTCGGCCTCCTCCCTGAAAACGAATGTTACGACGCCTGCACCGACGGGTGGCGGACCTACATCAACGGCAGCCTGAAGGCACTGATCGAAACCGGCAAAGGCAATCCCAATATTGGTGAGGCCATCACCGGAAGCGAGCTGACGCTGGCCGGGGCGGAGTAAATTCGCCGACCCTGAAACAGAGCCCGGTCATGACCGTGGCTCTCTTTCGTTCATGAAGCAGCCGGGCGCCGCTCGATCGCTACCAGGTCGGCGGGACAATCCGCTTCAGCAGCGACGGCAGCTTTTCAAACGAGACACGCGCGACAAATGCCTGGAATTTGCGGGTGGCAGTCACGCGCACCGTGTGTTGATCCTGGGGGGAATAACCCAGCTCATCACGCGTATTTTGGATATCCCAGCGAGACCCGGTTATCGCCGACGTGACATTGTACACGCCGTAGCCGGGGCTGGGACGTTCGATCGCCAATCGGAACGCCTGGCACATGTCCCGGTCGCTGAGCCAATGACTCTGCTGCCAGTCGCCGCGTACCATTTGAACGCTGGGGCGATTATTCTGCCGAAGACAGGCCCCCAGCCGTAGAACAACAGTTTCGATTCCGTAGTTCTCGTGGAAGCTGCGCCCGACGCGCTCGCCGAAGGTCTTGGTCGCGCCATAGGCATTCATGGGCGAAGGGGTCGTGTCGCCCCGAATGATGTTGTCGGCAAATCGATATCCGGCCATCGGCCAGACGGAACTGGAAAAAATGACCCTTTTTACGCCCTGCTTCTGGCACGCGCAGTAAAGGTTCAGAAGCCCATCGACATTCGGACCGATGGCGTCACCCCAGGATGCGTAATTTCTGGCGTAGGCAGCCAGATGCACCACGGTGTCGATGCCGCTTAGGTATTTACTCCAGGTTTCCGGCGCATCCGTCAGGTCAGCCTTATGGATCCCGCCGCTGCTCGCCTCCTTGTCGAGCCCGGTGATATTGTATCGTTCGAGCTGTTGCAGGTGACTGTACAGTTTCTGCCCGATGCTGCCGGATATGCCGGTTATCAGGATGTTTTTTGGCGGTTCGCCGTCGCTTTCGAAAGCCATTTTGTTTCACTCCGCCCGAATGACCAGCGGGCCTTTCGAGCCGGCGGTGTAGAACGCGAACCCGGCATTGTCGGGGAAAGCATAGTACGATCGACGAATCGAGAATTCGAGGACGATAGGAAGCGACTTGGTCCAGCCCTCCGCGCTCGGCGAAGCCATCAGCAGTTGCAGCATATTGCCACCTTCATGCTCCAGCATCGCTGCGCAGCTCCCGTCGGTGACGCTGTCGGGCGGCCCCAGCCCCCAGCCGGACAGATGTCTGAGTGTTACCGTTCCGGCCCTATCGAACACAGCGACATAACCAAGTCCGGGATAGGGATCGCCGCCGTCGGGACGGGACAGCGAAACGCGCAAAGCATGGCTGCCAATGAAATCCAGCGCCCCGGCGGGGTAAATGATCTCCACGGCCATGCGGTCGTGGACGAGATGAATGCGGCATCTCAGGTCGATACCGAGTTCATTTTCGATCGGGTTCTCCTGCTCGGGCGCCAGACTTTCCGGTTCGCCGGCGACCGTGAGGAAAGGACCATTTTCAAGGTAGCGCCTTGCCCGGTGCTGCCTGCCTACGTGCCATGCGCCCTTCATGTTTGGAGACAGCAGAATGTCCCAGTTCAAATAGGGAAACTTGGCGGGCGAAGGAAGAGAGACGGGAGCGCCCGTACTCCAGAACGAATCGGCGGAAATCGGTAGCTGAAGGCCGCTATCAGTCACGGCGCTGACGACGTCGCAGATACGCTCCAGACAGTCATAGTCTTCTGCAAGCTTGATTGTCTTTGCCCAAATTTCCTTTGGCAGCAAATTAATGCAGCAATAAATATCCATTATATCTCTTAAACCAAAGAAATCGCTGTGCTCGAGGTCCTTGTATTTATCCATGAAGAAAAGCAGGAGGCCATAGTCGTAATCGGGGCCAAGTGCTTTGAAGCCGTCGAGATCATAAGGCTTGCGCCGCATCAGGATCGCCGTCTGGCCCGATCGTGAAAGATAGCGAACAGAGGTATGAATCTCAATGAACACAGGCACGTCATCCACGGTGCGTCCATAGCCCGCGAGCCCGCGTCTGCTGGTTGTCTGCAGCGGAAAATCCGGGCACTCGGGCGCGTTTCCGTCGTAGAAATATTCAAACCCGTCCTGTTTATATCCGCGGTCGCGCAGCAAGCGATCGACCTGCGCTGCCTGGTGCGGCTCGATCAGGATGTCGATGTCTGAGGCATCTCTCGCATAGCTGTCATTGTACAGCATCGCTGACAGAAACGGCCCTTTGAACGGCGAGCATGGAATCTGCCGCAAGCGAAAAAGATCCAGAATTTCGACCATCTCTGCTGCGAAGATGCGTCCTCGCTGCTTGGCAGATTCAGCATTATATTGAATATCGTTTCTTATACTATTCAATAGATTATAGTTGGCACCCAATTTAGCAAACAAATATGATAAATGATATTTTTGCAGTAATCCGACCAGATTTTTCTGCTCATCTGCAGAAATTTCATTCGAAACGGGCGCGCTCTTTTCCGTTCCGACAAGGACCACAAAATTCTGCAAAGCAGACAGGGCTGACGAAGTCTTGTCGTCGCGCTGGGTAGGGGACGTCTTGCTGACCAAATAGGCATCCATGTGTCATATCCTCCCAAATAGACATTTCGATTTTTGGATGCTTTATCATTTTATATTGTATATTATATTTACCGCCGCATCCACTGCAAATCATTGTATCGGTATAGTCAAGCTGCCTTTGATATGCCTACTTGACGATATCGCAGACCATGCAAGTCGAGCTTGTTGTTCGGGCCGCTGTTTACCCGCGATGTAGCACCTAATCTTGGATTATATCACGTCAATTTGCTTTGTTGAATGATTTTGCTGCGGAGCATTTGGCGGCAACGCGAATCAACGCAGCCGCCGCAAGAGGCGGCGCTGCGCTTTTCATCGGGGTTATTTGAGACCGGTTGTGGCAGGGAGGCGCGCAATAGGCGACAAATTTGTCGCCGGCCGACAGATCACGTCAGCCGGATTCGCAGCGCCGCCATGTAGCCGCGCTCGGATTCCCATGGCATGGCAGGCGCCGACACGGCGACCACCATATTCAGCTCATCATCGCGCTGATCTTCCGGGAGTCTGTATTGCAGCCGCATCATCCTCGAACCCGGTTCGTAGGAACTGCTGACCATGGCCTTGTAGGCGGCCTCGGATCCGCAAAGATACTCAACTTCAGGAGTATAGAGATTGTCCCATTCGAGGCATTCGCCGTTGAGTTCGAAGTAGGAGCGATATTCTATGTGAATCTCGACGCCGGCCTTGAATGCCAGGGAGAGCACCAGCCCGTCGCGGCTGATTTCCAGCGTATGGTTGTCGAGCAGCGTATGGCCGACAAGCACGACGCCGATCTCTTTTTGCACGGCCGGATCATCCAGCGCGAAGACCTTGCGCTCGCCGTCGGCCAGCGTCATCGCCGGAACCTTGAGGCTGTCGGTCACCTCGTGCGTCGGGACGAGGATTGTCAGGTCGCGCACCGCATCGCGGGTGAAGGGCAGCCAGAAGCCGCCGGCCACCAGATGCAGCATCCAGTCGTCCCCGATGGCGCTGGACTCAACATCGCCGAACGCCTCGCGGTAGATCGCCGAAAGCCTTGTGTCGCCGAGGATCTCCTCGGTGTTGCCGGCAAACCACCGTAGCGCGTCCCGCAAGCCTTGCCGCTTGATAAGCTCGATGAACTCCGCCTTCGAAAAACCAGGATCATCCAGCGCATCCCGGACCTCGCAGAGATCCGACAAGCGCTGCGGCGGATGGTTTTTGAGATACCATGCCGCCTGGGTGACGAAGTCCCGATGGCTGGCCGCCAGCGTGATGGTCGCGGCCGTGGTCCGCGACGGCACGAAGAAACGTGCGCCGTGTGGGTCGACCGCCAGGCCATTCGCGATCAACTCCGCGACGGGCAGGCCGGTTTCATGAGCGCGGTGGGTGCTCAGCGTGCATCCGCCGCCGTCTTCAACCAGATGCGTTATGTAGGGCGTGATCTCCCAGGCCGGGTAGTAGCGGTGCAGGTCGATATGCGCGCCTTCGAAATCGAGGTTGGCGACTTCGTGCAACGGCAGCCGGTCTCGGAGATGCGGTATATTATCAGCGTTGACCCGCTCGAGCAGGACGCTTGGCTTCGATACGGCAATATCCAGATCGCCGGTCGCCCGGATGTTGAAGTCATTCGTATAGAAAAAGCAATGACATTTAAAAAGAACGACATCCATGTCGTAGCAGTAAAGCTTTATAAATTTGGCGAGCTTTTCCAAAAGGAAGTTAAAATGACCGGTCCACTTGTCATAGGTTTCCAGGGCGATTTGCCGAACTTCGCCGAATGCTGGATCTCCGGTTTTGTCGATAGCGGTAATAAGCCGCCCGACAACACGCTGCGCCAGCAGGAAATCGACCGAATCCCGCGGGTCTTGCAGGAGGCATGACGGCGGATCGCTGCGAACTCCGGCAGTGAAGGCCATCAGATGGGCCGCTGTTTCGCGATCTCGTATAGCTACGTATTCTTCAGCCGGCACGCCAACCCCCGTTGTTGATAACGCCCTATGCAAAAGGCAATCCTGAAGCCTTCGTCAGAATGGACCTGATGAGGCGATAGTCTCAATTTGTCGCAAAAATCTTGTATTGGCGGTATTTTTGATACGCGGCAACATGCCGGTACGATGCGGAAGTGTCCAGCCTTAAGTCGTGGATTATGGGTGTCCCAACAATGCGCCGGCGACGCGAAAAGCGGCTTTGAAACGGTTGTTGCGGGCGCCGAAGGTGCGTTCAACGACATGACAGCCCGACCAGATCGTGGCCGCCATCGGTCGTTCGCATAGACGTTTCCGCGCTCATTTCGTCCGTCAGATAATCCTCGACGCTCGCACCGTCCTGTGCAATTTATTGATATGAATCTCCTTTTCGAGCACGCGGGGAGCACGTATGCGCGCAGTCGGAACCGCACACAGCGGTTACGTCGTCAGTACTGTTGATCCCCGGCTTTATGGCTCCTTCGTTGAGCATCTTGGTCGTGCCGTCTATTCCGGCATCTACGAGCCGGGCCATCCGACGGCCGACAAGAACGGCATGCGGCAGGATGTCATCGACCTCGTCCGTGAAGCCGATGTTCCGATCGTCCGCTATCCCGGCGGCAATTTCGTTTCGGTCTATAACTGGGAAGACGGCATCGGTCCGCGCGAGGAACGTCCGGTGCGTCTTGACCTCGCCTGGCACAGCTCCGAGAGCAACCAGGTCGGCATCCACGAGTTCGCCGATTGGGCAGAGGCCGCCAACACAAGCATGATGCTGGCCGTCAATCTTGGCTCGCGCGGCCTCGAATCCGCTCGCGCCTTCCTTGAATACGTCAACCATCCGGGTGGCAGCCACTGGTCGGACCTGCGCCGCAAGAACGGCCGGGAAGATCCCTGGAACGTCAGGATCTGGTGCCTCGGCAACGAGATGGACGGCTCCTGGCAGATCGGCCAGAAAACGGCCGACGAATATGGCCGTATCGCGTTTGAAACCGCAAAGGCCATGCGCGCCTTCGACAAGTCGCTGGAATTCGTCGTCTGCGGCTCGTCATCACCGAAGATGGCGACCTATCCCGCCTGGGAAGCCACGGTTCTCGACTACACCTACAATGTCATCGACTACATCAGCCTGCACATGTATTTCGAAAATCACGCAGGCAACACAGCAGATTATCTTGCGCAGAACGCCCGTCTCGAAGACTACATCACCACCATCGCCGGCGTGATTGCCTATACCAAAGCCAAAAAGCGCTCCAAGAAGGACGTCTACATCAGCTTCGACGAATGGAACGTCTGGTACCACTCGCGCGAGGCCGACCGGAAGGTGGTGGAAGGCAGAGCCGGCTGGCCGCATGCCCCCACGCTTTTGGAAGACATCTACAATTTCGAGGACGTGCTGCAGGTCGGTTGCATACTCAACACCTTCATCCGCCGGTCGGACGTCGTGAAGGTCGGCTGCCTGGCCCAACTCGTCAACGTCATCGCCCCGATCATGACCGTTCCGGGTGGCCCGGCCTGGCGGCAGACAACCTTCTTCCCCTATGCCTACGCGTCCAGGTATGGCCGCGGCAAGGCGCTGAACCTGTCGCTGGAGTGCCCCGGATATTCAACCGGATTCGCCGCAAGCGTTCCCTACCTCGACGTCGCCGCCGTGGAAACCGGGGCGGACGGCGCGCTGACCTTGTTCATCGTCAATCGCCACCAGACGGAAGCGGTCGATCTGGAACTCGCGCTTGAAGGTTTCGGCGACCGCAAGGTGATCATGGACAAAGTGATGGAGGGGCACGATTTGCGCGCCGTCAATGGTCCGGGCGCCGAGACGATAGCGCCCAGGGATGCCTCGGGCGCATCGGCCGCGGGCGGCCGTCTTGTCGCCAGCATCACGCCTCTGAGCTACCGGATGATCCGGCTTGGGGCCTAGGCCGGCTCGGCTGGGAGGAGGAACAATGTCGGCATCCATCGAAATCACCGACGTCACCAAGCGTTACGGCGAACTGACGGTGCTGGACGATATTTCATTGTCCATCAGGGCCGGTGAGTTCGTCGTCATCCTCGGCCCGTCGGGCTGCGGGAAGTCCACGCTGCTGCGCCTGATCGCGGGCCTTGAGGACGTGACGAAAGGCTCGATCTCGGTGGGCGAGCGGCGCGTCGATACGCTGCCGCCCGGCCAGCGCGGCGTTGCCATGGTCTTCCAGTCCTATGCGCTTTATCCGCATATGACAGTGGCGCAGAATATGTCCTTCGGCCTCGAGAATATCGGGTTGCCGAAGGCGGAAGTCCAACGCCGGGTCCAGCAGGCGGCGGCGACGCTCGAAATCGCCCATCTGCTCGGCCGCAAGCCGGCAAAGCTGTCGGGCGGCCAGCGCCAGCGGGTGGCGATCGGGCGCGCCATCGTCAAGGAGCCGAAGGCCTTCCTGTTCGACGAGCCGCTCTCGAACCTCGATGCGGCTCTTCGTGGGCGCACCCGGCTGGAGCTCGCCCAGCTCCACACCCGGCTTGGCAGCACGATGATCTTCGTGACGCATGATCAGGTGGAGGCGATGACGCTCGC
Source organism: Mesorhizobium sp. BE184 (assembly GCF_031457045.1). Taxonomy (NCBI): domain Bacteria; kingdom Pseudomonadati; phylum Pseudomonadota; class Alphaproteobacteria; order Hyphomicrobiales; family Phyllobacteriaceae; genus Mesorhizobium; species Mesorhizobium sp. BE184. The sequence goes on from NZ_JAVDVU010000002.1 coordinate 213,872, forward strand.
CGACCGCATCGTCATCCTGCACAACCGCAGGATCGAGCAGATCGGCACGCCGATGGAAATCTACCAGCGCCCGGCGAGCCGCTTCGTCGCCGGCTTCGTCGGCTCGCCGGCCATGAACTTCTTTCCCGTCGAAAGCGCCACGAGTAATGGCGAGATGCTGACGATCCAAACCGGTGGCTTGGGGAGTGTCGGGGCTGTCATCCGCCCGCCTTCGCGCTTTTCGCTGAGCGGCGCAAGCCTCGGCATCCGGGCCGAAGACGTCACCGTGTTGCCGGCTGGCCAGCCGGGCATTCCGCTCAAGGCCGAAGTCGTCGAGCGCCTTGGCGACCGGACCCTGATCTACGGACATCTCACGGATGGAACGAAGCTGACGGTCGAAGCCGACGGACGCAGCGAAGCGCGCAGCGGCGATATGGTGCAGATCGCGCTCGACACCTCGGCCATTCATCTTTTCGACGCCGCCGGCGCCGCCCATCATGGGGAGGGCGGTTGATATGGCCGAAAGCTATCGCCGCAGCCAATGGAGCAATGGCCTTTTCGTTCTTCCCTATCTCGCCGTCTTTGTCGTGCTGCTCGCCTTTCCACTCTTCTGGGGCGTGTGGCTGAGCCTGCACAAGGTCGATCTCTTCGGGCCAGGCCGGTTCGTCGGCCTTGCAAATTATGGCCGTGTCCTGGTCGATCCCGTTTTCCTGCAGGCGCTGCGCAATACCATTGTCTTTGTCCTGGTGAGCGTTCCGGCGCTGGTGGCGCTGGGGCTGTTTCTGGCGCTCGCAATCAACAGGACGACGCGCATGACCTCGTTCCTGCGCGGCCTGTTCTTCTCGTCTTCCGTTTTGTCGGTGACCATTGTCACGCTGATCTGGCGTTTCGTATTCATCCCCGGCGACGGACTTCTGGCCGTCCTTTCCGAGGCTTTGGGCGTCCAGCCTGTCAACTTCCTGTCGACGAGCGGCTGGTCGCTGTTTTCCGTCGGTGTCGCCACCGTGTGGTGGTGTGTCGGCCTGCCGATGATGCTGTTTCTGGCTGCCCTGCAACAGATTCCGAACGATCTCTATGAAGCCGCGGCCCTCGACAATGCCAGCCCCTGGCGGGTGCTGACGCGGCTGACGGTGCCTTCGATCGCCCGCACCATCATGCTGGTCGCGGTCATCCAGATCGTCATGCAGTTCCAGCTGTTCGGTCAGGCGCAACTGATGACCAATGGCGGCCCGAACGGCACGTCGCGCCCGCTGGTCATGTATATCTACGAGGTTGGCTTCCTGCGATGGGACGTCGGCAAGGCGGCGGCGGCCTCCGAACTCCTGTTCCTCATCATTCTTGTGGCGGCGATGGCGCAGTATGTGGTTTCGGCCCGCAAGTCGGAGGCGTCCGAGTGAGCGCGGATCGGTCCACCTATCGTCCCGAAAACCTGATTGCCAACCGCACGCCGCTGACGATTGCTGCCGTCCTGTCGGTCGCGATGATGGCGCCCGTCGCCTGGCTCGTCGGCCTGTCGATAAAGGACAATATGGAGTTGAAGCTCGGAACGGACTCCGTTTTCGAGCTGCCCTACACGCTCGTCAATTACCTGAACATCCTTCATTCATCGCAGGTCTTCGGCTGGTTCTTCAACAGCCTCGTGGTCGCGACCGGGCAGACCTTTGGCGTGCTCGTCCTGTCGTCGCTCGCCGGCTATGCTTTTGCCCGCCTCGAATTTCCGTTCCGCAGGACGATCTTCGTCATCGTGCTCTTCGGTCTCGCCGTGCCGGAGCAGGCGGTCATCATCGCCCGCCACCAGATGTTCAACTGGGCCGGCCTGCACAATTCCTATGTCGGCCTGATCCTGCCCGATCTGTCATCTGCCTTGGGGGTCTTCCTGATGACCCAGTTCTTCAAGGCGATCCCAAGGGAGATCGACGAGGCGGCGCTGCTCGACAATGCCTCGCCGCTGCGCATCTTCTGGAAGGTGCTCCTGCCGCTGACGCTGCCCGCCCAGGCGACGCTCGGCATCTTCACCTTCCTGCGCGCCTGGAACGACTACTGGTGGCCGCTGATCTCCGCCACGAAGAAGGAGATGTTCACGCTCACCATCGGCATTGCTTCGTCGCAGATCAACTTCGCCCAGACCGAAGGGCTCGGCTTCCTCAGCGCCCAGGCCGTCTTCGCCAGCCTGCCGGTGCTGATCGTCTACCTGATTTTCCAGCGCCATATCGTCACCGCGGTTTCAGGTGGCGCCGTGAAGTGATTGCGGCCACGGCCGGGAGCAAACCGGCCGCGGCAAGTTCAACCGGGGGCAAGGCCCCTTCAACCGGAGAGACAGACCATGAGACGTTTTCTATTGAGCACGGCAGCCCTGATCGCTTTGAGCTGTGGCACCCCGGCGCAGGCCGAGACGAAGATCGAGCTGCAGCGCTTCTTCGGCGCCTGCGATGCTGACTACGGAACCGTCACCGACGTCTCCAAGGCGGTCGGCGAATGCGGCATCATCACCTCGCTGGTCAACAAGTTCGAAGCGGACAATCCGGATATCGACGTCAACGTCACCACGGTCGAATGGCCGGGCTACGACCAGCTTAACGCCCAGCTGGCGTCGGGCGCTGCGCCGGACGTGGTGTCGATGCACTATTCCGCCATCTCCGACTACCAGTCGCGCGGCCTGATCGATCCTGTCGACGAGGTTCTTTCCGCCGAGGGCATTTCGCCCGACAGCTTCACCGACGCCGCCCGCGACGGCGTCACCAAGGACGGCAAGATGTTCGGCTTGCCCTTCGACAACTGGACAATGCTCTTCCACGTCAATCTGAACCTGATGAAGGAAGCGGGCCTGGTCAACGCGGACGGCACGCCGATCCTGCCGAAATCGGCCGACGAACTGATCGCCCAGGGCAAGCAGTTCAAGGAAAAGACCGGCAAGCCCTATCTCGTCCAGATCTACGCCAACGAAACCGCCGCCTACACCCGCATCCTCTACACGCTGCTCCAGCAGCAGAATTCCGATTTCTTCGCCGATCCAACCAAGATCAAGCTCAACACGCCGGAAGCCAAGGCCGCCCTTGAATTCATGAAGAAGATCAAGGACGAGGGCCTGACCACGACGGGGCTCGACTATGCGGCCGCCGTAACGGCCTTCCAGAATGGCGATGGCGGCATTGCCGTCAACGGCACCTGGCTGATCGGCGACTACGTCGCCCAGTCGGAAAAGGAAGGAACCCCGCTCGCAAAGGGCTACACCGTCTACCCGGTTCCGCAGCTCTATCCCGGCCGCGACAGCACCTACGCCGATGGGCACAGCTGGGTTCTGCCGCACAAGGATCGCACACCGGAGCAGACGGCGGCGATCGGCAAGCTCTTCAAGTTCCTCGCCGACAACGATTACGAATGGGCCCGCACCGGCCATTTGCCGTCCGTCAAGGCCGTCTTCGACAAGCCGGAATTCAAGGCGCTGCCGCATCGTGAAAACATCGCGGAGATCGCGCAGACCGGCCGCTCGCTGCCGGCCGCCGTCCAGCGCCAGTTCCCGATCCAGGATATTATCGGCGAGGAAGCCGGCGCAGCCATAAACGGCGACAAGTCCGTCGATGATGCCCTGACCAGCGCGGAAAGCCGCATCAACGATCTGCTCGCCAACCTCTGATCCGGCGAGCAGATGACGTCATTGGGTGTAAGCGCCGGAAGTAAGTGCTTGCGCCGAGCAGATAAGGTCACTTGGGTTCACTGGAGCCTTCGTCCCTGACATTCGCCATGGACAGGTCTGCGCGTTTGTCATACCGCACTGTGAATAAGCCCGCCCCGAAAACTTCGGGGCGGGCTTATTCAATTTTCCGGCACGTATCCCGTCCGCTTCGACGGCGAGACGTGATCGCCAGCTGTGCATTTCCAGCTGCTGCATGGTCACCTCGTAGCCGATCCTGTCCGGTGATGATGAACGCGTTACCGAACCCATCTGGCGATGGAAGCGCCGTCAGGTGCTTCCAGAAGCCGATGTCATCAGACCCGTTTGCACCGCTTTCGCGGCGGTTTCTTCCAAGACATGCAGGAACGCCCTGGCGAGGCGGGTCGGCTCCTGCGCCGGCGGCATCAGGATGCGGGCAACCACGTCGACCGCCGGCATGAATGGGCGGACCTCAAGATCAGGAAACGCCCCGTTGACCAGCGAATAACCATCGACGACCGCGACGCCGGCGCCAGCCGCGACGATGCTGCAGGCAGTCGCGGACTGGATGATTTCAATCGCAATCTGCCGTTCGATCCCGGCCTGCCGGAACTGTTCATCGATCTCAAGGCCGATGGGCTGGGTGCGGCTATAGCTGACAAGCGGGTAAGGCTTTAGATCGTGCGGACCCACGGTCTCCAGAGCGCACAGTGGATGTCCCGCCGGCATGACGGCCTTCAAGCGTGCTGCGCAAAGATCGCGCCCCTCTGTACCTGCATGGTTGGTCGGCATCAGCACGAGGCCGAAATCCGCTTCGAGATCGGCCACCATTCGCACCACCTCGTGATTGATGCCCGTATAAAGGACCACGCGTGCCGCCGGCCGCCGCCGTCGGAAATCTTCGATCGCCAGCGGCACAAGACTGTGCGCGAGCGTAGCTGTCGCGGCGATGCGAACGTAGCCGGAGCGCGCGTCACGGTAGTTTTCTGCCGCCCGGCTCACGGAATCCATGCCTCTGAGAGCCACAAGAACATTACCATAAAGCGCGCGGGCCTCCTTTGTCGGGGTCAACCTTCCACTTTGACGCCGGAACAGCGGGAATCCGAGCAGGCCTTCGATGTCGCGGACGCTCTTGCTCACGCCAGGTTGCGAAAGGCTCATAGCCCGCGCCGCCTGCGTCAGGGTGTTCGCCTCCATGACGGCCCGGAAGATCATCATTTGTCGAAACGTCAACATGAGCGCACGTTATACCTTCGAAGCCAAACGGTATTGGACGAGTATGGACTTGCCCGGCACTCTGCACAAAACAAAATATTGGGGAGGGTCGCTTGGTCACCAGAGCGGCGGTGCGGGCAGTCACATCGGGGCTGGAATTTCCTGAAGGGCCGGTAGCGCTTGAGGACGGCACGCTGCTTGTGGGCGAAATGGCTGCCGGGCGCATCACCCGTATTGCCCCGGATGGCACCAAGAGCACCCTTGCCGAAACGGGCGGCGGTCCCAATGGTCTGGCTCTCGGCCCTGACGGATGCCTCTATGTTTGCAACAATGGCGGCCAGAACTGGACCCGGGAGAACGGGCAGCTCGTCGCGCTAGGTCAAGCGGACGCTTATGCGGGCGGCCGCATCGAAAAGATTGACCTCGCCACCGGTCAAGTGTCGGTCCTCTACGATCGCGGTCCGTCGGGTCCCTTGCGTGGTCCCAACGACATCGTCTTCGACAGGGATGGCGGGCTCTGGTTCACCGACATGGGTAAGCGCCGCAAGCGCGACATGGATTATGGCGGCATCTACTATGCGAGCGTCGATGGCGCGCAGATCCGCGAGATCGTCTATCCCATGATGCAGCCCAACGGCATAGCGCTCTCACCGGACGAGAGCAGGCTCTACGTTGCCGAGACGAACACGGCGCGCGTGTGGAGCTTCGATCTGGTCGAACCGGGCGAGATAGCGCCCGCACAGCGCCACGCTCGCGGCATCGAGCAGTTGCTGATTGGTTTGCCTGGATATCAGCTCCTGGATTCCATGGCGATCGACGCTCAAGGCAATGTCTGCATTGCCACAATGATCAATGGCGGCATCACGGTCGTCTCGCCGCGCGGACACCTGGTCGAGCACATCGCCATGCCGGATCCTTTCACCACCAACATCTGTTTCGGCGGTCCGGACATGCGCACGGCTTTCGTCACCTTGTCGGGCACGGGCGTACTTGCCGCATTCGAATGGCCCCGACAGGGTCTGGAGCTCAACTTCCAGAATCGTTCCCTTTCAATGGCGACGCAGCCGCGCACGAAGGAGCAAGTCAGGCGATGACATTCGTTTCAGCCCACTCGACCCCTGCAGTCGACACTGCGGTTGAGCACGCAACACAGGCGATGATCGCGGTACGGCAACTGCGTCGCACCTATCCCACGGCCGATGGCGGCGAAGTTACCGCCCTGGCCGATACGGACCTGCATGTCAGCGACGGTGAATTCATTGCAATCGTCGGGCCGTCGGGCTGCGGCAAGAGCACGTTGTTGCGACTTCTGGCTGGCCTCGACCTGCCTGATAGTGGCCGCATCGAACTTAACGGCCATATGGTGAGCGCGCCGTCTCGTGATGTCGGCGTCGTCTTCCAAAATGCCACGCTGCTGCCTTGGCTCACAATCGCGTCCAACGTGAGCCTGCCGCTGCGTGTTGGCGGCAAGCAGCGCGGTCCGGCGCTGGGCACGGAAGAATTGCTGGACATGGCCGGGCTGGGCGGCTTTGGGGCCAAGTATCCCAATGAACTGTCGGGCGGCATGCAGCAACGCGCCGCCATATGCCGGGCCCTCATTCGCCAACCCAAGGTTCTTTTGATGGATGAACCCTTCGGCGCGCTCGACGCGCTGACCCGAGAGCGGATGAATGCCGAACTGCAACGCATATGGCTGGCGACCGGCAAGACCATCGTGCTGATTACGCATTCGATTTCCGAAGCGGTATTCCTTGCCGATCGTGTCCTGGTCATGTCGCCGCGCCCAGGCCGGGTCATCGCCGATCTGACGGTCCCGCTCGACCGTCCTCGCGACTTCGCCGACGCTGTCGGCCATCCCGCCTTCATTGAGCTTTCGCACCAGGTCCGCAAGCTGCTGAACGAGGGAGAAGGCAAATGAGCAGGATCGCCGATACGTCGATGAATTCGGCGCCGCAGGAGAAGCGCCGACCCAACCGCAAGCGATGGCCGGGCCGCAGCAGCCTCATCAGCATGGCAGGGCTCGCCGTCGTGCTCGGCGGCTGGGAACTGCTCGTCCACGGCACGGGTATTCCCAGCTATGTGCTGCCATCGATCGAGGATGTGGTTCGGTCGCTCGCCGACGGTCTTCTGGTGCCTGTCACGGATCGCTCCGGCTACTACCTGCCACTGTGGAGCACGCTGTCGAATTCGGCGATCGGCTATTTCATCGGCGGCCTTCTCGCCATCGTCCTTGGCTCCCTCATGGCCGAGTTCCGCACGATGGAAAAACTGTTGATGCCTTACGCCTTCGCGCTGCAGTCATTGCCGAAGGTCGCCATCGCTCCGCTGATCGTGATCTGGTGTGGGTTCGGCGACAGCTCCAAGATCGCGATGGCTGCGCTGCTGACGTTCTTTCCAGTCCTGGTCAACACCTTTGCGGGGATCCAGTCGACTGAGCGTGGGCGCCTCGACCTCATGCAATCCCTGTCGGCCTCCCGCCTCGAGACCTATTGGAACGTCAAACTCCCCTCTGCCGCGCCCTACATCTTCGCCGGCCTCGAAATGGGCATCGTCTACGCCCTGCTCGGAACCATCGTGGCGGAATATCTCGGCGCGCAGCAGGGGATCGGCGTCACCATCATGCAGGCCGAGGCCGTGACCGACGTCCCAACGGTTTTCGCGGTGCTGGTGATCCTCGGCGCGGTGGGGGTGGCCATGCATCTGGGGATCAGCTGGCTCAAGGCCCGTATCATCCGCTGGTAGATGCGCTCGCCGCGGGGTTTCGATCGATAGAATTATCAAGGGAGGAAACTATGAACAACACGCGTCGCGAATTTCTCAAACTGGCAGCGGGTTCCGCTGCGATGGCCCTGGCCGCGCCGGCCTTGGCTCAAGGGACCCTGCGAAAGGTCCGTTGGGGCATCAGCGTCACCGCCATGAATGTCTCCGTGGTGAATTCCATCATCGCGGAAGGCCTTGGCTACAATGCCGAGGAAGGGTTTCAACTCGAACCGATCATGCTCGGATCAAACTCCAACGTGCAGATTGCGCTCGACAAGGGCAATGTGGAGTTTGGCGTAGGCACCGGACCTTTCCAGTTGCCGCTCTTTGCCAAGGGTGAGTTGCCGCCGATCCAGAACTTCTACGAATGGTGCTACCCGTACCGCTGGGACATCGCCGTCCTGCCGGACTCCGAAGCCAAGACCTACGCCGATCTGAAGGGTAAGACGATCGGGGTGTCGGCGCTTGGCACGACCGATTATCCGATCGCCCGCGCGGCACTGACGAATGTCGGCGTCGATCCCGACAAGGACGTTTCCTGGGTCGCGACGGGCGCTGGCGTCCCGGCGGGCGTGGCGCTGCAACGCGGCACCATCGACGCACTGGCCTATTTCGACACCGGCTTCGGGCAGGTGGAGGCGGCAGGAATACCGATCCGTATCCTTGCGCGTCCCGAGAAGACGCCGATGATCGGCGGTCTCTACGTTTCCGCCAATCGCGACTTCATCGAAAAGAACCAGGAGCTTGCCGTGGGCTTTGGTCGGTCCATCTCGCGGGCTTCACAATTTATCCTCGCCAATCCCGAGGCCGGGGCCAAGGTCTTCCTCAAGATGTATCCGGAACTGGCTCCGCGCGGCGCGAGTGAAGAGGATGCGCTCAAGACGCTGCTCTATCCGATCAAGCGCCGGATGGCGCATTTCGAGCCACCCTATCCGGATACCAAGATGGGCTTTATACATGCCGATGAACTGGTGCGTGAGGCGAAGTTCCTGGGCCTGGCGATAGACAAGGCCGATGAGATTGTTCGTACCGATCTTGTTGACCGGATCAGCGACTACGATCTGGAAAAAGTGAAGCAGCACGCAGCTTCCTATGGTGGATAGGGGACGATCGAACCTGGCGGAAGGCGGCCGTTGTGACGCCGCCTTCTGCCGCAGTTCAATCCGGGTCGAACAGTGGAGCAGGATCAATGACGGCACGCATCAGCACGGGTTTCATCGGACTTGGCATGATGGGACACGGAATGGCCCGCAACCTGGTGACGAAAGGGTTTCCCCTGACTGTCATGGCGCACCGCCGCCGTGAGGCGGTCGATGACCTGTTGTCCTTGGGCGCCAGCGAGGTTGCGACGCCGGCCGAAGTTGCCGCCGCCTCGGATATCGTCTTCATCTGCGTCGGCAGTTCCGCGCAGGTCGAATCGCTGGTGCGGGGCGAAGCGGGCCTGGCAATCGGCGCGCGCCCAGGCCTTACCATTGTGGACTGCAGTACGTCCGATCCGAATTCAACCTTGATGCTCGCGGCAGAACTTGCGCTTTTGAAAGTCGATTACGCCGACGCGCCACTATCCCGCACGCCAAAAGAGGCGATGGATGGCACGCTCGACTGCATGGTTGGTGCTGACGATGCGGTCTTTGCCCGCATCGAACCCGTCATTGCCGCGTGGGCGGGCAGGATCGTGCATGTCGGCAAGGTCGGTGACGGCCACAAGATGAAGCTGCTCAACAACTTCGTTTCACTCGGCTACGCGGCGATATATGCCGAGGCACTGGCACTCGGAAGGAAGTCTGGCATCGAGCCTGCGCCATTCGACAGCGTCATACGCGGAGGCCGCATGGACTGCGGTTTTTACCAGACCTTCATGCGCTACGTGCTCGACCGCGACGAGAACGCGCACAAATTCTCCATTGGCAACGCGGCCAAGGATTTGCGCTATCTGGAGGCCATGGCCGATGCGGCTGGATTGGCCAATCCGATCGGCAACGCCGTCAAGAACACTTTCGCCGGCGCCGCGGCAACGGGCCGTGCGGACCACTACGTGCCGATGATTTCCGATATTGTCGCTGCTGGAAACGGAACAAAGCTGGATTGAGAGTCGGATATGCGCACCCAGCCCTTTGACCTCGGCGGGCGTCGGGCTCTTGTCACCGGCGGCTCCCGCGGGATCGGCCTTGCCATAGCCCGCGGCTTGGGAATAGCCGGGGCGGAGATCATCCTGAACGGTCGCAACGCCGAGGCGCTTGCATCCGCAGTTGCGGACCTCTCATCCGAGGGGATTGTCGCCGCATACAGTGTCTTCGATGTCACGGACCGCGCGGCGGTCGAGCGTGCGATCGCCGTGATCGAGGACAGGCATGGTCCCGTCGACATCCTTGTCAACAATGCCGGCATGCAGCATCGCGGCGCGCTGGAAGATTTTCCGGAGGACGCCTGGCACAGGCTGATGGCACTTAATCTCGATGCGGTCTTTTTCGTCGCGCAGGAGGTCGCCCGCGCCATGATCCCGCGGCGACGCGGCGTCATCATCAATATCGCGTCGGTACAGAGCGAGTTGGCGCGCCCCGGCATTGCGCCCTATACCGCCTCCAAGGGCGCCGTGAAGATGCTGACCAAGGGGATGGCGACGGATTGGGGTCGCCACGGCATCCGTGTCAATGCCATCGCACCGGGTTATTTCCGCACCGAGCTTAATGCGGCACTGGTCGCCGACCCTGCTTTCAGCGCCTGGATAGAGGATCGCACGCCGCTGGCGCGTTGGGGTGACGTGGAGGAACTGGCGGGAGCGGCGGTCTTCCTCGCATCGGACGCCGCGACCTATGTGACGGGCCACATCCTGGCGGTCGATGGTGGCATCACCGCGCGCCTTTAAGGCCGATGACGTCAGCTTCCAATGGGCGGACGTGTCGTGCTTTTTGCCTCATAACGAAGCATCTGGCCTGAGTGACAGATCATTTGTATCCTCCTAAGACTGCTTTTGCAGGTCGCGTGGCTTTGTGCACCGGGCTGCGTGCGACGTAACCTTAGTCGAAGATCGGTGACGTCGCGTAGAGCCCGGACGGAATGCTATTAACCCACCGGGTGACTTTTCCAGTGCGCCAGGAGCATTTTGGACGCTAACTAGCCTTGTCAAGCCGAAGGTTCGACCGTATCGAGACCCGCGTTGGAACTTCATCATCATTAGCTTCATGGTTAGCTTTGCTATTTCCTTGAGCATGGAAGGACCGAATACGGTCGCTCGCCTCGCTGTAGGCCATATCGAGTAGGTAGGTCAGGAACGGGTCGCGGTCGGCGGCACTCATACGCCGCAACTCTCGAAGCATTTCTTGTGTATGTCTCAAGGTGTCGATGCGCGAAAATTTGGCCATAATTTCCCCCTTTTTCCAATGCGATCATCGCATTCCTTGCTTGTGCGAGGATTTCGATGATTTGCAACCTTCAACTGATGGCGGTTGCAGAATGCACTTTCGTTAGACAAGCGAGCTTTGCTCCACTACATTCCGCCCGCCTTCCTCATGGAGTTGGAAATGGGGCAAGACTCCCCAACGTCTCTTCAGCGCCTAAGCGCCATCTTGCGCGAGGTGAAGTTTGTTGCGTCAACGAAGTTGAGCAGCGCCGACAATCTTACAAAAATTCGCGCGGACGTGCGCACTGCTGCGGAATTCCTCTTGAAGCATTATCCTGACAGTGCGCTGGATCGAGCAAAATTGTTGGAAGGACGCCCTGACGCCACATATTTTGCCCGCTTGGTGACCAAGGAAGTGGAGCAGATGCTCTCCGAGCAGCCTAAGCGTTAGGCCGGCGCCGTTCCCGTCGGTGGGTGGGTTCGAAATCTCTTCGATGTGTTCAAGTGCATTGTCCAGCAGATAGCTGATGAAATCCTGCCCGGACGCCATCGCCATATCCCTCGCATGCTCAACATAATCTGCAGCAACCTGGAGAGCGTTCTGCTGAAAGCGAACCGGGTTGGTGATATCCAAGAACCAGCCCGGATACTGCGCTGGCTCGCCGGCTTCATCGGTATAACAATGACCTACGGCCATGATCGTCCGTAAGCCGTGGCTGGTCGTGGCTACGGTGTAGGTTTCGCGAAATCCTGTCTTGAGAGCCACACTTCTGCTGATTGATGCGGCAACTCTATCACGGTCGGTGATGACGATCGCTTCCAGAAAGCGGCTCAAATTCGTGCCGCGCGCAAATTCGTCGACAGAAAGCGCAAAATAATCGAACAGATTGGCATCGCCATGAACCAGATCGAGCTTGACATCCCAAGTCCAGAAGCCGGTGATCGATGGATAGGTGATAGTCCTTCGTAGACCACGCTGTGATTCCGAAGTCATTGAAATCGCCTCCCGTCGATTTCAGTGCCTAGCGAGTCTCACCATATTATCCTTTTTCGAAGAAATGTCACCTTTGAGGGTCTTGGCCGGTGAAGTGCTCTAATGCAAAATACGCCCGAGAGCGCATACCCTTCAATGATTTGAAAAATCCTTTTCACCTCCCACGCAGCATAAGAATCGAGCCTAAATTGGAGATGACATCGGTCAGCCGCCAGAACCTCATTCAACATCCGTAGGGGCCGAAAACGGTCAGGTGTTAACTTGCCATGAGTACGCGTAATGGCCTGCTGCCGGTTTTTTGGACACGAGGTTAAGCTAACATAGCTTGTTCCTCGAACTCCACAGGGCTCAGATAGCCGAGTGTCGAGTGCCGCCGCCGAGGATTGTAGAAGCGCTCGATGTAATCGAACACATCCGCCCTGGCATCATCCCTCGTCCTGTAGACCTTGCGGGCTGTCTGCTCCGTTTTGAGCGACGAGAAGCAGCTCTCCATTGCCGCATTGTCCCAGACATTGCCTGACCGGCTCATTGAATAGGTGATGCCGTGGTCGGCCATCAGTCGCTGGAACTGCTCGCTGGTATATTGCGACCCCTGGTCGGAGTGATAGATCAGGCTGTCGGGCTTGCCTCGGCACCAGATCGCCATGATGAGGGCGTCGGTGACGAGTTGCGCCGTCATCTCCGCCTTCATCGCCCAGCCGACGACACGCCTGGAGAACAGGTCGACGACGACGGCCACGTAGAGCCATCCTTCGCACCGCGGCTCGCTCTCCGCATCCTTTGGCAGCCACGGCGGCGCAGCCGGGCACGCAGCCCGTTCTCCCGCATGAGCCTCTCGACACGATGAAGGCCGCAGGAGCCCTCCGCCAGAACGTTGTGCCAGACGCGCTTGCGCCATAGTGTGGTCGCTGCTCTTGAAGCTTCGATCAATCTGGGAAACGAGAATCTCGTCATGCCGGGAGCGAGCGCTGGGGCTGCGGTTGAGCCAAGGCATGGAAGCCTGAGCGGGAGACATCCAGCGACTGCAAAGCCATGCCACCGGCCAGATGCTCCGTTGCCTCGCCATGAAAGCGAACCTCACGTCCGTTCCCTCGCGAAATAGGCTGCGGCCTTTTTTAAGATGTCGCGCTCCGCCTTCGGCTTCGTGACTTCCACGATCAATCGTATCGGACCGGTTGCTGGAAAAGCCTAGGAACCTTAAATCGCGGCGTTCGTTTTGCCCTGCCAATTCCGGCAAGGAGGACACTTCATGAAAACGCTCGCCGATGTTTTCGAACATACGCTTCAGGACATTTATTACGCTGAAAACGCAATCACCAAGGCGCTGCCGAAGGTTGCCAAGGCGGCGACGTACGCCAAGCTGAAAAAGGCCGCGGAAGACCACCTTGAAGAGACGAAGGGCCAGATCGCAACGCTCAAGAAGGTCTTCACGTCTATCGGCAAGAAGGCCGAGGGCGAAAAATGCGACGCCATCGAGGGCCTGCTGAAGGAAGCCGACGGGATCATGAAAGAAGCTTCCGGCACGGCGCTGGATGCCGGCTTGCTGGCTGCCTGCCAGGCGGTGGAGCACTACGAGATTGCACGCTACGGCTCATTGCGGGAATGGGCGAAGGTTCTTGGCCACGACGAAGCGCACAAGCTGCTGAGCGAAATACTCGACCAGGAAAAGGCGACCAACAACAAGCTCACCAATCTCGCGGTGACTTCGGTCAACAAGTCCTAGGCTGCTGCGGCCCGGCCTTGCGCCGGGCCTCCCGTCTCACAACGTCTTTCATAGCTTACGTTCGGGCGCACCCGGCGCGGGTGCTCCAGCAGTGCCGCCCGGCAGCTTCGGCGTGGTGGCGTCGGGCGGGTCGCGGCCTTCGGAATGGCGTGTCTTGTCATCCGTGTCGCTGCGGGGAGATGCGTTGCCAAACCCTTCGGCGGGCGGCTTGTTGCCTGCCGCGTCCTGCGAGAAATCGTCGTGAGGATCGGGCCCGGTGGCCGCCGGATATTTCCGCGCGCCGGTTTCGTAAGCGTCTTTCGGTTCCATCATGGGCTCCCGTGGCTGTATGCAGGACAACCCGGCCTCGGCGCTTAAGTTCCTCGCGATCTGCGCCCCGCGTCAGCCGCGCGCCGAATTCTTGCCCGTCAGCAGCCGCTCCCACTGCAGCGCGTCGTTGACGATGAGATCGAGGTCGTCGAGCCGCGGCACCCAGCCCAGTTCGCCACGCGCCAGATCGGAATTGGCGACGACCGCGGCCGCATCGCCCGGACGGCGTTCCCCCATGCGGACATCGAAGTCGTGGCCGAAAGCACGGCGCACGCTGTCGATGACATCGAGCACCGAATAGCCATGGCCATAGCCGCAATTCGCCACCAGGTTCGCGCCGCCTTCCCGAAGCCGCTGCAATGCCAGCCGATGCGCCGCTGCGAGATCGCTGACATGGATATAGTCCCGAATGCAGGTGCCGTCCGGCGTCGGGTAGTCCGTGCCGAACACCTGCATGGATGCACGTTTGCCGAGCGCCGTTTCGCAGGCGACCTTGATGAGATGGGTGGCGCCGGGTGTGGACTGGCCCGTGCGGCCTTTCGGATCGGCGCCGGCGACGTTGAAATAGCGCAGCGCGGTGTAGCGCAGACCATGCGCGGCGGCGGCGTCCCGCAACATCCATTCGCTCATCAGCTTTGACAGGCCGTAAGGCGACTCCGGCGCAAGGCGGGCATCCTCGCGCACAGGCTCCATGCCGGCTCCGCCATAGACGGCTGCGGTGGAGGAGAAGATGAAGTTGGCGACGCCGGAACGCACTGCCGTTTCGAGCAGCGTGCGCGTCTTGCAGGTATTGTTCTCGTAATAGCCGAGCGGATCGGCGACCGATTCCGGGACAACGATGGAACCGGCGAAATGGATGATGGAATCGACGCCGTGCTCGCGAATGGCCGATGCGACAAGTTCGCGGTCGGCGACATCGCCGACGATCAGTTTCGCCTCCGGCGCCACCGCCCATTCGAAACCGGTGGACAGGCGGTCGAGAACTACCACCCGCTCGCCGGCGTCGAGCAACTCCCAGACCATGTGGCTGCCGATATAGCCCGCGCCGCCCGTGACCAGAACCGCCATGCCGCCGCTACCCTTGTTGTGCCGTAAACTGTCTCAAATGCCGCGAAGGTGCCCAAAATGCCGCAAAACCTTTAAGAAGCCATGGCAATCCGTGCAAATACCAATGTGCGCGGTCAACCGGAATACCGAACCACAGCCATGCGTTAGGCGATAATGGGGCGTGGCATTTTGACCGAACGCCATGATGGACGCGGCCCGGACCAATGATTATTATCCGGCCAAAAATTAGCCCCTCCGCCTGCCACTGAGCCTGATACTGGAATGTCGGAATGAACTACCAACGGTTTTTCGAAGAAGCGATCGACCAGTTGCACGCAGAACGGCGCTATCGGGTGTTCGCGGATCTGGAACGCATCGCCGGCCGGTTCCCGCGTGCTCTGTGGCGCGCCAACGACCGCGCTCAGGAAATCACCGTCTGGTGTTCGAACGACTATCTCGGCATGGGCCAACACCCGGACGTTATCGCCGCAATGCAAGCCGCTGCCGGCGGCATGGGCACCGGCGCGGGCGGCACCCGCAATATCTCCGGCACCAATCGCCCGCTGGTCGAGCTCGAGCATGAACTCGCCGACCTGCATGGCAAGGAGGCGGGGCTGGTCTTCACCTCCGGCTTCGTCTCGAACGAGGCAGCCATCTCGACCATCGCGCGCCTGCTGCCCAATTGCCTCATCATTTCCGATGAGTTGAACCACGCCTCGATGATCGAGGGCGTGCGCCGCTCCAATGCGGAGAAGAAGATTTTCCGCCACAATGACGTCGCGCATCTGGAAAGCCTGCTACAACAGGCCGGCCGTGAACGCGCCAAGCTGATCGTCTTCGAAAGCGTGTATTCGATGGACGGCGACATAGCGCCGATCGAGGCGATCGTCGATCTCGCGGAAAAATACAACGCCATGACCTATATCGACGAGGTCCACGCAGTTGGCATGTATGGACCGCGCGGCGGCGGCATCACCGAACGCGAGGGGCTGGCCGACCGGATCGACATCATCGAAGGAACGCTGGCCAAGGCGTTCGGAACGCTCGGCGGATACATTACGGGCAAGCAGACGGTGCTGGACGCCGTGCGCTCCTATGCGCCGGGTTTCATCTTCACCACCGCGCTGCCACCTGCGATCGCGGCCGCGGCCACGGCGGCCATCCGTCACCTCAAGACCTCGCAGACCGAACGCGATGCGCAGCAACGGCAGGCGACGCGCACCAAGGAAGTGCTCTCGGCCGCCGGCCTGCCCGTGATGGAATCGCCGACGCATATCGTCCCGATTCTGGTCGGCGATCCCGAGCTTTGCAAGATGGCCAGCGACCGCCTGCTCGGCGTCCACGGCATCTACATCCAGCCGATCAACTATCCCACCGTACCGCGCGGCACCGAGCGGCTGCGCGTCACGCCGACGCCGTTCCATTCCGACCAACTGATCGCAGAATTGCAGGACGCGCTGGTGGAAACCTGGGATGCGCTCGGCATTCCCTATGGCGCGACTGGACGCCCCGCTGTCGCCAAGAGCGACCGCATCATCCCGCTGCTGGTGCCTAAGTCGGGCGGCTGAACGGCAAGTCATTCCAGCCTACGGTCATCGAGACAAAAGGCAGCCAGGGTGACCCGGCTGCCTTTTTCATTGTCTGGAGAGGCTATGCCGGTGGCGACGCCTCAGAGGACCGGGCGCACCCAGCCATGCTTGTCGGCAGCGGTGCCGCGCTGGATGCCGACCAGTTCGCTGCGCAGGCGCGCCGTCACCGGTCCGTCGCCGCTGTTGCCGATGGAGAACGAGCCGCCGTTGAAGCGGATGGTGCCGATGCCGGCCACGACCGCCGCCGTGCCACAGGCAAAGGCCTCGCGCAGCTTGCCGCTTTCGGCGTCCTTGCGCCATTCGTCGAAAGAGTAGGGCTTTTCCTCGATGCGCAAGCCATTTTCGCGGGCCAAGGTCAGGATCGAGTCGCGCGTGATGCCGGGCAGGATGGTGCCACCCAGCGGCGGCGTGATCAGGCTACCGTCGTCCATGACGAAGCAGACATTCATGCCGCCCAGTTCTTCGACCCAGCGATGCTCGGCTGCATCGAGGAATACAACCTGATCGCAGCCATGCCTGGAGGCTTCGGCTTGCGCGACCAGGCTGGCGGCATAGTTGCCGCCGCATTTCGCGGCACCCGTGCCACCCGGCGCGGAGCGTGTGTAATCGTCGGAAACCCAGACCGACACCGCCTTGTAGCCGCCCTTGAAATAGGAGCCGACCGGCGAGGCGATGACGCTGAAGATATACTGCGTTGCCGGACGCACGCCGAGAAACGCCTCGTTGGCGAACATGAAGGGCCGCAGATACAGGCTGCCATCGCCCCCCGGCACCCAATCGGCGTCGGCGCGCACCAGCGCTTCGACCGCATCCAGGAACAAATCTTCCGGAACGGCCGGCATGGCGAGCCTCTCGGCCGACATTGCGAGGCGGCGGGCATTCTCCTCGGGTCGGAAAAGCACGATGCCCTTTTCCGTCCTGTAGGCCTTCATGCCCTCGAAAATCTCCTGCGCGTAATGCAGTACGGCTGCGGCGGGATCGATGGAGAAAGGCGCGCGCGCCTTCAGTTCGCCATCGTGCCAACCCTTGTCGGCGGTCCAGGTCACCGTGACCATGTGATCGCTGAATACCTTTCCGAACCCCGGATTTTCCATCCGCGCCGCGCGCGCGTCGGCGGATGTTGGTGAAGCATGGGGTATGGATTTGATCGCGGTCTTGTCTGTCATGGGTCTACTCTCTGATACCGGACGTGATTTGCGCGTTTTGCGTGCAAAGGCAAGGCCGGAATTCGGTCGCGTCCTTAAAGCCGCCGCATCCAGTCCGCCAGCCG
The DNA here is from genome assembly GCF_031457045.1 of Mesorhizobium sp. BE184. Lineage (NCBI taxonomy): Bacteria > Pseudomonadati > Pseudomonadota > Alphaproteobacteria > Hyphomicrobiales > Phyllobacteriaceae > Mesorhizobium > Mesorhizobium sp. BE184. The sequence goes on from NZ_JAVDVU010000002.1 coordinate 231,750, forward strand.
CATCGCGGCCTCTTCGAGCTGGTCAAGCCGGCGATGGAAGCAAAGACGCAGGAACGGCTCACCCCCCGGACCGAAGGCGGAGCCGGGCGCCAATCCGACATTGGCGTTGTCGACGATGTCGAATGCCGCGCTGCGGGAATCGTTGATGCCATCGATGGCGAAGAACAGGTAGAAAGCGCCGGCCGGCACGGTGAAGCGCGCCCTGCCCGTCTGGCCGAGAATGCCGCAGACCAGATCGCGCGCCTGCCGCGCGCGCTCGACCTGTTCGAAGACGAAGGCGTCGCCTTCGTCGAGCGCCGTCACCGCCCCGCGCTGCATGAACTGCGCGACGCCCGAGGTGGAGTACTGAACGAGGTTCTCGAAGACCTGCTGCAGCGACGGATGGATCTTGACCCATCCGATGCGCCAGCCCGTCATGGCCCAGTTCTTGGAGAAGCTGTTGACGAAGACGATACGGTCGTCATCGGTCGCGACGTCGAGAAAGGAGGGCGCCCTGCCGCCGCCATAGTGGAACAACGAATAAATCTCGTCGGCGATGATCCAGAGCTTCCTCGCTCGCGCCAGATCGAGGATCGCTTTCAGCGTCTCGCGGTCGGCGGTCCAGCCCGTCGGATTGGACGGCGTGTTGACGAAGATCGCGCGCGTGGCGGGCGTGATCGCGGCGGCGATCTTCTCGACATCGCACGACCATCCGTTTCCGGCATTGTCCAACGTCACCGGAACCGGAACCGCCCCGGCAATCGCGGCAGCGGCGGCAAAGTTCGGCCAGGCAGGGGAAAGATAGATCACTTCATCGCCAGCGCCCGCCACCGCATCGATGGCGAGCTGGATGGCGTGCATGCCGGAACCGGTAACGATGAACTCCTCGCCGGCGAAAGCCTTGCCGAAATGCCGGCGGTAGTAGCGCGCCAGCGCGTCACGCAGTTCCGGTATGCCCTTTTGCCAGGTGTAGAAGGTTTCGCCCGATGCGAGCGCCTGCCGTGCGGACTCGGTGATAAATGCCGGCGTCGGCATGTCGCCCTCGCCCGCCCACAGCGGAATCATGCCGTCGCGGCCACGGCCGCGGTTCATCACCGCGACGATGCCGCTTTCCGGGGCTGCGCGCGCCTGGGCGCGAAGGGATTCAAACAGGACCATGTTTTGACCGATGCATCTTGGCTAAGTGCTAGCCGGTTTCCCGCTCCGCGAAAATACAAGACCCCGGCCGAAAACGACCGGGGTCTTGGTCCAGAACAGAAAAGCTGTTCAGGCAGGGCGCCTGGCGAGCAGGTCGCGAATCTCGGTAAGCAAAGCGACATCTGCCGGCGGCGGCGCGGCTTGCGGGGCCGGCTTCTCACGCTCGAGGCGCCTGCGCATGTTGTTCACCGCCTTGACCATCAGGAAGATGATCCAGGCCAGAATAATGAAATTCAGCACCACGGTGATGAAGCTGCCATAGGCGAACACCGCGCCCTGTTCCTTGGCGGCTGCGAGCGAAGTGGCGGTGACCGTGGAGGACAGGCCGACAAAGTAGTTATTGAAATCGAGGCCGCCGAAAATCGCGCCAACGATCGGCATGATGATGTCGTTGACAAGCGAGTCGACGATCTTGCCGAAGGCAGCGCCGATGATGACACCGACCGCGAGGTCCATGACGTTGCCCTTGGAGATGAACTCCTGGAATTCTTTCAGCATTTTGTCCCTCTTGCTCCGTCCAGCTTCAGAAGATTGACGGTCGTTTCCCTATCCCGCTCCAATCGCGGCCAAATGCACCATAACAAAAACCATAGATTGCAAAACCCAAAAATAACGCGGCCAAGAAGACCTTTTGACAAGACACGCGCCAGTGGACTTGGCTTCGAAGCTGTGATTGCCTCCACCGAGCCGGGAGGCTGGCTGTTGGAGGAGCACCGGCGTGCAGGGCTGGTTCATCGTCATCATAGCACTCGCCTATGTGACGCTTCTTTTTGTCGTCGCCAGTCTCGGCGACCGTCGTTCGACCGCCCATGGGCCGGGTCGTCCGCGGCCATTCATCTATGCGCTGAGCCTTGCCATCTACTGTACGTCGTGGACCTTCTTTGGTTCGGTCGGTCTCTCCTCCGAGCGCGGACTTGAATTTCTGGGCATCTATATCGGACCGGTGCTGGTTTTCCTGTTCGGCTTCCCGCTGCTTTCCCGCATCGTGCGCCTCGCCAAGACCGAGAAAATCACCTCGGTCGCCGATTTCCTCGGCGCACGCTACGGCAAGAGCTTCACCGTGGCGGCAATCGCCACACTGATCGCGATGATCGGCGCCGTGCCTTATATCGCCCTGCAATTGAAGGCGATCTCAGGCTCGGTCAGCCTCATGGTCGAGTACTATACCGGCGCACCGCCATCCTTCGATCCGTTCGTCAGCGACATATCGCTGATCGTGGCCATGCTGCTGGCGCTGTTCGCGGTGCTGTTCGGCACGCGCCATGCCGATGCGACGGAGCATCAGGACGGGCTGGTGCTGGCGGTGGCGGTCGAATCGGTGGTCAAGCTGGCGGCGTTCCTGGCGATCGGGCTGATGGTCACGTTCGCCATATTTGGCAGCCCAGCCAAGATGTTTGAAATCCTGGCGGCAGATCCGCAGGTGCGCGACGCGATGAGTTATCGAACATCGCTCGCCACCTGGCTTGTGCTGACGGGTCTCAGCGGTTTCGCCATCGTGATGCTGCCGCGCCAGTTCTATGTCACCATCGTGGAGAATCGCAGCGAGCACGAACTTCGTACAGCGAGCTGGGTGTTCCCGCTCTATCTGATCGCCATCAATCTGTTCGTGCTGCCGATCGCGCTGACCGGTCTGGCGATGGTCGGCGGACGCACGTCGAGCGATCTCTACGTGCTGTCCCTGCCACTGCTCAGCGGTCATGACGGGCTGGCCATGGCTGCCTTCATCGGCGGCTTGTCGGCGGCAACCGCCATGGTGATCGTGGAAAGCGTAGCCCTTTCGATCATGATCTCGAACGACCTGATCATTCCGCTGTTCGTGCGTCGGGTCCTGAAAACCTCGACCTCGGAAAACGAGGACTGGTCGACGCTCATCCTCAACGTACGCCGGGCCTCGATCTTCATCCTGCTGTTCATCGCCTTCCTGTACTATCGCGCAAGCACAGACAGCGCGCGCCTGTCGTCGATCGGCCTGATGTCGTTTGCAGCGATTGCGCAATTCGCACCGGCCCTGATTGGCGGACTGATCTGGCGCGGCGCCAACGGGCGGGGCGCGGCACTCGGCATGGCCGCGGGCATCATCGTGTGGGGCTACACGCTGCTGTTCCCGACGCTGGCGGCGCCGGACAATGCCATCGTCGTCAACGGGCTGTTCGGGATCGAGGCGCTGCGGCCGCAAGCCTTGTTCGGCACCAGCGCCGAGCCGCTGAACCATGGCGTGCTGTGGAGCCTTTCGATCAATGCGCTGTTCTTCTTCTTCGGTTCGCTGTCGCGGACTTCGGTGCCACTGGAGCGCATCCAGGCATCGATCTTCGTGCCGCGCGAGACGGGGCCGATGCCGAACCTGCGCCGCTTCCGCACAACGACAACGGTAGACGATCTCAAGGACACCATCTCGCGCTATCTCGGCGTCGAACGCACCGAACGTTCCTTTCAGACATACCAAAGCAACAACGGCCTTATCCTGCACGGCAATGAGCAGGCAAGCATGGACGTCATCCGCTTTTCGGAGCAGCTTCTGGCCAGCGCCGTCGGCTCATCGTCTGCCCGGCTCATCCTGTCCTTGCTGTTTCGCCGCAACGACCGGGAATCCAAGGATGCGTTCCGGCTGCTGGACGATGCGACGGAAGCGCTGCAGCACAACCGTGATCTGTTGCAGACGGCTCTCGATCAGATGGAACAAGGCATTACCGTCTTCGACAAGGATCTCCGGCTGATCTGCTGGAACCGGCAGTACCGGATGCTGTTCGACCTGCCCGACGATCTCGGCCAGGTGGGTGTCTCGCTGGACCAGATCCTTCAGCATCTGGCCCGGCGGGGCGACATACCGCCGGCCGGTCAGACGGCCATGTTGAACCGCCTGACCAATTTCGATGGTCCCTGGCAGGTCGAGATGAAGACGACTGGGCGCATCCTCGAGCTGGTATCCAATCCGATGCCGGACGGGGGCATCGTCGCCACCTATGCCGACATTTCGGCGCGCGTCGAGGCCGACATTGCGCTGAAGCGCGCCAATGAATCCCTGGAACTGAGGGTCAGGACGCGCACCGCCGAACTGACCCGCGTCAATGAGGAACTGGCTCAGGCCCAGATGCTGGCCGAGGAGGCCAATCTCGGCAAGACGCGGTTCCTCGCCGCCGCCGGGCACGACATCCTGCAACCGCTCAATGCGGCGCGGCTCTACTGCGCGTCGCTCATCGAAAAAGCCGGCAAGGGTCCAGCCAGCCGGGCGGCGGTCAACATCGAATCGTCGCTGGAGTCGGTCGAGACCATTCTCGGCGCGGTGCTCGACATTTCCCGACTCGACGCCGGCGCCATGAAACCGGAGGAGACCGCATTCCGTCTCGACGGGCTGCTGCGCCAGATCGGCACCGACTTCCAGCCGATGGCGGCGGAAAAGAAGCTTCGGCTCATCATCATGCCCTGCTCGCTTACGGTGAAAACGGACCGCAACCTCTTGCGCCGGCTGATCCAGAACCTCGTATCGAACGCCATAAAATATACGCGTGGTGGCCGCGTGCTTGTCGGTGTACGCAGGCGCGGCGAACTGCTGGAGGTCCAGGTCCTGGATACCGGCATCGGCATAGCAGGTGACAAGCTGAACGCGGTGTTCCGTGAATTCACCCGACTGGACGAAGGCGCGCGCGAGGCCGCCGGCCTGGGGCTCGGCCTGTCCATCGTCGACCGCATCGCGCGGGTGCTCAGGCTTGAAATCCGCATCTTTTCCAATCCGGGTAAAGGCACGCGCTTTTCCGTCATCATGCCGATCGAGACGGCAACCGCGTTACGATCGGAAGTGGTGGCGAAGCCGGCGCAACGCTCGCCCGCCACGCTTTCGGGCCTGCGGGTCCTGTGCATCGACAATGACATCCGCATTGTGGAGGGCATGCGCCTGCTGCTCGAGGCCTGGGGATGCCGCGTCGCGACGTCGTCGGGAGTGGGCCATCCGGACGCCATCGAAGGCCGGCCTGATCTCGTCGTCGCGGATTATCATCTCGACGGCGAGACCGGATTGAGTGTCATTGCCAGGCTGCGCGCGGCCTATGGCGAATCATTACCGGCTGTGCTGGTGACCGCCGACCGTTCTTCGGAGGTGCGGGCTGCGGCCGCTGAAATGGATGTGCCGGTGCTGAACAAGCCGCTGAAGCCCGCGGCCCTGCGCTCGCTGATGGCCCGGATCAGGCCGACTGCGACGGCCGCGGAGTAGCGGCGTCAGCCACCGCCCTGCAAGGGATCGCCGCCGATCTTGGAAAGCTGGATGACGGCTTGCGTGCGGCTATCGACGCCGAGCTTCTGCAAGATCGCCGACACATGCGCCTTTATCGTCGCTTCCGAGACGCTGAGTTCATAAGCGATCTGTTTGTTGAGCAGCCCCTCGGCCAACATGCCGAGCACGCGCGTCTGCTGCGGCGTGAGTGTCTGCAAGCGCTTGATGAGTTCAGAAATCTCCGGATCGCGCTCGATACCGAGGTCGACGCCGACAGGCGCGGCGATGTCGCCGGCAAGCACAGTCAGAACCGCCCGGCGGATTTCGTCCATGCTTGCCGACTTGGAGATGAATCCGGATGCACCGAGATCGAGCGAGCGCCGGATCGTCACCGGGTCGTCATGTGCCGAGACCACGACCATCGGCACGGTCGGATGGATGCCACGGAGCGATATAAGCCCTGAAAGCCCGCTGGCGCCAGGCATGGAAAGGTCGAGCAAGACGAGATCAATGTCCTCATTGGCAAGGACCAGCGCCTTGGCGCTTTCGAAATCACCCGCCTCGTGAATGGCGCTGACATCGCCGATTCCTGCCAGCGCCTCGCGCAACGCGCCCCGAAACAGGGGATGATCGTCGGCAATGACGAAGCTGTGACCCGCCGGCATCCTGTCTCCCCCGGAGGCTCCGAACTGGAACCCTACCAAATTTTGCGGCCGTCTGTCAGGCGCGCATCCCATGATCCCCATCGCCTGACACCGGCGCGGCGGATTATGCGGCTAAACACGGTCATTTCAAGCAGCAAGCCGACGCAACCGCTCTGCACGGTCTATTCCGTATGGCTGGAAGCCCGATTCACGTCTTTTGCGGCGGCGTCTCTTCGCTTTCCAGTTCCTTCACGATGCCGAGAAACTTGCGGAAGAAGCGCTCCATGTAGCTCATGGTCTTGTCGAAATCCTCCTCGCTGGGAAGGGTAGATTCGAGCTTTGCCGCAAGCGAACCCTCAAGCTTGGCCACACGCTCGTCCAGCATCTTGACCGAAGACTGCAAGCGGTCGATCTCGTCCTGGAACGCCGTGCGCTCATCCGCCGCCATGCGGCAGACCATTTGCCCGTCACGCTCCTCGCATGTGGAGAGATCACCAGTGCTTTTGTCCATGCGAACATAATGGTCGCCGGACTTTTCAAGCTGGTAGCGCTCCGAATCCTGAGCATTGGCGGAGGCCACGAGAAAAGAAGTCAGGGTGGCCGGAACAATGAGGCATCGTACAAGCATCGCGTTCATCCGAGGTCTCCAGGATCAATCGCCAAAAAACTAGCCGGTCTTTGTGCCGGAAATGGGGATGAAGCTTCACACTCCCTTTCCCGGCTCGCACATTCGGACTATAGCGCAGCCATGCCGCGAATGATTTACAAGATTGCGCCCTCAGACCTTTGGCGCGAGGCCGAAAGAATGGGCCGCTTTACCGGCGCGCCGATCGACGTCAGCGACGGATTCATCCATTTCTCCACCGCCGCACAGGCGCCGGAAACCGCAGCCAAGCATTTTGCCGGCCAGACCGATCTGGTGCTGGTTGCCATCGACGCAGATCATCTCGGGTCGGCGCTCAAATACGAGACGTCGCGCGGCGGCCAGCTTTTCCCGCATCTTTACGGCCCGCTCGGGCTGGATGCGGTCCTTTGGGTCAGACCATTGCCTCTCGGGCCGGACGGCCTGCATCAATTCCCGGACATGGAGACGGAATGAGCGTGTTGGACCGGATCGGCAAGAAGCTTCTTTTCTCCGTCGATCCGGAGACAGCCCACGGTCTATCCATTGCAGCCTTGAAGTGCGGCGTGCCCGTGGCCGCCCGTCCGCCGCGCGACACGCGATTGAATGTCGACATCTGCGGCATGAGCTTTCCCAATCCGCTCGGCATGGCGGCAGGCTACGACAAGAATGCGGAGGTGCCGGACGGGCTGCTTTCGCTCGGGTTCGGCTTTGCGGAAGTCGGCACGATCACGCCGCTGGCGCAGCCGGGCAATCCGAAGCCGCGCATCTTCCGCCTCGAGCAGGATGACGCGGTGATCAACCGGTTGGGCTTCAACAATGAGGGCCATGACGCTGCAAAAGCGCGACTGATCGCGCGGAAGAGCCGGCCCGGCATCGTTGGCGTCAACATCGGCGCCAACCGGGACAGCACGGACCGCGTCGGAGACTACGAAAAGGGCGTCACGTGTTTCGCGCCGCTGGCGTCTTACCTCACGGTCAACATCTCGTCGCCCAATACGCCGGGCCTGCTCGGCATGCAGGCGCGCGAGCAATTGTCGGAACTGCTTTCGCGAGTCATGGCGGCGCGCGCGGCAGCATCCACGCAGCCGCCGGTGTTTCTCAAGATCGGCCCGGATCTGTCCGAAGCGGAAATGCAGGACATCGCAGCGGAAGTATTGGAGCAGCGCCTCGACGGCGTGATCGTTTCCAACACGACGACGACGCGGCCACCCCTGCACAGCCGCGCCAACGGCGAGCCGGGCGGACTTTCGGGAACGCCGCTTTTCGAACGCTCGACGGCGGTGCTGGCAAGGATGCGCAAATTCCTTGGCCCGCAATGCGCGATCATCGGTCTCGGCGGCGTCAATTCCGCCGAAACGGCGCTAGAGAAAATCCGCGCCGGCGCCGATCTGGTGCAGCTCTACACCGGCATGATCTATGCCGGGCCGTCCCTGCCAGGCCAAATCCTGAACGGGATGGTGCGCATCCTCGACAAGGAAGGCGTCGCCTCGATCGACAAGCTGCGCGATAGCCGGCTCGACCACTGGGCGGGCAAGCAGATCTAACAAGCGGGCTTGTCAGAACGCCGTTCTGACCCGAATGCGCAGTACCGCCAGCAGGCTGAACCCGCGCGCCAGCAGAAATATGTTCAGCGCCGCCCAAAGCCCGTGATTGCCGAAGGCCGGGCCCAGCGTCAGAAGCGCCGCGCAGAAAATGAGAAACGACAGAAGCATCATGTTGCGCATGTCGCGCGACCATGTCGCGCCGATGAATACGCCATCCATCTGAAAGGCGAGCACGCCGCTGAGCGCCGTGAACGCTACCCATGGCAGGAAGATCGCGGCTTCGGCCTGGACGTCGCGCGCGGTGGTGATCACCGCGATCAGGTCGGTTCCGAAGACAAGCAGCGCCAGCGTTGTAATCCCGGCCAGGCCGAAGCCCCAGATCACCGTGAGCCGGATGGCGCGCCGAAAGGCGCTCTCAAGACGCGCGCCGATCGCCCGTCCGACCAGTTGTTCCGCCGCCGTGGCGAACCCGTCGAGGAAGAAGCCCGCAAAGAGAAAGAAGTTCATCAACACGGAATTGGCGGCGAGCGTCACCGTGCCATACTGGGCGCCCTGCCTGATGAACAGCGCGAAGGCCGCCAGCAGCGAGAAGGAACGGATCATGATGTCGCGGTTCAACGACATCATGACGCGGAATGCCGAAAGGTCGAGGACGCGCCCCTTCGGCAGACGGGGAGCGGCCCGGAAGCGCTGAATGACGATTGCCAGGCCGACCGTCATGGCGATGAATTCACCGCAGACCGTAGCCCAGGCGACACCGGCGACACCCCACCCCAGTTCAAGACCCAGAATGATGCATAGGACGATGTTGATGCCGTTGAGGACGAATTGGAGGATAAGCCCCAGCGTACCTTCGCCCCGTCCCAGAATGTAACCGAGTATGGCGTAGTTGATGAGCGAGAACGGCGCCCCCAGCATCCGTACATGGACATAAATCGCCATCGCATCGTTGACGCGGGGCTCGGCGCCCATGAACCACTTGCCCGCGGCCGTGAGCACCGGCGAAAGCGCCGCCAGCACGATGCCGGACACCAGCGCTATGAGCGCCGCCCGCCAGAAGACAGCCTGTTCCTCCAGCGCATCTCCCCGGCCAAAAGCCTGCGCGACAAGACCCGTGGTGCCGGAGCGCAGGAAATTGAAGGTCGTGAAGACGACATCGAAGACCAGCGCACCAGCCGCCAGTCCGCCCAGAAGGGCTGCGTCGCCCATCTGACCCACCACCGCCGTCGCCACGATGCCGAGCAGCGGCGTCGTCAGATAGGCGAGCGTCATCGGCACTGCGATGACAAGCACGAGGCGGTTGGTGACGGTGAAGGCGCGCGCCTGCCCGCCCATCGGTTCAATCTGGTTCAGCTTGGATATCCCTGAGGTCGAAACCCGGCTCTTGAACGAAACGATGATGTGTCCCAGTTTCAGGGGCAAGCGCAACCACCTGCCTTCATCTGCCAATAAAATTCCTGCGTTGGCGTATCCCTGCTCGAAGTGAATGCCGCTGAACATCGTCCATCATCCCGGCTACGACGCCGGCTTCGCCGCCAACCATCGTTTTCCCATGAGCAAGTATCCCCTGCTGATGGAGGCGCTGCAGACGCGCGACCTGATCGACCGGAGCTACCTCCACATGCCCGAGCCGGCGAGGCCTGAATGGCTGAAACTCGCCCATGACAGCGCCTATGTCGATCAGGTCATTACCTCGACTGTTCCGCCAAACATCGAGCGCGAAATCGGGTTTGCCGTCGACCCGCGAGTGTCGCTGCGCGCGCAACTGGCCAGCGCCGGCACCGTCATGGCGGCGAGGCTGGCGCTGGCGCATGGCATCGCCTGCAACACCGCCGGCGGCAGTCATCATGCACGCCGTGCCCAGGGCGCCGGTTTCTGCACGTTCAACGACGTGGCGGTGGCGGCGCTGCTGCTTCTGGAAGAAGGCGCGGCGCACGACATCCTCGTGGTCGATCTCGACGTGCATCAGGGAGACGGGACCGCCGATATATTGCGTGACGAACCCCGCGCCTTCACCTTTTCCATGCATGGCGAGCGCAACTATCCGGTCCGCAAGATTGCCTCGGATCTCGACATCGCGTTGCCAGACGGCACCGAAGACGAGGTCTATCTCGAAACGCTCGCCGAAATCCTGCCGCAGCTTTCCCGTCGCAGGACATGGGATATCGTCTTCTACAATGCCGGTGTCGATGTCCATGCCGATGACCGCCTCGGGCGGCTGGCGCTGAGTCGCGACGGCATCCGCACCCGCGACCGCATGGTTCTGTCGCATTTCCGCGACGCCAGCATTCCGGTCTGCGGGGTAATTGGCGGCGGCTATTCCACCGACGTGCCGGCGCTCGCCGCTCGCCACGCCATCCTGTTCGAGGAGGCTGCCGTTATTTCCGGTAGCTGAACAGGCGCAGGATGATGAAGGCCGGGATGACGATCGCCGCGCCGAGAAGCAGATAGCCGATGAACTTGTCGATGGCGCGGAAGCCCATGCGCCAGATGTCGAGGAAGAAGTCCTGGATGCTCCGCAGCACGTCGAAGGGCGACCAGCCGAAGGCGCTCATCACCAGCCCGACCAAAAAGGAGACGACCAGAAGTTTCAGAAACACGCGAAACGGCGAGTCACCAAGAAAGCGCGCCAATGCGGACAAGGTTCGTCTCCATCGTTCAACAGGTCTGGAACCAGATACGCACTTGCAACCAGCCCCGCAAGCCGTCGCCGGCTACACCGCGAATGGAACCGCTCCGGTCAGGCGAGCACGCCGGCTGCTCTCAGCATGCCTTCGGCCTTGTTGACTGTTTCCACCGTCAGCGATCCCGCCAGCTTCGGCACGCGGCGGCGGAGAAATTCCACCACGGCTTCCGGGTCACGCCTGCCATCCATGGCGCACCAGATGGCGGCGAGAAGCGGCGATAGTTTCTTTTCGGCCTGAGCGCGGGCCGAGACGAAACCATCCTCGCCATAGCGCTCCAGCCGATAGTCTGGATGGCGGCAGGGATGACGCGACGGTGACGCAAGGGATTCCGCCAGCGCAGCTGCACCATCGTTGATGTCGCGCCGCGCGCCTTCCATCGTCGAAGGAAGATCCCTGCCTGCCAGGTAACCCAGAATCGCCTCCGCGAACATGAACTGCCAGAGCCGCATGGAGTAGTCGATGTACCGGCCCATTCCGTCCGGCGACCTGTCGTGCGGACCGCACAGGACTGAAAGATACGCCTCCAGGAAAGGTCCGTCGCCGAATGTCCGTTGCAACCTGCGCAGGCGCCATTTCTGACGCGCGACCGTATCGCCCCACAAGTTCAGGATCGAGTCCGCTATGCAGTCGTAGCCGATGCGCACCGACTGCAGGTAACCCAGCGTGTCGGCGGCCTTCATCCCCAGGCAGTCATTGTGCATGCCGCCGCTAAAGTCGAACGAAGTCGCGCTCAAGAGGTAGTGCAGGCGGGTCTCGTCGAGTTCCTGCCGGACCCCTATCAGACGATCTTCTCCGGAAATGGCGACGCCGGTGAGTATGCGATGCAGCGTCACTCGTTCGTCCTCCACCAGAGACGCCACGGTGTTGTTGGCGATCTTTCGGCGAAAGTCGTCCAGCATGGATTTTGACAAGAAATAGAACTGCCAAAATCTCCCGTCCTTCAGCATCGTGCCCGGTTCGCCTTGGGCTGCCTCCTCATCATTGTCTACGAGCAGATAGATATCGACGTCGGAATTCTTGTTTGCGAAGCCATCGGTGATCGAGCCGCCCAAAAAGGCGCAGCTGTGCGCCGGCAGGTCTTTTTTCGCGATCTCCTCGCGGATCATGCTCAGCGGGCCGACGATCTCTTCCACAGCGGCAAGCTGGGCCTGAAGTCTTTGCGCCTGGACTGTCATCAGCCTGTTCCTCCTGCTTCAACGGGGCGGCCAGCTTGCCACTGACCGAGGACGATCCTGTTCTGCGCCAGCTTGATGGTTTCCTCGCGGTGGGCGACAAGCACGCGCGTGATGGTGAGGCTGCGAAGCGCCTCGTTCACCTGGCGTTCGGTCTCGGCATCGAGATGGCTGCTGGATTCGTCGAGCAGCAGAATGCGAGGCCGCTTGTAGAGCGCCCGCGCCAGCAAAACACGCTGTCTCTCGCCGCCGGACAGGCCGCCCTGGGTATCGCTGATGACTGAATTGTAGTTCATCGGCATGCGCGAGATGAATTCGTGGGCGCAGGCGAGCCGCGCGCATTCATTCACCCATTCCTCGTCCGCGCTGGAATCGAACATGGAGATGTTCTGGAACAATGTGCCTATGAACAGGCTGTCGTTCTGCAACACCGTGCCAAGCTGGCGGCGGAGATTCAGAAGCCCGATAGCCGAAGGCGCCATGCCATCGTAGGTAACAGCGCCTTCCACGGGCGGCACGAGCCCGGTCATGATCCGCAAAAGCGTGGACTTGCCGCAGCCGGACGAGCCGGTGATGGCGAAGGATTCGCCCGCACCCACGTCGAAGGAGAGGTGCTGAAACAGAAGCGGGTCGCGCTCGGAATAGCGGAAGCTCAAATCGCGGACGGAAATCTGTCCAGTCAACTGCATCGCTACGGCCGGCGAAGCCAGCCTGTGGGGCTCGGGATCGGCGTCGATGATCTCGGCCATCTCATCCAGATGTTCCTGGATCTTCTGGATGTCGATCATGCGGTCGATGAACTGCCGGACCTTGGTGAAGAAGATGGCCTGCAGGAATGCTATCGCCAGCAGCATGCCGATCGAGATCGTTCCCTCGATGACCAACAGCGCGGCAATCGCGGCGCAGATGATGCGGCCGCCGGTGATGACAATCTCGCCGGCGAAGCTGTCGGTCTGGCGGTAGGATTCCAGCTCGATATCGACCCGCGACAGTTCCTCGTAGGTGTTGCGCCACATGACGTGACGCAGTTCCTCGGCAGTGAACAGCTTGACCGATTCCACGCCCTGGACGTTTTCCAGCAGCAGGCCGGCTTCGGAGCTGGAGCGGGCGGACTGGGCGCGCAAGGCGTTCTTGGTCTTGCCGAGTTTGCTGAGCTTGACCGCGAGATACACGGTCGAGAACAGCATCATCACCAGCCACAGCGGAAAGCTGTAGAGGATGATGACGACCGACAGGACAAGCATGCCAATGGCGTCGAAGATGGTCTCGACCAGTTCAGCCGAGGCAAGCTCGCGCACCGGACGGATGGCGCGGATGCGCTGCAGGATGTCCTGTGGCGAGCGGGCGAGGAAAAAATCGAACGGCAACGCCATCAGACGACGCGACAAGGCGGCCGAGAGTTGCAGGTCCAGCACGCGGATAATGCGCATCGCCGCGCCGCTGCGCGAATAGCGGGCAAAGGCGCTGAAAAAGGCGACGCCGCAGAAGATGCCGGTTATCAGCAGCAGGATCGGGATGCTTTGCGACAGCACCGCCCGGTCTATAAGCAGTTGGAAAAACAGCGGCCCGGACAGTTCCAGCGCCTGCACGAACAGCGAGAGGAAGGCCAGGCGCGCCATCATGCCTTTCTGCTCGCGGGCCAGCCGCCAGAGATCGGCCAGCCCGATCCCCCGGTTGGGCAGTTGCCCGGTAAGGGGGTTCGAAACCTCCAGCTCTACGGCGATGCCGGTGAAGGCGCGGCTGACGCTGGCGGCATCGACGGTCTGCGGCCCCAGCGCCGGATCGTGAATCTCGAACATGTCGCCATCCACCTTGGTGACGACGACGAAATGATTGAAACGCCAATGCAGGATGGCCGGCAGCCGTAGCCGCTTCACCGCCGCAAGATCGCAGCGGACCGGCCGGCAGGCCAATCCGGCCATGGGCGCGGCATCTATCAGGTCACGCAGCGACATGCCGCGGTTGGACATCGGAGCCGTCTGCCGCAAAGTGGCGAGGTCCACGGACTGACCATGATAGCGCGCAATCATGGTCAGGCAGGCCAGGCCGCATTCGGCATTGCGAGACTGGAAGACCGTCTGGAACCCGCGCTTGCCGAAGAAGGTCATGCGCCCGTCCGACCCGGCAGGATGTACTGATAAAGCGGCCGCGAACCGACCATAATGCGTGCGCGGAACGGCATGCCCGGAAGCAGCGATGGCGGTGGAGCAGACACCATTTCCAATCGAATCCGGTACCGAGACGCAGGCTCGCCTTCTCCCTTGCCAAGATCCATCGTGCTGCCGATCACCGTCGCTTCGACCCCGGTCGATCGCGACAGGGGCGAGGCAGCAGGCCATATCGTGGCATGCGCTTCAGGCTTGATGGCGGTCGCCTTCTGCGGGTCCGTCAGTACAAAACCGACAAGTTTCGCCTGTGGGCGCTGGATGGAAATGACCGGCTGGTTGGCGGCAATTTCATCGGTCTCGCGAAGAGATGCCAGAGACACCGTCCCGGCAGTCGGGGTATGCAAGGCGAAGGCGTTGCCACCAATGTCGGGGCAGCCGGTTGGCTGCGAAGCCGGCCGAACCTGTTGTGCCGAAGGCTGAACGCACGCCACCGCAGCTCCCCCTGCGATCTCCTGTCCATCCTTGACATAGAGTCGGACAACCGTCCCTGGCATGGAACTGGAAATGACCGCATCGGCCGGGTTGCGCTCAATCACGCCGGATGCATCGACATAAACGGGAAAGGGATAGATGAGGCAGAATACGAAGATTAGCAGACCGAGAACAGATGCAACCGAAACCACTGTGGAAAGGACGTTATCGTCCTTGGGACTTATGTCGCCAACCACCCGCAATTCGTTGCGGGCCTGCAGCGCCTCGATACGAAACAAGGAAGCCCGGCCTTTAGGGCTTTGCTTGCTTTCCACCTTCTTCTCTGTCGGTTCGTCACCTATATCGGCCAAAAGGATCGCTTTTCATCACAGCCACTCTGTTAAAGCGCGCTGACCGCTGCGCCACGCCAGTACCTCGGCATTTCAGTACGTGTACCGAAAAACCCCGGCGCGGGGTATAGACCGTCGTTTCACCGTAATAACGGTGACGACCCGAAGAAACCTCCGGGCCGCCATCTAAAGTCTAGATGATGTGGCCTGCGCCGAAAACAGCCTCGACTTCCGTCTCGGTCAATTCAGCGATCTCGAGCTCAACTTCCTTGGTCTCTACGACTTCGTTCATGTGATTCTCCTCTGGGATCTAGAGATGGATCGACAGGCAAGCGGATGCCGGCCCGGTCGAAGGCTTGCAGCGCCGACCAATCCTGTCAATCTAGAAAATGGGACAATGACTGGAAATTTGGACGTTCCCTTGGGGAACTCCGAGTCCTCAAACGCATCTATGCGGAAAGCAGGTCGGACAGCCTATTGCCGGACCTGATTACAGCTCTCCCAGCATATTGTAGGGAGTGACTGCCTAGCGCGAACGGCGGCCCGGAGGCCACCGTTGCATTGTCGACTAACTTCAGATCGCATGACTCGCGCCGAAAACGGCTTCGACTTCAGTCTCGGTCAGTTCGGCGATTTCGAGCTCGACTTCCAGTTCAGTTTCATTGGTCATGTTGCATCTCCTTTTTAATTGCGAGAGTAACAATGAACAGACAGGCCGCCTGTCCAAGACATCAGGCTTGCAGCCCTGCCTGTCAGTGTCAATCTAAAAATTTGGACTAAAGTGGAAAATTTAGACGTTTTCTGCGGAACCTTTTCCCGCCATGCGCAAGCGTCAACGCATCGTCATCCGGTAATTCGGAAGACCTCGCACAAGCACCAGGATGGTTCTCAAAACATATTTCAAGGACCGAACCTGCGTCGGCCGTGAAGCAAACGGCGGCCGTAGGCCACCGCCGCCTTGTCAGAAGACGTTAGATTTTCGGATGATTGGCGCCGAAAACGGCTTCGACTTCAGTCTCGGTCAGCTCGGCGATTTCAAGCTCGACTTCCTTGGCTTCGACTTCCAATTCAATTTTGGTCATTTTGCATGTCCTCTTCGATGATTAGAGATCGTCGTCTTCGGCAAGCAGTTCGTGCTTGCCCAGACAGGCTTGCAGCCGACGCCGCCCCTGTCAATCTAAAAACTGGGACGATTTCTTCAAAATTGGACGGAGCTTTGCGATCAACTGGAACCGCATACAAGATGGTTGCGGTCACAAAGAAATGGCCGCCGGAATACCGACGGCCATCGTATGAATTTATGGAACGTCTTAGCCGAGAGAAGTCGCGTGCAAAGCGCCGTAAATCTCTGCCACTTCGTTATCGTTCAACTCGACGATCTCAAGTTCATCCCGCTCAGCGGAACTTTCTTTTTCCATGCTCATTTCCGATCTCCTGTTTGAAGGCAGCCGATATTAAGCAAGCAAAGTAATAATCGCACTTTTGAGCGTTGCAGTTTGCATTATTGCTGTCAATCTCAAAACAGGGACACCTGTTGAGAATCTAGACTGCATCAAGCAGCGCGGCCTTTGAAATCGTCAAGGAAGATCGAAATCAGATCAGCTTGTCGAGCGTGATCGGCAGATCGCGAATACGCTTGCCGGTCGCGTGGAAAACGGCATTGGCGATCGCCGGGGCGACGCCGACGATACCGAGTTCACCAACGCCCTTGCCGCCCAATGCCGAAGCATGCGGGTCGGGAATGCCGACGGAGATCACCTCGATATCCGGGATGTCCGCATTGGTGGGGATCAGGTAGTCGGCCAGATTGGCGTTCATCAACCGCGCATGGCGGCCGTCCACCAGACCTTCCTCCAGCAAGGCCTGACCGATGCCCATGATGATGCCACCCTTGATCTGGCTTGCCGCAAGCCGCGAGTTGTAGAGCCTGCCGGAATCGAACGCCGAGACCACCCGCGACACCCGTACGGTGCCGAAATCCTCATCCACCCGCACCTCGATGAAATGCGCGCACCAGCTGTGGAGCGAGAAATCACCGGCCGTCGGCGGCGGCGCCATGGCGATCGTCGTGTAGTTCTTGTAGCTGTCCTTGGGATCGATGCCGATTTCTGCGAACGTATCGCGGGTGGCGTCGATCTCGGTCTTGCCGATCGCCGCCAGGAACGAACCGATGGAGATCACCGGCCCGTCGGCCAAAGGCGAAGATATCCTTCCATCCGCCACGGTCAGCGTATTCGCCTGCAATGCGCGGAACGGCGATGCCGGATCGGTCAGCGCCAGTTCGACAAGCTGCTCGCGAAGCGCCACGGCGGTCTTGTGGACTGCCGAAGTCATGACGCCGGCCATGCGCGAACCGCCGGTGACGCCGGCGCGCGGCAGGGTGGAGTCGCCGAGTTTCACCGCCACCTTGTCGAGCGGCAGGCCGAACACTTCGGCTGCCGTCTGGGCGATCACCGTATAAGCGCCCTGCCCCATGTCGATCGTGCTGCTGGACACCTCGACGGTGCCATCGGCCAGCAGCAGCACCCGCGCCTCACCGGCGGCACGGCGCACGGGGTAAGTGCCCGCCGCAACGCCCCAGCCGATCAGATGATGGCCATCGCGCATGGAACGCGGCTCAGGCTTGCGCCGCGACCAGCCGAAGGCTTCGGCGCCGGCGGCAAAGGCTTCGCGCAATTGCCGGGTCGACCATGGCTTGCGCGTATGCGGGTCTTCCTCGGCATAATTGCGCAGCCGGATTTCCAGCGGATCCATGCCGATCTCGTATGCGAGTTCGTCAATGGCGCTTTCAATGCCAAAGGCGCTGGGGTTCTCGCCCGGCGCGCGCTTGGCGCCGGGCATCACCGTATTGACGCGCACGACACGCTGGTGCGACGACAAATTGGGCGTCGCATACATCAACGCCGTGACGACACCGAGCGGCTCGACCCAGGTCTCGTTGATGGACGTCTCGCTGGCACCACTATGGACGATGGACAGGAGCTTGCCCTCCTCCGTCGCGCCGATGGCGATTGTCTGGCGGGTCGCGGCGCGGCCGCCGATGCTGCTGAATATCTGCGGCCTCGTCAAAGCCAGCTTGACCGGCCTGCCAAGCATTTTCGCGGCCATCGCGCCGATGGCGTCGTGAACTCCGCAGAACGCCTTGGAGCCGAAGCCGCCGCCGATATAGGGCGAGATGATACGGACATTCTCGAAAGGAATGCCGAACCATTCGGAATAAGTGCGGGCCATGCCGTCCAGCCATTGGCAAGGCTCCCATATGGTCAACTTGTCGCCCTGCCATTCGGCGATCAACCCATTGGGCTCGATCGGCATCTGGAATTCGCGCGGCATCTCGTATTCATGCTCGATTTGCACAGGCGCGGAAGCGAAAGCGGCTTGCGCATCGCCCCATTCCCTCGTCATCGGCTCGGCAAGGAAACCACCGCCTTGGGCGACGTC
Source organism: Mesorhizobium sp. BE184 (assembly GCF_031457045.1). Classification (NCBI taxonomy): domain Bacteria; kingdom Pseudomonadati; phylum Pseudomonadota; class Alphaproteobacteria; order Hyphomicrobiales; family Phyllobacteriaceae; genus Mesorhizobium; species Mesorhizobium sp. BE184. The sequence continues at coordinate 250,172 of NZ_JAVDVU010000002.1, forward strand.
CCGAAGGCCCGACACGGTTTCGGCTTCTTCGTAGACGATATCGAGGAGATGGGCAGCCTGCGTCGCCTGCTCGAACGTCTCGGCTATGACAAGAGCAATATACTGGCCGGCATAGGCGATCTCGGCGGTCAGCGGCTGGTAGTCCGGCCGGGCGGGCGGATTGCCCAGCCAGTCGGATGCCGCCTTGAGCGTCGGGGCATTGTCCGGCGTCAGCACCTTCAAGACACCCGGAGCAGTTTCCGCCATAGCCGTGCCGATGGAACGGACGCGGCCGGCGGCGATGGTGCTCGGCACCAGGACCGCGTGGGCCACGTTGGCGGGGTGGTGTTCGAGCGCATAGGTGGCGGCGCCGCGGATCTTGGCCGACCCGTCGAAGCGCGTGACACTTGCGCCGATGACGCTGCCGCTGGCCGTTGAGGATGAGTCGGATGAATCGCCGTAACGGCGCGTGGCTTCGGCGGCGCTCATGCCAGTGCTCCTGTCTTCAGAAGGGCGCGCGCGACGACGCGCGGGGCCAGTTCGATCTTGTAATGATTGTCGGCCTGCGCAATCGCGCCTTCCATGGCAAGCAGGCTGGCGCGGCGCACGGCATCAGGTTCGAGCACCTTGCCTTTCAACGCGTCCTCGACGTTGCGGGCACGCCAGGGCCGGGTTGCGACGCCGCCGAGCGCGACCCGCAGGTCGCGTATGGTGCGGCCGTCCGGCTCGAATTCGATGCCGACAGTGGCGCTGGCGGCGGCAAATTCGTAGGACTGGCGGTCACGAACCTTCAGATAAGTCGAGCGGCGCGCCGCAACCGATGCAGGTATGGATACCGCAGCGATGATTTCGCCTGGCTGCAAATCGGTCTCACGTTCTGGATGGTCTCCAGGCGTGAGCAGAAAATCCTCCAGCGCAACTGTGCGCGCACCAAGTTCCACCTGCGCATCGAAGGCGACCAGGGCAACCGCGAGGTCCCCCGGATTGGTTGCGATGCAGGATGGGCTGGCGCCCAGCACGGCATGGTTGCGGGTGACGCCGCCAAGAGCGGAACAACCGCTTCCGGGATTACGCTTGTTGCAGGCCGGAAATCCCGAGGGATCGCGGAAATAGGCGCAGCGGGTGCGCTGCAGCAGATTACCGCCAATGGTGGCCATGTTGCGCAACTGCGCCGAGGCGGACTGCCACAGCGCCTCGGAAACCGCAGGAAATTCCCGTATGATCCCGGCATTGTCGGCAACTGCGCTCATCTTGGCCAAGGCGCCGATCCTGGCGCCTTGGAGGCCGACCTCGATCGAAGCGAGGCCGGGGAGATGGCTTATGTCGATCACCGTTTCCGGCGCGGCCACACCGCATTTGGCAAGATCGAGCAATGTCGTGCCGCCGGCCAGAAGCATGGCGCCGGGGAGAGCGGCGGCATTGCGCGCTTCTGCCAGCGAGGCAGGGCGCTGATAGGTAAAATCCCTCATCGCACGGCCTCCGCTGCCTGTCGCACAGCCGCGACAATATGGGGGTAGGCTCCGCAACGGCACAGATTGCCTGACATGTATTCGCGGATTTTCTCATCCGACCCGGCATGGCCCTCGCGGATGCACGAGACCGCAGACATGATCTGTCCGGGCGTGCAGTAGCCGCACTGGAACGCATCCTGTTCAAGGAAAGCGGCCTGGACCGGGTGGGCTTCCTGACCCGGTTTCGACAGACCTTCAATGGTGGTGACCTCGCGGCCCTCGACCTGCGCGGCGAGCGTCAGGCAGGCCAGAACGCGCTCGCCATCGACATGGACGGTGCAAGCGCCGCACTGGCCCTGATCGCAACCCTTCTTGGTGCCGTTCAGTCCAAGCTGTTCGCGCAAGGCGTCAAGCAGCGTGACCCGCGGTTCAAGCTGCAGGGCTTCCTGCCTGCCATTGACGTTTAGAGTGATGTCGATTTTATTGCTCATGGGCGTCTGGCTCCGATTGCTTGACGCGGACGGTTGAAACGGCCTCAGGGACCTGCTCTTCATTCGAATGTTGACTTGAAGACGCGGAATCCTAAGTGGAGGGTGCCTCCGTTTAAGAGTTGGGGCGGACCACCATGCGTTTCAAGCCCAAGGACAAAATAGAATCCGCCTCGCCGGAAGAGCCGGGCCGGGCAGACGCCGTCTCTGACACCGAGCCAAGGCCTTTGCGCGCCGATGCGCAACGCAATCGCGACAAGCTCATACAGGCCGCCGCGACCTTTTTTGGCGAACAGGGTGTCGATGCCCCTCTGGAAGAGATCGCGCGACGCGCGGATGTGGGCATCGGCACACTTTACCGGCATTTCCCGACGCGCGAGCACCTGGTAGAAATCGTCTACAGGCGCGAAGTCGAGAGCCTGATCGCGGCGGCTGGCGAACTGGCGCATGAGCACAAACCCGACGTGGCGCTGGAGCTGTGGATGCAGCGTTTCGTCGACTACATAGCGACCAAGCGCGGGCTGGCCAAAAGCCTGCGCATCCTTCTCACCAGTAATTCGTCCCTGTTTTCCGATACGTCAGGCAAGGTCGCCCGGGTGTTGGATATGCTGGTGAGCGCTGCGGTGACAAGCGGATCGATCCGTCCGGACATCAACAGCCAGGATATCTTGCATGCCCTTTCAGGCATCTATTCGGCGCCGGAAAGCCCGGACTGGCGCGACCGTTCCCGACGGCTGACCATGCTGCTCATGGATGGCCTGCGCTGGAGAGGCGAAACGCGCTGAAGCCGGCTAACCTTCGGCCTTTCGGGTGCGTGCAATCTCAAGCAGCCTCTTACGATCGTGGCCATGCTCGGCGATCAATTCCCTGGCCTGCTTCGGTGACAGGTCGGTGTTTTCGGCAAGAAACCGCACATCCGGATCGTCGCCGCCGGGCGTCGGAAGCCTTTCGCTCTCGTCGGCCATGTCCTTCCTTTCAGCGCTGTCCGAAGCCTTGACCCCAGCGGGGTTTTTCCCATTCGAAATTCGAACGGACAGCGCCGCATTTCGTTCCGTCTCTGTCAGAGGCGGGAACCCGTCTGCGCATCGAACAGGTGAACATCCACAGGGTCGATGCGGACCGATACGGCCTGCCCGAGGCGCAGCACCAGTCCGCGTTCGCGGAACAGGCAGGAGAGCGTTTCGCCGGAACACCGCAGCCTCGTGAAGATTTCCGACCCGGTCGCCTCGACAAGCAGCGCCTCACCACTGATGCCGGCGGTCGCGAAATGAATGTGTTCGGGCCGGATGCCATACAAAACATCACGCCCCTCAGCTGCACCCGCCGCAGCCGCCGAGACCGGCAGTTCCAACCCCTTCGTGCTGACGAAGCGGCCGCTCCCAACCTTGCCGGCAACGAAATTCATCGCCGGGGAGCCAATGAAGCCGGCCACGAACATGTTGGCTGGCCACTCGTAAAGCTCCAGCGGTGCGCCGGCCTGCTCGACGATGCCGTCATGCATGACGACGATCTTGTCGGCCATGGTCATCGCCTCGATCTGATCATGGGTAACATAGACCGTCGTGGTGCCGAGGCGCTGGTGCAGGCTCTTGATCTCGCCACGCATCTGTACGCGCAGCTTGGCATCGAGGTTGGATAGCGGCTCGTCGAACAGGAAGACCGACGGATCGCGCACGATGGCGCGTCCCATGGCCACGCGCTGGCGCTGGCCGCCCGAAAGCTGCCGTGGATAACGTTCGAGCAGCTTTTCGAGACCGAGAATCGCGGCCGCATTGCTGACACGGCTCGCGATTTCCGCAGCCTCGAAATTCTTGATGCGCAGCGCAAAGCCCATATTGTCAGCGACAGTCATGTGCGGATAGAGCGCGTAGTTCTGGAATACCATGGCGATGTCGCGGTCACGGGCGCGCAAAGCATTGACGACGCGGTCGCCGATCCTGATCGTCCCTGAGCTGATCGTCTCCAATCCTGCGATCATGCGCAGCAGGGTCGATTTTCCGCAGCCAGATGGCCCGACCAGCACGACGAACTCACCATCGCTGATATCCACGGACACGCCGCGAATGACCTTGACCGAGCCGAATTCCTTGCGGACGTCCTGAATTTCAACAGAGGCCATTCTCACCCACCCTTTACGGCGCCGGCCGTGAGGCCCGCCACGATCTGCCGTTGCGCGAATATGGTCAGCACCAACACCGGCAGCGTCACCACCAGCGCCGCGGCCGCCAGTGGCCCCCAGCTCACCTGTTCGTAAGACAGCATGTTGTAGACGGCGACCGGCAGCGTCCGCGTCTCGCGGTTGGCGAGCACGACGCCAAAAACGAAATTGTTCCAGGAGAAGATCACCGACAGGATCAGCGCCACGACAATGCCGGGCTTGGCGATGGGAAGCGCGACGAGCCGAAAGACCTGCCAGGAGCTGGCGCCGTCAATGCTCGCCGCTTCTTCCAGTTCCATCGGTGTTGTCTCGAAGTAACCGATCATCACCCAGACAACGATGGGCACCGTCACCACCAGGTGGATAATGATCTGCGGCCAGATTGTGCCGACGAGACCCACCCACTGAAACAGCAGATAGAGCGGTATGAGATAGGAAAGACCCGGCGTCATGCGGGCGATCATGACCACGACAGCCGCCTTGTCGGCTTTGAGCCGCGCAATTCCGTAGCCGGCAGGAACCCCGATCAGCAAGGCGAGCAGCGTAGCCGTGCCGGTCACCAGGATCGAATTCCACAGATAGAGGAAGAAATTGTTCTCGCGGAACACCTGCACATAATTCACCCAGGCGAAACGTTCGGGGATCAGGATCGGCGGATAGGCGCCGTTGTCGATCTCGAACTTCAGCGACAGCGAAATCATCCAGATGAAAAAAAGGATCGCCGGCGAGACCATGACCAGCGCGACGAAGAAGAGGCCGAGGCGGTTGAGGAAGCTGGTGTTCATTTCCCTTTCACCTCCGACCATTGCATGCGCTGGCGCAACATCAGGAGGACGAGCGAAAGCGCCACGATGATGATGAAGAAGATGATCGCCATCGCCGACGAATAGCCGATGTCGTAGTAGGCGAAGGCGGTGTTGTAGAGGTAGATGTTGATCGTTTCCGAAGCCGTTCCGGGACCGCCCTGGGTCATGGCGAAGATGATGTCGAAGCTCTTCAGCGCATCGATGGTGCGGATGATGGCCGCGACCATGATGAAGGGCATGATCATCGGCAGCGTGATAAAACGGAACTGCTGCCAATAATTGGCGCCGTCGATCTCCGCGCTTTCGAAAGGTTCGCGCGGCACCGAGGCCAGGCCGCCGAGCACGATCAGCATCACCAGCGGCGTCCACTGCCAGGTCTCGACCGCGACCAGCGAAGGGATGACGGTGTTGGGATTGAAAATCCACTCCTGCGCCGGAATGCCCACCAGCGACAGCAGATAGTTCAGCACGCCGAGCTGCGGATGGAACATCATCGTCCACACCAGCGCGATGGCCACCGGCGTCGCCATCATCGGCATGACGAAGATGGCGCGAAGAAAGCCTCGCAGCGGAAAGCGCGCATCGAAAATCAAAGCCGCGAGCGTGCCGAGAAACAGCGGCGCAACGACTGACAGCAGCGTGTACCAGAGCGTGTGGACGAGCGATTCCCAAAAGCGCGGGTCGCCCCAGAGACGGACGTAGTTTGCCGCACCGACGAAGCTTCGCGGTTGGCCGAGCGTCCACTCGTTGGCGCTCATCCAGATGGTGAACACCCACGGAAAGACGATGACGGCCAACACCACAACCAGCGCAGGCAGGACGAACGGCCAGTAGTTCGGGGCCAGCCGAACCGGCTGGCCCTCGACTTCGTAAGCGGTGGGCGCGGTCGCGTCGGCCATCAGGCCTTTTCGCTCTTTTCAAGCACCGGCTTGAAGGCTTCCGTCGCCTTCTTGAGTTCGGCGGCAGGATCGCCGCCGGAAATCAGATTGGTGAGCGCCACGCCGAAAGTATCGCGGAATTCCGTCACAGGAACGATGACCGGCAGCGCCAGCCGGCTGATCTCGCCGGACCCCGCGACAGCGTCGACCCACTCGCCCGGCATGGTGACGCCCTCGCGGACCTTCTGATCGCCGAGTATGGACTTGCGGAACGGCACGCCGGCGCCTGCCTGCAGCAGCCGTGCGCCCATGATCGGCGAAACAGCCCATTGGCAGAACAGATAGGCGGCCTCCTTCTTCTCGCTGGCGGCGGTGACGCCGATGCCGTCGCCGAAGGTGCCCGACGCATGCGCTTTGGGGCCTTTCGGCATGACGCCATAACCAACCTTGCCGACGACGCGCGATTTATTTGGGTCTTCGAGCGGTGGCGCGAAGCCGACGCCATCGAACCACATGCCGATGCGGCCCTGAAGGAACGCTGATTGCGATTCCGCCCAGTTGAACCCTGCGACGCCGGGAGGAGCCGAGACCGTCATCAGGCGTTTGTAGATGCTCGCCGCCTCGATGGCTTCGGGGGTTTCCGTCTGCAGCACGCCTTTATCGACGGTATATTTGTCGAAGCCGAGCATCAGCGAGGTCCAGACCGGCACATTGGCGTTCTTCAGCCCGCGCGCAACGAAGCCGAATGTGCCGGCGTCCTTGTCGGTCAGCGCTTCGGCGGCCTTGGTCAACTCCTCGAAGCTCGCCGGGTATTGCAGGCCCTTCTTCTCGAACAGGTCCTTGTTCCAATAGATGATCCAGTAGTCGACCGAGAACGGCAGCGACCGCAGCGCGCCATCGCCGTCCTTGGCGAACTCCAGACCGGCCTCGGCGAAATCGGCCTCGGTGAGTCCGGGATCGGTCAGCGTCGGGTCCTTGACGAAGCCGCCGATATCGGCGAGCCAGCCGCCCTTCTCAAATTGGCGCTTCTGCACATGATAGGACAGGTGAACAACGTCGAAGCTGGGTTTCCCGGCGCTCAGTTCGATCACCGTCTTCTGGCGCTGCTGCTGTTCAGGTGTGGCCTCCGCGTTGACCTTGATGCCGGTGAGTTCTTCGAACTCCGACATGTATTTCAGCAGCGTGTCGCTGCGCGGGCTCTTGACCAGATTGACCTCGAGCGTCTGGCCGGAAAACTTCTTCCAGTCGACCTCGGCGGAAAATGCCGGTCGGGCGCCGATAAGACCCGCGGCACCCAGGCCGGCGGCGCCGGCAAGGAACTCGCGTCTGCTTGGCTTGAATGTCTTGAACGTCATGTCTTCCTCCATCGTTTTTTTAATTGTGGACATTCCACCGACCCGCGAACACGCCTCCTCCCGGCGCAGCCCAAGGCGGCATTCGTCAGATATCGACAGCCCTCCGCCGCGCGACTTCAATGTGTTTGGTGATGGCCTGCGCGGCCGCATCCTCATCGCGCCGCTCGAACGCCGCTATGATCTCCAGATGCTGACCCATCACCTCCGGAATCATCGGCACATAGAGGCGCGTTTCCGCCAGCCTGATCAGCTTTATCTTGAGCCAGTTCACGCGATAGGCGTTGGAGAGTATCTCGTTGTTCTGCAGTCCGATGATCGCCTCATGCAGGCTCAAATCGACCGCCTCGGCGTCTTGCATGAGGTTGGCGGCATCGCCGTTCTCGTGCCTGTGCAGGATGCGTTCATGGCTTTCGCGCAAGGCGGCGATCGCATCATCGGAAGCGTCGCGCGCGAACAGGCGCGCAGCCGGCTCCTCCAGAAAGGCGCGGAACTGGTACGCATTGCGAACCAGAGCGAGATCCACCTGCGGAACCTGCATGCCGCGCTGCGGCACCGTGCGGATCAGCCCTTCTGCCTCGAGTCGCGGCACAAGTTCCCGGATCGAGCCGAGAGGAAAACCGGTGATCGCGACCAGTTCGCGCTGGGTGATGAACTGTCCCGGCTTGATCTGCTGCTCCAGCAGGCTCCTGGTGTAGCCGACATAGGCCTTGTCCCGGAGGTTCTGGCTTTCAGACGGAGGCGTTGCCGCGGGACTGTTCACCCTGTCGTTTCCTATGCCGCAAGGATAGCATCAAAGGCGTCCGCCGCCTTTTTGGCAAGCGCCGGCTCGAGATCGCTGATCGGCGGCCGCACCTTGCCAAAGCGGGCATCCTTGCGGACATGGCCGGTCAAAGCCTTGACCGTGGGCAGCACCGGGAAGCTGGTTATCATATCGACCAGCCGAACTACCTTATCGCTGTCCTTGCCTTCGTAAATCACCGGGCGGAGCAGCGCCGGCGCCATGTTGGCGAGACCACAGATCGAGCCTTCTGCACCGGTCCTGACGGCGCGGGCCAGCAGCCGTTCCTCGCCGATCAGGATCGCCAGATCGCCATGCTCCGCCAGGAAAGCCTCAGCATCCTCCCATCTGCCGGAGGAATCCTTGACCCCGGAAATGACGCCGGGAAAAGCTTTTCTCAGCCTCGACACCAGCGACACCGATATGGGCACGGAGGTCTGGCCGGGTATGTGGTAGAGGATGACGCCGCGTGCCGAAGCGCCGATCTTTTCGATCGTGCGCGAAAACCATGCATAGAGACCTTCGTCTTCGACGCCTTTCAGATAGAAAGGCGGCGCGAACAACAGACCGCGGGCGCCGGCGTCAAGAGCGACACGGGATTGGGCGACCGCGTCGTCGGTGGTGACTGCCATGACACCGGCATAGACCCTTTTGGCAGGCTCGATGCCAGCGCCTGCAAGGGCGCCCATGACCGCGGCGCGCTCCATCAGGCTAATGCCGTAACCTTCCCCGGTCGTGCCGAAAACAGTGACGCTGTCGCAACCTTCCGCAAGCACGTTGCGGGCATGGGTCACAAGTCGGGCAAGGTCGATGCCTCCACCCTCGTCAAAAGGCGTAATGAGCGCCGCCGACAATCCGAAAATCTCTTTTGAACGCATGTTTCCGCCCTGATGCCACACCTAACATGTTAGCGACATGTCAAGTAGTGTCAAGGCTCGATATTTCGACGAAGGAGTAGCGGCACGGTCGCCGTGAACATGCTCAAAATGGCATGGGACTTCGCCTATCGACTTCGAAGCCGTTAGATGTGCAGGCCCGAACCACGCAGGTCGCGGGACTGATTTCGCCCGCAAGCCTGCCCCGCCAGACGGTGCAGGAAGGCGACCAGCAACTCCCCTGCGGCAGCAAGTTCGCCACCGTTGTCGAGCCTCAGATCGGGAACCGGATGCTCGAATGCATAGGCGGAGCGCGCCAGTCTGGCGACGATTTCGGCTCTGGTTTCACGGCCTCGCGCCGACAGCCTTTGAGCCAACACCTCTGGCGCTGCGTGAACCAGCACTACGGCGATGTCCTCGAAACGCGCCCGGATTGCCGGGAGCGCGCCGCGCGACCCGTTGGCGACGGCGATGCCGCCATTGGCGGTATGCGCGCGCGCCGTATCGGGAATGCCATACTTCAATCCATGGGCTTCCCATGTCACCGCGAAAACGCCGGACGCCGCAGCCGCCTCGAATGTGGCGGCGCACATTGCATCGTGATCTTCGGCGGTGGCGTCAACCTGACGCGTCACCGCGCGGCGGACGAAATGGAGAAGGGGATCGCCGGCCAACCGCGTCTTGGCATAGTCCATGAGGCTGTCCTTGCCGGCACCACTGGGGCCGACAATCACGACAAGCTTTCCGGTCCGCCCGCAAGCAGGGCCGGCATCCTGAAGGACATCGCGCTCAGGCAACGCGCCGCCCCTCTCGCCAGACAGATCGTACGACGGGGACGCCCTGCTTGTGGCGAACCCTGACCAGATCGGCCCGCAAACCTTCGGCGATGAGGCCGCGGTCTTCCAGCCCCACGGTTCGCGCCGGCGTTGCCGTCACCAACCGGATCGCCTGCGGCAAGTCCATGCCGCCCTCCTCCGAAGCCAGCAGGAACGGCGCATGGATGAGGCTGATCGGCACGTAGTCCGACGAGAGCACGTCCAGAACGCCGGCATCGGCCAGTGACTTGGCCGAAATATTGCCGGAATGCGACTTGCCACGCACGATGTTGGGCGCGCCCATCATCACGGACATGCCCGCCTCGTGCGACGCCTGGGCCGCCTGGATGCTGGTCGGGAACTCCGCCAGCCGAACGCCGAAGCCTTTCGATTCTTCGACATGCTCAAGCGTCGCGTCGTCATGGCTGGCGATGGCGATGCCGCGATCGTTGCAGGCCTGCGCAATGGCCTTGCGATTGCCGGCCGAATATTTCGCCGAATCCTGCTGCCGGCGGGCCATGAAGCGGTCGAATTCCGCGTCGCTCAGCCCGACCTTTTTCTTGTAGTAAAGAATGTACTGGTCGAGTGTCGCGAACTGCCGCTGACCCGGCGCATGATCCATAAGCGAGGCCAGTCGCACCTGCGGATCGCCTCGGAAATCCTCGAAATGCTCCAGTACGTTGCCGGCCGAAACTTCGCAGCGCAGATGGATCAGGTGACTGGCGCGCAGCCGCTCCTCGTTGCCTGCCTGCTCGATCGCATGGCCGATGGCGCGCATCTCCCCCTTCAGAAAACCGCCGTCTTCATCCGAGCCCAACCGCAGGCAATCGAAGACGGTTGTGATACCCGAACCGACAACCTGGGCATCGTGCGCCTGCAGGGCGGCCATGCTGTCCCACCGCACGCCCGGCCGTGGCGAATAGTGGGATTCCAGATGGTCCGTATGCAATTCCACCAGACCGGGAACGATATAGTCGCCCTCCATGTCTTCGCCGCCTGTATGCGGCCCGGCAGCGGCACCGCAGATCATGCCGTCGCGGAGAACCACAGAGCCGGAAATGATTTCGTGTTCGAACACCAGTTTCGCGTTTTTGAGGACGGTCTCTTGCATGTCAGGCGATCTTTCTCGCCGTCGCGGCGGCGAATGCGTGGCGGCTCAAAACGACGAACGGAGCGCCCGTTTCCGGTTCGTTGAAAATGCACAGGCTTTCGACCGATATCGGCTCCGCCAGCACCGGTTCGAACCAGGCCTGCAGGGCAGCCTGCACGGGGGCTTCCTCCCCGGCATCGACCGGGCCGGTCAGCGTCATGTGGAAGCGGAATTCTTCCTTGACGTATGGGTATCCGTAGCGAAGCAGGTACGCCTGCTGCCGCGCCGTCAGGGCGTCCGGCTTGCGTCTTGCGATTTCGGCTTCGTCCAGCGGCGCCCGCAACGGGTTGAAATGATCGACCGCCGAAGCGGCAAGAGTATCGATCCGGCTGTCTCTACGCTCGGGCAGAGGGCGAAGAAACGGCCGATCCGCACGATTTCGAGCTTCGGCAATTCGAAGGGTCTCAGATCCGCGCAGAAGGTTTCGGCCAAGCGGCCAAGCTGGTCCGGCGTGGCGGCGGGGCTCAACCTGAACGGTGCGACCAGCGTGCCGTGGAAACCGTAGCGACGCGGCTCTCCGACGAGACGTTCTCCCTGCAGCGCGGTCACTCCGGAGACGTGCGGCAAAGGCTGCATGCCGCCGCTGAAGGCGTCACGGCCCAGCCAACGCGACGCGGCCGCGGTCAGCGGGTGCGAGGGAGGTGGCGTAAAATACAGGGCGTATCGCATGGCCGATTCACACTTCAGAGAAACAGCTTGCGCAGCTGTTGCGACAGAAGGTCGATCAACGAGACCGTCACCAGCATGATGATGAGCATTGCCGCGGCCTCGCCATAGTAGAAGCCGCGAATGGATTCGAAGAGGACCTGGCCGATGCCGCCGGCGCCGATGACGCCGAGCACCGTTGCGGCGCGGACATTCGATTCGAAGCGGTAGAGTGCATAGGAAACCCACAGCGGCATGACCTGGGGGATGACGCCGAAGACGACCTCCTGCAGGCGAGTCGCGCCAGTCGAGCGGATCGCCTCGACGGGCCGAGGATCGACAGCCTCCACGGCTTCGGAGAAAAGCTTGGCCAGGATGCCTGTGGTGTGGATGAACAGCGCCATGACGCCAGCGAACGGTCCAAGGCCGACGGCGACCACGAAAAGCACCGCAAACACCAATTCGTGGATGGAGCGGAATATGTCCATGAGGCGGCGGACCGGCTGGACGATGTACCAGGGCGCCATGTTGCGGGCCGAAAGCACCCCGAAGGGGATCGCGAGAACAGCCGCCAGAAACGTACCCCACAGCGCGATCTGGATGGTGACGCCCATTTCCGCGAGATAGTAGCGCCATTCGGAGAAGTTCGGGTTCGCAAAACCCGCCGCATAGCTGGCCATGTTGTCGGCATCGGTGAACAGATAAGTCCACCGCGACATCTCGGCTGGCCCCCAGCTCCAGATCAGCAGGAGCGCCAGGGCGATCCAGATGAAGGCTGTCCACAGCGTGCGCGTCCAGTCGCGCGCGATTTCCGGGCGAGGCGCCTTGAGGGGAGGACTGTCGGCGAGATGCGTCATGTGTGCCTCGAATGCATGACGCCGGCCGGATTTCCGGCCGGCGCAGCGTCAGAAGATGTCAGCTCTGGTTGCTGGCCTTGATCTTGGCTTCGTAGCCGTTCTTTTCGGCTTCTAGCTTTTCGATCTTGGCCTTCTTGTCATCCGCCGAGAGCTTGGTGTCGGCCTCGATCTTGGCGATCGACTTGGTCAGCTCCATCACGCGGATCGGCAGCAGCTGATCGTTGCTGGATTCGCGGAAGGGCGCCCATTCAAGACCGGCCAGGACTTCCCTTTCCTTGGCTGCATCGCCCTTCGACTTGTCGGTGCCGTAGGTGAGGAAGAAATCCTTGATCTTGGCCTTCGTCTCCGCGGAAAGATCCTTGCGCCAGACGATCGGATCGGCCGGGATGAGCGGCGATTTCCAGATGATCTTGATCTTGGCGAAGGCTTCCGGATTGTTCTTTTCGATCAAAGTCATGTTTTCGGTGTTGTTGGCGGCGGCGTCGAGCTGGCCGTTGGCCACCGCCATGGCGTTGGTCTCATGGTTGGAATTCGTGACGTTCTTGAAGCAGGTCTTGGGGTCGACCTTGTTGGCCACAAAGATGAAGGTCGTCGGCACCAGGTAGCCGGAGGTCGAATTCACATCGCCTAGACCGAAGTTCAGCGACTGGTCGCATTTCAGCAAATCCTCGACTGAATTGAGCTTGCTGTCCTTGGGCGCCAGGATCAGCGACCAATAGCCGGGCTCGCCTTCGACGCTGACCGTCTGGACGAAGACTTCGCCTTCGGCGCGATCGACCGCTTCCATGGCCGACTTGTTGCCGTACCAGGCCAACTGCACCTTCTTGAACCGCATGCCTTCGATTACGCCGGAATAGTCCGATGCGAAGAAGGGCTTGATGTCGAGGCCGGTGCTCTTCGCCATATCGGCCAGGAAGGGCTCCCATTTCGGCTTCAAATTCTGCTGGGATTCGGTCGATATGATGCCGAAATCGATCGTGTCGGCATGGGCCGCAGTCACCGTGAGGGCAAGCGTGGCCGCCGCTAAGGTCTTCAAAAAGACGTTCATGGATTTTTCCTTTTGGGTTCGGGGATTGTTCAGGCTGCAAACACGCCGGCTGGCTTCAGAACCGGGCTGACGGGACGGGACGGGGTTTTCTTCGGCGCCTCGATATCCGGAAGGACCAGTTCCTCGGAACCGTCGCCGTAAAGTTCCACCAGCATGGCGTTGGTCAGTTCCGCCGATGGGCCGTCGAAGACGATGCGACCGTCGCGAAGGGCGATTGTGCGCGGGCAATAGCGGCGGGCATATTCGACCTGATGCAGTGAGACGACGCAGGTGATGCCGTTTTCCCGGTTCACCGTCGCCAGCACTTCCATGACGCGCCGCGCCGAAGACGGATCCAGCGATGCGATCGGTTCATCGGCGAGCAGGATTCGGGACTTCTGCACCAGTGTGCGGGCGATGGCCGCGCGCTGCTGCTGGCCGCCGGAAAGCGTCGAGGCGCGCTGCCAGCCAACTTCCGGGATGCCGACCCGCGCCAGCGCTTCACGCGCTGCTCGTTTCTCTTCGCCCGTGAACAGGCCGAACGTGCCCCGCCAAAGCGAGATCCGTCCCAGATTGCCGAGCAGTACATTCGAAAGCACCGACAGGCGTCCGACGAGGTTGAACTGCTGGAACACGACGCCGACATCGCGGCGCAGCCGCCTGGCGCCATGCGCCAGCCGTCCGCCGCCCTGGATTTGCGAACCCATGATGTCGATCGCCCCGCCGCCATACTGCGCCGTCTCCAGGCCGCAAATATGCCGGATGAGCGTGCTCTTGCCGGAGCCAGACGCGCCGATCAGGGCGACCATTTCGCCGCTGCCGATGTCGAGACTGACATTGTCCAGCGCCAGCTTCTTGCCAAATGTCTTGGAGAGATTTCTGATGGATATGGCACCCATTGCGGTCTTTCCTTTGTTGATTGCTGGCGGTGACGATGATGATGGGCAAAAACCGTTCCGGCTGCCGTTATCCGCCCGATGTCCCGAGCGGTTGGGCCCAGTCCTGCTCCGCAACTAACGGTCGCCCGTGACGCGGGGATTGCGGTCCGATGTCAGTTTCATGACCGTCCACAGGCGCGTGATGCGCAGCCGCCGGTTCGTAGCGGTCGAGAAATTGCTCGGCCGAAAGGGTGCGGAAATCTTCCAACCCGGCGCGTAGCTGCGCATGATCCCAATCCCACCAGGCCAGAGTGCGCATCCTGGCCGCGATGTCGGCCGGAAACCGCATCCGGATAAGTCGGGCCGGCACGCCGCCGACGATCGCGTAGGGCGCGACATCGCGGGTGACGACGGCGCCAGATCCCACTACAGCGCCATCGCCGATGGTAACGCCGGGCAGGATGACGGCGCCGTGGCCGATCCAGGTGTCATGGCCGATGACCACCCGCTTGGCGCGGCGGGCGGCGAAGAAATCCGGCTCGTGTCCGGCGTCCTCGAAATAGTCGCCGGCGCGATAGGTGAAGTGGTGCAACGTCGCCCGCGTCATCGGATGATGCGTGGCATTGATGCGAACGGATGCAGCGATGTTGGCGAACTTGCCGATGGTGACGCACCAAGTCTGGCAGTCCTGCATCAGATAGGAATAGTCGCCGAGAACGGTTTCGGAGAGGCGGCAGCCTTCCCTGACCTCGGTATAACGGCCAAATTCGCAATCCTCGACCACGGCGGTTGGATCGATCCGAGGCGTTTCTGACAGGCGCGGCATGGTCAGGCAGCCCTCCGGTCGGGTGCGAAGCCTGCAACGTCGATGATTGTATCGGCGACAGCGGCACGCACTTCCGCGTCATGGAATATGCCGAGAACGGCTGTACCGGCCCGCTTCTTCTCGTCGATCATGTCGACCACGACGGCGCGGTTGGCGGCATCGAGCGAAGCGGTGGGCTCATCCAGCAGCAGGATCGGATGATCGGTGATGAAACCGCGCGCGACATTGACGCGCTGCTGTTCACCGCCGGAAAATGTCGCCGGCGGCAGACGCCACAGCCGCTCCGGCAGGTTCAGCCGGGCCAGCAGAACCGCCGCCCGTTCCGTCGCGGCGCTGCGCTCGACGCCGCGATCGACCAGTGGCTCGGCAACGATGTCCAGCGCGCCGATGCGCGGCACGACGCGCAGGAACTGGCTGACGTAACCGATGGTGCGCTGCCGAACCTCGATCACCTTACGCGGCGATGCCGTCGCCAGATCGATGTCCTCGCCGTCATGCCGCACCCGTATCGATCCGCCGTCGGCGGCATAATTGCCGTAGAGCATTTTCAGGATCGAGCTTTTGCCGGCGCCAGAGGGACCGCCGAGGACGGCGCAGCGGCCTGACATAAGCTCGAAACTGGCTCCGGAGATGACCGGAAGCGCCAAACCGCCGCGCAGATGCATGGTGAAGGTTTTCGAGAGGCCGGAAACGGAAAGCAAAAGTGACATCGACGCTGCCTCAGACCTGCAGGATGGAGGAAACGAGAAGTTGCGTGTAAGGCGCCTGCGGGTCGTCCAGCAGCCGGTCGGTGAGGCCTTGTTCGACAATCCGGCCCTCCTTCATCACGACCATGCGATGGGAGAGAAGCCGCGCCACGGCGAGATCGTGGGTGACGACAATGGCGGCGAGGCCGAGGTCCGACACCAGCCCGCGCAGCAGGTCAAGCAGGCGGGCCTGCACCGAGACATCGAGGCCGCCGGTGGGCTCGTCCATGAACACCAGACGGGGCGACGTAACGAGATTGCGCGCGATCTGAAGCCGCTGCCGCATGCCGCCGGAAAAAGCGCGCGGCTGGTCGTCGATGCGGTTGGCATCGATCTCGACACGCCCCAGCCAATCGGTCGCAGTTTCGCGGATGCGGCCATAATGGCGCTCGCCGACCGCCATCAGGCGCTCGCCGACATTGGCGCCTGCCGACACCGTCATGCGCAGTCCATCCGCCGGGTTCTGGTGGACAAACCCCCAGTCGGTTCGCAGCAAGAAGCGGCGCTCGGCCTCTCCAAGCTGGTAGAGATCGCGGACCATGCCGTCGCGCATGCGATAGGAGACCGTGCCCGAGGTCGGCGCCAGCCGGGTGGAAATGCAATTGAGAAGCGTGGTCTTGCCCGAACCGGACTCGCCGACGATGGCCATGACTTCGCCCGGCCAGACGTCGAAATCGATGCCTGCGCAACCGATGCGGCTGCCATACATCTTGCCGAGCGAACGCACCGACAGCAGCGGCTGGTCGCTCGTTTCGTGCTGTCTTTCTTCAGTGGAGACCAGAGGGCTCATCACGCTGCCTCCCCGCCCATTTCACCACGATGCCCTTCGACTCGGCGGGTTTCGCAATGATCGGTATCCGAGCACACAAACATGCGGCCGCCGCGATCATCCAGCACGACCTCGTCCAGATAGACGGCCTCGGCGCCGCAGAGAGCGCAGGGCTTGTCGAAACGCTGCACTTCAAACGGATGATCTTCGAAATCGAGGCTGACGACTTCGGTATAGGGCGGCAGGGCGTAGATGCGCTTTTCCCGGCCGGCTCCGAAAAGTTGCAGCGCTTCCGACATGTGCATCTTTGGATTGTCGAATTTCGGCGTCGGCGACGGGTCCATGACGTACCGGCCTTCGACCTTGACCGGGTAGGCGTAGGTGGTGGCGATATGGCCGTTGCGGGCGATATCCTCGTAAAGCTTCACATGCATGAGCCCGTATTCCTCAAGCGCGTGCATCTTGCGCGTTTCCGTCTCACGCGGCTCCAGGAAGCGCAGCGGCTCGGGAATGGGCACCTGATAGACGAGCACCTGCCCCAGCCGCAGCGGCGTTTCCGGAATCCTGTGGCGGGTCTGGATGATCGTTGCATCCGCGGTCTTCGTCGTAGTCTCGACGTCGGCGACGCGCTGGAAGAATTTGCGGATCGACACCGCATTCGTTGTGTCGTCGGCCCCCTGATCGATCACTTTCAAGACATCTTCAGGACCGAGGATGGCGGCGGTGACCTGCACCCCGCCGGTGCCCCAGCCGTACGGCATCGGCATCTCGCGGCTGGCGAAGGGGACCTGATATCCGGGTATGGCGATCGCCTTCAGGATCGCCCGGCGGATCATCCGCTTGGTCTGTTCGTCGAGATAGGCAAAATTGTAGTTGGAAGCTTGATGATGCGCGTTCATTCCGCCGCCTCCCGGATTTCGATGGTGGGCGGGGTTTCGACAGCGGGGGCGCCCAGACCCGCCTCATATTCGGCGCGCATGGTGCGAACCAGTCCGAGTTCGGCCTGGAAATCCACGTAATGCGGGAGCTTCAGATGTTCGACGAAGCCGGTCGCCTGGACATTGTCGCAATGCGAGACGACGAATTCCTCGTCCTGGGCCGGCGCAACCACATCCTCGCCGAATTCCTGCGCACGCAACGCCCTGTCGCACAGCGCCATGGCCATCGCCTTGCGTTCCGACTGACCGAAGACCAGCCCATAACCACGGGTGAACTGCGGCGGCGCCTTCGCCGACCCCTTGAACTGATTGACCATCTGGCATTCGGTCAGCTTCACGCGCCCGACCGCTACGGCGAAACCGAGTTCCGGAAGGAAGACTTCGACCTCAACCTCGCCAATGCGGATCTCGCCGGCGAAGGGATGGCTACGGGCATAGCCGCGCTGCGTCGAATAGCCCAGCGCCAGCAGGAAGCCTTCGTCGCCGCGCGACAGGGATTGAAGCCGCATGGCCCGCGACAGCGGGAATTCCATCGGCGTCTGGTTTATGTCGCCAGGCTGACCGGTGGCCGGAAAATCCTCTTCGATCAGGCCTTCCGCGCCTAGAATGTCGGCAATCCGCGTTACGGCTTCCGGAGGGCCGTCGCGCGTCGCCCCCGCAGGAATTTCCGGGTCACCCTCAAGTTCGGCGTCGAGCAAACGGTGGGTGTAGTCGAAAGTGGGGCCTAGAAGCTGGCCGCCGGGCAAATCCTTGTAGCAGGCCGAGATGCGCCGCTCGACCGCCATCGCGCCTGTATCGACCGGCTCGGAATGACCGAAGCGCGGCAACGTCGTGCGGTAGGCGCGGACGAGGAAGATCGCCTCGATCAGATCCCCACGCGACTGCTTGATGGCAAGCGCGGCCAAGCGGCGATCATAGAGCGAGCCTTCGCTCATCACACGGTCGACGCCGAGCGCCAATTGCTCTGCAATCTGATCCAGGGTCAGCGACGGCACAGAGCGGTCACCGCGGCGACGGTCGGCCAGCAGGCTATGCGCATTGTCGATGGCGGCTTCGCCACCTTTCACAGCGACATACATGTCTATCCCTCCGCGTTGACGAGACGCGCGGAGCGCGGCAGGCAGAGGACCGCTTCCGCATCCGCCAAGATCACGTCCACCCCGCGCGGGAACCGCTCGCCGTTGGCCCGCCACTGGTCGGCGAAACTGGCCGGCAATCCCCGCGGCGCGATGCTGGCGTGGCCCTTGATTCCCGGGCCCTGGAACGTCATCTCGCTCCCGCCTGCGAGGCTTGGCAGTTGCATCACCAGCGTCGTTGAACGGTCTGGATATTCCTGCGTGCCTTGGGCGAAGCGATCGAGCGGCGGCATGGTTGCAATATCGGTGACCAGCGCGAAAGCAGCGTCCACAGGCTTCGGCGCCGAACGCGCGCCGGTGTGGAACACCAGCCAGTCCACAACCGCGCCATGGCTTGCCAGGCGCGAATCCAGCCAGAAATCGGCCTCCGCATCGAACAGGGTGCAGGCGATTGCGGCAACGGCCGGCGACAGAGGCGCGGGCGGCGTCACCATCGGATTCAAAGGCACGACGCGCGCCGGCCTGGCCATGGCATCCATGACCGTGCGGAACACCGCCTGAGCATCCATGACCGGCCGGGCGAACCCGCCTTCCAGAGCCGAAGGTTGCGCGAACATCAGTCTTCTCCCCGCACCAGAGTAAAGAAATCGACCCTGGTGGCCGCAGTTTCTCGCCGCCGCCGTTCGTCGGCCTGCGCAAGCGCCTGCTCGATCGGGGCGATGAATTCGGCGTCGATGAGAGTGGCCCGCGCGCCGTCTTGACACAGCGCATCGATCACCGCCGCCTGACGGACTTTCTCCGGCACCCGGCCGAGCGCCATGGCGTGGCCAACGGAGCCATCCGCCAACTTCACCGTCGCCCGCGTAACGGTTGCTTCGCCGACATTGAACGCTTCCCCCGTGCCACCAATGCGGCCGCGCAGCATGACCAGACCGGTCTCAGGTCCACGCAACAGGCTATGGGGCGGCTCCGCGCCCAACGCGGCGTAGCGGGACCGCAGCGTTTCAGCGTCGCTCAACGCCAGAACCCGCATTCTTCTTTGCCTGGCCATTGTATCGCCGGCCGCCTGCGTCTTGTTTTTCATTGTCTATTGATCTATACAACTCGATGACTTATCGGACTCGTAGCGGGTTGGGATGACAGACACATGACAGGGGCTGGGACGACGGGGAAAAGACGGGCGATCCAGCGCGGCGTTGGTGTCGCGCTGTGGCGTCAGATCGCCGATGACATCCGGGGCGGACTTGCCGCAGGAACCCTCGCCGGAGCGGAAGGACGGCTGCCGCCCGAAGCAGCTCTGGCCGAGCGGTTCGGCGTCAACAGGCACACAGTGCGGGCGGCCATCGCCGCGCTCGCCCACGAAGGCGTGCTGCATCCGGTCCATGGTCGCGGCACCTTTGCACGCCGGCAGAAGCGTCTCGTCTATCCGATCGGCGAACGCACGCGCTTTTCGACAGGGCTGGGGAGCCAGGCTCGCGAGCGCCACACCGACATATTCGCCGGCGTGCAGGAATCCGCCAGCACGGAGATCGCCAAAGCGCTCGGTCTCGAAGCCGGCTCAAAGGTTATCAGAGTGGAAGCGCGCGGGAGCGCTGACGGCGTGCCGGTATCGCGCGCCACATCCTGGTTCGATGCGCAGCGTTTCCCTACCATTGCCGAAGCTTATGCCGATGCGGGGTCGCTCAGTGCAGCCCTGCGCAAATTCGGCGTCGAGGACTATCTGCGCGCTTCAACGCGGATCGAGGCGCGCCACGCCGACGAGGCCGATGCACGCGACCTGCGGCTTTCACCCGGCGCCGTCGTGATCGTCACCCACGCGATCAACGTGGATATGAAGGGCGATCCCTTTCAGTATTCGAGAACGCGGTTCCCCGCTGACCGCGTCGAACTCGTGGTGGAATCGCAAGGCAAGACGACCGTCGATTGACCGCGCCGAAGGGGGTGACGGGTCAGGTAGCGGCGTTCCTGTCCTGTTTGACCAGCCGGCCGATGGCGGCCAGCAAGAGCAAGGCGGCAAGACCGAGGACCACGACGATCAACAGGGACGCCGGCACGCCCAGTCGAACCATGACTGCGGCAAAGGCGAATGGCGCGACCGCCGACACGATCAGCCGGGCGGCCATGGCGCGGCCCTGAAGGCGACCGTAACCTTCGCTGCCAAACAGCACCAGTGGCAATGTGCCAGTGACGATGCTGAACAGGCCGTTGCCCATGCCGAAGATGACCGCGAATGCCATCGCAGCTGCAGTGGATGGCGTCGCAGCATCAAGCACCGCCACCCCGGCGGTCATGAGGCCAGCCGAGATTGCCGCCAATCTTAAAGGCGGTTGCTGGCGCATGATCATGGTCACAAATCGGCTCAGGACCTGGGACGGTCCGAACAGCGTGCCAACGACTGCAGCCATCGTGCCGAGACCGAGGCCGGAAAGCAGCGGAATCATATGGACAAGGATCGCGGCGCTGATCAGGCTTTGCAGCGCGAAGGCGCTGACCATGATGATGAAGCCCGCATGTCGCCTCGATGGCCCCAGGGAGCCGGCGAGATGGCTGACGGGCGGTTCGGCAGTCGATGCCACGGTTGTCCGTCTTTTGGACAGCCAGGCATGTAACGGGACCGCGACAACCAAATTCAGCGCCGCAAAGATCAAATAGACCTCCTGCCACGGCATATAGGCGTGCAGCGCCGTGGTAACCGGCCAGAACACGGTTGAAGCGAAGCCGCCGATAAGGGTCAGATGAACGATGCTGCGCTGCGCCGTTCCGGGGCCGATCTGCACCAGCAGGGCGAACGCGGCACCATATTGCACCAGGTTCGACGCTACCTGGATGGCGATGAGCGCGAGAATGAAGGACGGACCGTTTAGCGCACAGGCGCAGGCAATAAGCGCGATTGCTGCCAGGATTGAGCCGGCGGTCATCGCCCGCCCCGCGCCGAACCGATCAATCCAGCGCCCCAGCAGCGGGGCCGCCAGTCCACCCACCAGCAGGGCCGCCGAGAGCACCGCGAATATCCATTCGGTGGACCAGCCGAAATCGCCGGCCATGTCGTCAGCCAGAATGCTGAAACTATAATACAGCGTTCCGTAGCCGATGATCTGGGTGATGCCGAGAGCGACGACAACTTTGATCGCAGATCGCCTTTCAATCGGCAGCGGAGTCGAATCTTCCTCAATCGGCACTCGGACCGGAACCATCTCAGGGTCGGGTGGAGCGGTCATTGCCAACACCTACGGTTTCGCCATCGGCGGATGCTTGTCCGGTGCGGGAGGCGGAGAGGCAACGTCCAGCTGTCCTGCGCAACAATCATCCATCAGGAAACGGATAAGCCCTTTCAGGGTATCGTATCTGGCGGTGTAGATGATCCACCGGGACTCTCGGCGTGTGGCGAGAAGCCCTGCCTGCTCCAGTTCCTTGAGATGAAAGCTGACATTTGACGCAGAGACTTGCGCCTTTTCGGCTATGGCGCCGGCCGCCATGCCTGTGGCGCCGGCGACAACAAGCAAACGCAGGATCCGAAGCCTGGTTTCCTGCGACAGCGCATGAAAGGCCAGCAGGGCCTGACGTTCTTCCATATTTCTATAATCCTATGAATGTTGAAATATGGATATTCCCATTTCCTGGACCGGGCAAGATGAGTTGCGACAATTCGACCGTACATGGAGAGCGGTTCGGACTTTGATGCGATTACGACCAGCCGGGTGGCACGCGGTGTCACCGAGATAGCACAAAGCTTGATCTTGCCGATTGCCCGAACGGTTGACCTCATGATACGAAGCCGCCAGCGCGGGCATGATGTAGTGGTAGCCTGGAAGCTTCCCAAGCTTTTCGTGCGGGTTCGATTCCCGCTGCCCGCTCCAGCTTCCAATCGTCAAATCCCACGGCGCGCCCCGCGCGGAAGCACGGCTTCGTCAGTAAATATCGAAGTCGAAATACTTCGCCTGGATTTTCCTGTAGGTGCCGTCGGCGCGGATCGCATCCAGCGCGGCGTTGAGGCTGTCGCGCAATTCGGTGTTATCCAGACGAACGCCGATGCCAGCTTCGGCCGCCGTGCCGTCGATATCGCCGAGCATCCTGCAACATGCACCGTCAACGCCCTTGAGCCAGCTCATCAGGAAGAACTTGTCGGAAAGGACGGCGTCGAGACGTCCGTTCATGAGATCAGCCATCGCCTCCTCCTGCGACGGGTAGAGCTTCACGTCGGCGCCGGCCTTGCCGTAGACCTTCTGGGCATAGTCGCCGAGCACGGTGGAAGCTTGCGCGCCCAACGCTTTGCCCTTGAACGCGGCTGCCACGGTGCCGGAAATGTCGCTGGCCTTCGGAGCCACAAGGGAAAAGGGCGTGGCGTAGTATTTATGCGTGAAGGCGATCTGCTTCTTGCGTTCATCGGTGACGGTCATGGAAGCGACGATCATGTCGAACTTGCCGGCCTGGAGACCGGGAATGAGGCCATCCCAGTCCTGGGCGACGATCTCGCATTCCACCTTCAGCCGCGCACAGAGAGCATTGGCGATGTCGACGTCGAAGCCAACGATCTTGCCGTCCGCTGTTACGCTGTTGAAGGGGGGATAAGCGCCTTCCGTGGCGATCCTCAGCTTCGATTGCGCGTTGGCCGGAAGGCAGGTCGCGGCGACCATGGCCAGGCCGAGCAGAGACGCGAGCAATCCTGAAATTTTCATGCTTTTCTCCTGGCGCGACGCGGCAAAACCCGGCGCCTGCGACGACGCCGTGGCCGCTTCAGCGCGCGGCGCGGAAATGTTTCGACAGTTTCAGGCCCTGCGCCTGATAATTGGAACCAAGATCGGTTCCGTAAAGTGCCGAAGGCCGCTTCAGCATGTACTCATAAACCAGCCGTCCGACGATCTGCCCATGATCGAGGATGAACGGCACCTCGTGGCTGCGCACCTCGAGCACCGCGCGGCTGCCGGTGCCGCCGGCGGCCGAATGTCCGAAACCCGGATCGAAGAAGCCTGCATAATGGACGCGAAACTCGCCGACCAGCGGGTCAAAGGGCGTCATCTCCGCCGCGTAGAGCGGCGGCACATGCACCGCCTCGCGCGACACCAGAATGTAGAACTCGTCCGGATCGAGAACGAGCTCGCCGGCGCCGCTCTTGTAGAGCGGTTCCCAGAAGCCGGAAACATCCTGGGCGGCGCGCTTGTCGACATCGACCAGTCCGGTGTGATGCTTGCCGCGATAGCCGATCAGCCCATCCTTGTCGCCGGCAAGGTCGATCGACAGCGCGATGCCTCCGCCGGAGATGTTGGGCGGGTCGACCGCCACCAGCGTCTCGGCGCGGTGCAGCGCGTGCAGTTCCGTTTCCGACAGCAAAGCGTTGCCGGTCCGGAAGCGGATTTGCGACAGGCGCGACCCGGCCCGCACGACGATCGGAAACGTCCGCGGGCTGACTTCGAGATAGAGCGGTCCCTCGTAGCCGGCAGCGATCTTGTCGAATTCGTGCCCGCGATCGGTCATGACCCGGGTGAAAATGTCCAAACGTCCGGTGGAGCTCTTCGGATTGGCCGAAGCGGAAATCTCCCCCGGGAGCGCCAGGCTTTCGAGCAGCGGCACGATGTAGACGCAACCGGTCTCCAGAACCGAGCCCTCGGTCAGGTTGATCTCGTGCAGCTTCAGGCGTTCCAGCTTCTCGGCGACCGTGCTGTCCGGTCCCGGCAGGAAGGAGGCGCGCACCCGGTAGGCGGTTGCGCCGAGCCTCAGATCGAGGCTGGCCGGCTGAATCTGGTCAGCGTCGAGCGGGCGCTCGCTCTTGAGCGCGCCGGCCGCAAACAGCGCCGCTATATCCTGGTCTGGGAGAATTCCGGTCTGCCGCAAGGCTCTGGTTCCGCTGATAGGCCGATCGGAGGCCGCTGGCCTAACCTCTTAATCAAGCCGGCGATTGACGCAAGCCGGCCCCGGGTCTAAAGGACCTTTATCCCGTGGTGATTTGGCCGGTCGGCTTGCAGCCACGTTAAACAAGTCGCTAAAGGACCGTCGGCGAGAGCCATAGGACCGGTTGCGACTTTCGCGGCCGGTTTTTTTGTGTCGGAACAGGGACCATGACTGAGAAAAAGCGCAACTGGAAACCCGCAACGCAACTCGTGCACGCCGGAACGCTTCGTTCCGAGTTCGGTGAACTGTCGGAAGCGATGTTCCTGACGCAGGGCTACCACTACAAGAGCGCCGAACAGGCTGAAGCGCGTTTCAAGGGCGAGGAACCGGGCTTCATCTACTCGCGTTACGCCAACCCCACCGTCGACATGTTCGAAAAGCGCATGTGCGCGCTGGAAGGCGCGGAAGATGCGCGCGCCACCGCCTCCGGCATGGCGGCCGTCACCGCCGCGGTGCTTTGCAGCCTGAAGGCCGGCGACCATATCGTCGCGGCGCGCGCCCTGTTCGGCTCCTGCCGCTGGGTGGTGGAAACGCTGGCGCCCAGATACGGTATCGAGACGACGCTGGTCGATGGCAGGCAGACGAGCAACTGGCAGGATGCAGTGCGTCCCAACACCAAGCTGTTCTTCCTCGAAAGCCCAACCAATCCGACGCTGGAAGTGGTCGACATCGCCGCCGTCGCCGCCATTGCCAATTCCGCCGGCGCGCGGCTGATCGTCGATAACGTCTTTGCCACGCCTTTGCAGCAGAAGCCGCTGGAACTCGGCGCGCATGTCGTCGTCTATTCGGCCACCAAGCACATTGACGGCCAGGGACGCTGCCTGGGTGGCGTCGTGCTATCCGACAAGAAATGGATCGACGAGAACCTGCACGACTATTTCCGTCATACCGGCCCCAGCATGTCGCCGTTCAACGCCTGGGTCCTGCTCAAGGGCCTGGAGACGTTGCCCCTGCGCGTGCGCCAGCAGACGGAAGCGGCCGGGAGGATCGCCGACTTCCTGGCCGAGCATCCCAAGGTTTCGAAGCTCATCTATCCGGGCCGCGCCGACCATCCGCAGGCCGACATCATCGCCAAGCAGATGACCGGCGGTTCGACGCTGATCTGCTTCGACCTGAAGGGCGGCAAGAAGCCGGCTTTCGCCTTCACCAATGCGCTGGATATCGTCACCATCTCCAACAATCTCGGCGACGCCAAGAGCATCATCACCCATCCGGCGACGACGACGCACAAGAACCTCGCCGAAGAGGCGCGGGCGGAACTCGGCATAGGACCGGGGACGCTGCGGCTGTCCGTCGGCCTGGAGGACACGGACGATCTGATCGCCGACATCGAACAGGCGCTGGCCAGCGCCTGAGTTTTGGTGCCGCGCGGGCGGCTGCGTTCAGACGCCCGAAATGGCTTCCTCGGCGGCTTTGGTGCGGATGTCCATTTCGTTGCCGCGCCAGTTGACTGCGCCGCCCAGCCAACCGCGCAGCCATACCGCCGGCAGGATGGCATCGCGCACCAGCATCGCCGCAAGCAGACGCGGCGATGCCTGCCAACCCTTGGCGAGCGCCAGGGCGTATTCCGGCAGGTAGATGGCGGCGAGCACGACCATCGCGACAACTGGAATGCTGAGCCCCAGGCTCCAGGCAGCGCATAGCGCAAGCAGTAAAGGAACCGCCGCGCCGATCAGGATTTCCGGCGCGAAGAACAGTGGGAACGTCACCCTGCGCAACCGCGCCCAGCGTATCTGCCGCGACCAGATTTCGGGCAGCGTGCGGCGGCCGAGCGGCTGCTCGAAGGGCGAACTGACAAGCCGGACCTGCAGGCCGAGGCTATTCACAAGCTTGGTCGCGGCCGCGTCCTCGGCGATCTCGGCGGCCAAGGCATGGATGCCACCGTTGGCATCCAGCATTGGCTTGTTCCACAGCATGCTCTTGCCCTGCGCGAAGCCGTAGCCGATGGCCGCGCCGGTATATTGCCAGCGGGCCTGCAGGGTGTTGAGGAACGCGCATTCGACCTCGGCCCAGAAGCCGTCCGGCCGCGAACCGATGGGCGTCGAGCAGACGAGACCGGTGTCGGCGTGCCACGCCGCCATCATCTGCTGCACGTAGTCCCGCGGCATCAGCACGTTGGAATCGGCTAGGATTACCCATTCGTGGCGCGCCGTCTTCCAGCCCTTGACGCAGTTGTTGAGCTTTGGGTTGCCGCTGAAGCGATCGTCGCCGACAAGCAGCCGCGCCGGCACCAGCGGAAACCGCGCCATGACACGCTCGATCACCGGGGCGACCGGATCATCGGCATGGGCAATGCAGAAGATCAACTCATAATCGGGCCAATCCAGCGAGAAGGCCCGCTCCAGCGTTTCCTGCGTAAACGATTCCATGCCGCGCGACGGAATGACGATCGAGACCGGCGGCGCGTCCGCTTGCGGTGCCAGCAACTCGCCCTGTGGCCTGAGCCGGGAAGAAGCGAGAAGAATGCCGACGACATTGATGGAGATCAGGGTGAGAGAGGCGGCTGAAGCTGCGACTGTCAGTTCCATGGGCACCTGGTCCGTGGCAACGGTTCCGCTTGACGGCCCCGTTCCTTGAATGCCTTCAATCGGGCACGAGTCGCCAGATCGCGGCTGCCGCGAAAACATCATCGTTTCATGTCAGGGCGATGACATGGCCTGTCGGATATTGTTGACCTGCAGGCACCGGCGGCCGAAGAGTCGTTCGCTTGGCATTGGAGACGCGAATGTATCGGGCGGTCACGCGCAGCATCGAGGTGCAAGTCCAGCCGTTCTATATGGAAGAGCAGTCGGACCCCTCCGAAAAGCACTATGTGTGGGGCTACCGTATCACCATAGACAACCAATCGGACGAACTCGTGCAGCTTTTGTCGCGCTACTGGCAGATCACGGACGAATCGGGCCACGTCAAGGAAGTACGGGGAGATGGGGTGATCGGCGAGCAACCCGAACTCAATCCGGGCGACAGCTATCAATACACGTCAGGCTGTCCGCTCTCGACGCCGTCCGGCATCATGGTCGGCCGCTACACGATGCGAAACGCGGGCGGCGAACTGTTCGAAATCGCCATTCCCGCTTTCTCGCTCGACATTCCGCGCGGCAAGCGGACCCTAAACTGATCCGTTTGCCGCGGGCAGATTCCTTCTTATTGCGCTGGCGCAAATTCGGCGGGGTCGAATTCGTATCGTGACGAACAGAATTCGCAATCGACACGAATTTTGCCGTTTTCGATGCTGCTATCGATCTCCTCGGCCGAAAAGCCCTTCAGGATCCCCCGGACCTTGTCCTGCGAGCACGAGCACTGGTCGACGACACGCGCGCCGCCGAAGACGCGAACGCCATGCTCGTGAAACAGCCGGTACAGCAGCCGCTCGGCGCCGACGGTCGGATCGATCAGTTCCGTGCGTTCGACGGTCGCCAGCAGCACCAGCAATTCCTGCCAGGAATTGTCGACGGGATCGTGTGTGGCTTCGGCGGGATCGCCATCGCCGCCCGGCAGGTCGGGCACGCGCATGCGTTCCGACGCTTCCGGCAAGAACTGCGCCAGCAGACCGCCGGCGCGCCATTGCTCGCGCCCGCCGGGCATGACCTGCTTGGCCACCGCCAGCCTGAGGTCGGTCGGTATCTGTTCGGACTGCCGGAAATAGGTGCGCGACGCCTCTTCCAGCGAGGTGCCGTCGAGCTGGACGATACCCTGGTAGCGTTGGGTATGAGCACCCTGGTCGATGGTCAGCGCCAGCACGCCCGAGCCAAGCAGAGCCTCGTCCGAAACATCGCCGGCGGCGACGAGTTCGCCGATCCGTTCCGCGTCAAAACGGGCGTAAGCGCGCAGCGCGCCGGGCGTCGTGAAATCGGCAACCAGCATGTCGAGCGGGCCGTCGGTGCGAGTCTGCAGGATGAACTTGCCGTCGAATTTGAGCGAGGTTCCCAGCAGCACCGTCACCACGCAGGCTTCGGCGAGCAGACGAGCAACCGGATCCGGGTAATCGTGCCGCGAGAGGATGGCGTCGAGCATCGGGCCGAGTTGCACGGCACGGCCGCGCACGTCGAGCGGGCCGACTTCAAACGGCACGACATGGTCGTCGCCGGCATGGCCGAACTCGCCAAGCCTGGGTTCGCGGTCAGTCAATTGCATAGCTTCCAGCATGGTCAATCTCCGGGCGCGGCGATGCGGCCCGGGGTGCCAGCATGGCTCGAAACGCCTTCAATGTGCGTGATGCCGCGCAGATAGGCATCGCGTCGCTCCGGATCAAGCGCCCAGACACCAGGCCAGCACCGCCTTCTGGGCGTGCAGCCTGTTCTCGGCTTCATCGAGGACCACCGATTGCGGCCCGTCGATCACCTCATCGGTGACTTCCTCGCCACGGTGGGCCGGCAGACAGTGCATGAACAACGCGCCGGGGTTGGCTCTGGCCATGAGCGTCGCGTTGACCTGATAGGGCAGGAACACGTTGTGGCCACGGGCTCGGTGCTCCTGGCCCATCGACACCCAGGTGTCGGTGACCACGCAGTCGGCGCCGTCGACAGCCGCTTCGGCTGACTTGGTGAAATTGACAGTGCCACCGTTGCGGCGCGACCAGTCGACGAATTTCTCCCCCGGCTCGCTGCCTTCCGGCACGGCGATGTTGAGATTGAAGCGGAAGCGTGCGGCAGCCTCCAGCAGCGAATGCAGGACATTGTTGCCGTCCCCCGTCCAGGCGACAGTCTTGCCGGCCACGGGACCGCGGTGCTCCTCATAGGTCATGATGTCGGCCATGAGCTGGCACGGATGGGTCTCGTCGGTGAGGCCGTTGATGACGGGAACGGTGGCGGCTTCGGTCAACTCCAGCAGCCGGTCGTGCGACGTGGTGCGGATCATGATCGCGTCAACATAACGCGACAGCACGCGTGCGGTATCGGCGATCGTCTCGGAACGGCCAAGCTGCATTTCGGCGCCGGTCAGCATGATCGTTTCGCCGCCGAGCTGGCGCATGCCGACATCGAAGGAGACGCGGGTTCGCGTCGATGGCTTGTCGAAGATCATGGCCAGCATCTTGCCATCGAGCGGCTTTGAACGCTCGCCGGCTTTCAGCCGCTGCTTGCGGACGACGGCATCGTCCAGCATTGTGCGCAGGTCGCTTTCCGAAACGGTGGAAAGGTCGGTGAAATGGCGTAGTTCCATGCGGCTCGTTCGCTTACTTCGCGGCCGCAGCAATTGTCTCGGACAAGGCCTTGGCAGCTTTATGGATACGTGCCAGCGCCTCGTGAATCTCGGCATCGCTGACGTTGAGGGGCGGAAGCAGGCGAATGACGTTGTCGCCCGCCGTGACGGTCAGGAGATGCTGGTCACGAAACGCGGTGTTGACTTTGACGTTCGGCATCGAACATTTGAGGCCGAGCATCAGGCCGACGCCGCGTATGTCTTCGACGACGTCCGGAAACTCGTCCGCGACTGCGCCAAGGCCCTGCTTCAAAAGCAGCGCCTTGCGGCTCACCTCGTCGAGGAAACCATCTTCCAGAACGACGTCGAGCACGGCGTTGCCGACAGCCATGGCCAGCGGGTTGCCACCGAAGGTCGTGCCGTGGACGCCGGCGGTCATGCCCGCGGCCGCGGCGTCGGTGGCAAGGCAGGCGCCAAGCGGGAAGCCGCCGCCAATGCCTTTGGCGATGGCCATCACGTCCGGGTTCACGCCGCTCCATTCATAGGCGAACAGCTTCCCGGTGCGGCCGATGCCACATTGAACTTCGTCGAAGATCAGCACGAGGCCCTGCTGGTCGCAAATCTGGCGCAGCCGCTTGAGCGTCTGGGCCGGCACCTGGCGTATACCGCCCTCCCCCTGTATCGGCTCGATCAGGATGGCCGCGGTTTCCGGCGTTATGGCCTTTTCCACCGCTTCGATGTCTCCGAGCGCGACCTGGTCGAAGCCTTCCACCTTGGGCCCGAAGCCCTCCATGTATTTGTACTGGCCACCGGCGGCGATCGTCGCCAGCGTGCGGCCATGGAAGGCGCCTTCGAAGGTGAGAACCCGGAACCGTTCCGGCCGGCCGTTGACGAAATGATAGCGGCGCGCCGTCTTGATGGCGCATTCGAGCGCTTCCGCACCCGAATTGGTGAAAAACACCTTGTCCGCGAACGTTTCTTCGACGAGCCGCTCGGCCAACCGGCGCTGGCCGGGGATCTCATAGAGATTGGAAACGTGCCAGAGCTTCTGAGCCTGCTCGGTCAGGGCGGCGACGAGATGCGGGTGGCCGTGACCCAGGGAATTCACGGCGATGCCGGCGGCGAAATCGAGATATCGCTCGCCCTTGTCCGTCACCAACCAGGCGCCCTCGCCATGGTCGAAGGACAGGGGGATGCGGGCAAAGGTCTCGTAAAGCGCCGAACCGCTCATTATATGCGTCTCCGGAACCGGAAAAATCAAAAAGCCGCCCGTTCGGCGGCCTTTTGCGGCTTATCCTGTTTTTCAGTCACGAAGTCAACGAAAACGTCTTTTAAGCCGGCCGTCCACCCCTTCTGGAGAACCTGTTCGCCAACAGGTCGGCAAGTTGGGGAAAACCGAAAAAACCGAATCGTGTTGCCCTCAGGACTCTTGTCACCGAGTCAGCGCATAGAGTAGTTGTGAAGAAGAAATAACTAGATTTCGTGCGGCGGATCTAATCACCCCTGTAGATGTGGTGTCCGCCCGGTGTGAGCCGGGTCGTGAATCGATTCCAGCGCCGTGTGGATTCAAAGGAGTGCCGTCTCATGAACTGGACCGACGAGCGCGTCGAACTTTTGAGAAAACTCTGGTCGGAGGGTCTGAGCGCAAGCCAGATCGCCGCCCAGCTTGGAGGCGTCAGCCGAAATGCCGTCATCGGCAAGGTACACCGCCTGAAGCTCTCCAGCCGTGGCCGCGCAACCGCGGCGCCGGCTCGCCAGAAGAAGGCATCGCAAGGGTCGACGATCACCAAGTCGGTCACGCGGGCTGCCTCGGCGACACGGCACGTCACCACCTCGATCGGCGCCACTGCGCTGCAGGCGCAGTTCGACGCTGAGCCGGTGGCGCGCCACTACATCCGCCCTGTGGAAAACGTCGTCGTGCCGATCTCGCGGCGTCTGCACCTCGTCGAACTGACCGAACGCACCTGCAAATGGCCGAATGGCGACCCGTTGAGCGAAGAGTTCCATTTCTGTGGCAACGATTCAGCCGATAGTGGCCCGTATTGCACTTATCATTCGCGCGTGGCTTTCCAGCCCGCATCGGAGCGCCGGCGCAGCCGGTAAGGCAATCGGCAATCGGCAATCGGCAATCGGCAATCGGCAATCGGCAATCGGCAATCGGCAATCGGCAATCGGCAATCGAGATTGCTCTGCCAGAGCCGGGCAGAGAGCAATAGCCTACTGCCTACTGCCATCCTCACAGCCAGCCGTTCTTGCGGAAGCGCCAATAGAGAACGACGCATATCGTGCCGATGGCCGTCAGAACGGTCGGATAGCCGTAGCTCATCCGCAATTCCGGCATGTCGTTGAAATTCATGCCGTAGATGCCGGCAAATGCGGTCGGCACAGCCAGTATGGCCGCCCATGAGGCGAGCTTCTTGGTGATCGCCGTCTCCTGGCTCTGGCCAACGAGAAGGCTCGTCTCGAAAGCGAAGGCCAGCACCTCGCGCAGGCTGTCGATCTTTTCCTGGACGGTGCGGATATGGTCGGTGACGTCCCGGAACAGCGGGTGCATTCCTGGTTGTATCTGTGACAGGTCGGCGCTTGTCAGCCGGCGGCAAACCTCCACCAGCGGCAGCGCGGCATTGCGGAGCCGCAACAGGTCGCGCCGCAGCATGTAAAGCCGTTCGATGTCGCCAGCGACCATCGGCCTGACCAGCACCTTGTCTTCGATGTGCTCCACCTCGTCCTCGATCTGTTCGAGCACGGGCATGTAGTTGTCGACGATGAAATCGAGGATGGCGTAGAGGACGAAGTCCTCCCCCTTGGCGAGCGCGTGAGGGCAGCTTTCCCAATGCTGGCGCACCGTGGTGTACGAGGTCGAGGGGCCATGGCGAACGCTGACGATGTAGCCCTTGCCGACGAAAAGATGCGTTTCGCCGAAAGTGACCCTGCCATCGACCAATTGCGCCGTGCGGGCAACGATGAACAGCGCCTCGCCATATTGCTCGAGCTTCGGCCGCTGATGCGGATGCTCCGCATCCTCGATGGCGAGTTCATGCAGGTTGAACTGGGCCTTTACCCGCAGAAGAAGCTCGCGGTTCGGTTCCAGAAGACCGATCCAGACGACATGGTCCTTCTTGCGCGACCATTCGCCCGCTTCTTCGATCGGAATGTCGGCTATGCGCTTGCCGGCCGTGTAGACGCTGCATGCCACGATGGCATCGGCCGAAGATGCGGGAACGAATTCACGGACATATTCCATCACGCCTCCCTCGCGGCATTGCCTTGGGTACGGTGCTAGGACCTGTACAAGCCTAGCGCAAATACGAGGTGTTGGCGACTATTTGGCAGGCTGATGCACCGGCAGGACGACACGGTCGGTCTTGTCTTCCTTGGGCCGCTCGGCCGGCATCTGGTCGCCGGTGACGATGTGATAGATCGTTTCCGCGATGTTGGTGGCATGATCGCCGATGCGCTCGATGTTCTTGGCGCAAAACAGCAGATGCGTGCAGGGGGTGATGTTGCGCGGATCTTCCATCATGTAGGTGAGCAATTCGCGAAACAATGACGTGTACATGGCGTCGATCTGCTCGTCGCGATCGCGCACGAAGCCGATGCTGTCGATGTTGCGCGAAGCATAGACGTCAAGGACGTCCTTCAACTGCTGGAGCGCAAGGTTCGCCAGCGCTTCGATGCCGCGGAAAAGGCTGTTCGGCTGCCGTTCCTGCGTGACGGCAACCACCCGCTTGGCAACGTTCTTGCCGAGATCGCCAATCCGCTCCAGATCGGCGGAAATGCGGATGGCGCCGATGATCTCGCGCAGGTCCGTCGCCATGGGCTGGCGCCGGGCGATGATGACGATCGCCTTTTCGTCGATCTCGCGCTGTCCTTCATCGAGAACGACATCGTCCTTTATCACCTTCTGGGCAAGGTCCGGATCAGCGTTGACCAACGCCGATATCGCCTGTTCGACCATGCGCTCGGCATGGCCGCCCATCGCGGCAATGCGCTTGGTCAGGTACTTGAGTTCCTCGTCATAGGCGCTGACGATATGCACTGACTGCATGGCGGAAAGCTCTTCCAGGGCGGCTGTTGATTCGTGTCTTCAACTGTCGCTGATACGCCGGGCACATGACAGAATGAAGAAGGCTTCCGGCCATAGATAGCGCCTGTCGGCCCGCAAATCTACTTTGCTGGCAAATGGACGGTGAAAGCGGCGCCCTGCCCAAGCTCGGATTTGATCGACAGCCGGGCACTGTGGCGCGTCAGGATGTGCTTGACGATCGACAGGCCAAGACCCGTCCCCTTCTGCGAGCGGCTGGCGTCGACATCGACGCGATAGAAGCGTTCGGTGATGCGCGGTATGTGCTCTTCGGCGATACCGGGTCCAAAGTCGCGGATAGTGACGTCGACAGTAGGTTCCGGACCCGACGTGCCGCGGTCGATCGAAACAACGACACGGCCGCCGGACTGGCCGTATTTGCAGGCGTTTTCCATCAAATTCTCGAAAACCTGAAAGAGCTCGTCCCGGTCTCCCGCGAC
This sequence comes from Mesorhizobium sp. BE184, assembly GCF_031457045.1. Classification (NCBI taxonomy): domain Bacteria; kingdom Pseudomonadati; phylum Pseudomonadota; class Alphaproteobacteria; order Hyphomicrobiales; family Phyllobacteriaceae; genus Mesorhizobium; species Mesorhizobium sp. BE184. The sequence goes on from NZ_JAVDVU010000002.1 coordinate 284,216, forward strand.
CTCGATCGGTCCCTCGATGAAATTCTTCTCGACGACGATGCCGTTGTCCTTCGCCAGCGGTCCGAGGGAATCGATGACGCTGCCGACGACCTGCCCGATATCGACGCGGCTGCCGGGCGCAAGATAGGGCCGCATCTCCAGCCGCGACAGCGACAGGAGATCGTCGATCAGCCGCGCCATGCGGCCAGTCTGGTTCTGCATGATCTGCAGGAACTGCTCCTGTGCTGCGGGGTCCTTGCGGGCCGGGCCTCGTAGGGTCTCGATGAAGCCGGCGATGGAGGCAAGCGGCGTGCGCAACTCGTGGCTGGCGTTGGCGATGAAGTCGGCGCGCATGCGGTCGATGCGGCGGGTTTCGCTCTGATCCTTGAAGACCAGCACATACAGTTCCGTGCCATGGCCAACGGGAGACGCGCTGACCCTATAAGCGCGTTCCACCGGCAGTTTCTCGATGTACTCAGCGGTTTCGACGGCGGCATTGCCCGAAAGCACCGCTTCAATCAGTACCTGCATTTCCGGCGCGCGGAATTTCAGCGGCAGCGACAGGCCGGGCGCGAGGTTGCCAAAGGCGGCCATGGCGGCGGCATTGGCGTGGATGACGCTGCCATAACGGTCGAAGATGATGAGCGGGTCGGCCACGGCGGCGGCAAGATATTCCCCGGAGAGGTCGCGCAGGCTCATGGCTTCGGCTGGACCGGCGCCAGGCAGGGGAAGCGACCGTTCGCTGGTGGGCGCAAAAGCGGCGATGGCGAGAAGCACAACGACGATGGCGGGGGCGATATAAAGCGCACTGCCGGCGACGGAGGACGCGACTACAACGCCCGCTACGCCGCCAGACAGCAGCCATCGGCTGCCCCAAAGGCGGCGCACCGCTAGCTGAAGCAGGCCGTCGCCCGTTCTGTCCGCTCTGTTGGTGTCAGCCATGCGCTCCATCCCGGCGCCACGAACTTCCCGCTGGACCGCCAGCGAGCATCCCCATAGCATGAACCATCGCACTGAAAAGGGTACGTGTTCATGAAAAAGGCCAATGAAAATTCGCCATCCTCGGATTTGCCTCCGATCAAGATCAGGATCGACGGCAAGACGCGGGAATTCGACATGGACGACCCTGAATTGCCCGACTGGATCGAAGACAACAAGCTGACCGCTGGCGGCTACCCCTACGACAAGAAACTGAAAAGGGGGGAATATGAGGAGACACTCGAGGCGCTGCAGATCGAACTGGTCAAGGCGCAGACCTGGATGCAGGCGACCGGCGCCCGCGTGCTTGCCCTCTTCGAAGGCCGTGACGCTGCCGGCAAAGGCGGCACGATCTTTGCGGTCCACGAGTACATGAACCCCAGAACGGCGCGCAACGTGGCGCTTGCAAAGCCGACTGAAACGGAACTCGGGCAATGGTACTTCCAGCGCTATGTGTCACGCTTCCCTACTGCCGGCGAATTCGTCAGCTTCGATCGCTCCTGGTACAACCGGGCCGGCGTGGAGCCGGTCATGGGCTTCTGCACGCCCGAGCAGCACCAGCAATTCCTAGACGAGACGCCGCATTTCGAGCGGATGATCGTCAATGACGGCATCCATTTCTTCAAGTTCTGGCTCGATATCGGCCAGGAAACCCAGTTGGAGCGGTTCCACGATCGGCGTCACAGCAAGCTGAAGAGCTGGAAGTTCTCACCCATCGACATTGCGGGGATCGAGAAGTGGGACGACTACACGAAGGCGCGCAACGAAATGGTGCGCAGGACCCACAGCAAGGAATCGCCATGGACAATCGTGCGCGCCAACGACAAGCGGCGGGCGCGCATCGCCGTCATTCGAAGGCTGCTTTTGTCACTGCCCTATGACGGGCGCGATCTCGACGTGATCGGCAAGGAGGACAAGAAGATCATCGGCGAGGGCCCTGGCTTCCTGAAAGACTAGGACCGGAAAGCACCGGCGACCGGAGAGGCTGCCTGGGTCGGCACCTGTGGTCGGTTCGGTTCTGCCACGCGACCCTTGTTGTCGTGCGGCGTCTTTTCCCAGTGATGCGGCTTTCGCCACAGTTGCCAGACCGCGCGCCAGCCGGCTGCCGACATCATCAGCCAATAGACGGGCGTGAACAGAAAGACCTTCCATAAATCATGTCTCTCGCCCTTGCGAAGCGAGCGCCAGCCGAGCAGCAGAAAAGACAGGTAGCCGCAGGCGATGTTGACGACGTCGACGGCAAGCAGGGCCATCTTGAACGGTCCCGGAAAGTGGCCCATGCCGATCTCCACCGCGAGGTAAAGGAACGTGCCGAAAAGCAGCGGATGCAGGAGAACCGAAGCAAGCATGCCGGCAAACAGGATCTGGGCGACCATGAAGGAACCCGGTCCAAGTTGCCGCATCAACTGCATCGGGTCGCGCATATGGACCAGCCATGTCTGCAACCAACCCTTGAACCAGCGGGTGCGTTGCGGCAGCCACACCGCGAAGCGGGTCGGGGCGGCTTCATAGGTCGGTCGTCTGATCACGTCGGCGCGGTAACCGAAACGTGCAAAGCGCATAGCTATGTCCGCGTCTTCAGTGACGTTATAGGGGTCCCAGGCTCCAACCTCTTCCAGCGCCTGGCGCCGGAAATGATTGGAAGTTCCACCCAGCGGCAGGACCATGCGCCCGCCAGCAAGCCATGGCAGCAGCCCACGGAACAGGCCGGCATATTCGAAAGCGAACATGCGGGCGATGATGCTTTCGCCGCGGTTGGAAATCTCGAGCGGCGCCTGCACGACGGCAAGATCCGGCCCGTCGGCCTCAAATTTACGCCAGGCCTCGACCAGTTGCATGGGATCGGGCTGGTCTTCCGCGTCGTAGAGCACGATGAAATCCCCACCGCTCATCGGCAAGGCATAGGACAGAGCCTTCGGCTTGGTTCGCGGACCTCCAGACGGAACTTCGACGATTTCAAAATGCGGTGGCAGCGGATTGGCGCGGATAGCGGCCAGTGTCTGCCTGTCGTCCGCCTCGCAGACCAGTTTGATCTGCAGCCTGTCGCGCGGCCAGACAAGACGGTCGAGCGATGCAATCAGGTTCGGGATGATTTCCGCTTCCTTGTAGAGCGCGACCAGCACGGCAAACATCGGCGCTTCGTCTGCTGAAGGCGGCTTCGGTGGTTCTGTCTCTGTCTTCGTCCGCGGCACAAGTACGACGGCGAGCCGAAGAACGACGCAGGCGAGAAAGAAGAAAGTCGCCAGACCGTGCAGGAAGGTGATGGTCGGCCCGAAGGCGAGCAGCAATGCGACAGGCAGCAAAGTCGCAAGTGTGCCGATCATATATCCCTGCCAGCCATCGAGCACGACGCTCGCCGACATTTTGGGAAAGCGCTCGGAGAGGCCCGATGTCGCAATCTTCATCAGGGCAGGTCGCGCCCGCTTCAGCAATGCGGCACGAAGCTTGCCGGCGTCGGTCAGCTTCAGGCGGCTGGCCAACACCGGCAAGCGGCGGATATGGTCGCGCAGCGCCGCCGGACTGACGGTCTGGGCGGGCACCAAAAAGGCGACCCGTCCCTCCCGCTCCTCTATCAGCCGCACCGGAACCCCGGCGCTCGGCCGGCGCAGAAGACCCAGGCAATCCTTGGCTCTCACGATCAGCTGCGCCGGATCGATATCGGCAGCGACACCGAGGCCCAGTTCATCCCCCATGCTCTCGACGAGTTCGGTCGCCTCGATCACGCCATAGGCCGTCAATCCGGTCTGGAAGCTGCGACCCTCCCTGCGGGCCCGCGCGGCGATGTCGACCCGGGTGCGCAAAGGCACGGAGAGGCGATCCAGGACCGCCCGCCATTCGATCATCTCGGGAAAAAAGGTTTCCGCCAGGCGGAAACCGTAGTTCGGCTTCGTCGCGCGCCTGATCAGACTTGCATTGCGCCGAACACGCGACGCGCCTATGCGGTGGCTAAACTCGAACAGCCCCATACTGCCCCCCCGACCCCCTTCGGCGTTTGCCCGTCACGCAGAAGGTCACAATTTAAGCTTCAACGACCTCGATAGTTTTATTGTTAAAATTTTACTTGTATCATTTTTGTACAAAAAGCGCGGCATTTGCAATGGAGTTCATCTTGCGTGGTCGAGTCTTGATCCTGACTGCGTTTTTGGCGCTTGCAGCGCCTTCCCTGGCCTGCGCGCAGACAATTGCGGCAGAGCCGCAGATCCCCGTCCTGTGGGACACCAAGGAACGGTTGCCCAAGCCAGATCTGTCTGCCCTTCCCCGGCTTCGCTTCCTCACCACCACGGATTTCCCACCCTTCAATTTCTTTGACGATCAGGGTCGGCTGTCGGGGTTTCATATCGATCTGGCGCGCGCCATTTGCGCGGAACTCGACGTTGCCGAAAAATGCCAGATCCAGGCTTTGCCGTGGAAGGAACTGGATGGAGCGCTGCGGGCCGGCGAAGGCGAGGCCATCGTCGCCGGCACGGCAGTCACGGCCGCTTCCCGCGAAAACTATGCCTTTACCCGCCCCTACCTGCAATTTCCCGCCCGATTCATCATGCCGAAAGCGACTGCCGTCGCCGAGCCCATCTGGGAAAAGCTCCAGGGCAAGCGGGTCGGCGTCCTAGGCGCATCGGCGCACGAACGCATGTTGAGGGACTATTTCGATGCGGTGAAAGTTATCCCGTATCCGTCGCCGGAGAAACTGTATGACGGACTGAAGGCCGGCAACATCGACGCCGCCTTCGGCGATGGTTTGCGCTTGTCCTTCTGGCTGGCTTCGCCCGAATCCGACGATTGCTGCCGCTTTGCTGGCGGACCTTATCTTGCGCCCGACTATGTCGGCGCCGGAATGGCCATCGCCACCAGAAAGCAGGACGATGTCCTGCTGGCCGCGTTTAACTATGCGCTGCAGGAAATCACGGTAGATGGCACTTTCGCCGAGCTCTACCTGCGCTATTTCCCGATCGGCTTCTACTGATCCAGCATATGGCGGATCCGATCAGGTCAGCGTGCGCAGCCTGGCTTTGGCGCCGCGGACGATGGCAGCCACGGTCAGCGTATCGATATCCAGTTCGCGGCGGATGAGCTGCAGCACCCGCACCTCCTCCAGCCGCATCTCGAGATCGACGGCGGCGACCTCGAAGGCGGCGGCATAGGCGGTGTCATGCAGCCGCTCCGGCAAGGCCGCGGCGGCCAGCGACAATACGCCTTCCAACCCCTCCTCGCCATGCAGTGCCTGCTGGCAATCCTGCGCGACGGAGATGAGGCGGTCGTGCTTGAAGTCCTCGAAGACCGGCCAGGTGTCGATCACGTGGCCGATACGCGCCAGTTCGACATCGGACATATCCTTGTCCGATGCGGAGGCAATCACCATCAGATGGATCATGGCGTCGAGGGCGCTAAGCGAGGGCATGAAGGTCTCCTGTGTTAGGCAAGCACGTAGGAACGCGGACCGGCAGCCGCAAGGAAAAACGTCCGCTATCGTTGACGCCTCCTGCCCCGATGCTTAGACCATGCGCCAGCCGCACGAGGCGTGCGAAAATCACGGGACTAACGACATGGCAGGGTCAAACAGCATCGACCTCAATCCTCAACTCCTGGCCGCCGCTGGCGAAAGCAAGGCGTGGCCGTTCGAGGAAGCCAAGAAAATCATCGCCCGCTACAAGGACGGAAACTTCCCGGAGACCGTGTTGTTCGAGACCGGCTACGGCCCGTCCGGCCTGCCGCATATCGGCACGTTCGGCGAAGTGGCGCGCACCACCATGGTGCGGCACGCCTTCCGCGTGCTGACGCAGGACAAGGTCAAGACCAAGCTTCTCTGCTTCTCCGACGACATGGACGGGATGCGCAAAATCCCGGACAACGTGCCGGACCGCGCCGCGCTTGAACCTTATCTGCACATGCCGCTCACGGCCGTGCCGAACCCGTTTGGCGGGAACTACGAGAGCTTCGGGCATCACAACAACGCGATGCTGCGCCGCTTCCTCGATACGTTCGGCTTCGACTACGAATTCGCCAGCGCGACCGAATATTACAAGGCCGGCCGTTTCGACGCGGTGCTCCTGCGCGCGGCGGAAAAGTACGACGACATCATGAAGGTGATGCTGCCGACACTGGGTGAGGAACGCCAGGCGACCTACAGCCCCTTCCTGCCGATCTCGCCAAAGAGCGGACGGGTGCTTTACGTGCCGATGAAGCATGTCGATGCCAAGGCCGGTACGATTACGTTCGACGACGATGGCACCGAGACCACGCTGCCGGTGACCGGCGGCAAGGTGAAGCTGCAGTGGAAGCCAGATTTCGGCATGCGCTGGGCAGCGCTCGGCGTCGACTTCGAGATGTTCGGCAAGGATCACCAGACCAACCAGACGATCTACGACCGCATCTGCGTGATCCTTGGCGGACGCGCGCCGGAGCATTTCGTCTACGAACTGTTCCTCGACGAGAACGGCCAGAAGATTTCCAAGTCGAAGGGCAACGGGCTGACCATTGACGAGTGGCTCGCCTACGCGCCGACCGAGAGCCTCGGCCTCTACATGTTCCAGCGGCCACGGCAGGCGAAGAAGCTTTATTTCGACGTCATTCCGAAGGCGGTCGATGAATATTACTCGTTCCTGTCCGCCTATCCCCGGCAGGACTGGAAGGAGCGTCTCGGCAACCCTGTCTGGCACATGCATGACGGCCATCCGCCGGCGATCGACCTGCCGGTGCCGTTCGCGCTGCTGCTCAACCTGGTCAGCGCCTCCAACGCGCAGAACAAGGACGTGCTGTGGGGCTTCATTTCGCGCCATGCGCCCGGGGTGACGCCCGCCTCGCATCCGGAACTGGACCGGCTGACCAGCTTCGCCATCCGCTATTTCGACGACTTCGTGAAGCCGACCAAGGCTTTCCGCGAGGCCGACGAGGTGGAACGGGATGCACTGGCGAAACTATCCGACGCCCTTGGTGCCTTGCCAGCCGGTACGGATGGCGCGGTGATCCAGAATGCCGCCCTCAACGTCGCGCGTAAGATCGAGCGCTACCAGGACCACTCCAAGCAGGCGCCGGAAGGCGGTCCCGGCGTATCCGTCGCCTTCTTCCAGATGATCTACCAGGTGCTGATCGGGCAGGAGCGCGGCCCGCGCTTCGGTTCCTTCGCCGCACTCTACGGGATCGAAGAAACGCGCGCGCTTATCGCCGAGGCGCTGGCGGGAAAACTTGCGGCGTAGCCGAAAGTTCGGACGGTGGAGCGATGTCGGGCAGAGCCGGAACGACTTCTTCCGGCGTAGCGGCTTGCGTTGACACAGAGGGTGGCGCCGGAAGGCTGCTGGCGCCGGGCGACAGCATCATCCTGATGCGTTCGGGCGGCGGGCCAAAAATGCCTTTCCTGTCGGTTTCGGCTTTCTTGCCAGCCTCGGCGTAAGGACCGCCTGATGCCGCCCTCGCCCAACCGTTTTCAACGAGCCACTGGCCGACATCTTCCTTGCCGATGCGGCATTCGGCGGCGATGATATCGCGGCCATTTTCCGGCGGCACCTTGCAGACAACGGCGCGGCCGCGCAGAAAGCCACGGAATGCCGTGCGCGCGCGCTGGCCGCAGGCCCATTCCTTCCCGGCATCGGTGCATGTTTTGTCCACGCCGACCATGTCGATGCCCGAGACGGCAACCGAATAGCCCTTGGCATCGATCAGCCCGGCGGCCTTGGCGACCGGCTGGAACAGCGGCGTGCCCTTCCAGTCTTCCGGTTTCGTCTGCTTTGGTGGCTTGGGCGGAGCGGCGAGGGCCAGTTCGCTGAGCGGCGCGCGCGGCGCGATCCGCTCGAACGCACCGTCACGATGGCTCTCAGAAGAGCTCAATTCGGGATCGAAAGCGCGTGGGCCCGGAGCGTTGGCGATCTGTGGCGGTACAACGGCCGCTGTCGCGTCTTTTCCCGTTGCATCTTCATTTGCCGAGTCCGCTTGTGCCGCGTCGGCCTCCGATGTGTCATCCTGCGCCATCGGCGCGTCCAACGGAATATCCTCGGGCGCATCGACAAGGATGGGAACGTCCTGGGCGGCGACAACAATCTGCTTGCCGGCCAGGATGGCCACGCTCAAGCCGACCAGGATGAGGCCGGCCACGGCACCATGAGCTGCTTTCATGCTGTCTTACTGACTCGCCCAGACGATCCGCGCAACCCATTCGACATCGCGCATCGGCAAATCGCGATTGGGATGGTCGGGGTTCAGCGACACAAGCGAAATCGACCGCGCGGTCTGGCGCTCCAGAACTTTGGCCATCACCTCGCCGCCACCGGTTTTGACGACGACGCGGTCGCCCTTGCGCACCGTCGCACCGGGCTCGACGATCAACACGTCGCCGTGGCGATAGAGCGGAAGCATGGAGTCTCCCTGGACCTTCAGCGCATAGGAGGTTTCGGTCGATTCGGCCGGCAATTCGACCAAGTCCCAGCCCTGCCCGACCGGAAAGCCAGCGTCGTCGAAGAAGCCACCGGCGCCGGCCTGGGCGAAACCCACCAGCGGCACGGCGGACTTTCGAACTGCCTGCCTCGGCGAAATGCTGGCCTGGATACGGTTTTCCACCAGCGCCAGAAACTCCTCCAGCGAGGCTCCCGTTGCTTCCATGATCTTGGCCAGCGACTCGGTAGACGGCCACCGCGGCCGCCCATCGGCAGACAGGCGCTTCGACTTGTTGAAGGCGGTCGAATCGAGCCCGGCGCGCTTGGCGAGCCCCGATGCCGACAGCGAGTAGCGTTCGGCCAAGGCGTCGATGGCGGCCCATACGCGGTCATGCGAAAGCATCGCGCGATCCCTGGAAAAGGAAAAAATACCTTTCGGTTCTAGCGCGGAGAACGTGGCTTGTCCACCATGCCGGCGATCAACTGCTGAATATCAGTTGGTAGTCTTCGCCAGCGCCCGCAACCCGTTGTGGGACGCCATGAAAATGCGCTCCGCCTCGGTTGGTGGACGCGGCGTGACCTGTTGCCCGAGCGCCGCCACCACTTCGTCGATCTCAAGAAAACGCCGCGCCTTCCGCTGATAGACGCCGGCCGTGGTCATGACCATCGCCGCCGTTTCGCCAGTGTCGAGGACAAAGCGGTGCCGGCCGACGATCTGTGTGCCTTCCCATGTTTCCAGAGAAGACACGATGTCGAAGCGCCGCCATAGCTTGATCTCACGCACGAAGGTCGCCTGGACGCCGCCCAGCATCGGCGACCAGCCATGTTCGCGTGCGGCGCGCACAACCCCGGCGCGAAAGAAAATATCCATGCGGCCGAGATCGGCCAGCATCATGTAGCGGGCATTGTTGAGATGCATGTTGAAATCGATATCGATCGGCAGACAGCGGAATGAGAGACGGCTCTCATCCCCGAAGCGATAGTCGCCACGCCCTTTCGCGGTGGCAGCTACCCGAGCAAGACGGCCCCATACATACATGAAATGCTCCGACGCTGATCCCTCCCCTCGAGGGGAGGGATCGCCACTCAGGCCGCCTTCCTGACGTCCGCCTTGGCGTACGGATTGAAGCGCTTGTAGAAGGTCTCGCCCTTCTCCGCCATGTCGAGCAGAAGCTTCGGCGCCTTGAACTCGGCGCCGTACTTCTTCTGCAGGCCCTTGGCGATGCGGACGAATTCCTTAACGCCGATGCCGTCGATGTAGGACAGCGCGCCACCCGTGTAAGGCGCGAAGCCGAAAGCAAGGATCGAACCGACATCGGCCTCGCGCGGATCGGTAACGATGCCTTCCTCCATGACGCGCGCCGCCTCAAGGGCGATGACGACCAGAAGGCGCTGCTGCAGTTCCTCGTAGTCGATATCTTCCGCCTTCTTCTGCGGATAGAGGTCCTTCAGGCCCGGCCACAGCTTCTTCTTGGCGGGCTTTGGCGGATAATCATAGAAGCCCTTGGCGTTCTTGCGGCCGTTGCGGCCATGGGTATCGACCAGCGTGTTGATCAAAGCCATCTGCTTGGGATCGACGGCTTTTTCGCCGAGATCGCGGATGGTCTGCTTCATGATCTTCTGGGCCAGATCGATGGCGGTTTCGTCGGTCAGCGCCAGCGGCCCGACCGGCATTCCTGCAGCCTTGGCGGCGTTCTCGATCATCGTCGCCGGCACGCCTTCGATCAGCATCTTGTAGGATTCCGACATGTAGCGCAGCACGCAGCGGTTGACATAGAAGCCGCGCGTGTCGTTGACGACGATCGGCGTCTTCTTGATGGCGCGGACATAGTCGATCGCCATCGCAAGCGCCTTGTCGCCGGTCTTCTTGCCGAGGATGATCTCAACCAGCATCATCTTGTCGACCGGCGAGAAGAAATGGATGCCGATGAAGTTCTTCGGCCGCGCCGAATTCTTCGCAAGGCCGGTGATGGGTATGGTCGAGGTGTTGGAGGCGAAGACGGCCGAGGATTTCAGCACGGCTTCCGCTTGCTCGGTCGCCTTCTTCTTGATCTCGGAATCCTCGAACACAGCCTCGATGACCAGATCGCAGCCGGTCAGGTCGGCATAGTCGGCGGTCGGCGTGATGAGGGAAAGAAGCCTGTCCTTGTCCTCCGGCTTGGCGCGGCCCTTCTTCACCTGGTCGGCGATCAGACCTTCGGAATGCGCCTTGCCCTTTTCGGCGGACGCCATATCGCGGTCGAGCAGGACGACCGGGATGCCGGCCTTGGCGGTGACATACGCGATGCCCGCCCCCATGAAGCCGGCGCCCAGGACGCCGATCTTCTTGAACTTCGTCGCCGGCACACCTTCCGGTCGGCGCGCGCCCTTGTTCAGTTCCTGCAGCGAAATGAACAGCGAGCGGATCATCGCCGCCGCTTCCTTTGTCTGCATGATCTCGGTGAAATAGCGCTGTTCGATCCGCAGCGCCGTATCGAAGGGCACCAGCAGGCCCTCGTAAACGCATTTCAGGATCGCCGCGGCAGCCGGATAATTGCCATAGGTCTCACGGCGCAGGATGGCGATTACCGGCGGCCAGAGGTTCGCGCCAGCGGCCGAATAGATCGGCCCGCCCGGCAGCTTGAAACCTTTCTGGTCCCAGGGCGCGACGGGGCTGAGGCCGTTTTTGATCATGGCCTTGGCCGTCTCGACAAGCTTCTTCGGCTCGGCGATCTCGGTGACAAGGCCCATCGCCTTTGCCTTCTGCGGCGTCAGCGTCTGGCCGGTGGTCATCATCTGCAGCGCCTGCTGCTGGTCGGTCAGCCTTGGCACGCGCTGCGTGCCACCGGCGCCGGGAAAGATGCCGATCTTCACTTCAGGAAGCGCCATCTTCACCTTGTCGGAATCGGCGGCGACGCGGCCATGGCAGGCCAGCGACATCTCGAACGCGCCGCCCATGCAGGTGCCATTGATGGCGGAAACCCACGGCTTGCCGCAGGTCTCTATCTTGCGAAACAGGCCGCTCATGTAGCCGGCAGCCTCGAACAGCTTCTGCGCCGCCTTCTGCTCATCCTTCGTCTTTTCGCGCGCGAAGGTGTTGAGCATCTTCTGCAGCATGGTGATGTCGGCGCCGCCGGAGAAGGTGTCCTTGCCGGACGTGATCACCACGCCCTTGATGGAAGCATCCACCACCACCTGATCGACGATGTTATTCAACTCGATCATCACCTCCTCGGTGAAGACGTTCATCGATTTTTCCGGCATGTCCCAAGTGACGAGAGCGATGCCGTCGGCGTCGGTTTCGACCGTGAAGTTGTTGTAGATCATCTAGCTACTCCACTTAGCCAATTGTTTTGGGAGACGTTTTAGTTCTGGTGCGTCCTCGTTCGAACAACACATGCGCACGTTTTATTGCGACAAAAGCATCAGCGATTTGACTGGCAACTTCCAAGCGGAAAGCTGAGTAGCCGTTCTGATCCTTCTTGATATCCAACGAACTACTTGCCTCGAATTCAGCCGGCTCGCCTCTAAGTGTCACCGCCAAACTTTTGGCCTGCTTCCATTGAGGCTTTATCGTAACGAAGTTTTCAGCCGTCGGACGCCATTTGCCGCTCTGGTCCTTGGTCCACACGTTCCCAGATACCGACGCAGCATAATATGCAATCGCCTTGGCCGCTGGGGCTATGTCACTCGGCAGAAGATCGCATTCATCAAGAAGTTCTTCGAAATCTGCCATTTCACACCCGCTCGATGATGGTTGCGGTGCCCATGCCGGCGCCGATGCACAGCGTCACCAGCGCGGTGTTGAGGTCGCGCCGCTCCAGCTCGTCCAGCACCGTTCCGAGGATCATCGCGCCGGTGGCACCGAGCGGATGGCCCATGGCAATGGCGCCGCCATTGACGTTGATCTGGTCGTGCGGAATGTCGAAAGCCTGCATGTAGCGCAGCACCACCGAGGCGAAGGCCTCGTTCAGTTCGAAGAGGTCGATGTCGGACGTCTTCATCTTGGCGCGCTTCAGGAGCTTTTCAGTCACATCGACAGGTCCGGTCAGCATCAGCACCGGCTCGGAGCCGATGTTGGCGAAGGCGCGGATGCGGGCGCGCGGCTTCCTGCCCAGCGATTTGCCGGCCTTCCTGGAACCCAGCAGCACGGCTGCCGCACCATCGACGATGCCGGAGGAATTGCCGGCGTGGTGGACGTGGTTGACCGCTTCGATCTCGGGGTGCTTCTGCACCGCCACCGCGTCGAAGCCGCCCATTTCGCCGGGCATGACGAAGGACGGATTGAGCGAGGCCAGCGACTGCATGTCGGTGGTCGGGCGCATGTGCTCGTCATGGTCGAGGATGGTCAGGCCGTTCTGGTCCTTGACCGGGATGACCGAATTCTTGAAGTAGCCTTTTTCCCACGCCTTGCTGGCGCGCTTCTGGCTCTCGACCGCATAGGCGTCGACATCGTCGCGGCTGAAGCCGTATTTCGTGGCGATCAAATCGGCCGAGATTCCCTGCGGCACGAACCATCCCGGAAAGCCGACAGACGGGTCCATGAACCAGGCGCCACCGGCGGCGCCCATGCCGACGCGCGACATCGATTCGACACCGCCGGCAATGACGATGTCGTCCGAACCCTGGACGATCTTGGCAGCGCCGAGATTGATGGCGTCGAGGCCGGAGGCGCAGAAGCGCGAAATCTGCAGGCCGGGCGCCTTGTCGTCATAGCCGGCTTCGAAGGCCGCGGCGCGCGGAATGACCGCACCGGCCTCGCCAACCGGATCGACACAGCCGAAGATGATGTCGTCGACGGTCGAGGTGTCGAGCCCGTTACGGTCGCGCACGGCTTCCAGCGTTCTGGCGGCGAGGCGAACGGCCGGCACTTCGTGCAGCGCGCCATCCTTCTTGCCCCGGCCGCGCGGGGTGCGGACAGCGTCATAGACGTAAGCTTCTGCCATGTTCGTTCTCCTTGTGCCTGTCCGGCTGTCGCTTAAAGCGAGCGGCCAATCAGCAATTTCATGATCTCGTTGGTGCCGCCGTAAATCCGCTGCACGCGGGCATCGCGGTACATGCGGGCGATCGGGTATTCATTCATGTAGCCATAGCCGCCGAACAATTGCAGGCATTCATCGACCACTTTTCCTTGAAGGTCGGACAGCCAGTATTTGGCCATCGACGCCGTGACCGGATCGAGGCCGGCGCCAAGATGACGCGCCACACAATCGTTGTAGAAGACGCGGCCGATCGTCGTTTCCGTCTTGAGTTCGGCAAGCTTGAACTGGGTGTTCTGGAAATTCAGCACCGGCTGGCCGAAGGCCTGGCGCTCCTTGACGTAGTCTATGGTGACGGCGAGCGCGCGTTCAGCCATCGCGACGGCCTGACCGCCGATCAGCAGCCGCTCCTGCGGCAATTGCTGCATGAGCTGGACAAAGCCCTGCCCTTCGTCCGAACCCAGCAGGTTCGCCGTTGGCACGCGCACATCGTTGAAGAACAGTTCGGACGTATCGTTGGCCTTCAGCCCGATCTTGTCGAGGTTACGGCCGCGCTCGAAGCCTTCCACCTCTTCCGTCTCGACCACGATCAAAGACGTGCCCTTGGCGCCCTTCGACGGATCAGTCTTGGTGACGACGATGACGAAATTGGCGTTCTGGCCGTTGGTGATGAAGGTCTTGGAGCCGTTGATGCGGTACTGGTTGCCGTCCTTTTCGGCGCGCGTCTTGACGCCTTGCAGATCGGAACCGGCGCCGGGCTCGGTCATGGCGATGGCACCGATCAGTTCGCCGGTGGCGAGCTTCGGCAGCCACTTCTTCTTCTGCTCCTCGGAGCCGTAGTGAAGGATATACGGCGCGACGATGGCGTTGTGCAGGACGATGCCGAAGCCATCGACGCCGACATGGCTGACAGCGTCGATGATGGCGCTCTCATGCGCATAGGTGCCGCCCGCGCCGCCATATTCTTCCGGCATCGACGCGCAAAGCAGGCCCGCCGCGCCGGCCTTTTCCCAAGCCGAGCGATCGACGATCTCGTTCTTCTCGTAGGTGTCGTAGTGCGGCGCGATTTCCTCGGCCATGAAGCGCCGCGCCATGTCGTAGAGCATGACGACATCCTCCCCGGCCCAAGCAGGGGCGGGCAGCGACAGCACTTCGGCGGGATTGGTTGCCACGGTCTTCTCCCTGTTACCGCGCTCGCACAACTATACAGAATTCCGTTCAAGAATGAACGGAACTTCAGTTTCCTTTATCAGAACGCCTCGGCCGGCAGCGCCATCATCGTCTCGGCGCCGCTGGAAAGGCGGGCGAGATGCGTCGCTGTTTCGGGCATGACACGCTCCATGAAGTAGCGCGCCGTCACCAGCTTGGTCTCGTAGAACGAGCCCGACCCATTGGCTCCATTTGCCAGCGCACCCTGCGCGGCCTTGACCATCTGCGCCCACATGTAACCCAGCACGACAAGACCGAAGAGATGCATATAGTCGGTTGAGGCGGCCCCGGCATTGTCGGGGTTCTTCATGCCGTTCTGCATCAGCCACATGGTTGCCGCCTGCAGATCGTTGAGACCTTTCTTCAACCCCTTGGTGAAGGGCGCCATCTTCTCGTCGGCGCGGTTCTCCTCGCAGAAGTCACCGACTTCCTTGAAGAAGGTTTGCACGGCGCGGCCGCCGTTCAGGGCCAGCTTGCGGCCGACCAGATCCAGCGCCTGGATGCCGTTGGCGCCTTCGTAGATCATGGCGATGCGGGCATCGCGCACGAACTGGCTCATGCCGTGCTCTTCGATATAGCCATGACCGCCGAACAGCTGCTGCGCCATGGCGGCATGTTCGAAGCCCTTGTCGGTGAGCACGCCTTTCAGCACCGGCGTCATCAGGCCGAGCAGGTCGTCGGCGGTCTGGCGGTCGGTCTCGTCGGGCGAGCGATGGGCAATGTCCGATTTCAGCGCCGTCCACAGCATGAAGGCGCGGCCGGCCTCGTTCCAGGCCTTCATCGTCATCAGATTGCGGCGCACGTCGGGGTGCACGATGATCGGATCGGCCTTCTTGTCCGGCGCCTTCGGGCCAGTCAGCGAACGGCCCTGAAGACGTTCCTTTGCGTAGGCGACCGCGTTCTGATAGGCCGCCTCGGACTGCGAAAGCCCCTGCAGGCCAACGCCGAGGCGCGCCTCGTTCATCATCACGAACATCGCCTTCAGGCCGCCATTCTCCTGCCCGAGCAGGTAGCCGGTGGCCTCGTCATAGTTCATGACGCAGGTGGCGTTGCCGTGGATACCCATCTTCTCTTCGATGGAGCCGCAGGAGACCGCATTTCGATCTTTCGGATTGCCAGCATCATCCAACAGGAATTTCGGTACGATGAACAGCGAGATGCCCTTCACGCCTTCCGGCGCGCCCTCGATGCGGGCCAGCACCAGATGCACGATGTTGTCGGCCATGTCGTGTTCGCCAGCCGAGATGAAGATTTTCTGGCCGGAAATCCTGTAGGTTCCGTCCGCCGCCGCCGCCGCCCTGGTGCGCAGCAGGCCGAGATCGGTTCCGCAATGCGGCTCGGTCAGGTTCATGGTGCCGGTCCATGAACCCTCGACCATTTTCGGCAGCCAGGTCTGCTTCTGCTCGTCGCTGCCATGCTGGTGGATAGCGGCGATGGCGCCCTGGGTCAGGCCCGGATACATCAGCAGCGCCATATTGGCGGACGCCATATATTCGCCGACGGCGTTGTGCAGCGCGTAGGGCAGGCCCTGTCCGCCATATTCTTCAGGCACCGCAAGCCCCATCCAGCCGCCCTCGCAATACTGGCGATAGGCCTCCTTGAAGCCGGAGGGCGTGGTGACCGAGCCGTCCTCGTGGCGGGTGCAGCCTTCCATGTCGCCAGCGCGGTTGGTGGGGAGCATGACGTTCTCGGCCAGCTTGGCGCCCTCGGCGAGGATCGCCTCCAGCATGTCGGGCGTGGCGTCGGCAAAGCCCGGCAGATTGGAATAACGCTCGAAGCCCAGCACCTCGTTGAGGACGAACAGTGTGTCCCGGACCGGGGCTTGATAGATCGGCATGCTTATAGTCCCTCCACCCAGACATTCCCATTCCGCGCCAGGCTGTAGGCTGCGGAAACAGATTTCGAAGCAGCGTTAAAATATTGACGTTTGCGTAAACGTCAATATGGAAAACAAGCGAATTGGCCTAGTCACTTCGCCGCCGACACGCGATGACACTTTACGAAATGCGGGCACTTCAATGCGGATTGGCGGCCGCTTCTCCGGCGAATGGAAGCTGGTGCAAAGCGCGAAGCCACAATCAAAACACGGAAGCGTATAGCTGCAATCAAAGCGGGTGAACGTCCGCAGAAGGATCAATGTGAAACTGTGCGTTGTTCTCGCCGCACCAGTTTTCCAGTTCCTGCTTCAGCGACGGCCAAAGTGATCGCGCCCATTCTGGCGCGCGTCGTTCCCATTCCGTCTCTGTAGGAAGATGGGCCGACAAAACGCCCATCGGCAATTCCAGAACGAAAGAGCCACCGCTCCCTGAAACCACCAGTTCTTCTTTCCACCGAGGTTGAAAACGAAATAGCTGATCTTTCATACACAATGATTATGACTGCTCGGCACGCGGTGCAACGCCAAGTGAACGGAGCTCCGCTATCGCAGCTTTATGGTTCACGGCCTAAAAAGCGGATCCGGCTTTCCGATAGATATGCCGGTGCGCCTCTTTTCGCTTAGCTCGCTGCGCCGGATTGCGAAGACCGCTCGGCCAGCATCTTGCGGACAACCGCCATGGCTCCGCTCAAATCCCCAATCGCCTCGTCGATGAGCGCGCGCTGCTTGTTGAGGCGGGCGAGCTGCTTTTCCGACTTGTCCAGGGCCAGGCGCAACTGCTTGGCATTGGAGCCGGTCGGATCGTAGAGATCGATCATCTGCTTGACGTCGCGCAACGAGAACCCGACCTTGCGGCCAAGCAGGATGAGCTTCAGCCTGACATTGTCCCGGCGGGTATAAAGGCGCGTCGCGCCGTCCCGCTTGGGGTTGAGCAGGCCCTTGTCTTCATAGAAACGCAGGGTGCGCAGCGTGACGCCGTATTTCTTGGCCATCTCGCCGATCCGCACGAACTCGTCGCTGTCGGCATCCGGAAGAGTATTCGTATTGGCCGCGGATTTACCGGCCTTCGTGATTGTCATGGTCATTTTGCTTTCCCCGAGGCGGCATCGCGGCAGAGCCGACGTCGCCATTTGGAAGCTGGGGCAGACTTCCAATCTGTTGGAACGATGGCAAGCGAGCCAGTTGGCTTTACTTACCTTTACGTAAACGTATATCTATTATGCCCGTTCTACGCAAGTGCAATGTTGCCGCACAATCCCGGACTGAGGACAGAGGCACAGCCTCACAATTCTTTCAGCTTCTTAAGCTTGGTTAACGCCTTGTTTACCACGATGGGAGAATTGTGCGCATGTCGGTCACCCGTGTTTATCCTGTATCGAATTTTTCACGGTTTCTCGGAGCGCGGGTAGAACCCGGGAAAGTCCATCTTCCGCCGCATGATCAAGCGGCCGCCTTCGTCCCCGACGGGATTTGAGAAGAAACCGGTTCCGGCCGGCATTCGGAAACAGGCGGTTCGATGAACAGCAAGCGGTCCTATCTCGATACACTCAATGCCGGCAGGCAGCGCAGGCCGCATACGACGCTGGAACAGCTCAACCGCTCGCTGGAAACGCTGGAGCAGAGGCTCGGCCGTTCGCGGCAGGACGCCGACGAATATGGCGACCGCCGCGACAGCCTCCAGAGCGAACCGCGTTACGCGCGCGCCGATCCTTATGCTCAACGCTCGTTCGAGACGGCGCGGCCGCAGCGCGGCCATGACGAGCCCCGATATCAGCAAAGGCCGTCAGGCCGGCGCCCTGAACAGAATTACCAGTCGCTGGCGCGCGACATCGATCGCGTGCGCGGCCAGGAAGACGGCGTCGCCATGGTTGGCAAGATCGCCAATGAATTGCGCGGCCTGCGTGAAGAACTGCGTCACCAGATGACCTCGGGCCTGCAACGCGAATTCGGAGCGCTGCGCAAGGATATCGACCGCTCACTGCAATCCGGTCCTTCGGCGAAACACGCGGCGGAACTCAATCTGGAATTCGAACGGTTGTCAGCAGCAATCCGGTCGCTCTCCGAAAAGGGCGAAGACCGCAATGTCAGCCTGCTGCGCCTGGAACTCGAACAGGTCAAAGCCGCACTGGATACACTGGCGCGCGAGGAAAGCGTGCAGGCCGTAGACCGCCGCTGGGACGATTTCGACCGCCGCTGGAACGCCTTCGAGGACCGGTTCGTGGGTGACGGCAAGGGCGCCGGCCTCGACGCTCTGAGCGAGCGACTTGAACAGATCAGCCGCGCGGTCAACAGCCTGCCGGACTCCTTGCCGCTGCGCTCGCTGGAGGACAAGATCCGCACGCTGGCAGGGGCTGTCGATCATTTCACCAGCCAGCAGAACGCCGGCGGCAGCCAGACCTTCGGCCTGATCGACGAGAGGCTGGACGAGATCTCCCGCGCCATCGTGGCCTCGACCGTGGCCTCCAAATCCAACATGTTCGATCCCGCTCCTTTCGAGCGCATCGAACAGCGTATCGACTCGCTCGCGCGTCAGATCGAGGAAGTTGCCGAGAACCGCCCCGCCAACGCCGTCATGGATCAGCTCGAGTCGCTCTCCAATCGCGTCGACGACCTGGCGACGCGCGCGCAGTTGCCTGAACAGGCCATAGACCGGCTGGGCCGGCAGATAGCCTCAATCGTTGACAAGATCGACCAAGGCGCAGCGCTGCCGGAAGCCGACCAGCTTTTGCAGGGCCTCGAGCAGCGCTTCGACATGCTGTCCAGCATGTTCGAACGGCGCCAGGGAGACGCGATCGAGCATGGCAATATGCTTTTCCGCGATCTCGAGCGCCGACTGGACGAGGTCGCCGACAGGCTGGACCGCCACACGCCGGAAGCCTCGTTCGACAGCGCCGGCATCATGGAAGCCATCGACGCCCGTTTCACCGCGCTGGCGCAACGGCTGGAGACACGCTCTACCGACAGCGCAAGCGAGGCTGCGATCCGCGGCCTCGAAAGCCGGTTGGCCGACATTTCAACCCGGCTGGATTCGTCCGCGGCGCAGTTCGCCGGAATCGACCCCGAATTGATCCGCAGCCTTGAGGCGCAGGTCTCGGGCCTGTCGGCGCATCTCTCCAAGCCCGGCACGCCGCTGCCGGAGTTCGAGGATATCTCGCCAAGGATCGAGAAGATCGAGCAATCCATCGCCGGGAGCCGCGACAGCATTCTCGAAGCTGCGCGACAGGCGGCGGAAAGCGCGGTTCGCGCCATGGGCGCCGGTAGCGCCGAAGGCATTGCGGTGTCCGGCCTCGCCCAGGATCTCAAGCAGTTGGAAACGCTGACCCGCCGCTCCGACGAACGCAACACCAAGACCTTCGAAGCCATCCACGACACACTGCTGAAGATCGTTGACCGGCTCGGATCGCTGGAACCCGGCAGCGATGACAATGGCAACGAGCTGCCGGCGGCGAAACTGGCCGTCCATGACGCGCCGACGCTGGCGATGGACGATCCTATGCCTTTTTCGGCGGACATCGACCACGATGACCGCCTGACGGCGACCGCACGCGCCGTTTTTGCCCGCACGCCGGCGGAAGCAGCAGCGGAGGCTGCAAGAGCCGCCGTGGACGTCGATGCCGTCGAAACCAAGGAACAGCCGGAAGGACGCCGGAAGTCCATTCTCGGCGGTCTTGCCAAGGCTCTCAGCGGCAGGAAGGATGCATCCAGCGAGCCTACCCTTAACGCCGCGGCCTCTGAAGCGCCGGCGGTCAGCCTCGACGAGCCCCTGGAGCCGACACTGGTCAACCGCCCGCTGGAGCCGGGCTCGGGCGCACCCGATCTCAGCGCCATCATGAAGCGCGTCCGCGACGAACGCGGCCAACCGGCGAGGCAGAACGAGGGCGACGCGGCCAAATCCGACTTCATCGCCGCCGCACGCCGCGCCGCCCAGGCGGCCGCCGCCGAAGCGGAAGTTCTGAAGAAGCAGTCCAGCCTCGGCGGGCCGGTCAAGGCGCTGCGGCTTGGCGATCTCCTGAAGGCGCGGCGCAAGCCCGTGCTGATGGCGGCCGCCGCGATCATGCTGGCGCTGGCCGGTCTGCAACTGGGCAAGGCCTTCCTGTCCGATCCCCAGGTCGCGTCGATCGATGTCCCGTCTGTCGCAAGCGAGCCAGCGGCCGAAGCCACGACGGCCGAGGCTTCGAATGCTGCACCGCTTGCATCGGAGCAGGAGACACCTGCGCCGGAGATGGTGCGTGTCGTCGGCCAGGACGAACCGGCTGGCAACACTGCCATCGACACCCTTCCTGCAGGCAAGGCCAAAGACGATATTGAAATGGCGAGCATGACGGCAGCTCCAGCGCCGGCCATGCCCACAACGCAGACGGGCGAAATGCAGGCGAGCGAGGTTCCGGCTTCCACCGCCATGCCCGCAACGGCAGACACCACAGGCGCCGTGCCCCCGGCGCAGGAACAGGCGAGCGCCGCCAAAACGTTCGAGGTGCCGTCAGACATCGGCACGCCGGCGCTGCGCGAGGCGGCGGCAGGCGGCGACGCCAAGGCGCTGTTCGAGATCGGCTCGCGCTACGCCGAGGCGCGCGGCGTCAAGGAAGACATGCCGGCTGCGGCGAAATGGTATGAAGCCGCGGCCAATCTCGGCTTTGCACCAGCCGAATACCGCATCGGCAATTTCTACGAAAAGGGCATCGGCGTCGGGCGCGATATCGAGAAATCCAAGTCGTGGTACCGCAAGGCCGCCGAACAGGGCAACGCCAGCGCCATGCACAATCTGGCAGTGCTGTTCGCCATGGGAGCGGACGGCAAGAGCGACAATGAAGCCTCGGCGCGCTGGTTCCATGAAGCCGCCGACCTCGGCGTCAAGGACAGCCAGTTCAACCTCGGCATCCTCGCCGCCAAGGGCGTCGGCATGCAGCAGAACCTCGAAGAGTCCTACAAGTGGTTCGCGCTGGTGGCCAAGACCGGCGACAAGGATGCCGCTTCCAAGCGCGACGAAATCGCCAATGCGCTGCGGCCGGAACAGCTGGAACGCGCGCGCGCCGCCACGGAACTTTGGAAGGCCAAGTCGCTGAACGAAGCCACCAACAGCATCGACATTCCCGATGCCTGGCAGGAAGCTCCGACGACTACGGCCAGCATTGACATGAAGAAGGCGGTGCAGAACATCCAGCGCATCCTCAACAAGAACGGCTACGATGCCGGCGGCGCCGACGGCGTCATGGGCCAGAAAACCAAGGACGCCATCATCGCCTTCCAGGGCGACAACGACCTGCCGGCGACCGGAAAGGTCGATGAAAAGCTGGTGAAGGCGCTGATCGCACGCAAATAAGGACGGCGGTGTCGTTTCCTCGACGGCGCGCCATATTTTCGCCTGTTAACCGATTGAGATGTTTTTCGTTTCGGCAGCGCAGCGCGGTTTGACTTCGCTGCGCCGCCGGCGCAAGAACGGACAAGCTTTTGAGCGCTTTCCGCGGGACATTTTCGCGCCGGGCGTGGAACTGATCGAGACAGACGGGTGGGCATCTATCTTCCGATCGCGGAAATTTCGGTCAACATCTTCGTGCTGCTTGCAATGGGCGCGGCGGTGGGTTTCCTCTCGGGCATGTTCGGCGTCGGCGGCGGCTTTCTCATCACCCCGCTGCTGATCTTCTACAACATCCCTCCCGCGATCGCCGTCGCCACCGGCGCCAACCAGGTCATCGCCTCGTCCTTTTCCGGCGCGCTGTCGCATATGAAGCGTGGCACGCTCGACTTCAAGCTCGGCGGCGTGCTGCTTGCGGGAGGCGTGGTTGGGTCGACTTTCGGCATCTACGTGTTCGCGCTGTTGCGCAGCATAGGCCAGCTCGACCTGTTCATTTCGCTCCTTTATGTCGTCCTGCTCGGCACCGTCGGCGGGCTGATGCTCTTCGAGAGCGTCAACGCGTTGCGGGCCACGCGCAGCGGCGCTGCACCGGTGCTTAAGAAATCCGGCCAGCATAACTGGATCCACCGGCTGCCGCTGAAGATGCGGTTTCGGGCCTCGAAGCTGTTCGTCAGCGTCATCCCGGTCATCGGCATCGGCGTGGCCATCGGCTTCCTGTCCTCGATCATGGGCGTCGGCGGCGGCTTCATCATGGTGCCGGCGCTGATCTACCTGCTGCGCGTGCCGACAAATGTCGTCATCGGCACCTCGCTGTTCCAGATCATCTTCACCTCCGCCTATACGACGCTGGTTCATGCCAGCACCAACTACACGGTCGATGTCATGCTGGCCTTCCTGCTGATGGTGGGGGGCGTGGCTGGCGCGCAGTACGGCGCCAAGGCCGGGCAGAAACTGCGCGGAGAACAGTTGCGGGCGCTGCTTGCGCTGCTGGTGCTGGCGGTAGCGATCCGCCTGGCCATCGACTTGTTCATCACGCCGGCCAATCTTTATTCCCTCACGACGGCGGACATAGGCTGATGCGCCGGCATGTCCTGCTCAGCCTGCTGCTTACACTGACCTTGTTGGGCGGCCTGCCCGCCAACGCGCAATCGCCGCATGTGGAAGGCATCCAGATCGGGCTGTCGACCGACCGCGTTTCCATCACCGCCGGCTTTTCAGGCGCCGACCTGACCATTTTCGGTTCGCTCGAAGACGCCGACCCGCTGTTCGCGCGGCAGGGGCGCTATGACGTCGTCGTGGTGCTCGAAGGCCCGGGAAGGCCCGTGATGGTGCGGCGCAAGGACCGCGTCCTCGGCATCTGGATGAATCTCGAATCCGAGACATTCGAGAACGTGCCGGTCTCCTATTCCGTAGCGACTACCCGGGCGACGCAGGACATTACCGATCCCAACAGCTACAAGCGGCTCGCGCTGGGCGCCAACAACATCTACATGCGGCCAGCCGATACGACGGAAGCACCAGCGACGATCCAGGAATTCACCGCGGCATTGCGGCAACGCAAGGTCGCCAACGGGCTCTACAGCGAAAACCCCGGCGGGGTGGAGTTTCTGTCGCAGAACTTATTCCGCGCGACGGTTCGGCTGGCCCCGAACGTTCCGGTCGGTACCCATAAGGCGCGGGCCTTCCTGTTCAAGAACGGCGCCTTCGTGAAGGAAACCTCGGCGCAGCTCGAAATCCGCAAGTCCGGCTTCGAACAGACCATCTTCCGCTTCGCCCATAATCACGGACCGAGCTACGGCTTGCTGTGTGTGCTCCTGGCCATGGCGACCGGCTGGCTCGGGCGGATGGTGTTCAAGCGGGATTGAGGCGGCGGGATCAGCCGGGCCGCAGCATGGAGCCGGGCAGCGCGAAGATGCGTTCGGCGCCCAGCATATAGGCCATCAGCGTCTCGCGCCGGAAAAGCCCCTGATAGGCGCGGTCGAGCACGTTGAGCGACCCGGTATAGGCGCCGAAAGCCGGCATGATCATGCGGCCGCCATCGCCGACGAAACAACGCCGCCTGACCGAGCGGCCGCGCTGAACGATCCGGGCGCAGGGATGCAGGTGGCCGGCAATCTCGCCCTCGACGGCGGCCCGCGACGGCTCATGGCGGAATAGAAGCGAGGCTACCGCCAGTTCGCGAACCGTTTCGCCAGGCAGATCCGCCGGTGCATCGGGATCATGATTGCCCGCCACCCAGAACCAGTCGCGGCCGGCGATCAGCCCTTGCAGCCGTTCCCGGAAGCTTGGATGAAGGCGCTCTGCCCCTTGGCCATCATGAAAGGAATCGCCGAGGCTGACCACGATGGCGGGCTGATAGTCCGCGATCACCGCCTGCAGCCGGAGCAGCGTCGCTTCGGTATCATAGGGTGGCAGCAGCGCGCCACGCCTTGCATAGGAGGAGCCTTTCTCCAGATGCAGGTCGGACACGGCAAGCAGCCGGAGATCGGGGAAATAGAGCACGCCGCGCGGATCGCAGACCGCGCATTCCCCGGCAACCCCGACAAGGCCGGTATCAGCTATCGATCTTGCCAGCGCGGCCGCAGTCATTTCCGCTTCATGCCCTTTTCCTGAATGGTTCGGCGACCGTAGTCCGCCGTTCCAACGCCCTGGCGTTCGCTGCGCGCCGGTTTCGATGCTGTGCCGCGGATGGTAACCTTCGGTCCGTTGCGGGCAGGTCCCTCCGGCGCCGCATCCCCCATCGCTTCCTGCACCAAATCTGCAGCTTCCATCAGCAGCGATTCGTTCGCTCCGCCATTGACCGTTTCCCTGCCGATTTCCAGCATGATCGGCACGGCCAGCGGCGATATTTGTTCCAGTTCCTTATGCATGATTCGACCGCGGATGCGCGAGAGCATGTCCCCAAGTCTGCTGACATCCAGCAATCCCGCCGCCGCATCGGCCCGCGTCGCCTGCATGAGAATGTGGTCCGGCTCATGACTGCGCAGCACGTCGTAGATGAGGTCGGCCGAAACGGTGACCTGCCGGCCGCTCTTTTCCTGCCCGGGAAAGCGTTTCTCGATCAGCCCCGAAATGACCGCACAGTTGCGGAACATGCGCTTCAACATCCAGGAATCGTTCAGCCAGGCGTCGAGATCGTCACCCAGCATGTCTTCGTCGAACAGGTTCGCCAAGGACGGCGTTCCTGACTTGAACAGAGCTCCCATGTCGTCCAGCGCCCACACGGCCAGCGCGTAGTCGGTAGCGACGAAGCCGAGCGGGCGGGCGTTGGCGCGTTCCAGACGCCTTGTCAGGAGCATGCCAAGCGTCTGATGCGCCAGCCGGCCTTCGAACGGGTAGCACACCATGTAGTGGCGGTTGCCGCGCGGGAAGGTTTCGACCAGCAGGTCGCCGCGGGGCGGCAGAACGGATTTCTCCTTCTGCAGGCGCAGCCAATCCGACACCTGTTCCGGCAGAACGTTCCAGCGAGCCGGATCGGCCAGCATGCCGCGCACCTGATCGGCAAGGTAGGTGGAAAGCGGAAACTTGCCGCCAGCATAGCTCGGCACGATGATCTGCGCGCCGGCGCCGCCATTGGAAACGACGCATTCGTTCTCGCGGATGCCTTCGAAACGCAGCACCTTGCCGGCGAAAAGAAAGTTATCGCCGGGCCGCAGCGTCTCGGCGAAATATTCCTCGACCTTGCCGAGCACCGACCCGCCGCGCCCCACCATGCCCCTGCCCTGGCGGACGTAACGCACGTTCAGTTCCGGCATCTCGACGATCGTGCCGACATTGAGCCGATATTGCTGGGCGACGCGCGGGTGCGTGACGCGCCACAGCCCTTCTTTTGTCCTGCGGATGCGGGCATAGCGCTCGTAGCTCTGCAGCGCATAGCCCCCGGTGGCGACGAAGTCGATGACGCGATCGAAGGTTTCGCGGCCCAGCCAGGCATAGGGCGCGGCGCTGGTGACTTCACTGTAAAGCAGATTAGCGTCGAACGGCGCGGCGCATGCGGTGCCCAGCACGTGTTGCGCGAGAACGTCGAGCGCGCCATCCAGCAGCGGCGGCGTATCCTGCGCGCCGAGATAGTTGGCATCGAGCGCGGCACGGCATTCCAGCACCTCGAAGCGGTTGGCGGGAATGAGAACCGCCTTCGACGGTTCGTCCATGCGGTGGTTGGCGCGGCCGATGCGCTGGGCCAGCCGGCTCGCGCCCTTCGGTGCCCCGACATGAATGACCAGATCGACATCGCCCCAGTCGACGCCGAGGTCGAGCGTCGAGGTGGCGACGATGGCGCGCAGGACGTTGTCGGCCATGGCCTTCTCGACCCGCCGCCGCTGGCCGACATCGAGCGAGCCGTGATGCAGGGCAATCGGCAGTGTGTCCTCGTTGACACGCCATAGCTCCTGGAACAGCAATTCAGCCTGGCTGCGGGTGTTGACGAACAGAAGCGTGGTCTTGTGCCGCTTGATCGCATCATAGATTTCCGGAATGGCATAGCGCGCCGAGTGGCCGGCCCATGGCACGCGTTCATCGGAATCGAGGATGGATATTTCCGGCTTGGCACCGCCGGCAACGGTGATCAGGCCGGCCATGGGCCCGGAGGCATCCTGTCCCACCAGCCAGCGCCGCAACTCGTCCGGCTCGGCCACCGTGGCGGAAAGGCCGATGGCGCGCAGGTCCGGCTGAAAGGTTCGCAAGCGCGCCAGGCCGAGCGACAGAAGGTGCCCGCGTTTGGACGTGACCAGCGAGTGCAGTTCATCCAGCACGACGTAGCGCATATCCTCGAAGAAGCGGCGGGCATCGGTGCCGGCGATCAGCAAGGCCAGTTGCTCAGGCGTGGTGAGCAGGATATCAGGCGGCGCCAGCTTCTGGCGCTGGCGTTTGTGAGCTGGCGTGTCGCCGGTGCGGGTTTCGATCGAGATGGGCAGCCCGATCTCCTCGACCGGCTTGCCGAGATTGCGCTCGATATCCACCGCCAGCGCCTTTAGCGGCGAAATGTAGAGCGTGTGGATGCCGCGATGCGCTTCACCGGGCTTGCGTTTTGGCCGCGCCGCCAATTCTGTGAGCGACGGCAGGAAACCGGCAAGGGTTTTGCCGGCCCCGGTCGGCGCAATCAGCAGCGTGGATTGTCCTGCCTGAGCGCGCGCCAGCAATTCGAGCTGATGCGGACGCGGCGACCAGCCCTTCTGCGCGAACCATCGGACGAAAGGGTCTGGCAGCAGGGCGGCGGCATTGTCGTTGACAAGGGTCGGAGCGACGGTCACGCGATTGACGTAGCGCGGCGAAGATCAAAGACCAAGGAAAATCTGGAACAAAGCGTGATCGGGATCGATCGTTAAATTTGTACGGTCCGATGCAACTGTCGATTTCCAGATATGGTCTACGCTCGCTTTGTGGGCGACATCGTTACATTCCGAACGCCATTGCGAAACCGCGAAGCAAATCTCAAGCGGCTTCATCGCCATTTCGTAAAGGTTTCGCCCCGAGAACCCAGACCAAGACGTCTTCCCCAAGTAATAGGGAAGACGATTCGAGCTGGATTTCTATTCGGGAGTGCAGCCCTCATTTTTTGGTACTTTTTCAGCTCTCCTTTCGAAGTCGTCAAACAAGCGCAGCATCTTCTTGCCGCTCCTGATTGCGCCGCCGCGCGCGCCGTTGGCTTGGCACCTGCACGACGCGGGCAACCAGGTTATTGGCCATCACATGACGCTGACAATGACGGGATCGCTTGCGAGCCCTATCCTCGTTAAACGGTCGCGACCACGATCAGGCCCTGCACGGGCTCATTGCGATCTTGCCGGATGGTCTTTTCGTCCAGCGACAATACGGAGAGACCACTAGCCGCCAGCACCTGGCGCAGATAGACCTTTGAATGGGCATAACGGCGCGACGGCTGCAGCGCGAAATTACCCTTGTCCGCCAGTTTCTCGACCGAAAAGGCAAACAGGCCCTTGTCCGCCAGCGCGCCGGCAATTTTGCGGACCACATGCTCAAGCGCGCCGACATACATGAAGACGTCGGCGGCAGCGACGAGATCCGGCTCAGGACCATCATAGCGAAAATCCTGCAGGTCGGCCTTTTCCAGCCTGTCGTAAATGCCCTTCGCGCGTGCCTTGCGCAGCATCTCGGCGGAAATGTCGAGGCCTTCCAACCGATCGACCATGGGCCGGAGCTTTTCACCCATCAGGCCGGTTCCACAACCAAGATCGAGGGCCAGGCGGAAGCGGCGCTCGCCCTGGGCGCGGATGGCTTCGGCCAGAAATTCCGGCACGCGGTAAGCCAGCTTGTCGACCAGCGAAGCGTCGAAACTGTCGGCATACTGGTCGAACAGCGCCTCGACGAAAGCGCTGGGCGGGGCCTCGGCTTGCTCAGCCTTGCCGATCAGCGCCAGCTTCAGCGCCGCGCCCGGCCTGTCCGTCGGCTCAAGCTTCAGCGTCATGCGCCAGGCTTCGGCGGCCGCGTCGAGCACGCCCGCAGCTTCCTGCATCTCGCCAAGGCGAAACCAGCCCATCGCCCAGCCGGGCGCAAGCTCCAGCGCGCCAAGCATCAGTTCGGCCGCGGCCGCTTGATCACCGGAGGCATAGAGCATCTCGGCATAATCGGCACGCCGGTCGGCTAAAACGTCGCCGGACGAAGCCTGGAGCGGTTTCATGGATTGAGGTTCCGGCGGCGGGATCGCCGCGCGCTCCTATGATCCCGGCAAGGCGGATTTGCAAGATGGAGTCAGCAGGCCGCAGGCAATGTCTTCCCGCCGGGGAATAAACACCTATCTTCCAACCATGCGCGCCAAGGATCTGCTCTGCCCTCGCCCCGAAGGGCTTTACTGCCCACCCGGCGATTTCTTCATCGATCCGGTGCGGCCAGTGAAGCGCGCGCTGATAACCCACGGCCATTCCGACCATGCGCGATCCGGGCATCAGGCTGTGTTGGCAACGCGGCAGACGCTGGACATCATGGCGCTGCGCTATGGCGAGGACTTTGCCGGAACGACGCATGCGGCAGGGCTGGGCGAAATGACCCCTATCAACGGCGTTTCCGTTACTTTCCATCCAGCCGGGCATGTGCTCGGTTCAGCGCAGATCGCGGTCGAACACGAAGGCATCCGCATCGTCGCCTCGGGCGACTACAAGCGCATTCCCGACGCGACCTGCCAGCCTTTCGAAGTCGTGCCTTGCGATGTTTTCATCACCGAGGCGACCTTCGGCCTTCCGGTATTCCGGCATCCACCGGACCAAGAGGAAATCGCGCGGCTGCTGAAGTCGATCGAGCAGTTTCCCGAACGCGCCCATCTGGTGGGCGCCTATGCACTGGGCAAGGCGCAGCGCGTCATGCGCCTCATTCGCGATGCCGGTTATGACAAGCCCATCTACATTCATGGCGCACTGGCAAAACTGAGCGAATACTATCGGAGCCAGGGCATCGATCTCGGCGTTCTTGAACCGGCTACGGTCGAGAAGGGCGGCAAAGGCGAATTCGCCGGCGCCGTCGTCATCGGTCCGCCATCTGCCTTTCTGGACCGCTGGGCACGGCGCTTTCCCGACCCTGTCTCCTGTTTTGCCTCGGGCTGGATGCGCATCCGCCAAAGGGCCAAGCAACGTGGCGTCGAACTGCCACTCATCATCTCCGACCACTCCGACTGGGACGAGCTGACGGCGACGATCCTGGAGACCGGCGCAGGCGAGGTCTGGGTCACGCATGGCCGCGAGGAAGCGCTGGTGCGCTGGTGCGAACTGCAAGGGATCGCGGCCAAGCCGCTGCATCTCGTCGGCTATGAAGACGAGGGGGATTGAGCGTGAACCGCTTCGCCGAACTCCTTGACCGGCTGGTGCTGACGCCGTCGCGCAACGGCAAGCTGAAGCTGCTCAGCGATTATTTCCGCGCGGTGGAGGACCCCGACCGCGGGCTGGGGCTGGCCGCCATCACCGGCGACCTGAACATCGCCGCGGTCAAACCGGCCATGTTGCGGGCGCTTGTGGCCGAGCGCATGGACCCGGTGCTGTTCGGCTATTCCTACGACTATGTCGGCGATCTCGCCGAGACGGTCTCGCTGGTATGGCCGACGCCGTATGACAGCATTCCGGACCGCGAGCCCAGCCTTGCCGAAGTCGTCGAAAAGCTGCAGTCCGCCAGCCGGTCCGACGGGCCGAAAGTGCTGGCCGGGCTACTGGACAGCGCCGGTATCGCGGCGCGTTTCGCCATCATCAAGCTGGTCACGGGCGGGCTGCGCATCGGTGTCTCGGCCCGGCTGGCCAAGCAGGCGCTGGCCGATTTCGGCATGGTGGATGTCGCCGAGATCGAGGAGCTCTGGCACGGGCTCGAACCGCCCTATACCGAACTTTTCGCGTGGCTTGAAGGCAAGGCGCCGAAACCGGAGAAGGCGGCGAAGGCGCTGTTCCGGCCGGTCATGCTGGCGCATCCGGTCGAGGACAGTGACCTGGCCAAGCTCGACCCGGCGGACTATGCGGCGGAATGGAAGTGGGACGGCATCCGCGTGCAGGTTGTTTCGGAGGGCGGGATTACCCGGCTTTATTCCCGCACGGGCGACAATGTCGCCGGCGCCTTTCCCGATCTTGCCGACGCCGTCGATTTCGATGCGACGCTGGACGGCGAGCTGCTGGTTGGATCTCCCTCGGCGACCGGCACCTTCTCCGATTTGCAGCAGAGGCTGAACCGCAAGAGCGTGTCGCCAAAGATGCGCGAACGCTATCCGGCTTTCGTGCGCTGCTATGATTTGCTCCAGCACGAGGGTGAGGATTTGCGCGGACTGCCGTTCCGCGAACGGCGCACACGGCTAGAGGCCTTCGCCGAAACCCTTGATCCCACGCGCTTCGACTTGTCGCCGCTGGTTGCCTTCACCGCATGGCCGGAACTGGAGGCCCTACGCTCGGCGCCGCCGCACCCCATTATCGAAGGGGTGATGCTGAAGCGGTGGGATTCCGCCTATGTGGCCGGACGACCCAAGGGCCCATGGTTCAAGTGGAAACGCGATCCGCATACGGTCGATGCGGTGCTGATGTACGCCCAGCGCGGTCACGGCAAGCGCTCAAGTTTCTATTCCGACTACACGTTCGGCGTCTGGTCGGGGCCGGAAGGCGGCGAGGAATTGGTGCCGGTCGGCAAGGCCTATTTCGGCTTCACCGACGAAGAGCTGAAGCAGATCGACAAATATGTCCGCGACAATACGATCGAGCGCTTCGGGCCGGTACGATCGGTGCGCGCCGACAGGAAGAACGGGTTGGTGCTGGAAATCGCCTTCGAGGGACTGAACCGCTCGACGCGCCACAAGTCCGGCGTCGCCATGCGCTTTCCGCGTATCTCGCGACTGCGCTGGGACAAGCCGGCGGCGGAAGCCGACCGCATCGAGACACTGCAGGACCTGCTCGATTGACCCCTATTCGACCACCGAAACCCGTATCTGGTAGATATCCACCGACTTGCCCTGCTTGTCGAAATCGGAGCTGATGGCGATGGTTCCGGCTGCGCCGGGGTGTACGTCCGGCAAGCGGACATCGAAAAGATATTCGTTCTTCTCATGGCCGACCGCGTAGCGCTTGCGGCCGCAATCGCCCAGTTCGCCGAAATTGCAATCCACCGAAATCTGCGTGTCCTTGCCGTCCTCGGCGCGGGCGACGATGTCGAACACGGCGTGCTTGCCGGCAATTTGCTCCAATATACCCTGGCCGACATCGAAGCTTACCGCCGAGCCGGAACTGCCGGAGCGTATCCGCAGGAACGAACCGGAATCGTCCTGCAAAACATCGGCCTTCGCGTCGGAGGGCGCCGAAACCAATGTCGGATCGCTTGGCGTGAAAACGTCGATCCAGTTGCGGGTATCATTGGCTTCACCGGGTTTCAGCGGCGCCGCGTCGTTCCCGCCTGCCCCGCTTGCCTGTGTCGCAGACGACTGGCCGGCTCCATCCGGCATTTTCAAAATGCCGGACTGAACCGCCCACCACAGACCCGCACCGATAGCGACAAGCACTGCGACGCCGGCTAGCGCACCTGTTGGGAACCGCCTGCGCGCACGGCGCGGATCGCGGTCCGGCGCTACGGCACCGGCTGCGGTTTCCGGCCGCTGCGAACCCGGCAGCGGCCTGTCCGGAACGATGTCCGGCAGCACGCGGCCGCCAGCGGCGGAGCGTTCCAGCGACGGTTCGCGTCGCTCGTCGATCGACGGCGCGGAGCCGGTGGCCGAAACCGGCGCATCCACCGAGGGGGCGTTGCCACCTTCATGGGCTCCCATTGGCGCAACCGCCGGCAGGAATTCCGATTCGATCTCGGCAATCTTGGCCTGCATCGCCTTGCGGCGCTTGATGGCATTTTCCACCGTGATGCCGGGATTGGCCTGAAGCGCCCTGTCGAGCGCGGCAAAGGCCGACCGGTAGACTTTCTCGCGAAATGCCCGGTCGTCGGCGTCGCCTTTCTCGAAGGCGCTGCGAATCGCTTTTTCGATGGCGTCCAAGAACGGTTCCCTTCACCGATCACGTACTTATGATCGTTAGCCCCAGCAAGCCGATCAATCAACGGTCGACGATGGATAAGGTGCCATGCCGGCAAGATAAATCTCGGCACACGCCAATCCTGCATCGCACCCGGCCGCGGCAGCGCCAAGCCAGCAAGACGGCACCGAACTGTCGAAATTTGCCATTCCAGGTCATGACGCCCGAGATGCCCCGGGCAATCCCCTGGCTGCCACATCGTCAGTCATTGCGCGCTTCGAGCGGGTTCTCTCCTCTCGAAGCATTTCCCCCGCCAGTGGGCTCAACTTTTCCGGCCGACAATACCCGAGGCTGGCGCCCGAAATCGGGTTTGCAGCACCCACGACTGTCCTGTATTGAACCTTACGTTTACGGAAACGTCAGAATGGAGGGCCGCCTTGGCATTGCCGGATATCCTGCGAAAAACCCTGCGCATTCCGGTGGTCGGCGCGCCGCTGTTCATCATATCGCATCCGCCGCTGGTGCTGGCGCAGTGCAAGGCTGGAATCGTCGGTTCCTTTCCGGCGCTGAACGCGCGGCCGGAAGCCCAACTCGACGAATGGCTGGCGGAGATCACCGAGGGGCTCGCAGCGCATGACGCCGCCAATCCCGGACGCCCGGCAGCGCCCTTCGCGGTGAACCAGATCGTCCATAAATCCAATGCCCGGCTGCAGCACGACCTTGGCCTCTGCGTCAAATACAAGGTGCCGATCGTCATTTCCTCGCTCGGCGCCGTCGAAGAAGTCAACCAGGCCATCCATTCCTATGGCGGCGTTGTGCTGCACGACATCATCCACGACCGGCATGCCCGCAAGGCAATCGAGAAGGGCGCCGACGGGCTGATCGCGGTCGCAGCCGGCGCCGGGGGCCATGCCGGCACGCTGTCACCCTTCGCGCTGGTGCAGGAGATCCGCCGCTGGTTCCAGGGTCCGCTGCTGCTTTCCGGCGCCATCGCAAATGGCGGCGCGATCCTCGCCGCCCAGGCGATGGGCGCGGACATGGCCTATATCGGCTCGCCCTTTATCGCCACGCAGGAAGCGCGGGCCGTTGAGGCTTACAAACAGATGATCGTCGATTCCAACGCCGCCGACATCGTCTCTTCGAACCTGTTCACCGGGATTTCCGGCAACTACCTGAAAGGCTCGATCCGGGCGCAGGGGCTCGACCCTGACAATCTGCCTGTGGCGGATCCGTCCAGAATGAACTTCGAAGAAAGCGCGGCGAAAGCCTGGAAGCACATATGGGGCTGCGGCCAGGGCGTTGGCGTTGTCGACGCCATCGTGCCGGCCGCGGAACTGGTCGACAGGCTGGCCCGCGAATATGCGCAGGCAAAAGCCAGGCTCACCGCCTGACGGCAAGGGCGCGACGCGGCAGCGAAGCCAACGGCGCACTTGCCATGATCGAGCCAAGGAAAGGCAACAACGCATCTTGAATTTGCGCGGGGTTGCGTCTATCACCGCCGCATCTTGGACGGCGACAGCCTCCGGGCCGCTTTAGCTCAGTTGGTAGAGCACATCATTCGTAATTAGCGGGTCCGCTAGAGAATGACGTTCGAAGCCAGTGCGTTGGGGCTGGTGAGTGAAAGTTAGTAGGGCCATAGTATGGCCAGTGTGAAGGGTTAAGCCGCTTTAGCTCAGTTGGTAGAGCACATCATTCGTAATGATGGGGTCAGGTGTTCGAGTCACCTAA
The DNA here is from genome assembly GCF_031457045.1 of Mesorhizobium sp. BE184. NCBI lineage: Bacteria > Pseudomonadati > Pseudomonadota > Alphaproteobacteria > Hyphomicrobiales > Phyllobacteriaceae > Mesorhizobium > Mesorhizobium sp. BE184. The sequence continues at coordinate 318,082 of NZ_JAVDVU010000002.1, forward strand.
GCGGCACCACACTTCAGCAAGTAACTCAGGTTCGCATCTCACCGTGCACGCTCTGTAGCTCTTTTTCAACTTCGGCGTGAACAGGCTGATTAATTGTCGGTCTTGTGGATTACTACGAGGATTGCGGTAATCAGGAAGATCGCTCGATTTTGCTGTTGCGATAACATGCAAAAAAACTCCTGATGCAAGGGAGGATAGCATGACAACGATACGAGCAATCACACCAATCGATATCACCGGCCTGCGGCCACTTTCGCCTAAGACGTCTATGCCCGAACTTAGGGCGGTCGATCCGCGTACTTTATTCGTGGACGGCGCTTACCAGCGGTCTATTGCAGAGCGCGGTCGCCGTCAGATACTAAAGATTATCGAGAATTTTTGCTGGACGCGATTCAAGCCTCCGGTGTGTGCCTATGGTCCATATGAGGGCAGGCAAGTCCTCATGGTGCTTGATGGCCAACACACGGCGATCGCCGCTGCGTCTAATCCCCATATTCATGAAATACCGATTATGGTCGTTGAAGCGCCACGAACGGCGGAGCAAGCTGCGGCATTCGTCGGACAAAATACGGAAAGGGTTGGAGTCACCTCGCTACAGCTTTTCCGGGCAGCCATCGTTGCTGAAGATGAGGATGCCTTAACGGTAGAGCAGGTTTGCCGACGAGCGGGCGTTACTGTCCTGAGCATGCCGCCAAGCCACGCAAAATACAATGCGAGGGAAACGGTTGCGATCTCGACGCTACGTGGCCTAATAGTCAGACAAACTGCTGTGGGCGCTCGGCAGATAATGGAAGTGCTCGCAAATGCCGAACTCGCGCCGATCACGATGCATCATATCCGAGCGGCGGAGTTTCTGATGACCGACAAGGATCACGCTCAAAAGTTTGATCCGGAGGATTTGTCAAAGGCGATATTTGATCTATTCCTCGTCGCTGAGGACGAAGCAAACATTCTCGCTCATGCGCATAGAATGCCATATTTCAAAGCGTTAGCAGCGGTATGGTTTCGCAAGACCAAGAAGCGTCGGTCGCCCATATCCGTAGCGGCTTAGCGGAATAAAGCGCGGGTCGATCACCGGCCCGCGCTCAGTTGCCGCCTGACAGCCTTCCGAACGCGATACCAATACGTCTGCTCCGCACCGTCGCTATCATACCACGCGCGCTCGTGGCGGGCGAAAGCCTCAAATTCCGGGTCGGGATAATTGGCGATAATGTCGTCAGCCACGCGGGCGATGTTGTCGGCAGGGATCAACCTCGGCTTTATCGAGTCGGTCCAGATCGTCCACAGCACGAGGCCGACGAAGATGACGGCCTGCCCGCCGAAGAAGATCATCAGCAGCCACGAGAAGGCTTGACCGAATATATCCCACATCGCACCACCCCAGACCAAGTGCGATGTAGCCTATAGTCAACAATCGTAAATCGAAAGCAGAAATGAGACTCATCGTCCGTGGGCTTATCGTCTGCGTCCTCGATCAATGGCACGCATGGAAGACGTGTCCGCGATACTTGCCCGAAACATTAAAGGAGCCCGGAAGCTCCTAGGCTGGTCCCAAGAGGAACTTGCAGACCGTGCAAAGATCGACCGTACCTATGTCTCCGGTATCGAACGGCAGGTGCGAAACCCGACGATTACCGTCGTCGCCAGGTTCGCGCAGGCACTTGGGACCACGACGGCGGACCTGTTGACTGACCGGACTGGCTGACGTCCTACCCCGCGCAAACCACGCCGCCGCCCATAACCCCGCCATGCTGGCCTTCAGAGCGCCCCACAGGCGTGTTTTGCCCTGCACGGCTACACACCAGCGCCACCCGTTGCGCGGCCCTCAAAGGGCGTCAGAGGGGCCGCGCGGCGGGCGGTTAGGCCTTGGGGCCCGCCGCCCCCGGTTTGATGGGGTTTGGCAGGTTTGTGCGCTGCCTAGCGGGCAAATAAAACCCGGCAAACCGGCACAAACCGGCCCGCCTTTCACCCACTTCAAAACGGAGCGCTCTGGGGATGCTCCAGTTCCTCTTGACGCTGACCCACTTCGAGCACTCGGTAATGTTTAATGCCAGAGCTGTCGGTCTCGGCCTTCAGGATCAGGCCACCCGCAATCCGACCCATATGCCTGCGGAGGAATTTCCCCGCACTACGCGTGTTGAACACCCTGCCGTTGGTGCTGGCGATCAGTTCATTGATAACAGCCTGCGCTCCTTCGTGGCCTTCATCCTGGGCCATATGGGCGACTTCGCTGAGGCTCAATTGTCGGTCCTTGAATACGTCCCGCCAGAGCCGCAGGAAATCAACCAACACTGCCTTGTGTGGGTCGTCGGCCATCACCAGTTCGCGGGTAAGCGCTGGGTCAGGCTGATCGAGCCAAACAAGGGCTTCGCGGATCAGCCCCCACTGTTCGAACGAGCCGATTTTCTTGAGCGGTCTTGGCCGTCCCGCCACAATGTAGGCTCGCAGAACCGTTAGTGCCGCGACGACAAGCTGGTGTCGCATTGCAGTTGTTTCAGCGATGGCGTCGAAACTGTATTCGATCTGATCAGGCCGCTCCTCGCCGGTGTCGATCCGGCAAAACAGAGTCCGGCGCGTAACGTCGCCGGCGAGCTCAAGATTGTTGCCGGTCGCGATCACAAGGCTCCCCGTGGGTACATTGGCGACTTCGGAGCGACCGAGAATGCGCGGCCTCACCTTTTCTTGGGTCAGCATCGTGCAAAGGAAGTCGCCCTCTATTGGACGGTCGCAATTGTCGATGACAATGACGGGGTCGCCGGCCATCAGCACAGACGACAGCCGCTTTTCGTTCTCTTCGTCCGATTTGCCTTGCGACATCATCGCCGGTTTATGCCCGGTCGCGATAATGCACACGATTTCGGAAAGCAGCGACTTTCCGGACCCGGCAGTAGGCGCATCGATTGCGAACAATGGAGCCGAAGGGAACATGCGCCGCACGAGTGCCGTCATGACTGCGGCAAGCGCGACACTGCGGTGGGGTTCACCGTCGAACCGGACTTCGCGGAATGGTCGCCTAAGCAGTCCCAAAGAAGAGCGGGCGGCGTCCTCAGTCGGGTGATCTGGAATTCGGGCAAACTCTGTACGTCCCGGATCGTACAAAAGACCGGTCTCGCGATCATAGCCCTTATCCTGAAGGACGGACCCATCCGCCCGAAGTGTCGGTGCCTGAATGACGCCCTTTAGAAACCGCAGATTCCAACTGCCCACGCGAGCGAGGTAGGCCGTGGCGGCCTCAGTCGGCGGATCGACGAGAACCAGCCCCTTTTTCTGCCGTCTAGCCCATCGGGCATGACGAGCGAACTGTTCGCGAAGCCAGGTGGATGTTACCGTTTGCAGCACCAGCGCCCCGGTTTCACGTTTGATGCCATCGCTTTCTGCGGTCGTCACGATACGCGCAACGCGCACGAGAGACTCGAAGCGCTGGAAAATATCGACACCCTTTTCGATCAGCGCTTGTTCGGCCCTGTCGACGGCCTGAGGAAGTTCACCGGGCCGAACGACTATGGCGTTGGGGTCAACACCATCGTAGTCGTCCCCGACGCCAAGCCACTTCCGCAAGGTCTTTTCCATCGGCTCGATGCCGAGAAACTCGCACAGAGCGGGCAGCCCCCACGTTTCCTCGGCCGCATCAAACTTCTCTCGGCTCGCGGTAGCCTTGCCACCGCGTTTGCCCGCTTCCTCGTCTCCAGCAAGCGACGCAATATGCGCGACCCAGCCATCAATCTCCGCGTCGGTGAATCCCGCACGAATAAGTGTGCCCGTGAGCGCCAGACATATATTGTCGCGATTTCCTGAACCGCGCGGATATCGCTTTAGAATCACGGCGAGGGCGGCGACGCACCCGGCATATCGCTCCAGTTCCGCTGTATCAGTTTCTGCAATACGGCGCGGATCGTCGTTCCAGCGGAGAAGTTCACCATTCGGATGAACGGACGGCGGCACCATGGTTTGCAGCTTGTCGCCACGCAGTTCGAGCACCGTCGCCTTATCGGTATCAAAAAGGTTCTGCGCCGTAGCAGGGATTTGAAAACGGATATTCTTGCGCAATTCCCCCTTCGCGAAGCGATGGCTGTTCTGCGAGGTGGCTCGGCCGAAGCTTGGCAAATGGCCGAGCACGACGTTGGCTACCTTGGAGGCTTCCGCCCAATCGAAGTCGAGATCGATCAGGCCACCCGAGCGGTCGCCGAGCGCGATGCCGACATTGCTTCCCGGCCCATAGGCCATGAACACATCGACATCATCCCTTTCCGCGACACTTCCCCACTTGCCTTTCGGGGCCTTTTCGCGGGCTGGGAGCACAAGTGGCTCCCAGCCCAGAGATTTGTAAAAGACGGCGGCATCGCCGGGTGAAACGAATTGTTTTTCGGAAGTGAGGTTGAAATCAATCATGACCTTCGCCTCCGGGCATACGGCCAGATTCGAGCGATGCTTCAACGTCGGACCTGCGATAGAGAACGCGTCCACCCACCTTGTACCAAGGCAGGTTATTTCCGCGTCCCCGGAGTCTCGCCTTTTCGAACGTGGATGTGCTCCGCTTGGTTAGCCAAGCGACTTCTTTCGTGCAGAGCCATTCGTCTGCTTGCGCGCGTGTTTGCATATCAGGATGTGCCATCTGGCCACTCCACCTTTGGGCACGCGCCATCGAAAGGCGGGCGTGCCGAATTGATGTTTGGGTGAGTGACTTCGGCGCTGGCTTCGGCCCGCATAGAAGCGGGCAACTCCCGTTAGCTTACGAGACCTCCGCGTTGTCCTGGTCTCGCCGACTTGGTCCCGGACTGCTACCGGCCTCGCGGGTGTCAAACCGCTTTAGGTGTATCGCTCGCCGGAAAACCGGAGAGGAACGCGCTTCCAAGCCCGATCAAGATACGAGGTGGAAAAGACAAAGACAAGAAGGGCCTGCGGGGTGTGAAATGCGGTGCAAGCCGATCCAACATTCTGCTTGCCATCGTCGCGGATGAAGGGCCTCAAAGCCTCGTGGGCACATCCCATTCGGAGAGTTCGTTACATAGCCGTTGCACCGCTTCGGCCTCCAGCGCCTGCCTGACGTTGTCAATTTCTGCGCCATAGTTGTTGCCGTGCTTACGGAACATCTCGCAAAGGACGCTGGCGGTCGTCCGCACTTCGCCAGCGGTGGTGCAACCCAGAACCTCACGCGCCGCGAGCGTTGCAAGTTCGGGGACCGTGCGGGGCGCACACCTTGGGGCACCAGCGCATAAGCGCAGCGCTTGCATCTCGACGTCGCAAATTTCCCGCTGCCTTTGTCGCCGCATAAACAGCAGCGCCCGCTCCATATCCTGACCATTCCGCGCCGCTGGTCCGATCAGCGCCGTCATCGCCGTTTGAAGCCGTTCCGCCTGAAGACCCTCGCTCGCGTCGGTCGTGTGGGCATTGATGACGGCCATCAGGACCCGTTCCAGAACGCTTGTGCCATCGCCGAAAGCTGCGACGTAAGTGGAGTCACTAACTGACATTGGCAAGCTCCAATATCCGGGCCGCGACCAGTTCAACCGGCACGCGCAACCGTTCGGCATTGACCACGATGTAGCCGCCCGTGACGTCGCCGTTGGCGCGGTGGTTCAGGAGCCGCTTGAGCGCGTAGTAGGGGACGTCAAGGCTTTCGGCGATGGTGATAAAGGTGCGGCGCAGATCATGCAGGGTGAAGCTGACGCCTGACCCTGTGGTGACGCGGAGCAGAAACTTTTTGGTCTCCACGAGGTGACCGTTCTTGCCGGGGCCGGGGAACACCCAAGGTGAGCCGTCCGCCGCCTCCTTGCGCTTGGTCAGCAGGTCCGCAAGGAATGCCGACAGCGGCAGGTTCAGCGGGTCGCCATTCTTGGTGGTGGGCAGGTGCAAGGTCCGCGCTTGCAGGTCCACGTTGTCCCAGCGCAGCTTCAGCAGTTCGCCCCGGCGCATTCCCGTGAACAGTGCCGTCAGTAGAAAATCGCGGGAATAGTCCGGCTCAGCCATGACGGCTTTCCACCACATGGGCAGGTCCAGCGCGGTGACCAAGGTTTGCCGACGCCGCTCGCGATACCATGCCCGCGCCTGCGAAAGAATCAGCACGGGATTCGGCGGGAAGTCGTCCTGGGTGGCGGCAATGAAATTGTAGACCGAGCGCAGATGCCGCATCGCATTGTTGGCCGTCACCTCGCCATGCGTCTTGGCAATCTCCTGATGCTTAGCCAGCACCATTTGTCGGGTTATCTGGTTCATGGGCTTCTTGCGCCATGCCTTCAGGTAGAGCTTGGCGGTGCGCCCGTAATTGCTGACGGTGTGCGGTGACAGTTTATTGCGCGCCTCGAAGAAGCGTTCGAAGGCCACGGCCAGAGTGACGCGCTCTACCGTCTCCTTGCGCTTTTCTTCGTTGGGGTTGCGGCCCTCGGCCATTTCGCCCAGCAGCGCCAGTGCCTTCTTGCGGGCCACCTCCGGCGCAAACAGGTCTGCACGACCAATGGTGACGCGGCGGGTGTCGCGGTTCACCTGCCCCTCGGCGAAATAGACCTTGGAGCGGCTGCCTACCCTAAGGCCGAAACCAGAAAGCAGCGTATCACGGTAAAGGATTTGGCCGCTTGCCGAGAACGGTATGTCATCAATGGCGCGGCGGGTAAGACGTAGGTTAGGCATTTGAGACCTCCTGTTGGCCTCAACTCAAACTAACCAAATCATCTTTAAAATACAAGCAATATCAGATATTTATCTAGCATTTGCTAGTCTGGTCCAGCACAATGAAACGCCGTCCAACGCCTGCGCACGCGCGATCAGACGCACATGAGCATCGGCAGCTTCAGTTTAGCCCGCGTAGCACAGTGGCATCAGCCTGCGGTGAGCGATGTCAGGCCGATAGCAGGCAGGGTGACGTCGCCCTAAGACACGAACACTTCCGAGCGATGATAAGCCATATAGTTGCACTTTTGCGGACTGAAACTATTCGTTCGCCAAATTGCGGGTGCCTCGGCAAACCCAAACCGCTCCATTACAAGCTGATCAAAGCCGAGTCGGCGCAAGTCTCTTTGATCAACGCGGGGGGAGACAAGAACTTCGCCATTGTCTTCGAAGCTAATGAACCCCCGATCAAAGAGCAGGTCCGCGTCGGGCGTTAGCAGAAGCCCATTATCACCGTCGAGACGCTCCTGGGCAGAATGACATGACCGCCATGGCTTTATGTGACTAGCGATCAGCAACGTAGGATTGGTAATGCCTGTCAATCGGCACTCGCTTTCGACACTCTCAACATTTGCCCGAAAGGCACCCTGTCCGCGCCTTGCCAGAATGACGCTCTTTTTGGTCGTATCTTCGAGTTGCATGTCGTCAGCGATCTGGCGCTGAACGGTATCCTCAAGAAGCTCGATGACCACTTCATAGTTGAGGCTATTCGAACCGCCACGACCGAGCATTTCCCGACTGAATGTCGTGCCAGCAGTTAGAACATCGAACATCGGCTCTGGAATGCCTGCAAGATAGGCCTTCTGATTGCCACCGCCCGTAACCGGATTAAGTGGCGAGTAGCGGGAAGGCAGAAACGGCCTAATGGCTTCTAGTAAAGCTCTTGGGCGCACCGGCGGAAATAGCGGCGTCCAGAAAACCGGAAGGAGCCATCCTTCATTACTCCAATAGGCGCCGGTGTCGCCGAACTCCTCTGGCTTCGGGGCGGTAAAGGCAAACTCGGCTACCCTGCCAACGTGCCGTATCATTTGGTCGGCATAGGAGAGAACAAGGTCGCCCGGCGACGCGCGGCGCATGTTGTTGTAAAACTCGCTTCGCGCACCATTACTTTCCGTTTTTGGAGACCAAAGGTACTGGCCCTCAATCTCCTGCCGGACTGTCTGTTTGTGATTTACCCACCAGAACTGGCGCATATGTGGCTAGGTACCCGATAGGCTGAGGCATGAAGCATGCGATCGCTCCATCATCAGCCTAATTGCCCTGGCACTAAGCGGCAACCCTCACCACGGATTCGCCATTTGGCCGAACCTTCGGCTTCACCTTACGCCCAACAACGTGAGTCATTGCGGCCGTTGCGACCGCTTCAGCCACCGGGACGGGGACGGCATTTCCAACCTGCTCGTAATGTCGACCTAAACTCGAACCTGCAAATAGGAAGCAATCGGGGAAGCCTTGAAGACGAGCAGCTTCACGCACGGAGATTGTCCGGTCTTGCGTGGGGTGAATATAGGCGCCCCAATGAGGATCGCATTTTGTAAGAATCGTCGAGGCCAGCCCCTCTTTTGCGAGGCGACCGTATCGTTTCGTATGGTCCGAAAGGCGTGCGCGCTGCATACCGGCAGGCAACAAGTCACGGGGAATATCGCGCCAGTTTCCGCCTTCGGGCACATGTATAATACGCTGAAGGTTCACTTTGGTCAGCCCGTGGCAGACATGATTGAAGAGTTTGCGCGTGCCCTTCCTAGACTCACGTTGGAACCCTGAAAATGGCTTGGTGCTGCCGCGATGTGAGACTAGTTCACCACCGCCATTTGGAATTGAGGGCAGATCGCCGATGGCGTTCTGCACCGTCACCAAACGCTTAAGCCGTTTTCCATTTGAATCCGACTTCACACCCGGCTTGGACGCTGATCTGTGAGTAGCGGCAGGGATCATCTCAGCGGGACTGCCCACCCGGCTCCCAACAATGAAAACACGGCGCCGGACTTGCGGTGTTCCGAATTCCTCTGCTGATAGGACCTTTACAACGCATTCATAGCCGAGCGTCTTAAGTTCGGTCCTGATCTCTTGGATTACGCTGCCGTCGCCTATGGTGAGGATGCCCGGCACATTCTCCATCACAAGCGTTTTTGGCTTCAGGCCTTTTACGAGGCGAAGGTAGTGTTCAAATAAGCGCGCTCGCGAATTCTTCTCCGACCGTTGGTGATTGTTGTAGCTGAAGGATTGGCAGGGGGGACCGCCGATAAGGCAGTCCAACTCTCCGGGTACGAGACCGCACTCGCGCAAGACTATTTCGGTGGTGAGCGATGAGACCGGGCCTTCGAAGAATACAGCCTCGCCGAAGTTAAGCCGGAACGTAGCGCCGGCATCTGGATCGATATCATTTCCGCCAATGACGTTCCATCCGGCCTTCCGGAATCCCACAGCCAGACCGCCAGCGCCGGCAAATAAGTCGACACAGGTGGGCGCCCCACTCTTCAGCTTTAGCGAAGCAGGGTAGATCGTTAGCTCTTGGGATTCCTTCGCCTTCTTATGATCCACGCGGCCTCCACGACGCCAATACCCTGGTGTGAATCACCGAACGCTTATTGGAACAAATATAGAACAATTGCAAGGATATTTATAGCCCGGAATGGGTTATCAAGCGGTAAATGAAGAGTGGCTTGACCAGATTGCCATCGTTTGCTACGTACTTGCCATAGCAAGCGATGAGAGGAGATACATGTGGACGCCACGGTAACGGAATTGAAGCCCAAGACTCGGAAATACGTCGAACGCATTGGCGGCAGGGACTGGGATTTGGAGGAAGTCGAGCTTGACGTTTACGATGACGTCACTCTCTGGTCGGAGAACCCACGCCTTCAAAACCTGCTCGCGCCGAGCGGGCTGAAGTCCGAACTCCAATTGGAGGCGGCTTTGCAGAACTCGCGGGGCTATGACACTTTGTTGAAGTCCATCGAAGACATCGGGCAGATGGAGCCCGTGTATGTGCAGCGCTTCGATGACATGTCGAAGGCTCTGGTGCTTGAGGGGGCGACCCGCCTCACCATCTTTCGGCAACTTGATCGAAAGTTCACCAAGGGGATCAAGGAGGGCAAGTTCCGCCGTATCCGCGCGAAGTTGCTTCCTCCAGAATTCGGTGAGCGTGAGAGGACGATTCTTCTCGCCCGCATCCATGTTCGTGGAACCGGCGTGCGGGACTGGGGGCGCTATATTGAGGCGAGGTTCATCCATGAGGCCGTTGTGGGCACTGCCACGTCGGGCGCGCTCATGAACGTTTCAGAGATGGCTCAGCACATGGAGAAGTCAGTATCCTGGGTACAGCGGCTCAGGGATGCGTACACCTTTGCGCACGCCTACGTGGTTCACGTCGATGAGGACGAGGGCATGGGCGAAAAGATCGCCGCCGAAAAATTCAGCGTGCTGGAAGAGATCAGCAAGGCCAGGGTGATCGGATCACAACTCAGGGAATACGACAACCCGAACTTTGATAGCCTCCGGGCCGACGTGTTCGACATGGTGCGCAATGAGGCCTTCAAGGAGTATCGAGATGCAAGGTTTCTGAAGGAGTTCTATGACGACCCGGAGAAATGGGACCAGTTGAAATCCGGCGAGAAACACGTAGCGGGCAGGTTGGCGCTGGAGATCAAGTCTAACTCAAGCAGCGTTAAGGCCAAGATCGCTTCCATCGGGCAGCAGGTAGTGCGCTCGCTTGACCGTGATGAGGGCGACTTGGGTGAAGACGAGATTAAGCTGCTTAATCAGGCTGCTGCGCAGATCGAACAGCACCTTATGCCAGGCGTGCGGCCGTTCAGGGTATCGCTGAGGAAATTTACCATCTCCCTCACGGAGGTGAGCATGGCAGACGTGAAAGCTCTTGACCCGAGTGACGTGGAGGAATTCCGCGAAGCCCTCGAATACTTCGATCAGCTCTACCTAAAGCACGGCAAGGCGACCTAACATGAATCTCATGCAGCATCAGCGGGAGGGCGTCGCCTTCCTGACGGCCGAACGCGCGGGTCTCCTCGCGTTCGAACAAGGGCTTGGCAAGACCTTGGTGGCCATCGACTCTTTTCGCCGCCTCGTCGCCGAGGGTAGCGTAGATAAGATGCTAGTGATCTGCCCCAATTCCCTCAAGCGCAATTGGGTGGCTGAGATCGACAAGTTCGCTCCTGGCCTCACTGCCGAAATCGCCGAGGGCAGTGCAAGGGCGAGGAGACACATTTTCGCCAACTCGCCCGCCAAGGTGATCATTACAAGCTACGAGACTGCTAGGGTAGAAGTGACCGCCATCTTAGCGCTGGTCGCTGCGAACCGGATAGCGCTTGTGCTTGATGAGTCGCATACGGCAAAAAACTGGCGCTCGCTGACATCGTTGTCGATACGGCATTTTGCTCCCCACTGCGAGTACCGCTGGCTCCTTTCGGGCACTCCAGTCACAAACACGCCTGCCGACCTATATACTCAGGTGGAGATCATTTCGCCGGGAGCGCATTCGCTCGGATCGCTAGAAACGTTTATGGCAAGAGTGGAGGACGATCCGAGCGCCGGATTCGCCAAACCCGTTCTGGACCGGCTAATCTTGCGCCGGACCAAAGAGCAATGCCTCGATCTTCCGGCCAAGTCCTTCACCGATATTGTGGTCGAACTGCCGCCTTGGCAGCGCAAACTCTATGATGAAATGCGCACCCAGATGGTGTGCGACATTCAGGCGATGTCCGGCGAACAATATAGGGCCTTTGCTTCAACTGCGCTCGCGCAGCTTACCCGCCTCAGCCAGTTAGCCAGCAATCCGGCATTACTCTTGCCAAATGCGAGTCAGACGCCCGCCAAGTTCGAAGTTCTCGACGGCCTCGTCAGCGACATAATTTCGGTTCCCGGTCGCAAGGTAATTATTTGGTCCACGTACATTAAGAACATTGAGTCGCTGCTTGCCCGGTTTTCCGAATACGGCGCCGTGGCTATCTATGGTGGGGTGGAGGCGACCGAGCGCCAAGAAGTCGCCGCGCGCTTCCAAGACAATGCCGATACGAGAATTCTTATCGCGAACGCGGCCGCTGCGGGCACCGGTTTTACGCTGACATCGGCCAGCTTCACCATCTATGAATCGATGTCCTGGCGCTACGATCATTATGCTCAGAGCCAGGATAGGAATCACCGCATTGGGCAGACCCAACCGGTGAGCTACCTCCGGCTGGTGGCCGCGGATACCATAGATGAAGCTATCGCCAAGGCTTTGGAGCGTAAGTCGGGCATGGCGCGAAGTCTGCTGTCCGACACCGACGCCCCTCAAGCACTTTCCCGGCTCTCGCCTCAAGAGATGTGTGGTTTGATCGCAAACAATCAGTTTCCGGACTGATCGGAATAGCCCGACAGGAAGATGATGGCCGATAGGATATCGAAGGCTCAACGCAGCGCAAACATGCGCAAGATCAAGGGTAAGGACACCGCCCCTGAACTCGTGGTTCGACGAGCGGTCCACGGACTGGGATTTCGATACCGGCTTCACCGGCGGGATTTGCCTGGCAACCCCGATCTCGTCTTCGGCCCCCGACGTAAAGTGATCTTCGTCCACGGGTGCTTTTGGCACCAACACTCCGACTGCCGCGCCGGTCGCATCCCGGAGGCTAACGCCACATATTGGAAGCCGAAACTTCAGCGGACAATAGAGCGCGACCGGAGAAATATCGCTGCACTCGAAGATGCGGGGTGGCGAGTACTAGTCTTGTGGGAATGCGAGATCACTACTTCCACGACCGCCATCGAGCAGATACTTCGACACTTCCTTGGCGAGGCCGGAGCCAAATGAGGCAATGCTATTACTGTTCCATCTCTCAGCCTACCGAATCAGCAGTAGAAACAACCACTAATTTTTGGGCTCAAAATCTTGGTTTTTTGCATTTGCTGCATCTTAGGTCCTGGTGCGCGGGAAAGTCACCAGCAATAACGATGGAGATCGGTATCAATGTCTGACGGCAACCTTATCCTCTACACCACCGACGATGGGCGCGAGAGGATCGAATTGCGCGCGCAGAACGGTACGGTGTGGCTTTCGCTGAACCGGATCGCTGACCTGTTTGAGCGGGACAAGTCCGTCATTTCCCGACACATCGCCAATATCTTCGACGACGGGGAGTTAGCCGAGGATTCAGTTGTTGCAAATTTTGCAACCACTGCCGCTGACGGAAAGACGTATCAGGTTGACCACTACAACCTCGATATGATCCTCGCCATAGGATACCGCGTTAGGTCGGCTCGCGGTGTCCAATTCCGCCGGTGGGCAACGACGACGTTGAGCGAGTACCTGATTAAGGGCTTCGTGATGGACGATGCCCGGCTAAAACAGCCGGGTTATGACTATTTCGACGAGCTGCTTGAGCGCATCCGCGACATCCGGGCATCGGAAGCGCGCTTCTATCAAAAGGTGCGGGATATTCTGGCGCTTAGCGAGGATTACGATCCCAGTTCGAAATCCGTGACCACGTTCTATGCGACGATCCAGAACAAGATGCTGCACGCAGTTACCGGTCATACCGCTGCTGAGCTTATCGTCGCTCGCGCTGACGCCGCTGCACCAAATATGGGATTGACCTCATGGAAAGGGTCGCGAGTGCGCAAGGGCGATGTCGTGACCGCGAAGAATTATCTCGCACAGCCGGAGATTTCGGAACTCAACCTCATCGTCACGATGTTTCTGGACACGGCCGATTTGCGCGCCAGACGCCGGCAGACCATGCAGTTGGCTGAATGGGAAAGTGTGCTGGACACTTTCCTGCGCTCCAACGAACTAAATGTCCTGAAGAACGCGGGGTCCGTATCTCACAAGCAGGCCACCCAGATTGCGGAGGCTCGCTATGAGAGCTTTGATACCGGGCGAAAGGAGGCCGACCGCTTGGCCGATATGAAGACTGATGAGGTAGATGAACTGAAACGGATCGCCGACAACGTACCAAAAACCACCAAAGACCGGCGCTGAGCAGAGTCAGGCCACTAACGTCAAGAAACTCGGGAATTCAGGACATCCCGACGCCAACGGACTCCCGCTCCCGCGTCGAACTGTGCGCGCCGTTGAAGGGGGGAGGTCCGGCGGGGTGCCGTGCCGATTAGTAGGGCACGCGGTGAACTGTAGGCTTCTAGTAGTGTCGCGGGATCAAAGGGGTGGCAACCGGGTGATACCCTGTGCTACCTCTCAACTCCCGAAAGTGGATTCCAGCCAATGGCTTGTCCAGTAGGGTCCAACGATTTCGTAGAGCGTCTAAATCTCTGATATTGCTACGAAAAACAATTCGTAATGATGGGGTCAGGTGTTCGAGTCACCTAAGCGGCACCACCACTCCTTGAGATCGTCAGTATCGTAGAGCCGCTTGCCGCGGACCATGCTTGCTTGCGGCGTCGCGCCCCTCCAAACATGCCCTTCGTCCTCCGATCAAAGATTGCACCTGATGCGCATTCTCGTGCTTGCCAGCGCCGTCAAAGGGCGTTATCAGATTATTTGTAATAAAATAACATTACATATATTCTCCCGAAACCGATAAGGACTAGAATGATGCGAGGCTTAAGTCTGAAGTGTGCCGGCGCACTGTCGATAGCCATGGGGCTGTTGATGGCCGCCCAAATTGTTCCGCAGCCGGCCGCTGCTGTTGAAAAGGCGCCTAGTCACAGCCATGACCATGCCTCTGGCGATGTTGCAAAGGATGCCGCCTCCAAAGGATATTTCGAAGATGGCCAGGTGAAAGACCGGTCGCTGGCGGATTGGGAAGGCGATTGGCAGTCGCTCTACCCCTACCTCGAGGATGGAACGCTGGATCCGGTTCTGGCGCACAAGGCGGAAGCCGGAGACAAGACGGCTGACGAATACCGCGCCTATTACGAGGCCGGTTACAAGACGGACGTCTCGAAAATCGTCATTGCCGGAGACACCGTGACCTTTCACCGGGGCGACAAGCCGGCCAAGGCAAAATATGTCACTGACGGGCACGAAATCCTGGCCTACAAGAGGGGCAACAGGGGTGTCCGCTACATCTTCAGGAAAGTGCAGGGTGACGATGGCGCTCCCCAGTCCATCCAGTTCAGCGATCACGGGATCGCACCAGCCAAAGCCGGCCATTTTCATCTCTACTGGGGAGACGACCGCTCCGCGCTCCTCAAGCAGATGGACAACTGGCCAACCTACTATCCGTCGTCGTTGAGCGGAGACCAGATCGTCAGCGAGATGCTGGCGCACTGAAGACTTACCTTAGCAGGCAAGCAGACTTCCACCGACAGAGCCCCGCGGGCCTTCCCCATCCGCATCGTGTGCCGCCGCGATGCTTATTCGTTGCTGCCAATAGCTTAGCCCCCCTTCCGGTTTCTGAAGCTGAGCAGCGCCGAACGGCTGGTCTCCGCCTCATGCTGGCGGGACCGGACCCGCATCAGGTCCTTCCAGCCGATATAGCCGACCAACCTGGAATCGTCCCGCGACACCACGGGCAGGTGCGAGACATTCGCCGTCAGCAGCTTGTCCGAAAGCGCCTCGAGATATTCATCCGGATGGGCCAGCATGATCTTGCTGCCGGCAAGCAGTTCGGCAAGCGTCGTCGTGCGGTGCCGGCCGTTGCGGCGCCAGCGCAGGATGGCCGGCGGATCGATCAGGCCGAGCACGCGGCCGCCGTCATCGACGACCGGAAAACTCGGATGCGACGTATCCGGCGCAGTCAGGAACAGCGCCGCGCCGTGAAGCGTCATGGAGCCTGGAACCGTCTGCACCTTGGCCGTCATCACTTCGCTGACGCGCGTCAGCGCGAAGGGATCGACGCGGTATTCCCGCACCAGATGATGACCTCGCCGCGCCACTTTCTCGGTCAGGATGGATCGCTTCATCACCAATACCGTGACCGCATGAGCGGTCGCGCAAGCGGCGATCAACGGCACCAGTATGTGCGTGTTGCCGGTCAGTTCGACGGCGAAGAAGGTTGCCGTCAGCGGCGCGCGCATGGTGCCACCCATGGTTGCGGACATCGCCAGCAGCGCCCACAGGCCGGGATCGGCCGCGGGCAGGAAGCCCGAAAGCATGGCGCCCATGGCGCCGCCAAGGATCAGCAAAGGCGCCAGCACGCCGCCCGAGGTTCCCGAACCGAGCGCCACCGACCAGATGATGGCCTTGACCACCAGCAGCACGAGCGCTGCCGCGGCCAGCGTATTGCCCTCCAGAAGCCTCGAAATGTTATCGTAGCCGACGCCCAGCGCATCTGGCTCGATCAGGCCGCCGATGCCAACGACGAGGCCGCCCAGCATGGGCCACCACATCCAGTGGATCGGCAATTTCAGGAACGCATCCTCGCAGGCATAGACCATCTGCGTCAGCAGCGTCGACAGCAGGCCGGCGGCGGCGCCGATGGCGACCCAGCCGCCCAAGGCGGCGAGCGAGACGTCGATGCTGCCGGCGAAGGGAAACAGGGGCGCCGGCATGTGCAGCAGGGTGCGCTCCACCTCTGCCACGATGGCCGCAACCGCGACGGGAATGAAGCTGCGCGGCGTCCACTCGAACAGGAGCAGTTCGACCGCCAGCATGATGGCGGCGATCGGCGTGCCGAAGACGGTGGTCATGCCTGCCGCAGCGCCCGCCACCAGCAGGGTCTTGCGCTCATTGTCGCTGACCGGCAGCAACTGCGCGATCAGCGAGCCGATGGCGCCGCCCGTCATGATGATCGGGCCTTCCGCGCCGAAGGGTCCGCCGGTGCCGATCGAGATCGCCGAGGAAAGCGGCTTCAGCACGGCGACCTTGGCGTCGAGCCGCGAACGTCCGAGCAGGATCGCCTCGATGGCTTCGGGAATGCCATGGCCCCTGATCTTCTCGCTGCCGAAGCGCGCCATGAGGCCGATGATCAGCGCTCCGATCACCGGAATAAGTACGGCTGCATAGCCGAGATGGTTGTCGCCCGGCTTCAGGTCGGAAAAATCGAACTGCCCGAAATAGGCGATGTTGGTCGCCAGCTGGATGAGCTTCAACAGAATGATGCCAGCGACCAGAGCGACCGACGCCACCACCACCGCAATGGCGGCGATGAACAGGACACGGGCGTCGGTCGTGAAATCGCCGAGCCGGCGATGGCTGAATTGTCCGGACTGCATGGAAACCGCTTTCTTACTCGAGGCGCAACGGCCATATGTTTGGTGTCGGACATCGCGCCCATTGCGGTAGACCTATATCGTAATACGATATAAATTCTCAAGCCTCTTGTTGCCGAGGAAATCGCCATGACGGATACACCGGACCCGAATGACAGACCTTCGAGGAAACGGCCGGCCATCCGGCAATCGGATTACGAAAGGCTGTCGGAATTCCGGCATCTGATCCGGCTCTTCCTGGAGTTCAGCCAGGAAAAGGCCAGGCTTGCCGGCCTGACCCCACGCCACCACCAGGCGCTGCTGGCGATCAAGGGGTATCCCGGCGGGGGTCCGGTCACGGTGGGCAAGCTGGCGGAGCGCCTGCGCATCCGCCACCACAGCGCGGTCGAATTGGTCGACCGCATCTGCGAGGCAGGCCTGATCACCAGGGATCAGGACAAGGCCGACCACCGCCGCGTCGTGCTGAACCTCACGCCGCGCGCGGAGGCACACCTGGCCGACCTTTCGGCCGCCCATCTCGACGAACTCGACCGCATCGAACCGATGCTGCGCCGGCTGCTGAGGCACGGGGACGAAGACGGTTCCGCGCCAGCCGCTTGATTGCGGCCTCCGTCATGGGACTTGATTTCCCGAGGACGAAGGCGCGAAATCCGGATTGAATGCCTTTGCTTGAAGTATGCCATATGGCGTGCTATCTTATGCCACATGGCAAGAAATGCGTTACGATTGGCCGCAACGAGAGCCGCCCGGAGCGAACCTTCCGACGGTCCTGCCGCGGGTCTTACCTGGACCGAAGAGGAGGTGGCCGGCACGGCCGCCAAGGCCTATGCACGGATTGCCGCCGCATGGCGCTTGCGCAATGAGGAGGCGGCGGGCCTGATCGACGTTTCACCACGCACCTGGGCACGCATGAAGGCAGGCAACTGGTCGGGACGCCTGTCGAAAGACCAGCTTTTGCGCATCAGCGGCGTCACCGGGCTCTACAAGGCGCTGCATCTCTATTTCAGTAATCCGCTGGCCGACGAGTGGGTTGGGCTGGCCAATGAAGGGCAGAGCTTCGGCGGCCAGACACCCAAGGACGTGATGATTGGCTCGGGCTTGCCGGCCATCCTGCAAACGCGCGATTATGTCGATGCGCTGCGGGGCGGCGTGTGATCCCGCCGCTGACGGCCGTGGCCCAGCCGGCCACCGTCCGCCTGATATCGACTGCCTACTTCAAGCCTCCGGTGCTGAAGGTGCTGGTCGATACGGATGAGGAGTTGCAAATCCTCGAGGACCTCGAAGGCTTGACCAACCGGCGGCTGCAGGCGGAGCGATCAGGGCTTGCCTCGCTGCATCCGCGCGAACTGATCTTCCAGGCCTGGGGCCGCACCTATATCAACGCCGCCTTCACTTATACGCGCGCCGAGGGCAACCGCTTCAACAGCGGCGACCGCGGCGCATGGTATTGCGCCTTCGATGAGGGTACAGCCATTGCCGAGGTGGGCTTTCACCGCACCCGCGAACTCGCCAATATCGGCCGCTTCGAGGACGAGGCGATCTACCAAGCGCTGCTCGCCGGGTTTATCGGCGATTTTCATGATCTGCGAAAAATGAAGCCAAGGCCGGATTGTCTCGGTCCTGACCCGGCCTCGGCCTATCCCGCCGGTCAGCAACTGGCCCGGGAATTGAGGCACGAAGGGTCGCGCGGCCTCGTCTATCCATCGGTACGCCGGCGCGGCGGCACCTGCCTCGTCGCCTTCGAGCCGCATGTCGTGCAGAATGTGCGCCCCGCTGCCCGGTGGAAATTGTCCTGGACGGGATCGGCCGGCTACACGGTGACGACGGTCTGACGACCCCGCCCCTATGGGTCAGGCCGCTCTCTTCCTTGCCAGCCGCGCCTTGATGCTCTCGACATCGGCGCGCGGCGTGGCGGCGAACAGCGTCTGCGTATAGGCGTGCCGCGGGTTGGTGAAGACCGCGTCGCGCGGCCCGTACTCCACCGCCTCGCCGAAATACATCACCATCACATCGTCGGCGATATAGCGCACCACAGACAGATCGTGGCTGATGAAAACGTAGGTCAGCTTGAACTCGTCCTGCAGATCGGCCAGCAGGTTCAGCACCTGCGCCTGCACGGACAGATCGAGCGCCGAGACCGGCTCGTCCAGCACCAGCAGGCTGGGGTTCAGCATCAGGGCGCGGGCAATGGCGATGCGCTGGCGCTGGCCGCCGGAGAACATATGCGGATAGCGGTTGTAGTGCTCAGGCCCAAGCCCGACCTTCTTCAGCATCGCCATGGCGCGGTCGCGTCGTTCGCTCGCCGGGGTGTCGGTGTTGATCTTCAGAGGCTCACCGAGGATGTCGCCGATCTTCTGGCGCGGATTGAGCGACCCGTAGGGATTCTGGAAGACGATCTGCACCTTGCGGCGCATCTCCTTCGACAGGCCGTGACGGGCGATATCGACTTTCTCCCCGTCGATGAACAAGTCACCGGCGGTCGGCGCATCGATCAGCGTGACGATGCGGGCGAGCGTGGACTTGCCGCAGCCACTCTCGCCGACGATGGCGAGCGTCTTGCCCTGCTCCACCGTGAAGGAGACGCCCTTGACTGCATGGACAGTGCGCCCCCCTCTGAACAGCCCACCGGCGACGTTGTAGTCCCGAACAATGTTGCGGGCGTCGAGTACGATCCTGGCCATCAGGCCGCTCCCGGCGCCGGTTCGAACATCATATCCGAAACAGTCGGTAGCCGGTCGCCGACAGCGTTCTCGGGCAGCGCCGAAAGCAACGCGCGCGTGTAATTGCTCTTCGGATTCTCGAACAGCGACAGCACGTCCGCCTCCTCCATCTTGCGGCCCTTGTACTGGACGATGACCCGATCCGCCGTCTCGGCGACGACGCCCATATTGTGGGTGATCATGATGAGGCCCATGCCGTATTTTTCCTGCAGGCCGACCAGCAGGTCGAGAATCTGCTTCTGGATCGTCACATCGAGCGCCGTCGTCGGCTCGTCGGCGATCAACAGCTTGGGATTGCAGGCAATGGCGATGGCGATCATGACGCGCTGGCACTGGCCGCCCGACATCTGGTGCGGGAAGGAATTCAGGCGTTCCTCCGGTTCGGCAATGCCGACCAGCGTCATCAGCTCGATGGCGCGGGCGCGGCGCTCGGCCCGGTCCATGCCCATGTGGAAGCGCAGCACTTCCTCGATCTGGAAACCGACAGTGAAGCAGGGATTGAGGCTGGCGATCGGCTCCTGGAAGATCATCGAGATGTCCTTGCCGACAATCTTGCGGCGCGCGGCAGGGCTGAGACCAAGCAGGTCGATGCCGTCGAAGGCCATGCGATCCGCCTTCACGATGGCGCTCGGCGGCAGCAGCCCCATGACCGCCAGCATCGACACCGACTTGCCAGAGCCGGATTCGCCGACGATCGCCAGCACCTCGCGTGGCTCGACCGACAGGTCGATGCCCCGCACCGCCATGAACGGTCCGGTCGAGGTGTCGAAGGAAACGGTTAGGTTCTTGATATCGAGAAGCGGCATCGCTCACGACCTCTTCAGCTTGGGATCGAGCGCATCGCGCAAACCGTCGCCGATCAGATTGATGGCGAGCACGGTGATGAGGATGGCAAGGCCCGGGAACGTCACCACCCAGGGTGCGCGCAGGATGAACTCGCGCGCCGAGGCGAGCATCGTGCCCCATTCCGGCGTCGGCGGCTGCGCGCCCATGCCGAGGAAGCCGAGCGCGGCGGCCTCCAGGATGGCGTTGGAGAAGGACAGCGTCGCCTGCACGATCAGCGGCGCCACGCAATTCGGCAGGATGGTGACAAGCATCAACCTGAGATGACTGGCGCCTGCGACCTTGGCCGAGACGACATATTCGCGGTTCTTCTCGGCCATGACGGCGGCGCGGGTCAATCGGGCGAAGTGCGGCTGCAGCACCAGCGCGATGGCAAGCATGGCGTTGAACAGGCCGGGACCGAGGATCGCCACCAGCACCAGCGCCAGAAGCAGCGACGGGAACGCCAGGATGATATCCATCACCCGCATGATCAGCGCATCGACCCAGCCACGGAAATATCCCGCCAGGACGCCGAGAATGATGCCGCTGACGAGGGCGAAGACGACGACCACCAGGCCGATGAACAGCGAATAGCGCGCGCCGTGGATCAGCCGCGAAAGCATGTCGCGCCCAACAGCATCGGTGCCGAGCAGGAACATCGACTTGCCGCCCTCCTGCCAGGCAGGCGGCGTCAGCAGCGAATCGCGGAACTGCTCGTCGGGAAGATGCGGCGCGACCAGCGGCGCGAAGATCGCCATCAGCACCAGCAGCGTGAACACGACCAGCCCGATCACCGCGCCAGTGTTCATCGAGAAATAGTGCCAGAACTCGACCAGGCCGCGGTTGCGCGGTTCCGGCGGAAGCGTGGCGGCGGTGCCTTCGCCTGCGGACTGATCGGTCATTGGCTACTGCACCCTGATGCGCGGATTGATGACGGCATAGAGCATGTCTACGAGCAGGTTCACCGCCATGACGATCAGCGCGATGATAAGCAGCCCGCTCTGGACCACGACATAATCGCGCTTGCCGATGGCATCGATCATCCATTTGCCGATGCCGGGCCAGGAGAAGATCGTCTCGGTCAGGATAGCGCCGGCCATCAGCGTGCCGACCTGCAGGCCGATGGTGGTGACCACCGGGATCAGCGCATTGCGGAAGGCATGCAGGCCGACGACGCGGCGCGGCGCCAGCCCTTTGGCGCGGGCCGTACGGACATAATCCTCGCCCAGTACCTCCAGCATGGCCGAACGCGTCTGGCGCGCGATGACGGCGAGCGGGATGGTCGCCAGCACGATGGATGGCAAAATCAAATGGCTGACGGCGGACGAGAACGCGCCGGGCCGGCCGGCGATCAGGCTGTCGATCAGCATGAAACCGGTGACGGGGCGGAAGAAATATTGCAGCCCGATGCGGCCCGAGACCGGCGTCCAGCCGAGATAGCCGGAGAAGAAGATGATCAGCAACAGCCCCCACCAGAAGATCGGCATGGAATAGCCGGTCAGCGCCACGCCCATGGTGGCCTGGTCGAACCAGGAACCGCGTTTGACGGCGGCGAAGATGCCGGCCGGGATGCCGATGGCGACAGCGATGATGAGCGCCACCACTGCCAACTCGAGCGTTGCCGGAAACAGCGCCATGAACTCGCCCCACACGGGCCGCTTTGTGGCAATGGAGATACCGAAGTCGCCGGTCAGCACATTGCCGATATAGTCGAGGTACTGGACGATATAGGGCCGGTTGTAACCGAAGCGCTCGATCAGTTCGGCGTAGCGCTCCGGACTGACGCCGCGTTCGCCGGCGAGCGCCAGGATAGGATCGCCCGGCAGCAGCCTGACGAAGGCGAACGCCGCCAGCGAAATGCCGATGACAGTCGGCACGATCAGCGCCAGCTTATGGAGCAGGTAGCGGAACATGTTCAGTCAACCCGGCTAGGACCAATCCTAGAACGTTACCGATACGCTTATCGGATAAGACAACGGCGCTGGACGCGAGTCCAGCGCCGCGATCGCTCGATTGCCGTAGGTCACTCGGTGACGTCGACGCCGTCGAACCGGTGAATGCCGAGCGGATCCATGACGAAGCCCGAGACCTTCTTGTTCATCGGCATGAACACCTTGGAGTGGGCGATGGTCAGCCACGGAGCCTCACGCTTGAACACGACCTGCGCCTCTTCATAGATCTTGGTGCGTTCGGCCTGGTCCGTGGTGGCCTTGCCCTTCTGCAGCAGGTCCTCGAACTCCTTGTTGCACCAGATCGCGTAGTTGGACTGGCCAATAGCCGAGCAGCCCAGCAGGAACAGGAAGTTGTCCGGATCGCCATTGTCGCCGGTCCAGCCGAGCTGGAAGGCGCCGTCGCGGTCCTTGGCCTTGCCGCGCTCGCGATACTCCGTCCATTCGTAGCTGATGATCTCCGCCTTGACGCCGACCTTGGCGTAGTCGGCCTGGATCAGTTCCGCGACGCGCTGGGCGTTCGGGTTGTACGGACGGCTGACCGGCATGGCCCAGATCTTCATGGAAAGATCCTTCACGCCGGCGGCCTCGAGCATCTTCTTGGCTTCGTCAGGATTGTACTCGTCGTCCTTGATGGCGTCGTTGTAGGACCACATGGTCGGCGGGATCGGGTTCTTGGCCACCTGGCCGGCGCCCTGATAGACCGCGTCGATGATGGCCTGCTTGTTGACCGCCATGTTGAGGGCCTTGCGGACCTCGACCTTGTCAAACGGCGGCAGCGTGGTGTTGTAGGCCATGTAGCCGATGTTCAACCCTTCCTGCTCCTCGACATTGAGGTTGGTGTCAGCCTTGAGGCCCTCAATGTCGGCGGGCGCCGGGTACGACATGATATCGCATTCGCCGGCCTTGAGCTTCTGCGCGCGCACCGCGGGATCGGGCGTGATGGCGAAGATCAGGTCGTCGATCTTCTGGCGGCCGCCGAAATAGCCGTCCCATGCAGCGTAGCGGATGACCGCGTCGACCTGATAGTCGACGAACTGGTAAGGGCCGGTGCCGACTGGCTTCTGGGTGAACTGCTGCTTGGTGTCGGCCTTTTCGAGCTGGTCGGCATATTCCTTCGAAACGATCGACGAGAAATCCATGCCAAGGTCGGGAAGGAAAGCCACTTCCGGCTTGGTCAGCACGAACTTGACCGTCAGATCATCGACCTTGACGATTTCCTTCAGCAGGTCGGGGAAGCCCATGCCTGTGAAGTATTCCCAGCCGGTGCCGGGGAGATATTCGTACCAGGGGCTGTCCTTCTTCCACTGACGCTCGAAGGAGAATTTCACATCGTCGGCATTGAGGTCGCGGGTCGGGGTGAAATAGTCGGTGGTCTGGAACTTGACGCCCGGACGCAGCTTGAACGTGTATTCCAGCCCGTCGTCGGAAACCGTCCAGCTTTCGGCAAGGCCCGGCGAGATGGTCGTCTTGCCCTTATCGAACTCGACCAGCCGCGAATAGATGGTGCGCGAGGATGCGTCGAAATCGTTGCCGCCGCTCCACGGCGAGGGATCAAAGCCTGCCGGCGAAGCTTCCGAACAATAGACGAGCGTTTTGGCGTTGGCCACGCCGCCCAGCATGGTTGCGGCCAGCAAGGCAGCCGCAAAAGCCAGTTTCGTTTTCATTGAGCACTCCCTGATTTTCTTACAAGCCCCTCTTCAGGCTCGTGAAGGCAGCATATAAGCACCGTTCATTTGGCTTTGGAACACCCTGCGGTTTACCCTAACGGAAGCAGCGGCGACGATCCGCCTTTAACCGGGTATTGCTTTCCACCGGCAAAGCCCGAGTCTGCGAGGCAGCGCTATCGATGCCCGACAACGTGCCCCTGCAGGGATCTCTGCCAAGCTACCCCTGCGGCACCACTTGCTTGTCCCCGGATTGTCGCCATAGATAGAGTGGAGGAACCAGGCCAAGAATTCGGCCTTGCCCCGCAAAGTCCGGCAAGCGCCGGCAAAAAGAGCCGACCGACCAAGGTCGGCATCGAGGGAGGGAATCAGGTGGCAAAGTCAGGCAAGACGGCGGCGGCTTCGGCCAGCAACACACCCAAGAGCAGCGCGTCGAAAAGCTCCGGGGCCAAGGCCAGCACGGCGAAGACAGGCGCTACAACGGCTGAAGCAGGTGCGAAGATCGCGGCCAGGCCCGTCAAGGCAAGTCCTGCCAAGAGTGCGAAGCCCGTGGCGGTCGCCGCAAAGTCCGCCCTGAAACCCGCGGCGGAATCGAAGGCAGGCGCCACAAAATCAGCCAAGCCAACTACTGCCGCCAAAGCGTCGGCGGCGAAGACCGCCAAACCCGCTGTTGCAAAGGTATCCGCCAAAACCGGCGGACCCACCAGGACCAGCGCCGCCAAAGCCAAACCTCCTGCTGCAAAGCAATTGATGCCAAAAGCAAGCACCGCAGCATCCAAGGCGACAGCGGTGAAGGCATCGGTGGCCAAAGCGCCAGCGAAAGCAGCTCCGGTAAAAGCGGCGGCCGCCAAACCGTCGACAAAGCCGGCAACACCGAAAACGGCGGCAATAGCCTCTGTCAAAGCGCCGAAGAAAGCTGCTGCGTCGAGGTCCCCAGTGCCGTCAAATAGCGGAAATAGCGCCAAGGTCGCCGTGAAACTGCCCAAGGCCCTTGCCGCGCTCGCCGCTGGCCAGAAGAAAAAGCCCTGGCTGGACAATTACCCCAAGGGCGTTCCCGCCGAGATTGGAAAGCTGCCGGCCGATTCAATCGGGGACCTGCTGGGGGATGCCTGCAAGGCGTTTTCCACACGCCCGGCTTTCACCTGCATGGGCAAGACGATGAGCTATGGCGAACTCGACCGGCTCTCCGCCGCCTTCGCCGTGTTCCTGCAATCCAAGGGGTTGCAGAAGGGCGCGCGGGTGGCGCTGATGATGCCCAATGTGCTGCAGTATCCGGTGGCCATGATGGCCGTGCTGCGCGCCGGCTATATCGTGGTCAACGTCAATCCGCTCTACACGCCGCGCGAACTCGAGCACCAGCTCAAGGATTCCGGCGCGCAGGCGATCGTCATCCTCGAGAACTTCGCCGCGACGCTGGAGGCGATAGTCGCCAAGACGCCGGTCAAGCATGTGGTGGTCGCCTCGATGGGCGAGATGCTCGGCGGGCTGAAGGGCGCGATCGTCAATCTCGTCGTGCGGCGGGTCAAGAAGATGGTGCCGGCATGGTCGCTGCCCGGCCATACGAAATTCGCCGCGGCGCTGAAGGCGGGCGCGGGCCAGACGCCGAAGGCGGTGGAGACGAGAGCCGAGGAAGTCGCCTTCCTGCAATATACTGGCGGGACTACGGGCGTGTCGAAGGGCGCTATGCTGCTGCACAGCAATGTCGTCGCCAATGTCGCGCAGAACGCGCTGTGGGTGGAGGACGCCTATACGGTGAAGCCGAAGCCGGCGAACCTGACCTTCGTCTGCGCGCTGCCGCTCTATCACATCTTCGCGCTGACGGTGAACGCGCTGATGGGCATGCAGCAGGGCGCGCACAACATCCTGATCCCCAATCCGCGCGACATTCCCGCCTTCGTCAAGGAACTGAAGAAATATCCGATCAACATCTTCCCCGGTCTCAACACGCTGTTCAACGCGTTGCTGAACAATGAGGAGTTCCGCAAGCTCGACTTCAAGCCGCTGATCCTGACGTTGGGCGGCGGCATGGCGGTGCAAAAGGCGGTGGCCGAACGCTGGAAGGCGCTGACAGGGTGCCCGATCTCGGAAGGTTATGGCCTGTCGGAAACATCGCCGGTAGCGACGGCCAACAAATTCAGCGTCGGCGACTACACCGGCACGATCGGTCTGCCGTTGCCATCGACCGAAATCGCCATCCGCGACGACGACGGCAACGACCTGCCATTTGGCGAGGTCGGCGAGATCTGCATTCGCGGACCGCAGGTAATGGCCGGCTACTGGAACCGCGACGACGAGACCGCCAAGGTGATGACTGCGGACGGGTTCTTCAAATCCGGCGATATGGGCTTCATGGACGAACGCGGCTACACCAAGATCGTCGACCGCAAGAAGGACATGATCCTTGTCTCCGGCTTCAACGTCTATCCGAACGAGTTGGAGGACGTGGTGGCCCAGCATCCGGGCGTGCTGGAAGTGGCCGCCATCGGCGTGCCGGACGAAAAGTCGGGCGAGGTGCCGAAGCTTTTCATCGTCAAGAAGGATCCGGCGCTGACGGCGGAAGCGATAACCGCCTACTGCCGGGACAATCTCACCGGCTACAAGCGCCCGCGATACATCGAATTCCGTACTGAACTTCCGAAGACGCCGGTCGGCAAGATCCTGCGGCGAGAGCTCAGGGGATAGTCAAGCCCCTGTCATGACGGCAGGGGTTGATCAAGAACACCGCCGCATTCGCATTGGTCAATGGTCCGTCAGAGGAACCAATCAGGTCGCGCTGCCGTCTTCGGCAAAGGCTGGCTTGGCCAGCTTGCGGGCATGGTCGCGCAAATCCGCCGGCCAGTCTTTGCTCAAGGCCAGGAACCTGTCGCGGTTACCGGCATAAAGCGCGCGCGTCGCTTCCTCATAGCCTGGCTGGTTACCCAGCATCGCGCCCATGAAGCTGTCGGCGGCCTGCTGCGCCTGCTTGGACGAGACTTGCCCGCCGGCTGCCTTGCGCGCCGCGTCGACCAGCTTGCGAAGCGTAACCGACGCGCCGCCCGGCTGCTCGCCGAGCCATTCCCAATGCCGTGGCAGAAGCGTGATCTCGCGGGCGACGACGCCGAGCTTCGGGCGTCCCGACGAGCGGCGGGATTCACCTGCGACCGGCCCTTCGGTCGGCTGTTCCTCGGCTGATTTTTCCTCGGGTTGTCGTGTCCTGGCCTTCAGCCGACCGAGAATTTCCTCGTTGCTGCCACGCAGATCGAAATCGACCTGCCGGCCAGTGAGGTCATCAAAAATCAGAACCGTGGTCGCGTTGTCGAGATCCTGCGTCGCCTTGACCGCCAGCGCCACTTCGCCAGCGGGACCGGACGCGAACATGTGCTCGCCCGAAAAGGCGGTGATGGTGTTTTCCATATTCTGGACTCCTTTCGGAGGTTTTTACCCGGATTTTATTCCATTGTCAATATTACCCGGATAAAATTAGTTGATCGCAACTGCACCGAACCGGTCAATCCCGGGTCTGCTTTTCGAGCCAGGCCGGCAGTTCGGCGACCGAATCCAGAACTACGTCCGCCAGCGGCGTCAGCGATTCACGCGTGCCGGTTCCGGAAAGAACCGCCACGGCCAGACCGCAACCGCCGGCCCGCGCCATTTCAAGATCATGACGGTTATCGCCGACCATGGCGATTTCCACGGGTTTCAACCCTGTGAGGTCGCAGAAAGACACCACCGTATCGGGCGCCGGCTTCGGATTCGCCACGGCATCATAGCCGTAAGCCGCATCGAAGAGTTGCGCGATGCCGAGCGCCAGCAGCGTCTGCTCGCAGCCGGCGGTGGAATCGTTGGTGGCGACGCCCAACCGGTAAGGCTTGGCGTGCAGTACGGCGAGTGCTTCGGCTATCCCCGGCAGGGCGACGGCCATGGCGGCGCCCTGCGATGCTGTCGTCGCATTGAAGTGGCGCAGCGTGCCGGCGAAATCGTCGCCGGCAAGGTGCGGGAACCACAGTTCGACAACATCGCGGTTGGTGCCGGCGGCAAAGACGGAATCCGGCCTGAAACGCTTCGCGGCAAAATCGAAGCCACCCGCATCAAGCAGTTCGTCGGCGCGCCGCCGGTCGCCTTCGGCGGCTTCCATCGCCATGAAATCCGCGACGCCGAACCAAGTGGCGTTGAAATCGACAAGCGTGCCGTCCTTGTCGAACAGGATGCCTTTTATGCCCGCCAAACGCCCCTACTCCGATCCACGCAGCCGGCGGATAGTTTCCACCAGACCGGCGGTGGACGCATCGCGGCCTGCGGCATTCTCCTTGCCTTCCACGACAGGCAGCAGGCCCGTCGCCAGTTCCTTGCCCAGTTCGACGCCCCACTGGTCGAAAGAATTGATGTCGTAGAGCACGCCTTCCACGAAAACGCGGTGCTCATAGAGCGCGATGAGGCGACCAAAGGTGCGCGGGTCGAGCTTGCGGTAAAGAATTGTCACCGAGGGGCGGTTGCCGGAGAAGACCCGGTGCGGGGCGATCCGGTCGACGAAATCAGGTTTCTGGCCCTTGGCCAGCATCTGCGCCCGCGCCTCTTCCAGCGTGCGACCCTTCATCAGGGCCTCGGACTGGGCCAGACAATTGGCCAGCAGCAGATTGTGGTGATGCTTGAGGTCCGGCTCGTGGCCGACGGCGGCGGCGAGGAATTCCACCGGGATGAAGTCGGTGCCCTGATGCAGGAGCTGGAAGAAGGCATGCTGGCCGTTGGTGCCGGGTTCGCCCCAGACAAGCGGCCCGGTTGGCGTCGGCACCGGCGTGCTTTCGATGGTGACGCTCTTGCCATTCGATTCCATGTCGAGCTGCTGCAGATAGGCGGGCAGGCGCGACAGGCGCTGGTCGTAAGGGATGACGGCGCGCGCCGGGTACTCGCAGACAACCCGATGCCACCAGCCGACAAGGCCGAGCAGCGCCGGCAGGTTCCGCATCAGCGGCGCGGTGCGGAAATGCTCGTCCATCTCGTGCGCGCCGGCGAGGAATTCATCGAAGTTCACCGAGCCGATCGCGATCATCACCGGCAGGCCGATAGCGCCCCAGACCGAATAACGACCGCCGACCCAGTCCCAGAAGCCGAACACCCTTTCCTCGCGGATGCCGAATTTTGCAACCAGATCGAGCGCCGTCGATACCGCGGCAAAGTGATGGCCGACGGCATCCTTGCCGAGCTTCGCCTCGACCCAGCGCCGCGCCGTCTCGGCATTGGTCATCGTCTCGACGGTGGTGAAGGTCTTGGACGCGATGATGAACAGCGTCGTCGCAGGATCGAGCCCCTTCAGCGTATCGTGGATATGCGCGCCGTCTATGTTGGAAACGTAGTGACTGCGCGGCCCATCGTGATAAGGCGCGAGAGCCAGCGTAGCCATGGCTGGCCCAAGATCCGACCCTCCTATGCCGATATTGACGACATCGGTGATCTTCTTGCCGGTGGCGCCGACGGTCTTTCCATCCCTGACGGATTCGGCAAAATCCGCCATGGCGACCAGAACATCCACTACGTCCTTCTTGATGTCCTGACCGTCGACGTGAAGCCCCTTGCCGTCGAGATCGCGCAGGGCGGTATGCAAAACCGCGCGGTCCTCGGTGATGTTGATGTGCTTGCCGGCGAACATGGCCGCGCGTTTTGCCTCAACACCGGCAGCTTCGGCCAATTTCTCCAGCAGTCGCATGGTCTCGCCATCGACCGCGCATTTCGACCAATCGAGCAAAAGGTCGCCATCGGTTGCGGAAAATTCGGCAAACCGCCTGGGATCGGCAGCGAACGCCTCGCGCATGTTCATTGATGGCCCGGCGCGGCGATCGCGCAGGGCGGACAGCGTGGACTGGAAAGATTTGTGGTCCATGGCGGGCTCCGCGATCGATTTCGAACTAGCTTTGCCAGACCCGACGCGCGGGCAGAGACGGCGCGCGACTATCGTGGGAAATTCCGGTCGTTTCAACCGCTTTTCGTCATCCGAAACGACGTGGCGGACCTCAATGGATCAGCGACGTAAATCGAAAAAATCAGAATTATTGATTGGCGCAATATCTTGGGCCACGCCTACATTCGACTGGTCCACGGAATCATGGATCGGCCGCGCAAGCAGGTCAGCCTCGACGGAGCACCCAAATGCCACAGCGAAACGATACGGCCATATGGTCCGGCCTGTTCAGGATATCGGCCGAATCCGGCCAGACGCTGCAGGCGCAAATCCGTCAGGCCATCGTTGCCGCCATCCTTGACCGCCAGATCGCCGCTTCCATGCCGCTGCCGTCCTGCCGCATCCTGGCCGAAAAGCTCGGCGTGGCGCGCGGCACCGTCGTGCTGGCCTTTCAGCAACTGGTCGATCAGGGATTCCTGGTGGCGCGCGAGCGGCGCGGCCATTTCGTCAATCCGGAAGTGCTGACGACGCCGTCCAAGCCGCAGAAGACGCCGGAACAGTCCAACGAGATCGACTGGAAGCAGCGGCGCAAGATCGCCGCCAGCGACATGCCGCCCCCGGCCAAGCACGAGAACTGGATCAAATCGTCCTACCCGTTCGTCTACGGTCAGTTCGACCCGGGGCTGTTCCCGACTGCCGAATGGCGCGAGTGCAACCGCATGGCGCTGGCGGTGCTGGAAATCCGCAACTGGGCCTCCGACATGGTCGATCGGGACGATCCGCTGCTGATCGAGCAGATACAGGCGCGGCTGTTGCCACGGCGCGGCATCTTCGCCAATCCGGACGAAATCATCGTCACGCTCGGCGCGCAGAACGCGCTTTACATGCTGGCGACGCTTCTGATGAGCAAGGGCTCGAAGGTGGCGATGGAAGACCCCGGCTACCCCGACGCGCGGTCGATCTTCCGCCTTGTCGGCGCAGACATACAGCCGGTTCCGGTGGACCAGTCGGGTATCGTCACCTCGTCCATCGCCAACGATGCCGGCTTCGTCTTCGTGACGCCGAGCCATCACTGTCCGACCATGGTGCCGCTCTCGGCCGAGCGACGGCAGGACCTTCTGGCGCGCGCCAACCGCCACAACCAGATCATCATCGAGGACGGCTATGACAGCCAGCTTCTCGACGAAGCGCCGCAGCAGGCGCTGAAGAGCATCGACCGGTCCG
The DNA here is from genome assembly GCF_031457045.1 of Mesorhizobium sp. BE184. Classification (NCBI taxonomy): domain Bacteria; kingdom Pseudomonadati; phylum Pseudomonadota; class Alphaproteobacteria; order Hyphomicrobiales; family Phyllobacteriaceae; genus Mesorhizobium; species Mesorhizobium sp. BE184. Next base: position 349,109 of record NZ_JAVDVU010000002.1, read on the forward strand.
GCCGCGTCGTCTATGTCGGCTCGATGTCGAAGACATTGGCGCCCGGCCTGCGGCTCGGCTACATCGTCGCCTCCGCCGGGCTGATCGCGGAATTGCGGGCGCTGCGCCGCTTCATGCTGCGGCATCCGCCGGCCAACAATCAGCGCGCCGTGGCGCTGTTCCTGTCGCTCGGCCATCACGAAGCGCTGGTGCGGCGGCTGTCCGCAGCATTCGAGGAACGCCGCAAGCGGCTGGTGCATGCGCTTTCCGCATTCCTGCCGGAATGGCGCTCCACGGATTCCGCCGGGGGGACGTCGCTTTGGCTGGAAGGCCCGCGCGGCACGGATTCGCGTGAACTTGCCGCCACGGCTGCCAGCCGCAGCGTCATCATCGAGCCCGGCGACCGCTTCTTCGACCAGAACGACCAGCCCTCGCGCTTCATGCGGCTCGGCATTTCGTCGATCGCGCTGCAGCATATAGAGCCTGGAATCCGCGAACTGGCGACCGCTGCCGGCCGACGCCCTGCGGCCGCCTGACAGCACAAGGGGGACATGGAAGCCGGGCGCATGCGACGCCCGGTCCCATTTGCTGGCTCAGACGGCGCAAATATGCTGGCTCTTAAGCTGACAGGAGATGGCAGCATAGTCTTCCAATGAACGGGCAGTTGGACGGCGGAGATAACCGTCGCGGGGAACACTGCCGAAAAAGTGGGAATGAGTTCGATGCCTGGTGCTGTCAAGAAGCAGGAGGCGCGGCCCGACCGAGGTCCGCCGCGCCTTGCCGAGCGTCATGCGCTGCACGCGCTCGCCAGCAAACCTTCGACAGGCGTTTCCCGCGCGACAGACATGGCGGAAGGAGGAAGCTACCGGCCGCTCGGCCAGAACGATGTGGAGCGTATCCACGATGCGGCATTGCGGCTGCTGGAAACAGTCGGCTTCGCCAATGCCATCCCCTCATGCGAGACGGTGCTGACGAAGGCGGGCGCGCTTGCAGGCCCCGACGGCCGCGTCCGCTTCCCGCGCCGGCTTGTGCTCGACGCGATCGCCAAGGCCGGCCGCAATTTCTCGCTGCATGGGCAGGACTCCCGGCACGATTTGACGATGCAGGGCAAGCGCGTTCACTACGGCACCGCCGGCGCAGCGGTGCATCTGGTCGATGTCGAGAAGCGCGAATATCGGGAATCGCGGCTGCAGGACATCTACGACGCGGCCCGCATCGCCGACGGGCTGGACAACATCCATTTCTTCCAGCGGCCGATGGTGGCGCGCGACATCGCCGACCCGACGCAGCTGGATTTCAATACGCTTTACGCCTGCGTATCCGGAACGGCCAAGCATGTCGGCACTTCGTTCACAGTGCGGGAGAACGTGAAGCCGGCGCTCGAAATGCTTTACGCCATCGCCGGCGGCGAGGCGAATTTCCGGGCGCGGCCATTCGTTTCAAACGCCAACTGCTTCGTCGTGCCGCCGATGAAATTCGCCGAAGACGCCTGCGGCGTGCTGGAAGCCTGTGTGGAAGGCGGCATGCCGATCCTGCTTGTGTCCGCGGTACAGGCCGGCGTCACCGCCCCGGCATCGCTCGCCGGCGCCGTGACCCAGGCGGTGGCCGAGGTTCTCTCCGGTCTGGTCTACGTCAACGCGATCAGCCCCGGCCATCCGGCGGTCTTCGGCGCCTGGCCATTCGCCTCCGATCCGCAGACCGGCGCGATGGCAGGCGGGTCGGCGGAACAGGCCCTGATGACCGCCGCCTGCGCGCAGATGGCGCATTTCTACGATCTTCCAGGCGGTTCGCCTGCCGGCATGGCCGATGCGAAACTGCCGGACCTTCAAAGCGGCTATGAAAAAGGCATCAGCAATGTGCTGGCCGGTCTGGCCGGGCTCAACATGGTCTACGAGGCGGCGGGAATGCATGCCTCCCTGCAGGGCTTCTGCCTGGAAAGCCTGATCCTCGACAACGACATACTGGGGCAATGCATGCGGTGCGTGCGCGGCATCGACGTCAGCGAGGACGCGCTTTGCGTCAGCACCGTTGCCGAGGTCTGCCTCGGTGGACCAGGTCACTATCGCGGCGATGCGCAAGCCGGCGATGAACCCGAACGCGGCCATCGCCCGGCCTTGGCCGATCGCCTCTCGCCGAAAGACTGGGAGAAGGCCGGCAGACCGGATATCGTGCAGCGCGCCATCGACCAAAAGCAGCGCATCCTGGCCGAACAGTTCCCGCGGCACATTTCACGATCGCTGGACGACTGGCTAAGGTCGCGGTTCGGCGAGCTCATCCTGCTTCCCCGCGCCAGCATGGGCGGCTGAAGCGAGCTTCAATCCGGCTCTGCGGCCGCCGCCACGCCGAGCTGCGCACGCTGACGCGGCATGCCGAGCCCGGTATCCGGCGGCTCACCGGCGGCAGGACGTTCACCTTCGATCATGTGCATGGTCCGCCATTTACCGAAACGGTAGTAGGCAATCGACAGGATCACCGAGGCGATGAAACCGGCCGGGAAGCTCCACCACAGCGCTTCCTGCCCCATATAGTCCCTGGCCACATAGGCGAAGGTGGTGCGCACCAGCAGAACCGAGACAATGAGAATGATCAGCGGCGCCATGACCGCCCCCGTGGCGCGCACCGTGGCGAAGATGACGATGGTGATGCCGAACAGCACGAAAGACCATGAGGCGACGTTGTTGATGTGCGCGGCGATATCGATGGCGGCGCTGTCGTTCACGAGGAAAAGGCCGAGCAGAGGCCGGTCGAAAAGATAGAGCAGGCTGATCAACGCTCCGGTCAGCACGACGTTGAAGGCGATGCCGGCCCCCGCGATGCGGCCGATGCGGTCCCATTTGCCGGCGCCGACGTTCTGTGCGGCCATGGACGAGACCGCCGCGCCGATCGCCAGCGCCGGCATCTGGATATAGGTCCACAGTTGCGCGGCGATGCCATAGGCGGCTGCGACTTGCGAGCCGTAAGTATTGACCAGCCCCATCACGGTGAGCGCGGCGGCTGAGATAACGATCATCTGCAGTCCCATCGGGACGCCCTTGAAGATGACAATCTTCAAAATCCGCAGATCTGGCTTCAACAACATCAGATCGGCGCCAGCCAGCCGTAGCGGATGCTTGCGCGCATAGAGCAAGACGAGGATGGCCACGACACTGACCGACTGGCCAATCAGGGTCGAAAGCGCCGAGCCGGCGATGCCCAGTTCAGGAAACGGCCCGATACCGGCGATCAGCAGCGGGTTAAGGATGATGTCGAGCACCACGGCAAGCAGCATGAAATAGAAGGGCGTGCGGGAATCTCCCGCGCCGCGCAGGGCGGTCATCACGAAGCTGAGGAAATTCGCAGCCGGCACGGCGACGAAGATGATGCGCAGATAGGACCGCGCCAGCGGCAGCGCGTCCGGCGGCGTGCCAAGCAGATTGAGGATGGAATCGACCCAGATCCACCCGCACACCGCGAACAGCGTCGAGATGAGGAAGAAGAACGTGGCGCTGGTGCCGACGATCTTCCTGGCTTCCGGGAGATTTTTCGCGCCCACCGACTGCGCCACCAGGATCGTTGCCGCCATGCCGATGCCGAACACCGTGCCGAGGATCAGGAACAGAACGAGATTGGCGTTGGAAGTGGCGGTCAGGGCGGATTCGCCGAGGAAGCGGCCGACCCATACTGAATTGACGGAGCCGTTCAGCGACTGCAGCACGTTGGAGCCGAGCACGGGAAGGGCGAACAGCAGCAGCGTACGCGAAATCGGCCCGCTGGTGAGATCGACGGTCTGGCGGCGCACGGGGGATCGTTCGGTCATGGCAGGATGTGATCGGAACTGACTGGCTTTAGGGAGAAACGTGTTTCGCTGCTGGGTTCAATGTGCATCATCGACGGCAGGTTCCTCCCTCGACTTCGAGCCCGAGGAACAAGGCTACAGCGGGAATCGGCGATGAAGACATATCACGGCAGTTGCCATTGCGGGAAAATTGGTTTCGAGGCCGACCTCGATCTTGGCGAAGGCATCAGGAAATGCAATTGCAGCTTCTGCCTGAAGCTCGGCTACAAGAAGTCATTCACTGGCTATGAGGCGCTACGTGTGACCCAAGGCCGCGAGACGATGCGCGATTACCAGGCGACGCCGTCGAACTGGCCCGAAGGCGACATCAACCATTATATGTGCCCGCATTGCGGCGCCCATACGTTCTCGCGTGGCTTCCTGGACTTCATGGGCGGCAATTTCTGGGCGGTGAACGTTGCCTGCCTGGACGACGCCACAGAAGAAGAACTCGCCGCCGCGCCGGTCATCTACGAAGACGGCAAACGCGACAAGCAAATGGAAGCACCGGCGATCACAAATTATCTGTAGGGCAACCCCAGACAGAGCAGTCGATTGATACCTCCAGCCCGGCTCTGGCCGGGCGGGGAAAGCCTTAGTGATTGTCGCGCGGCATGCCGCTCGTCTGCGCCACATGCTGGTATTTCACCGCCGGCTTCAGCACCATTCCTTCCGAGAACTGGTCGACCATGCCGCGCTGGATTTCCTGCCACGGAGTCTGGTTTTTTGGAAACTTGTAACCGCCTTCGTTCTGCAGTTCGGCCCGCCTGCGGGTGATCTCGTCGTCGGTGACGAGAATGTCGGCCGTGCCCTTCTTGAGATCGATGCGGACGCGATCGCCCGTCCGCAGCAACGCCAGCCCACCACCAGCGGCAGCCTCGGGCGAGGCGTTGAGGATTGACGGCGTGCCCGATGTGCCGGACTGGCGGCCATCCCCGATGCAGGGCAGCGAATGGATACCGCGCTTGATCAGATAGTCCGGCGGCTGCATGTTCACCACCTCGCCGCCGCCAGGATAACCGATCGGCCCGGTGCCGCGCATGAACAAGACAGTATATTCGTCTATCTGCTCCGCCGGATTGTCGATGCGGGCGTGATAATCCTCAGGCCCATCGAACACCACCGCCCTGCCCTCGAAGGCTTCCGGGTCGCGCGGATTAGACAGATAGCGATCGCGGAACTCCTTCGAGATCACACTGGTCTTCATGATGGCGCTGTCGAACAGATTGCCCTTCAAATTGATGAAACCGGCCTGCGCCTTGAGCGGATCGGCCACCGTGCGGATAACCTTGGCGTCCATGTTCTGTGCAGCGGCACAATTCTCGCCGAGCGTCCTGCCATTGACGGTTCGCGCATTTGGGTGCGGCAAGAGCTTGCCGTCCATCAGTTCGCGCACGACGGCCGGCACGCCGCCGGCATGGTGGAAATCCTCGCCGAGATACTCGCCGGCCGGCTGCAGATTGACCAGCAGCGGTATGTCATGGCCGATCTTGTGCCAATCGTCGTTGGTCAGCGGCACACCAAGATGACGGGCGATGGCGTTGAGGTGGATCGGCGCATTGGTCGAGCCGCCGATGGCGGAGTTGATGACGATAGCGTTCTCGAACGCCTCGCGCGTCATGATGTCGGAAGGCTTCAGGTCCTCGTGCACCATCTCGACGATACGTCGGCCCGTCTCGTAGGAAATCTGGCCGCGCTCACGGTAGGGCGCGGGGATAGCGCCGGAGCCCGGCAACTGCATCCCCAGCGCCTCAGCCAGGCTGTTCATGGTGCTGGCCGTGCCCATCGTGTTGCAATAACCGACCGACGGGGCCGACGACGACACGATCTCCATGAATTCGTTGTAGTCGATCTCGCCCGCCGACATACGCTGGCGCGATTCCCAAACGATGGTGCCGGATCCGGTGCGCTTGCCCTGGTGCCAGCCATTGAGCATCGGGCCAACGGAAAGTGCTATGGCGGGAATGTTGACGGTGGCAGCCGCCATCAGCATGGCCGGCGTGGTCTTGTCGCAGCCGACGGTGAGAACGACGCCGTCGAGTGGATAACCGTAGAGGACTTCGACGAGAGAAAGATAGGCAAGGTTGCGGTCCAGCGCCGCCGTCGGCCGGCGGCCGGTCTCCTGGATCGGATGACACGGAAATTCGAACGCTATGCCGCCTGCAGCCTCGATGCCGGAGCGCACGCGCTTGGCCAGTTCCAGATGATGACGGTTGCAGGGCGACAGGTCGGAACCAGTCTGCGCGATGCCGATCATCGGCTTGCCGGCCTGCAATTCGCCGCGCGTCAGACCATAGTTCAGATAGCGTTCCAGATAGAGCGCCGTCATGCCCGGATTGTCTGGATTGTCCAGCCATTCCTGCGAGCGGAACTTCTTCTTGGTGGGGGCGCCTGCCATCTTGGACTCCGTATTTGTAAGACAAATGGATATGGCAACATCGTCCGCCCGGCAAGAGCGATGATTGCCGCATGGACGGACAGGTCGTGCCCTCGATGCGGTGGACTTTTGGGCGATGGACAGAGGCCTTCAGCCGCGCTAGGCGTGGGCTACCATTTCAGAAGGAGGCGTCAATGGCTCTGGTTATCGAAGGTGAGGAGCGCATCGCCGCGCCGATCGGCAAGGTCTGGGAAGCGTTGAACGACCCGGCCGTGCTGAAGGAGAGCATTCCCGGCTGCCAGTCGCTGGAAATGAAATCCGACACAGAGATGGCGGCAATCGTGGTGCTGAAGATCGGCCCGATCAAGGCAACCTTCAACGGCGAGGTGACACTGAAGAACCTCAACCCGCCGAATTCCTACACCATCCAGGGCGAAGGCAAGGGCGGCATCGCCGGCTTCGCCAAGGGCGGCGCGGATGTGAACCTGACCGAGGACGGTCCCGATGCTACGATCCTGAAATATGCGGCCAAGGCCGATGTCGGCGGCAAGATCGCCCAGCTCGGCAGCCGGCTCATCATGTCCACGTCGAAGAAACTGGCAGGGCAGTTCTTCTCGACTTTCAATGAAAAGGTCAGCGGGTAGACTCGCGATCCTTACTCGAACACGATGTTCGGAACCGCACTTGCGGATACGGTCTTTTCTTCCTGCAGCCGGTTCCAGACATTGGTCGCGATCTCGCGGTAAGTTCGGGCTGCCGCGCCGTCCGGCCGGGACACAACCACAGGGGTTCCGGCATCGGAATTCTCCCTTATGTCCATTTCCAGCGGCACTTCACCGAGGAACGGCACGCCGAGCCGCTCGGCTTCCTTCCTGGCGCCACCATGGCCGAAGATATCGTAGCGCGTGCCGGTATCAGGCGCGATGAAATAGCTCATGTTCTCGACGATGCCGAGCAGCGGCACATCCACCTTCTTGAACATGTTCAGGCCCTTGCGGGCATCGATCAGGGCCAGATCCTGCGGGGTCGATACGATGACGGCGCCGGCCAGCGGGACCTGCTGTGCCATGGTGAGCTGGGCATCGCCGGTACCGGGGGGCATGTCGACCACCAGCACGTCGAGCGGACCCCATTCGACCTCACGCAGCATCTGGGTCAATGCCGATATGACCATCGGCCCGCGCCAGATCATCGGTGTCTCTTCATCGACGAGGAAACCCATTGACATGACCTTGAGGCCGTAATTCTGCATCGGCTTCAGGACCTTGCCGTCCACCGTCTCGGGCCGCCCGCGAATGCCGAGCAGGCGCGGCATGGATGGGCCGTATATGTCGGCGTCGAGGACGCCGACCTTCAAGCCGTTGGCGGCGAGGCCGAGCGCGATGTTGACGGCGGTGGTGGATTTGCCGACGCCGCCCTTGCCGGAAGCGACCGCGATGATCGCCTCGATGCCGGGGACGCCACGACGGCCCGAGGTCTGGGAACTCGGTGCGTGCGGGGCCGGACGAGCGGCCGCAGGCGGCGGAGATGGCCGGGCGGCGGGCGGCGGCGGGACGGGACGCTGCGGGACTGGCGCCTCCATGCCCGAACCCTTCTTTTCAGCCGTCAGCGCCACCACGGCGCCGGCAATACCGGGTATGGCCATGACTACGCGTTCGGCCGCGGCGCGCAGCGGTTCCATCTCCTTGGCCCGGTCGGCAGGCACGGTAATGGAGAAGAAGACCTTGGAGTCGGCGATGAATATTTCCGAAACGAGCCCGAGATCGACGATGTTGCCGGTAAAATCCGGACCGTTCACCGTCTTCAGTTTCTCGATGACGTCTTCCTTGCTGACGGGCATGATGGTTCCTCGGCGCTTTCGAGCGCTTTCCTGCGGCTGAGATAGGACAGAATCGTCGCGGCACCAAGCGCCAGACGGCAGCTTCAGCCGGCCAGCCGCGTCAAACCGTATGTGGCAGCCGCGATGGCCGCCGTCGCCGGCAGGGTGACGACCCAGGCGATGACGATGTTGCCGGCGATGCCCCAGCGCACCGCTGAGATGCGGCGCGCCGCGCCGACACCGATGATGGCGCCGGTGATGGTGTGCGTGGTGGAAACCGGAATGCCCAGCCATGTCGCGCCGAAAAGGGTGAGCGCACCACCAGTTTCGGCGCAGAAGCCCTGCATCGGGTTGAGCCGCGTGATCTTGGAACCCATGGTGTGGACAATGCGCCAGCCGCCGAACAAGGTGCCCAGCGCCAGTACCGACTGGCAGGTCAGCACCACCCATAGCGGCACGTAGAAGGTGTCGCCGAGCATGCCTTGCGAATAAAGCAGCACCGCGATGATGCCCATGGTCTTTTGCGCATCGTTGCCGCCATGGCCGAGCGAGTACATCGATGCCGAAAAGAACTGCAGCACGCGGAAGCTGCTGTCGACCGCGAACGGCGTCTGGCGCACGAACAGCCAGGAAACGACAAGAATAAGAAACAGCGCCAGCAGGAAGCCCACAGCCGGCGACAGCACAATGGCTGCGGTCGTCTTGGCAAGACCTGCCCAGACGATGGCGCCGGTGCCCGCCTTGGCGACGCCAGCGCCGACCAGCCCACCGATCAGTGCATGTGAACTGCTCGACGGAATGCCGAGCAGCCAGGTGACGATGTTCCAGACGATCGCTCCCACAAGCGCCGAAAAGATCACCGCCGGGGTGACGATGTTCGCGTCGATGATGCCGGTGCCCAGCGTTTCAGCAACATGCAGGCCGAAGAACAGGAAAGCGATGAAATTGAAGAACGCCGCCCACAAGACGGCATATTGCGGCCTGAGCACGCGAGTCGAGACAATGGTCGCAATCGAATTGGCGGCGTCGTGCAGGCCGTTCAGGAAATCGAAAAACAGCGCCACGCCGACGAGGCCGACCAGCAATGGAAAGGCGATCGTGGCATCCATCGCGGCGTGGCCTAAACGTTCTCGATGACGATGCCGCTGATCTCGTTGGCGACGTCCTCGAACCGGTCGACCACCTTCTCGAGCTGGCCATAAATCTCGGAGCCGATCAGATAGGCCATCGGGTCGGTCTTGCCGTGCCGCTTGAACAGATCCTTGAGCCCCTTGTCGTGCAGATCATCCGCCCGGCCCTCGACGCGCATGACTTCCTCGGCGATCGCCGTCAGCCGCGGGGCATTCGCGCCGGGCTTCGACAGAAGCGGTATTGCCTCGGCCACCAGCTTGGCGGCTTCGACGATGACGACGCCCATGTCGCACATCAGCGGATCGAACTCCCGCTTCTCGAAAAGCCGCACCGTCTTGACGGTCTTGTGCATCATGTCGATGGCGTCATCCATCGACTGGATCAGATCCTTGATGTCACCGCGGTCGAATGGGGTGATGAAGGAGCGGCGCACGGCAAGCAGGACTTCGGCGGTGATGAGATCGGCCTCGTTCTCCAGCTCGACGATGCGGTCGCACCAGCGGTCGACATCGTCGCCGGCCAGCAGATTCTGCATCGCCTCGGCGCCGCTGACGACGGTGCGCGAATGGCGCTCGAACAGATCGAAGAAGCGATCCTCGCGCGGCAGCAGTTTCCGAAACCAGCCCAGCATGTCCCTCTCCGCAGACTTTCGTCCTACGCACATAGCGCGGCAGATGGATGCGGGAAACACATAGCCGGCTGAAAACTGAGGATAGAAAGGGAATGCAGACGTTTTCCGGGAGGGACCGGCTGCAAAAACGATGCACGATTTCGGCCCCCTCCATGGTATTTTGGGCCAGCAGACTTTCAGCAGACCGTAACCAGACCTCCAGCACATGGTAACGACGATGGCCCAATCCAGTTCATCGCAACGTCAGCTTTCAGCGCCAGATATCGACAACGCCCGCAAATATATGGCCGCCGCCAAGGAAAACCTGAGCCAGCTTTCAAAGCTGGTTTCCGGCATAACCGGAAACCAGGCAGCCGCCATTCGTTTCAAGATCGGCCCCAAGGACATCGCGAAGACCGACGTTTCGCTTTTCGTGGCCGACTGGCAGCATCCAGACGTGGTGATCTTCGAAGATGAGAACGGCAATTGCCTGGGCATGTATATCGACCCGCCCGGCATATGCACGGATGAATGCTGAGTCTGGGGTCAGACCTAGCGGCGCCGCAGCAAGGCAGTTAACTGTAAGGACAGTCAGGCTGATGTGACCCGACTGAGCAAGGGCTATTGCGGGTCGTGCTGGACAAGCTGGAATTCTTCATTGCGCTGGCCCGGGAACGGCATTTCGGCCGCGCGGCCGAACAGCTCGGAATTACCCAGCCGACCCTTTCGGCCGGCATCAAGCAGCTCGAAGACCAGCTCGGCGTCATGCTGGTGATGCGCGGCTCCCGTTTCCAGGGCCTGACGCCGGAGGGCGTGCAGGTGCTGCAATGGGCAAAGCGCATCGTCGGCGATGCACGCGCCATGAAGGAAGAGATGCGGGCCGCCCGCCACGGCCTGTCAGGCCACATCCGCATCGCGGCGATCCCCACCGCGCTCGCCATGGTGGCGCGGCTGACGACGCCTTTCCGGGAAAAGCACCCCGGCGTCACCTTCTCCATCCTGTCGCGGACCTCCATCGAGGTGCTGACGCTGCTCGGCAATTTCGACATAGATGCCGGCATAACCTACCTCGACAACGAGCCGCTCGGCCGTGTGAGCCGGGTGCCGCTCTATAACGAGCGCTACCAGCTCATCACCGCCATGGGAAACCCCTATTCGGATCGCGACCGGGTGACATGGGCTGAGGTAAGCCGGCTGCCGCTCTGCCTGCTGACGCCCGACATGCAGAACCGCCGCATCATCGACCAGCATCTGACCGAAGCCGGCGTCGAGGTCCGACCGACGCTGGAATCGAACTCGATGATCGTACTGTTCTCGCACATCAGGACCGGCAAATGGTCGTCGATCATGCCGCTCAACCTGGCCGAGACCTTCGGCTTTGCCGAACCGATCCGCGCCATCCCCATCGTCGAGCCCAATGCCAGTCACGCTGTCGGTCTTGTTGCGGCCTCGCGCGAGCCGCATACGCCGCTGGTTTCGGCGCTTCTGGAAGAGGCGATGACGCTGGCTGGCGCTTTCAAGGTGAAAGATTGAGTTAGAAGGGCTCCTTGATAGAAAAACCCTATCGTTCAACGAAAAGGCTTTATTGATTTATGCGATTTTGTCTGTTTTCGTTCGAAACGATGGCGCTTTTATAAGGCACCGTCTATCGGCTGCTTCATCGGCCGCGGCATTGACTGGTTCCAGGGAGGGCGCTGCATGTCCATGCAGCCTGCAAGTACCGAGATCGAGGCGCGAACGGCGTCCATCGTCCAGAATCTGAAGGATCTGGAAGGGCCGTTGCTGCCGATCCTGCACGGCATTCAGGCAGAATTCGGCTATGTGCCGCAGGGATCGCTGCCGGTCATCGCCCATGCGCTCAACCTGTCGCGGGCCGAGGTCCATGGCGTCGTCACCTTCTATCACGACTTCCGCCGTGAGCCGGCGGGACGGCACGTCCTAAAGCTTTGCCAGGCAGAGGCCTGCCAGTCGATGGGCTCGGATGCGGTCGCGGCGCGACTGAAGCAGTTACTCGGCATCGGCTTTCACGAAACGACGAAGGACGGCTCGGTGACGCTGGAGCCTGTCTATTGCCTCGGCCTTTGCGCCTGTTCACCCTCCGCCATGCTGGATGGCGAGGTCATCGGTCGGCTCGACAACGAAAAGATCGACGCGATCGTTGCCGAGGTGCGCACATGACCCCGCGCATCTTCATACCGGACGATTCCGGCGCGCTGGCGCTCGGTGCGGAGAAGGTTGCCACGGCAATCAGGCAGGAACTGGCCCGGCGTGGCATCGACGCGAGGATCGTGCGCAACGGATCGCGCGGGGCGTATTCGCTTGAACCGATGGTGGAGGTCGCTACGGCGAACGGCCGCGTCGCCTACGGGCCGGTCAAGCCTTCGGATGTCAAAGGCCTTTTTGACGCCGGCTTCCTAACCGGCGCGCATCATAAAAGGTGGCTGGGTTCGCCAGACAAGATTCCGTTCCTCGCCGGCCAGACCCGGCTGACCTTCGCGCGCTGCGGCGTGATCGATCCGCTGTCGCTCGACTCCTACGAGCGTCATGGCGGTCTCAAGGGGTTGCGCAAGGCGGTGGCGATGCCGCCTGCCGACATCGTTGCTCAGGTGACCGAGTCCGGCCTGCGCGGGCGCGGCGGCGCCGGGTTCCCCACCGGGGTGAAATGGAAGACGGTGCTCGATACGGCGGCGGCGCAGAAATATATCGTCTGCAATGCCGACGAGGGGGACAGCGCCACCTTCGCCGACCGAATGATCATGGAAGGCGATCCATTCGTGTTGCTCGAAGGCATGGCGATCGCCGGCATCGCCACCGGCGCGACCAAGGGTTATGTCTACATCCGCTCCGAATATCCGCATGCCGTCGACAAGATGCGCCGCGCGGTGGACGTCGCGCGCAAGGCCGGCATGCTCGGTCCGGCGGTGCTCGGCTCTTCCCACGCCTTCGACATGGAAATCCGCGTCGGCGCCGGCGCCTATGTCTGCGGCGAGGAAACCTCGCTGCTCAACTCGCTTGAAGGCAAGCGCGGCGTGGTGCGGGCCAAGCCGCCACTACCGGCAATTCAGGGATTTCTCGGCAAGCCGACGGTCATCAACAACGTCATCAGCCTGGCCTCGGTGCCGATCATCATGGACAGGGGCGCCGAGTACTACAAGAATTTCGGCATGGGCCGTTCGCGCGGCACCATCCCGATCCAGATCGCCGGTAACGTCAAGAACAGCGGCCTTTACGAGGTCGCATTCGGCCTGACGCTGGGCGAAATCGTCGACGGGATCGGTGGCGGCACGGCGAGCGGCCGACCGGTGAAGGCGGTGCAGGTCGGCGGGCCGCTGGGCGCGTACTTCCCGCGCGAACTGTTCGACACGCCATTCGACTACGAGGAGTTCGCCAAGCGCGACGGCCTGATCGGCCATGCCGGCATCACCGTGTTCGACGACACCGCCGACATGCTGAAGATGGCGCGTTTCGCCATGGAATTCTGCGCCGTCGAAAGCTGCGGCAAGTGCACACCGTGCCGCATCGGCTCGCAGCGCGGGGTGGAAGTTCTGGACAAGGTCGCCAGCGGCATCGAGCCGGAGAAAAACCTCGCGCTTGTCACCGACCTCTGCAACACGATGAAATTCGGCTCACTGTGCGCGCTCGGTGGCTTCACGCCCTACCCGGTGATGAGCGCGATCAACCATTTCGGCGATGATTTCAAACCAGCGCCGGTTCAGCAGGCGGCGGAATAGGAGCGGCAGATGAACGTGATGCCCGACATCAAATCGCTGGTCGAGGAAATCGACTTCGGCACGCCAGCCTCCAGCGCCGAGAAGCAGGTGACGCTGACCGTCGATGGCAGGTCGATCACCGTGCCGGAAGGCACTTCGATCATGCGCGCCTCGATGGAAGCCGGCGTCGAAATTCCGAAACTGTGCGCCACCGACATGCTGGATTCGTTCGGCTCGTGCCGCATCTGCCTGGTCGAGATCGACGGCCGTAACGGCACGCCAGCCTCCTGCACCACGCCGGTGGGCGAGGGCATGGTCGTGCGCACGCAATCCGATCGGCTGGATGCCATCCGCCGCGGCGTGATGGAGCTTTACGTCTCCGACCATCCGATGGGCTGGAACGAACAGGCCGGCACCGGCGCCAGCGAGTTCGATGCGGTGGCGGCATCGGTCGGCCTGGCCGAAAACCGCTACGGCGTCGAGGGCCGCAACCATGTCGAGCCCACCGAAGGCGGCGTAGCGCCGGGGCACGGTTCTCTTGCCATCGACTACATCGCGCGCGACGAATCCAATCCCTATTTCACTTACGATCCGGCGCAGTGCATCGTCTGTTCGCGCTGCGTACGCGCCTGCGAGGAAGTGCAAGGCACCTTCGCGCTGACCATCGAGGGCCGCGGCTTCGAAAGCCGCATGGTCGCCTCGATGAACGAAGCATTCGTCGAATCCGAATGCGTGTCCTGCGGCGCCTGCGTGCAGGCCTGCCCGACTGACGCGCTGCGCGAGAAATCGGTGCTCGAGAAAGGGATGCCGGAGCGCTCCGTCGTCACCACCTGCGCCTATTGCGGCGTCGGTTGCTCGTTCAAGGCCGAAGTTAAGACGAACGAGGCCGGGCAGGACGAGGTCATCCGCATGATGCCCTACAAGGAGGGCAAGGCCAATCACGGCCATTCCTGCGTCAAGGGCCGTTTCGCCTATGGCTATTCGACCCACAAGGACCGCATCCTCAACCCGATGCTGCGCGAGAAGATCACCGACCCCTGGCGCGAGGTATCATGGGAAGAGGCGATCGCCCATACGGCCAAGGAATTCCGCCGCATCCAGCATCAGTACGGCCGCACCTCGATCGGCGGCATCACCTCGTCGCGCTGCACCAATGAGGAGACCTATCTCGTTCAAAAAATGGTGCGGCAGGGTTTCCGCAACAACAATGTCGATACCTGCGCCCGCGTCTGCCATTCGCCGACCGGCTACGGGCTCGGCCAGACCTACGGCACCTCGGCGGGCACACAGGATTTCGATTCCGTCGACGAGAGCGACGTCATCATGATCATCGGCGCCAACCCGACGGACGCGCATCCTGTGTTCGCTTCGCGGATGAAGCGGCGCCTGCGGCAGGGCGCCAGGCTGATCGTGCTCGATCCGCGACGCACCGACATCGTGCGCTCCGCGCATGTCGAGGCGCAGTATCATCTGCCGCTGAAGCCGGGCACCAACGTGGCGATGCTGTCGGCGCTGGCGCATGTCATCGTCACCGAAGGCCTGTTCGACGAGGCCTTCATCCGCGAGCGCTGCGACTGGGCCGAATTCCAGGACTGGGCCTCGTTCGTGGCACTGCCTGAGAATAGGCCCGAGATTGTCGGCGAACTGGCCGGCGTCGATCCTGAGGCCATCCGCGGCGCGGCGCGGCTCTTCGCTACCGGCGGCAACGGCGCGATCTATTATGGGCTCGGCGTCACCGAGCACAGCCAGGGGTCGACGACGGTGATGGCAATCGCCAATCTTGCGATGGCCACCGGCAATATCGGCCGGCGCGGCGTCGGCGTGAACCCGCTGCGCGGCCAGAACAACGTGCAAGGCTCATGCGACATGGGATCGTTCCCGCACGAATTGCCGGGTTACCGCCACATCTCCGGCGAAGCCGTTCGCGACATCTACGAAAGCCTGTGGGGCGTGAAGCTGGACGACGAACCCGGATTGCGCATCCCCAACATGCTGGACGCCGCCGTCGATGGCTCGTTCAAGGGCATCTACATCCAGGGCGAGGACATTCTTCAATCCGATCCCGACACCAGGCATGTCGCCGCCGGCCTCGCCGCGATGGAATGCGTGGTGGTGCACGATCTCTTCCTCAACGAGACGGCCAACTACGCGCATGTTTTCCTGCCCGGCTCGACCTTCCTGGAGAAGGACGGCACCTTCACCAATGCCGAGCGGCGCATCAACATGGTGCGCAAGGTGCTGGAGCCGAAAAGCACCTATGCCGACTGGGAAGCGACGCAAAAGCTCGCCCAGGCCATCGGACTGGACTGGAACTACACCCATCCCTCCCAGATCATGGACGAGATCGCGCAGACGACGCCGAGCTTCGCCGGCGTATCGTTCGAATTCCTCGACAAGGTCGGGTCGGTTCAGTGGCCCTGCAACGAGAAGGCGCCGATGGGTACGCCGATCATGCATGTCGACGGCTTCGTGCGCGGCAAAGGCAAGTTCATCCGCACCGAATATGTCGCGACGGACGAGCGCACCGGCCCGCGCTTTCCGCTGCTGCTCACGACCGGGCGCATCCTGTCGCAGTACAATGTCGGCGCGCAGACGCGCCGCACCGGCAATGTCGTCTGGCATGACGAGGACCGGCTGGAAATCCATCCGCACGATGCCGAGAACCGCGGCCTGCGCGACGGCGACTGGGTACGCATCCAGAGCCGCGCCGGCGAGACGACACTCAGGGCGCTGATCACCGACAGGGTGTCGCCCGGTGTCGTCTATACGACCTTCCATCACCCTGACACGCAGGCGAACGTCGTCACCACGGATTTCTCCGACTGGGCGACGAACTGCCCTGAATACAAGGTGACCGCGGTGCAGGTGGCGCCGTCCAACGGCCCAAGCGACTGGCAGGAAGAGTATGACGAGTTCGCCCGCCGCAGCCGCCGCATCAAGGGGCATCTCGAGGCGGCGGAGTGACAGGCGCGCAGCGTTCCCCCCTCCCCCTGGTGGGGAGGTTCGCGCCGAAGGCCGTGGGTAGGGATGCACTGTCACCCGAGCGTCGTACCTGTGCGATCTTCTGCCCCTCCACTCCGTCTCATAGCCTTCGCTTTGCACGCCAACTTGCCGGGGCGAGCCACGGGTCCCGCCGGTCTTTCGGGCCCCCACAAGGGGGAGGGTAAAGTGCGCCCGCCCCTTACTTCCACCAACCGCCTTGCACACCGCGCGGATGGCACCAAGCAAGCCGACCGCATGGTCCCGGAAGAAACACCTGTGGCGTTGTCCTATGCCGGCACAACCCATGCGGTGATGATGGCCTCCCCCGCCGACCTGGAAGACTTCGCGCTCGGCTTCTCGCTGACCGAAGGCATCATCGCGTTGCCGGAGGAGATCGAAGCCATAGAGATCGAGGACCTTGCCGGTGAAAGTGGCGGCGCCGGCATCGACATCCAGATCCGCCTGAAGGACAAGGCCAACACCCGCTTCGAGGTGCGCCGCCGCAGGCTGGCCGGACCCGTCGGCTGTGGCCTGTGCGGCATCGAATCCATCGAGGAGGCGATGCGTTCGGTCAGAGCGGTCGGTGCGGCGGGGCTTCGGCTTTCCGCCGACGATATCGTTTCCTCGGTCAAGCTTCTGTCCCGGCAGCAGCCTTTTCATGCAAAGACGGGTGCTGTTCACGCAGCCGGTTTCTACATTCCCGGCAAAGGCTCGAAGGGCGAGATCGTGCTGGCGCGAGAAGACGTCGGCCGTCACAACGCACTCGACAAGCTGGCGGGCGCGCTCGCCAAAGCGGGAATTGACGGTGCGTCGGGCGCGGTCGTCGTCACATCGCGCGTGTCTGTCGAGATGGTGCAGAAGACGGCAGCGATCGGGTCACCCGCGATCATCGCGGTATCGGCGCCGACGGCGCTGGCGATCCGCAACGCCGAGGTCGCCGGCATGACGCTCGCGGCCCTGGTACGCGGCGACGATTTCGATCTTTTCACCCACCCGGAGCGGGTGACCATCGGAGTTCCAGACCATGTCGCATGACGAGCATCACACCGCCAGCACCGCCGAAAAGCTGGTTCGCATGGCCAACCAGATCGCGACCTTCTTCCGTTCGAAACCGCGCGAGGAAGGCGTGGCCGGTGTCGCTGAGCATATCAACAAATTCTGGGAGCCGAGAATGCGGCGCCAGTTTTTCGAGCTGCTCGATGCAGGCGGTAAAGGCTTCGACGAACTGGTGCTTGCCGCGGCGCCGATGGTGCGACCACCGACGGCGCCGGAAGGCGTGGGCATCGGCGCAGGCGCCGATGTGGAACGCGGCGCGCCCGGTGGCAAGGGAAGCGCGGCCGGCGAATCCAAGGCCGAGATCGCCGCCTCACAAAAATAGCACACAGCAATTTGTGGCACCGGCTCGCAGATTCTGATCCTCTTAGCTGGCAATCGCTTCCGCCGATGACGGCGCTCTGCTATCAGCCTCCGCACTCGAAGCGGAGAGCACGATGAGCCAGGACCTTGAAGCGCGGTTGAAATTCGCGGTCGATATCGCGAAGCAGGCCGGCGAACTCGGCATGAAATATTTCCGCGAGGTCGACAAGCTCACGGTCGAGAGCAAGGGACACCAGGACCTCGTCTCCAACGCCGACCGGGAGTTGGAACTGTTCATTCGCGCGGCGATCAATGAAGCTTATCCCGGCGATGGCATCGTCGGCGAGGAACACGCGCCAGTCGCCAGCTCGACCGGCTATGACTGGGTCCTCGACCCGATAGACGGCACCGCCAATTTCGTCCGCGGCATTCCGGCCTGGACGGTGGTGATCGCCTGCACCAAGGATGGCCGGACCGTGGTTGGCGCGGTACATGAGCCTTCTTCGGGCGAAACCTTCTATGGACGCAAGGGCGGCGGCGCATTCGTCAATGGCAAGACTATGCGCGCCAGCCCGGCCACCCGCATGACGGAAGGTTCGATCGGTATCGGCTTTTCCAATCGAGTTGAGGCAGCGAAGGTGCTGCCGCTGATGCGCGACATCATGGCGGAAGGCGGTGTGTTCTTTCGCAACGCCTCCGGGGCGCTGATGCTGGCCTATGTCGCCGCCGGCCGCCTGCTCGGCTATGCGGAAGAACACATGAATGCCTGGGACTGCCTCGCCGCTCTGCTGCTGGTGGAAGAGGCAGGCGGGACCATCGTCGAGCCAGACCCCGCCACCGTCCTTCAGGACGGAACGCTGGTGATCTGCGCCGGCAAGGGCATCTTCCCGAAACTTCGGCAGTTCAGCCTGGATGCGTTTAAGCTTTGATCAGAACCGGGCCGCCTTTGGGAAACCCGACGCCCACTGCCTGCCCGACTTCAAAGGATGCATCGACATCCGGCGATAGCACGAAGACGTTGCCGATATCGGCCTCGACCAGTAGTTCCAAATGGCTGCCTACATAGGTCACCTTGGCAAGCTTGCCGGCAATTGTGTTGGCCGCTCCGCCGGTTTTGATTTCCACACGACTTGGCCGGATCGCCAGCTTGGCTGGACCGGGCGTAAAATCGCGCGCAGCCATCTTGAGCTCGACGGAGCCCAGCTTCACGGTGGCCTGACCCTTGTTCACCGCAACGATCTCGCAGTCGAAGATATTGGCCTCTCCAATGAAGTCCGCCACGAAGGCATTGCTCGGCGCGTCGTAAAGTTCACGCGGCGTGCCGTCCTGCGCGATCACGGCGCGGTTCATGACGATGATGCGGTCGGAAACGGCGAGCGCCTCCTCCTGGTCGTGAGTGACGTAGACCACCGTCAGGCCGAGCTTGGTCTGGATCTCACGTATCTCCTCGCGCACATGCCGCCGCAGCTTGGCATCGAGGTTGGACAGCGGCTCGTCGAAGAGAAGCACCTGCGGTTCGAGAACCAGCGCGCGTGCAACGGCGACACGCTGCTGCTGGCCCCCGGAAAGCTCACTCGGCAGCCGGGATTCGAAACCCGTGAGACCGACCAGCTCCAGCCCGGCATGGGCGCGCGACGTGGTTTCCTTCTTATCATAGCCGGAGAATCCCAGGCCATAGGATACGTTCTGCAGCACCGTCATATGCGGAAACAGCGCATAGGACTGGAACACCATGGAGACGTCGCGGTCGGTCGCCGGCAAGCGCGTGACATCCTTCCCACCGATCAGGATGCGCCCGCTGCTCGGCATCTCCAGCCCGGCGATCATGCGCAGGGTGGTGGTCTTGCCGCAGCCGGAAGGACCGAGCAGCGTCACCAGCTTGCCTGCCTCGATAGTCAGCGAGATATCGTTGACGGCAGGCGTGGTTCCGCCGGGATAGGTCTTGGTGACGTCCTCGAACACCACCGAAGCCGCGTTGCTACGGATTTCCACCATCATCCCGCTCCCGCTATCGTCTGCTGGCCGCCAGTCGGAATGCCGACATTGGTGCGCACGCTCCAGCCGCCCTTGCTCTGCACGCCCCTGCGGCCGATGTTGCGGCGGCCGACCAACAGCTGCATCAGGCCGATCACCACAAGCATCACAAAGATCAGCACCGTCGAATAGGCGATGGCGATGCCGTACTCATTGTTCTCGACGCGGCCGACGATGTAGCTCGTCGACAGGTCGTAACGCGCGCTGACCAGGAAGATCACGGCGCTGATGGCGGTCATGGCGCGAACGAAGGAATAGACCAGCGCCGCCAGCATGGCCGGCCGCAGAAGCGGCAGGATGATGCGGCGGAACGTCTGGAAGGAATTGGCCCCCAGCGTGAGTGAGGATTCGTCCAGGCTGCGGTCGAGCTGCGACATGGAGGCGACGCCAGCCCGCACGCCGACCGGCATGTTGCGGAAGATGAAGGACAGCACAAGGATGATGCCGGTGCCGGTCAGTTCGATCGGCGGCACGTTGAAGGCGATGATGTAGCTGACGCCGATGACGGTGCCAGGAATGGCAAAGGACAGCATGGTTGCGAATTCGAAGGCGTTCTTGCCGCGGAAATTCTGCCGCACCAAGAGATAAGCGGTCAAAAGGCCGATGCCCGCCGTCAGCGGCGCCGAGATCAGGGCGATCTCCATCGTCGTCCAGAATGATTGCCAGGCGGAGCCCGACCAGTGCAGGCCAAAGCCGGTCCAGCCGATGGAAAACGCCTTGATGTAATGCTGGAAGGTCAGGGTCTGATCGACGCCCCAGAGCTTGACGAAGCTGCCATAGAAGATGGTCGCATAGACAACGACGGTGAAGAAGGTCCAGACGCCGGCGATAGCGTACAACACCCACGTCAGGACCGAAGGCAGGTGCGGATGCACGCCTGAATCGCCCTTGCCGGAAACGGTGGTGTAGGAGCGCTTGCCCAGCCAGAAACGTTGCGCATAAAAGGCGCCCAGCGTGAAGACGAGCAGGACAAGAGCAAGGATCGCGGCCAGCCCCGCATCGTTCTGCGCGCCGACGATGGCGAAGAAGATTTCCGTCGACAGCACGTCGTAATTGCCGCTCAACACCAGCGGATTGCCGAAATCGGCCAGGCTCTCGATAAAACCGAGCAGGAAGGCGTTGGCCAGGCCCGGGCGCATCAACGGCAGCGACACGGTCCAGAAGGTCTGCCAGCGGCTGGCCCGCAGCGTCTGCGACGCCTCTTCCATGGAGGGGCTGACGCCCTCGACGACGCCGATCAGCACAAGGAAAGCGATGGGCGTGAAAGCCAGCAACTGGGCGATCAGCAAGCCCGGAAGCCCGTAGACCCAGCGCGTCGGCTGGATGCCGAGCATGCCGGAGATGCCTTGCGTCACCGCACCCGACAGGCCAAACAGAAGGATGATCGCCAGACCGATGACGAAGGCCGGCGTGATGATCGGCAGCACCGTCAAGGCGCGGAGCAGCTTGCCGTATTTGAACCCGGTTCGCGTCACCACCAAAGCGAAGACGAGGCCGAGGAAGGTTGTCGCCAGCCCGACCAGGACTGCGAGCAACAGCGAATTCCAGGCCACGCCGCAGCGCGTGCCGCCGAAAACGCAGTCCAGCCCCCAGATGCGCTCGCTGAACAACTTTCCGAGGAAAACCAGCGGCGAATAGCCGGTGTCGGTTTCCATCGCATTGGCGAACATCTGCAGGATCGGCATGAAAATGAAGATCGCGACCATGGTCACGACAAACCCGATGGAACTGACGACGAAGACATCGCCGCCTATCGCGCCGCGGGCGGCGACGCCGAGGGTAAACAGGAACAGGAAAGCACCGGCCACCAGAAGCGCGCCGTAACCCATACCGAACTGGCGGTCGCCAAGTTCACCGAAAAGCCCGTTGAGCCAGTCGAACTGCCAGCCGCGCAGGCCGATGGAGAAGCCTTGCACCAGCAGCCAGCCGAAGCCGGCGGCCCCGACCAGGATCAGCAGCCTGCCGAAGAGTGGGTCCGACTTCGCCCGCCCCCACAGGAGAAAAGGCGCCAAGAGCAGGAAGCCCAAAGGCGCCAGCCAGAGCTTCTGCCCCTGCAGGTTCAGGAAGAGCGCCGGCGCGACCTCGCTGTCGAGCGGATAGCCGTCGAACAGCCACGACAGGCCGAAGAAGCCATCGAGCCCGTACCATGGCAGGAGGGCAAAACCGACCCAGCCAACCGCCATCCAGAGGATGACGGTCGGGTGGAACGGCCAGCGGTTCTCGCGGAAACGCACGGGTCTTTACTGCGGCAGCGAAGCCACCTCATCGTCCCACTTCTTCAAGAGGCGCTTGCGCTCCTCGCTGGAGCCGTACTTCTTGAAGTCGTAGTCGATTAGCTTGATCTTCGACAGGTCCGGCGCCTTGTCGGACTGCTTGGCAGCCTTGTTGGAGGGCACCTGGAAGGAGTTCACTTCCGGCGCGCGTGACTGCACTTCCGCGGTCAGCGCCCAGTCGTAGAACTTTTTGGCGGCGTCGAGGTTGCGCGCACCCTTGATGATCGATTCCGAACCGATTTCGTAGCCCGTGCCTTCGCAAGGAATGACCGGAACGATCGGGAAGCCGGCAACGGTCTGCGCCACCGCATCATGGACGAAGACGATGCCGATCGTCGTTTCACCGAGGCCCGCCGCCTTGATCGGGGCGGAGCCCGACTTGGTGTACTGGTTGATGTTCTTGTGCAGGGCCTTGAGATATTCGAAACCCTTGTCCTCCCCCATGATCTGGACGATCGTGGCGAGAAGGTTGTAGGCGGTGCCGGAGGAATTCGGATTGGCCACCTGGATTTGCCCCTTGTATTCAGGCTTGATCAGGTCGGCCCAGCATTTCGGCTCAGGCAGATTGTTCTTTGCCAGCAAATCCTTGTTGTAGCCGAAACCGAGAGCGCCGGAATAGACACCGACTGTGCGATTGCCCGCTGCTTCCGCCTGCTTGATCGCCCAGGGCTGCAACTGGTCGAGCATGGGCGACTTGTATTCCTCGGTCAGCCCTTCTTCCGCTGCCTGCAGATGCGGGTCGCCGGTGCCGCCCCACCAGATATCGCCCTTGGGATTGTCCTTCTCGGCGCGGAGCTGCGCATAGATTTCGCCAGCGCTCTTGCGCGTCATATCGACTGTGATGCCGGTCTTTTCCTCGAAGGCACGCGCCATGAGTTGGCACCAGGCTTCATCGACGCCACAATAGACGGTCAGGCTTTCCGCTTTCGCCGCAGATGTCGCGCCCCACAGTCCGAGCGCGACGACACCGGCAGCCAACAATGATTTGCTGGTCATTATATTCCTCCCTGTCATTTGCCGACTTACTAAAAAGCACGCCGGAAACAAACAATCTGATGGGATTTTAAGGGAATTGCAATTCCAAAGGAGACTCTCGGTGGAACATTTTTTCCATTCCACCGATCTCTGCCCATTTCAGCGGACAGCGCTACTGGAGATTGGGTCCAGCCGACTCCGCGATTGATATAAGCGACGAGACGAGAAGCTTCCGTTCTTCGCCGGAAAGAACCTTGGAATCGAAGAGGTTCATGCTTCGCAGGCCTTCGATGGCCAGATATGTCACCAGCAGAACCTTGAGGTCTGGCGTTTCGGATTTCAGCCGATTAAAAAGCTGCCGTCTGAATATCTTGATCGGTTCAAGGAAATCGGGATCCTCAGCGACGGCAGAAAATATCCATGACGGACAGGAGACGTTCTCCTCGCATTCCCTGGCCGAGAGCCTGACATAGAGCGACAGCAGGCTTTCCTTGCCGTCGCTGTTGGACGCAGCCTCTTCGAGAGATTGATCGAAATCATAGAGATAGTCTTCGACCAGGGCCTGAAGGAGCTTCGCCTTGGTCGGAAAATTGTAAAGTAGTCCACCCTTCGAAACGCCCGCCCGGGCGGCGACGGCATCGAGAGAGAGACTCCCCGGCCCCGTCTCACGCGCGACATCGGCTGCGGCGGCGAGGATTTTCTCCCGTGAGTTCGTGCGTTGGACTTTCATTGCGCTCCGTGACCGGTCTGCAAGCCAAGACTACCTACAGTAGCTTTGGTGCCGTTGACAAGACCGTCCGGACGGTACAGTTAGACGAACGTCCGAAACCGACTCTGAGCCGGGTTCGGAAGACCAAACCGGGTAACCGGCCGAGAGGGGACCATCGTGATAAAGCGCCTGATTATCGCCTTCGTATTGCTCGTTCTGATTTGCGGCGGCATCGTCGGCTTCAACATCTTCCGTGACAATGCGATTTCGCAGTTTTTCGCCAATATGCCGGTCAATCAGCTGACGGTCTCCACCGCGAAGGTGGAACCCGCGCCCTGGACCCCCGGCATCGAGGCGATTGGCACGGTGGCAGCCTCACGCGGCGTCGCCCTGACCGTCGAGACGACGGGCATCATCAAGGAACTGCTGTTCTCCGCCAACCAGCACGTCGAACGCGGACAGCTTCTGGTGCGACTCGACGACGCGGTCGAACAGGCAGACCTCGCTGCTTCCAAGACGCAGGCGGCCCTCGATCAGCAGGCGCTCGACCGCGCGGTCGAATTGCAGAGGCGCGGAGTCGGCTCCGACGCAACGCTCGATACGGCGCGCGCCGCCGCTTCGACTTCCAAGTCGCAGGTTGTGAAGTTGCAGGCGCTGGCGGATCAGAAACTGCTCAATGCGCCTTTCTCCGGCACCCTCGGCATCCCGAGGATCGAGCAGGGACAGTATATCGCGCCTGGAACCATCGTCGCGACTCTGCAAGACCTCGATACGATGCGGGCTGACTTCACGGTCCCCGAGCAACTGCTCAATTCATTGAAGATCGGCCAGCCGGTCGCTTTCGGCAGGACCACCAACGACCTTACCTTCAGGGGAAAGATCACCGGTATCGATCCCAAGGTCGACCCGGCCAGCAGGCTGGTGTCGGTGCGAGCCGACGTCTCAAATCCGGACGGACAGCTCAGCCCGGGCCAATTCCTCCAGGTTCGTGTAGAGCTCCCCAAGGAAGACGGCGTCATCGCCATTCCACAGACAGCGCTGACGACGAGCCTTTACGGGGATTTCGTCTATGTGGTGCGTCCGGCCAAACAGGCTGAAGCTCCAGCGCAGGCGCCGGCCCCGACGGATGCCAAAAGCGCTGAGGCAAAACCCGAGGCGGCGAAACCCGCGGAACAGGCGGCGCCGAAGGCTGATGGGCCGTCGCTCGCCGCCTACCAGGTCTTCGTCAAGGCCGGCCGCCGCTTTGCCGGCATGGTTGAAATCACCGAAGGCGTTGCCGGCGGCGACGAAGTCGTCACGGCGGGCCAGAACCGTCTCTCGAACGGCGCTCCCGTCAAGGTCGACAATACCGTCGATCTTTCCAAACCGCAGGGTGCGGCGAAATGAGTTTTTCCGATATCTTCATTCGCCGGCCGGTGCTTTCGACCGTTCTGGCCTGCATGATCCTGCTGCTCGGCTTCCAGGGCATCTTCAACCTGTCGATCCGCCAGTATCCCAAGGTCGATGAAACCGCGATCACGATAACAACTGCCTATCCAGGCGCCAGCGCGGACCTGATCCAGGGCTTCATTTCCGCGCCGATCGCGCGTGCGGTCGCATCGACGGAAAATATCGACTACGTCACCTCCAGCAGCCGCCCCTCGGCCAGCACGGTGACCGTGCAGATGAAGCTCGGCTCCAACCCGGACGTGGCGCTGACGGAAGTTCTGTCGAAGGTGCAGGGCGTGCGCGGCCAATTGCCGGAAGAGGCCAAGGACCCGGTCATCGTCAAGGGGACCGGCGACTCGTTCGCGATGATGTACATCTCGATGCAGAATCCGAACATGACGCCGGAGCAGTTGACCGAGTACATCGAGCGCGTCATTCGCCCGCGCATGTCGACCGTCGAAGGCGTCGCGGAAGTGCAGATTTTCGGCGCTGCGGACTATTCGATGCGGGTATGGATCGATCCGGTGAAGCTTGCCTCGCGAGGGGTCACCGCGTCGGACGTGCTGACCGCCATCAACTCTTCCAACTTCCTGTCCGCTCCGGGCAAGGTGGAAAACGAATTCGTGGTCTCTTCGATCACTGTCCGCTCCACGCTCCAGACCCCCGAGGCGTTCGGCGCCCTGCCCCTGAGCTCGAAAGACGGCAATGTCGTAAGGTTACGCGATGTCGCGAAGGTCGAGCTGGCAGCGGAAAGCACGGACACCAGGGTTACCTTCAACGGCAAGCCTGGCACCTTCCTCGCCATTTTCCCGACGCCGGCGGCGAACCCGCTGACGACGGCGGAAGCAATTCATGACATCGTTCCGCTGATCCAGGAAAGCCTGCCGCAAGGCATGACGATCGAGATCGTCTACGATTCGACCGAGCAGATCAGCGCCTCCATCGACGAGGTCTACAAGACCATCGCCGAAGCGGTGGCGATCGTCGTGGTCGTCATCCTGCTCTTCCTCGGCTCGTTCCGGTCGGTCCTGATGCCGATCGTGACCATTCCGCTGGCCCTGATCGGCGTCTGCTTCATTCTGTTCGCAGTCGGCTATTCGATCAACCTGCTGTCACTGCTGGCCATGGTTCTGGCCATCGGCCTGGTGGTCGACGACGCCATCGTGGTTGTGGAAAACGTCCACCGACACATGGAAGAAGACCACATGTCGCCCATGCAGGCGGCGTTCAACGGCATGCGCGAAATATCCTCGGCAATTGTCGCGATGACGCTGACGCTGGCCGCGGTCTTCGCACCGCTCGCGTTCACCGGCGGATTGACCGGCGCGCTGTTCCGCGAGTTCGCCGTGACGCTGGCCGGTTCCGTGGTCATTTCCGGCATCGTGGCCGTCACGATCACGCCGATGATGTCGGCACGTATCCTTAAGCATGGCAAGCAGGGCCGGTTCCAGCGGATCGTCGAATCCACCTTCGGTTACGTCGAGAACCGCTATGAACGGCTGGTGAGCGGGTCGCTGAAGTATCGTCCGGTGACGTTGATGATCGTCATCGCGCTGGTTGCCGTGACCGGGTTCATGTTCACCAAGACATCCAGCGAGCTGGCGCCGGAAGAAGATCAGGGCTTCCTGCTCTCGCTGGTGACGGCGCCCCGCTACGCGACTTCGGATTATACCGCAACCTACGTCAACCAGATCCTCGGCCTGGTGAAAGACATACCGGAAACCCGGGCTCAGTTCTCGGCTGTCGCGTTTGGCGGCGCAACCAATAGCGCCTTCGTCGGCTTCGCCTTCAAGGACTGGGCCGACCGCACCCGCAGCTCGAAGGAACTGCAGGCGGACATCCAGGGCCGCCTCGGCAATGTGGCCGGTGTGGAGGCCTTCGTCTTCGCTCCACCGACCTTGCCGGGTTCAGGCGGCGGCCTGCCGATCACCATGGTGGTGCGATCGACAGGCGATGCGTCGCAAGTCTTTGAGGCTGCCGAGCAGATCAAGAACAAGGCGCAGGCCTCCGGGCGCTTCATCGTCGTGCAGAACTCGATGTCCTACGACGCGCCACAGGTCACCGTAACGATCGACCGTGACCGGGCCGCGGCGCTTAACCTGCCTATTGCCGATATCGGCCGAACGCTGACGCTGCTGGTCGGCGGAGCCGAAGTGGCGCAGTTCGACCGCGATTCCAACAGCTATGACATCATCACGCAGGTGCCGCAGGAATTCCGCAACAACCCGGAAAAGCTCGGCGACTATTTCGTTCGCAGCGTTTCAGGCGACATGGTGCCCCTTTCAGCTGTGGTGAAAATTTCGACCAATTCGGCGCCAGCTGCGATCGAGCAGTTCAACCAGCTCAACTCGGCGACCATTTCAGCGCTGCCGCTTCCCGGCGTGACGACGGGCGATGGCCTCAAGACGATTGAGGACATCGCCAACCAGACCCTGAATGACTCGTTCTTCATCGACTATTCGGGCCAGTCGCGGCAGGAAAAGGAGCAAGGCAATACGATCCTGATCGCCTTCGGCGCAGCTATTCTGGTCATATACCTGGTGCTGGCGGCGCAGTTCGAAAGCTTCCGCGACCCGCTGATCATCATGATGTCGGTGCCGCTATCGATCTTCGGCGCCATCGTGCCGCTTAACCTCGGCCTTGGCACGCTCAACATCTACACGCAGGTGGGTCTGATCACGCTGATCGGCCTTATCACCAAGCACGGCATCCTGCTGGTCGAATTTGCCAACCAGCAGCGCGACGTTCACGGTATGCGCCGGCGCGACGCCATCATCGCCTCTGCCAAGGTGCGCCTGCGGCCAATCCTGATGACCACGGCCGCCATGGCGCTCGGCGTGGTGCCGCTGATCACATCGAGCGGCGCCGGCGCGGCGGCGCGCTATTCGATGGGCCTGGTGATCTTCACCGGCATCCTCATCGGAACGATGTTCACGCTGTTCGTCGTGCCGATGTTCTACACGCTGATCGCCAGCAAGGATTTGCCTCACCATGCGGAAAAGCCGGATCCCAGGCTGATGCCGGCTGCGCACGACTAAGTCCCGCCGGCCGACTTTCCGGCCAGAAAAGATAAAGGCGGTGGAGCGATCCACCGCCTTTATTTGTCCGGGGCTGATCTGCTGCCCGTGCAAATGACGGCTTATCCTTTTGCCGCTTCCTCGATCTTGGCGACGTCGACCTTGACCATCCTCATCATCGCCGCCATCACCCGGCCGGCTTTCGCCTTGTCTCTCGAATCTGTCTGAAGCGGTTGCGGCGACACTCGATTGGAACAAGCGCGAGATGCCGCCGTTGTGCCAGGGACGAACGACATATGCATGTCTCGGTTTTTTTCGGGCCGGCTGCTCGGACTGGGCGATTTCACGTCAGTCGCACTGGCCACAGGGCAAATCGTCGATTCCGTTAAAACGGATAGTGAAATTAAACCGTGGCAAGGCCGCACTGTCGCGTATATAAGGCCTCGTTTTCTGGTTCCACGCAAGGCGTGTTGACCCCAGCTAGGACAAGCTAATGCCTCCCTATCGTTCACGTACGACCACCCATGGCCGCAACATGGCCGGCGCGCGCGGCCTGTGGCGCGCCACAGGCATGAAGGATTCCGATTTCGGCAAGCCGATCATCGCCGTGGTCAATTCCTTTACCCAGTTCGTACCCGGCCACGTGCATCTGAAGGACCTTGGTCAGCTTGTAGCGCGGGAAATCGAAAAAGCCGGTGGCGTCGCCAAAGAATTCAACACGATCGCCGTCGACGACGGTATCGCCATGGGCCATGACGGCATGCTTTATTCGCTGCCTTCGCGCGAGCTCATCGCGGACTCCATCGAATACATGGTCAATGCGCATTGCGCCGACGCCATGGTCTGCATCTCCAACTGCGACAAGATCACTCCCGGCATGCTGCTGGCCTCGATGCGGCTCAACATCCCGTCCGTCTTCGTCTCGGGCGGTCCCATGGAGGCCGGCAAGGTCGTGCTCGGCGGCAAGACGCGCGCCATGGATCTCGTCGACGCCATGGTGGCGGCCGCTGACGATAGCGTTTCCGACGAGGACGTCACGGAAATCGAGCGCAACGCCTGCCCGACATGCGGTTCGTGCTCCGGCATGTTCACCGCCAACTCGATGAACTGCCTGACCGAGGCGCTGGGCCTCTCCCTGCCTGGCAACGGTTCGACGCTGGCTACACATGCCGACCGCGAACGCCTGTTCGTCGAGGCCGGGCATGTGGTCGTCGACCTGGCGCAGCGTTGGTATCAGCAGGACGACGCCAACGCCCTGCCCCGCAACATCGCCTCCAAGAAAGCCTTCGAAAACGCCATGTCTCTCGACATCGCCATGGGTGGATCTACCAACACGGTGCTGCATATCCTTGCCGCCGCGCATGAGGGCGAGATCGACTTCACTATGGAAGACATCGACGCCCTGTCGCGCCGGGTGCCTGTGCTTTGCAAGGTGGCGCCAGCCAAGAACGACGTGCATATGGAAGATGTCCATCGCGCAGGAGGCATCATGTCGATCCTCGGCGAACTCGACAAAGCGGGCCTGATCAACCGCGACCTGCCAACCGTGCATATGCCAACACTCGGCCAGGCTATCGACCACTGGGACATCACCCGCACGAAAAGCCAGAACGTACATGAATTCTTCAAGGCCGCTCCAGGCGGGGTGCGCACCCAGACGGCCTTCAGCCAGAGCCGGCGCTGGGAAGAATTGGATATGGATCGTGAAAAGGGCGCCATTCGCAGCGCCGAGCATCCTTTCTCGAAGGATGGCGGACTTGCTGTGCTGAAGGGCAATGTGGCGCTGGACGGCTGCGTGGTGAAAACGGCCGGGGTGGACGAATCCATCCTGAAATTTTCCGGTCCCGCCGTGGTGTTCGAGAGCCAGGACGCGGCGGTCAAGGGCATCCTCGGCAACGAGGTCAAGGCGGGCGATGTCGTCGTCATCCGTTACGAGGGTCCGCGCGGCGGTCCCGGCATGCAGGAAATGCTCTATCCGACCAGCTATCTGAAGTCGAAGGGGCTTGGCAAATCCTGCGCGCTCCTGACGGACGGGCGGTTCTCGGGCGGCACGTCCGGCCTTTCGATAGGCCACGCTTCGCCGGAAGCGGCGCTTGGCGGCACGATCGGGCTGGTGCGCAACGGTGACATCATCGAGATCGACATCCCGAACCGCACCATCAACCTCGCCGTGTCCGAATCCGAACTCGCGCAACGGCGTGCAGCGCAGGACAAGGCAGGCTGGAAGCCGGTGGAAAAGCGCAAGCGCAATGTCACCCAGGCCCTGCGCGCCTACGCGGCCTTCGCCACCAGCGCCGACAAGGGCGCCGTGCGCAAAGTGCCGGACTGAGCGGGATCGCATGGCATTCGACCTCATCGTTCGGGGCGGTGTCTTGCCTGACGGCAGAACGGCGGACATCGGGATCGAAGGCGAGACCATAACGGCCATCGAGCCGCAGCTCGAGGCCGAAGCCGGTACGGTCGTCGACGCCTCTGGCGACCTTGTCTCGGCGCCTTTCGTCGACCCGCATTTCCACATGGACGCCACGCTGTCCTACGGCATCCCGCGCATCAACGCGTCGGGCACGCTGCTGGAAGGCATTTCGCTGTGGGGCGAACTGAAGCCGCTGCTCACGCATGAGGCCGTCAGCGATCGCGCGCTGCGTTATTGTGACTGGGCGGTTTCGATGGGCCTGCTCGCAATCCGCACGCATGTCGACGTGTGTGACGACCGGCTTCTTGCCGTTGAAGCGCTTCTCGACGTCAAAAAGCAGATCGCACCTTATATCGACCTGCAACTGGTGGCCTTCCCGCAGGATGGGTTCTACCGCTCGCCGACAGCTCGGGAAAACACCTTGCGGGCGCTCGACAGGGGCGTCGATGTGGTCGGCGGCATCCCGCATTTCGAGCGCACGATGGCTGATGGCACGCGCTCGGTGACAGAATTGTGCGAGATCGCCGCGAAACGCGGGCTTATGGTCGACATGCATTGCGACGAGACCGACGATCCGCTGTCGCGCCATATCGAGCAACTGGCTTACGAGGCCCAGCGCCTCGGCCTGCAAGGCCGGACGGCGGGGTCGCATCTGACTTCCATGCATTCGATGGACAACTACTATGTTTCGAAGCTGCTGCCGCTGATGGCGGAAGCGCAGGTTTCGGCCATTCCCAATCCGCTCATCAACATCATGTTGCAGGGGCGGCACGACACGTTTCCCAAACGGCGTGGCCTCACCCGCGTGAAGGAGATGCAGGCGCTGGGCATCCGTGTCGGCTGGGGCCAGGACTGCGTGCTCGACCCCTGGTATTCGCTCGGCACAGCCGACATGCTCGACGTCGCCTTCATGGGCCTGCACGTGGCGCAAATGTCGAGCCCGGCGGAGATGGCGCGCTGCTTCGACATGGTGACGAACGTCAACGCCGCCATCATGGGGCTCGATCATCTGGGACTCGAAGTCGGAAAGCGGGCCAGCCTCGTCGTGCTGGATGCGGAAAATCCGGTGGAAGCCGTGCGGCTGCGGGCCGAGCGCCTATGCGTCATTTCCCGCGGCAAAATTGTCGCCACGCGGCCAAAACGCGATACAAGTCTTTCCATCGCCGGGCGGCCCGGCAGCGTCAACCGCCGGCACGACGCCGGCGGCACTGCCTGACAATCGCGTCTTAGCGGGTATCCGACCGACATGGCTTTTGCCCGACTCTCCAACCTGTTCACGACAAACACGCTTCTGGCCGGCATCGCACTGATGCTGCTGGGTGACATGATGTTCTCGCTCAACGACGCCATGGGCAAGATCATGGTCGTCAGCTTTTCCGTCGGACAGGTGCTGTTGATCCGCTCCGCCGGCGCGTTCTTCATCCTCGGCCCGATGCTTGTCCGTCAGAGCGCTGCCAAGCTTTTCCACATCGAAAAGCCCTGGCTGCAGCTCCTGCGGGTCGTCATGGCGACTCTGGACACCGGCCTCTTCTATGCGGCGGTGGTCTATCTGCCGCTAGCCGACGCCATGAGCTTCTATATGGCCGGCCCCATCTATGTGACGGCGCTTTCGCATTTCTTCCTCGGGGAAAAAGTCGGCTGGCGGCGGCAGGCCGCGATCTATATCGGCTTCATCGGCGTCATCATCATTCTCAAGCCGTCAGCGGCCGCCTTCTCGCCCGCCTCGATGCTGGCGCTCGCCGGAAGCATCGCCTTCGCCATCTCGACGGTTCTGAACCGTCGGCTGCGCAACACCAGCGACACCACATTGGTGACCTGGCAGACCATCGGCGCGCTGCTTGTCGGCGCCGCCCTCGTGCCTTTCGCCTGGAAAACGCCGACCCTGCCGGAAACCGGCATGATGCTGTTGCTCGGCGTCGTTTCCTGCGTGGCGCATCTGCTGATCACGCGCGCGGCGAAGCTTGCCCCAGCTTCGGTGCTGGCGCCGCTCCACTACAGCCTGCTGTTGTGGGCGGTGATACTGGGGCTGCTCCTGTTCTCGCAATTCCCCGAGCCGCGCGTGCTGGTCGGAGCGGCGGTGATCGTGCTCGCCGGGCTGTTCATCTTCCACCGACAAAAGGTGGTCGACGATGGGCCGGCAGACGTGCCGAACAGCATCAACTAAGGCTTTTCGCCCCCGCTTGCCCTTTTGCCGCTGCAAAGCAGCTTGCTTCGTGTCCGTAAACGCAGATCGGGACGCGGAATTATGAGTTTATTAATCATAAGTTGAAAGATTTGGGGCGACGCGAACGCCGCCAGCCTATTCCGTTCGAGATGAAAGCAACGGCTGCTGTTCGCGCCGCCCGGCCAGCCCCAACGGATGGCCACTGTTGGTTTTCCGGCGTCCGATGAACATAGACATTTTTCAATTGCCCGGGATTCTCAAACGCCGGGCCGGCTATGTGATTCTCACCACGCTGTTGTGCGTGGCGCTGGCGTTCGCATTCCTTCTCGTCCAGAAGCCCTACTATCGCTCCAGCGCCCAGATCCTGGTCGATCTGGACCGTGCCCCCGTCATCGGGGCAGAAAGCAACGCCGGCATCGGCCAGCAGGCCAGCGCACAGACCGTGGGCAGCCAGATCTACGTCCTGCAATCACGCGATCTGCTGCGCGAGGTGGTCAAGAAGCTCGACCTGACGAAGGACAGCTATCTGGCTGGCGGCGGCGGCCTGCGCCAGATGATCTTCGGCCGCGCTCCCCAGGCGGAGGGTGACCGGACGGATGCCGTCGTCGATGCGCTGCTCAAAAACCTGACCATCGCCCGGGCCGACGATTCACTGGTCTTTTCGGTCACTGTCAAACACCGTGACAGCGACGCGGCGTCGAAAATAGCCAACACCATCGCCGAGCTTTACATTGACACATCCAGCACGTCCAAATCCGACGCCGACAACAAGGCCAGCATGGCGCTGCAAGTGCAGACGGAAGAGCTGCGCAAGAGATTGATCGCGGCGCTGGCCGAAGCCGAACGATTCCGCGCCGAAAACGGCCTTGTCAGCACCGGCCAGCAAGGTCTCGTCGGCGACCAGCAATTGGCAGGACTGAGCCAGCAGTTGCTGGCGGCAAAACAGGTGGCCGACCAGCAGAAGACGATCTCCGAACAGGCGAACCAGCTCAATCTGTCGGATGTGGAGACTGGCGCCATCGCCGAGGCCCTTCAGTCGACCGGGCTGACCAGTCTGCGCGCACGCTATGCGCAACTGCTCGACCAGCAGGCGCAATTTTCCACCACGCTCGGCGAAGGGCATCCGCAGA
This sequence comes from Mesorhizobium sp. BE184, assembly GCF_031457045.1. Lineage (NCBI taxonomy): Bacteria > Pseudomonadati > Pseudomonadota > Alphaproteobacteria > Hyphomicrobiales > Phyllobacteriaceae > Mesorhizobium > Mesorhizobium sp. BE184. The sequence goes on from NZ_JAVDVU010000002.1 coordinate 383,030, forward strand.
TGCGCGCCATCCGCTCCCAGGTGGCGAGCATGCGCACGACAATCGAAAAAGAGCTTGGCCGCATCCGCAAATCCGCAGCCAACAATTACGAACGGGCAAAGGCCAACGTGGCCGCACTGCAGAACCGTTTCGACGAAACAAGCGAAAGCAACAGCGACAAGGGCAAGGCCAAGATCAGGTTGGCACAGCTTGAAAGCGAAGCCGCCTCGATCAACACGGTCTACCAGTCCTTCCTGACCCGCGCCGAGCAGCTTGGCCGGCAACAGGATATCAACAGCAGCAATTCGCGCGTCATATCGGCAGCGGTCCCGTCCTCCACCCCGGTGCAGGCGCCCAAGGCGCTCGTCCTTGCCGCGTCGTTGCTGTTCGGCCTTGCGCTGGGCAGCGTGGTCGCCGTGGCGCGGGACATGCTATCCGGCGGCGCTCCGGCCGCGACTGTCGTGCAAACGCCGGCACAACGCCCTGCCGAAGCTCCCGCAGCGCGGGATAGCGCCGGCTTCGCGCACAATGTCCGGCAGATGTTCAAGCTAAAACGCAGCCGCGCATCTGAAACAGGAAAGCTGGCCGACCTACCGCTCGAACTCAGCCTCGGTCGCACGATGGAACTGTTGCGCTCCCGCCGCGAAGCCGGTTCTGCGACTGCGGTGGCCGTGCTGAACGCGACACCAGGCTATGCCGGCTACCTTGCCGCCGCCGACATCGCCAGCTCACTGCACCGCGCCGGGGAAGACGTGTTTTTCAGCGACGGCACATTGCGGCTCGAGACGATCCAGTCCCTGACCGGCCGTCAACCGGTCGGCTTCCTCGACAAGGTCGCTCCGCTGACGCGCTACGGTCTCAATCCATTGACGGAACTGCTGGAGTTTACGCGGCTGGGCGAAAAGCCGCGTCCGGCAAAGACACTGCTGGCGCTCGTCCCGGAGGCGGCCCCGCAAAACAATCGGCCCTTCCTCGTCGTCGATGCATGGGGAACCGAGGCCGAGGAAATCCTGCCGATCGTTTTGAAATATGCCGACAGCATCCTCATCCTTTCGCAAGGCAAGGCGGACCCTACGACCCTGAACATGCTGATGGCCGAAATCGAGCCATGGCGCGAAAAGCTGGTCGGTACGCTCGTCGCCGCCCGGAAGGCGGCATGACCAACCGGCGGCAATCATGAGCCGGGACTGGGCCCAAGCGACGACCTTATCGGCGTTCAGCGCTCCTGCGGCATCGTTCTCCAATGCCGAGAGCCCGGCCGCGCCTCAGGCGGTGCGTTTGCTGACGGCCCTGCTGATCGTCGGCGCGCTGGTATTCAACTTCCTGCTGTGCTTCGTCAACACGCGCATCACCGGCATCAACGACAACTATGTCATCCTGTCGGAGATGGCGATCGTCGGCTCGGTGTTCCTGCTGGCAATGACGCGGCGCTCGGCGCTCTACCTCCTGGTCGCGGTCTTCGTCAGCTACATGATCTTTTTGTTCGCACTGCGCGGCGGCCAGTTCAACCTGAAATCCGTGCGCGATATCCTGATCCCGATCGCGTTTTACTTTGTCGGCACGCGCATCCGCGATCCAAAGCTCGGCGACAAGCTTGTCGTCATCAGCGCGCTGATCGTCGTCGGTATCGGCCTGTTCGAATATCTCGCGGTCGATACCTTCATCTCCTATTTCAACGTCATCGGCTACTATCTGGCACGCGGCACGGTGACGGTCGACCAGCTCTACGGCCAGACCAAGGGGCTGTTCATTTCCGGCGTGCGGCCCGAGGCGCGCACCATCCTGCCCTTCCTCGGCCAGCACCGGGTTTCGTCGGTGTTCCTCGAGCCGGTCTCGATGGGCAACTTCGCCGTCATCATCTATTCGTGGGCGCTCTACCGCGGACGGGAATTTGCCGGGCGCTGGTGGGTGTTCGCCCTCGCCTTCGTGGTGGTCGCGCTGGCTGACGCCCGCTTCGGCCTCTACACCTGCGTACTCATCACTGTGCTCTACCCGTTCTACAACTACATTCCTCGCATCTTCTGGAGCGTGCTGCCCTTCATCCTGCTCGCGGTGTTGGCGATCTATGGCATCACCTCGGTGACCGGCGGCGGGCCGAACGATATTTCCGGTCGCTTCGCCGTGACCGCCAGCATTCTGACCAAGCTTTCGACCGGCGTCGTGCTGGGCACCGAAACCACCGACCAGTTCACTGCCGATTCCGGCATCGCCTATTCTCTGACCGCCTTCGGCATTGGCGGGTTCGTCGCCCTGTGGGTGCTGTTCGTCAACGCGCCGCTGGCGGAAGCGCGGGCCTGGCGCTTTCACTCCATGGCGATCGTCTATCTGCTGCTTCTGATGCTGATCAGCGACTCGTTCTATTCGATCAAGACGGCGGCGCTGCTGTGGTTCCTGCTTGGTTGCTCCGACGCGTATCGGCGCAACACAAGCCGAACCGCCGAAGACAGGCTTTCGGCAGCCCGGCATCGCTCTTCGCGCCCACAATCAATGTCGATGGCGCGCTAGCCTGGCTGCTTTTCCAGTGCCGGACATGCCCCCGATGGCGCGGGCACGCCGCCGCCAAGTTCCAGCGCCTTCAATTGCAGCCTGTCACCGTCTTCCGAGGGCTGGATGTTCATCGGCTCGGTAGCCGGCCACCAGTCGCCCGCGACCCAGTACGTCCAGCCGACCCAGTGCTGCGGGTCGGCATTGACGACGCCCGCCATGTTGGCGATCCCGGTCATGCACTCGGTGTTGGCAGCGCCGGCGAACTCGCCGAGAAAGCCACGTTTGCCGTTCTTCTCCAACCATGCACCAACGCTTTTCAGCGCGGCCACCGCATCGCCGGCACGTTCGCAGGTCGGGCTGGTCCCGGAGAAGCTACCGTCCATATACTGATGGACCTCGTAGGCGTAGTTTTCGCCAGGATCCTTGACGCCGAGCATGACGGTCCCGTTCGCCTCCTCCGGCGAACCGCTCTCCCAGCTGTGCGCGCCGGTCCAGTTCGTTCCGGGAACCAGGACCAGATTGTCCGCGCCGGCTTCGCGTATCCCGGCTATCGCCGCATTGGCAGCCGACAACCATTGCCTCGCCGGCATGTCGTGCGGCTCGTTCATCAGACCGAACAGGACCGACTTGTCGTTCTTGTACTGGGCCGCCAGCCGCTTCCAGAAATCACCAAAGGCCGCTTCCGGAACCGCGTCGGAGCCGATCACCTGACCACGATAGCGGGCATAGTTATGGGGATCGAGAATGACGGTCATGCCGGCGGTCTTCAGCTGGGCCACGGCATCAGCGAGTCGGTCTTTCTCCGCGCCGTTGAAATCCTTCATCAGTTCCGGCTGCAACCGCTCCCACAGAAACGGCAGCCGCACGGAATTGAAGCCCTTGGCGGTGAAATACTCGATCGTGCGGTCGCTGGGGTAGATATAATCCTTGGTGTAGACGCCCGGAGGCTCGCCGAATTCCGCCCCCGAAAGGTTTATGCCGCGCAGGCAACTCGCCGATGCATCGAACGTAACGGCAAGGGCCACAATCGTTGCCGACAGCCGCAGTAAATGGCGGCGCGACCGATCGCCCGTGCGTGGCACGCCTGCCGAACCGATCTGTGGGCTTTTTTGCAAGACCGATCTCAGATGCGCTTGTGCCGGAGCGTCAACTGCTCCTCGGACGCTGGCTCGGATTTCAGGACGTGTCCGTATAGTTCGGCGTATCGGTCTGCGACGCGCTCCCATGAGTAAGCCGCTGCCGCCTGCATCGCGGCCAGGCGATAGGCATTGGCGCCGGTGAACAGTTCGGCGAACGCCGCTTCTATGGAAGCCGCCGCTTTTTCAGGCGCACCGAAATCGCAGAGCCGGACCTCTTTATGCCTGGAAGCGAGATCGCTGTAAGCGGTGTTGGGGTGGAGCAGAGGCATCAGCCCCGCGCTCATGGCTTCAACAGCGACAAGGCCGAATCCTTCATACTCGGAAGCGGAAGCGAATAAGGAACAGTGGCCGAGAAGCGCGCGGATGGCGCTGTCCGGCAGACCGATATGACATTCCACCTTGCCGGTCAGGCCACGCTCTCCGATCATCCGCCGCAAATCGGCCTCGGTGATGTCGCCGGGAATGCCGACAATATCCAGCCGCCAGTCTGGCTGGAGCCGGACGAGCCGCTGCATCGTATCGAGCAGATTGTCGAGACGCTTGTTGGCCGAGAACCGGCCGAGCGTGACCATGCGCCGAACGGGAAAGGCCGATGCGGCGCCGGCGAATTTGTCGATGTTGACGCCATTGTCTATCTGCACCACCCGCTCGCCGGCGATCGCCTGGAAGGCGCGGGTGTCCTGGGCGCTGCAGCCGACCAGATAGCGATAGCCCAGGGCTGACAGGCGTGTCACGGTCTGGAACCAGATTTTCTTGACCGCGCCGAATTTCCTTGTGTGGAAGAAACCGCCATGCGTGGTGGCGACGAGCGGCTTGCGGTGAAGGAAGCGGCCCCATGACAAGGCATCGAAGAAGAAATCGATGGCGTGGACATGGACGATGTCGGCATCGGCGAGATGGCGGAAAACCGCCGGCGCCAGCGGGTAGCGGGTGGAGCCCCGGAACGGTATGCGCACCACCTCGACACCCTTCAGCATTTCCCGTTCCGGCAATTTCTTGTCGAGCGCGGTGAACTGCCGGTCAAGCGTCACCACTCGTACGCGGTAGCCGCGCTTGCGCAGCTCGGCAGAAAGATTACCCACCACGTCTTCCAGACCGCCGCGATTGGGCGCGTACTGGCGCACCACCTGCACGGCGAGCGGCCGGCGGCTATCGGCGAATTCCGACTTGAATGAAGGCCTCGGGTTCATCTTTTCGGTCCGTGCAATCGGCCATGCTCCAGCCCTGACGGCAGAGGACTGCTGCGGGCTCGCCATCACCGACGCGCGCCGCATCCTTAAGGTGGGGTTAAGATAGCTTCCGCACAGCAGCGGGCAGAATTGTTTTGCACCGTTTGGTAAACCGAACTTCAATCCATTCGGCAAATTTCCGGCCCCGAGCCGGCATACAAGCCCGGTAAAACTACAAACCCAAAGCAATTTAGCGATTTGTTTCAACGACCCTTATCCATTCCCCTTTAGCCCATCTTATCAACCTTGCCGTATGGTCCCGACTGCAAGCCTGAGGGCCATGCAAGACGATCCTTGAAGAGGTTGGGGCATCGATGAAACAGACGATACGTGAATTGCTTGCCAGGCATGGCGGCCTGTCCATGGCGGCCAGCGAACTGAGAGACGATTCCGACCTCTATAAGGCCGGCCTTTCCTCCTTCGCCTCGGTGCAGATCATGCTGGCTATCGAAGAAGCCTTCGACATCGAATTTCCCGACGCCCTGCTCAACCGCAGGTCATTCCAGAGCATCGACTCGATTGCGCTCGCCGTGGAAAGCATTACCGGCAGCGCGGCAGCAGCCTGATGACCATCTCCGTCAACGCCAGCCTGGCCGAACGCGCCGGGCGTGTCGCGGCAATCGCGGCCGCTCATGCGGACGATGTCGACGCCCAGGCGCGCTTTCCGCAGGAAGCGGCGGATGCGATGAAGCTGGAGCGGCTGTTGTCGATCCAGGTCGCCAGCGATCTGGGCGGCGAGGACGCCAGCCTGTCGCAGGTCGCGGAAATCTGCTCGCTGCTCGGCCAGTCCTGTTCGGCGGCGGCGATGATGTTCGCCATGCACCACATCAAACTATCGAGCCTCGTCACGCATGGCGCCGACAGCGCCTGGCATCGCGCCTTCATGCGGCGCATCTGCGACGAACAGCTGCTTCTCGCCTCGGCAACCACAGAAGGCGGCATCGGCGGCAATCTGCGCAACAGCATCTGCGCCATTTCGGTCAACGGAGACCGCTGCACGTTGGAGAAGGACGCGACCGTCATATCTTATGGCGCATATGCCGACGCGATCCTGATCACCTCGCGCGCCAACGCCGAAGCTGCGTCGACCGACCAAGTGATGACGGCCTTCACCAGAGACCAGTATTCGCTCGAACGCACCCAGATCTGGGATACGCTCGGCATGCGCGGCACCTGCTCCGACGGCTATCTGTTCAAGGGCGAGGCGCCGGCCGAGCAAATCCTGCCCAAGCCTTTCGCCGAAATCGCGGCGCAATCGATGCTGGCGACCTCGCATCTGCTATGGAGCGCGGTGTGGTACGGCATCGCCGTCAATGCGGTGGTGCGGGCGCAGAACTTTGTGCGCGCGGCGGCCCGCAAGAGCCCCGGCGTCACGCCGCCCGGCGCGCTGCGGCTGGCCGAGGCGTCGAACCTGCTTCAGCTGGTCAAATCGAACGTGATTGCCGGGTTGCGCGAATACGAAACGGCCAAGTCCGATCCGGACCGGCTGTCGTCGATGAGCTTCGCGGTGGCGATGAACAATGTGAAGGTCGGCTCTTCCGAGACAATCCTCACCATCATCAATCACGCCATGCTGATCTGCGGCATCCTCGGCTACAAGAACGGCACGCCCTTCAGCCTCGGACGGCATCTGCGCGATGCGCATTCGGCGCAGCTGATGATCTCCAACGACCGCATACTGGGCAACACGTCCAACCTGCTGCTGGCGCACAGGCAGGACACCAGCCTGACAGGATAATCCAATGGACATGCAGACCTCACTGCTCGACAGGCTGTTCGAGTCAGGCCTCCTCATCGATATGGGCGTCGAAGGCCTTTACGGCCGCAGCGGCGAATTCGAGGACGTTATCCGGCGCTTCGAGGCGCTGATCGAGACCTTCGCGACCGGCGATGCTGCTGAAGCGATCAGCTTTCCGCCGGGCATGAACAAGGCGCATTTCGAGGGCAGCGGCTATTTGAAGAGCTTCCCGCAGCTTGCCGGCACGGTGCACAGCTTCTGCGGCAACGAACTCGACCACATGAACCTGCTGCAATGCCTGGAAACCGGGCAGGATTGGACAAAAGGGCAGGAAGCGACCGACATCGTGTTGACGCCGGCCGCCTGCTATCCGCTCTATCCGACGGTCGCCAAGCGCGGTCCGTTGCCGGTCAAGGGCGGGCTATTCGCTTTGCAGTCCTACTGCTTCCGTCACGAGCCGTCCAACGATCCTGCCCGCATGCAGCTTTTCCGCATGCGCGAGTTCGTCCGCATGGGCACGCCCGAGCAGGTCGTGGCCTTCCGTGGCGAGTGGATGGAGCGCGGCAAGAAGCTGATGGCGAAGGTTGGGCTTCCGGTGGAGATCGACGTCGCCAACGACCCGTTCTTCGGCCGCGCCGGGCGGATGATGAAGAACAACCAGCGCGACCAGAATCTGAAGTTCGAGCTGCTGATCCCGATCACTTCGGTGGCGAAGCCCACCGCCTGCATGAGCTTCAACTATCATCAGGACCATTTCGGCAAGACCTGGGAGTTGACGACCAGCGACGGCGAAGTGGCGCATACCGCCTGCGTCGGCTTCGGGCTGGAGCGCATCGCGCTGGCGCTGTTCCATCATCACGGGCTGCGCGTGGCCGACTGGCCCACCGCCGTTCGCGAGGCGCTCGGATATTCGGCTTGAGCCAGAAGGCCGTCTTCGCCGGGCTTGACCCCGGGAGCTACCGTCCGCATGCGCTGCACGATGCCGAGCGCATGTGGCCGGAGACCAATTGCTATGTCGATCTGTGGATCGAAGTGCTGAACAGCTTCGGCGCGCCGCCCGAGGCGATGCTCGGCTTTACGCTGACACAGGATTTCGAGGGCGACCAATTCACTTTCTTCAAGGTTCCGCTGGACGATCTGGAATCGCTCTACGGCATCAGATGCACCGAACTCGCCATTTACGACCGCGTCGAGACCCATCTTGCGGTGCAGATCGAGCGCGGCCGGCTTTGCCTGGTCGAGATGGACAGCTATTTCCTGCCCGATACGCGCGGCGTCGCCTACCGGACCGAGCACGGCAAGACGACGATCGCCGTCAACCGGCTCGATATAGCTGGCCGTAGTCTCGATTACTTCCACAATGGCGGGTTCTTCCGGCTGGAGGACGACGATTTCGACGGGCTGTTCCACCACAACGCCGCGCCGGACGAACCGTCCTTCCTGCCCTACACGGAGTTCGCGCGTTTTCCCGCCGCGCCACCCACGCCAGATCATCTGCACGTCGAGGCGCTGCGGCTGCTTGGCGTTCACTTTGCCCGCCGGCCGGCGGCCAATCCCGTCGCGGCATTCGCCCAGGTTTTTCCCGAGCAGGTCACCGAAATCGCCGAACGGCCTTTCGGCTTCTTCCACCAATACGCGTTCAACACGCTGCGCCAGCTCGGCGCCAATTTCGAACTGGCGGCAAGTCACTTGGACTGGATCGCGCCGGATGGGTCGCTGAGCGAGGCAGCCACGGAAGCGCGGCGCGTCTCCGAGGTCGCCAAGTCGGCTCAGTTCCAGCTCGCCCGCGCCGTCACCCGCAGGAAATTCGAGCCGCTGGCGGGCATCCTCGAGCCTGCCGCAGAGGCCTGGGACCGGCTGTTCGGCATCCTGGCCGGGCGGATCGGCTGAGCATGGACATGATGATCTCCCCTCTGGAGCAAACCGACCGTCTGCTCGACAGGGGTTGGCGAATGGCTGTAACCCCCGCCGGAGCCTGGGCGGATCCAAGCGCGTGCGACAACGCCAAACTGATCGACGCGCAGGTGCCCGGCACGGTGGCTGGCGCCTTGGAGCGGGCGGGGAAGTTCGACCGCGCCGCGCCGCAACCCTTGAACGGTCAAGACGCGTGGTATTTGGTCGACCTCGCCGGTGAAGCGCCAGGAGCAGCGACGCTTCGGTTCGAAGGATTGGCGACCATCGCCGAAATCTTCCTGAACGACCGTTTGGTCGCCGCGTCAAACTCGATGTTCGTGGCTCTGGACGTTCCGGTCATATTGACCGGAACGGATCGTCTCGCCATCTGCTTCCGGGCGCTGGCGCCGTATCTGGATCAGCGCGGCCGCCGCGCCCGCTGGCGGCCGCAGATGATTACGCCGCAGGGGTTGCGGCTTACCCGTACGTCGCTGATCGGCTACATGCCGGGCTGGTGCCCGGAAGTCCATCCCGCCGGTCCTTTTCGGCCGATCCGCCTCTTCCGGGACGCCTCGCCCGCGCCGCGCGACGTCGTCATGCGCGCAGGCCTCGACGAGGCAGGCAACGGCCGGCTCGATATACGTTTTTCCGCTCATGGATTGCGCGGACCAGTCAAAGTCGTCTGCGCTGATCGGGAAGCCGAGCTTGTGCGTGACGGCGACTGCTTTTCGGGCTCGCTTCTGCTGCCCAGCATCGAAGCATGGTGGCCGCACACGCATGGACGTCCGGCCTTGCAGGATGTGACGATCGTTACCGCGGACGGAGCGCATCCGGCAGGACGCACCGGCTTCCGTCGCATCGAAATCGATCGTGGCGCGGATGGCAAGGATTTCGCCATTCTCATCAATGGCGAGCGCGTCTTCTGCCGCGGCGCGGTGTGGACAAACGCCGACATGGCGAACCTGCCGGGTACCCGGGAGGGCTACGAACCATGGCTGCGTCTGGCCGCGGATTCCGGCATGAACATGCTGCGCATTCCAGGCACCATGACCTACGAGACGCCGGACTTTTTCCGGCTGTGCGATGAGCTCGGCATCATGGTCTGGCAGGACTTCATGTTCGCCAATTTCGACTATCCCGGCGAAGATCCAGACTTCGCGGCGCTGGTCGAGCAGGAAGCGCGGCAGTTTCTGCAGGGAACGTCCGCATCCCCCTCACTTGCCGTGCTGTGTGGCGGCAGCGAAATGGCGCAGCAGGCCGCTATGCTCGGGCTGCCCCAGGCTTCGTGGTCCGGCCCGCTGACCGACGAAATCCTCCCCGGAGTTGCAACCGAAATCAGGCCGGATCTGCCCTACGTGCCGAACAGCCCGTGCGGCGGGGCAATGCCGTTCTCGCCGAATGCGGGCGTGACCCATTATTATGGCGTCGGCGCCTATTGCCGGCCGCTCGACGATGCGCGCCGGGCCAATATGCGCTTTGCCGCCGAGAGCCTCGCCTTTGCCAATGTGCCGGAACAATCGACGCTGGACACGCATCTGCCGGTCCCGGCGGCGCACGATCCGCGCTGGAAGGCGCGCGTGCCCCGCGACCGTGGCGCTTCGTGGGACTTCGAAGATATCCGCGATCACTATCTCGCCGACCTCTACGGACATGACCCCATCCGTTTGAGGCGCGAAAACCCGACGCACTATCTCGACCTGTCGCGTATAGTCTCGGCGGAGGTGATGGAAGCGACGTTCGCGGAATGGCGCAGGCCCGGATCCAGCTGCAATGGGGCGCTCGTGCTGTCCCTGCAGGATTTCCTGCCCGGCGCCGGTTGGGGCGTCATCGACGCGACTGGCACACCAAAGCCGGCGTTCCATGCCCTGCGCCGCGCTTTTCGGCCGGTGCAGATATTGCTTTCCGACGAAGGCACCAATGGGGTCGATGTACACGTATTGAACGAGACGGCGGCGGCACGCGAATTGCGTATCGAACTCGTCTGCCTGCGCGATGGCTCGGTTCCGGTGGTCCGCGGCGAAAGCATTGTCACTCTTGCCGCGCGGCAGGGCATGACCCTGCCCGCGACGCAGATCTTCGGTGCTTTCTTCGATACGAATTACGCGTTCCGGTTCGGGCCGCCCTCGCATGACGTCACGGTGGCTCGGCTGAAGGACGCGCAGACCGGCGCTGTAATCAGCGAGGCGTTCCATTTTCCGCTCGGCCGCGCCGCCGCGCTCGGCAACACCGAGGTTTCGGTCGAGCTCAGCGAGGATTCCGAAGGCTGGCTGCTAACGCTGTCGGCCAGCCATCTGGCGCAGGGCGTGCAGATAGATGCGCCAGGCTTTTCAGCCGGCGATAACTGGTTCAACCTTGCTCCCCACGAGCCAAGGCTGGTGCGGTTCTCGCGCCGGTCAAGCGAGGCCAAACCTTTCGGCGACGTCCGCGCGATCAACATGAAATCGACGGTGCAATTCTAGCCGAGCGCGGCCAGGGCATTATAGCCAGTTTCCAGCCTTCAGAACTTCAGGGCCATCTGCAATATCCGATCGCGGACAAGCACCCTGGCGAAGGATGGCGACATGTTGTGGTCCGCATCCGGCACGATTTCGACCGCGACATTCGGATAGCGTTTCATTCCGGCGCCCTCGCGGCCGAAATGCAGCCGGTATCGATGCAGACCGACATCGCCTCCGCTGTAGAGGATCGTGAGCGGCACGCCACGGTCGCACAGGATGCGGAAGTCGGCGTGAATGGCCTCGTGGATTCGCCCCTGCCGGGAGAGGCTACCAAGCCGAACCGATCTGGCTGAAAGTCTGCGGCCGATCTGCTTGCTGATGTTGAGTACGGCGCGCGCGAGGTCGATGTCGCCGGCGGCGAGACGCCTGAGCGTCTCTACCCGCAAGGCGCGGCTGCGATAGTCCTCGAGAGACCGCGCCGTCTGGCGTAGCGCTTCGTCTACGATTTCCTCGTGGTCCCAGACATAGGTGTATGGGTTGACGACCAGTGCCGCCTTGCACCGCGCATCGGCCACGGCACCCCGGAAGGCGAGATAGGCGCCACTGCAGCGGCCAGCAAGTATCGCCGGTCCAAGATCATGCGCCTTCACAATGTCGAGCGCCGCACGCACGTCGGCTACCTGGCTATCCGCGAACAACACCTGTTCCGGCGCCGCGGGCGCCGGCGGGCTGTCGCCGACATTGGCGGCATCGAAGCGCAGGCTGGCGACGCCGTTCGAGGCAAGATATCGAGCCGTTTCCACGCTGGAGCGGCCCCAGCCGGCGGCGCGGTCATAGGCGGTGCCCAGTTGGATCACCGTTGCGCCGCGCCGTTGCCCCAGAGGGTGGCAGAGAATACCGAAAAGTCGGTCGCCTTCGCCGAAACGCAGCGGCGTTTCGATGAAATCCTTGCCGTGAAGGACAACCTCCTTCGGTAGACCCGGAACCGAAGTGGTCGGTTCGAAAGGTTCGGCAACCCGGCCCAGCCAGTTCACCAGTTTCTCGACAAGCGCCTCCGGCTGCCTGGCGATGGACGGATTGGAAACGAGGTCCTCGTAGCCGGTATAAGGCAGACGCCCGACATCCGCGCCACACGCTTCGAAATGGTCGGCGATGCCGGCGTCGCGTGGTTGGTTGGGACGCTGGACCACCAATATTCGCGGTGCCGGCGGCTCCTCAAGCCGGCTCAGCGCGAGCGTTTTGACTTCGGCGGCGACCTGATCAGGCATCACGAGACCGGCAATGGCGATATGGCCGGTCATGCGCTGATCTGCCTTTAGACCAAGTCCCTCATCGACCATTTTGGACCACGCCGCCAGTTCGCGCAGATAGGACCGGCCTTCAACGACGGGCGCCATCATGACGATGGCCTCGACGTCGGTCAGGCGCGGCGCGACGATGCCGGCAAGCGCAGCGCCAAGGCCGTGGCCGACAAGGACGATCCGGTGTGCGCCGGACAATCGGCGCAATTCGGCGGCAGCGGCAACGATCGAATCTTCCCACAGCGGCAGACCAGTGCCGTGATCGACAGCATCGAGGGAGTCGCCGGTACCGGGATAATCGAAGCGCAGACTGGCGACGCCGATTTCGGTGAACCGGTCGGCGAGGATGCGCCAAAGCTTTCGCGTGCACATCTCCTCGAACCCCCACGGGCTGAGGAACAGCACCGAGGCAGCCGCCTGCCGGCCCTTCGCCGACGTGTAGAGCCCGACGGTGCGCGCGACGGTGACGGGCTGCGCGGCCGCTGCCGGTTCCCGCTCGGACTGAGCCGCAACGTGCCCAGGGTCGCCAATGGCCCTCATTCGGCGGCCTGCCGCGATGAGTTCAGCGGTACGATGAGCCGGACCAAAGGCTGGAACGCCTTGCGGACGCCACGCGGCAGTCTGTTCAACATGCGGTCGAGCACGGCGGCATCCTGCGGTGGAACCGTCGCCAGCAGCCGCAGCATCACCGCATAGGCTATCGCGCCGGCAACGACGCCGAGGGCGATTCCGGCAACGCCAGCCGTCACCTTGGTCATGAAAAACGCCACAGCGCCGCAGGCCAGCGCCGCCAGCACGATCTTTGTCACCACAGCGCCGGACGCTTCGTGCCCTCCCGTCAGGCGGACGTGGCGGAGCAACAGCAGACCCATGACCAGGAACACCAGGCCGCGCACCGCCGAGGCGCCGGCGCCGCCCCACAGCGGCACGGCGAGAAGGCAGCCGGCGACCATGATGAGCGCGCCGATGCCGCTGACCATGAGCCGGTAGCCGACGCGGTCCATCGAATAAAGATACTGCGTCATGAGCTGAATGAAGACGTAGGCCGGGGAGCCGAGCGCCAGTATGGCAACGACGAGACCTGCCGGAGCGAATTGCGGTCCGTAGACCGCGACGACCAGCGGTTGGGCGATCGCCGCGAGACCGAAGCACATGGGAAGCGTTATGTAGGCGAAGCTGCGGATGACGCCGGAGAAGGTTTCGGCCGGCACGGTTCCATTTTCGGCGCCGCGCTTCTCCGAATAGAAGGGGATGAGGCTGCCGGTGAGCTGGATCGGCAATTGCAGCGCCAGATTGGCGAGCGACAACGCCACGGCATAGAAACCGACTTCCTCCACGGCGCGAAAATGCTGGAGAAAGAAAAGCTCGGGCCGGGTCAGGAAGACCGCACTGATGAGGTATTCGATGAAAAGCACCGCCGATGTGCCGGCCAAAAGGCGGGCATCGTGCCCGGCGCTCCGGGGAGGCGTCGTCAGGATTCTCAGTGTGTACGCAAACAGAACCGCCTGCCCAACGACGTAGCCGAAGAGCGCGCCGAGAACCCCGTATGTCATAGCGCCGCCCAGGACGACAGCCAGTTGCAGGATCGAGCCGATCAGCGTGAGCCGGAAGAATGTGCCGAGGCGCTGTTCGCCGATCAGGTAATTCTTGGCGAACGACCCCAGCGACTGCACCAACAACAGCACACCGGTGAGGATCACCACATGCGTGGTCGATTTGATCCATTCGGCCGCCCGCGGCGCCTGGAAAATGCCGACATAGACGACGGCCAGCAGAAGCGTCGCTGCCAGGACCGGGTAGGCCAGATAGGCCGCGAACGCGCGGCGGCGGTCATGGTCCAGTCCGGCTGTCTTGAGCTGTGGCAGAAGTCGCATCAGGAGAATTCCGGTGCCGAGTTCGGCAATCAGCGAACCGGTGGCGGCAATCCACAATGCAAAGGCGATCGTGCCGTTTGCTTCCGGCCCCAGAAGCCGCGCAACGATGACCGAGCAGCAGAATCCGGTCACCAGCAGCAGCATTCCCGCCGCCGCATTGACGATCGAATTCGACATGATGCCTTTGGTCATCACAGGTCCTGAAAGCACAGCACGTCATGTGCCATGGCGCCACCGCGCACGCGGGCGGACTCTAGCGCCGGAGTCTTAAGATACCCTCGCCTTTTCAGGTTCCGGGGGCCGCGGCGCATTGCGCCAACCGGTCCATCGGCCGAGGAATATCTGCCACGACCTTCGCGCCATTCCTGGCTTGCCTGAAGCCGTATAGACAGCGACGCCGGCAAGCGGCCGTAGGAGGCTGGGCAGAAACGCCGGCAAGGCGTATCCGTGCCTGCGCATGACGTAGCCGAGACCGCCGCTGTAGACGCGCATCTTGGCAATGTTCGTCGCCGTCGTGCGGTCGCTCAGATCTTCGGGGTGATGGCCCGTCAACGATGGATCGTAGTAGCCATGACGGCCATGAGCGAGCAGGTTGAGCGCAAGGTCCTGGACCTCATAGGCGCCCCACGGGGTCTTAGCGCCGGGACCGATATTCTCGTCGAACCCGCCCGCCTCGGTGAAAGCGGCCTTGCGCACCGTCAGCATCCATTCGATCAGTGTCGTCCATACATTCGCCCGCGTAATCGGCATGGCGCGGGACTCGAACGCACCCATGATGTCGCGACCGTCCGGGGCGGCGGCCCTGCCGCTATAGAAATCGGCCGGATGCGATGCCCTGACTGCATCGAGACGACCGAGAAAATCGTCCGGATACCAGCAGTCGTCGTCCGGAAAGAGCAGCCATTCTCCCCGTGCGTGCGCCGCCCCCAGGTTGCGGGCCCGGCAGACGCCGTGCCTGTCGGTGCGTAGATGAACGATGTTCAGCTCCGCTCCCTTGGCGGCGAGCACCGGCACGAGACGATCGTCCGGGTTCTGATCGACGACGATGACTTCGAAATCGCGCCGGCCCTGCGCGCAGAGAGACTGCAGCAGCGGCGACAATTCGTCGGAACGGCCAACGGTTGCGACCACCATCGACAGAACGATCTCAGATCCTTCGGGAAACATGGAAAACCGCTACCGGAAAACTGCGACCGGAAGTCCGCTCGCCCACTCCGCGCCACCATCCGTCACAGCCCTTAATTTGCGATGAAGGCAGCGCGTGCAACCGTTGCGTCGATCCGACGATATAGTATTTCGGGCGGGCGGTGTGTGTTGACAAGGCAAATCAACTTTTACTCGCGGCTGCTTGTTATTTTTTGTGCACTGCAATTTCGATCAAACCTTTTTGTACTTGGCTTGACATAGCCGGCTTTTATTTGGAAAAGTTTCAAAAAGTAGACGAACATTGGCGTCTGGCCACTTCTAAATGCAAGATGAAAAGCAATTGAAAAGCCTGGGAAACTTTCCGCTGTCACGGGGTTTCGCACAATGCTTGTCACCGAGCCGCCTTATCCTTCACCCTTTTCCGGCGCTTTTCGACAATCAATGGTCGAGTTGGCGACCTGTGACGCCATATTTCGCATCTGCAGCATATCAAAACGTCGCTGCATCGATGCAAGGAGATTCCAATGCCTGATGTGACAGTCGAACGGGAAATCGTCGGCGTATCCGCCGAACGGGTCTGGACCATCGCCCGAAACCTGCTCGATTATCCGAAGTTCATGGAGCAGGTGATCAGCGTCGAGCAATGCGATATCCCCGGCGTGGCGCATGCCACGGCATGGGTGGTGCTTTTCAATGGCAACGAGCTCCAATGGACGGAGGCCGACGAATATTTCGACGCCGTGCATCGCATGACATTCGAGCAGATCAGCGGCGACCTTGCAGAGTGGACGGGTTCGTTCGAAACGATAGAAAGCGGAAACTCCGTCATCGCTCGGTACAGTGTGACGTTCGACCTTGGCGTTCCTGCCCTATCGCACATCCTGCATCCACTCGGCGAAAAGGCCATTCGCGACAATTGCGGCCAGATGCTGCGTGAAATCGAGGCGCGAAGCCGTTACGAGGATGCCCGTGCTTGATTATGACGCCATAATCCTTTCGGGAGCGTCGGGCGCGGTGGGCAGCTTCCTCGTGCGGGAACTGACCGAACACTGGCCGCAGAAGCTTATTTGCATCCTGCGAGAGCCGTCATCCATGGACCGCCTGCGCAAGGCGGTGGGCGACGATATGGCCGCTCGGGTAATACCTGTCTACGCCGATCTGACGAAAGACGAAGATGCGGCGGCGGCTCAAGCGGTGGTCGGCGTGCATCACCGCTGTCTGGCCATCCATTGCGCCGGCGATGTGTCCTGGACCAAATCCCAGCGGTTGGTGGGGCCCATCAACATCGACGGCACGCGGCGGTTCGCACAACTCTCCGTGGAAGCGAGCAGGAACCGCCCGGCGATCATCTTCCTGTCCACGGCTTTCTGCAGCGACGATGCGGAACCGCGCAACGCCTATGAGGCGACGAAGCTGCAGGCAGAACGCATGCTTTTGGATGATTTCTCCGCTAGGGCCTATCTGGCGACGATCCGTTGCAGCCTCGTGGTGGGTTCGCAATCGGACGGCTGGATCGCCCGCTTCAACGGCCTCTATCCGATGATGAGCCTGATCGCCATGGCCGAGGTGCCGTGCCTGATCGCGGAGCGCACCTACACGGTCGATACGGTGCCCATCGATATCGTCTGGCGCGAGATCGAGCTGGCGGCGCGGCAGCTTTCAGACGCCGACCCGGTGCTGAGGCTCATCGTCGCCTCCGGCAACAACGCCATCAGACTGGCAAAGTTCGCCGAGATCACCTCGGCCCGGGTCAATGACACACGAGCCGCGGAAGGTCTCGGCGCCCTGCCGCAGATCTCGATCATCAGCGAGAGGCAATTCCGCTTCCTGATGAAAGCTTCGAAAAGCTGGGATATGGAACAGCAGTTCTCCAAGGTCGAGCAGATCAGCGACATCATGGCCGGCTATATCGCCCATGGCGGCAGCGGCCGGGACATCGAACCGCGCCTGCTCGGCAACGCCATGCCGATGCCCGAATCCTACATGCCTTCGGTTGTCGATTACTGGATCGGCCGCAACCGTTCCCGCGTTCTGGTCGACCGCGTGCCGGAATGGCTGGGCGAGGAGCAGCCGGCATGATCGTCATGGAGGAACTATCGGCCTACCAGGACGATGCGCTGCGGCGAGGCCGCCACAACGTGGACCAATTCTTCGCCAGTCAGGGTCTCGACAAGGCCGAATTCGAGAAATTCGTGCTGGAGCGCAGCGACCCGTCGCATCGGCCCTTCTATGTCAGCACGGTCGCGCGGGGCCTGGCGTCAGGCACCAGCGACATCGACATCATGCTGGTTGCGGACGGTCCCTTGCCCGAAAACCACGCGACGTCGAACATGCTTTTCTTCCAGCAGCGGCGGGTGGGCTTGAAGCTTTTGAGCGGCGCCAACATCGAGACAACGCTCGACACGCTCGAGAGCGCCACGGCTTATCCCACCCTGCAGGCCGTCGTCCTGAATGCCAGGCTGACCGAAGATATGCCGGTCCGGTGGGTTGACCTCGAAAGGATCACCAACGGCGTGCCGTTCAGCGATGGCGAAAGCTATCATCACCGACTGGCGACACTTTGCGGCGCCACGGCGGCATCCCGTCTGAAGGACTATCTGTTCAACGCCCTGTTCCTGCGGCTCGCCGTCAAGGCGGGACTTGCCGAGTCCGCCTATGCTTACGGCCAGTTGGCGCTGATGGCCGCCATGGATGTGCTGATGGCGTCATGCGGGCATGTGCAGTCCAACATGAAATGGATTTTCGAACGCTGGAGCCGCTTCGCCGTCGATGCGAAACGGCCGGCGGTGCGGGAGGGTGTGGCGCTGTTGACGGCGCTGCACGAAAATCTCGATGCGGGCGCGCTTTCGAAGGAGCCGGATCAATTGACCCTCTTCGAGGCCGTGAACGCCTATTTTGAAAGGTGGATTTTTCCTTCCGACCGGCTGCCTGCGATCCGGCTGACCCTGGCGCAGGGTGTCCGGGCGCATGGCTTCCTGCCCAATGCGACCAGCCTCCATCTCAAGGACGCGGCGGCGGTCGTCGGTTCGGCGATTGTCGATCATTTGCAAACGGCCGGCACGAATGCGACGAACGATTTTGCGACGCCACGGGACGCTGCTACGGCGCTGACGCTGCTGCAGCATGGTTTCTTGTACGCCGCAGTCGAGGAAGCATGACAATGGAACCGACTTCAGACGCCGCCTCCATGTCGGGGTTGGCCGATCCCGAGACCGGCAGCACGCTCGTCATCAGCAATTCCTTCGAAAATCTGGTGGATTTCTTCTGGAGCGCCGGCACCGGCATCCGGAGCATCCTCGAAGACATTGGCGGCGCCGGGAACCAGCCTGAATATCTGAAGGCCCTGAGGCTGCTTCTGGTCGAGACGCTGCAAAAGATGGGGCATGCGTTTCCTGGCTCAGGTGTAAGCGTCGCTCCAGGGCACGAGCTTGCCTTTGCCTTGCAGCATGGGCTCCCGGCGTTCAATATCGGCAGCGCCGAACTCGTGCGGGCAGTCTGCCTGGACAGGCCCGATGCCTCCGCCGAAACGCTGTGTGCGGCACTGCTTTCGTTCGGAAACGGGCTGATCGAGCAGCTGCCGGGCGATGTTCCCGACGGCATGGGGACATCCAGCCAGAGACAGATTCTGCGGGCAATGCGAAACTGGTCGGCGGCCGCAGCCGATACTGGTGCTGATCTCGGCTTTTTGGCCAAGAGGTTCGAAGCCCTGTGATTGCAAGTCCTGCCGGGATCCCTTGCGGCTGAGGAAAATATACCATGGATACGCTGGATCTGCTTCGTTCTGCGCTTCTTGAAGAATGCGGTGTCGAACCCGATACCGTCGCCAGCAGCACACATCTGCTCAAAGATCTGGATATAGACAGCCTGGACCTGCTGCGCGCCAGCTACCGGATCGAGCGGACCTGTGGCGTCAAGCTGCCGGTGCAGCAATGGATCGCGCTGGAATATGGCGACGCGGCCGTCGAGAAAAGCCCGTTCCTGGTGGAAGAGGTCTGCCGCTACATCGAGGGCGTCATGAATGAACCACCGGGCGAAAAGAAATTCGGCGTGCTGGGCAAAGACTGAGTGGCGGCAGGCGAATGGCATCGATGACGCAGACGTGGATCGAACGGAGATGACATGCGCCGAGTGGCGGTAACCGGACTGGGCTCCGTTTCGGCCCTGGGTGAAAACACGGCGACCGCCTGGTCCAATCTGATGAACGGCGTGTGTGGAATCGCCGAAGAGACGATCAGCGAGCCCGGACTTGAGGGAATGGATTTTTCCCTGCCTCTCGCCCGCATCAAGGACGATCCGGTGCCGAAGCTGCGCGAGCGGTTCGGTCCCCGGCAGATCAACAGCGTCGATCCTTTCGCGAATCTGGCCGCGGTGGCGACTGCCGAGGCGCTGGCCGACGCCGGTATCGAGATCGGCAATCCGGCGCTTCGCGACGCCGCGATCCTCTATGCGACGACGAGCGGCGGGCTGGTCACGCTCAACCAGGAGTACAATCAGCTTTTCATCAAGCGCCGCTCCAGCCTGCATCCGCTGACCGTGCCGAGGATCATGGGCAGCGCCGGCGTCTCGCACATTTCCATCCTGTTTGGCATCCAGGGTCTGGCCTATGCGCTCTCCAGCGCCTGCGCCTCCTCCGCGCATGCGGTCAGCGAGGGCATGCACCTGATCCGCAGCGGCCGCGCCGATATGGTGATCACCGGCGGCAGCGACGCCAGCCTCACCTATGGCAGTCTGCGGGCATGGGAATCGCTGCAGGCGCTTTCGCCAACCGCCTGCCGGCCTTTTTCGGCCGAGCGCGATGGCACCGCCGTCGGCGAAGGCGCAGCGACGCTGATCCTGGAGGACATGGAAAGCGCACAAAAGCGCGGTGCGCGCATCTATGCCGAAATAGCCGGCAGCGGCGCGACCTCCGATGCCGCTCATATCACCAAGCCGAATACGGAAAGAGCCGCGGCCGCGGTGAAGGCGGCTCACCGGGACGCCGGCCTTGACGTGAACGAGCCGATCCTGCTGAGCGCCCACGGCACCGGGACGATCCTGAACGACAGGACCGAGGCGGAAGTGTTCCGCAATGTCTATGGCGACAGTCTCAACCACAACAGGGTGATCGCCACCAAATCCAGCCACGGCCATATGCTCGGCGCAACCGGCGCCATGGAATTCCTGCTGGCTATTCTTGCGATTTACAAGAAGCAGGCGCCGGCCATCCTGAACTACATAAGGCCGGATGAAGAGTGCCGGCTGCCCCTGGTTCTCAAAGCGGAAGGCATCGATTTTCGGGCGGCGATGTCGACGTCATTCGCGTTCGGCGGACTGAATTGCGCGCTGGTCGCGAAGCTGGTGTGAGGACCAGCGGCAAATCTGGCAACCGCGCCATGAATGCGCTCACCTCGGTTGTCCTGCTGGATTCAATTGGTTATGCCCTCATCCTTCCGCTGCTGCCCTTCATCCTGGAGGCTCATGACGCCGGGGCGCTGACGGGTGGACTGCTGACCGCCGCCTACGCTTTCATGGCCGCCATTTCGGCGCCGCTACTTGGCGTGCTTTCCGATCGTTTCGGCCGCCGCCCGGTTATTCTCCTGCCGCTGCTTGGAAGGGTCCTGGCTCATATCCTGTTCGCGTTCAGCGGCACCCTTGCCAGCCTTTTCCTGTCGCGCCTGCTGGCCGGTGCGATGGCCGGCAGCACCGGCGTCGTACAAGCGGCCGTCGCCGACGCCAGCCCCGGCGCCAAGCGCGGTAAGGCGATGGCGATGCTCTCTGCGGCGTGGGCGCTCGGATTTGTCATGGGTCCCGCCATCGGCGCGATGCTGCCCCATGACATGGACTACATCGCATTCTGGCCAGGGATCCTGGCGGCGTTGGCAAGCGGTGCGGCCTTCATCTCGGTTGCCGGGTTATACGGCACGGAAAAAATACCGGGGGCTGCGCAGTCCGGCGAGACCGATGCGGGCGGCCCGGCCGGCCCCTGTCCCTGGTCTAGGCACGAACTGCTCGGCCTGTTCGGGGCGACGGCCATGATCCAGACCGGTCTGGTCGCCATGACCGGCTTCTGGGTGTCTCATACCTTCGGCTGGAATGCCGCGCGGGTGAGCATCCTGTTTCTTTGGGCGGCGCTTTTCACCGTTGGTGTCCAGATCGCATTGCTGCCCAAACTGATCTACAGGTTCGACGAAGGTATCCTGCTGTTGGGAGGCGTGCTGGTGACCTTCCTGGCGGCAGCGGTCTTTTTGATTTTCCCGCAATCCGCTCTCGTGCTCATCATCACTTCGCCGGTCCTGCTGGGCGGGATAACCACGATCCAGACGCTGTGCACCACGCTTCTTTCGCGACTTTCTGCGGATCACTCCCGGGGCGCCCTGCTTGGCTATGCCAACAGCGCCGCAGCCATCGGCCGGGTGATCGGACCGGCCCTGTGCGGTCTGCTTTTCGCAAAGATCCATCCGACCGCACCCTACTGGCTGGTCGCCGTTTTGACCGGCGCCGGATTTACCTGGCTGGCCGCGCGGCGGGTTCGCGCCGGGCGGCCAGCCAGTGCCTGAAGGCAACAGCCGTGCAGGAGCCCGGCACAGTCACTCGAACCCATGCCGGCGCTGGCAGTATGGCCTGTTCCCGTCAAGTCGTGCTAGCAACCGGATCGATCGCAGCGCATATGGCGTTGCGTGGAGCTGAGTTGCCGAAAAGATGATCCCTTTCAACCGGCCTCCACTGATCGGCAACGAACTCGAAACCATTGCCGAGGCGTTGAAAACCGGCAAATTGTCGGGCGACGGCGAATTCACAAAGAGATGTAACGCCTGGCTGGAGTCACGCCTTGGATCTCCCAAAGCATTGCTGACCCACTCCTGCACCGCTGCGCTCGAAATGGCGGCGATCCTGTGCGGTCTGGGACCGGGCGACGAGGTCGTCATGCCGTCCTTCACCTTTGTATCGACAGCCAATGCGGTGGTCTTGCGTGGCGCCACTCCGGTCTTCGTCGATATCGATCCCGAAACGCTCAACATCGATCCGGCAGCGATCGAAGCGGCTATCACGCCGAGGACGAAAGCGATTTTCGTTGTGCATTACGCCGGCGTGCCATGCGACATGGACGCCATCAACGCGGTCGCACGATCACGCGGATTGATGGTCGTGGAGGATGCGGCGCAGGCGCTGGGGTCGTTCCATAGAGGCAGGCCGGCCGGCGCGCTTGGCGATCTCGCAGCTCTTTCGTTCCACGAAACCAAGAACATCGTCTCCGGCGAGGGCGGTGCGCTGGTGCTGAACGATTCCGCCATGATCGAGCGCGCGGAGATCATCCGCGAGAAAGGCACCAACCGCAGCCAGTTCTCCAGAGGCGAAGTCGGCAAATATACCTGGGTCGATATCGGTTCTTCATACCTGCCGAGCGAACTGATTGCGGCGTTTCTATTTTCGCAGTTGCAGCATACCGACCGAATCAATGCCGACCGGCTGGTGACGTGGGAGAATTATCATCGGGGCTTTGCCGGGCTGGAGTTATCAGGCCTTGTGCGCCGTCCCGTCATTCCCAATTACGCAAGCCACAACGGTCACATTTACTATCTGCTGCTCGGCACCGCCGCGGAACGCGGTGCATTCATCGATGCTCTGCGTGTGGCCGGCGTCTCGTCCGCGTTTCATTACGTTCCTCTGCATTCAAGTCCCGGCGGACAGAAATACGGCCGCACCGCTGGCCCCATGACGACAACCGAACGGGTTGCCGAGAGCCTGGTGCGGCTGCCGCTTTATCATGGCATGGATGGCGACGCCGCGACCCGGGTGATCGATGCGGTGCATTCTTATTTTTCAAGAGCGAATGAAGCGCCTTAGGTGAAGCCCACCGTTACGGGGACGGGAGAGGATCGGCCGCCTCAAGGATAATATGCGTGTATGGTATCGCAATGAGGTCATGCACGACCGTCGCTTCCACATGCCCGAAATGACGCCGTGCGAGGGCAAGATAAGCATCGGGCGTTCGCACGAAGCGGCCACGATCCAGCTTTAGCAGCAACCTTGCCAGCCAGGCCTGTCCTTCGACGTAGGCGCCGTCCAGCGTGACGAGGCGTCCCCCGGGCCGCAGCACCTTTGCGGCGCCGGCGAGAAGCGTACCAGCTTCTTCGTCGGTCAGATGGTGCAGGACGGCGGTGGCAAGGACAACGTCAAAGGTACCGATGTCATCCACGGCGTCCGGCGTGACCGCATGCACGCGAAAAGTGCCGCGATCCCCGTAACGGGCTTTCGCCGAAGCAATATAGTCTGGCTCATGATCGTAGCCGTGATAGTCAACGCCCACGGGGAAGTCGGCCAGAAGGTCTGCCGGGCCGCAGCCAATGTCGAGCACCCGCTGCCCCGGAACGATGCGGAGAAATTCCTTAAGATAGCGGTTTTCTTTCTTGCCGGTGACCAGTCGGCGGAACAGGCTGTAAACCCATGCGTAGGAAAGCAGCTGACGTGGATCGAGCATGGCGGTCCGTGGCTGGTTCAAAACTGACACGCATATGGCATGTCGCGCCTGCTATGGAAAGCGCCGCAAGGACCGGCCATGCGTGGACGCTGGTTCCTCTCACAACGCCGGGCTGCCGTCTTCCAACATTAATGAAATGCGCGCTAGATGCACCGCGCCGCTCTCCAAACCTTGGATGCCTGCCATGGAATTCAGAACGACGGGCCTGAGCCTCGTCCTGCTCTCGGTCTGCCTGCTCACCGTTACCCAGTTGATCATCAAGAGCCGGCTGGGCACGCATGGCGCCATTCCGCTGGTTCCCGGCGATTTTCTTCGCTACCTGCTGGCGGTTCTGCAAGACTGGAGGCTGATGCTGGGAGTGGGCGTGCTGGTCTTCGCGGCAGTGTGCTGGTATGCCGGGATTTCGCGGCTTCCCCTGTCGCTGGCATTTCCGGTTGCCGCCCTGTCCTATCCGATGGTGTTCGCCGGCGCGGTGCTGGTTCTCGGCGAGGCCTTTTCATGGCCCGCGCTGATCGGGAACCTCTTCATCGTCGCCGGCGTCCTTCTGGTGGCCAGCGGCGCGTAGCTCATCTCTTCCTGAACACCAGGAGTTTCTGCGTCCCGTAGTCCCCCCAGGCCGGCGCGGTGGACATCCAACGATTGAACTCCATCAGTGGATCCGCCGGATTGACAAAGTCACCCGCCAGTTTGGCAAGCAGCGGCTTGATCACACGCGTCGCAGCGAAATAGGTGCTGGCGAAGTTGACAATTTCGACCAGTTCAAGCGATCCCTCAAGATGCGCCGCCACCTTCGGCTCATCCAGGTAGAAATTGAAGGGTGGCATTGGAATGTCATCGAGACCCCATTCGCGACGCAACGCGTTGAGCCGGCTCAACCCTTGAAGCGTTGCCTCCGAGAGCAGCAGCAGGCCGCCCGGGCGCAAGACGCGCGCGCATTCCAAGAGCCCCTGCTGCTGGCGCTGCCAGTTCTCTAGATTGATGACGACCCGGATGACGACCACGGCGTCGAAACTTTGATCTGCTTCAGCAAGCGACAGGATATTGCCGACATCGAATTCGACTTGCGCTTGTGGAATATCCTTCGATTCGGCGAGGTTCAGCCTGGCTGCCTCGATCATCTCGGGAATGTAGTCGATCCCGCGCACATTGATGCCAGTGCTCCTTGCCAGTTGCAGCGTGGAAAACCCGTTTGCACAGCCGACATCCAGAACACGCATGCCATGACCGAGGCGTTTGGCGATCTCCCGCACCTCCATCTCCATAACACGAACGTCCGACCATGAGGCGCCTGCTTCCTGGCCGTGGGCCAGGGCCTGCTCGGTCCAGAACTCCATGATCCGTTCGCTCGAAAATCGGCTGGTCATCGGTTGTCCTTAAATCCCTTGCGGTCAGCCGTCGATCTGCGTGTCGGTCTCGATTGCTCCGCAGACGGAAGGGCTTTTACGGGCTTCGGCAAAATCGCGGTATTGACCGCCCCATCCGCCCGCTCCCTCACCAGATAAAGCGGCCTCTTCTTCGATTCCTGGAATGTCTTCCCGATATAAAGCCCAACGATTCCGAGGAGAAAAATCTGCAGCCCGCCCAAAAAGCTCACGGTCGCAAACAAGCTCGTCCAACCTTCGACATCGACGTTCCAGAAGAGCTTCATCGCGATCACGTAGGCTCCGAGAATGAACGCAGCCAGCGAGATGACGAGACCCAGCACGATGCTGACGTGGAGCGGGCGTTCCGAATAGGCGACGGTCGCCTGGACCGCCAATTTGATGAGGCGAACGAGCGTATAGGAGGAACGGCCATGCGGACGTGCTACCCGGCTGGTCTGCGCATATCCCGATCTGAAGCCGATCCACTGCATGATCGCCGGATAAAAGCGCATGTGTTCGCGCATCTGCGCGAAGGCCTGATGCGCGTTGCGGTTCATGATCCGGAAATTGCCATAGCGCGCGCTGAGGTTGAGCCCTGACAACAGACTGAGAAACCGGTTGAAAATGGCGGAGCTCATCTTGCGGAGAAATGGATCTGTCCTCAGCGAACGTTCGGCGATAACGACGTCGAAGCCATCCCGAACCGCCTTCTCGTGCATGGTCAAAATATCTTCGGGCTGGTCTTGCAGATCGCCGTCCATGACGACGACCCAATCCGCATCGACATTGTCCAAACCGGCGGTAATTGCGTAATGCTGTCCGAAATTCCGGCTTAGCTGGACGCCCAGGACACGCGAATCCTTGCGCGCTTCGTCCTTGATCCTCTGCCAGGAATTGTCAGGGCTCGCATCATCGACCAGCACGATGGAATAGCTGGCATCGATCTGCCCAAGCGTGGTGTGGAGCCTGTTGCACAGCTCTTCGACGAACTGTTCGCCCCGGTAAACCGGGGCAACAACCGCGATGTAGGTTTTTTTAATCATTGCCACCGCCAGCTTCGGAGCCGCCGCCATCCGCCTTGCGCGCTATCGCGAGGCAGCTCGTTCCGAACGCCACGCGCCTTCCCCTGGAAATTCTTCGCACCTCCGCCTGGAACGACCCCTTCAAGACCGATGCAGCTATTCCGCCCGGCAACTGGTGATCCTGGGGATCGATGTCATGCGCTCTGCGGCGACCCAAACGCAACAGGGAGGGAATACTTCTGAACGCTGCGACCGCTGGCACCAGCAGCGAAAAGAAGTAACTGGAATAGAGGGGCGCAAACCCCGCTTGCCGCAGAGCGCGATCGAGGCGGCGGCGGCTATATCTGCGAAAATGTCCGGCATAGACATCTTCCCTCGACCAGAGGAACCGGTAAGCCGGAACCGTGATGTAGATCATGCCGCCAGGCTTCAGTTTATGGAAAAGTTCGTCGAGCACTCCACCCTCGTCCTCGATGTGTTCGAGAACATCGAACATGCCGATAGCGTCCAGCGATGCGGCGCGCAAGTCCAGGTTCTGGAACGCGGCGCATACAACAGGCAATCCCCGCGACACCGCCGTTGCAGCGCCACCGGCATCGGGTTCGACGACGACGCAGTCAATGCCCGCCTGCGCCATCGCTAGGCTGACGAACCCGTTGCCACCTCCTATATCCACCAGTCGGCCGTGGGGAGGATAGCGCTTCAACGCCGCGACGATTACGTTGTTGCGGTGCCGGAACCAGAAGGAAACAGGTTCGATCTCAGCGAGCCGCGCCAGCCCGGCCTGCGGATAGGAAACCGCCGATTCCTTCACATGAGTCCATTGGCGGTCCCCAGTCTTCCGCAGTCCCGGTATGTGGCTGCACCAATCGTCGAATGTCTGTCCGAAGCCGTCCACCAGGTTCTCCTGTCTTCGGTCAACGCTGGAAAAAGAGCCTTGCCCGTTGATCCTTACCCATGGCCTATGTAATGCGCAAACAGCGGGCAACGTCTGGTAGGAAATCATGCGCCTCATCATAACCGGCGGCGCCGGTTTCATCGGTTCCGCCGCGGTGCGGCGGTTCATCTCGGAAGGGGCTGCGGTTCTCAATATCGACAAGCTGACATATGCGGGAGATCTGCGTGGGGTCGCCGGTTGTGAAGCCAATCCTGGCTACCAATTCCTGCAGGCAGACATTGTCGATGCCGAGGCGATGGCCGCCGCCTTCCGCGATTTTCAGCCGACGGCCGTCATTCATCTCGCCGCGGAAAGCCACGTCGACCGGTCGATCGACGGGCCGGCCGACTTCCTCACCACCAACATCATCGGCACGTACGTGATGCTGGAAGCGGCACTCAACCATTGTCGCAACGCGCGGCGCGGCGCGGACGAATTCCGTTTCGTGCTGGTTTCCACTGATGAGGTCTATGGAAGCCTGGGTGACACTGGCCTTTTCTCGGAGACCGCGGCTTACGCACCGAATTCGCCCTATTCGGCCAGCAAGGCGTCGGCCGATCATCTTGCCCGCGCCTGGCACGAGACGTACGGGCTGCCGACCATCGTGACCAACTGCTCAAACAATTACGGTCCCTACCAGAATTCCGAAAAACTGATTCCGACGGTCATCCGTACAGCACTCGCTGGCCAACCGATTCCAGTTTACGGAAACGGCGAAAATATCCGGGATTGGCTTTTCGTTGACGATCACGTGCAGGGCCTGATGGACGCGCTTACCCGCGGCAAGCCAGGGCAAAAATACAATTTCGGCGGCTCTGCAGAACGGTCCAATATAAGGCTGGTGCGGTCGATCTGCGAACTTCTCGACCGACGCTTGCCGCGCCCCGACGGCGGCTCATATGCCAGTTTCATCGATTTCGTCACCGATCGGCCCGGCCATGATTTCCGTTACGCCATAGACTCCTCCAGGGCCGAGCGCGATCTTGGCTGGCGGCGCAAGGAGACCCTCGACAGCGGGCTGGCCAGGACGGTCGACTGGTATCTCGACAATCGTGACTGGATCGCGTCAAAGCAGAGTTTCGGCCGGCTCGGCCTGACGGGTGGCGCGGCCATCCCCTGAGCTGCGGGTGGAGAGAAGATGGTCAACTGGTGTGCGGTCATCATGGCGGGCGGATCCGGTTCGCGGCTTGAGCCACTGACCCGCAGCGTCAACAAGCATCTGCTGCCGGTCTATGACAAGCCGATGATCTATTTCCCGCTGACAACATTGATGCTGGGCGGTCTCAGGGACTTTTTCATTGTCACCTCGCCGGAGCATGTCCCGCAATTCGAGGCCTTGCTTGGCGACGGCTCGCATCTCGGCATTTCGATAACGATGCGCGTACAGGAAAACCCCGGCGGCATCGCGGAATGCTTTCGCATCTGCCAGCCGGATATCGGCGAGCGCAATGTCGCGCTCATTTTGGGAGACAACATCTTCTACGGCGCGGGGCTGACGAGCCTGGTGCAACGCGGCCTGGCGCGTGATCGCGGCGCGACCATTTACGGTTATGAAGTCGCTGACGCCTCGAGCTTCGGCGTGGTTACGCTTGGCGACCATGGGCGGGCCGTTTCGCTGATTGAAAAGCCGACCCATCCGGGTTCGCAACTCGCTGTCCCAGGACTTTATTTCTACGACAATCGTGTCGCCACTATCGCAGCGCAACAGGTCCGCTCGGGGCGGGGCGAGCTTGAGATCACCGACATCAATCGGGCCTATCTGGAACTTGGCGAGCTTTATGTAGAACGGATAATGCGAGGCATCGCATGGCTGGACGGCGGCACGCCGGACGACCTGTTCGAAGCCGGCCAGCTTGTCCGTGTGCTGGAAAAAAGAGCCGCCATGCGCATCGCCTGTCCCGAAGAGGTGGCGCTACGCAAGGGTTTTGTGACGTCCGGGCAGTTGCGGGCGACGATCGCGACCTATCCGAATGGCAGTTACAAAGCCTACCTCACCGGCCTGCTGGATACAGTCGACGCCGCCTGAGCGGTCGCGAGCCTTGAGGCTATGAACAAGATTATCGTCCTCGATGGTATCCGACAAAGCGCAATCTGGCAGCTCCACCCTTAAACACCAAAGCCCCGCTGGCTTGCGTCAGCAGGGCTTTTTTGCGTTATAGACCCCGACAGCGCAGCCGAGCCTTGCCGTGAATTCAAAAAATCGTTCCACCGCCGACTTTGTCGCTCTGATTTTGTCGGGGTTGGCGACCTTGGCCGTTGTGGCTTGGATGCTGCTGCTTGCCCGCCGTGGCATCGACATCACCGACGAAGGTTTTTACCTAAACTGGATCGCTGCTCCCGGGACTTATCCGGTTTCAGTCACGCTGTTCGGTTTCGTCTACCATCCGATCTACCGGCTGTTGGGTGGGGACATCGTCCTGCTGCGTCAAGCCAACATCGTCCTCACATTTGGATTTGCTTGGGTTTTTTGCGCCGCTCTGCTTTTCCGCCATCCAGTCAGACCAGACGCCATGCCCGCGTGGGTACGCACCATCATCACCGCGGCAATGGCGGCCGGATCGTTCTCCTTCTTTTACTATTGGCTGGTTACGCCAAGCTACAATGGCTTGACCCTGCAGGCCGTGACGATCGTGGCGGCCGGGATCGTTCTGGCCGATCGACAACCCTCCAGGGTTAGTGTCGTTGGCTGGGCAACGATCGGTATCGGCGGTGCGCTTGCTTTCCTGGCAAAGCCATCGACGGCGGCGGCCCTCGCAGTGCTTGTCGCCCTGTACATTCCCGCTGCCGGGAAGTTCAACGTGCGCATGGCATCAGTGTCCGTGCTCACCGCCGCCCTGTTGCTCCTGATAGCGTCCCTGCTCATCGACGGGTCCCCTCAGGGTACATATTGGCGGCTCAAGGCTGGCCTCACGAGCTTCGACGCTCTCGGCAGCGGTCAAGCGCAAACCCTTTTCAGGTGGGAGAAGTTCGGGCTCGCTCCGAAGGCAAAGATCGGTTTTGCGATCGGCACCCTAACGACATTCGTTGGCGTCTGCCTCTGCGCATCGAGAAATCGGGCAGTGATCATACTCGGCTTTCTTGTACCGGCCGCCGTGGCCTTGTTTGAGCTCGCTTTGATCTTCGGACTATGGCTGCCGAACATTCGCCCGGCCGATTTCGACGCCAAGATCATGCTTTCCATACCACTTGGAGCGGCGGTGGCATGCCTTGTGCTGATCCGCGGCGAGATATTCTCCAAGGCGGTCGTGCGGCGTCTGGCGCTGTCAATCGCCTTGCTGATGTTGCCCTACGCTTTCGTCTTCGGGACGGCCGACAACTATTGGAGCCGTTCGGTGGCGGCCGGCCTGTTCTGGGTGGCCTCGGTTGTACCCCTGCTGCTGCTCGTCGTGGAGCGGGTGGGTTCATGGCGCCCCCTTCTGCCCGTCGCGATGCTGTGCCAGATGGTTGCGTTTCTTGCTGCCTATGCCGCCTCGGAGGCTCCCTACCGGCAACCGCAACCGCTGCGTCTCAACACCCAGGTGACGAATGTCGGCGGCAGCAAACTCCTTCTCGATGACGGTTTTGCGCGGTATTTCAACGAAATTGCCAAATTGAGCGAACATTCGGGTTTCACTGCCGGTACGCCGATGATCGATCTGACGGGCCACTCGCCGACTGTGCTCTACACAATCGGCGCCAAACCCATCGGCGAGGCGTGGATAATCGGCGGCTACCCTGGCAGCGATCGGGTGGCCGAAGAGGCGTTGGCGCGCGTGCCCTGTACTGAACGCGAAGCGGCGTGGCTCCTCGTCGAGCCTGGAGGATCGCACAGCATCTCCCCCACGGTCATTCACCACTTCGGGATGAATTTGGATTTGGATTACGAGGTGGTCGGAGAAATCACAACGGCGGCGGACAGCGGATTCTTCGGCCAGAAACCAAGGTTGCAGCGGATTCTAAAGCCGACTGAGGTAACCAATTCCCATTGTCCCTCGAAACGATGATGGTCGATCTGCGAGATCGCGTCAAAACAAGGACTCAAGATTGCAACCAGCCTCACGACAGGAAAGGCAAAGCCCTTCCCTCACATTTGTTTAAAGTTATAAGCGGAATTGGTGCGCCCGAAGAGTTTCGAACTCCCCAGACCAGCTGCACTGACAAGCGTCGGGCATAACGGCGCCCGGCTTTCCATTTTTCCAGCCCCATGCGAAACATATTCATGGTGTCGTTCAGGCCGACGCCGTTGGCCGCTGAATGCATCGTGTCCCGGGTGGACACCGAACCCAAGTGTGTGAGTCCCGGTTCCCGATAGGATCATATGCGCAGGGTCGGGATGGCGGACCGGCACGTCGAGTTCGCCCTCCGTGGCAAGCCGTTCCAAATCTACGGTCTCGCCAAAGCCATGGCTGTCAATGACGCCAGAGAGATTGCGGCCTACCGCGATGGCCTCCAACGCCAGGGTGTAGATGCTTTGCACTCCCGTTCCCCAAACGCGCATCTGCGGTAAACGACCCTCCCGTTTGCAATTGCGCCAGATACAATTTATGCGCCTTGAAGTCGTCTACGCCCAATTCCGGCCTTGCCAACCAGTCCCGGAAATGATGCCGCTTCGTTCCCGGCGTCTGCGCTGACCGATCAGCCGCCGAACAGCGGCTCGCGCCTGCCCTGGACTTCAAGCCTGACAGCGAACAGCGCCCCGGCCAGCGGTTCGCAAGCCAATTGCGCGGCTGACAACCCCTGGCGCGCGGTCGTGACGTAAAGCGTCGAGAGATCCGGACCGCCAAAAGCGCAGGACGTCGGCTGCGAAACAGGCAGCTTGAGTTCGCGGTCGATACGGCCGTCGGACGCCAGCCGGACAATGGCGCCACCGCCGTAGCGCGCATGCCAGATCAGACCTTCCGCATCGACAGTGGCGCCGTCGGGACTTCCCGGGAAACGGCTTGCGGAAAGGATGGTCTTCCACTGAGCCACGCCTTGCCGCCGGGCATCGAGCGTCGCACTTTCAAGTTTCCCAAGGCGGCTGTCGGTAAAATACAGCGTTCCGCCGTCGGGAGAAAAACAGATGGCGTTCGGGACGGACACGTCGCGCCGTATGACCGAAACCGACAGATCCGGCGCAATACGATAGAGGCTGCCAGTCGGCGCACGGCCGAAATCCCGCATCGTTCCGATCCACAACGCCCCCTGCGCATCACACTTGGCGTCGTTCAATCGATGGTCCGCGACATCGGCCTCCAGCGGCAACAGACGCGACAAGCCGCCGTTTTCCGGCACAAAGGCGTAGAGCCCGTCGGCAAGCCCCACGACCACTCCGCCGGAGCGGCGTCCCACCACACAGCCGACAAAGCTCGGCATCCCCCAACTTTGAACAACCCCGGTGGCCGGGTCGAGGCGGTGCAACGCAGGCTTGCGAAGATCCACCCAATAGAGGTACCCGGTCCGCCAGTCCCAAAACGGGCTCTCTCCCAAAATATCTTCATTGTGGACGACAGGCGCGACGTCGCCATCTGTCGTCGCGGTCACGCGGCCGCTCCCGTGCGCTGCTCGAACTCATGGAACCGGTCAAGGAGATCGTGCTTGGCGCGTTCTATGTGAGCGCCCATCAGCACGGAGGCCGATGTCGCATCGCGCCGCTCGATGGCGCGGATCAGCTGCCGATGATCATCGATCACGATAGGAAAGCGTCCTTCCTCGACGCCGAGACGTTGCCAGAGCGCCGCCATCAGAAGCCAGTGGCGCTCGACGATCGACAGCGCTCCCGGATTGCCCGCAGCATCGTTGATTGCACTGTGGAAGTTCTTGTTCGCCTCCGGCACGATCAAATAGTCGCCGCGATGGACCCGCGCTTCGAGTTCGTCCTCGATCGCCTGCAGGTTCGCGATATCGGCTTGCGTGCGGCGCTCGGCCGCGCGCTTGGCGAGCATGGTTTCGATAGCGCTGCGAATGTCAAAGAGATCCTCGATGAAGCCGCGGTCCATTGACTGGACACGGGCGCCGCGGTTCGGCTCGATGACGACAAGCCCCTCGCCATGCAGGACACGCAATGCTTCCCGGACCGGCATATGGCTGACGCCGTAGCGGTGCGCCAGTTCATCGATCCGCAGGCGGGCCCCAAAGGGCAGAGCGCCGGCGATTATGTCATTCCGCATTTGCTGTCCGATGTCGGATGTTCTTGCCATGCCAAATCCCGATTTGAGCAAATCCAGCATGCATAGCCACTGGAAATTGTCAATTTCTGCTCTTGCATGATATTTTTTGATCAAATATTGTCCAATTTGTAGATTGAGGACCGAGGGCAGGAGACGAGTTGGTGTCGGACGTCGATGGTGCGAAGATATTTGGCTATCGCCGGACCGACGGGCAATTCGGTATCCGCAACCATATGCTGGTTCTGGGCATCAACGGCCTGGCCGCACGCGCCGCGGAACGCATCGCCGCCAACATTCTCGGCGCGACGCTGGCGGCCACCCATGCCGGACGCGGTCAGATCGAGCCCGACTTCTCGCTTCACATGAACCAACTCATCGGTCTTGCGAAGAACCCCAATGTGGGCGCGGTGCTCGTCGTCGGTGTCGACCAGATGTCCGCTGATGCCGTCACGGCGCGGATTAGCCAAATCGGCAAGCCCTGTGACGTCGTTACATTCGCCGAGACCCAGGAAGACATGCTCGCGCTGGTCGATCTTGGCATCCGCCGCGCCGCCCGGCTTGCCCGCCTGATATCCGATCAACCGCGCGAACAGGCCCCAATCTCCGAGTTGATCATCGGGATTGAATGCGGCCATTCCGACGCAAGCTCCGGTGTGGCGGGAAACCTGGTCGTCGGCGCCGCCGTCGACCGGCTCGCCGACCTCGGCGCGACGATCATTCTGGGCGAGACCATAGAATGGCTGGGCGCCGAGCATCTGCTGGCAAAGCGGGCGAAGACACCGGCACTGTCCGAGGCGATCGTCGCCGCCGTTGAGCGACGGGAGCAATGGGCGCGGTCATCCGGCAAAAGCCTTACCGGCAACAATCCGGGCGAAGAGAACATTCGCGGCGGGCTCTCGACCATTGAGGAGAAATCTCTGGGCGCAATCGTCAAATCGGGCACGCGGCCGATCCAGAGCCTGGTTTCGGTCGGAGAAAAGCCGGTTGGAGCGGGCGTCCACGCCATGGATGGTCCGTCCTTCTCCCCCGAGTCGCTGACCGGGTTCGCCGCCGCTGGAGCCCAGATCATGCTCTTCACCACAGGCCCCGGCAACAGCTTCACCAACGCCATCGCCCCTACCCTCAAGATTACCGCGCAACCGGCGACAACGGCGCGCCTGCGCGAGCAGATCGATTTCGATGCCGGCGACACGTTTTTGGGTGTTGAGAGCATCGCCGATGCCGGATCGCGTTTGGTGGCTTCCCTGGTCGAAGTTTGCAACGGCAAGCTGACATGGGGCGAGGTGCTGAAGGAAGGGCTGGAAGTGCCGACGCGGATTCTCGGGTCTCTCTAGTGGACGAAGGTTTGATCAAAGATCGAACGCCTAACAAGACAGGAAGAACGTGATGACGACGATTGGCTTTATCGGGCTCGGCACCATGGGCGCACCGATGGCGACGAACCTTTTGAAAGGTGGTCACGATCTCATCGTATTCGACCTGAATCCGAAGTCGGTCGCGAAACTGGTCGGGCATGGCGCCAGAGCCGCGGCGTCCATCGCCGAGGCAGCAAAATCTGCCGAAATCGTCTTCACCATGTTGCCCGACGCTCCCGACGTCGAGGCCGCTGCGACCGGTGACGGAGGCATTCTTGAAAACATCCGGCCAGGCTCTGTCTATGTCGACATGAGCACGATCGATCCCGCCACGACGCGGCGGATCGGGGCTCGCTTCAGGCAAAAGGGCGTCGACATGATCGATTCTCCCGTCGGCAAGACGGTCGACCAGGCGATCGCCGGCACCTCCACGCTCATGCTTGGCGGCGAGGATGCGGTCATCACCCGGGTAGAACCCATCCTGCGCCTCATGGGCCAGGATCTCATCCGCTGTGGCGAACTCGGCATGGGACAGGCCATGAAGCTCGTCAACAACTTGCTGGCAAGCGTTCTGATCACTGCGAGTTCCGAAGCGCTGGTTGCCGGGCGGAAGGCCGGCCTCACGCTCGACACGATGATCAGCGTGCTGAAGACGACCATGGCCTGGAACAATCAGCTCGCCATTGCCATGCACGCTCGCGCCCTGAAGGGCGATTTCGAGCCTGGCTTCATGGTGAAGCTGGCCCACAAGGACTGCCGGCTCGCCATCGGGATGAACCAGGAATTGGGCGTTTCCACCCCGGTCGGCTCGGCGACGCTTGAAGCATTGGCCGAGGCGATGGCGCGGGGGCTGGCCAACAAGGACGTCGGCGCCGTCCTCAAGCTCCGCGAGGACGAGGCGGGCGTCACGGTGCGTCTCGCGCAATGACCGGTTCGGCGCACAATGAACGGCCCGATGCGCTGGTCCTGCACAAGGACGACGATATCGCCGTCGTCCTGCGCGACGTTGCCGCCGGCGAACGCATCCGGACGCTCAATGGCGCGGACATTTGCCTGGTCGACATCCGAACGGCGCTGCCAACCGGCCACAAGGTGGCGATGCACGATATGACGGCCGGTCATCGCGTCCGCAAATATGGCGAGATCATTGGTGAACTCACCGCGCCGGTTGTGAAGGGCGAGCATGTGCACGTCCATAACCTTGTCAGCCTCAGGGCACGATGATGGCGCAAGACGAAACCGATATCGCGACGTCCAACGCCCGGCGGCTGGCGCGCCGCTTTTCCATGGAGGGCCGACGCGCGCTCGTGACGGGGGGAAGCGTCAGCATCGGCCGCGACATCGTCCTGGCCTTTGCCGAAGCCGGCGCCGACATTGCCGTGCATTATTCCGCGGCAGCCGACGCGGCATTCGGCCTGCCCGATGCCGCCGCCACCGTTGTCGGGGAGATCGAGGCACGCGGGCACCGAGGGGTCGCAGTCGAGGCGGACTTCTCCGTTACCGGCGAGGCGAGACGCTGCGTCGAAGCCGCCCGCGCCGCGCTTTCAGGCATCGATGTGGTGGTCGTCTGCGCGTCGGTGCAAAAGCGCATACCCTTTGACGACTATCCCATGGAGGAGATGGAGCGGCAGGTCCGCATCAACTTCCTCGCGACGCTGGAACTGCTGCAGGCGGCGCTGCCAGGAATGCGGGAACAGGGTTGGGGACGCATCCTGACCATCGGCAGCATCAACGAGATGAAGCCGGACGCCGATCAACCGGTCTACGCGGCGCTCAAGAGCGCCCAGACAAATTTGGCGATGAACCTCGCGCGGGACAACGCCCGCTACGGCGTCACTGTCAACAATCTGGCGCCCGGCCTCATAGCGACGGAACGCAATCGCTGGCGTCGGCAGGACGCCAAGGTCTGGCACGACATCCAGGAGCGGTTTTCGCCTCTCGGACGCGCCGGAAGGCCCGAAGAAATGGCGGCGGCGGCGCTGCTCCTGTGCTCGGACGCGGGCAGCTACATCACCGGCGCAAATCTCGAGGCAACCGGCGGGGCGCATCTGTGAGCGAGATCGTGCGGACAGCCACCGCGAGCCACCGCCCGCGCAACGCCAGAGCCCACGGCGTTCTCGTCTATTTCCGGACGATGCTGATTTTTATCGGGATCTGGTTCGTCGGCGCAATGCTCATTTCCAACCGTCTCCTGCTTCCGTCGCCGACGAGTGTCTTTTGGGCCCTGCTCGATGCCGCTCGGGACGGCGACCTCGCCTTCCATGCGTTCACGAGCCTGTTGCGGCTTGTCGTGGCAATGCTGGCGGCCGCGGTGATCGGTCTGCCGCTGGGACTGGTGATCGGACTTAGCCGCAGTTGGGAAGATGCGTTCGAGCTGCCGATCGAGCTGTTGCGGCCGATCGCCGGCATCGCCTGGATACCGCTCGCTCTTTTCATGTTCGGCATCGGCAACACACTGCCGGTTTTCATCATGTTCTATACGGCGTTGTTTCCGCTGATCATTGGAACCGCCGCAGGCGTGCGCGGCACCGACCGGCGCCTGCTCGCCGCCGCCCGTACCATGGGCGTGACCGGGATGCCGCTGGTGCTGCATGTCGTCCTGCCGAGCGCCCTGCCCTCCATCATCGTCTCGCTGCGGCTTGCCGTGGCCGCGGCCTGGACGGCCGTGGTGGCCGCGGAACTGGTCGGAGCACCCAGCGGTCTCGGATATGCCATCGAATATTTCCGCTCCATGCTGGCGACGGACCACGTCATCGCCTTCATCGTGGTCATCGGTATTCTCGGGTCCCTGACCGACAAGCTGCTGCGTCTGGCCGAAACCTGGCTCACTCCGTGGTCCCGCGACCGGGTGCTGCCATGAAGTGGCTTGCCATCCGCCTCATGTCCCCCGTCGGACTGCTTGTCTTGTGGGAGGTGTTGGTCCGGCTCTCCGGCAGTCCGCGCGCCCCAAGCCCCTCCACGGTCTTCGTTGCGGCGGGCGAACTCATCGCCAGCGGAGAATTGCTGGCGGGTCTTTCGACAAGCATCGTGCGGGTGCTTGCGGGCTTCGTCGTTGCCTGCCTTGTCGCCGTGCCGCTCGGCCTCGTCATGGGCGCGGTCCGTTCGGTCGAGCGCAATCTCGATCCTGTGGTCGAATCCTTCCGGCCGGTCGCCGCCATCGCCATCCTGCCGCTGGTCATTCTCTGGCTCGGCACGGGGAACACCGCGGCAATCGCCATCG
Source organism: Mesorhizobium sp. BE184 (assembly GCF_031457045.1). Lineage (NCBI taxonomy): Bacteria > Pseudomonadati > Pseudomonadota > Alphaproteobacteria > Hyphomicrobiales > Phyllobacteriaceae > Mesorhizobium > Mesorhizobium sp. BE184. Next base: position 420,738 of record NZ_JAVDVU010000002.1, read on the forward strand.
TCGCTTACGCGGCCTTCTTCCCGGTGCTGGTCAACACGATCTCCGGCGTCAAGAATGTCGAGCCTTCGCTTCTGCGCGCCGCCCACACCATGGGCCTCTCGCCCTTCACCCGCCTTCATGCGGTGCTGCTTCCGGCAGCGATGCCGTCAATCCTGGTCGGCATGAGGATCGCCCTTGGCGTCGCCTGGACCGCCATCATCGCGGCGGAGCTGGCGGTCGGCGCGAAGTCAGGCAGCAGCGGCGGCATCGGCCAGATGATGTTCGTCTTCTACGCCTACAGCATCCAGCTCAGCGGCATCGTCGTGTGCATGGCGGCGGTTGGCGTTGTCGCTTTTTGCCTCGACCGGCTGGTCAGCCTCTGCCTGACCTTCATCACCCCATGGAGTAACGCACGATGATGCCGAAGATCGCGTTGAAGGGCGTCAACAAAAGCTTCGGGCACGTAAACAACGCTTTCGTTGCTTTGTCCGACCTCAGTTTCGATATCCGTGCCGGCGAGTTCCTCGCCGTCGTAGGACCCTCGGGCTGCGGCAAGACGACGGTCCTCAATATGCTCGCCGGGCTCGATAGTCCCTCTTCGGGACAAATCCTGCTCGACGGCGTCGCGATTTCCGGACCGGGCGCCGAGCGCGGCGTGATGTTCCAGGATTATGCGCTGTTTCCCTGGCGCACCGTGCGCGGCAACATCGAATTCGGCCTGCTCTACGGCAAGCCCGGCCAGGGCGTCTCCAGCGAAGCGCGCCGCAAGCGGGTAGATGACGCGATCGCGCTCGTTGGTCTTTCCGGCGCCGAGAACAAGTATCCGCACCAGTTGTCCGGTGGCATGCGCCAGCGCGTCGCGCTTGGCCGGCTGGTCGCCAACCAGCCCGACATCCTGCTGATGGACGAGCCGCTGGCCGCGCTGGACGCGCAGACCCGCATCATTTTGCAGGAAGAGCTGCTTCGTATCTGGGGTCAGGATACAGCGCAGGAGACGCGCAGGACCGTCATGTTCGTCACGCATGGCATCGACGAGGCCGTGTTTCTTGCCGATCGCGTCGTCGTCCTCAGCAGCCATCCGGGAAGGCTGAAAGCGATCGTCGATATCGACCTGCCACGGCCACGCAATGGCGAAACGCGCAAATCCGCAAGGTTTGCCGAACTGTCCCAGGAGATCTGGGAACTGATCCGCGAAGAAGCCTATCGCGCAACGATGAAATGAAACCAAGGGAGGAAGACTGATGACTGTGTTGAATCCATTCCGCCTCAACCGGCGGCACTTCATGGCTGGCGCCGCCAGCATGCTCGCGCTGCCTTCGATCGGGCGGGCCCAGGCTGGGAAGAAAGCCAAGGTTTCCGTAGGGCGCCAGCCATTTGCTGCCGGAAATTCGCCGATCACGCAAAAGATGATCGCCGACAAGATGCTCGAACAGGCAGCAAGCGAACTCGGCTACGAGCTGGAAGTCGACTGGCGCGACTACCCGTCAGCCCTGCCGATGGTCGAAGCCTTCCTGTCCGGCGACCTCGATATCGGCATGTGGGGCAACACCCCGATCGTCAGGCTTCTGGCACAGCAGCAACCCATCAATATCCTGACGGTAGGCGAAGGCCACCTGCGCATGGTGCTGTGCACGCGCGCGGACTCCGACATCAAGACGATCCAGGACCTGAAGGGCAAGACGGTCGGCGCGCTGGTCGGCGGCGATCCCTACAACGCCCTTTCGCAGATGTTGCTCTACGAGACCGGCAATGCCGATCCGAAGGCCTTCGGCATCACCATCGTCAACACGCCGACGCAGGCGCAGGCCGCATCGGTGCCGCAGGGCATGGATGCCGCCATCGCCATTTATCCGGCCTTCCTCAAGGCCAAGGCCGAGATCGGCGTCAAGGGCATCATGAATTCATTCGGCTATACCGAGGACGGTTATAGCGGCCCCGCCGGCGAAGGCGCGGGACATCTGCTCGAGAGCGTCAAGAAGTCGAAATTCTATCCGGATGGCTATTACCTGCACCGCTCGTTCTGGATCTGCTCGGACCGCATCGTGACCGACGACGCCCCGATCGGCCAGGCCTTCCTGGTCGCCGCCCAGCGGGCGCTGGTCGCACTCGGCAAGGAAAAACCGGCTGCCGTCTCCGACATGGTCAACAAATATTGGGGCCTGCCGTCCGAGCTCGGCGCCAAGGTCGTCGAGGACGAGGTTCTGTTCCGCCGCGGCTGGATCTGGCCGACCGAGGGCGACGCGGCCGCAATCCTGCAGATCTCGAATTTCATGGTTGAAGGCAAGCAGATCGACGCTCCGTTGAGCTGGGAGCAGGTCAAGGCAGGCTTCGCGAAATCGGCGCCCTTGCTTGCCAAGGTCTACGAGGCGAGCGGCAAGGTGCCGGACGAAAAGGGCTTTACCGATACCTCCGCTCAGGATCTGCGTGGCCTGCCTTCGTGGCAGATGGACAAGTGGGCTGCGAAATAATCGCCCGAACAGACACCCGGCGCGCATTTGCGCCGGGTGCTTAAGGACGTCACGCTAAAGAAGCGCTTTGCTCCAGGTCTCAGCTCGGCAAATGCCTGACAGACCGGCGATGGCTGCAAGCGCCCATCATCACCGACCATCGTGGCGGCATTGCCAATCCGCTGACCCGGCGCCTGCAGCCATGTCAATATTCGTCATAGTGGCGAGATGTTTCTCATTGAGACGGCATGGCGCGCATGTCACGAAACGAAACGAGGCGCTGGGCCTGTTCATCCCACAGGACGAGCTTGACGCAGCGAAAGCTCTCCATGACGGTAATGCGACCGACGTCCCGCAGCTCCGGATAGTCGCGAAGTACTTCCGGAAGCCGATAATATGGCACTCTGCTCGATAGATGGTGGACGTGATGAATGCCGATGTTGGCGGTCAGCCATCGCAGGCCGAAGGGCAGCACGTAATACGAGGAGCCGTGCAAAGCGGCGTCCTGGAATTGCCATTGCGAACTTTGCGACCAGTGCGTTTCCTCGAACTGATGCTGGATATAAAACAGCCAGATGCCCGCCGATCCTGCCAACACCACGATCGGCAACTGCACCAGCATGACCGGCGCAAGTCCTACAAACCAGATGGGGCCGAAAGCCAGAACCAGGATCGCCAGATTGGTCGTCATCGTCGAGACCCATGGCTCCAGCCCTGATCGCATCATGCCGAAAGGTAGTCTTTGCTTGAACAGGAAAAGCCAGATGGGGCCAATGCCGAACATCACGGCTGGATTGCGGTAGAGCCTGTAGCCGAGCTTGCGCAAGCACGACATCTGCCGGTACTCGGCTACCGTCAGCGTGGTGATGTCGCCAACGCCGCGCTCGTCGAGATTGCCGGCAGAGGCATGATGCACCGCGTGCGCCCGGCGCCAATAATCATAAGGCGTGAACGTCAGGGCGCCGATCAGGCGACCGGTCCAGTCATCCGCCCTGCGGTTAGCGAAGAAGGAGCCGTGACCGCAATCGTGCTGAATCATGAATAGTCGAAGCAGGAAGCCAGCCGCGGGAACCGTTAGCGCCATCCCCCACCAAAAGCCATGATGCACCGTCATTACGGCCAGTGCCCAAAAGCCGATAAAGGGGAAAAGTGTGAGTGTGAGTTCAAGAAGGCTACGCGCCCTGCGCGGCTGCCGATACCTGGCGAGAACCGCTGGCCAAGACCGTTGGTTGTCCGCAAACGGGCAGATGGAAGTGGCGGATTGCGTCAACGACAACGGTCAGTTCTCCATGCGTGAGCGGCCGCCACGCGAAAGGCCGGCAGGCAGAAGCCATATGACTGCATACAAGCGGGCGCACTACCCATTTATCGGAGGCGGTTGTCCTCAACCGTCTGGCGAGACCGCCGCCGGGCGCCGTCGGTGTCTGCTTTCTTGTGCCGATCGGCGGCCGCCTTGCGGATGGTTTCGAAGCGATTTTGTTCGGTATCTTTGGCCGTGGGCGTCAGATCAGGATTTTTGACATAGGTAATCATCAAATGAACTCCTATTGCTTGCGGTCGACGAGAGGCCCGCCTAAAATTCGTTAGCGACCAAGTATCGAACTCAAGAGCATTGAGCCCTTGCCTTCGTGTCGGGCGCGATAGCTAGAACCCTCACGACGCGCCGGATAACGAGGCAGTCGTGGAGTGGCCGGATTCTCGATATCTTCTGAAGCCGCGAACGGATGCGACATTGCCAAGGTAACCTGGTTGGCTCTCAAAAGATAGGCGCTCGACGATAATCCTTGAGATAATTCTTGCGCCATTCAAAATATCTCCTGTACGACTTAACCGGATCAGTTAATTATAAGTATTTAAAAAGTTTTTTATTTCTTACCGCAAGAGATGTTTGACTTAATTATAAAAATAAAAACTGAGTCTTTGCTTGTTATATATTGTTAAAATAACTTATAAGTGACATCTTTAATTTGGCGATTTGGCTCTGGTGGCGTCAGAACCACGACCTTCGGCAACGAATTTTCGATCGCAGAGCAGATGCAAAGCGACGGCAACACAAGCGTCATTGGACGATCGGTGTCAGTTTCTTAGGAGAGGCCCACGAACGTCATTAGGCGCCCGGGCAGCTATCATGATATGCGGCTTCAAACAGAGACCGCGACCATGACGCCTGCCAACGAGACATTTTCCTTTCCGAATGCCATCCACCCAGACCTCGCTTTTGCACTGAAAGCGAAGGGCTACACCCAGTTGACGCCGGTCCAGATGGAGATGGCGAACGGCGGTCATGGCGACGCCGACCTTCTGGTTTCGGCACAAACCGGCTCCGGCAAGACGGTCGCTTTCGGCATCGCGATCGCCTCGACGCTTTTGGGCAATACCGAAAAATTCAAGGCGGCTGAGCGTCCTCTCGGACTGGTTATCGCGCCGACACGCGAACTTGCGATCCAGGTGCAGCGGGAACTGGATTGGCTCTATGCCGCGACGTACGTCCAGACCGCGACCTGTGTCGGTGGCATGGATATGCGTACGGAACGCCGTGCCTTGGAGCGCGGTGCACATCTTGTCGTCGGCACGCCCGGCCGCCTGCGCGACCACATCAACAAGGGGACGCTCGATCTCGGCGCGATCCGTGCGATCGTCCTCGACGAGGCCGACGAGATGCTGGACCTGGGTTTCCGCGAGGACCTTGAATTTATTCTCGGCGCGGCGCCACAAGAGCGCCGGACGCTGCTGTTTTCGGCGACAGTCCCTCGCGGGATCGCGGAACTGGCCAGGAGTTTCCAGAAGGACGCGGTGCGCATCGCGGCCACAGCTTCTACCGAGCAGCACGCCGATATCGAATATCAGATGATGCTGGTTCGGCGTGACGAGCGCGAACATGCCGTTATCAATACGTTGCTCGATTCCGACAGCGCGAGTGCGCTGGTATTCTGCCACACTCGCGAGGCGGTGCGGCACCTGTCCGCCCGGCTTGCCAATCGCGGCTTCTCGGTCGTTTCCCTGTCGGGAGAGATGGCGCAGTCGGAGCGATCGAACGCCTTGCAGTCCATGCGCGACGGTCGTGCGCATGTCTGTGTGGCGACCGATGTCGCGGCGCGCGGCATCGACCTGCCGAACCTTGATCTGGTGATCCACGCGGATGTGCCAAGCAATCCGGCGACGCTGCTCCACCGCTCCGGCCGAACCGGGCGCGCAGGCCGCAAGGGGATTTGCGTACTTATCGTGCCCGAGAACAGGCGCATCGCAGCCCAGCGCGTCCTGACACTTGCCAAGCTGTCGGCCATTGTGCGCGCCGCCCCCTCCTTTATCGAGATCGAGGCGCGCTATCGCAGGCAAATCCTTGATACGGCGGTTTCCACCGCTGAGCCAGACGAGGTGGAGGCGGCGTTCGTGGCGGAACTGCTTGAAAAGGCCTCCCCGGAACGGATTGCCGTTGTCTTCTTGCGCCAACAGCTTGCCGCCCGCCCGGTGCCGGAGGATATTTCTCCGCTGCCCGTCGCAACCATGCAGGCAGGAAAGCTCAAACGAGGCGGCCGAGTCGAGGACGAACGCGGCTCCGTGAAGGCGCGAGAACCTCGGAAATCCGATATGGAGGGTGGCGTCTGGTTCACCTTGTCGCTCGGACGCAAGCAGCGCGCCGATCCAAAATGGCTGTTGCCGATGATTTGCAAGGCTGGCGGCGTGTCGAAGCGCGATGTCGGCTCGATCAGAATCGACGACACGGAGACGCGCTTCGAGATCGCAGCCGACAGGGCGGCCGATTTCGCGGGGCAGATCAGACGGCCTGGCGCCATTCAGCCGGGCATCGTCATCAAGCCTGCCGAAGGGGCCCGTGGCTCAGATTGGCAGGCAGGGCCGAAAATCGGCAAAGGCCGAGGGCCCGAGAATATCCCTGGGCATCTGGATAAACCACTGAATGCCGATCGCGACAAAGTCCGTAGGCACAAGGGCAAGCCGAAGCATCCGAGGCTGCCGAGAAGCTAAAGGCTCTGGAGCGGGAGAACCGACGCTTCGGCAGGCCAACGAGATATTGTGCAAGGCCCGGTATCGACGATACTCGGCAAGAATTCACCGGCAGGGGCAAGCGTCGGCAGCTGAACGCGCGTGGATGATGACCGGACGCCCACCATCCCTGCCGGGCTGATGAAGGATCACCGCGAGATGAAATCATCCCTGCACGGCGTGAAGGTGTCGATCAGCAATCCCCTTTCGAGCGCGAGAACGCCGTGCAGAAGGTTCGGTGCGACCATGAAGCTGCTGCCGGCCCTCAGCGTCTTCGTCACGTCATCCACCGTGACCAGGAAGGCGCCCTCAGCAACATAGCTGACTTGCGTATGCGGATGGGAATGCAGCGCGCCGACGGCGCCCTTTTCGAAGCTGAAGGCGACCAGCATCAATTCCGGCCGCGCCGACAAGACCGCACGGCGGTTGCCGGGCGCCAGTTCGGTCCAGACCAGATCTTCCGGGAGGGAATAGAATGTAGGCAAGAGCTTGTCCTTGGTCATCGCGCCAGCCACCCGCCATCGACAGGCAAAATCGTGCCGTGGACATAATCCGAGGCGCGCGAGGCGAGGAAGATGGCGGCCCCCGCCATATCGTCCGGCTGCGCCCAACGCCCTGCCGGTATGCGTTTGAGAATATCGGCATGGCGCTCGGCATCGGCGCGCAGGGCCTGCGTGTTGTTGGTCTCGACATAACCGGGGGCGATGGCATTGACGTTGATGTTGCGGACTGCCCACTCGTTGGCCATCAGCCGGGTCAATCCGGCAATACCGCTTTTCGACGCCGTGTAGGAGGCCACGCGAATACCGCCCTGGAAGGACAGGAGGGAGGCGACGTTGATGATCTTTGCCGGAATGCCGTCATCCAGGACCGCCTTCGCAAACGCCTGGCAAAGGAAGAACACCGATTTCAGATTTGTATCGATCACGGCATCCCAATCCGCTTCGGTAAAGTCGACCGTATCGGCGCGTCTTATGATCCCGGCATTGTTGACCAGGATATCCGGCTTCGCGCCCAATGCCCGCGCCTGAGCGACGACATCCCGCGCCGCCTCGACCCTGGAAAGATCGGCGTTCAACGCGTGAAAAACCCGACCAGTCGAAGATATGGATGCTGCCGTTTCGTCCATCGACGAACGCCCGACGCCTATGATGTCGGCGCCGGCCCTGGCAAGCCCTGCGGCGATCGCCCGTCCGATACCCGTATTGGCGCCGGTGACGATGGCGCAGCGGCCGGAAAGATCGAACAGGTTCATCGCAAACTGTCCATCGGAACCTTGTCCATGTCCGTGAAGCTCATATTGTCACCGGCCATCGCCCAGATAAAGGAGTACCGCCCGGTGCCGGCGCCGGAATGAATGGACCAGCCGGGGGACAGCACCGCTTCATGATTCTTGACCACGAGATGCCGTGTCTCGTGCGGTTCGCCCATGAAATGGAATATCCGCGTCGCCTCCTCCATGCCGAAATAGAGATAGACCTCCATGCGCCGGTCGTGCACGTGCGCCGGCATGGTGTTCCACACCGAGCCGGGTTCGAAGATGGTGAGCCCCACCAGCAACTGGCAGCTTTCGCAGACATCCGGATGCACATATTGGTTGATGGTGCGGGCGTTGGCCTCCTCGGCGGAGCCGGTGCGCACCTTCTTGGCCATGTCGAGCGTGATCAGAACCGACGGGCAGGTACGATGCGCCGGTGCGCTGAGTAGGTAGAAGCGCGCGGGATTGTCCGCGTCATCGCTTGCGAAGGTGAGCGGACCCTCGCCCATCCCGACATAGAGCGCTTCCTGGAAGCCAAGCGGATAATCGATGCCGCCGGCCGTCACGACGCCTGGAGCGCCAATGTTGAGAATGGCGGCCTCGCGCCGTTCGAGAAAACGCTCGGTACCGGTTTCCTTCACGTGGTCGATAGTCAGTCGCTGCGCCAGTGGAATGATACCCCCGACGATCATTCGATCGAGATGGCTGTAGGTGAGATTGATATCTCCGGGGTGGAACAGGTCTTCGATCAGGAAGGCGTCCCGCAATCCACTTGTGTCGCGTCGGGCGGCGTCTTCGGGGCCGATGACCTGGCGTATGTTCACGGAAATCCTCACTTGCATTGCCTTTTCTGAAGAACCGGGCTGTCAGGTCAGAACGACATATTCGGTCAGCTGGCTGATCGACGTATCGGCCTTCGCCACGTCGAAGACCTTCGTCCCATGGCTCATGATTACAAAGCGGTCGCACACCTGGTAGGCGTGATAGAGATTGTGGGTGACGAACACGCTCGAGACGTTCTCGGCCTTGAGCCTCAGCACCTGGTTGAGCAGCGCCTCCGTTTCGCGCACCGACAGCGCCGACGTCGGCTCGTCGAGCATCAGGATGCGTCGCTTAAAGAAGACGGCGCGGGCGATCGCGACGGCCTGTTTCTGGCCACCGGACAATTCACCGACCAGCATGTCCGGCGAGTCGATGCCCGATATGTGCACGGCGCTCTGCAGGACCTCCATGGCGATCTCCCGCATATCGGACAGCTTGAGGAAACCGCCGCCTGAGCAGCGCTCGCGACCCATGAATATGTTGCGGGTGATCGACAACGAATCCACGAGCGCGGTGTTCTGGTAGATCGTTTCGATGCCGGCTTCGGCCGAGTCCATGCGGCAGGTGAAGAGCGTCTGCTTGCCGTCGACGCTGAGATGTCCCGAGGTCGGCTTGTGGATGCCGGATATCAGGTTGACGGCGGTCGACTTGCCCGCGCCATTGTCGCCGAGCAGGCCGATCACTTCGCCCTGGCCGATATGGAAACTCAGGCTGCGCAGAGCGTCGAGCGCCCCGAAGCTTTTGCAGATGTTGTGCAGTTCCAGGATCGGAGTCGACATCAACCGGCGCCCTTGCGTTCGATGAGGCTGTTGAAAGCGGCCGCGCCGACGATCAGCACGGCGATGAACATGTCGAGATAGAAACCCGGCGCGCGCAGGAGCAGGAGCACATCGGTGATGGTGTGGATCAGCATGGCGCCGAGGAAAATGCCGAGAATCGAGCCGCGCCCACCGGTCAGCGAGACGCCGCCGATGACGCAGGCGGCGATGGCCTGCAGTTCGATGCCGACGCCCTGGCCTGGCTGGACGCTGCCGACGCGCACGGTCGCAAGGATGCCGGCGAATGCCGCCATGCCGCCGGCGATGGCGAAGGCGATGATCTTGACCCGATTGGTGTTGATGCCGATCGCGGTGGCCGCCGCCTGGTTGCCGCCGGTGGCGAAGACGTGGTTGCCGAAGCGGTGGCGATGCAGCAGACCATAGAAGGCGAGCGACAGGACCAGGAACCACCAGAAGGCCGCGTTGATGCCGAGGAAGGTGCCGCTGAACAGGCCCTGGAAGATCGGGCCGGGATCGAAACGAACCTGCACGGCGCCGTTGTAGAGCAGCACCGCGCCGCGCCAGAACAGCAGGCCTCCGAGCGTCACGATGAACGAGGGCAGCCTCGCCTTCAGCGTGATCGTCCCATGCAGGACGCCGATAAGGACGCCGATCAGGATCGCTATCGGCGCGGCCAGGAACGGGGTCCAGCCGGCATTTACCTGCACGGCCATGACGATCGCGGTCAGCGTATAGACCGACCCGACCGACAGATCGAATTCGCCGGCGATCATCAGGACGCCGACGCCAAGCGCCAAGCAGCCCAGCACCGGGATCGCCTTCATCAGGATCGTCAGGTTCTGGGAAGAGAGGTAGCGAAACTCGTCCGGATTGATCAGCGCATAGATGATGCAGATGACCTGCAAGGCAAGAAAAGCGACCAGGATGGCGCCGGCGGGCGCGACGAGCAGGCGTCTGAACGGCGACTGCGTCCGCACGCGGCGCGGGGCGACGGCGGAAGCCGCCGGAGCGGAGCTGGGTGATGGTGAGGACATCTGGGATCCGGCGCAAGGGACCCTCCGGCATATCCGGAGGGTCCGGTTGAGAAGGGCTAGCGGTAGGTGCCGATCAGCGGCTTGACGGCGCCGATGCGATCCTTGTCGAGGAACGCGCCCTGGCCGGTGTCGATATCGGTGGGGGTCAGGCCATACTTCTTGGCCAGCGCGATCTGGGCGATCGGATAGAAGCCCTGGAGATAGGGCTGCTGGTCCATCGTCGCGAACATGGCGCCCGATTCAACCGCGTTGACGATTTCCACCGCGAGGTCGAAGCCGCCGAAGGGAATGTCGACGCCGGCATCCTTGATAGCGCCGGCACCGACCGTCGAGGTGACCGATCCGGTTCCGAACAGCGCCTTGACGTTCTTGTTGGCGATCAGGAACTGCGCCATGATGTTGCGCGCCTCGGCGAGATCGAGGCCGGACTTCACGGTCTCGACCTTGATGCCCTTTTCGCTCATCGCCTTTTCGATGCCGCCGCCGCGCGCCACCGCGAAGCTGGCCTCCGGAATTTCGCGCGGATTGAAGACGACATCGCCTTCCTTCAGCCCGAACTTCTCGATCATGCGCTGGCCGAGTTCGTAGCCGGAGGCGAATTCGTTCATGCCGACATAGGCCTGACGGCAGTTGCCTTTTGCGCCTTCCAGATCGTCATTGTTGAAGCCGATGACGATGATGCCGGCCTTGGTGGCGTTGCAGATGCTGTTGTCGAAGGCGTCGGAGCTGGAGATCGCCACCGCGATGCCATCGACGCCGGCCGCCGTCGCAGCTTCGATCAGGTCGTTCTGGCGGACCGGATCGTTGTTGGCATACTGCACGTCGAGATCCACGCCGAACTGCGCGGCGGCGTCCTGGGCGCCTTTGACGACCGGATTGAAGAACTGGACGCTTGGGTCCAGGTAGATGATCATCGTCGCCTTGACGTCGGCGGCCGAAGCAATTGAAGTCCAAGCCGTGGCGGTGCAGGCCGCAAGCATTGCGGCTGCCAGTTTTGTCGATTTCATTTGCGTGTCCTCCCTTTGGATATGCAATCGGGTCGAAAGACCCGTATCTCGGCTGGCGAGCTCTGACCAAAGATCGCGCCAGCCGGGATTTCCTCCCTCTCAATTCACGAGAAAACCATCACCCGAACCAGGGATCCGGCCGTCCGAGCGTCACGTGGATGCCCTTGAACTGTGAGTATTCGTCAAAACCGTAGCGCCCCAGCTCGCGCCCGAGGCCGCTTTTCTTGTAGCCCCCGATCGGCAGTTCCGGCGTGCCGTCAATGACGCTGTTGATCCAGCAGCGTCCGGCGCGAATACGGCGGATGCTCTGAAGCGCGGTTTCGAGACTGGTGGACCAGACGCTGGCCGACAGGCCGAACTCCGAGGCATTGGCGAGCGCAACGGCCTCGTCCGCTGTCTTGAAGGTCATGGTTGCAAGCACCGGACCGAAGATTTCGTCACGCGCGATCGACATGTCGGAAGTGACGCCGCCAAATATAGTTGGCGCATAATAGAGCCCGGCTCCGTCACCCACACGCGTGCCCCCCAGCAGCAGTTCCGCTCCGGAGGCCTGGCCAGTTTCGACGTAAGAATGCACCTTGGCCGCATGGGCTTCGGAAATCATGGCGCCGATCTTCGTCCGCTCGCTCAGCGGATCGCCGAACGTGACTTTTCGGGAAATATCGAGCAGCCGTTCGAGCAACGCGTCGCGGATGGAATCCTGCACGATCAGCCGGCTGCCTGAAATGCAGCATTGGCCGGCATTGTGGTAGACGCCATAGGCAATGCCATCGGCCGCCGCGTCGAGGTCGGCGTCGGCGAAGACGATCTGCGGTCCCTTGCCACCAAGTTCGAGGCCGACGCGCTTGACGCTGCGTGCGGCGATCTCGCCGAGCTTGATGCCGACGCGGGTCGAACCAGTGAAGGCGATCATATCAGTGCCGGGTTCCTCGGCCAGAACCTGGCCAGCCGGATCGCCATAGCCAGTGACGACATTGAACACGCCGTCGGGGATGCCTGCCTCGCGCGCCAGTTCGGCCATGCGGATCGACGTGCCGGATGTGAATTCGGATGGCTTCAGCACGACGGTGCAACCGCCGCCGATCGCCCAGGGAACCCGTTCCGACGCGATGATGAAGGGGAAATTCCAAGGCGTTATGATGCCGACGACGCCGATCGGCTCCCGCAGCACCAGCCCGAGGCGATTATCGCCGATATTGTTGTGGGTCTGACCCTCCAGCGCCCGGGCCTGGCCCGCGGCATAGGACCAGAGGTCGGCGCAGAAGGTGATCTCGCCGCGCGCCTGGGCGATCGGCTTGCCAACTTCGAGGCTCTCAATCAGCGCGATCTCCTCGACATGCGCGAGGATCAGCTCGGCCGTCCTGAACATGAGGCGGGACCGTTCGGCGCCGGACATGCGTGGCCATGGCCCGGTGTCGAACGCGCGGCGTGCGGCCGCGACCGCGGTACGCACATCGTCGGCCGAAGCATCCGGCCAGGTGCCGACTACAACGCCAGCATGACCCGGACTTACCCGGTCGATCGTCTTGCCCGACACGGCGTCGACGGACCGGCCGTCGATCAGCATCCTGTAGCGGGATTTACTCTGCAGGCGCGGATCACTAGAATCCGGCACTATGAAGTTAGGATATGCTGTCATCAATCAACCGGACGATGTGTCCCGGCCCTTCCATGCTAACCCAGCTTGTCGAGCGCCGGGTTTGTGTTGGTCTTGAATTGTATGGTACTGTATGGTGGTTCTAAACTGATGTCAACGTTGAGCTGGCGGCAACACGCATGAACCTTGAGATACTGAAAATCGAGACCGGAGAATCGACCGCGGCGCAGGTCGAGCGGGACCTGCGCGAGGCGATCATTCGCCTGGATTTTGCGCCCGGCTCGCGCCTTTCCGAGCAGGACATCGCCACCCGCATGGGCGTATCGCGCCAGCCGGTCCGGGAAGCGTTGATCGCACTTGGAAAATCCAAGCTGGTGGATATCCGGCCCAACCGCGGGACCGTCGTGGTCAAGATTTCAGCGCGCCAGATGATGGAGGCGCGTTTTGTGCGCGAGGTGATCGAAACCGCGGTCGCCCGGCGCGCCAGCGAAAACTTCGACGCCTGGACTAGGCGCAAGCTCGACGGCATTCTGGCGCGGCAGCGAAGCGCCATGGAGGCGCACGACCACAACTGGTTCCGCAAGGAGGATGAGCAGTTTCATATCGCCATCGCCGAAGGCGCCGGTTGTGCGCTCGCCTGGAATGCGATTTCCGACATCAAGGCGCATATGGACCGGGTCTGCAACCTGCAGCTTCGCAATCCGGCCTCAATGGGCAATCTGATCGGCCAGCACGAAAAGATCGTTATGGCGATCGACGGGAAGGACGCGGACGCCGCCGCCGATGCAATGCGGGTTCATCTGAACGGCATCCTGACCGACCTGCCGCAGATCGAGTCGGACAATCCCGGCCTTTTTGAGTGACGGCAAATCCTCCAAATAGGTATGTGCTGCTGTCGCCATTTCATCGCTGCCGCGGAACAAGGCGGGCAACTCAAGGCCCGACGCAGGCAAAGCCGAGGCACGAGGCATCCCGAATATGTAACTCAATCTGTTTCTGCTATCCCTGACGAGATACACGGGTCTTGATCCATGCCGAACCAACTCGTCGATCGCATCTACGAAGCCGCCTTTGTACCGGACGAATGGCCGCAAGTACTGGCTGCAATCAGCGATTTGTCGGCCTCCGCAAGCGGCGCGATTTGCCTGTTCAGCGATGAGTCTCCGGTAAGAGGCAGCGCCCAAGAGAACGTTCGCCATCTTTTCGAAGAGTTTCTGGCCGGCGACACATGGCGGTCTTCCGGCGGAATTCAACGCATGCGCGCCCTGCAGCCAACGAGCTTCGTTGCCGTAGAGGATTTTATGACCGCCGACGAAGTTGAGGAAGACCCAGTGCGGTCGAAACTCAGAGCATTTGGGATTGGCCAGCATGTCTGCGCGGCTGTGCCCATGCCAAGCGGGGAACTCGTTACATTCGTATTTCAGCGATGGACGAAGGACGGCGCCTATGATCGCCGTTCTATCCGTTTGTTAGACAGCTTTCGTCCCCATCTTGCGCGTGCCGGGCTGATGGCGGCGCGCCTGGGCCTGCGGCAGGCACAAGCAACTGCCTCGGCTTTGCAGGCTATCGGACTACCTGTTGCCGTGCTTTCCGGCAATGGGTGCGTGCGGGCTTCGAACGACCTGTTTGACAGCATGACTTCGGTATTCCTGCCGAAGTCCTTTGGCGGCATGGCAATCGCTGACGTAGCCGCCAACGGACTTTTTAGGAAGGCTATTGAAGCGTCGAGCCATGCCGCTGAGCCGGTGGTGCGCTCCATCCCTGTCAGACCTAAGGAGGCCGGTCCGCTCGTGATACACATAATGCCGTTGCGTCGCAGCGCCCACGATATTTTTTCGGGCGCGGATATTCTCGTGGCGGCCACGGCCGTCAATGCGAGCAACATCGTCCCGTCTCCCACGTTGCTGTCCGGCCTGTTCGATCTCGCACCTGCGGAAGCCAAGCTGGCAGCCGCACTTGCGACGGGTGTGGCGCTCAAGCAGGCAGCGGCGGAGCAGAACATCCGTATGACGACGGCGCGCCATTACCTCGAGCAGATTTTTCGAAAGACCGGCACGCACCGTCAAGGCGAACTAGTTGCATTGATCAATTCGACCCTGCCGCTGCATCGCGCCGATTGAATCCAGGCTGGCTCGGGCTGTTGCCCACATGTCACAGGCTGACCTCGCCGCGCGGCACCCCTGTTATATGACAGGTATTCAAGGTTTCGGAAATCGGAAACCCTCCTCGCGAGTTGGGCAGCCAGAAAATGGCCATGCGGGGAAGTATGACGATTTCAAAGCTGCGAACGGGCAAAGTCGCCGCGGTCCAAAATTTTCTTTGCATTGTGTTTGTGCTGATAGCCTCGGCATTTGCTGCCGGCCAAGCCCAGGCAGACCCCATTAGCGTTTCGCCGGAAGTTTTGCCCCCCGGCAAGGTAGGTGTCGCGTATGACCAAACGTACGTCGTATCGGGAGGGTTGAGCGGCGGCCCGTATTTCTCAACCTTTTCGGGAGCCTCCGACCGGATACCGGCCTGTGCTGCTTCGCCAACAACGAGTTCCGAATTTCCGGCGTACCTAAAGCCGCCGGCACATATGTCCTGAGATACTTGTTCGGTGAAAGGGCTTGGCTCGACGAGGTCCCGGGCGCGTCGCCCCCCGTCCCGAAGATATACACGGTCGTCATTGCCGAGCCCGACCCTGTCGAGATCACGCTCGCTGGTCTTCCAGATGGCCAGGCTGGCCAGCCTTACAGCGCACAACTGACGGCGAGCGGCGGCGATGGAGCGTACAGTTTCTCCATCGTGTCTGGAGCAATCCCGATCGGCATGTCATTCAGTGCCGCCGGTGCGATAGGCGGCACGCCAATTCAAAGCGGCAGCTTTACCGTCAGATTCCGCGCGACGGACAGCGGCGGCCGCTCTGGCGACCGGAGCTACACTTTCGAGATCGCGCCGCCGCCGCCGGTCGTCGTGGCGCCAGCAATACTGCCCGATGGGCAACTCGGGCAGCCTTACAATCACACATTGACCGCATCCGGTGGTGCGCGAGGGCCTTATCAATTCTCCATCGTCTCCGGCAACCTGCCCGTTGGCACGTTCAGCAGCGCTGGGGTCATGTCGGGCACGGCGCTCGTCGCCGGAATATATAACTTCCGAATCCGGGCCACCGACGATGTCGGCTATACGGGCGAGCGCGACTACAAGGTGGTGATCTCCGATGGGCCGCCCGTCACGATTGCACTAGCAACGCTTCCAGACGGAAAGGTTGGCCAGTTTTACGATGAAACGATGGTAGCGTCCGGTGGCGCGGGCGGGCCCTATTCCATCACGCTTGTCGGCATCCCGGTCATGCCGCCTGGCCTTGCATATGCTGGCGGCAGGCTCTCCGGCACGGCGACCGTGGCAGGCACCTACAGTTTTACGGTCCGGGCGGTGGATCGCGCCGGAAATTTCACCGAGCGCGACTATTCGATCGTGATCGCGGACACCCCGGTTACCCTCTCGCCAACGGCGCTGCCAGATGGCCAGGTCGGCCAGCCTTATGATCAGACGGTAGTCGCTTCCGGCGGCGCGGGCGGGCCATATTCCATCACGCTTGTCGGCATCCCGGTCACGCCTCCTGGCCTTGCATATGCTGACGGCAGGTTCTCCGGCACGGCAACGGTCGCCGGCACGTACCCCTTCACACTGCGCGCGACGGATCGCGGTGGAAATTTCATCGAACGTCAATATTCAATCGTGATTTCTTCCACGCCGCCCGTGACTTTGAGCCCGACCACGATAACGGCCGGCCAGATTGGCCAACCGTACAGCCAGACATTTACGGCCAGCGGCGGCATCGGTGCCCCGTACCGATATTTTGTAGTCGTCGGAAATTTGCCGGACGGCATCGACATGGCGTTGGATGGAACACTTGCCGGCACTCCGACGCAGAGCGGCAGTTTTCCCTTTACGGTCGATGTGTTCGATGCCGCCAATACACGCTCGTCATCGACGCCCTGCCGCCGCCCACCGCACCCTCGCTCACCGCATCGGTTGTTGCCGGTGAAACCGTGACGCTGCCTCTGACGCAGGGGGCTACTGGCGGGCCATTCAGCGACGCCGCAATCCTATCCAGCACACCAACGGAAGCAGGTACGGCCACATTGTCCGGCGCACCGGCCTACGCACTGACTTTTACGTCGTCATCGGCGTTTTCGGGCACGGCCATCGTGACCTACACGCTGACGGGTCCCGGCGGCGTCTCTGCCCCGGCGACCGTGACGATAACGGTCGCCCCAAGGCCTGATCCGTCCGATGACCCCGAGGTTGCGGGGCTACTCAATGCGCAGGCACAGGCCGCGCAAAAATTCGCCGCCGGGCAGATCGACAACATCAATCAACGCATGGGCGCCTTGCGCGGCGAGACCTGCCGCGACACCTTTGCAAACGCGGTTCGTTTGTCCGGCGCAGGCGAGGATGGCAGGCCGGAAAGCGTCGTACTGCCTGATAAAACGGGGTGCGACAACGCGGCCATGACCGGGGGCGTGGGGTTCTGGGCCGGCGGCTATGTCGATTTTGGCTACAAATCGCCGGACGATGGGACGACCCGCGACTCCATCTCCGTCGATGTGACAGCGGGTTTCGACTATCGCTTCAATAACCAGTTCGTTGCCGGGTTGGGCATCGGCTATGCCAGCGACGAAAGCGACATCGGCGTCAATGGCACGAAGAGTTCAGGCGAAGCTTACAGCGTCACGCTCTATGCCAGCTACCGTCCAACCGAGTGGCTGTTTGTCGATGCATTGGCCGGATGCGGCGACTTCAGTTTCGACTCGCGCCGCTTCGTTACCGGCACAGGCGGCTTCGCGAATGGCCAGCGCGACGGCGATCAGGTGTTCGGCTCGATCACAACCGGATTTGACTATTCGACCGGCAGCTTCCAATTGACGCCATTCGCCCGGCTGGCAGCCTCCTCGTCGACGCTGGATGCGTTCACCGAAAGCGGGGCGGGTATCTATTCGCTAGCCTATGGCGAGCAGAGCGTCGACAGCCTTGACGGTACGATCGGGCTTACCGGCAGTTACGAGATACCGGTGGCGATTGGCCTGCTCGTGCCACGCTTCCGGTTTGAATACACGCATGAGTTTTCAGGTTCGAGCGATGTGGACATCCTCTACGCCGACCTGCCGGGCGGTCCCGCTTATGGTTTCCAGACGACGCCGTTTGCACGGGACCAGGTGATGATCGGGCTCGGCGCGGATCTGCGGCTGCACAACCAGATGACCATCGGCTTCGACTACCGTGGCACGATCGGCTTCGAAGACAGTCACAGCCATGCCTTCGGACTGAAGCTAAACAGCAGATTTTGAGGATTAACCAGAAGCTCGGCACCAAGGCAGACAGAGCCGTTGGCCGGTTCCCATGTCGCGCCGGCAGGCTGGATCCTGCGCGATGACTTGCGCAGTGCCTATGACGGTGATGGCAACCGGCATCAGGCGCAAGCACGAGCCACCGAGGTCCTCTTACGCCCCGATCCGGGGGGCATATTGAGGGCCGATTGACACCGCATCCTGGCGAGCAAAGCAGTTGACCGTTTTGGGAAAAGCATCAAGCACGGATTGCAAACCGTCCGCAAACCAAAGCGCCGCAGTTGGCCGAAAAAGATGCCAAGTCGTGGAAATGGAATGGCGCGCCCGAAGAGATTCGAACTCCTGACCCCCAGATTCGTAGTCTGGTGCTCTATCCAGCTGAGCTACGGGCGCGCAATGGGTCATGTCTGGACGTGTCGTAAGACACTGTCCGGCACAACCCCGCCAACCGGTTTCGCCAACCGGCTCGCGACGTGAGCAGCTACCTAGCGACTGAACGGGCGAAAAGCAAGCGATCCCGTCAAAAGTTTTGCCGCCGGCTTTCGAACGGATGCCCTTCGCTCGCCGGCTTCAGGATCGGCGTCATCCCGCGCGCTCGCGACGGCCGCGCAAGCCTGAGCGGGCCTGTTCGATATGCACTGGCTGGTCTGGAATGGTGATGGCGAAGACGGTGCGACCGCCCCGGCTTTCAATCAACTCGATCGTGCCGCCATGGGCGCGCACCAGCTCCTGCGCAATCGCCAGCCCCAGTCCGGTGCCGCCGCTGCGGGCCGAGCCGCGGAAAGCGGCGAACAGGTTTTCCCGCGCCTTGGGCGGCAGACCGGGGCCGGTATCGGCCACCAGGATGCGGCTGACGCTGCCTTCGCGCTCAGCCGACACGGTCAACCGGCGCACCACCTCGGGACCCGAATCCGCAGCCATAGCCTGCACGGCGTTGCGGCTGAGGTTGGTCAGCACGCGGAACAGTTGGTCGGAATCGGCATCTACCTCCAGCGTCGGATCGACGACGTTGACGAACTCTATGCCGTTTTCCATGTCGAGCAGGCCATGTACGTCCTCGACAAGCTGATGCAGCCGTAGGCGCCGGCGCGCCGGCGGCGGCTCCTGCGTCCGGCCGTAGGCGAGCACACCTTCCGAATAGGCGACGGCGCGGTCGAGGGCGCGCAGCAGCTTGGGCGCGAAGGATTGCACCGTCGGGTCCTTCACCTGCCGCAGACGATCCGACATCAATTGCGCCGACGCCAGGATGTTGCGCATATCGTGGTTGATCTTCGACACGGCGAGCCCAAGATCGGCGAGATGCTTGCGCTCGGCCAGCATTCTCTGCAGCCGCTCCTGCATCTGGGAAAGCTCACGCTCGGCCACGCCGATCTCGTCGGTGCGCGCGGTCTGCCGGATGATACGGCCTGGATCGTCCGGCGCCTGCGAGAAGGACAGGATGGAACGCGTCATGGAGCGGATCGGCCGGATCATGATGCGGTCGATGGTGGCGTAGACCAGCACCGCCGTGATCAGCGAGATGAGCAGGGATACGAATGCGATGTTGCGCGAATAGACCAGCATGGCGCTGCGCAGCCGGTAGTCCGGCATGATCAGCTCAAACTCCTTGTCGCTGTCGCCGACCGGGCCGTAAACGCGCAGCATGCGGTTGCCGCCGAAGAACAGTGTGTCCAGCGCGCCTTTCATTTCCTCGATCATGCCGGTCTCGTTGACGGCGATATGCTCGTCAACCTGCGGCGGCATGCTCGCAACCACAAGAAGACGCGACACGCCGCCATCGCGCACGGCGATGGCCTTGGCGCCTATGGCCATCAGCACATCGTTCTGCGCGGCCGGTGAAAGCGAGGCGGGGTCGCCCTGTACGAGCACGACGGAGACGGCGGCGGCGGTGCCGAGGCGCTCGTTCAGCCAGCTCATGCGATAGCTGGCGATGGATGGCAGGAAGATGAGGATTTCCGCCAGAAGCACGAAGACAATGGTGAGCAGCAATAGCTTGGTCGACAGGCCGCGCGCCAGCGGCACCGCCTGCGAACCCGTATGCGCGGCTGGCGGCGCGGCGGCGTCCTGGTCCGGGGAAAGATTGTCGCTCATGGGCTCCGGCGAATATATGCCTGTCAAAACAAGAGTAGGTGATTGCGGTGCGATTGCCAATTTGGCCTTTTGGCTGCCCGGATTTTGGCTTTGAGGATGCGCCGGGATTTCGGGCCTCGGCCGGGCGGGCGGCAAGCCGATTGACTTCCAAAATCCTTCTAAATATAAGCCCGCACACGCTCGGGCCATGCAATCCGGCGCGGTTTCGGTCGCGCCAACGCTGCCCGGCAAAGCTCCTGTTACAGTGTGACAGAAACAAGAAGGGCCGCACGCCGCGGTATTAAAACAAATGAAGCGCACCTACCAACCTTCCAAGCTCGTCCGCAAGCGCCGGCACGGTTTTCGCGCGCGCATGGCCACCAAGGGTGGCCGTGGCGTCGTCGCTGCGCGCCGCAACCGTGGCCGCAAGCGCCTCAGCGCCTAAGCGAAAGACGAGATTGTTGCCCGCGAGCGGGCCTATGGGACAAGAACCCGGACGGCTTCTGAAACGCGCGGAATTCCTGGCTGTCCGGCGTGGTGAAAAGCGCCGCGGGCGGCTTTTTCTCGTTGAAGTTCTAAACCGCGGCGACGGCAATGCGCCGCGCGTCGGCTTCACCGTGACCAAGAAGGTGGGCAATGCGGTCGTTCGCAATCGTGTCCGCCGACGGCTCAAGGAAGCCGTGCGCACGCATGCAGCCCATGATATGGCCACCGGCAATGACTATGTAATCGTCGGACGCGACGATGTGCTGTCCATTCCATTCGACCAATTGAAGGCCGAACTCTCCCGCCGTATACGCGGGACCAGGTAGGTCCAGGAACCGAGACCCTCGATGCAAAACAACCGCAACTTCTTCATCACCATCGCGCTGTCGGTGCTGATCCTGACATTGTGGCAGGTGTTCTACATGAACCCGCGCATCGAGTCGCAGCGCGAGGCGACGCGGATCGAGGCGGAGCGCCAGGCCGCAAACAAACCGGCCGAAAGCGCCACGCCGGGCGCGCAGGCGCCTTCGCTGGGCGCGGTACCCAACACAATTCCCGGCACGGACGGCACCACCGAGGCCGGCCGCGACCAGGCGCTGGCCAAGACACAGCGCGTCCGCATCGACACGCCGAGCGTCGAAGGTTCGATCAACCTGACCGGCGCGCGTCTCGACGATCTGAAGCTCAAGCACTACCGGCTGACGGTCGACGATACCTCGCCGGAGATCGAGCTGCTGAACCCGGCGGAACTGCCCAATGGCTACTATGCCGAGATCGGTTTCGTCGGCAATGAAGCGACGGGAACTGTTCCCGGGCCACAGACCGTGTGGTCGGTAGAAGGCAACCAGACCCTGACGCCGGCGACGCCCGTCACCCTCACCTATACCAATGAGAAGGGTCTTGCCTTCAAGCGCAATATCGCGGTGGACAATGACTATATGTTCACCATTTCCGATACGGTTCAGAATGCCGGCGCGGAACAGGTTACCCTTTCCAACTATGGCCGCGTCACCCGCTTCGACAAGCCGGCCGTCGCCTCGACCTACGTCCTTCACGAAGGCCTGATCGGTGTCACCGGCGAGGAAGGACTGCAGGAATACAAATACGCCAAGGTCGAAGAGAACAAGCAGTACGTTCCCTCCAAATCGACTGACGGCTGGCTGGGCATCACCGATAAATACTGGGCGGTGACGCTGGTGCCGACGGAAAAGCAGCCGTTCCAGCCGCGCTTCGCTTTCTTCGAGGACGGCCGCCATCGCTACCAGTCCGACTTCCTGACCGACCAGATCACCGTTGCCGCTGGCCAATCGGCAACCGTGGAGACCGAGGTCTTTGCCGGCGCCAAGGAAGTCGGCAAGATCAACGCTTATGAACAGGACAGGAAAATCCGCCGCTTCGACCTCTTGATTGACTGGGGCTGGTTCCACTTCATCACCAAGCCGATGTTCTGGCTCATCGACAATCTCTACAAGCTGCTCGGCAATTTCGGCCTGGCTATCATCGCCACCACCGTCATCGTCAAGGCCATCTTCTTCCCGCTCGCCAACAAGTCCTACAAGTCGATGGCGAACATGAAAAAGGTGCAGCCGAAGATGCTGGAAATCCGCGAGAAATACGCGGACGACAAGATGGCGCAGCAAAAGGCCATGATGGAGCTCTACAAGACGGAGAAGATAAACCCGATCGCCGGCTGCTGGCCGGTTCTGGTGCAGATCCCGGTCTTCTTCGCGCTCTACAAGGTGCTCTACATCACCATCGAGATGCGGCACGCGCCATTCTTCGGCTGGATCCACGATCTTGCCGCGCCCGATCCGACATCGCTGTTCAACCTGTTCGGTCTTATGCCATGGGCTGTGCCGGCCTTCCTGCATATCGGCATCTGGCCGCTCATCATGGGTGTGACGATGTTCCTGCAGATGCGCATGAACCCGACGCCGCCGGACCCGACGCAGGCGATGGTTTTCACCTGGATGCCCGTCATCTTCACCTTCATGATGGCAGGCTTTCCGGCCGGCCTGGTGATTTACTGGGCCTGGAACAACCTGCTTTCCATTACCCAACAGGGCATCATCATGAAGCGCCAGGGCGTCAAGATCGAGCTCTGGGATAATCTGGCGGGACTGTTCCGAAAAAAACCATCTCCAGCGGAATAGCGCTGCGGCATGAAAAGCCCCGGATCAGCCGGGGCTTTTCTTTTCAGGCGACGCAACCAACAAGCGCGGCTGCTATTGCGCGAACGCAAAGACCGGCCTGGCCGGGAAACCCTGCAAGCAGCCATTGGTGCGAACGGTTGCTTGCGCTATCCTTTTCGTTCCCGCCAATCCACCGGACGGAGCCTGCCATGACCGGACCCAACCCGCACATCAAGCACCCGATACCGATGCATCCGCGCGTCGGGTTCCTCAAGGCGCTGGCCAATGCCCCGAATATCGAGATCGGCGACTTTACCTATTTCGACGACCCGGACGGGCCGGACAAGTTCGTCGAGAAATGCGTGCTGCACCATTACCCCTTCATTGGCGACAAGCTGATCATCGGCAAGTTCTGCGCCATCGCCGAGGGCGCGCGGTTCATCATGAACGGCGCCAATCATGCCATGTCGGGCTTCTCGACCTATCCGTTCAATATTTTCGGCCATGGCTGGGAAGAGGGATTCGACATCAAAACCTGGGAAAAGGAAAACCGTGGCGACACGGTGATCGGCAACGATGTGTGGATCGGCATGGAAGCCATCATCATGCCCGGCGTCACGATCGGCCATGGCGCCATCGTCGCCGCGAAGTCCGTGGTGACGCATGACGTGCCGCCCTACGCCATCGTCGCCGGCAATGCGGCGAAGGTGGTCAAGACACGTTTCGACGACCTCACCGTGCGCAAGCTGCTCAAGGCGGCCTGGTGGGACTGGCCCGTCGACAAGATCAGCCGCAACCTCAATGCGATCCGCGGCGCGAACATTTCGGCGCTGGAGGCGGCGTCTTGAACGCGCCCGCGAAGACGGTACTGGACGCCGACCTTTTCACACGGCCGTGGACGTTCATCCGCGGCGTGCCATCGATGAAATTCCTGCCGCCGGAAGGACCGCCGGAAATCGCCTTCGCCGGTCGCTCCAATGTCGGCAAATCGTCACTGATCAATGCATTGGTGAACCAGAAGGGACTGGCGCGCACCTCGAACACGCCGGGACGCACGCAGGAGCTGAACTACTTCGTGCCGGACGGCCACTCGGGCGAGGCCGGCGACATGCCGCCGATGGCGCTGGTCGACATGCCAGGCTACGGCTATGCGCAGGCGCCCAAGGAACAGGTCGACCAGTGGACGAAGCTGGTTTTCGATTATCTGAAAGGCCGCGTGACGCTGAAGCGCGTCTATGTGCTGATCGATGCGCGCCACGGGATCAAGAAGAACGACGAGGACGTGCTTTCGCTGCTCGACAAGGCAGCCGTGTCTTACCAGATCGTGTTGACGAAGACCGACAAGATCAAGGCCGTCGGCGTGCCAAAACTGATCGAGGACACGCTCGCAAAAATCAAGCGGCGGGCGGCAGCCTTCCCGATCGTTCTCGCCACCTCGTCGGAAAGGAGCGAAGGACTGGATGAGTTGCGCGCGGCCATCGCGCTGGCCGCGTTGGGCGGATAAGGCCTTCAGGCTTCCTTGCCGGACGCCTTGTTTTGTTGTTCCAGAGCGGCAAGCTTTTCGGTGCCGTATGCCTTCAGGAAGACATCGACGCCAGATCGCACCACATAGCCGATCTCGTCGTTACCCGGAACTTCGGTGCGATAGGCGAAGAGGCACTGGCGAAAGAATTTCGACATGCACAGATCGGTAAACTGGTAAGCCGCCAAGTCGACATCGGCCACGGTCAACAAACCCTTTCCGATGGCCGCGTCGAGAAATTCCACAAGCCGCGCATGTCCACGCCGGGGTCCTCGTTCATAGAAGCGGGCGCCCAGTTCGGGGATGCGATCCGAAACGCCGATGACGGTGCGCTGCGCCAGGATGACTTTGGCCGAGGTGATTTTGGTAGCCAGAGCGATGCCGAACCGCACCAAAGTAACGCGCAAATCGTCGCGATTTTCCAGCGCCTCGTACATGTTCCTGAATATCTCGCCGCGCTCTTCCTCGATCAGCGCCTCAAACAGCTCTTCCTTGTTCTGGAAATAGACGTAGATCGTCCCCTTCGACACACCTGCTTCGCGAGTTATGTCGTTCATCGAGGCCGCGTCGAAACCCATATTGATGAAAACCCGGCGGGCACCGTCTATGATCTGCTTACGCTTGACCGGGTCCTGACCGGCCGCCGGCCGGCCGCCGCGGCGCAGGCTGTCCAACAGCTCATACCCTTCTTTCCCTGTCAGGTCCTTGTCATCGTCCATGTCAGACTTTCCGAAAATAATTCGAACCGATCGGTTCGATTCACTCTTGATATGGCCTTGGCAACGGGTTATGTCAACGTCGAACCGAACGGTTCGGTATGATTATATCAGAGAGAGCTCATGTCTTCCACCGCCTCCCCCAGCGCCGAAGTCCACGCCTTCCCCACCGCCAAGGCCCCGACCATCGAAGCCCCGACGGAAATCGCGCAGCCGGCTGCGGCGGAAGCACCTGCGAAAAAGAAGCGCTCGGTGCGTTCGCTGTTTTTGCCGACCATACTGGTCGCGTTGCTCGGCACCGGCGCTTGGTACGGCCATGGCTACTGGACCGACGGCCGCTTCATGATCTCGACCGACGACGCCTATGTGCAGGCCGACATGGCTTTCGTGTCGCCAAAGATTTCGGGCTATGTCGACAAGGTTCTCGTCACCGAAAACCAGACGGTGAAGGCCGGGGATCCGCTGGTCGCCATCGATCCGGGCGACTATCGCATCGCGGTGGCGCAAACCGACGCTCAGATCGCAACGCAGGGCAAGACGCTGGATCGCTACGACGCGCAGATCGAAGCGGCGCAGGCTTCGCTCAAGCAGGCCGAGGCGCAGAAGACGTCCGCCAAGGCCGGGGCCGATAATGCCGCGCGCGCGCAGCAGCGGGCGGCACAGTTGCTGAAGACGCGGGTGGCGACGCAGGCCCAGTTGGATGACGCCAGCACCGCTGTCGAGCAGGCAAATGCGGCACTGGTCGGCGCCGATGCCCAGATCGCCGCCGCCAAGGCCAATATCGGCGTGCTGCGGGCGCAACGCGCCGAAGCCGCCAGTACCCTCGCAACCCTGACGCTCGGCAAGGAAAAGGCCGAGCGCGACTTCTCCTTCACCACCTTGCGTGCGCCGTATGACGGCGTCGTCGGCAATCTGTCGGTGGAACAGGGCGACCTCGTCAGCCCGGGCCAGAAGCTCGCCGTCATCGTGCCGATGGACAAGCTCTATATCGTCGCCAATTTCAAGGAAACGCAACTGGCCCGGCTCGTGCCCGGCGAGAAGGTGCGCCTGTCGGTCGATGCCATGTCCGGCGACGAAATCGAAGGCACCGTCTCGTCGCTGGCGCCGGCCTCGGGCTCGGTGTTCTCGATGCTGCCGCCCGATAACGCCACCGGCAACTTCACCAAGGTGGTGCAGCGCGTTCCCGTCCGCATCGACGTGCCGCAGGATGTGCTGGAATCCGGACGGCTGCGCGCCGGCCTCAGCGTCGTGGTCGACGTTGACAGCCGGACGGCGCCGCAGACAGCGGCCAACTAGGCGCGAAGGCGGAGCGCGGAGATGTCCACCGCAACGACGATGACGCCATCGGCGGCCCCGCCCGCGGTGCGGGGCGACGAACTCGACATTCGCAAGGTCATCGGCTTCATGGCCATGGTCTTCGGCATGTTCATGGCCATCCTCGACATCCAGATCGTCTCGGCGTCGCTGGCCGAAATCCAGGCCGGCCTCAGCGCCAGCTCGGACGAAATCCCGTGGGTGCAGACGGCCTACCTGATCGCGGAGGTCATCATGATCCCGCTATCCGGCTTCCTGTCGCGAATGCTGTCGACGCGCGTGCTCTTCACCATTTCGGCCGCCGGCTTCACCGCCGCCAGCGCGCTCGCCGCCACCGCCACCAACATCGACCAGATGATCGTCTACCGCGCCATCCAGGGCTTTATCGGCGGCGGCATGATCCCCAGCGTGTTCGCCGCTGCCTACACCATCTTTCCGCCGTCGCGCCGCGCGGTGATCTCGCCGATGATCGGCCTGGTGGCAACGCTGGCCCCCACCATCGGTCCCACCGTCGGCGGATATATCTCTCACGCCATGTCGTGGCACTGGCTGTTCCTCATCAATTGCGTGCCCGGCATCCTGGTCGCCACGGCGGTGTGGACGCTTGTCGATTTCGACAAACCGGACCGCTCCTTGCTGAGGAAATTCGACTGGTGGGGCCTTGCCGGCATGGCGGCGTTCCTCGGCTCGCTGGAATATGTGCTTGAGGAAGGCCCGGCGCATGACTGGCTGCAGGACCAGGTGGTGTTCCTGTTCGCCATCGTCATGTCGATCGGCGCGGTGCTGTTCTTCTGGCGCGCCTTCAAGGCCGAGGAGCCCATTGTCGATCTCAAGGCATTCGCCAACGTCAATTTCGCCTTCGGCTCGCTGTTTTCGTTCGTCATGGGCATCGGCCTCTACGGCCTGACCTATCTCTATCCGATCTTCCTCGGACGCATCCGCGGCTACGATTCGATGATGATCGGTGAGGCGCTGTTTGTTTCCGGCCTCGCGATGTTCCTGACGGCGCCGATCTCCGGCATCCTTTCGCGCAAGCTCGACCCACGGATCATGATGGCGATTGGTTTCCTCGGCTTCGCCGCCGGCACATGGCGCATGACCTATCTGACCGCGGACTGGGATTTCTGGGAGCTGCTGGTGCCGCAGATCCTGCGCGGTGTCTCGATGATGCTGTGCATGGTGCCGATCAACAACATCGCGCTCGGCACGCTGCCGCCGGAACGGCTGAAGAACGCGTCCGGCCTGTTCAACCTGACGCGCAATCTCGGCGGTGCGGTGGGCCTGGCGGTGATCAACACCGTGGTGACCGACCGCAATGCCTTCCACTATGCGCGGCTGGCCGAAAGCGTGCAGTGGGGCAGCGCCGAGGCACAGACGCAGTTTCAGAACATGACGCGGAACTTCGAGACCCATGGGGGCGTCGATGCCGCCACCGCGGCAATGTCGAAGCTTTCGGGCATGGTTCACCAGCAGGCGGCGCTGCTGTCATTCATGGATGTCTTCTATCTCATCACCGTGTTGTTCGCCCTGTTGGCGGTGTTCACGATGTTCATCCGCAAGCCGCCGGAATCAGCCGGTGGTGGCGGCGGTCATTAGATATAAGGCGCCTCAATGACCGATATGCATTGATTATGCAGATGCCGATGGGTCCCTTCCCCACGCCCATCGGATGGATTGCGCTTCCCATACGCGATCCAGAAGGGGTGGAGGCAAATTGCGGCCTCCACCCCTTCAACTCCGATCCTTTGTGAACCGCGGACTTTGCGCTCAGGCGGGGGTGGCGGGCTTGAATGTCAGCGCCACGCCATTGATGCAATGGCGCAGGCCGGTCGGCTTGGGGCCATCGTTAAAGACGTGGCCGAGATGGCCCCCGCAGCGCCGGCAATGAACCTCCGTGCGGGTCATGCCGAGGGTGGTATCCTCGTTCTTGCCGATAGCGCCGGAAATTTCCTGCCAGAAGCTCGGCCAGCCGGTGCCGGACTCGAACTTCGTCTCAGACGGATAAACCGGCAGGTCGCAGCCCGCGCAGGCGAAAGTGCCCTTGCGGTGCTCGTTGAGCAACGGGCTGGTCCCAGGATATTCGGTATCTTCATGGCGAAGCACCTGGTAGGCAGCCTCGGACAACTGCGCCTTCCATTCCGCGTCGGTCTTGACTACCTCGAAAGTTTCGGCCAGCGCCGGTGAAGACATGCCCAGGCGCCAAAGAACGCCGGCGCCTGCCGCGCAGGTGATCGCGCCGGTGCTGCTCAAGAGAAAATCGCGACGGTTCATGATGCTGGTCCTCCTGGCGTCTCTATGCCAAATCCTGCGCATTCCAGGAACTCAAAATCGAGTGAGCATCCCGCGCCGTTTGCGGCGCAGGATGCTTCTGTTGTTCGCCTGGAGACGGTCCGGTGTTACATCTTGGGCAGAAGAACCTTGTCTACGACGTGGATGACGCCGTTCGATTGCTCGACATCGGCAATGGTCACGTTGGCGACATTGCCGTTCTCATCGGTCACGGTGACCTTGCCGCCATCTGCCTTGAGGGTCAGTTCGCAGCCGCCCACGGTCTTGACCTTGTGCGCGCCGCCATCGTCCTTGACCATCTTCATCACGTCAGCGGACATCGCCTTGGCGCCGACGACGTGACAGGTCAGGATCTTGGTCAGCTTTTCCTTGTTCTCAGGCTTGACCAGCGTCTCGACCGTGCCCTTCGGCAAAGCGTCAAAGGCCTCGTTGGTCGGCGCGAAGACGGTGAAGGGACCCTTGCCCTGCAGCGTCTCGACCAGGCCGGCAGCCTTCACGGCGGCGACCAGCGTGGTATGGTCTTTCGAGTTGACGGCGTTTTCGACGATGTTCTTGTCGGCGAACATCGCGGCGCCTCCGACCTTCGGGTTTTCGGCGTAGGCAACCGTTGCCAGAGCGGACATCGCAACAGTACCGGCGAACAAAAGGGTGGCGAATTTACGCATTGTTTGAATCTCCTCGGGGTTTTTTCTTCCCATTTCTCTGGGCAGATGGAGATACGGATCGAAAAAGCGCTAGTTTCGAACGAGGAAAATTTATTTTTCCAACAAGACTATTTTAAACAAAAAGGCGAACCCGAAAGTTCGCCTTTTTGTTTCTTATTCGACCCTTTTATATCTCAAAAGTCTTTTATCCGCTGATGAGGAGCTCCCGTCATATGCTCTTCAAGTCACCGGCGGCCACGACAGGACCCGTCGGCTGACCGGTCGGCGACCCGCCGGACGGTTCGAGGCTGATCGCCAGCACGGCGCCGGACGACAGCTTCTCTTGCACCTCCGCGCTCAGGGCGATGTGGACCGACGAGCCTGACGGAATGACGCCCATGGACACCGGCGGCTTCTGACCTTCGATCATCCACAATTCGAAGTCGCGGCCGGAGGCCCGCTCACCCGCGACGTGGGAGAGACCAACTTCGTGATGCGCGGCATCATAAACAGCAAGATATTTGACGTCGCTGCCTTCGGCGGCCAGCGAGGCGACGAGACGCACAGGCTCCTGTTCAACTGGCGGATTGACGTAGGGAACCGCGACATAGATGGCCAGCGCGGCAACCGCCGCCGCCGCAAGCCCACGCCAGAACGCCAGGCTGGACCAGAGTCCCGGTTGTGCCGAGGCAGTGCTGCCTGCAGCGAAAAGACGCCGCTCAATGGCCGGCTTGACCGACGCCGGAGGTTCGATCTCGGGATAGGCGGAGGCCAGCGGCGCCAGCCGCACCTCCCATGCATCGACAAGACGCGCGAATTCGGTTTCGGCGTCAGCGCGGCGGCCCGCCGTCTGCCGTTCCTCGGCGGGCAGAACGCCAAGAACGTATTCGGCGGCGAGCATGTCGTCGCCTCCCCGTTCCGGTCCGTTGTCCTGTGCCAGCGTCATCGCTCGAGGCATTCCCTAAGTTTCATCAGGCTGCGGCGCAGCCAGGTTCGCATCGTGTTCAGCGGCACCTTGTGACGTTCCGCCAGTTCGGCATAGCTTTCGCCCTTGAGATAGGCGCCCCGGACGGCCGCCGCCCGGTCTTCTTCCAATTCGTCGAGACAGTGGTAGACGCGCTCGGCTTCGCCGCCCGCTACCGCCGCCGCCTCAGGTCCTGGCGCGGGATCGGCCACATCCAGCGCAGCATCAATATCCGATGCAGGCCTGCGGCGCGCCCGGATACGATCGATCGCATGATTGCGCGCAATCGCCACCAGCCAGGAGATCGGGCTAAGGTCGGAGACGGCAAAGCGGTCGGCCTTCGTCCAAATCTTGACGAAGACCTCCTGCAGAGCCTCTTCGGCATCTCCCCGGTCGTTCAATACACGAAGGCATACGCCGAAAAGTTTCGCGCTCGTCTGCCGATAGAGCAGATCAAACGCGGCCCGATCCTTCATCGAGGTCCGGACGATCAGCTTGGTGATATCCTGTGGCGTCATTGCAGCCAAATTAGGCAATCATCCGGCTTTTGCAACGACCCAGGCGACCGATTTGCAAATCATTCGACATCGGGCCGCATCGCGGGGCGACGTTGTCGCAGTGCGTTGCCCCTGGCGGGAAATCGCGATAAGACGCCGCGACAATCCTATCCTTTGACGGGAAAAGCCGATGACGGACATCGCCGCCACCGCCGAAATGCAGGCCGCTCTGCTGTCCAGGGCCCTGCCCTATATGCAGCGCTACGAGAACAAGACGGTCGTGGTGAAGTATGGCGGCCACGCCATGGGCAACATCGATCTCGGCAAAGCCTTCGCCCGCGACATCGCGCTCTTGAAGCAGTCGGGCGTTAATCCGATCGTCGTCCATGGCGGCGGACCGCAGATCGGCGCCATGCTGAACAAGATGGGTATTGAATCCAAGTTCGAGGGCGGCTTGCGCGTCACCGACGCCAAGACGGTCGAGATCGTCGAGATGGTGCTGGCGGGATCGATCAACAAGGAGATCGTCGCGCTCATCAATGCCGAAGGCGAATGGGCGATTGGCCTGTGCGGCAAGGACGGCAACATGGTCTTCGCCGAAAAAGCCAACAAGACCATGATCGATCCGGACTCCAACATCGAGCGAGTGCTCGATCTCGGCTTTGTCGGCGAGCCTGTCGAAGTCGACCGGACGCTGCTCGACCTGCTCGCCCGCTCCGAGATGATCCCTGTTTTGGCGCCGGTAGCGCCCGGCCGCGATGGCCACACCTACAACATCAACGCCGACACCTTTGCCGGCGCGATCGCTGGCGCGCTGGGGGCAACGCGCCTTCTGTTCCTGACAGACGTTCCCGGCGTGCTCGACAAGGACAAGAAACTGATCGACGAGCTTTCGGTCGCACAGGCCAAGGCGCTGATCCACGACGGCACCATTTCCGGCGGCATGATCCCCAAGGTGGAAACCTGTATCGAGGCCATCGAGCGGGGCGTTGAGGGCGTCGTCATCCTGAACGGCAAGACGCCGCACGCCGTTTTGCTCGAACTGTTCACCGAACATGGCGCAGGCACGCTGATCGTCCCGTAACAGCCGACCGGCAAGCTGTCCGGGCCGAGCCGACATTCGCCGGACGGCAATCCGCGGATCAGGCCGCCTGTGAAATCGTTGGCGGCTCGACAACCACCAGATTTCGGCCGCCGTGCTTGGCCTCGTAAAGACGCAGGTCGGCGCCGCGCATGATTTCCGCCAAGGTCGCGCTTTGCCCGCAGATCGTTCCTCCGATGGAAACAGTCAGCGGAACCGGCGTTCCTTCCGGACTGAACCCGATCGATTCCACTTCACGGCGCACGCGCTCGGCAATGTGCCGTGCTTCCTGGGCGGTCGTCCCGACCAGAAGCGCGCCGAATTCCTCGCCGCCAATGCGGCCAAGAACGTCGCCGGAGCGAAGTCCTCGCTGGATCGCGCTCGAAATCAGACGCAGGGCGTCGTCACCGGCAAGATGGCCGAAGCGGTCGTTGATTGTCTTGAAATGATCGGCGTCGATGATCAGCAGCGCGCCGCGATCCGACTTGCGCCGCGAGCATTCCAGCACCGCGAAGAAACTTTCGCGGTTGAGCAGGCCGGTCATGTCGTCGCGGCTGGCCTTCTCCTCCAGCCTGCGGTGGGCGGCGGCAAGCTGAGCATGGGTGCGGGCGAGTTCGCGGTGGGCTTTCTTTAGCTTTTCTCCCTGCCAGAAGGCGTAGGCGCTGGTCGGCCAGGCGATGGCCAGAGGGCATATGGTGCACAGGAGCAAGGTTCCGGCATCCAGCGCGCCGCCGAGAGCGGGAACAAGAGAGCGGGTAGCGAGGAGAGAAGCGAGGACAGATACAAGCGCAACTATTGCCGATCGTGTCAGAATGCGATTCATTGCGTTCTCCCAAGTCAAGCTCCTGCTTCGCAAACGGCTCTAAACAGGACCTTTCCGGAAAAGCTAAAATTTGAATCGCTGCGCTGCTTTGGTCTCATCCGACCCGCATAGGTTGTGGATAAGAATCCCCCCGCGAACCGACCACTTCGTGTCATAAGAGCCATATGACTCAAGCTCCGAATACCGCAGCCTTCGCCCATGTCACCGATTGGGTGTTCGACCTCGACAATACGCTCTACCCGCATCATTCGAACCTGTTTTCGCAGATCGATGCCAAGATGACGGGTTACATTTCAGAGCTCCTGACCCTGCCGCGCGACGACGCCCGTAAACTTCAGAAAGAGCTCTACAAAGAGTATGGAACGACCCTGAACGGTCTGATGCAGCGCTACAAGGTCGATGCCGATGACTTCCTCGAGAAGGTACACGACATCGACTATTCCTGGCTGGTGCCAGACCTGGTTCTGGGCACGGCGATCCGGCAGCTACCAGGCCGGAAATTCATCTTCACCAATGGCGACCGCAAGCACGCCGAGCGCGCCGCGCGGCAGCTCGGAATCCTGGATCATTTCGACGACATCTTCGACATCGTGGCTGCCGGCCTCACCCCCAAGCCGATGCGGCAGGGCTATGAGAAATTCGCTGCGCTGCATGCCGTGACAGGCCACAAGACGGTGATGTTCGAAGATCTGGCTCGCAATCTCACGGTGCCCAAGGCGCTGGGGATGACCACAGTTCTGGTGGTGCCGCGCAACTTCGAGCCCACCTTCTCCGAAATCTGGGAACGCGACCCCGGCCAGGAAGATCATGTCGATTTCGTCACCGACGATCTCGGCGGCTTCCTCACGGCCATCGTCGACGCCGACGCGTGAAGCGCTTCACGTCGCTAGAAGCCGTCATCGATACCGCCGCGCACCGGCTGCTCGACCGGCTGCCGGGCCGCGGGCTTTCGGGTGCCGCGGTCGAGTTTCTGGTGTTCGGGCTGAAGCAGGGCTGGGCCTGCCTGTTCGGCGGCGCGATGCTGTTCCTCATCCTGGCGACGAAATTCCTCTGGCCGGAACACGCACCCTTGGCCCGCTATGACTTTCTGTTTCTGGCGGCGCTATCGATCCAGATCGCCATGCTGGGGCTGAAGCTGGAAACACGGGACGAAGCCAAGGTGATCCTTGTCTTCCACATCGTCGGCACGGCGATGGAGCTGTTCAAGACCTCGGCCGGGTCATGGATCTATCCGGAAGACAGCCTGTTCAGGATCGGCGCAGTGCCGCTGTTTTCAGGCTTCATGTATGCGGCGGTCGGTTCCTATCTGGCGCGAATCAGCCGCATCTTCGACATGCGCTACTCCAACTATCCGCCGCTTTGGGCTACCGCCCTGCTGTGTGTAGCGATCTATGTGAATTTTTTCGCCCATCATTTCACCATCGACATCCGCTACGGCCTCTTCGCGGCGACGGCGGTCCTTTATTGGCGGACCACGGTGCATTATCGCGTGTTCCGGTTCCGGCACAGGATGCCGCTGCTGCTCGGCTTCCTGCTGGTGGCGCTGTTCATCTGGTTCGCCGAGAATATCGGCACCTGGTCGCGCGCCTGGATTTATCCCAACCAGAGTGGCGGCTGGACGCCGGTTTCCATCGAAAAGCTCGGCTCCTGGTATCTCCTGATGATCATATCTTTCGTGCTGGTGACGCTGACGCATCGTCCGCGGCCGCTCGAGAGCCCAGATGAAACCCTTGCGGGGGCGCGTGGCGGCTGAAAACTGCCACAGACAAACGATTTCTAGAGCTTATAGAACCGCCGGATGATGTCCCAGGCCTCGTCGGCAGTGTCGACGAAGTCGATGATGTCCTGGTCGCCCGGGGTAATGGTGCCCTGCTCGGCGAGAAAATCCAGGTTCATGGCCTTCTCCCAGAACGCCTTGCCGAACAGCACGATCGGCACCCGCTCCATGCGCCCCGTCTGGATCAACGTCAGCGTTTCGAACAGCTCGTCCATGGTGCCGAAGCCGCCGGGAAACACCGCCACCGCCTTTGCCCGCATGACAAAATGCATCTTGCGGATGGCGAAGTAATGGAAATTGAAACAGAGTTCGGGCGTCACATAGGCGTTGGGAGCCTGTTCGTGCGGTAGCACGATGTTGAGGCCGATGGAGGGGGCGCCTACATCGTCGGCGCCGCGGTTGCCGGCTTCCATGACACCAGGACCGCCGCCGGTGACGACGACGAATTCCCGATAGTAGGACGCCGCCGACTGCTGCGAGCAGAGACGGGCGAACTTGCGCGCTTCCTCGTAATATTTGCTGTTCGCTTCGAGGTTCTTCTTCTGCGTCTCGTTCTTGGCCGCCCATGCATCGCCACCGGGTTCGGGGATGCGGGCGCCGCCGAACAGGATGACCGTCGACTGGATGCCCCGCTCAGCCAGGATCATCTCCGGCTTCAGCAGTTCGAGCTGCAGCCGCACCGGGCGCAATTCGCGCCGAGTCATGAAATCCTCGTCGTTCCAGGCGAGGCGATATGTGGCGGCGCGCGTCTGCGGCGTATCCGGCGCGCTCTTTGCCCGCTCCAGATCCTCGTCCGAGTGCGGCAAAGGAGCCCACCCTGTGTTTTCCATCGGATCCATGGCGAAATCCCCAGATACAGTTCTTGCGCGCCGTCCCGTGACGCGGTCGCGATTGACCCTCAACAGGCGTTCAAATAGGGTCCGCGCGACTTGAAAACAGGTTAAGCGCCGGCCCTTAACAGCGCGTGTAATGGAGCATTTAGATGTCTAAGCCTGATCTGGCGAGCCTTGAAAAGACAATCGACAAGGCATTCGAGGAACGCGAAGGCATCTCCCCCTCGACGCGCGGCGAAGTACGCGAGGCGATCACGACGTCGCTCGACCTGCTCGACCGTGGCACGGCCCGGGTCGCCCAGCGCGGCGACGACGGCAACTGGCAGGTCAACCAGTGGCTGAAGAAGGCGGTGCTGCTTTCGTTCCGGCTCAACCCGATGGAGATCATCGGCGGCGGCCCCGGCCAGTCGGTGTGGTGGGACAAGGTGGCGTCGAAATTCGACGGCTGGGGCGCAATGGATTTCGAGAAGGCGGGCTTCCGCGCCGTCCCGTCGGTCGTTGTGCGCCGATCAGCCTATATCGCGCCGGGGGCGGTTCTGATGCCGTCCTTTGTCAATGTCGGAGCTCATGTCGGCGCCGGCACCATGGTTGATACATGGGCGACCGTCGGCTCCTGCGCCCAGATCGGCGCCAATGTGCACCTTTCCGGGGGCGTCGGCATTGGCGGCGTGCTGGAGCCACTGCAGGCCGGCCCGACCATCATCGAGGACAATTGCTTCATCGGCGCGCGCTCGGAGGTGGTCGAAGGTTGCATCGTGCGCGAAGGATCGGTGCTCGGCATGGGGGTGTTCATCGGCCAGTCGACCAAGATCGTGGACCGCGCCACGGGCGAGGTCTTCTACGGCGAGGTTCCGTCCAATTCGGTCGTGGTAGCGGGCACGATGCCCGGCAAGCCGTTGCCGAACGGAGAACCGGGGCCAAACCTTTATTGCGCAGTGATCGTCAAGCGCGTCGATGCCAGGACGCGGTCCAAAACCTCCATCAACGAACTGCTCAGAGATTGATTTTTATCCCGCAGGTTCCCACCTCTGGCGGAAACGCAGTCCCTAACTCTATGCGCTGGATCGAGCGGTTTTGAACTCACAATCGAAAATGCCTTGGCTTTTCTTCAAGCTGACGGGCCGGATAAGCCGTGTCCCATACATACTGGCGTTCCTGCTTTTTTCGGTGGTGATGTCGTTCCCGCTCTACCAGTATCTGCGGGTGCCGGAAGAAAGCTCGGAGGCGCAGCTCTGGTCGAAGTTCTTTCTGGTTTCGGCCGCGGTTTTCTTCTGGGTTCACATCGCCACAAGCGTGAAACGCCTGCATGATCTGGGCCGACCGGGCTTCTTCGTCATCGGCCTTTTCATCCCGGTCATTTCGCTGATCGCCTTCCTGGCGCTGTGCCTGATGCCGGGACAGGCGGGAGCGAACCAGTACGGCCAGCAGCCGGACGTCCCGGCCTAGGCATCCGGCACAATGTGCTCGGGCGGCAGGCCCGGCGAGCCGCGCCGGGCTGTTTCGGCCGCGCGAACTAGCGCGATGATGCGATTGGACAAAGGCGTCGCCACATTCGTCCCGTGCGCGAGAGCGACGATGGCGCCCTGCAACTCGTCGATCTCCGTCAAGCGTCCGCGTTGCAGATCATCCCACATGGAGGAGCGCGCCTGCGGATCGATCTCCAGCATGCGCCGCGCCAGACGCGTGTAGATCCAGTCGGGAAGCCGCAGGATCGTCGGCAGCAGCGAAGGCGGCGCGCCGACCCCGCCTGCCGGGCGGATACCCGCCGCCTTCAGGACCGCAAGCCCTTCGGCGATCTGCGCGGCGAGCACGCGCCGCCAGCGCCGGTCAGACAGTTCTGTTGCAAGCGGAAGATCGGATAGCGCCACCAGCGCATTGTTGAGATTGAGCAGCAGCTTGCCCCACGCCACCGCCTTCATGTCGGCATGGGTTTTCACCATACAGCCTTCCACTGAAAGCAGTTCCGCCAGACCCGCCATGCCTTCGCCAATCAACACCGCGCCTTCACTTGCGCGGTGGAAACGCAGTGGCGGTCCTTCGAACCGGACGACGTTGAACGGCACCATGCCGGGCAGGAACCGGCGGTCGCCAGCATGGGACCGCAAGACGTCGATATTGCCGACGCCGTTCTGAAGGCTGACGACGACGGCATTCTTTCTTGCGTGTTCGGCAATGAGGGCGGCCATCCCTGCGGTCGCGCCGCTTTTCACCGTCACGAGAATCACGTCGGCGGCAGCGAACGCAACCTCCGGGTCTCCCGTTACCGTGGCTTGCGCCGCCGCGAGGTGTCGATCCCTGCCGTTAAGGTCTGTCACCTGGAAGCCGCGGTTCCGGATGCCGACCGCGACGCCGGGCCGCGCCAGCAAGGTTACCGTCCTGCCGCCCAGCGCCAAACAGCCGCCGACATAACAGCCGATGTTGCCTGCGCCAGCTATGGCAATTGAGGCGTTTTTATCCAGCATCCTGTCGCAGAGCTCAGCACGATATATCTGCACCATATTGCCGGCTGGCCAGATCGCGAAACCATAAAAAGCGTCGCGTCATCGTTGCTCGTGACAGGCAATCCGCTTTCGACTATCGCTTTGCGCATGACGCTGCCGACCGATCCCGCATCCAATCTCGCCGCCCTGATCCGCTGTGCCTCCGTGACGCCCGAGGAAGGCGGGGCGCTGACCGCGCTGGCGGCGATGCTTGAACCGCTCGGCTTTGCAATCGACCGCCCGGTGTTTTCGGAAGACGGCACGCCCGATATCGAGAACCTCTACGCACGGCGTTCCGGCAACGGCCCGCATCTGATGTTCGCCGGCCATACCGATGTCGTGCCTATCGGCGACACGGCGGCGTGGACGCATCCACCCTTCTCCGCAGCCATTGCCAATGGCGAGATGTACGGACGCGGCGCGGTGGACATGAAGGGCGGCATCGCCTGCTTCATCGCGGCGGTGGCACGCCATGTCGAAAAGCACGGCGGACCGAAGGGCTCCGTTTCACTGCTCATCACCGGCGACGAGGAAGGCCCTGCCATCAACGGCACGGTAAAACTGCTGGAGTGGGCTGCCGCGAAAGGCGAGAAATGGGATGCCGCGCTGGTCGGCGAGCCGACCAATCCGAATGCGCTTGGCGACATGATCAAGATCGGTCGGCGCGGGTCGATCTCCGGTCTCGTAACAGTTAATGGCCGGCAGGGGCACGCCGCCTATCCGCAGCTAGCCGACAACCCCGTGCGCGGGCTGCTGACGCTGGTGGACGCCCTGCTCGATCCCGTATTCGATGCAGGAACCGTGGATTTCCAGCCGAGCAATCTGGAGGTGACGTCGGTCGATGTCGGCAATCCGGCGACCAACGTCATCCCGGCGAGGGCGACCGCCGCCTTCAACATCCGCTTCAACGACACATGGACGCCTGAGACGCTGCAGGCGGAGATCCACAACCGGCTGGACAAGGCAAGCCGGCGCAAGAAGTACCGGCAGGGCCGAAATGAGCCGATCGACTACGAACTCACGTGGAAAGACAGGCCGAGCCAGGTTTTTCTCACCCGCGACGACCGGCTGGTCGCGGCACTCGGACGGTCGGTCGCGGCGGTTGTCGGCCGCGAACCAGCCCTTTCCACCTCCGGCGGCACATCGGATGCGCGTTTCATCAAGGATTACTGCCCGGTGGTCGAGTTCGGCCTCGTCGGCAA
The DNA here is from genome assembly GCF_031457045.1 of Mesorhizobium sp. BE184. NCBI lineage: Bacteria > Pseudomonadati > Pseudomonadota > Alphaproteobacteria > Hyphomicrobiales > Phyllobacteriaceae > Mesorhizobium > Mesorhizobium sp. BE184. The sequence continues at coordinate 459,826 of NZ_JAVDVU010000002.1, forward strand.
GACCATGCATATGGTGGACGAGCGCGTTCCGGTCTCGGAACTGGAGACGCTGACGCGGATCTATCTGCGTTTCATCGAGGACTGGTTCGGCCACATGGTGGACCCGTAAATCGATGCTTTCCGCCGATGAAACCCACGCTTCGCTGAACGGCGCCTGGCGGCTGATGCTGGGCAAGGCCGATGGCCTGCGGCTGCTCGACCTTTCGGTCGATGGTTTCTGGAATTCCTTCTTCGCCATTCTGGTCGCTGCGCCGGCGCTGATCGTCGGCTGGGTCGGCATCGCCAATGAGATCGGAGACCCGGAAGCGTTTTCCAGCCGCTTCAGTCTCGTCATGCGCCTCGCTACGATCGACCTCGGCGCCTGGATCCTGCCGCTGGTCGCCTTCGCAGCAATCGCTCCCAGGACCGGCATCGGTAACCGCTTCGTCCACTACGTCGTGGCGTCCAACTGGGCTTCGGCCATCATCGCCTGGATGATGCTGCCAGCGGCGCTTATCCGGCTTTTCCTGCCCTCGACGAACCAGTTCGCGGTTCTGGTGTCGCTTGTCCTGCTCCTGGTCTCGATGGCGCTGACCTGGCGCATGACAACCGCGACGATCGGCAAGGGACCGGCAGTCGGTACCGCCGTGTTCACCGGCATGTTCGTGACGTCGCTTGCCGTGCTTTTCCTGCTGCAAGCCTTGCTGGGCATTAACGCGCCGGCGAACTAGCACAGCCCGATTCTAGCCTTCGTCCGGATAGTCTACCTTGACGAGGAATAGGCCGTCGGGCGGAGCGACTTGCCCACAGGCAGCGCGGTCCCGGGCTTTCAGTGCCGCCTTCAGATCGTTCGCCGACCAGCCGCCGTCGCCTACTCGCTTCAGCGAGCCGACCATCGAGCGAACCTGATTGTGCAGGAACGAGCGGGCGGAGGCGCGGATATCGATCGCGTCGCCATCGCGAACCACTTCCAGCCGCTCAAGGGTGCGCAGCGGGCTGTTCGCCTGGCATTGGGTGGAGCGGAAGGTGGTGAAGTCGTGCCTGCCGAGCAGCACCTTCGCCGCCTCGTCCATGGCGGCGGCGTCGAGCCGCTTGGGAACCCACCAGACCTTGCCGCGGTCCAGTGCAGGCGGCGCTCTTCGGTTGGAGATGCGGTAGAGATAATGCCGGCCCGTGGCGGAAAACCGCGCGTCGAAATCGTCCGGGACGGCAGCAACTTTCAAGACTGTCACACGCTCGCCCGCCTGCTGGAGATGCGCGTTGACCGCGTCGCGCACCTTGTCGGTCGACCATGCTTTCGCCAGGTCCAGGTGAGCCACCTGTCCGGCAGCGTGAACGCCCGCGTCGGTGCGGCCGGCGGCGCGCAGCGTGATCGCCTCGCCGCAGAACCTCTCCAATGCCTGCTCGATTGCCGCCTGCACCGTGTGATGGTCGGCCTGCCGCTGCCAGCCGGCATAGGGGGCGCCATCATATTCGATGTCGAGGCGAAAGCGCGGCATCAGGCTCCGATCAGGCGGCCAGCGCCGAACCGAAGGCCGAAGGATAAACCAGCAGGCCGGCTTCCGGCGCATCGCCCCAGGCCAGTGCCTGCAAAGCTTCGCCATGATAGACGCTTTCAAACCTTGCCGCGCGATCATGCGTATAGCCAAAGCGGCCGTAATAAGCAGGATCGCCCAGAACCACAGACAGCGTCTCGCCAGCCAGCTTGAGACGGATATGGCCCTCGCTGATCAAAGCGCCGCCAATGCCCGTGCCGTGGAATGAAGGTTCCACCGCCAGCGGCGCCAGCGCCACGGCAGGGACCTTCCCGCCGGCCGTCTGGACGAACAGCCGCGAAAACAGGATGTGGCCGACCACCTGACCTTCTTCGACGGCAACCAGTTCGACCACCGCATCGCCTTCGCCGATCAGCGCATCGACAAGGCCGGCTTCGGCGGCCTGGCCGAATGCATGTTCCTCGACCTGACGTATGGCATCGCGGTCGCCCGGCGTCGCCGCCCGTATCGACATCATGCTCATGACAATTTCATTCCTTCTTCGATCTTCGCGCCATGCAAAAACTGTGGCGCGCTGACGGGCTTTCCGCCCGCCCGTTGGAGTTCGACCAGCCTGATCGCGCCCGCTCCGCACGCAATCGTCAGCCGGTCGTCGAGAATTCCTCCCGGTTCGCCGGACCGGTCCTCGGCTTGTGCCGGCAAGGTCGACCGCAGCAGTTTCAGCCGCTCCACCCGGCCGCCGATTTCCGCCTCGCACCACGCCCCTGGAAAAGGGGAAAGGCCACGGATGCGGTTGTGTACTTCGCTCGCCGGAAGCGTCCAGTCTATCCGAGCTTCAGCCTTATCTATCTTGGACGCGTAGGTCACCCCTTCAGCCGACTGCGGCGTATAGGCCAGCCTGTCCTCTTCGAGCAACTCGAGCGCCCGCATCATCAGCGATGCACTCATCGCCATCAGCCGGTCATGCAGGTCGCCGGCGGTCATGTCGGGTTCGATTGCGGTTTTTTCAAGCAGCGCGACGGGACCGGTATCCAGCCCCTGCTCCATCTTCATGATCATCATACCGGTTTCGTGATCGCCAGCCATGATGGCACGCTGGATGGGCGCCGCGCCGCGCCAGCGCGGCAACAGCGAGGCGTGACTGTTGAGGCAGCCCAGACGCGGCGCCTCCAGCACGGGTTTCGGCAGCAGCAGGCCATAGGCGACGACTACGGCGACATCGGCCCCGAGCGCGCGAAATGCTTCCTGCTCGGCCTCGCCCTTCAAGGAGACCGGCGTGCGAACCTCAATGCCTAGGCTTTCAGCCTCGCGTTGCACCGGCGAGGGCACTTCCTCCAGCCCGCGCCGGCCGCCGGCACGCGGCGGCTGTGTATAGACGGCGGCGATCTCGTGCCCGGCCTGCGCCAGAGCACGCAGCGTCGGCACCGAGAAATCCGGCGTTCCCATGAAGACGACGCGAAGCATGCAGCCGTTCCGTTCCAAGACGGCTCGTTCAACGGGTTTCCGCACGCAACGTCAAGGCTTCGCCATGCTGGCGAGAACTGGCAGGAACGAAGAGGGCGACTTATCCACCCCAATCCCCACGCGCTTAGCCTCGGACATCAGACAAATTTCGAGAGAGTGCGATGACACACCGCGTATCTGGGACTCCCCTTGCTTCCGCGCTTGCGGAAGTGGAAGCATGTGAAACACAATATCAGGACGGCAAGCCGCAGCAGACACGCCGCAAGACTCTGGCGCTGAGGGTACGGCCGCTCGGCCTCTGGATCATCGTCGCGCTGTCGCTGGCGCCGGGCGTCTGGTCGTTGATCGGCGGCCTGGTGCGGGCGGGCCTCGCCTGGCTGGTAGCAGGCCTGGTGTGAGGTCGGGCCTACCCCACCAGCCGGCCTGGAGCCTTGTCCTTGGCCAGCTTCTTGAACTTCTTCACGACCATGTCGCGCTTCAGCTTGGAGATGTGGTCGATGAAGAGAACGCCGTTGAGGTGGTCGATCTCGTGCTGCAGGCAGGTCGCCATCAGGCCCTCGGCGAGCATTTCCTGCTCCTTGCCGTCGCGGTCGAGATATTTCACCCGCACCGAATCCGGGCGCTCGACTTCGGCATAATAATCCGGGATCGACAGACAGCCCTCCTCATAGACCGAGCGCTGCTCGCCGCTTTCGAGAATTTCCGGGTTGATGACAACATGCGGAGCCGGCTCCTCATCCTCCTTGGCGAGATCGATCACCAGCATCCGCAGCGGTTCGCCGATCTGGATCGCGGCAAGACCAATGCCCGGAGCATCGTACATCGTGGCCAGCATGTCATCGGCCAGCTTGCGCAGTGGCGCATCGACGCGCTCGATGGGCTTGGACACCAGGCGCAGAATGGGGTCAGGAAGAATGATGAGCGGCTTGATCGGCATGATGCTCACCTAAGACGTTGCACGAAAAGCGTCAACTGGAACGCACGTTCCCGTTTTGATCTGTTAGCCGATCGCGAATCATCTATGCTGCGGCGATGAACGAACTCGACAGCATTCTTTCGGAACCGATCGTGCGGCTTGGCGCGAGCGTGCTCACACTCGGCCAGTTGCTGGGTTTTCTGGTCATCCTGCTTGTTGTCCTCATGGTGGCGCTTGTCGTTGCGTTGTGGCGCTCCGCCAAGGCGCGCGCCGTGGCCGCGGCGGAAGCCGCCGACATTGCCCGCGACTCCGAGGCCCGGATGGCCGGCATCCTTCAGTCGCAGGCCGAGATGCAGGGGCGCATGGGCGCCATCGCCGAAGTTTTCGGCGCGCGGCAGGCCGAATTGACGCAATCCATCGGCCAACGCCTCGATGCCATGACCGGCCGGCTCGGCCAGACCATGACCGAGCAGACGAAATCCACCCATGAAAGCCTGGCCAAACTGCAGGAACGGCTGGCCGTCATCGACACCGCGCAAGGCAACATCCAGTCGCTGGCCGGGCAGGTCGTGCAATTGCAGGCGATCCTGTCGAACAAGCAGACGCGCGGCGCTTTCGGGCAATCGCGCATGGAGGCCATCGTCGCGGACGGGCTGCCGATGGGCGCTTACGAGTTCCAGGCGACGCTTTCGAACGGCAGCCGCCCCGATTGCCTGGTGAAGATGCCGAACGGCACCGCTTCGCTCGTCATCGATGCGAAGTTCCCGCTGGAGGCATGGAACGCCATTCGCGCCGCCGAGAGCCCTGAATTGCAGAAGGTGGCTTCGCAGGCGTTCCGGCGCGATATCGAAGTCCACATCCGTGACATCGCCGAGAAATACCTGCTCCGGGGCGAAACGCAGGATACGGCGTTCATGTTCGTGCCGTCGGAATCGGTGTTCGCCGAAATCCACGAGAATTTCGAGGCGCTAGTGCAGCGCGCCCACCGCGCCCGCGTCGTCATCGTCTCACCATCGCTGCTGATGCTGTCGATCCAGGTGGTGCAGGCGATCCTGAAGGACGCCCGCATGCGCGAGCAGGCGCATTTGATCCAGCATGAGGTCATCCGGCTGATGGACGATGTCGGCCGGCTGGACGACCGTGTGCGCAAGCTGCAAAGCCATTTCGGCCAGGCCTCCAAGGACATCGACGAAATCCTCGTGTCTTCTTCGAAGGTGACCAAGCGCGGGCAGAAGATCGAAGCGATGGAGTTCGCCACGCAGACAGCGGACAGCGCCGATGCGTTAGACGAAAAAAAACCTCAGGCGGAGCCCGCCAAGCGGGTGGATTCGAAAACCGGGCAGTTGCGTCTGCGCGTCGTCGAAGACGGCGAGTAAAGTCCGCCGGCCCGCGGCTACTGTTTTTCAGTCGCCGGCATGTCCTCGAATTCCGGCAGCCAGTGGAGCGCCGAGCGGTGCCACTTCTGCGTTTTCGGCACGAGCTTGTCACGCTGTTTGGCCGTACCAACCCGGATACCGTAAATTTTCGGTCCGTCGCCGACCGAGGTGGCGTAGAGGTGCGAACCGCATTCCGGACAGAAAGCCTGCGCCCGCTTGGCGCCACTCTCACCAAGCTTGATATAAACCTTCGGCGTGCCCTTGGTGACCTCGTATTTGTCTTCCGGGGCCAGCACTGTCACGCGGAAAGCGGTGCCGGTGAGTTGCTGGCAATCGGTGCAGTGGCAGATCGATGTCTTGTCGGGATCCACCTCGGCTTCGTAAGTGATCGCGCCGCAATGGCAGCCGCCGTCAATTCTCATCCCAGCTCTCCTCTCGGTCCGGGCATTGGCGACGGTCCCCAGACAAGACCCCTCGCCATACCCGCAGGTGGACGATTTAACCACTCGGCGGCGATGCGTCCACAATCGCCTTGCGCCGCCGCTCCCAGGTGCCTGTGGTCTGCGGCTTGACGAACAGATTTGTGATTTCCGGCATCTCCCGCCGCAGCTCTTCCTCCAGCCGCTCGACGCACGCCTCGATCTCCGGCGCGGTCAGATGGTCTTCGAATTCGATACTGAGGCCGGCGACGATCTCGGTCGGCCCGATATGGACGGTCAGGACGCCGTTGGCGCGTTGCACGGCGGGATCATTCTGGACGATGTCCATCACTTTGGCCTGCACCTCCGGCGATGCCGGCTCGCCCATCAACAGACCCTTGCTTTCGCGCGCAAGGAAGATGGCCGTCGTGGCGAGGATGGCCGCGATGCCAATCGAGGCGACGCCATCGAGTTCCGGAATATCGAAAATGTCGGCTGCCAGTATGCCGCCGAAAGCGATCAGCAGGCCGAGCAAGGCCGCGCTGTCTTCGAACAGCACCGTAAAGACGCTGGGGTCCTTGCTCAGCCGCACGGCTTCGAACCAGCCGAGCTTGCCCTTGGTAAGGCGGAATTCCCTAAGGGCCACCCACCAGGAGCTGCCTTCGAAAAGCATCGACAAGGCAAGAACGATATAGTTGACGCTGGGGTTCTCCACAGGCTCCGGCGCCATGATGTGGATGACGCCTTCATAGAAGGAGACGCCGGCGCCGAGGGCGAAGACCAGCAGCGCGACGATGAAGCTCCAGAAATAAAGCTCGCGGCCATGGCCGAGAGGATGGGTTTTGTCGGGCGGACGCGCGGCGCGGTGCAATCCATAGAGAAGCAGCCCGCCATTGCCGGTATCGACCAGCGAATGGACGCCTTCCGACAACATCGCGGAACTGCCGGTGAAGAAGGCGGCGACGAATTTGGTCACCGCGATCAGCAGATTGCCGGCCAGCGCTGCGTAGATGACTTTCTTCGATCCGCCGTGCGCCGCCATGCCTGCTTCCATTGCTCTGTCAGCCGAAGATAGCGTTTCAACCGCCAAAGCCCAGACCCTTTCACCGTGAGGCCTGAGCCATCTGCGAGCATCCCTTGCAGTCGGGCAGGACTCTTGCTTCACTCCGCTCGTAACAATTTGGAGGAACGAATCATGGCCAAAGGTGCGATGAAGGCGAGCAAGGAAGCCCGCAAACCGAAAAAGGATGCCAAGAAGCCGGCAGCCGCCGCGGCCCCGAAAGCGCCGCCGGTGAAGGCGATGCGCATCAAGGAAAAATAGACGGCGGAAGGCTGCACCGGCGGCGCGAGCCGCCGGTGATCCGGTTGAAAGACTGCCGACAAATTCATATATTCCCGAGGCGAGGACGACCTCGCCATTGAAACCCGGCTGGACGGCCCGCCAACGAAACGGAGCACGTCATGTCGTGGATTTTTCTGTTCTTTGCCGGGCTGTTCGAAATCGGTTGGGCCATAGGGCTCAAATACACCGATGGCTTTTCCAAGCCGCTGCCTACTCTTCTCACCATCGCCTCGATGATCGTCAGCCTTGGCCTGCTCGGCCTGGCGCTGAAGACGCTTCCGGTCGGGACGGCTTACGCCGTGTGGACCGGCATCGGCACGGTCGGCACCGCCATGCTCGGCATCTGGTTGCTGGGAGAACCCGCGACCGTGACAAGGCTGGCCTGCATCGGGTTGATCGTCGCCGGGATCGTCGGTCTCAAGCTCGCCGCCTGAATCGCGACAAAGCACGTCACGTCAAGACGGATTCAACCGACGTATTTCAGTCATGTCGTTTCCCAAAACCGCTGCCCACCTTTGGGCGACATGCATAAGGCAACGGCATATGCAGGCCGCCCTCGCGGGCAGCCTGCATCAAAAAATTCAGCCGATTCTTGAAGCTAGCGCGCCGAGAAGCCGGGAGGAGCGCGACCGCTACGCGATTTGCGCGCTGCATAGCGCGCATCGCGCTTGGCCTTGCGTTCCGCTTCGTCAGCCAGAAGGCGAGCGATCCGCTCGTTTTCCTCGGCTTCGCGAATCTTGGCGTCGGCGGCAGCCTGGATCTCGGCTTCGAGCCGAGCGGCTTCTTCGGCGGCTTCGCTGGCCGCCTTTTCGGCAGCCTCACGGGCCAGCCGCTCCTGCTTCTGCTTCAGCTTTTCAGCTTCACGGAGCGCGCGGGCCTCGAGGATCGCCTTGCGTTCCGCCCGCTTTGCCAACACCGCCGGGTCATCTGCCGCCGGCTTCGCCTTGAAGCGCTCCAAGAGCGCCTTTCTTGCTTCGTCTGCGGCATTGCGCCGCTCGGAGAAGTCTTTTTCCCTGTAGATAGCCAAATCTGTTTCCCTGAACTCAATTCGCGTCGCTTACATACGCGCGCGAGCCGAGAGTTCAAGCGCCAAAACGGAATGGCAGCCATGAAATTCATGGCTGTTGCCGTGGCGAAACAGGTTCGGCGCCAGGGTTGGCCTGTCCAAGGCGGCGCGCCCCGCCTCGCACTGGAACCTCGTCGGCTGGACTGCGTTTCTGCCCGGACCGCTGATGTCTTGAGTGCCGACGCGGCTGTTACTGTTCCGTATTGACCGCGGCCAGCGGGCAAAAGGGCGAATAAGGGTTCTTTTCAAGACAAACCGCGAAGCTGACCGACGAATGTGACTTCCCTCCCGACGAAAACCGTGCGCTGCATGGTGCAGTCCGGGCGATGCCCACCAGGAGGGGCGAAAGGTGGCGACGAATACCGAAATTCCACAGATGACCGCCCCGCTAGCCGATGGCGGAGCGGCGCGGCATACGCGGCTGTCGCTGCCGCCGGTCGTCACCATCATCGGCGTGACGGCGATCCTTTACCTCGCCAAGGATGTCCTGCTCCCATTTGCCATTGCACTTCTCCTCACCTTTGCGCTCGCGCCCATCGTGTCGAGACTGCGGAAGTGGTCGGTGCCGAAAGTGGTGGCCGTCATCCTGACGGTCATGATCACTTTCCTGGTCATTGCGGCGTTTGCCTTCCTTGTGGCCACGCAGGTTTCGAACCTTGCCCAGAACATACCGACCTACCAGGCCAATATCGTCGAAAAGGTCCGCTCCCTCAAAGAGATGGGCGCAGGCGGCGGCCTTGTCGAGCGGCTCACCTACATGGTCGAAAGGGTAGGCAAGGAATTGCAGGCCGGCACGCAGCAGTCCACGACCATTCCAGGCCCGCAACCGCTGCCGGTCGAAATCATCTACCGTGAAAGCCCGCTCGACATCCTGCGGAACATCGTCGTGCCGCTGATCAGTCCGTTCGCCACCGCGGGCCTGATCGTGGTCGTGGTCATTTTCATGTTGCTTGAGCGGGAAGGATTGCGTGACCGCTTCATCCGGCTTGCCGGCTATGGCGACCTGCACAAGACGACCGAGGCCCTGCAGGACGCCGGCAAGAGGGTCGGACGCTATCTTCTGATGCAGCTCCTGATCAACACGATCTATGCGGTGCCGATCGCGCTCGGCCTGTGGCTGCTGAATATTCCCAACGCCATGCTCTGGGGCCTGCTGACACTGGTTCTGCGCTTCGTGCCCTATATCGGTCCGGCGATCGGCATGATCCTGCCGATGCTTCTTACCGTGGCGGTATCGCCAGGGTGGGCTCCGCTTTTGTGGACGGTAGGCCTCTTCATCGCCATGGAACTCATCTCCAACAACGTGCTTGAGCCATGGCTCTACGGCTCGCAGACCGGCCTTTCCCCGCTTGCCATCATCATCGCCGCCATCTTCTGGGCATGGCTCTGGGGGCCGCTTGGGCTGGTGCTGTCGACACCGCTGACCGTTTGCCTGGTGGTTCTTGGGCGGCATGTTTCGCAGTTCGAATTCCTCGATGTGCTGCTTGGTGACGAGCCGGTTCTGGAGCCGCATGCCCGCGTCTACCAGAGGCTGCTGGCCGGCGATCCCTATGAGGCTGCCGATTATGCCGAGGACTTCCTGGAGGACGAATATCTCGTCTCTTTCTACGACAAGGTAGGACTGCCGGCGCTGGCGTTGGCAGAACTGGACCGCCAGCGCGGCGTCATGACCGACGAGCAGCGGATACGCTTTGCCTCGGCGGCCCAGACACTGGTGCAGGAACTGAGCGAAACCGCAGACGAGGAAGAAGAAGAAAACGGCGACAATGGCGACGATGCCAAGGCGGAAAAGGACGAGGACGATACACCCGACGAAACCTTGCCGGATGGCGAGGGACGCACGCTGCTGTGCATCGGCGGACGCGGCGAAATCGACGACGCAGCAGCAGAGATGGTCGTCCAGGTGCTCGAGGTTCAGGGGGCGACGGCAGCGGCCGCTTCATACGAAGCGATCGAACCTGACCGGTTCAAGGATATTGCCGTGAAGGACGTCGACACCGTGATCCTGATCTACCTCAACGCAGCATCCCTAGCCCAGGCGCGGCATACGGTGAGGCGGCTGAAGCGGCGCGATTCCAAGCTGAGGGTCGGACTGCTCGTACCGATGGCGACGGACGACGACAGCCACGCAAGCGCGATAACCGAGGAAAAAACCAATGCCGATTTCGTCGTTTCGAGCATTGCCGAGGCCGTTCGCATCGCTTTTGCGGACAATGCAGCCAAGCCGCTGAAAAATTTGCCGAAGCGGCGCCCGCAACGCCGTGTGGCGCCCTCGAAGCCGACTTCGCCGAAAACAGCGCCGTCCAGGGCGAGCCGCGCCAAGACGAAGACTGCCGCCTGAGGATTGGACTTTCGGCCGCTTGCAGAACGGGTCTCCGGCCTCCATATCCAGCGGATCCCGGAGACCCGTTGCCATGGCCGAACTGTCCGTCCTCGATCTTGCCCCCGTGCCGGAGGGTGGCGACGCAGCGCAATCGCTGGCGAACTCGCTCGATCTCGCACGCCATGCCGAACGGCTCGGTTACAAGCGCTACTGGCTGGCCGAGCATCACAATATGGTCGGCATCGCCAGCGCGGCCACAGCCGTCGTCATCGGCCATGTCGCCGGCGGCACCAAGACCATCCGCGTCGGCGCCGGCGGCATCATGCTGCCGAACCATTCGCCGCTGGTCATCGCCGAGCAATTCGGCACGCTGGCGGCATTGTTTCCAGGCCGTATCGACCTCGGCCTCGGGCGGGCGCCGGGAACCGACATGCTCACGGCCAGGGCGTTGCGCCGCAATCTCGAGGCCAGCGTCGATACCTTTCCGCAGGACGTGATCGAGCTGATGAATTATTTCCGCCCGGCGGAGGAAGGGCAGCGCGTGTGCGCCGTGCCCGGCGAAGGCCAGAATGTTCCGGTGTGGATACTGGGTTCGAGCCTCTACGGCGCCCAGCTCGCCGCCATGCTCGGCCTGCCCTACGCTTTCGCCTCGCATTTTGCACCAGCGGAACTGGACAATGCGCTGGAGGTCTACCGCTCGCGCTTCCAGCCATCGAAACATCTCGAAAAGCCATATGTGATGCTCGGCATCAATGTCATCGCAGCGCCCATGGACGCGGAGGCGAAACTGCATTTCACCTCGCTGCAGCAGGCCTTCGTCAATCTGCGCAGCGGCAGGCCGGGCAAGCTGCCGGCGCCGGTAGAGGGTTACGAGACGCAACTCGACCCGCAAGCGCGCGCCATGCTTGGCCATGCGCTGTCGCAAGCCGTGGTCGGCTCGCCGGATACGGTGCGGCGCGGCATCGAGGCCTTCGTCGAGCGCACCGGGGCCGACGAGCTGATGGTAACGGCGCAGATCTTCGACCACGCCGCGCGGGTGCGGTCGTTCGAGCTTCTGGCGGAGGTTCAAAGAGAGCTGTCGCAGGCGGCGTAGTTCCTTTCCCGCGCCCCGTAAACGGGACGAAGAAAATCAATTCACCGCCTTCACCAGTTCCGCATCGGGAAAACAGGTCGCGGCGCGGCCGTTCTTCGCCTGCCAATCGCCGATCGAGCGGCGGGTCTTGAAGCCGGGCAGCCCGTCGGCGCCGCCGACGTCATAGCCCTTCGCCTGCAAAGCCCGCTGCAGGGCCGCCACATCGGAGCGATGGAGTCCGCCGACAGCTCCCCACGCAGCCGAAAACTTCCTGTCGCCATGGGCGATCCTGTCGGCGCCGTGGCCGATGAACAGCGCATAGAGATCGCTCATATTGTATTCCTTGAGCACGTAGAAATTCTGCGTGACGAGGAAGGCCGGACCGTTGCGCCCCGCCGGCATCATCAGGAAACCCTCGGCTTTCGCCTCCCGGGCCGGGAACGGCTTGCCGCCGACGCGCGTCACGCCCATCGAAGCCCATTGCGCAATCGGCTTGCCGCGGTCCGGCCCTTCCAGCGCGCAGGAAAGGCTGTCCGGCACGGTCACCTCAAAACCCCAGTCGCGGTCAGAGGCCCAGCCGTAGTGGACAAGATAGTTGGCGATGGAGCCGAGCGTATCGGGGACAGAATTCCAGATATCGACCGCGCCATCGCCATCGAAGTCCACGGCGTGCTTGAGAAACGAAGTCGGCATGAATTGCGGCTGGCCGAGCGCGCCGGCCCAGGACGACCGCATGGCTCCGGCCGGCGCCAGGCCACGCTGGACGATCTCCAGCGCCGCCAGCAACTCGGTTCGGAACATGTCCTTGCGGGTCGACAGGAAAGCCTTGGTGCCCAGCACCTCGAAAGCGTCGTAAGGCATTTTCGCCGCGCCGAAGCCGGACTCGCGGCCCCAGATGGCGAGCACCACCTCGCCCGGCACGCCATAGCGCTTTTCGACGGCGGCTAGTGTTTTGGCATACTTGCCGGAGCGGGCGCGGCCCCCGCTCGCTACTGCGCCGATCACCTTTTCGGCGAAGTAATTGCCCGGCGACCCGAACTCGGCCTGGCGCTGCTGTTTGGGCGTCCTGGGTTTCTCACCGGGCAGGACGAGATCGGGCAGCTTGAGATTGGGCTTGATGCCGTCGAAGGCGGCATCGAAGGTCGTTTGCGAAATACCTTTTGCCTTGGCCTCCGGCCAGAGATCGGCTTGCAGCCAGGATTGGAACTGGTCGTCGATTTTGGCGGCGGACGATGGCGTTAGCTGCGCAGTCAAAACTGCGACTACAAACATCGGCAGCAGGATCAACCTTAGCTTCAGCCTTATTGTTGATAGTAACATGATGCTATTCAGTTCATCCTCATGCATCGGGAGGGACCGTGGCAGAAGAAAGCGGAATGGATTGGCTGGTCAACTGGTATGCTCGTCATTGCAACGGCGATTGGGAACACAGCTTCGGAATAGCGATTGATACACTCGACAATCCCGGTTGGCGCTTAAAAATCGAACTTACCGGTACGGCACTTGAGACAATTGCTTTCGATGAGATCCGTCACAATTATGAAGATGATGCGTCATGGTGGGTTTGCTTCCGCAGAGACAATACATTTCATGCTGCTTGCGGGGCCCTGGACTTGGCGGCAGTCATTGCGATTTTCAAAGCCTGGTCCGAGGAGAATTGACGACCGTTTTCGTCAAAACGCCGTCCGTGATTTCAGCGCCGCCGCCAGCGTGCCTTCGTCCAGATAGTCCAGCTCGCCGCCGACCGGCACGCCGTGCGCCAGCCGTGTCACCTTGATGTCGAAGCCAGCAAGCTGGTCGGTGAGGTAGTGCGCGGTAGTCTGGCCCTCGACCGTGGCGTTGACGGCGATGATCAACTCGCGCACCGCCCCGCCGGCGACGCGATCGACCAGCGCCTTGATGTTCAGCTGGTCCGGACCAATGCCGTCCAGCGGCGACAGCGTACCGCCGAGGACATGGTAGCGCACATTCATCGCCACGGCGCGTTCCAGCGCCCACAGGTCGGCGACATCCTCGACGACGATCAGCGTGGCGTCGTCGCGTCGCGGATCCGTGCAGACCAGGCAGGGATCGGCTGTATCGACATTTCCGCAAACGGAGCAGATGCGCACTTTCTCGACAGCTTCGCCCATGGCGTCGGCCAGCGGTTGCAGAAGCTGCTCCTTCTTCTTGATGAGATGGAGGGCAGCGCGGCGCGCCGAACGGGGTCCCAGCCCCGGCACCTTGGCCAGAAGCTGGATCAGGCGCTCGATCTCGGGGCCGGCGATTCGCTTGGACATGCGATTCGTATAGAGCGAATGCGCCAAGCCGAACAGATGTCTGGGCGGCAGGAGGCGTCCGCGAATTGTCCGCTATTCGTCGAAAGGACGCCCTTCCTTGACGATCAACGCGCCGATGGCGCTGGTGTCGTCGGGAGTGGACTCGAACCCCATGACCGGCTGCGCCTCGTTCGCCGAAGCGGATGCGGTCATGAAGGGCGTGCTCTGCGGCGCGGCCGAAGCGCCACCGAAACGGGCCGCGTCAGGCTGGCGGTCGTAGGCGATCCTGGCCTGTCTTGCCTCCCCGAACTGCCTGGCTTCAGGCAGGGGCGTAGCGGCGGCCGAGGCGACGAGAATCGGTTTTTCAACAGCAGATGCAGCGCCGGCAGGTGCAGCGGCAAAGGATGCGGCCGTGGCTGTCGCAGTCGGCTCGGCGGAGGCAACCATAAGGGCCGGCGTCTGGACACCCGGCACGCCATCAGCTGCGGGCGCAGTCGTCGGGCCGGCAAATGCAAACGCCGTTCCGGTATCCGGCGGCAGTGGCTGCCATTTGCGGCCGCGCTTTTCGTAAAAAGCGTTGCCGCCGGCCACGGTGATGTAATGCATGTTCTTGTAAGGGAACTTCAGGCCAGCCGTATGGAAGTGCATGGCGTTGTTCAGCTTTGGCGCGCGCTCGCCCTTGAGAACGGCCTCAGCCGCCTCCTGAACATCAGGCATAGCCTTGGAATTCATCTGGCGGGTCATCACGCCGGGCGCGAACTGCCGCTTTTGTCCAACTACACCGCAGATGGAATCGCTGTACTGGCCGGACCTGAGACGGTTCATCACCACCGTTCCGACCGCCACCATGCCATCACGGCTGGAGCGATTGGACTCGAAGAACATTGCGCGTTCAAGGCATTCCTTGTCACGCGACGTGTACCGGTAGGGCCGCGCACGGGAAGACGGCTTGAGGGAGTCAGTCAGATTGGCGACGGACATGCCGTGGGAAGAAGTCTGGCTACAACCGGCCAGAAGGAGCGGAGATAATGCGATGCCGAGTACAAGCGGCACCTTCCATCGCGCGGCAGTCAATGGCCTAGCCTCATTATTTTGCTGCCGCCTTGTCCCCAGGTCACGGCCAGAATGAGAATCTTTCCGGCAAAAAGATGGCCAAATGCTTACGAACGCAAGTGAACCGCTCCGCACAAGACTCTATGACTGATCAACAATCCGCCCTACTCGGCAACATAGCGTGATAGAGGCGAAACAAAGGCCGGTCCTTCTAAGCCTCAAAAAGGCAGCTTCATGCCGGGAGGCATCGGCAGACCGGCGGTCAGCGCCTTGGTCTTTTCCTGCATCACCTGTTCGACCTTGGCCTTGGCGTCGTTGTGGGCTGCAAGGATCAAATCCTCCAGCACCTCGACATCGTCCTCCTTGAAAAGCGAAGGGTCGATCTTGAGCGTCTTCATCTCGAACTTGCCTGTCAGCGTAACGTTGACGAGACCGCCGCCGGCCTGGCCGCTTGCCTCCAGTCCTGAGATTTCGTCCTGCATGGCCTGAAACTTGGCCTGCATTTCCTTCGCCTTGCCCATCAGGCCGAGAAGATCCTTCATCGTGCGGTCCTTTGCGGTTGATGATCGCTTAGTTCTGATCGTCGTCTTCGACGGGAGGGTCCGTCGGCGATATATCGGCGTCAACGTCGATGTCTGGCGCATCCGGAATACGCACGTCGATGATTTTGGCGCCGGGGAAACGTGCGAGAATTGCGGCGACGGCGGGGTCGCTGCGCGCATCGACAAAGGCGTTCTCACGCTTCGCCGATTCCATCTCGGCCAGCGTCTGCCCGCCCTCGTCCTTCGACAGCGAAACCAGCCAGTTGCGGCCGGTCCAGGCACGCAGCTTGGCGGTCAGGTCGTTCAGCAGCATCTTCGGCGCGTCGGCGGTCAGGCTGACATCGATGCGGCCGGGCTCGATGCGCACCGGTCGCACGCAGCGCTTCAAAAGCACCTTGAAGGTCATGTCGCGATGGGTGTCGGCGAGTGCGGCGATATCCGCCAGCGTCTTGACCGATACCGCAGGCGGCGCTTCCGTAACGGCTTCTGGTGGCGACGCAAACATTGCCGGTTCGGGGGTGCTTTCCACCAGCCGCATGGTCTGCGCGCCGCCGCCCGTCGTGGGCATACGCGCATGCGAAACCGCGCCCGCGGATGCTCCGCCGTTCGAGCCGCCATTTCCGGGAGCGGCGGAGGCGCCGTTGGACCGGGGAGCAGCGGGAACCGCATCGCCAGCTTCGAACGATTTCAGCGCCTCATCGAGCGTCGGCAGATCAGCGGCGTGGGCAAGCCGGATCAGCACCATTTCCGCCGCGCTCATCGGCCGGTTCGAGCTCTGCACTTCCGGAATGCCCTTCAGGAGCATCTGCCAGGTGCGCGACAGAACGCGGACAGACAGGCTGGCGGCGAATTCGGCACCGCGGCTGCGTTCATCCTGCGACAACGAAGCATCGTCGCCGGCGCTCGGCACGAAACGCAGACGGGTGACGAGATGGTTGAACTCCGCCAGATCGGTCAGCACCGCGGCCGGATCGGCGCCGGTCTCGTACTGGGCGCGCAATTCGCCAAGCGCGGCGGCCACGTCGCCTTTCATCACATGCTCGAACAGGTCAACGATGCGGGCGCGGTCGGCAAGGCCGAGCATAGCCTGTACCGCGATGGCATCCACCTTGCCGCCGCCATGGGCGATGGCCTGGTCGAAAATGGAAAGCGAATCGCGGGCCGATCCCTCGGCGGCGCGGGCGATCATCGCCAGAGCGGCCGGGTCAACATCGATGCCCTCCTGGCTGGCGATCGAAGTCAGATGCCCGACAAGAGCGCCGGCGTCGATACGGCGCAGGTCGAAGCGCTGGCAACGCGACAGCACCGTGATCGGCACCTTGCGGATTTCGGTGGTGGCGAAGATGAACTTGACGTGCGGCGGCGGCTCTTCCAGCGTTTTCAGCAGGCCATTGAAGGCCTGCGTCGAAAGCATATGCACCTCGTCGATGATGTAGACCTTGTAGCGCGCCGAAACCGGCGCGTAGCGCACCCGTTCGATGATGTCGCGGATGTCGTCGATGCCGGTGTGAGAGGCGGCGTCCATCTCGATCACGTCGACATGGCGGCCTTCCATGATCGCCTGGCAGTGTTCGCCGAGCACGGCCAGATCGACCGATGGCTCATTCTTGTCCGAAGTCTTGTAGTTGAGAGCCCGAGCGAGAATACGCGCGGTCGTTGTCTTGCCGACGCCACGCACGCCCGTCAGCATCCAGGCTTGGGCGATGCGGCCGGTGGCGAAGGCGTTGGTCAGCGTGCGAACCATCGGCTCCTGGCCGATCAATTCGGAAAAATTCGACGGCCGGTACTTGCGCGCCAGAACGCGATAGGCGCCGCCCTTGTCCTTGCCTGACTGTCCGGCTTCGCTCATCGGTCTCGATAATTTCCTCGTCGGACCGCGGCAGGGCGGTCAGTCCCGTCAACATTGACGCGCCGGGGCGGCCATCGTCAACCTTGCGCGAACCGTTTGGGAGCCATTTCACGATCGGAGGCATTCCGGCCCGCAAACGGCGCG
The DNA here is from genome assembly GCF_031457045.1 of Mesorhizobium sp. BE184. Classification (NCBI taxonomy): domain Bacteria; kingdom Pseudomonadati; phylum Pseudomonadota; class Alphaproteobacteria; order Hyphomicrobiales; family Phyllobacteriaceae; genus Mesorhizobium; species Mesorhizobium sp. BE184. The sequence continues at coordinate 477,125 of NZ_JAVDVU010000002.1, forward strand.
ATGCCGAGCCGCGTCGAATATCCGCGGCACGCCTTGCACAAGCGGTTCTGAGGTGGGAGGCTGGAACAATGACCCGTTCCGGGCTCGTTAGGGCTGCTTCCTTCCGGACCTGACCCGGTTGGCGAGTGGATCGTCCACCACCAACCTCCCGCCGTCCATATCGGCAATTCGTCAGCGAAATGCAAGGGCGTCGCGGCGATTGCAGCTATTCACGAAAGCGGCCCATGATTCGCTTGCAGCGGACAGTGCGGCGCAATAGCCTTCGCCGACAACGGGATTCAGGGGAAACGCCAATGCTGCCGGGCCTCAAGGCCGGATTTACGCTCGATGCCCGGCTGGAAGCCAGCAGCGAGCAGGTGATGTGGCTCGGCCTGTGCGAGCTGCGGCTGATGAACGACAGCCGCTGGCCGTGGCTGCTGCTGATCCCGCAGCGGCCGGGCATCGAGGAAATCCACGACCTCACCCCGCTCGATCAAGCCATGCTGACCTTCGAGGTCAATATGGTTGCGGAAGCGCTGAAAAAGGCCACAGGCTGCACCAAGATCAACTCGGGCGCGCTGGGCAATATCGTGCGGCAGTTGCATGTCCACGTCATCGCCCGCAATGAGGGCGACGCCGGCTGGCCCGGACCGGTCTGGAGCCACGGGGTGCGCGAGCCCTACACCGGAAACGACCTGCACCGGTTTGCCCAAACGATCCGCGCGGCGTTATAGAGCGACTGTATCCGAACGATCGCTTGAGTCCCGTCCATGCCATTCAGCCTTTTTGACGCGCCCTTGCGCGAGCCGAGTCAGTTCGTCGGCTTTGCCGGCAACACGATAGACCGTCAATCCGAAAATCGCACCGACGACTGCGTGGAAAAGGCTCTGACCGACCCGCGCGCGCGGCTGCTCGTCCTGCGCGACGGCAGGCTGCACCTGAAGGCCGGAGAGACCTTCATGCCGTGGTTAACGCCGGCGGAAAGCCGCACACTGATGCCGGTGGTGGACGACGCGATCCTGCTCGGCATGTCGGAAGAAGGTCCGGTGCTTGCGGTGCCCGCGACCATCGATCCGGAGCAATTGCCGCAGGACATCAAGGCCATCGACCACCGCTCCATTCTCTTGCAGGGCCTGATCGACGAGGAAGCGCTCGGCGCGCTGGCGCAGGCGGCGGCGCTGCTGGCCTGGAATTCGACCCATCGCTTCTGCAGTCGCTGCGGCGCGGCCTCGGACATGCGCGCCGGCGGCTATCGGCGGCACTGCCCGGCCTGCGGCGCCGACCATTTTCCGCGCACCGATCCGGTGGTGATCATGCTGACGGCGACGAAAGACAAATGCCTGCTCGGCCGCAGCCGCCACTTCGCGCCGGGCATGTATTCAACGCTTGCCGGCTTCGTCGAGCCGGGAGAGACAATCGAGAACGCGGTGCGTCGGGAAACCTTCGAGGAGGCTGGCATCCGGCTTGGCCGCGTCGTCTATCATGCGAGCCAGCCTTGGCCCTTCCCCTATTCGCTGATGATCGGCTGCTTCGGCGAGCCCATCAACGACGAGATCAGGACCGACCTGACCGAACTGGAAGATTGCCGCTGGTTCGGCCGTGATGAGGTACGGCTGATGATGGCGCGGGCGCATCCGGATAATCTGTCGACGCCGCAGAAGGGTGCGATCGCGCACCACCTGATCCTGGCGTGGCTGGACAACGAGTAGCCGAACCGGCCGACTCGCCCACACAGAGATCAGTCGGGCGCTTTCCATTCGTCGCGCGAGGCGCTGGCCGGGTAGACGCCCAGAATGCGCACCTCCTTGGAGAAGAAGCGCAGTTCATCCAGCGCCAGCTTGACGTTGGCATCGTCGGGATGGCCTTCGATGTCGGCATAGAACAGCGTCGCGGTGAAGGCGCCGAGCTGGTAACTTTCCAGCTTGGTCATGTTGATGCCGTTGGTGGCGAAGCCGCCCATGGCCTTGTAGAGCGCCGCCGGCACGTTGCGGACGCGGAAGATGAAGGTGGTCATCATCTTGGTGCCTGCGGACGGACGGTCGGCCCATTGCTTGTTCTTCGTCAGCACGACGAAGCGGGTGACGTTGCTGTCGGTGTCCTCGACATTCTCCTCGATGATGTCGAGGCCGTAGAGTTTGGCTGCCAGCGCCGGGGCTAGCGCTGCCATGGTGCAGTCCTTTTCCTCGGAAACGAACTTCGCCGCGCCGGCGGTGTCGCCGGCCACGACCGCCTTCCAGCTATTCTTGCGGACGTATTTTCTGCATTGGCCAAGCGCGTGGATGTGGCTGTGGACGGTCTTGATCTCACTGCGCTTCACACCCGGCAGGACCATGAGCTGGAAATGGATCGGCAGGAAATACTCGCCGATGATGTTGAGCTTCGATTCCGGCAGGAGATGATGGATGTCGGCGACGCGCCCGGCGATGGTGTTTTCGATCGGGATCATCGCCAGATCGGCCTTGCCGGTCTCAACCGCGTTGAAAGCATCCTCGAAGGTGGGGCATGGCAACGGCTCCATCGCCGGGAACATATTGCGGCTGGCGGTGTCAGAGTTCGCGCCGGGCTCGCCCTGGAAGGATATTCTGTTGGTCTTTTCGGGCATGTTCGTAGCTCGGTTCAGCGTGAAAGGATCTGGCGCGCCCGTTCGAGATCCTCGGGCGTGTCGACGCCAAGGGGAACGGACTGGACGATTTCGGCATCGATACGCATACCGGCCTCGAGCGCGCGCAACTGCTCCAGCCGCTCGCGGCGTTCGAGCGGCGAAGGCTTGAGGCCTACGAAGCGTTCCAGCGCGGCGCGGCGATAGGCGTAGAGGCCGATGTGGTGATAGAGCGGCCCATCGCCCCAGGGCGCGGTGGCGCGGGTGAAGTAGAGCGCCCTCAGGCGTGTCGCAGCCAGAGGTGACCCGAACAGGGGCGATCCGACGATCTTGACCACATTGGGATTGGTCTTTTCCTCGTCGCGGACAATCTCGACGCCGAGCGTGGCGATATCGACCGAGGCCTGGTCGAGAGGCCGCAGCGCCGCACCGATGATGCCCGGCTCTATCGTCGGCAAATCGCCCTGCACATTGACCACGACGTCCACCTCGCCGCCGCCCTGCAGCATCGAAAGCGCCTCGTGAATGCGATCCGACCCCGATTCGTGGTCGGCGCGGGTCATGACCGCCTCGAAACCATGCGCCCGAATGGCTTCGGCGACGCTTTCCGTATCGGTCGCCACGACCACACGGCCGACACCGCTTTCGACGGCGCGGCTGGCCACATGCACGATCATCGGCTTGCCGGCGATGTCTGCCAGCGGCTTGCCCGGCAGGCGGCTGGAGGCCATGCGGGCCGGGATCAGGACGAGAGTGGACATCGGGCTCTGCGGCAGATGAAAAGGATTGCGAAAAAAGTGGCAAAAGGTCTCACTGGAAGCGCCCTTATAGGTGTTGCAACGCCAGAGCAAAAGACCTAGTTTCCGCCCGATTTGACCGCCTTCCCAAGGTGTGTCGCCATACCGACGGACGGATGGACGAAACGGTCCGCCGGAAAAGGGAGTTGGGGTGCATGGACTCGTTCGAACTTAACAAGGTGATCGGCGGACTTCTCGGAACCGTTTTCGTGGTGTTCTCGGTCGGCCTCGTGTCCGATGCGCTGTTTGCCTCGCCCGCGCCCGAAAAACCCGGCTTCGCCATCGAGGCGGTCGAGCCCGAGGCTGGCGCAGCAGGCCCGGCAGAAGCCGCCAAGCCGATCGCGGAACTGCTCGCCACCGCCAATGCGGAAGCCGGCGCCACCGTCTTCAAGAAATGCCAGGCCTGCCATTCGGGCGAGAAGGGCGGCCCGAACAAGGTCGGTCCGGACCTGTGGGACATCGTCGACCGTCCCGTCGCCCATCATGAGGGCTTTGCTTATTCGTCCGGCATGAAGGAATTCGCCAAGGGTGGCGAGGAACACTGGACCTACGACAACCTCAACCATTTCCTCACCTCGCCCAAAAATTTCGTCAAGGGTACGGCCATGGGCTTTGCCGGCCTGAAGAAGGACGACGAGCGCGCCAACGTCATCGCCTATCTGCGCACGCTGTCCGACAGCCCTAAGCCTTTGCCTGAAGCTGCGGCGCCAGCCGCCGATGCCAAGCCCGCCGAAGGCGGCGCGGCACCTACCGAGGCCAAACCCACCGAGGGCGCCGCGCCGACGGAAAAGCCTTCCGAAGGTACAGCGCCAGCCGATGCCAAACCTGCGGACGGAGCGTCACCGGCGGAAAAGCCCGCCGAGGGCGCCGCTCCCGCCAAATGACGAAATTGTAATCGCCATATCCATGAAAAAGCCGGGTTCGCCCCGGCTTTTTTGTTATGAAACGGGCGAACCGCCGCCAGAAAGCGCACCGAGGCGGTTTCCTGTGGCGGTTAATGGTCTAGATTGCGCGCCGAAGCTTACTGCAGAGGAAGACGGATGACGGGTTGCCGCAAGCGAAGCATTCTTGGAACGGTCGTTGCCGCTGCCCTGTTGGCCGCTGGTGCAGTCCACGCCCAGGAATGGCACACATCTTCCTCCCTGATCGGCGACTCGAAATATGGCCAGGACTTCCAACGCTACGATTATGTGAACCCGGATGCGCCGAAGGGCGGGACGCTGAATTCGACGGTCACCGGAACGTTCGACAGCTTCAACCCCTACATCGTGCAGGGTTCGCCGGCCGCGGGCCTCGTCGGGTTTGGAGGCGGGCTGCTCTACGATACATTGATGGAACAGGCGACCGACGAAGGCAGCGTCAGCCATCCCCTCGTCGCCGACGCCTATAAATATCCAGACGATTATTCGTCTGCGACTTACCGGCTCGATCCCCGCGCCCGATGGCATGACGGCAAGCCGATTACGGTCGATGATGTCGTCTGGTCCTTCAACGTGCTGAAAGCCAACAGCCCGATGTACAACCGCTATTTCGAGAACGTCACGGAAGCGGTCGCCCTTTCCGACCGCGAGGTCCAGTTCAAGTTCGACCAGAAGGGCAATCGCGAACTGCCGAAGATCATCGGCGACCTCGTGCTACTGCCGAAGCACTGGTGGGAAGGCACGGACGTCAGTGGCAAGAAGCGCGACATCACCAAGCCGACGCTGGAAGTCCCGCTCGGCTCCGCCGCCTACAAGATCAAGAGCTTCAAGCCCGGCGCGGAGATCGTCTGGGAGCGCGTGCCGGACTACTGGGCCGCCAAGCTGCCGGTGAAAGTGGGGCGCGAGAATTTCGACAACCGCCGCTACACCTACTTCCTCGATGAAACCGCGGAATGGCTGGCCTTCACCAAGGGCGGCCTGCAGGACATCAATTCCGAAAACAGCGCCCGCGACTGGATGACCAAGTATACTTTTCCAGCCCTGAAAGCCGGTGACGTGACGAAGAAGGAATTCAAGGCTAACGCACTGGCCCGCATGCAGGGTTTCGCAATGAACACGCGTCGCCCGCTGTTCCAGGACCGGCGCGTGCGCCAGGCGCTTTCTCTTCTCTACCCATTCGACACGATGAACCGCACGATGTCGTTCGGGCTGAATACGCGCATTACCAGCTACTTCATCGGCAGCGAACTTGCTTCCAGCGGCCTTCCGCAGGGCAAGGAGCTGGAAATATTGAACCAGTACAAGGACAAGCTGCCGCCGGAACTGTTCACGCAGGAATGGAAGCTGCCGGCCTTCGACAACTCGCAGGACGAGCGCAAGGTTCTCAAGCAGGCGGTGGACCTTCTGGCCGCCGCGGGCTGGAACATCAAGGACGGCAGGATGGTGAATGCGCAGAGCGGCGCGCCATTCCGATTCGAGGTCCTGGATTCGCGGCAAGGCGCGGAATCGTCGCTGACGCCCTACATCCAGATGCTTCGCAAGATCGGCATCGAGGCGACGCTGCGTTTTGTCGATCCGTCCCAATATGTGAATCGTCTTAGCGATTTCGACTTCGACATGACGACGGTCGTGCTGGCCCAGTCGGATTCGCCGGGCAACGAGCAGCGCGACTTCTGGTCGTCCAAAGCTGCGGATTCGCCAGGGTCGCGCAACTATGAGGGGATCAAGGATCCGGTTATCGACGCGCTGGTGGAGCGTGTGATCTTCGCGACGAACCGGGACGACCTGGTGACGGCGACGCATGCCCTCGACCGCGTTTTGCTGTGGAATTTTTACGTCGTGCCGCAACTGACCCGGCCCGACGTCTGGCTCGCCTCGTGGAACAAGTTCGGCGTGCCGGACAAGCAGCCGACCTATGTCGGCCCCGACATCGAATCCTGGTGGATCGATCCGGAGAAAGAAAAGGCGCTCGCGGCCAAGTACAAGAGCGGCAATTGATGGTTGGTTTGGCGCGGCTGTCCCGCAGGAACGTCATCGCGCTTGGTGGGGCGGCGGCGACGGCCGCATTCCTGCCGGGCAGGCTCTTCGCCAGCAGCCCGGCCGGTGTTAGGCTGCATGGCCTGTCGGCGTTCGGCGAGCTCAAATATCCGGTCGATTTCCAGCAATTCGACTATGTGAACGTCGATGCGCCCAAGGGTGGGACCTTCAATTTCGGTCCGTCGCAATGGGTGTTCAACCAGAACCCCAACACGTTCAACACGCTGAACAGCTTCGTGCCCAAGGGCGACGCCCCGCCGCGCATGGAAATGTGCTTCGACAGCTTGATGGTCAGCGCCCTGGACGAACCGGACTCCATCTACGGGCTGGTAGCGGAAGCGGTGACGATTTCGCCGGATCACAACAGCTTCGTGTTCGCGCTGCGGCCCGAGGCGCGCTGGCATGACGGTTCGCCGCTGACGGCCGAAGATGCCGCCTTCACGTTCAATCTTTTCAAGGATCAGGGGCACCCCGACCTCTCGCTGCCGCTCAAGGAGCTGACCAAGGCCGTCGCGGTAGACAAGACAACATTGCGGCTGAGTTTTTCAGGAAAGCAGTCCGATCGCACCATACTGGATGTCGCAATTTTTCCGATCCTGTCGAAAGCTTATTTCGCCAAGGTCCCCTTCGACGGCTCGCGCATGGAAGCGCCGCTCGGCTCCGGTCCCTACAAGGTCGGGCTGATGCGGCCTGGGCAGACGATCGAGCTGGAACGGGTGGCCGATTACTGGGGCAAGGATTTGCCGGTCAATCGCGGCGCCAATAATTTCGACAAGCTGCGCATCGAATTCTACGGCGACCGGCAAGCGGCTTTCGAGGCGTTCAAAAAGGGTCAGGTACATTTCCGCGAGGAAGCGACGTCCCGGGTCTGGGCGACTGGATACGATTTTCCGGCGCTCACCGCCGGCAAGGTGGTGAAACGCGAATTTCCTTCGGAAAAACGCCCTCTCCTGTATGGCACCGCCATGAACCAACGGCGCGAACGGTTCAAAGACGTGCGCGTGCGGCGCGCGATTTCGCTCTGCTTCGATTTCGAATGGACCAACAAATCGCTGTTCTACGGCCTCTACGACCGCGCCCAGTCCAACTTCGAGAAGTCGGACTTCAAGGCGACAGGCGTCCCCTCGCCAGAGGAGTTGGCATTGCTGAAACCGCTGCGCGACAAACTGCCGTCTGAAGTCTTTGGCGAAGTCAATATCTTACCCGCCTCGGACGGCAGCGGCCGCGACCGGAAACTGCTGCGTGAATCGCAAAGGCTGATGACCGAGGCGGGCTGGAAGCGATCCGGCCCGTTCTTCCAGAATGCAGCCGGCGAAACTTTCAAGGCGGAAGTCCTTGTTCACGATGACGACCTTACGCGCATTTACGCTCCCTGGGTGGAGAACTTGAAGGCCGTCGGCTTCGACGCCTCGATTCGTCTCGTCGAATCGGCGCAGTATCAGGAAAGACAGGCCAGTTTCGATTTCGACATGATCGCCATGGCATTGCTGTTCTCGCCGACCCCCACACGGGAGGGCATGGACGGCGTCTTCCATTCGCGCTCGGCCAGTCTGCAGGGGTCGCGCAACCTGCCCGGCATAGCGGATCCTGCGGTCGACGCGCTGGTAGAGGCAATAGATAAAGTCCAGGACCGCGCCGCTCTTATAACGGTGCTGCGCGCGCTCGATAGGGTCTTGCGCGCGCGCCTGGACTGGATTCCAAGTTGGTATTCGGCGAATCACCGCGTGGCCTTCTGGGACATGTTCGGCTTCAAGGAACCGAAACCGGACTATGGCTTCGCGATGGAAGCACTGTGGTGGTTCGACAAGGACAAGGCGGCGAAGATTGGCAAGGCCTGATATTCCGGTTCGAACAGGGGCTGCTTCCTGATGGGCGCCTATATACTGCGCCGCATTCTCCTGATGATCCCGACGCTGTTCGGCATCATGGCGATCTCCTTCGCCGTCATCCAGTTCGCGCCCGGCGGACCGGTCGAGCAGGTCATCGCCAATCTGACCAACCAGGGCGGTGACAGCGGCGACCGGCTTGGCGGCGGAGGCGGTGGCGACCTTGCCGGCGGCGGCTTCGATGCCTCGGGCGGCGACGTCAACAGCAAATACCGCGGCGCGCAGGGTCTTGACCCGGAATTCATCGCCAAGCTGGAAAAGCAGTTCGGCTTCGACAAGCCGCCGCTCGAACGCTTCGGCATGATGCTGTGGAACTATCTGCGCTTCGATTTCGGCGACAGCTATTTCCGCGACGTTTCGGTGGTCGACCTCATTCTCGAAAAGATGCCGGTCTCGATCTCGCTCGGTCTGTGGATCACGCTGATCTCCTATCTGATCTCGATTCCCCTCGGCATCCGCAAGGCGGTGCGCGACGGCTCCGGCTTCGACGTCTGGACCAGCGGCATCGTCATCGTCGCCTACGCCATCCCTGGCTTCCTGTTCGCCATCCTGCTGATGATCCTGTTCGCCGGCGGCTCGTTTTACGACTGGTTTCCGCTGCGCGGCCTCACCTCGGACAATTGGGACCAGCTTTCCTGGCCGGCGCGCATCCTCGACTATTTCTGGCACCTGACGCTGCCGCTGACGGCGATGGTATTGTCCGCCTTTGCCACCACGACGCTTTTGACCAAGAATTCCTTTCTCGAGGAAATCCGCAAGCAATATGTCGTCACGGCGCGGGCCAAGGGCCTTTCGGAAGGTCGGGTGCTTTACGGACACGTCTTCCGCAACGCCATGCTGATCGTCATCGCCGGTTTCCCGGGCGCGTTCATCTCGGCCTTCTTCACCGGCTCGCTGCTGATCGAAAACATCTTCTCGCTCGATGGCCTCGGCCTGCTCGGTTACAAGTCCATCGTCGCCCGCGATTATCCGGTGGTGTTCGCCAACCTTTACATCTTTTCGCTGATCGGCCTGTTCGTCAGCCTCGTCTCCGACCTCACCTACACCTGGATCGATCCGCGCATCGATTTCGAACGCCGGGAAGTGTGATGTCGGACATCCAGATGAAAGCGGCGGTCGAGACGGAGCGCGAGGAAATCGGCCGCGAAACGAAAAGGGCCTGGCTTTCGCCGCTCAACCAGCGCCGCTGGGCCAATTTCAAGGCCAACCGGCGAGGCTACTGGTCGCTGTGGATTTTCCTCATCCTGTTCGTGCTGACGCTGTTCTCGGAGTTCATTGCCAACGACAAGCCGATCCTTGCCTATTACAAGGGCGAAATCCTGTTTCCGGTTCTGGTCGCCTATCCGGAAGAAAAATTCGGCGGCTTCTACGCTGTCGCGGACTACCGCGATCCGGTGATCCGCGACGAGATCGAGGCCAATGGCTGGATGATCTGGCCGCCGATCCGCTATTCCTACCGGACGGTCAACAACGCCGTTCCCGAAGCAGCGCCGGCAAAGCCGTCCTGGCTCTATGACAAGGACAAGCGCTGCGCCCAGTATCCGCAGAAGGCCGCCGACCCTGAATGCGTGGTCGGCAACTGGAACTGGCTCGGCACCGACGACCAGGCGCGCGACGTCTTGGCGCGCGTCATCTACGGTTTCCGCATCTCGGTGCTGTTCGGCCTGATCCTGACGGCAGGTTCTGCCCTGATCGGCGTGTCCGCCGGCGCGATCCAGGGCTATTTCGGCGGCTGGACCGATTTGATCTTCCAGCGCTTCATCGAGATCTGGTCGGCGATCCCGGTGCTCTACCTGCTGCTCATCGTCGCCGCGATCCTGCCGCCCGGTTTCTGGATATTGTTGGGGCTGATGCTGCTGTTTTCCTGGGTCGCCTTCGTTGGCGTCGTGCGGGCCGAATTCCTGCGCGCCCGCAACTTCGAATATGTCAACGCGGCGCGGGCGCTCGGCGTGCCCAACCGCACCATCATCTTCCGGCATCTCCTGCCGAACGCCATGGTGGCGACGCTGACCTTCCTGCCGTTCATCCTCAACGGCTCGATCTCGACGCTGACCTCGCTCGACTTCCTCGGCTACGGCCTGCCACCAGGGTCCGCCTCGCTCGGCGAATTGCTGAAGCAGGGCCAGCGCAACCTCAACGCGCCGTGGCTCGGCTTCTCCGGCTTCCTCGTCATCTCGCTCATGCTGTCGCTGCTGATCTTCATCGGCGAAGCGACGCGCGACGCTTTCGACCCAAGGAAAACGTTCAAGTGAGCGAAGCTCCCCTCCTCTCTGTCCAGGACCTGTCCGTCGCCTTCGAACAAGGCGGCAAGGCTTCGCTTGCGGTCGACCGGATATCCTTCGACATCGCCAAGGGAGAGACGCTGGCGCTGGTGGGCGAATCCGGCTCGGGGAAATCGGTTTCGGCGCTTTCGGTGCTGAAGCTTTTGCCCTACCCAACTGCCAGCCATCCGTCCGGCAAGATCGTCTTCGACGGCAAGGACCTTCTTTCCCTTAATGAAAAGGAACTGCGCAAGGTCCGCGGCAACAAGATCACCATGATCTTCCAGGAGCCGATGACTTCGCTGAACCCGTTGCATACAATCGAGCAGCAGGTCGTCGAGGTGCTGAAACTGCATCGCGGCATGGGCGACCGGCAAGCGAAGGCGCGCACGCTGGAGCTTCTCAACGAGGTCGGCATCCGCGACCCGGAAAAAAGACTTTCAGCTTACCCGCATCAGCTTTCCGGCGGCCAGCGCCAGCGCGTGATGATCGCCATGGCGCTCGCCAACGAGCCGGAACTGCTGATCGCCGACGAGCCGACGACGGCGCTCGACGTCACCGTGCAGGCGCAGATTCTCGAGCTGCTGGCCAATCTCAAGAAGAAAAACGGCATGTCGATGCTGTTCATCACTCACGACCTGGGCATCGTGCGCAAGATCGCCGATCGCGTCTGCGTCATGACCAAGGGCAAGATCGTCGAAACCGGCATCACCAAGGAAATCTTCGCCAACCCGCAGCATGAATACACCCGCCATCTGCTGGCCGCCGAGCCGAAAGGCAAACCACCGACCGCCGACGAGACGGCGAAGCCGGTGATGACGGGCGAGGACATCAAGGTCTGGTTCCCGATCAAACAGGGCTTCTTCCGCCGCACTGTCGATCATGTGAAGGCCGTGGACGGCATCGACATCACCGTGCGCGCCGGCCAGACAGTCGGCGTCGTCGGCGAATCCGGTTCCGGCAAAACGACGCTCGGCCTGGCGCTGTCGCGGATGATTTCGTCAGAGGGCGAAATCCGCTTTAACGGCCGCGACATCAACGAACTGTCCTTCAACGCCATGCGGCCATTGCGGCGTGAACTGCAGATCGTTTTCCAGGACCCTTATGGTTCGCTCAGCCCGCGCATGTCGGTGGCCGAGATCATCGAGGAAGGCCTGAAAATCCACGAGCCGAAACTGTCGGCACAGGCACGAGACCACCGCGTCGTCGATGTGCTCAATGAGGTAGGCCTCGATCCGGCAACGCGTTTCCGTTACCCGCATGAGTTTTCCGGCGGGCAACGCCAGCGCGTCGCCATCGCACGGGCAATGGTGCTCAATCCGCGCTTCGTCATGCTGGACGAACCGACCTCGGCCCTAGACATGAGCGTTCAGGCGCAAGTGGTCGACCTGCTGCGCAATCTGCAGGCCAAACACAACCTCGCCTACCTGTTCATCAGCCACGATTTGAAGGTGGTGCGCGCGCTGGCCAACCATGTCATCGTCATGCGCAATGGCAAGATCGTCGAGGCAGGAGCCTCCGAGGATATTTTTGGCAATCCGCAAACCGACTATACAAGGGCGCTGATCTCGGCTGCGTTCCGCATCGAAACCGCGCCTGTAGACGTGGTCAGCCAGTAGCATTCCGATGCAGGAGGAGACCAGGCACATGCCAGCCGCGGACAGCTCGGAAGATAGCCGGCCACCAATTGAGCGCGGCCGCGTGCTTTTGTCGGTCACCGGTTTCCATCCGCAGCGCTGGCATGATCTGCTGTCGGCCGAGCGCGAGGTGGTGACGGAACCGGACGGACCAGCCGATCCCTCCATTCACTATGCCGTGGTGTGGAAGCAGCGGCCGAACGTGCTCTCGTCATTGCCCAATCTGCGCGTCATCTTCTCGATCGGCGCGGGCGTCGACCACATCTTCGCCGATCCGACGGTGCCGGACGTACCCATCGTCAAGATCGTCGCCGACAATCTGAGCCAACACATGGCGGAATATGTGGTTTGGCGCGTTCTCGACCACCACCGCCAGGGCATGCTCTACAGGGCGCAGCAGCCGAAGAAGACCTGGCATGAACCGCCCCAGCGGTCGGCGCAGGATATTTCGGTCGGCATCATGGGACTGGGAACGCTTGGGCGGGCCTGTGCCTCGGCCTTGCTTCCGCTCGGCTTCACCGTGAATGGCTGGTCGCGCACTGACCGCCCGCTGCCGGGCGTCTCGACCTTCGCAGGCGAGGCTGGACTTATCCCCTTCCTCAATGCCACCGATATTCTTGTCGTCCTCCTGCCGTTGACCTCGGCGACGCAAGGCATCGTCAATTACGGCCTGCTCAAGCAGTTGCGCAGGCGTAACGGCCTTGGCGGCGCGGTGCTGATCAACGCCGGCCGCGGCCGGCTGCAGAAGGATGCCGACATCTTGCGGGCGCTGGATGACGGCACGTTGAAGGAGGCCAGCCTCGATGTCTTCGAGGTCGAACCGCTGCCCAAAACCAGCCCGCTGTGGAGCCATCCGAAAGTGTTCGTGACGCCGCACGCGGCGGCAACCTCGGATCCTTCGCATCTGGCGCCGATCATGCTGCGCCAGATGGCCGCCTTCGAACGCGGCGAGCCGTTGCAGAACCTCGTCAACCGCGAAGCCGGTTACTGATCCGAAGGTTCGGCCCCGAATATATTTCCGTGAACCTTCCATCCACCCGCCACGACTGACTGTCTGAAGCCATCAGGCGTTTCAGCGGGAGGAGCGGGACATGAACAGGACAATGGAACGCGGACAGCTCACCAAACGGCCTTGGGCCACATGGCACAACCTTGGCGACAATCACGACGCGTTCGGCTTTCCGCTGGTTCCGTTGACCGGCTCCAACGCCCGGCGTATCGTGAGGCCGAGGGACATTTGCGGTTTGAATACGGGAGAGAGTGCCGGAACAGCGCGGCTGGTTTCCTGCGGTGCGTCCATCCCGGCAGTTGATCCCACAGACAACGGAAGATGTCCCGTGCCTTGTGACGGCGAACGCCCGGTCCCACACCTCCCAGCCCGCCTGGCGCGCATTCGCCAGAGCTTCCGGTTTGCCGCAGGCTTGGCGGCTCTGACGGCCGGCCTCTGGTTCTCGCCCGCTCAAGCGCAGGACGCGCAGACACAGATCATCTACCCCGGCTCCATGGCTGTGACCGGCTTTGCCGGAACGACCATTCCCGGCATCGAAAACGGCCTGCCGCCCGGCGTCGATCCCGTCGACGAGACATTCATCGACACCGGCCTTGCGACATTGCGCGTCTTCGACCCATCCAGTCTCGGCGGTCCGGCGTCAGGCCAACTCGTCAGCACGCCACCGCCCTTTGAGGTTACAGCCGGACAGATCGGGCAAGTGTTCGGCCTCACTTATGACGACGGCATGCGCGACGGCCTGCCGTCAGACGTTCCCAATCTCTACGCCGGTGCTACGTCGCTGCACGGCTTGCGCATCGTCACCCCGGACGCCGACGGAGACGGCCGGCCGGAGCGGCAGCGGCGCGGCGCTGCGGACGCGGTCTTCATGGACGGACAGTTCGGCGAGGAGAATGGCGGCGGCCCTGGCACAATCTGGAAGATCGACGGCATCAGCGGTACGGTCAGCAAACTCGCCGACATCGACGGCAACAGCGGACCAGGCATCGGCGATGTCACGTTCGACGGAAAACATCGCCAGTTCTTCGCATCCGACCTCGACAATGGCCTGATCCACCGCATCGGCGCCGACGGCAATCTCCTCGACACATTCGATCATGGCGTCGCCGGACGGCAGGGGGAAGACCTCGAGGCCGTCGCCGACGACGGCGCTGTGATGGATATTCGCAATCCCGTCTTCGACAGCGAGGACCCGGAAAGCTGGGGCTATACACAGGACCAGCGGCGCGTCTGGGCCGTCGCCTACCGTTCCGGCCGGCTCTATTATTCCGTCGGCGAAGAGGCCGAAATCTGGTCGGTCAGCATCACCGAGAACGGCGGCTTCGGCACCGATCCGCGCCGTGAACTCACGGTGAAGGCTGAGCGCGACCAAGCCGTCACCGACATCGCCTTCGGCAGCGACGGCGCGCTCTATCTGGCGCAGCGCGGCCCTCTCGAGAACCGCTACGACTACAGCCAGTTCGCCGATTCCGGCAAAGGCGAGGTGCTGCGCTACGTCCGCGAGACGCCGGACGATCCGGCCACCGAAAGCGCCTGGGTCGAAAGCCCGCAGAGCTACGCCGTCGGTTTTCCGGAAGGCCACCGACAGGCCGCCGGCGGGCTCGACCTGCAATATGGCTATGACCGCGACGGTAATCTCGATACCAATGCCTGCGCCGCCACGCTGTTGGCAACCGGCGACAAGCTGCGCGACAATCCTGCCTATGCCGAGCGCCTGGCGGCAGGCGGCCCGCTGGCGGTGCATGGCGTCCAGATCACCGGAACCGAGAATATCCGCCCTGCCAACGAACCGCCCTTCGCCTCATGGTTCGTCGATTTCGACGGTTATTTCGAAGACCCACAGATGGAAGGCCAGGTTGGCGACGTCGAGGTCTGGCGTCCGTGCCAGGGCAGCGGCGACGTCTATGACGAAACGCTGGAGGGCTTCCTGCCCTTCTACCCGCCTTACATACCGCCCGGCATCGACCTGCCGTTCTGTGAACCCGGCCATAAGCGACCCGACCCGCAGCGACCCGATCCGCGGCGGCCACAGACGCATGCCGTGCCGACGCAAGGCGAACCGGGACGCGACCGGCAGGTGGACTGCCGCCAGCGTGAACCGGACCTGAAGATAGAAAAGCGCGCCGATGTGAAGCGCTGCACGATCGCCGGCGGCTGCGCCTTCACGATCACTGTCACGAATGTCGGCGAGGCGCCCTATCATGGGGCGATCGTGCTCGACGAGGTGACCATGCCGGCCGGCTCGACGCTCGATGCCGGACCGAATCCGCCGTGGACCTGTGCGCCCGCGACAAGCCCGATGAGTTGCACGCATCCGGAAACGACGCTCAATCCGGGCCAGTCCGTCGATCTCAGCCTGAGCTTCAAGCCGGCAGCCGGCTGGCAGGGACGCACTTTCGCCAACTGCGCGCGCTTCGACTATCGGGGCAGCAACAAGACCTATTTCGGCCGCACGGAAAACGACCGCGCCTGCGCCCGCATTCCGCTTTGCCAGCGCGGCGACCGCGACAAGAACTGCCGCCCGCCACCGGAGAAGAAGGCCGACCTGATCCTGAAGAAGCGCGCCCGCAGTCCTGTCTGCACGGCGGAAGGCGTTTGCACCTTCATCATCGACGTCATCAACAACGGCTCGACAACCTATAGCGGACCGCTGACGGTGGCCGATTCCTACCCCACCGGCGCGCCTTCGTCCTCGACTTTTGGGCCGACGCCGCCCTGGACCTGCGGACCCAACGGGCTCAGCCAGTTCCGTTGCGACCACCCGGGCATTGTACTGCCTCCGGGTGCTTCCACATCGATCGGCGTCAAGGCCATCATGCCGGCTGGCTACCAGCGCGACATCGTGCAGAACTGCGCCGAGGTGAAAGCCATTGGCGGCGAGACCGACCTCACCAACAACAAGGCATGCGCCACGGCGCGCTTCCGCCGCCCGAACGGCGAAAAGCCGGCGCTGCGCATCACCAAGCAGTGCAACAACGCAGCGAATGGCGGCGCGACGGTGTCGTGCCGAATTGCTGTCGTGAATGCCGGCACGGTCACGCCTGCCGGCTCCATTCGCGTGGACGATGCCGCGACCCTGATCGGCTCCGGCAATCCGGTCCAGATCCAGAACGTCACACCGGACGGCGTAGAATGGTCATGCGGCGGTGTGCCGTCGGCCAACCTGTCGTGCAAAATTCCCGGCGAGGTGCTGACACCCGGGGCCAGCCGTCATTTCGACGTCACGGTCGCAGGCCTCGCCGAATTCGAGAACTGCGCGCGGGCCACCCAAGGCCCAGCGCCGGGAGACGACATCGTCTACCCAATCGGCAAAGCCTGCGCCAAGGGCGGCGGTGTTCGGCAAGCGCCGATACGCGTCGAAAAGACCGGCGACGCCGAATGCCGCGTCGGCCAACCCTGCAGCTTCCGCATCACCATCGCCAACGATGGCGACAGCGCTTTCTCCGCGCCGATGCGGGTCGGCGATGCCATCGGCATCAATGGCGCCGACCGGCTGGAGGGCGTAACGGTGAAATCCATCTCGCCTCCCTTCGGCTGCGACGCCGAACCGACCACGCTGCCGCTCTCCTGCATTGCCAACCTGTCGCTCGATCCAGGCCAGAGCCGCTCGCACTCCGTCACCATCGTTATTCCGGATGCCGGCCCGCTGACGGCGATGGAGGGCCGGATACCGGCGCAGAATTGTGTCGGCGTCGTCTCGCCGGAGACGCCGGTGCGCGGCGGTGTGGTGCTCGGCCGCGGCGCGGACGGCAGCGGCAAGGCCTCTGCCTGCCATGACTTCACCATCGTCAAGGACAGCAAGAAACCTGAACCGCCACGCACGCCTCCGGGCGACGACGCCTGCCCGGCAACATTCGTGATGAGCCCTTCGGGCACCTGCACGTGCCCGACCGGCGCGACCTTCCGCAACGGACAATGCTCCGGCGGTCCCGTCGATCAACCGCAACCTGAACAGCCCAGGCCGGAAAGGCCTAAGCCTATCGACCCGCAACCCGAACAATGCGTGCTGCTGAAAGGCCAAATCCGCACCGGTGCAGGCGAATGCGTCTGCCCGCGCGGCACGCAGTTGCTGAACGGCGCTTGCCGTACGCCGGAAAAAAAGACACCGGAAAAGCCGCCTGTGCGCCTATGCAAGCTGCTGCCGGGCCAGATCCGGACCCAGGCCGGTGACTGCGTCTGCCCGCGCGGCAGCGAGTTCAATGGCAAGCGCTGCGTGTCGGCCAAGAAACCGGTGCTGGAATGCGACATCCGTGGGCAGATCCGCACCAAACGCGGATCCTGCGTCTGCCCGCGCGGCATGGAAGTGGTTCGCGGCTCATGCCGGCCGGCCCGGCAGCTCGAATGCCCGGAAGGAACCGTCGCCCGCGGCGGTCGCTGCATCCTGCTCAGGCAACGGGACTGCCCGCGCGGCATGATCGGAGAATATCCGGACTGCTTCGAGCCGCGGCGGCCGATTTTCGAGTTCGAGCCACGGATGATCGAACCTTTCATCCCGCGCGGCGGTGACATACGCCGCCGCCCAGGCCGGAGCGACAATTTCCAGAGATAGTCGAACCCAGGACCTTCGCCTCTCTTCTCCCGGGAGGCGAAGAAATTTCGGTCGACAACCGGCGTTCCTCTAGCTAGGCCGGAGACCTGTAGAAAGAGGCATCGGCATGACCGGCAAGACACTGATTGCGCCATCCGTCCTGGCGTCGGATTTCTCGAAGCTGGGAGACGAGGTCGAGGCAATCGCGGCCGCGGGCGCCGACTGGATCCACCTCGACGTCATGGACGGGCATTTCGTGCCGAACATCACCTTCGGCCCGCCGGTCATCAAGGCGATCCGCAGCCGCACCGACAAGTTCTTCGACTGCCATCTGATGATCGCGCCGGCGGATCCTTATCTGGCCGCCTTCGCCGAGGCCGGCTGCGACGGCATGACGGTGCATGCCGAGGCCGGGCCGCATCTCGACCGCTCGCTGCAGACCATCAGGAACCTCGGAAAGAAAGCCGGCGTATCGCTCAATCCAGCGACGCCTGAATCGGCAATCGAATATGTGCTGGACCGGCTCGATCTCGTGCTGATCATGACGGTGAATCCCGGCTTTGGCGGCCAGGCTTTCATTCCCTCCATCGTCGATAAGGTGAAGCGGGTGAAGGCGATGATCGGCGCGCGGCCGATCCGCATCGAGATCGATGGCGGCGTCACGGCCGAGACGGCGCCGCTGGTGACAGCAGCCGGAGCCGACGTGCTGGTGGCAGGCGCGGCGATCTTCAAGGGCGACAGCGTCGAGGCTTATCGGAAAAACATCGAGGCGATCCGATCGGCGGCGGACAGGGCAGCGGTCTAGAGTCCTCCCTTGTTGGAAACGTAAGCTTTCAGCCGACGACCCTTTCACCACCGATCCAGACGCCCTTGACCTCCAGATCGTCCGACAGGGCGACGACGTCGGCCGCCGTGCCGTTCGCGAACCGGCCGATCCGGTGCGACTGGCCCACCGCTTCGGCTGGATAGAGCGAGGCCATGCGCAAGGCATCCGTCAAATCCTTGCCCTGCAGCCGTGTGATGAAGCGCACGGCGGAGATCATGTCGAGGTCGGCCCCAGCCAACGTGCCGTCGGCCAGCGTCAGGCGCCCGTCCTTGCGGTGGATGGTGCGGCCGTTAAGCGTGAACGAAGTCATGTCGGTGCCGATGGTGGCCATGGCGTCGGTGACGAGGAAAATTTTGCCCGGACCGATTTTGGCGCGCATGGCAATCTCTATCGTGGAAAGATTGACATGGATGCCATCCGCGATCAGGCCAGCCGAAAGACGCCCATCGTCAATCGCCGCGCCGGCAAGGCCCGGCTCGCGGTTGCCGATCTGGCTCATGGCGTTGAACAGATGCGTCACCATCGATGAACCGGCGGCTGCGTAGGTGACAGCGGTCTTGTAGCTGACGTCCGAATGGCCGAGACTGACCACGATTCCCGCCTGCGCCAGCGCGGCAACCTGTTCGACGGTCGCGGATTCCGGCGCGACGGTGGTGAGCAATACCGGCAGTTGTTCCCGCGCCGCGATCAGTGCGGCTTGATCGGCGGCGGTCATCGGTCGAATCAATTTGGGATCGTGCGCGCCCTTGCGGCCGATCGAAAGGTGCGGCCCCTCCAGATGCAGGCCAAGAAAGCCCGGCACCTTCTGTCGCGCAGCTTCAGCGCCGGCTGCGACGGCGCTGGCCGTGATCTCCGGCGTATCGGTGATCAGCGTCGGCAGCAGCGACGTCGTGCCGAACGGTGCGTGCGCGCGGCAGATCGTCCCGATGCCTTCAACCGATGGGTGGTCGTTCAACATGACGCCGCCGCCGCCATTGACCTGAAGATCGACGAAACCCGGCGCCAAGATCCCGCCGATCTCAAGGCGTTCGACGTCCGGCTGCACGGCCGCTTCCGGCAGGATGGCCTCGATCAGGCCGTCGCGCATGACCAGCGCAGCGCCTTCGTGCCAATCATCGCCGTCGAAAATCCGGGCGCCGGTCAAGGCGAAGGGCGCTCTCATATCGTCTCCGTCACCTTCCGCAGATTGGGCGGAGTATCCGGATCGAGGCCTCGATGGCGGGCAAAGGCTTCGATGAAGGCATAGAAGGACACAACGAGCGGCAACGGGTCGGTCAGCGGGTGACCGGTGGCGACGAACGGAAGCGAAATGGCCTTCTTCGCGCCGTCGCTGGTGATGAAGGAGGCCGCACCCTTGCCGGCGAGGTCATCCGCCGCTTCGGCGACCGACCGGTGCGATGCGTCCCGCGCCGCCAGCGTCAGCACGGGAAAGCCCGGCCCGACCAGAGCCAGCGGCCCGTGCATCACCTCGGCGGCGCTATAGGCCTCGGCATGCATGGCGCAGGTTTCCTTGAACTTCAGCGCCGCTTCGCTGGCGATGGCGTAGGACGGACCCCGACCGAGCACGAACAGCGAGCCGTGGTTCGCCAGCGCCCCGGCCAGCGCCATCCAGTCGCAGTCGATGGCCTTTTCGAAATGCTGCGGCAGTTGCCTGAGCGCCGCCAACAGGCTTGTGTCTTGCGTGCAATGCGCCATCAAGGCGAGCCCTGCCAGCGCCGAGTTGACGAATGTCTTGGTCGCGGCGACGCTGCGCTCCGGGCCGGCGAGAATGTCGATGGCATGGTCGCAGGCCGAGGCCAGCGGCGACCCGGCTGTGTTGGTCAGCGCGACGGTCAGCGCCCCGCGGGAGCGCGCGCTTTCAGCCATGGCGACGATGTCAGGACTTTTTCCGGATTGCGATATCGCAAGGCAGGCCGAACCGTTCAGCCTCAGCTTCGCGCCATAGATGGAGGCGATCGACGGTCCCACCGAGGCGACAGCCAGCCCGGCGGTCAGCTCGACGGCGTATTTGATGAAGGTAGCGGCGTGGTCGGACGAACCGCGCGCCACGCTGATGATGAAGTTCGGATCGCGGGCGCGGATATCGCGGCCGGCGGCGGTCAGCGCCGGTCCTGAACCGTCGAGAAGGCGAGCCACTGCTTGCGGAATTTCCTCGATCTCGCGCCGCATATGGGTCTTGGCCGTCATGAGCGCTCCCCGTTGCCGTCGCTTGCAACACCGAGGCGCAGTTCGGCGACGAAGTCATAGGCATCGCCGCGATAGATGGAGCGGGTGAACTCGATCACCTTGCCGCTGCCGAGATAGGAGATGCGCTCGATGCGCAAAGTGGCCGAGCCTGCCGGCACTTCGAGCAATTGCGCATCGCTTTCGCCGAGATTGGCGGCGGATATGCGTTGCACCGCCCTGACCGGCCGGTTGCCGGTGGTCTCAAGCACCGCATAGAGCGAGGTCGCGACGGCGCCGGGATCAGGCAGCACGCTGGCCGAAATGGAGGCACGCTCGATAGCGAGCGGCGTATCGTTGGCGATGCGCAGGCGCGCGACGCGCGCGACCAGTTCGCTCGATGCAAGGCCGAGAACCATCATCTCTTCCGGCGACGGCGCATAGAGGCCGCGGTCCAGCCACTGCGACCGCACCGCCATGCCGCGGCGCGCCATGTCCTCGGTGAAGGAGGTCAGCCGCGACAGCGACTGTTCGACACGCTCCATGCGCGGCGCAACGAAGGTGCCGGAACCGTGCCGTTGCACCAGGATGCCGCCCTTGACCAGGTCCTGGACAGCCTTGCGCACGGTGACGCGGGATATATCCGCCTTGCTGGCGATATCGCGTTCGGAAGGGAGGGCATCGCCAGGTCCGATCACGCCGCGGTTGACGGCGTCCTCGATGCTCCGCCGCAATTGCAGATAGAGTGGCGCGCCGCTCTGCTGCGACTGCTTCAAACCTGAGAAGATGCTATCGGCAGCTTCGCTCATGGAGCGACCTCCGCCGCATCGGTAAACAAGCGCACAGCCATGCGCACCGCGCCGCCCAGCGCATCGTCCAGCGGTGGCTTCAGCAATGCCTGATAACGCGGCGAAAGGCGCAAGGCGTAAAGCGGAGCCAGCCCGCCGAGCAAGCACAAGGGATCGCCGTCACGCAGATCGAGCACGCCGAGCGCCGCCTCGACATCGTCTACCGCCTTGCCTACGATCCAGTTCGCCACCGCATCGCCTGCCGCCGCGCGCTCGAAAACCTTGGGCGCGAAGCCGCCGAAATCGCCCGGCTTGGCATTGGTGGTGAATTCGACCAGGTCCTCGGGATTGCCGCGGAACACTGCCAGCATCTCGTCCGTCAGCGGCGAGGCGGCGCGAATGCCATCATGGGCCAGCAGCGTCTGTTCGAGAAGATCGCGGCCGATGCGGGCGCCGCTGCCCTGATCGCCGACCTGAAAGCCCCAGCCGCCAATGGCACGTGAACTGCCATTCTTGCGCGCCATATAGGCCGTGCCGGTGCCGAGAATGGCCATTGCGCCATCGCCGCCGCCGACGGCGCCTTCCAGGGCAATCTCGGCGTCGGTCTCGACCCGGCTTTTGCTGAAAGGCAGTATCGTCTCCAACTGCTGGCGATAGGTGCCGACATTGGCCCCGGCGAGCCCCAGAACGGCCGGCGTCGCTTCGATCAATTCCGGCGTGTGGCCGGCGGCAAGAAATGCCTGCCGCGCCGCCTCGACGATGTTGTCTCGCGCGCCGGTGAGATCGGTGCGTATATTGGCGGCCCCGCTCTTGGCGCGGGCCAGAATCCGGCCGTCAGGAGTGGCCAGAGCCGCCCTGCAACTGGTGCCGCCGCCGTCGATGCCGAGCACGAAATCCAAATTGGAGTCTCCTCGATTTCACCATACCAATAAAATACCAATTGACCAAGGATTAATTTCCACTGACAAACGGTTAAGATTTATCTCGTTGAAAGTCATCATTTTTTCTAACTTTCATCCTTGGCTGTTCGAAAACTCGTTAATGCGTGTGGACAAGTGGTATTTTTTTGGTATTGTCTTTCATTCGGAGGAAACAGATGGCGGAACCGCGCACAGAAGCGCAGCACAGGAATGCTCCCGGGCTCGACGCCCAGGCTCCCGACGCCATCCTGCGGTCGCTGGCCGACGCGCAGATTGAAGCCGCCGCCACCGTGCGCGACGCCATTCCCGCCATCGCACAAGCCGCCGCCATCGTTGCCAATTGCCTGGGCGCCGGCGGCAGGCTCGCCTATGCGGCAGCCGGAAGTTCGGGGCTGATGGCGCTGGCCGATGCGCTGGAATTACCCGGCACGTTCGGCCTCGAGCGCGAGCGCATCTCGATATTGCTGGCCGGCGGCGACGAGGCGCTCCGCACCCTTGCAGGGGCCGCCGAGGATGACACGGAAGGAGCGAAGGAGGCTGTTGCATCGGCATCGATCGGCGCGGGCGATTGCCTGATTGCCGTCTCCGCCAGCGGCTCGACGCCTTACGCCTTGCAGGCGCTTGAAGAAGCCCGACGGCGCGGTGCGGCCACTATCGCCATCGCCAACAACGCCGATGCAGCGCTGTTCAAGCAAGCCGACGTCGCCATTCTCCTGAAGACCCCGCCGGAAGTCATCGCCGGCTCGACCCGCATGGGCGCCGGCACGGCGCAGAAGATCGCGCTCAACATGCTGTCGACGCTGGCCGCCATCCATCTCGGCCATGTGCATGACGGCTACATGGTCAATCTGACCGCGGACAACATCAAGCTGCGCGACCGCGCCACACGCATCGTCGCGTCGGTCAGTGGCCGCAGCCATGATGAGGCTTCTCGCCTGCTTGAGAAAAGCGGTGGCTCCGTCAAGGCCGCCATCCTTTTGGCAGCGGGTGCGACCGATGCCGATACGGCACACAAAATGCTGGACCAAAGCGGCCAGAAGCTCAGGCCGGCCCTGTCCGCAATCGAGGGGAGGATGCAAACCACCCCCAACCGTTTCAAAGCCGAACCTGAAAAAGGTCAATTGGGAGACTGAAAATGAAGACGAAGCTCTTTACCGCCCTTCTTCTGGGTTCGAGCGTGCTTGGCGCTGCCGGCACCGCTCATGCCCAGGACGTGACGCTGAACATCGAAAGCTGGCGCAACGACGATCTCGCCATCTGGCAGGAGAAGCTGATCCCGGCTTTCGAAGCCAAGAATCCCGGCATCAAGGTCGTGTTCTCGCCGTCGGCCCCAACCGAGTATGATGCCGCGCTCGGCGCCAAGCTTCAGGCAGGTTCGGCCGGCGACCTGATCACCTGCCGCCCGTTCGACAAGTCGCTCGACCTCTACAACAAGAAGAACCTCGCCGACCTGACCACGCTGCCCGGCATGGAGAACTTCTCCGATGTCGCCAAGGCGGCCTGGACCACGGACGACGGCAAGGCGAATTTCTGCGTGCCTATGGCCTCGGTCATCCATGGCTTCATCTACAACAAGGACGCTTTCGACAAGCTCGGCATCAAGGTGCCGCAGACGCGTGACGAGTTCTTCGCAGCGCTCGACAAGATCAAGGCCGACGGCACCTACGTGCCGATGGCGATGGGCACCAAGGACCTCTGGGAAGCCGCGACCATGGGCTATCAGAACATCGGTCCAAACTACTGGAAGGGCGAGGAAGGCCGTCTGGCGCTTATCAAGGGCGAGCAGAAACTGACTGACGCCGACTGGGTCGCTCCCTATGCCGAACTGGCGAAATGGAAGCCCTATCTGGGCGACGGCTTCGAGGCACAGACCTATCCCGACAGTCAGAACCTGTTCACGCTCGGGCGCGCCGCTATCTATCCGTCCGGCTCATGGGAAATCTCGGTGTTCAACACGCAGGCGCAGTTCAAGATGGGCGCCTTCCCGCCGCCGGTCGAAAAGGCCGGCGACACCTGCTACATCTCCGACCACAACGACATCGGCATGGGTTTGAACGCCGCCTCCAAGAACGCTGACGCGGCGAAGAAATTCCTCACCTGGGTCGCCTCGCCAGAATTCGCCACCATCTACGCCAACGCGCTGCCCGGCTTCTTCAGCCTGAACTCCTCGCCGGTGAAGATGGAAGACCCGCTGGCGCAGGAGTTCGTCTCGTGGCGCGAGAAGTGCAAGCCGACGATCCGCTCAACCTACCAGATCCTGTCGCGCGGCACGCCGAACCTCGAGAATGAGACCTGGGTGGAATCGGCAAATGTGATCAATGGCACCGATACGCCGGAAGCCGCAGCCAAGAAACTGCAGGACGGTCTCGACGCCTGGTACAAGCCGGCTAAGTAAGAGCACGTTGCTCTCCCCCTTTTGGGGAGGACCGAGCTTGCGAGGTTTTTGACGCGGGCGGGGGTGATCGAAGCAGCGCTCCACGCTGACCTACCCCAGCCCTGCTCTCAATCTTCGCTCCGCTACGATTGCTCCCCGCCCTCCCCTCAAAGGGGAGGGTGTGCCGGCCCAGCGGACGCGGCTAATCTCCAACTTCTCAACAGGCTCGCATCCATGGCCGCAACAGCATCACCGAAAAAACCGTTCCGCTGGCACATCCTCGTGTTCTTGGCGCCGGCGGTGCTGGTCTACACCGCGATCATGATCCTACCGCTGGCCGGCACGCTGCAGCTTTCCCTGTTCCGCAACATCGAGCAAAGCCAGACCTTCGTCGGCCTGCAGAATTTCCGCACCCTGTTCGGCGACCCGAACTGGTCGGCTGGCTTCTGGAACGCGCTGCGCAACAATGTATGGTTCTTCATCGTCCATATGCTCGTGCAAAATCCGATCGGCATCCTGCTGGCGGCGCTTCTGTCCAGCCCGCGCCTGCGCTTCTCCACCTTCTACCGCACGGCCATTTTCGTACCGACTGTGCTTTCCTTCGTCGTTGTCGGCTTTGCCTGGAAGCTCATCCTGTCGCCGCTCTGGGGCGTGGCGCCAAACCTGCTCGACCTGATCGGCCTGAAGAGCCTGTTCACGCCATGGCTCGGCAAGGAAGCCTATGCGCTGACCACGCTGGCCCTGATTTCCGTATGGCAGTTCGTCGGCATCCCGATGATGCTGATCTATGCAGCCCTGCTGTCGATCCCGGATGAAGTGATCGAGGCGGCCGAATGCGACGGCGTGACTGGCTGGTCGCAATTCTGGAAGATAAAGCTGCCGCTGATCCTGCCGGCCATCGGCATTATTTCGGTGCTCACCTTCGTCGGCAATTTCAACGCCTTCGACCTGATCTACTCGGCGCAAGGCGCGCTTGCCGGCCCCAACTACTCGACCGATATTCTTGGCACCTTCCTCTACCGCGCCTTCTTCGGTTTCCAGCTCCAGGTCGGTAATCCCAATATGGGTGCGGCAATCGCGACGATGATGTTCCTGATCATCCTCGCCGGCGTGTGCATCTATCTGTTCCTCATCCAGACGCGCCTGCGTCGCTACCAGTTCTGAGGGGGTAGGATGAGCCGCGCCACTGCTTCCCTTCCACGCTCGGTTGCCGCCCATGCGATCCTGATCCTCTATACGATCATCGCGCTGTTTCCGGTCGTGCTGATCATCGTCAATTCGTTCAAGTCGCGCGCCGCCATCTTCCGCACGCCGCTGATGCCGCCGACAGGCACGACGTTCGACCTCGTCGGCTACGCCACGGTGGTGAACCAGGGCGACTTCCTTCTCTATTTCCAGAACAGCATCGTCGTCACGGTCGCGTCGCTGTTCTTCGTGCTCCTGTTCGGCGCCATGGCGGCCTTCGCCTTGTCGGAATACCGCTTTCGCGGCAACACGCTGATGGGGCTCTATTTGGCGCTCGGCATCATGATCCCGATCCGGCTGGGCACCGTGGCGATCCTGCAGATGATGGTCGCCGGCGGACTGGTCAACACGCTGACGGCGCTGATCCTGGTCTATACGGCGCAGGGGCTGCCGCTCGCCGTGTTCATCCTGTCGGAGTTCATGCGCGGCGTCTCCGACGACCTCAAGAACGCCGGCCGCATCGACGGCCTGTCCGAATACACGATCTTCTTCCGCCTCGTGCTGCCGCTGGTGCGGCCATCCATGGCGACCGTCGCCGTCTTCACCATGATCCCGATCTGGAACGATCTCTGGTTCCCGCTCATCCTGGCACCGTCGGAAAGCACCAAGACTGTGACGCTGGGCGCGCAGCTTTTCCTCGGCCAGTTCGTCACCAACTGGAACGCCGTGCTTGCGGCGCTGTCGCTCGCCATCCTGCCGGTGCTCGTTCTTTACGTCATCTTCTCGCGGCAACTGATCCGCGGCATCACGTCAGGAGCGGTGAAATGAGCATGTCGCTGACCCCCCTGCGCGTCGTCGTTGCCGGGCTCGGCAATATGGGCCGCAGCCATGCGCTGGCCTATCACGAGAATCCGGGCTTCGAGATCGCCGCGCTGGTGAACCGTTCGGACGTGCCGTTGCCGGGCGGTCTGTCCGGCCAGGAAATCCGCCGTTCCTTCGACGACGCTATCGCCGCCGAAAGACCCGATGTCGTCGCCATCGCCACCTATTCGGACAGCCATGCGGACTATGCGGTGCGCGCACTGGAAGCCGGCTGCCACGTCTTCGTCGAGAAGCCGCTGGCCACGACGGTCGCCGATGCGCAGCGCGTCGTCGATGCAGCGAAGGCTAACGGCAAGAAGCTGGTCGTCGGCTACATATTGCGCCATCACCCATCATGGATGCGGCTGATCGCGGAGGCCCGCAAACTCGGCGGCCCCTATGTCTTCCGCATGAATTTGAACCAGCAATCCTCTGGCGCAACATGGGGCACGCACAAGCAACTGATGCAGACGACCTCGCCGATCGTCGACTGCGGCGTGCATTATCTCGATGTCATGCTGCAGATCACCGATGCCCGGCCGGTGGAAGTGCGTGGCATGGGCGTGCGGCTGTCCGGCGAGATCGCGTCGGACATGTACAATTACGGCCATCTGCAGGTGCTGTTCGAGGACGGCTCGGTCGGCTGGTACGAGGCCGGCTGGGGTCCGATGATTTCGGAAACCGCCTTCTTCGTGAAGGACGTCATCTCGCCGAAGGGTTGCGTGTCGATCGTCATGGCCGAAGGCGTAAAGTCCGACGACATCGATACACATACGAAAACCTCGACCATAAGGCTGCACAGCGCGACGACCGGACCGGATGGGAAATTCGCCAATCCGGACGAGCTTCTGTCTATGAAGGGTGAACCCGGCCATCAGGAACTGTGCGACGCCGAACAAGCCTTTCTGCTCAAGGCTATCCGCGAGGACATCGACCTGACCCGCCACATGGACGACGCGGTGAAGTCGCTGGCCGTGTGTCTGGCGGCGGACGAGAGCGTGCGGACCGGCAAGGCGGTGCGGCTGTGAGGGAGATGCGCCTCACCCTCCCCCTTGTGGGGAGGGTCGACGAGC
This sequence comes from Mesorhizobium sp. BE184, assembly GCF_031457045.1. Taxonomy (NCBI): domain Bacteria; kingdom Pseudomonadati; phylum Pseudomonadota; class Alphaproteobacteria; order Hyphomicrobiales; family Phyllobacteriaceae; genus Mesorhizobium; species Mesorhizobium sp. BE184. The sequence continues at coordinate 504,968 of NZ_JAVDVU010000002.1, forward strand.
AAATGAAGCGAAGCGGAGATTTGCGAGACGGGGTGGGGATATGAAACTTGCGAGCAGCAGATGCGGGATCAAAGGCACACCCCACCCGGCTCACTGCGTTCGCCACCCTCCCCACAAGGGGAGGGTAGGAGGCTGAAATGGGCTCGCTGAAAATCGAGAATGTGCAAAAGTCCTTCGGCAAGGTGGATGTGCTGAAAGGCATCGACCTGACCGTCGAGGATGGCGAGTTCGTCGTCTTCGTCGGGCCGTCCGGCTGCGGCAAGTCCACGCTGCTGCGGGTCATCGCCGGTCTGGAGGACTCTTCCTCCGGTCGCGTGCTGATTGACGGTGACGATGTCAGCGCCACGCCGCCGGCCAAGCGCGGCATCGCCATGGTGTTCCAGACCTATGCGCTCTACCCGCACCTGACCGTGCGTGACAATATGGGCCTTGGCCTCAAGCAGGCCGGCGAAGCGGCGAGCGAGATCGACCGGCGCATCGGCATTGCCTCGTCGATGCTGTCGCTGGAGCCCTACCTCAAGCGCCGGCCGGCGGAACTGTCAGGCGGCCAGCGCCAGCGCGTCGCCATTGGCCGCGCCGTCGTGCGCGAGCCGAAGCTGTTCCTGTTCGATGAACCGCTGTCGAACCTCGACGCGGCTCTCAGGGTCAACACGCGGCTGGAAATCGCCCAACTGCATCGGCGGCTGAAGGCAACGATGATCTATGTCACCCACGATCAGGTCGAGGCGATGACGCTGGCCGACAAGATCGTGGTGCTCAACGGCGGACGCATCGAGCAGGTCGGAAAGCCGATGGAGCTCTACAATGCACCGGCAAACGAATTCGTCGCCGGTTTCATCGGCTCGCCGAAGATGAATTTCATCGACGGCGGGCGGCTGGGCGAGACGGCGAAAACGATCGGCGTCCGTCCGGAGCACATCACGGTGGACCCGAAGAAGGGCAGTTGGAAGGGCACAGTGGTGCATGCCGAACATCTCGGCGCCGACACCAACCTCTATCTCGACTGCGAAAAGACCGGGTTGATCACGGTGCGCATTTTCGGCGTCTACGATGCCGAGCCCGGCGCGACGCTTTATGCAACGCCGGACCCGACGAAGACTTATCGGTTCGATGCGGATGGGAAGGCTATCAAGTAAGCTTGGCGCACCCGTGCGGAGAGCGCCTACCCGTCCGCCCTGATGTTCTGTTTCTGCGTGCCCAGTCCTTCGATGCCGAGTTCGACGACATCGCCGGCCTTGAGGAAGCGTTGCGGCTTCATGCCCAACCCGACGCCGGGCGGCGTTCCGGTCGAGATAATGTCGCCGGGCTGCAGGCTCATGAACTGGCTGAGATAGGAGACGAGATGCGCCACGCCGTAGACCATGGTCTTCGTCGAGCCGTTCTGCATGGTCTCGCCATTGACCTTCAACCACATTGCAAGGTTCTGCGGGTCGGCGACCTCGTCCTTGGTCACCAGCCATGGACCGGTCGGACCGAACGTGTCGCAGCTCTTCCCCTTGGTCCACTGCCCCTGCCGCTCGGCCTGGAAGGCGCGCTCCGACACGTCGTGGGCAACGCAGTAGCCGGCGACATAGTCCAGCGCCTCGGCTTCGGAAACGTACTTCGCCGTCTTGCCGATGACGACGCCGAGTTCGACCTCCCAGTCGGTCTTGACCGAACCGCGCGGGATCAGCACGTCGTCGTCGGGGCCGACGATGGCCGAAGTCGCCTTCATGAAGATGATCGGCTCGGACGGCACGGTGGCGCCGGTCTCGGCGGCATGGTCTGAATAGTTCAACCCGATGCAGATGAATTTTCCCGTACCCGCCACACACGGACCGAGACGTGGCTTGCCGTCGACCTTGGGCAGCGAGGCGGAATCGAGCGCCGCCAGTTTCGCCAGGCCCTCAGGTGAGATGCCCGCGCCGCCGATGTCAGCCACTTTGCCGGACAGGTCGCGGATCGACCCCTCGGCGTCCAGGAGGCCGGGTTTTTCCGAACCGGGTTCGCCGTAGCGCAGAAGTTTCATATTTTGTCTCCCTGATTACGGCCGAGAAGCCGTTTGAAAACTCGCTCCGCCTAGGTGCACGGCGTGGCTTTTCGAGAACCGGAGCGGAGCGTACTTTAAGTATGTGAGCACGGGATGCGCGGAAAGTCGCGTCGCGCGCCCGGCGGAGGGTCTCTCAGATCGACCAGCCGCCATCGATGTTATACGCCTGCCCGCTCGTATAGGTAGCACCGGCGAGATAGACGGCGAGGTCGGCGATTTCCTCAGGCGTGCCCAGCCGGCCCATGGGCTGGCGGGCGATGAAGGCGGCGCGGGCCGCGTCATAGTCTCCACCCGCGCGCATGCGGCCTTCCAGCGACGGGCTTTCGACCGTGCCAGGGCAGATGGCGTTGCAGCGGATGCCTTTGCCAACATAGTCCGCCGCCACCGCCTTGGTCAGACCGATGACCGCCGCCTTGGTGACGCCATAGACGAAGCGGTTCGGCACGCCCTTTGGCGCGCCGGCAACGGAGGCCATGTTAATGATCGCGCCGTCGCCGCGCTCCAGCATGCCGGGCAGCGCAGCGCGGATGGTGCGGACCATGGCGCGGACGTTCAAGTCGAAGGCGAAATCGAGATCGCCTTCCTTCATCTCCAGAATGGAGCCTGCATGGACGAAGCCGGCGCAGTTGAACAGCACGTCGACCGGGCCGATTTCGGCGAAGGCGGCTTCGACCGCGGCGTTATCGAGCACGTCCAGCCGACGGGTCGAAATGCCGGACTTTCCGGTGAGCTCCGACAGCGCCGTTTCGTTGATGTCTGTGGCATGCACCTTCGCACCCACAGCCGCGAAGGCAAGCGCGCTGGCCCGGCCGATGCCTTGCGCTGCAGCCGTGATGACCACCGTCTTGCCAGCGAGTTTCGTTATCATGATCGTCCTCCCGCTGCGGTCATTTCGTCACGCCAACCCGACACGACCGGCACCGCATTCCAAATGTTTTTTCTCGGTAAAGAACAAAACTTGAGACGTCAAGGACCAGTCTTGCGGAATCAGATCTGGCAGACTATCCGACGAAAAAACCTGTCGCGCGGGTTGTAGTCCGGATGGTTGCCGAAGAATTTTTCGGCGGTGACGGCAAGTGCTTCCAGGTCCTGCACGGCGAAACTGCGAAAACCTCGGCCGCTGCCGCCCGACACCTGCACGGCCGAGAGAATGAGAGCGCCATTCTCGCCATAGCCGAGAATATAGGGATCGACGATCCGGACGCTGTCCTTGTAAGTGAAGCGGAGCCGGCGCCACCCGCTTATGGCCTGACAGATCGTCCTGCTAACGTCCATGCCGATCTCCGCATCCTGCGATCCGAAGACAGGGGATGGCTGGCGAACCGCCAGTCCAGCTGGCGTCCCCGCGATCAGCCGACGAAGGCGCGCTCGACGACGAAACTGTCGGGCTGGCTCAGCGAGCCCTCGACGAAGCCGAGCCCCTCGGCCATTTCCTTGACGTCCTTCAGCATGTGCATGGAGCCGCAGATCATCACGCGATCGGTTTGCGGATCCAGCGGTTCGATGCCGAGGTCGGAATAGAACTTGCCGGAACCGATCAGCGCGGTGATGCGGCCCATGCAGGCCGAAGCCTCGCGCGTGGTGGAGTTGTAGAGCGTGACCCGGCCACCGGTCAGTTCGCCGATCAGCGGGTCGTTCTTCAGAGCCGAAACCAGCTCCTGGCCATAGGTCAGCTCGGCAATGTCGCGGCAGGTGTGGGTCAGATAGACCTGCTCGAACTTCTCATAGGTATCGGGATCGCGCAGCAGGCTGGCGAAAGGCGCGATGCCCGTGCCGGTGGAGATCATGAACAGCCGCTTGCCCGGCGTCAGCGCATCCAGCACCAGCGTGCCGGTCGGCTTCTGCCGCATGATGACAGTATCGCCGACCTGGATCTTCTGCAGGTGCGAGGTCAGCGGGCCGTCCGGCACCTTGATCGAGAAGAATTCCAGTTCGTCGTCCCAGGCCGGGCTGGCGACCGAATAAGCGCGGAAGACCGGCTTTTCGGCATTAGGCAGGCCGATCATGACAAACTCGCCCGAGCGGAATCGGAACGATTGCGGACGGGTGATGCGGAACGCAAACAGACGGTCGGTAAAATGCTTCACCGATACCACCGTCTCGGCGAAAACATTGGCAGGTATCGGAAATTGCGCCTTCGCGCCTGCGTCGTTCAACGCGGGAATGGTGTTCATTTCAAAACCAACCTCTGCCTGGCGCTCGTTACCTGGCGCTTGTAGGGCAAAAAGGGCGACGACACGACGCGCCCGAGCCGCAGAAGCGCTGCCGGGCCGAAATGACGTAAGCCCTTGTTTCGTAAAACTATTAGTATACAAACGATCTCCGAGTCAAGATAAGTGCGGGAAACGCCTTTCCAAACTGATACATATCCGTAGTTCGAGCATTTCGGGTTTCGGGAATGAATGAGAAAGTTTCGGCCGCGGCCGGCAGCGTCGTCGCGGGCATCGATGTCGGCGGCACCTTCACAGACCTGCTTTTGATCGACGCGCGCGACGGCGGAAGCGTCCACATCGCCAAGATACCCACCACCGTGGAGAACCAGGCCTTCGGCGTGGTTTCGGCGCTTGGCGCCACGCAATTCCCAGTCTCCGACATCGACCTCATCGTCCACGGCACGACGACCACCACCAATGCCGTGCTCGAGCGGCGTCTGGCGAAAACCGGCATGATCACCACGCGGGGGTTCCGCGACGTGATCGAGCTCGGCCGGCGCACCCGGCCACAGGCCTACGGGATGACCGGAACATTCGTGCCCGTCATTCCCCGCAATCTGCGGCTGGAGGTGACGGAGCGCGTCGAAGCCGGCGGCGCGATCCGTGTCGCGCTCGACGAGCAAGAAGTGCGCGAGGCCGTGCAGCGCCTTGTCGAAGCCGGCTGCGAATCCCTCGTCATCCACTTCCTCCATTCCTACGCCAATCCCACGCACGAGCGGCGCGCGGCCGAGATCGCCGCTGAGATCTGGACCAACGGCCACATCACCGCCGGCCATGCGCTTCTGTCGGAAGCGCGCGAGTTCGAGCGCGGCGTCACCGCCGCCGTCAACGCCTCCGTCCAGCCCATACTGGAACGGTATGTCGCCAGGCTGCGCAAGGAACTGGCCGCGCAGGGCTATGCGCGCGACTTCCTGATCATGAACGGCAATGGCGGCATGATCTCGGCCCGTTTCGTCACCGCAGAGTCGGCAAAGACCGTGATGTCGGGACCCGCCTCCGGCGTCATCGCCGCCGCCTATACCGGCAAGCGCGCCGGGTTCCCCAATCTCGTCACATACGACATGGGCGGCACCTCGACCGATGTGGCGTTGATCCGCAACGCCGAACCGGCCGTCTCCAACGAAATCGAAATCGAATATGGGATGCCGATCCATGTGCCGATGGTCGCGGTGCATACGGTGGGTGCCGGCGGCGGGTCGATCGCGCGCGTCGATGCGGCAGGTCTCATCCAGCTTGGACCGGAAAGCGCGGGCGCCAACCCTGGCCCGATCTGCTATGGCCGCGGCGGCAGCGAGCCCACCGTGACCGACGCCAACCTGGTGCTTGGCCGATTGGCGCCGAAAAAGCTTTTGGCGGTCGATCATCCGATTTCGATGGAGAGCGTCACGCGAATATTCGAAGACAAGATCGGCCGGGCGACCGGACTGTCGGGCGTTGACGCCGCAGGCGCCGTTCTGCGCCTCGGCAACATCAAGATGGCGGGGGCGATCCGCATGGTCTCGGTTGCACGGGGGCATGACCCGCGCGACTTTTCCCTGTTCGCCTTCGGCGGCGCGGGACCGCTGCACGCCTCGGCGCTGGCGCGAGAGCTCGGCCTGCCGCGCGTACTGGTGCCCGCGCGGCCGGGCATCACCAATGCATTGGGCTGCGTGGTGGCCGACATGCGCCACGATTTCGTCAACACGATCAACCAGCCGGTCAGCGGCCTCGATTTAGCGCAGGCGGCGGGCATTCTGGCGCGCCACAGGTCAGAAGGCGAGGCGCTGATCGCCAAGGAAGCGGTGACGCCTGAAACGATTCGCGTCACCCATTCGGCGGACATGCAGTTCATCGGCCAGACGCATATCATCAACGTGCCGCTCCCCTCGGCCCACATCGAACGGGCGGTGCTGCAAGATTTGTTCGAGCGCGCCTACTTCGCACGTTTCAGGGTCAAACTGCCGGAAATCCGCGCCGTACTGGTCAATCTCAACACATCCGTCACCGGTGTGCGGACGCCGCTCGATCTTAGCCGACTGATCGATCCGGCCGGGCGAGCTTCCAGCCTTGATGCCGCGCTGCGCGAGGTCCGGCCTGTCTGGTACGGCGGGATATGGCACGATACGCCGGTTTACGATCGCGAAAAGCTGCCGCTCGATGCCATGATCGAGGGTCCTGCGATCCTCGAGCAGATGGACTGCACCACGGTGATGGAGCCGGGCGACCGGGCGCAGAGCGACGCGGATGGGAATCTGGTCATCGAGGTGGGACGATGACCACGCTCAACGCCATAACTCTCTCCGTCATCCAGGCGGCGCTGCAGCAGGCCTGCGACGAGATGGACCTGACATTTTCGCGCGCCGCCTTTTCGCCCGTCATCGCGGAAGCCAACGACCGCTCGGACGGCATTTATTCGGCAGCTGACGGTTCGCTGATCGCACAGGGCAGCCAGGGCCTGCCGGTGTTCGTCGGCGTCATGCAGTATTCGACGAGAACTGTTATCGAGATGATCGCCGACGGGCGCTGCCTGCCGCCCGAGGAAGGCGACATCTACATCGTCAACGACCCCTATCTCGGGGGCACGCATCTGATGGATGTACGCTTTGTCATGCCGCTTTACCGGGCGGGCCGTATCTTCTGCTGGCTGTCCAACACCGGTCATTGGCCCGACATTGGCGGCTCGGTACCGGGCGGCTTCTCGGCTTCCGCAACAGCCGTCGAGCAGGAAGGACTGCGGCTGCCACCGGTTAAACTGTTCAAGAAAGGCGTGCTCGACCGCGAGATCCACGCCATCATTTCATCCAACATCCGGGTCGCGGACCAGCGCATCGGCGACATCAAGGCGCAGGCAGCCGCCTTGCTGGTCGGGCAAGACCGGGTGAACGAAATCCTGGACCGTTACGGCGACGAAACAGTCTCCGAGGCCATTGCGGAACTGCGCCGCCGCGCCGCCGACCAGATGCGCGCGCATATCGCCGCCATCCCGGATGGCACGTATCGCTCCAAGGCGTTCGTGGACTCAGACGGCGTCGTGAACGAACCGCTGACCATCGCTTTGGCTGTCGAGAAGACGACCGACAGGCTGACTTTCGACTTTACAGGATCGTCGAAACCCTGCGCCGGGCCGATGAACAGCGTGCTGGCGACGACGCTGTCGTCTGTCTATCTCGCCATGCGCCACATCTTTCCCGACGTTCCGATCAGCGCCGGCGCCTTCGAGCCGCTTGTCGTCAATACGCCGGAGGACACCTTCCTCGATGCGCATTATCCACGCCCCGTCTCGGGCTGCGCGGCTGAGGTTTCGCAGCGCATCGCCGAAGCCGTATTCGCGGCGATGGTTCAGGCATTGCCGGAAAAAGTGACGGCGGCCCCGGCCGGATCGAGCGGCAATTTCGCGCTTGGCGGCAGCGATCCGCTGCGCGGGCGTGACTATGTCATGTACCAGATCTCCGGCGGCGGCTATGGCGGCAATGCCGGCCATGACGGCCTCTCCAACGGCTGCTCGACCATCGGCATTTCGAAGTCCCCGCCGGTCGAGATCATGGAGCAGGCATTCCCCGTGCTCTACCGCCACTATGCCTTGCGTGAAGGGTCCGGTGGCGCCGGCAAGCATCGCGGCGGCTTCGGTCTCGCCTATGAAGTGGAGCTTTTGCGCGGCGAGGCGCGGGCCTCCTTCGTCATGGACCACGGCCGCTTCGGACCGCAGGGCGTTCTGGGTGGCGGGGACGGCGCGGTGAACGAGGTAACGGTTTTCCGGGATGGTGAGGCACATGTGCCGCCGCATCTTTCCAAGGAACAGGACATTCCTCTCAAGGCCGGGGACCGCGTGCGGGTGGCGACCCCCGGCGGCGGAGGCTATGGCGACCCGGCGGAGCGCAGCCCCGAGCCGATCCGCCGCGATGTGGAGATGGGTTACTATACGCTGGAGCAGGCGGAGCGACTGTTCGGAACCTCATACCGCTGAAGCTGTCCGATCCTCCATCTGCCACAGTTCCGGATAGAGCCGAACGAAACCGCTGCTGTCGATCTCGAGCGTGGCCCGATATCCGCTCGTGGGCGACTCATACCAATAGTGGGTGTCGTCGCGCCGTTCGTATATCTGCGGCAAATCAAGCAAGCGCTCCCTGCCTATGTCGAACCAGACGACGGAGAATTCAGCCCTTTCGCCAATATGCAAGTTCGCACGCCGCAACTGCTGGAAATTGGTTGCGGGCGTGAAGCCGAAATCGAGATCGGTCAGTTCCACCAGCCCGTTAGGCCTGCCGTCGAGCATCCACCCCTCCGCCGTCTTTTCAATTTCGTGTCGAAAATGCCGTCCGCCGGAAAAGCCCGCGACGGCGCCTCGAAACGCTACCCAGGCCTCGTCCATTTCGACCGAGTAACCGGCTGACATCGGCCCGTTGTCGCCCCGGAACACGGCTGTCCCGGTCAGCTTCCAGCCGTTGGAGACAGTCGTGAGCAGTGCGGCGTCATGGCCCTGCGTATAGAGACAGCGCCAGAGGGCGTTTCGGGGCTTGTCCACCGGATCAGTCACCAGCGCCTCCTCATGAATGCGGGGCTCAGGCAAGCTTTGCCAGAAGCTTCAGGAAAGTGGCGATTTCCTTGTCCGTCAGCGGCGCCAGCGTCTCCTGTGTGGCCTGCTGCGCCAGCGGGATGAGCCGCTCGATGGTCGATCTTCCCTCGGCGGTCAGGCTCACCATCAGCCTGCGCTTGTCGGCATCATGCCTGGAAAGATCGACCAATCCTCGCGCCTTCAGCCGGTCGATGACACCCTTGATCGTGGCTGCGTCCATGGCGACAAGCGTGCCAAGCTGGTTCTGCGAGGTTTCGCCGACGTCGTGAAGCTTCGCCAACGCCGCGAACTGCGGCGGCGTCAGGTCGGCGATATGAGCGGCGAAGATCGAGACATGGCGTTGGTGCGCCTTGCGCAGGATAAAGCCCACCTGCTCCTGCAGGTGATAGGCCTCGTCCGTGGCGGCATCGGCCTCGACGATCTTGAGGAGATTGCTTTCGCCGGTCATCGCTGGCCGTCCCACAGCTTGATGTCCTTGGCTTCCAACCCACCCATACGACTGTGGATGCGCGGGCCACAGGCCATGGCGAGGCAAAACAGGATTTCGTCCGCGCGGGGGCCGTCGCCGGCGCGCACCTCGAAGGCGTCGAAATGGCTGCGAACATAGGCGGCGTTGATGTGTCCGAGCGGCACGTCCAGTGTCGCGCCAATGCCGCCGACCTTCATCGCCGAGGGCACGATCGCCTTGGCCTGACCGAGGCGCTCCCGCATCGCATAACCGCCCGGCACATGCCAAAGCGCGCCATGTTCGATCTCGCCTGCGCTGCCGACAATGGCGCCCTTGCCGTAGCCGTCAATCTGCACGACATCGCCGCCCAGCGCAGCGATCAATCGGTCGGTAAGGTCAAGGCCAAGCGGCTTCAGATCATCCATCGCCGGCTGCAGATCGGCGGCATATTTGCCGGCAAACGGGTTTAGCACGATTGCCCACGCGGCGGCGCGGCGACGCGGCATCGCGGGAGCCGGACCACCTTCATGAAGGATTTCCTCGGTAATGACGGCGATCTTGCGGACGGGAAAGTCAGGCATGGGCAGGACCCCTGGCGAATGACTGGTCGATGGTTCCAGCCGGCGGCGAAAGAGAACTCTTCAACGGGAATGGGTCCGTCATCACACATCTGCCTGCAAGGAACAATGCCGACGCCTCGATCAGGCCGCGCCGGCGAAAATCCTCCGCCACCGCAAGGCCGGCGGCCAACGCCGTTTCAATATCCTGCTCGGACAAATATCCCACGCCAGTCGTCACCAGCCGCCCGCCGAGATCGCTGTCCGGTGCCAGTTCGCACGCCGGCCGACGCGCCACCGCGGGGTGGCCCTGCAGATCGACCGCGTTGGCGATCAGCGTTGCGGCAGCGTCGGCCGCAGCGCCATTGCGGGCCAGCACCGTCACGGCATCAGCAATTCCAAGCGAGAAAGACCGCCCACGCCAGCCGCTGGTGGCGATGCCGCGCACCGGGTTGTCGGCGCTGATAGCGATACGGTCCGAGAGGCCATGGCCGGTTCCGCCGATCGCCAACGTCATCGTCTGGCCCGGGGCCAGATGCAAAGCGATGTCGCCTCCATTGTTGACATAGGCCTTGTCGAGCGTACGGCCCGCCACCAGAGCCACCAGCACTTCATCCGCAACCGAGCCGGCCACGGCCGCCAGCGGCGTGATGAAGGTATGGGCGAGTGGCGAAACCGCCTGCTCCATACGGCGAGCAGTTGTGCGCCAGAAAGGCCGGGGCCCAGGAGTGGCCGGCCGGCGAAGTTCGGCCAGTTCCTCCACCAGTTCGCCGAGCACTGTCTCGAAGCGGGCGACCGCTTGCTCGTAAGCCAACCGGCGTTCGGTCGGCGGTCCGAAAACCTCGATGACAAGATCGATAGGTCCGTGATTGAGATGAAGCCGCCTGCCGTCTTCCAGCCAGTGCGCCTGCGGGCCGTTCATGATCGGCCACCCTCGCCACCTCTGTGCAATTGCGCCAGCGGTGGCCACGGATTGCTGGGTGGAGCGTCCCTGTCGCGCCGGGCATTGAGATATTCGCCGCCTCGCGCTTTGACGTCTTCGACGCTGCGGATTTCGTCCGCGTAGCCACCAAGCCTTATGTAGTCATCCCGTCTCAGCGTGAACTCTATCGGCGCCACCAGCGCCGGGGTCGGCACATGGCCGAAGGCGTTTTCGGGCACGCGGGTGACATCCACCATCAGGGTGATGCCACCGCCGGGCCAGACATAGACCGGCGCGCCGCCTACTGTGACATAGGTTTTCATCCCCTGGACGGAACGGGTGAGATTGACCGGATTTTCGGTGACGCCGGCCCGCAGCGAACCGCCCGCGCCGCCAATGAACAGCACCGTGCACAGCGCCGGCTCGCAATTGTCCTCGATCAGACCCACCGATTTGCGCAGCCGTTCAGGGAACGGCTTTTCGACCGGCTTCAACGCCGCGTCCAGTTCGTAGTAGGTAAACTGCTCGCCAGTGGTCGACACCATGAGCAGCGACAGGCCGGGGCGAGCGCCTTTTTTTTCATTCCAGTCGCCAAGAATCGACCGCGGGTCGGAAATGCTCGTGCCGCCCCAGCCGATGCCTGGTTCCGACACCTTGAAATAGCGGCCAGGGGTTGAGCGGCGACCGACGATCCTGATGCCGGTGTCTTCCCAGCCCAGCACCTTGCCGGCCTGATGCTCGGACACGACACCGGTGATGTGATCGTCGACCACGACGACCTCGTCGACCAGCCCGCGCCATTGCGAGGCGAACATGCCGATGGTGGCGGAGCCGCAGCCGACGCGCATGCGGCTCTCGGCCTTGCCGTCGATAACGGGCGGCTTGCCGGCTTCGACGATCACCGTCGAGCCGCCCTCGATGGCCAGTTCGACGGGCTTGCGGTTGCAAAGGTCGAGCAGTGTGTCGCAGGTGACGCGGCCTTCCTGCTTCGAGCCGCCGGTCAGATGGTGCACGCCGCCGAGCGACAGCATCTGCGAGCCGTATTCACCTGTTGTCACGTGGCCGACCGCCTCGCCCTGCGCTCGCACCATCGCCGTTTCGGGACCGAGGTGACGGTCCGTATCTATCTTCACCTTGACGCCGCAATAGGAGAAGATGCCTTCGGTGACGACGGTCACGAGATCGACACCCTCGACCTCCTGGCTGACGATGAAGGGTGCCGGCTTGTAGTCGGGATAGGTCGTGCCGGCGCCGATGGCGGTGACGAACGGGCGCGCGGTGCTGACAAGATCGCCGTTCCACTCCCGGTCCCCCGCGGCAAAGGGAACGACTGCGCCGCCGGCATCGGCCGCATGATCGAGGATCGTCAGCGGGTCCATGCGAACGATGCGGCCGTCTATGTTGCCGTAACGATCGCAAGCTCCGGTGCGGCCATCGGCGATGTAGCACATGACGGGACAGGCGTCGCAGCGAACCTTTTCGGCTATCTGCTTCTGACCGGGATCGTGGGTTTCAAACCGTTCGGAAAGCTCGCTCATGCGGCGTCCTTTCCTGCCTGGATTGCCGCCAGCACCCGTGACGGGGTGGCGGGAACCTTGGTGACGAGAATGCCGGTGGCATGGCGGATCGCGTTCAGGATGGCCGGCGCCGTCGGGATCAGCACATGCTCGCCCAGCCCCTTGGCGCCGAACGGACCTTCGGGATCGGGCACCTCGACAAGGATCGTTTCAATCGGCGGCACGTCGCCGATTGTCGGAATGAGATAATCGTGTAAATTCTCGGTGCGGCCGGGGATGTATTCCTCCATCAGCGCCATGCCTATGCCTTGGGCGATACCGCCCTCGATCTGGCCTTCCGCCAGTATCGGATTGATCGCCTTGCCGACATCGTGTGCCGCGGTGATCTTGATGAGCTTCACCGTGCCGAGCTTCATATCGACCTCGAGTTCAGCGATCTGCGCGCCATAGCCGTAGACGGCATAAGGCTTACCCTGGCCCTTGGCATCCATGGCAGTCACCGGCGGATCGTAGGTCTCCTCAGCCACAAAGACGAAGCCATCGGCATCCGCCGGCATCGACGCCAGATCGATGCGCCGGACGGCCTCGTCCTCGCGGATCACCACGACCGATCCGTCAAGATCGAGCTCGGCCTGCGCCGAAACATTGGCAAAGCGCAGGACCGCGTCGCGCAGCGCCTGACCGGCTTTTTGCGCGGCCTTTCCGGTGACGAAAGTCTGGCGCGAGGCGGATGTCTTGCCGGCGTCGGGAGTTATCGCGGTGTCGGCGCCCCTGAGGCGCAGCGACTGCAGCGGCACGCCAAGCGCGTCTGCGCAAATCTGCGCGATGACTGTGTTCGAACCCTGGCCGATGTCGACCGCGCCCTGATGCAGCACCACCTCGCCTCTTTGCGAGAGGCCGACCTTGATGGTGGACGGGTTTGGCAAAGACGTGTTGCCGCAACCATACCAGCACGAGGCTATGCCAACGCCACGTTTCAGGCCGCTGTTCGATGTATTGAAGGCTTCGGCCTCGGCCAGGGCACGCCGCCAGTGCGGCTTCAACGCGTCCAGGCAATCGGCAATGCCGACGCCGCTTTCCAGCCATTGTCCGGTAACCGTTTCGGCACCGTTACGAAGGCAATTGCGCAGCCGGAACTCAAGCCGATCAATGTTCAGCTTTGCGGCAAGCTCATCATACAAGGTTTCCTGCATGAGCGTCGCCTGCGGTACCCCAAAGCCGCGAAAGGCCCCTGAGATCGGGCCGTTGGTATGGATCGCCCGCCCCCAGGCGCGATAGTTCGGCGTGAGGTAAGGGCCGCTGGCATGAACCGGCACGCGGTTGGCGACGGTCGGCCCCCAGCTCGCATAGGCGCCGGTGTTGAACTCGCCCGCGAAAGTCATGCCGACAATGCGGCCTTCGGCGTCGGCGCCGATGCGCGCCTGCATCTGTGCCGGATGACGCTTGGTCGTCGACATCATGGATTCGCCGCGTGTGTAGGCAAGGGCGGCGGGTCGGCCTGTTTTCAATGCCACGAGCCCGATCAGCGGCTGCAATGAGATGTCCAGCTTGGAGCCAAAACCGCCACCTGTGGCGGTCGGCACGATGCGGACCTTTTCAGGGGCGAGTCCCAACACCTTGGCCGTCTCGTCGCGGTCCATGTAGGGCGCCTGGGTACAGGCGACGACCACTAGCGTGTCGCCGTCCATATGGGCATGGCCTGCCTCCGGCTCGATATAGGCGTGTTCGACATAGGAGGTGCTGATGGCGCCGGACACGATGAAGGCCGCGCCGGCAAGCGCTTCGTCAGGATCGCCGCGTTCGACAAAGCCGCTGGTCAGCAGGTTTCCCTCACGGCCAGAATGAATGCGGTACGCGCCTTCGGCGGTTGCAGCGGCCGCTTCCAGCATGTTGGGCCGCTCGCGCCATTCCACGGGAAAATCCGTGAGGTCGAGAGCGAGCATCGCTTCCCGCTCGCCCGCGACCAGCGCCACCGCCTCGCCGCGGAACCTCGCCGTTTCCTCGGCCAGCGCCGGCTGATCGGCAAAGGGCGTGATGACGCCGAAACAATTGCGTCCGGGAATGTCGGCCGCCGTGAAGATAGCGACGATGCCCGGCCGGCCCTCAGCCCATCCAGCAAGATCGCCAAAGCTGAAATCCGCATGGAAATAAGGCGACCGGATCACAGCCACAGCCAAAGCGTCCGTCGGGAAGGAATCGGCGCCGAACTTTTCAGCCCCCGTCACTTTCGGCACACCGTCCAGCCGGACCGGCGACGCTCCCACAGCCTGCCCCACCCTCGGCCATCGGCGATCCAATCCGAGCGCATTCGACGAGACGTCCATCACTGCCGTGACGATCTTGCGGTAGCCGGTGCAGCGGCACAGTATCCCGCCCAGCGCGTCCTGCACCTCCGCCTCGGTTGGAGAGGCATTCCGTTCCAGCAAGGCTGTTGCCGCGACGAGAAGGCCTGGCGTGCAAATGCCGCACTGGGCCGCGCCGTGCTTTAGAAAGGATGCCTGCAGCGCCGACAGATTGCAGGCGGCAAGCCCTTCGACTGTGGTAACGGAGCATCCGGCCACGGATGCAGCCGGCACCAGGCAGGCGCAGACTGGCGCCCCTTCGACCAGCACCGTACAGGCGCCGCAATCGCCGGCATCGCAGCCCACCTTCGTTCCCGTCATCCGCAAATCATCGCGCAGCAGCGCCGAAAGGCGGCGAACAGGCAGGGTTCGGACCGAAACTGCCGTTCCGTTCACCGCGAACTCGATGTCAACGCCGTCGATGCTCATGCGACCATCCCGGCCGCCACTTCAGCGGAATCAAGTCCGGTGGCGGAGAGCATGGCGCGCCTGACGATTTCCCGCGCTGCGTCTCGCCTATAGAGGGCGGTGCCACGCACATCATCGATGGGCGAGAGTTCATCAATCGATGCATCGCGCACGATGTCCGGCAATTCCCTGACCGATTTCCCCAGCAGCAGGGATTCCAGCCCCGCCAAGCGGACAGCAACCGCCGAGCAGGAACCAACGGCAATCGAAGCCTCCGCAACTATTCCGTTCTCGATGACGAACCGGGCGGCGGCCATGGCGATCGAAATCACCAGGTAGCGCCGTGCGCCAAGCTTGACGAAGGCCGAGCGGCCGGTGGCGGCGGCCTTCGGAACGCGAATGGCCGTTACCATCTCGTTGGGCTGCAAGGCGGTGCGGCGGTTGCCGAGAATAAAGGCTTCGAGCGGGAGGTATCGCGTCGACGCCGCAGAACGCAGTTCGACCTCGCTGCCCAACACCATCAGCGCCGGAGCACCGTCGGCGGCCGGAGAAGCGTTGCAAAGATTGCCGGCAATGGACGCGACGTTCTGGATCTGTTGCGAACCGACCTCACGCGCCGCCTGCTTCAGGGCATCAAAGGCCGGCGGCAACTCATGCCCGATGAGATCGGTCCAGGTGGTGCGCGAGCCGATAGACCAATGGCTGTCCGTCTCGGCGATGCCGCGCAGCGCCGAGAGGCCGTTTATGTCGAGCACATTTTCCCGCAATGGCCGGTTGCCCAAGGCCGGATAGAAATCAGTGCCGCCGGCAAGGATTCGCCAGGATCCTTCGCCAAGCAGGGCGAGCGCCTGTTCAAGTTCGGTGGGCTTTGCGTAACGAGTCACGCCTGCCTTCCATTTCACCGCAGACATAAACTTCGCGAGGAGCGGCCTTCCCCAAGACCAGCCGGTGTGCCGGCCAATTCATTCGTATGCAAATGATATCAAGCCGCGTCATATTGTCAAAGCCGAGTTTCGCAGGCGGCGACGGACGGTTCGCGGTTGACGCAAGCGGCCATCTGGCCGAGTTTCTGCCTTCCGTTCGCGAGGAGGCTTTCTTGTCCAACGAAGCTCTGATCGTCATCGACATGCAGAACGATTTTTGCCCCGGCGGGGCGCTGGCGGTTGCCGGCGGCGACGAGATCGTTCCGCTCGTCAACGATCTGATCCGTCATGCCGATCATGTCGTCATGACGCAGGATTGGCACCCTGCCGGTCACTCCAGCTTCGCTTCCAGCCATCACGGCAGGAAACCGTTCGAGGCAATCGAGATGGACTATGGTCCGCAAACCCTGTGGCCGGATCATTGCATCCAGGGTAGCACAGGGTCGCGGTTCCATTCCGGGCTTGCCTGGGGGAAGGCGGAACTGGTCCTGCGCAAGGGTTTTCGGCCCAACATCGACAGCTATTCGGCATTTTTCGAGAATGACCACAAGACGCCGACGGGGCTGACAGGTTATTTACGCGAACGTGGCATATCGGCAGTCACGCTGGTCGGGCTGGCAACCGATTTCTGCGTCGCCTATTCGGCCCTCGACGCGATCCGCCAAGGCTTTCGCGTCACCGTCAAACTCGACGCCTGCCGCGCCATCGACCTGAACGGCTCGCTCGACGCGATGCTGGCGCGAATCCGGGAAGCGGGGGTTGCGCTGGCGTGATTTTGCCTGTCAAACGCCCCAGGGATTATTCGATCCAAGGTTTTTCAACGGGGTCGAGGATTGTAACCGGGGATTGGGCGACGTGCGATTTTTAACGCTGGCGGCCGGGCTGGCCACTCTGGCCTTTGCCACGCTTTTTTCCGTCACGGCTTTTGCAGCGGAGAGCCACGCTCTTCCCGGCGACGTGATGTCGCTGTGGTGGGCGGTTCCGTTTGCCGGTCTGCTGCTGTCGATCGCTACCGGGCCGCTGCTTTTCCCGCATGTCTGGGAGCATCACTACGGAAAGATCACCATGGGCTGGGCTTTGCTGGCAATCGCCCCGATGGGCTGGGCCTATGGGGCAAGTGCGGCAACCGAATCCGTGCTGCACGCGGTGCTGCTCGAATACATGTCCTTCATCATCCTGCTGTTTGCCCTGTTTACCATTGCCGGCGGCATCCTTGTGGCGGGCAACATTCATGGCACGCCGTTGATGAATGCCGGGCTGCTGCTGATCGGCGCGATGCTCGCTTCCGTGGTTGGTACCACCGGAGCGTCGATGATCATGATCCGCCCCATTATTCGCGCCAACGACAACCGGCCTTTCAACGCCCATGTCGTCATCTTCTTCATCTTCCTCGTCTCCAACATTGGCGGCTCGCTGACCCCGCTTGGCGATCCGCCGCTGTTCGTCGGCTTCCTGCGCGGCGTCGATTTCTTCTGGACCACAATCCACATCCTGCCGGACACGCTGTTCGTCGGCGGACTGGTGCTTGCCGTCTTCCTGGCGATGGATTTCTACTTCCACGGGCGGGAGGAAGGCGCGCCGAAGATCAAGGATCCGACGCCGGATTCCAAGATTCGAATCCGCGGCCTGCCGAACATTGTTTTGCTGGCCGGCGTCATCGCCGCGATCCTGATGTCGGCCGCATGGAAACCCGGCACCGCCTTCTCCATCATGGGCGTGGAGATCGAGATACAGAACCTCGCGCGCGACATCGTCATCCTCGCTCTGGCGCTGGTTTCGCTGGCGATATCGCGCAAGGAATACCGCGCCGCCAACGGCTTCACCTGGGGGCCGATCGCCGAGGTGGCAAAATTGTTCGCCGGCATCTTCATCTGCATCGTGCCGGTGATCGCCATCCTGCGCGCCGGACCGTCGGGAGCGCTAGCTCCGCTCGTGGCGCTGGTCACCGGGGCCGACGGCCAGCCGAACGATCTCGCCTATTTCTGGCTGACCGGCGCTCTGTCTTCCTTTCTCGACAATGCGCCGACCTATCTGGTGTTCTTCGAGCTTGCTGGCGGCGACGCCCAAAGGCTGATGACGGACCTCGCCTCGACGCTAGCGGCTATTTCGGCCGGCGCAGTGTTCATGGGGGCCAACACCTATGTCGGCAACGCCCCGAACTTCATGGTCTATGCCATCGCCCGCCATCAAGGGGTGAAGATGCCGGGATTCTTCGGCTACATGCTTTGGTCGGGAGCGGTGCTGATCCCGATCTTCATACTGGCGAGCCTGCTTTTCTTCCGCTGAGATCAGCCGACTCCGACGTAACGGCGGACAGCGGAAGGGTCGGCGCGCAGGGCCTCGACCGGCATTGTCTCACGGTTGCGACCGTTCTCGATGAAGGCGACGCGGTCGGCGACCGATAGGACAGCATCGACGCGCTGCTCGACCAGAATGGTGGAAACGCCACGGCCGCGCAGTTGCGCCACCGTCTCGCGTATCTTCTGGATCATCGACGGCATCAGTCCTTCCGTCGGCTCATCCAGAAGCAGCACCTGCGGTTCGACACAAAGCGCCCGCGCCATTGCCAACTGCTGTTGCTCGCCGCCAGACAGCGTGCCCGAACGTTGCTTCAGCCGTTCGCGCAGCACCGGGAAGAGGTCCAGCACGGCCTCGCGAACCGCCTTGCCTTTGCCGCGCGTCATCAGGCCGATCTCGATGTTCTCGGCCACCGTCATCTCGGCAAAGAGACGCCTGCCCTGCGGCACATAGGCGATGCCGGTTTTCGGAATTTCATGAGCCGGCAAACCGGTCAGTTCCCGATCTCCGAGCCTGATCGACCCGGCGGCCGCCGGAACGAGTCCCATGATCGCCTTCAGCGTCGTCGTCTTGCCGGCGCCGTTGCGGCCGAGCAGGCACAGCACCTCGCCTTTGGCCAACGTCAAGTTCAGGCCGTGCAGCACCTGAACTTCGCCATAAAAGCAATCGAGCTCGGAGATGGTTAGGATGTCAGACATGCGCCGCCACCCCGAGATAGGCTTCCTGCACGCGGGCATCGGCACGCACCTCTTCGGGCGAGCCCTCCGCCAGCACCCGCCCTGCATTCATCACGGTGATGCGCCCTGCAAGTTCCATGACCACGGGCATATTGTGTTCGATCAAAAGCACCGTTCCGTCCTTGGCGATATCGCGGACGAGGCCGATGAAGTTCTCGATCTCGCTATCGGCGAGCCCTTGCGTCGGCTCATCCAGAATGAGCAGGCGCGGCTTCAGCGCCAGCCCCATCGCCACTTCGAGAAGACGCTGGTGACCGTAGGAGAGCGAACCGGCCAGCGTGTGCGCTCGTCCGGCCAGACCGGTGCGGTCGAGAGCCTCCATCACACTGGCATGGACCGTTCGCCTTGAGCGGCCGTCGGCCAGCGTGCGCTGCACCGGAAGCGCCACATTGTCATAGGCGCTCAAATTCGCGAAGATGCTGGTGATCTGGAACGTGTAGGCAATGCCCATGCGCACCCGGCGATGCGCCGGCAGGGAGGTGATGTCGGCGCCATCGAACAGGATGCGGCCCGAGGATGGCGGAATGCGCCCGCAGATCAGGCTCACGAAAGTGGTCTTGCCGGCGCCGTTAGGGCCGATGACGGCGCGGATTTCGCCCGGCAACAGGCTGAAGTCGACGTCCTGCACGGCGCGCAGACCGCCGAAATTACGCGACAGCTTGCTGGTGGTCAGAAGCGGCGTCACGGCAGCCATCTCAGCCAGCGGTGCCGGATCGTTCCCAGCACGCCCTTGGGGAAGAACAAGACGACGACGATCAGCATGACGCCGACGATCAGCAGCCAGGCGGAGGTGTAGCTGCTGGCGATATCGGTGACATAGTACATGGCCAGGGTGCCGACCAGCGGGCCGAGCGCCGTGGCGGCCCCTCCGAGCAACACCCAGAGCAGCGGCAGGATCGAATACTGCACCGAGGCAAAGCTCGACCCGACATAACCGAACAGCAGCGCATAGGCCGCGCCGGCAGCGGCGCATATCGTGCCAGAAACAATCACCGCCGCCAGCTTGTTGGCGAAGGTGTCGAAGCCCAGCATCTTCGTGCGCTCCTCGTTTTCGCGGATGGCGACCAGCACCCGTCCGAAGCCTGAACGCACAAGCACAAGCACCACCGCCAGCACGATGGCAAATAGCGCTAGCGCCACCCTATAGCGAACGGCAGGGTTGGTGAGATCGAAGGATGCGCCACCGAGGTACATCACTCTCGATCCTTGCGGAACGACCAGTCCCTGATCGCCGCCTGTCCAGCGGGCGAAATAGAGGATTGTCAGGTAGAAGACCTGCGCGAACATCATGGTGACGATCATGAAGGCGACGCCGCTGGTGCGCAGCGCGAGCAGCCCGATCACCAGCGCCAGCACAGCACCACAACCGATGCCGCCGGCGAAGGCGAGCGGAACGCTCCAGCCCAGATGATAAACGGAGAGACCCGCGCCATAGAGGCCGGCGGCGAAGAACATGGCATGGCCGAGGCTGAGCAGCCCGACATAGCCGAACAGCAGATTGTAGCCCATCGCGAATGTCGCCAGCACCATGATGCGGGCGACGAGACCGTGGTGATAGGGCGGAAGAACAAAGCTCAGAGCGAACAGAAGGCCGATGACCGCGACATGGAGGCCATAGGCCTTCAGGGCTGAAGCCTCTCCCTTCATCGTGCCGTCGTTCCAAACAGGCCCTGCGGCCGGAACACCAGCACCATGGCGACGAGGAACGTCGCGATGATCTTGGCCAGCGTCGGCGAGAAGAACACCGAGATGATGCCGTCGGACAGGCCGATGATGAGCGCCGCGACCACCGTGCCGCGCAGCGAGCCGAGCCCTCCGATGATGACGACGATGAAGGACAGGAGCAGCGGGTCCTGCCCCATAAGATAATGCGCCTGGCTGATCGGCACGATCAGCACAGCCGCCACCGCCGCCAGCATGGCGCCGAGGGCGAAGACCCCGGCATAGACGCGCTCGACCGGAATGCCGAAAGCCTGCGCGGTTTCCCGGTCGTATTGTGTGGCGCGCATGACCATGCCGATCTTCGTGCGGGTCAGCACCAGCCATGTCGCCATCAGCAGCAGTGCCGAAGCCGCCACGACCGAGAGCTTGTATCCCGAATAGCCGAACCAGGGCAGAAGGATGCGATAGTTGAACGGCGGCTCGACCGGCCGCGCCTCCGGCCCATAGAAGGTCAGGGCAAGCTGCTGAATTATGTAGAGCAGGCCGATGGTGGCGACGATGGTGGCTTCGGGATTGTAGTTCAGCCTCCGAAGCACCACCCGTTCTGCGACAAGAGCCACGGCGCCGGCAATCAGCGGCGCGATCACCAGCGCGGCGAGAAAGCCTAGCGCGGGATGCCCGGTGATCGCCGTGGTGATGGCCCAGGCCAGCACTGCGCCCAACATGAAGAACTCGCCATGCGCTACATTGACGATGCGCATGACGCCGAACACCAGCGACAGGCCGAGCGCTGTCAGCGCCAGCACCGCCGCGGTGACAAGCCCTTCCAGCGAGGCAAGGAGGAGGTGCGGTCCGAAGGCCATCGGTGAAGGAGACGGAGCCTATAAGGCCTGCGTCGTGTAGTCCCCTTCCGGTTCGTACAACCCATCTTCGATGCTGGTCTTGTGGACGACCTTGAGCTTGCCGCCCTCGACCTTGGAGATGTTCTGGATGCCGAAGCACTGGTGAATCTTGCCGTTGAAGATCTTCTTTCCCTGCGGATGCTCGGGACCTTCCGCGAATTCGGTCAGCGCCTCAGTGGCTTCAACCAGCTTGGCGCGGTCCTCCGGCCCTTTGTAGCCGGCGTCTTCCATCGCCTTCTTGACCACGTAGAGCGTCTCCCAGCAGCCGAACATGTGGGCCGCGGTCGAGACATCCTTGGGATCGCCGACAGCGGCACCGTTGTCGTCGATGCCGACGGCGGCGCGATAGGCCTTCTGCGCTTCGGAATCGCCCGCCTGCGCATAACGAGGCGAGCCTTCCCAGAAGTGGCTACCATCGAGGAACTCCAGGCCCGGGCTGTTGATGTCTACGGCTTCGAGCGAATCGATGAAGCCGAACAGCTGCGGGCGGTTCGATCCGTAGAATTCGCCCAGTTCCTTGACGAAGGTGAGCACCGCCGGCCCAACCATCACGTGATAGATGACTTCGGTTTCAGCCGGAATCTGCGGCAGGTATTTGGTGAAGGAGGACTCTGTTGGCGGAATGGCGATCTGGGCGATCACCTCGCCGCCCTGCGCCTTGAGCGCCGGAGGCAGATAGTCACGATGATCGTAGCCGAAAGCGAAATCCGGGAATATCTGGCAGACTTTTTTACCTGCATTGGAAGCGATCCATGGCGCCATCGCCTGGATTTGGCTTTTGACGTCGGTGATGCCGGGCTGAAAGACGTAGCGATTCAGCTTGGTCGAGGCGACATGGTGACCTTCGCTGACGACGAAATAGGGAATCTTGTTCTCTCCTGCCGCCGGGGCCGAGCCGATGACGACATGCGAGAACAAGGTGCCAAAGACGATGTCCGTCTTATGCTGGTTGGCGAATTTGGCCACCACCTCGGCGCCGCGGCCGGGGTCGGTGCCGTCGTCCTCTATGACGACTTCGACCGGCCTGCCATTGATGCCGCCAGCGGCGTTGATGGCCTTGACCGCCGCCGCTGTCGTCTTTTCGTACCAGCGGCCGTAGGCGGCGCCGATGCCGGTACGATGCGACTGGAAACCGATCTTGATGGGAGCCGAGCTTTGCGCCTGCGCGTAGCGGACGAAACCGGGCGCCGCGGCCAGGCCGGCGCCAGCCGCCAAACCCTTGAGCGCGGTGCGGCGGCTCAGCCGGTTCTTGGAAAGATCGAAATAGCCCTTGCTGTCGGTCACGGCGGTCCCTCTTCTCGACTTTGACTAGCGTCAGGGAGAATTGCCCTGTCGCGGAGAGCTCAATTCACCGGCTCTACAAATCATCAAAGCCGATGGCTGACAAGAAACATTGCGTCGCTCAACCTAGCCGGCCGCGGGCGCGGCAAGCAGCCACAGGCCGAAGACCGTATAAGCTATCATCAGCAGCGTAAGCGGCAACTGGCTGAGAACTGCGCGCGAGGCTACCGGATGAAGGCGCTCGGCCAGCGCATGCGCGACAAGGACGGCAAGCAGGTGTCCGGCGATGACGACGCCGGCCTGGATGTTCCACAGCCACCAGGCGGAGTCGGCGCCGGCAACGATGCCGGCTTCTATCTGCATCTGCGCCGTGCCGAACAAATCCCATCCGAGCCCGAACGGGTCTGAAATCGCGGCCAGTGCATATTGGCCGTCGACCAGCAGCAACGTCAGATAATGCGCGGCATGATAGGCAAGCGCGATCGGCATGATCGACCAGACCAGAAGGCCGGCCACCTCGACAAGCCCGGCCGAATCTGGAGCCGCGAGACGCTGGCCGAGAAATATGGCGATCTGGAATAACCCCGCGAGCAAAAGGAAGGTCAAGGCGAGACCGAGCGTGCCGACGCCCATCAACGCGGTGCGACCGGGATATTCCAGCGGGTTCACGCCGAACAGGCCGAGCCAGAAGAACGTCTTCGACAGACCGTCG
The DNA here is from genome assembly GCF_031457045.1 of Mesorhizobium sp. BE184. Taxonomy (NCBI): domain Bacteria; kingdom Pseudomonadati; phylum Pseudomonadota; class Alphaproteobacteria; order Hyphomicrobiales; family Phyllobacteriaceae; genus Mesorhizobium; species Mesorhizobium sp. BE184. The sequence continues at coordinate 528,471 of NZ_JAVDVU010000002.1, forward strand.
AAAGACACCGACGAAAGCGCCAGCAGGACGAATGCCGTGCCGCTCAAGGGCAGTGGGGGGACGTGCAGAATTTTCGCGCCCGGCCAGCAAAGCGAGAGGTTCGGGCCGTCGCGCCGCAGCACGGCGAAACGGGCAATCAGCGACAAGAAGACCGTCAGGAATTCACCGCGCCGGCTCCATTCCGGCCAGCCGAAGAGTAGCATGGCGACGAAGGTGAAAAGCCAATAGAGTCCGGCAGTCCATGCCAGGCGTTCGGGGTCGTCGGGGGCCGGATAAATCAGTTCGAACCAGGCAAAGGCGGCAAACAGGATGAACGCCGGCCAGTAGCCGAGCCAGACCGGCAAGCGCAAAGGCGTTCGGCCGCCTGTTACCCACGACGCAATCCGCCACGGTCCGTACCACGGGTTCAACCACGACCACAGGTCGCCAGCGACGCCCTGCAGCAGGACAAACCCCACCCAAAGCAGTGTCCAGACGGACAGCGGCAACGGATTCGACAGCGGATCGCGGCTGCCAAAAAAGCCAGCGGCAATCAGAACCGCAAAGCCGGCAAATGAAACCAGGCTTATATAGGGACGAAGCGTATCCGGCAGGGTAAACAGCTGGAGCGAACGGCCCCAAACCCGATCGAGGCAGCCCTGCGGCAGCAGCGCCAGCGCCATAAAGGAGATGGCGACGGCGAATGCGCCCCCCACCAGATAATAGCCCGTGGGCAGAAGCAGCACATGGCCGCGGTCGGATGCATGGGCAAGGGCGGGAGATGTGGCAAATACTGCAAGCGCACAGAGGATTGGCACCCGGATGTGAGCCAATCCTCCGCAGGATGTGACGGTCATTGTGGCCCGCCAACTACAGGCATCACACCTTGACCAGCTGCTTCACCCGGTCCTTCTCGCCGAAAACCCGCAAATATCGCGCGATCTCGTCCTTGTCGCCGGTGGCCTTTTCGGGATTGTCCGAAAGCTTGACGGCCGGACGGCCATTGGCCTCGGTGACCTTGCAGACCAGCGATATGGCGTTGAGCCTGTCAGTCGGCGTCGGCGCGCAGTCCTCGAAATCATTGGTCAAATTGGTGCCCCAGCCGAAAGCCATGCGCACCTTGCCCTGGAAGTGCCTGTAGGTTTCCTCGATCGTCTCGACCTCGAGACCGTCGGAGAAGATGAGCAGCTTCTGTTTCGGATCATGGCCCCGCTCGCGCCACCAGGTGATGATCTTCTCGCCGCCTTCGATCGGCGGCGCGCTGTCCGGCCTGAAGCCGGTCCAGTCGGCGACCCAGTCCGGTGCGTCACGCAGGAAGGCTGACGTGCCGAAGGCATCCGGCAGCACGATCAGGAGATTGCCGCCATAGTAGCGCTGCCAGTCCTGCAGAACGCGGTAGGGCGACTGCTTCAGCTCCTTCTCGGATTCTGCCAGCGCGGCGAAGACCATGGGCAGTTCGTGCGCATTGGTGCCGAGCGCTTCCAGATCGTTGTCCATGGCGAGCAGCACGTTCGACGTGCCTGTGAATGCCTCGCCGATACCTTCCTTCAACGCCTCCACGCACCAGCGCTGCCACAGAAAGGAATGGCGGCGGCGCGTGCCGAAGTCGGAAATCTTTATGTCCGGCAGGCGCTTCAGGCGCTCGGTCTTCGCCCACATCTTGGCCTTGGCGCGGGCGTAGAGCACGTCCAGCGCGAAAGGCCCGAAAGCCTTCATGGCGGAGCGGGAGCGCAGCTCGTTGATAATGGCGAGCGCGGGGATTTCCCATAGCGTGGTATACATCCACGGACCGGAGAAGGTGAGTTCGAACTGGCCGTCCTTCTTGCGCAGCTCATATTCCGGCAGCCGGAAGCCCTCCAGCCAGGCGAGGAATTCGGGCTCGAATATCTGCTTGCGGCCGTAGAAATTGTTGCCGCCCAGCCAGATCATCTCCTTCTTGCTGAAGCGCAGGGTGCGGGCATGGTCCAGCTGATCGCGCAGTTCACCCTCATCGATCTCGTCCGCCAATCTAACGGAGGTGGTGCGGTTGATGAGGGAAAAGGTGGTGTCGACCTTGGGGTACATGCCCCAGATCATCTGCAGCATCAGCAGTTTGTAGAAGTCGGTATCGAGCAGGCTGCGCACGATCGGATCGAGCTTCCAGGTGTGATTGTACACCCTGCGCGCAATATCAGTTTTTGGCATCCGACCCTCCGGCTGGCATTCGCCTACGCGACTGCCTCATAGCACTGATTTGGAAAACGCGCTGCCTATCCCAGGGCGCTTGCGCAAAGAAAATACCAGGCCGTCACACCGAAAGCCGCAGCGCTGGCGGTCCGACGATCAGGGCCCGATTGCGACGAAAGGCGACAGTCGGTCTCGCCCCAGCCAACGGACAAGAAGCAACGCTGCAACAACCGCAAGCCCGGCCGTAAGCCCAATCCAGATGCCGCTGCCGGCGAAGCCGAAATGGAAGGCCAGCACTATACCGAGCGGCAGGCCGACACCCCAGTAACCGAGCGCGGCGTAGATCATCGGCACGGTGGTGTCGTGCAATCCGCGCAGCATTCCGGACGCGACCGCCTGGGCACCATCAAATATCTGGAACAGCGCCGCGAAGGCAAGGAACGATACGGCCAGCGTTACGACGTGCTGGTTGTCCGGATCGTCGATATCGATAAAGGCGCTGATGAGAAGGCGCGGCAACAAGATCATCGTCATAGCCATCAACGCCATGAAGGAAACGCCCAAAATGTAAGCGGTCCAGCCGGCGCGGCTGACGCCGTCGACGTTGCGTGCGCCATGGGCAAGACCCACCCGCACGGTGGCAGCCTGGTTCAAGCCCAGGGGCACCATGAAGGTGATCGAGGCGATCTGCAGGGCGATGGCGTGGGCGGCCAGCGAATCCGCGCCGATCAGGCCCATGAGAAAGGCCGCCGCGTTGAAGATCGTGACTTCGAAGGCGAGGATGCCGCCAATGGGCAGGCCGAGGCGCAGCAAGGACCAGAAACGAGGCCAATCGGAACGCCAGAACCGGCCGAAAAGATGGTAGCGCCGGAACCGCCGATCAAGCAGCACCACCACGACCAGGCCAACGAAAGAAAACAGCGACGACAGCGTCGTGCCCAGGCCGGCGCCGGCCACGCCCATGCGGGGCGCGCCGAGATTGCCGAACATGAAAACCCAGTTGATGGCTGCGTTCAGACCGACCGCCGCAAAGATGATGGCCAGCGCCCAGCCCGGCCGCTCCAGCGCCGAGATGAAGGAGCGCAGAATGATGTAGCCATAGAAGGTGAGCACCGACCATTGCATCCAGCGCAGGTAGATGCCCGCCTCGCGGGCGAGATCGGGCTCCTGTCCCATAGCAAGCAGAATGCGTTCGCCGTTCCACAGGAATATCCAGATCGGAATGGTGATGAAGACACCAAGCCACAGGCCCTGCCGCACCGTACGGCGCACGTCACGGACAGAATGGCGGAAGCGGCCGAGTTCGGTCGCCACCATCGGCGCGGTGGCCAGCACGAGCCCCATGCCGAAGATCAGCACCATGAAGTAGAGGTTGGCGCCGAGTGCGCCCGCGGCGAGCGCGTTCGGTCCCAGCCGGCCCATCATCATCACGTCGGTGGCCGTCATCGCCGTCTGGCCGAGATTGGTCAGCACCATGGGCCAGGCGAGGGATAGCATCGCCTTTGCTTCGGAGCGCCAGAGACTTTCCGGCGCTTTGGCGCAGGCTTCGATGGCAGACATGTTCCATTCTTTCAGGTTGCGGCACGTCGGTCTCGACCGGAAGCCGCATTTCCAGGCGGCATGAAAAATGCCGGATGTGAGCCGTTTTTGAACGAAGGAACCGCCGAAAACAAGATGCGTGATGAGGAAGAGATTGAGCCAGAGCGCGCGAAGGCCGGTCCAAGGAGCCGCTATCAGATAATGGCGTCGAGCGCCTGCCTCTGGCGGTGCATTTCCAGAAACACGCGATAATCCCGGTCGAAACGGCCGCGGGCGGTGGGATTGGAAGCGCGCTTCCGGCTGCCCTGCTGCATGGCGATGCAGGCTGCGGTGAGATTGGGGTAGAGCCCGGCAGCGGTGGCGGCGATCATTCCGGCGCCCAGCAGCACGGCCTCGTCTGCGAGCGGCTCAACGACGGAGCAGCCGGTGGCGTCGGCATAAAGCTCCATCAGCAGCGGGTTCTTGGTGTGGCCGCCGGTTACATGCAGGGTATCGATGACGTAGCCGTTTTCATTCAGCGCATCGAGGATGTGGCGCACGCCAAGCGCGATGGCAATGGCGGTGCGCCAGTAAAGCTTGCAAAGACTGTCGAAGGACGAATCGAGCGTCAGGCCGCTGATGACGCCGACCGCATGCGGGTCGGCGAGCGGCGAGCGACTGCCGTGAAAATCGGGCAGGACGTGGAGGCGACTTGCAAGGTCTTCGCCCTCGATGGATCGAAGTTCGCCGATCCGATCGGCGATGCGCGCGTGCATGGCCGCGTTCGGCTCGCCGCCGGCGCCGTGCCAGCGGATGACGTGGTCGAGCAGCGCGCCGGTGGCGGACTGGCCACCCTCGGACAACCAGCATCCGGGGAGCGCTGCCTCGTAGTAAGGCCCCCATACGCCGGCAAAGGGCTGCGGGTCGGCAGACATGGCCATGACGCAGGAAGATGTGCCGGCAATCAGCGCCAGATGCCGGCCGATATTGTCGATGTCGCCGGCAAACCCGCCAAGGACACCAAGCGCGCCGGCATATGCATCGATGACGCCTGCCCCGACCAGGCAGTGTGTGGTCAAGCCCAGCGCCCTGGCGGCCTCAGGTGTGAGATTGCCGATATTTGCACCGACGGGCGAGGCCCTCTCCGGCAAGTTGCCATGGTCGAAGAGGTCACCAATGCCAATTCCGGCGAAGAAATCGCGCTGCCAACCCTCTTTCTCATGGGCAAGATAGGTCCATTTGGCCGCCAGCGTGCATTGCGACCGGGCGAGCGACCCTGAAGCCCGCCAGGTGAGAAAATCGGTCAGGTCGAACAGATATCCTGCCTCCGACCAGGTTTCCGGCAGGTGCCGTTTCAGCCACATCAGTTTCGGCGTGACCATTTCGGGCGACATGACGCCCCCGATGTAGTCGAGCACGCGATGCCCGCTTGCGGTGCATTCGTCGGCTTCACGAATGGCCCTGTGGTCGAGCCAGACGATCGTGTCCCAGCGCTGCTGACCCGCTGTCGAGATACTGAGTTGATCGCCCTGGCGGTCGCGCACCACGAGTGAGCAGGTGGCGTCGAAGGAGATGCCGACGATGTCTTCAGCGGCGACGCCAGCTTTTTCGCGGGCGAGCCGCACCGCGCCACAGACAGCCGACCAGATGTCTTCCGAATCGTGTTCGGCATGATCGGCTTTCGGCCGGTGCATGAGGATCGGCTTTTCCGCCCGGCCGAGCAGCCTGCCGCGCTCGTCCAGTATGCCTGCACGGGCGCTGCTGGTGCCGACATCGACCGCGCAGACAAAGCTGTTCTTCAAGAGGTTTCTACTTCCTCTCCCATTTGCGCGATCAGTCCGGGCAGTTTCAGCATATCGGCGAATATAAAGTCAGGATGCATCGACGCAAGCCGCGCTTTGAGGCCGGGGCCAGCCGCGTGCGAACCGCCGACGAAGGCTGCGACCCGCATGCCGGCGGACTGGGCAGCCTGGACGCCGGCGGGACTGTCCTCGATCACAAGACATGCGGCGGGCGATTTTTCCATAGAGGCTGCCGCATGCAGAAAGAGGTCGGGCGCCGGCTTGCCGCGCGCCACCATCGTCGCGCTGAAGAGGTGCGGCTCCAGCAGTCCGAGCAGCCCCGTCACTTCCAGCGAATAGCGGATGCGATCGAGGGTACCTGAAGATGCAACACAGAATGCGATCGGGATCCCGGCCAACAATTCTGCGACGCCCGCAATGGGCTTCAGTTCCTCGCGGAATTTGCGCATCAGATCGACGCGCATTGCGGAGAGGTGAGTCTCGGTGATAGCGAGCCGGAATTCCTGCATCAGTATTTCGCGGACCGAAGCCATGCTGCGGCCGAGGAACCGCTCATAAGCGACCTCCTCGCCGATCGCGCCGCCAGCCTGAGCCACCATGTCGAGCAGCGCGGCCATGGACAGCCCCTCACTATCCACCAACACGCCGTCGCAATCGAAAATGACGAGTTCAGGCTTCACGCAGGTCGCTCAGGCCTTTCCGCCAAGATAGGCAGACAGCGTTTCGCGCGTTCCGTTCTGCCACAGCGCCCGCAGGGCAGCGGCGAAATCGGCAGCAAAGGCTTCGGAGCGGCCAACCTTTCCATAGATGTCTTCCATCGCAAGCCAGGCGGCGGGATTGTCCTTGGCCGCCTTCGCCGTTTCCTGCATTCGGTCCCAATTCGGATCGTTGGGCTCGATTATGGTGCCGGAATCTGTGGTGCCGTAGCAATAGCGGCACCACAAGGCGGAGGCCAGCGCAAGCCCTGCCGTGCCCTGCCCGGCTTTCAGACGATCGGCGATGGTGGGGATGATGAACTTGGGCTGACGGTTGGAGCCATCGAGGCACAGGCGCCTGACCGTGTCGCCAATCTTCGGGTTGGCGAAGCGCTTGTCGATCAGCTTGTAGTAGTCGTCGAGGCTGGTGTCGGGAACCGGCGGTACGGTCGGGATGATCTCTTCTCGCTCCAGTTTTGCCAGAAAGCCGCGAACCAGCGGCTCCTGCATCGCCTCATGGACGAAATGGATATCCATCAATCCCGCCGGGTAAGCGATGGTCGCGTGGCCGCCATTGAGGATGCGGATTTTCATCAGTTCGTAGGGCGCGACATCCTTGACGAACTGGACGCCAACCTTCTCCAACGGCGGGCGGCCGTTGGTGAAGCGGTCTTCAAGCACCCATTGGCGGAAGGGCTCGCAAAAGACCGGCCAATTGTCTTCGACGCCGAAATCCTGCGCCAGCAGAGCGCGTTCACGCTCCGAGGTCGCCGGCGTGATGCGGTCGACCATGCCGTTGGGAAAGGCGACGTTGTCGGCGATCCATTCGGCCAGGTCCTCGTCCACGAGTCGCGCCAGGCCTACGACCGCGTCGGAGGTGACATGACCGTTGTGAGGAATGTTGTCGCAGGACATGACGGTGAACGGAACGATGCCGTCTTCCCGCCGGCGGACGATGCCGGCCAGAATCATGCCGAACACGGTCTTCGGCGCGGATAGGTTGCCGGCGTCCGCAGCGATTTCCGGATGAGCGGGATTGAAGATACCGGATGCGGGATCAATGAAGTAGCCGCCCTCCGTGATGGTGAGCGAGACGATCCTGATAGCCGGATCGGCCAGTCGTTCAACGATCGCAGCGGAATCGCCGGGCATCAGGAAATCGATCATGACGCCGGTGACGCGTGCGTTCTTGTGAGCCTGATCCTGCTCCACCACCGTGGTCAGCCAGTCCTGCTGCTGGAGCTTGGCGCGCCCGGTCTTCTCGCCGTCGAACACGCCGGCGCCGACCAGCGCCCAATCCCAACCCAGACCGGCATTGAACAGATCGTCCAGATAGACGGCCTGGTGCGCGCGGTGGAAATTGCCGACACCGAAATGCAGGATACCGGCCTTCAATTCGCGACGGTCATATTTTGGCTTGGCCACCTTGGCGGGCAGTTTTTTTAATGTTGCAGCCGAAAGCTTCGTGGTCATTTCCATTCTCCCGCCGGCAAGGCGCCGGACATGGTCAGCTCATCCACTGGCCGCCATCGACATTGTAGGTTTGGGCGACGATGTATTCGGCGTCGTCGCTGACGAGGAAGACGGCCATGCCGGTCAGATCCTCGGCCCTGCCCATGCGGCCATAGGGAACGCTGGCGCCGACGATCTTCTTCTTTTCGCCGCGCGGCCTGTTCTCATGCCTGGCGAACAGCGCATCGACATAATCCCAGTGCTCGCCGTCGACGACGCCGGGTGCGATCGCGTTGACGTTGATGCGGTGCTTGATCAGGTCGAGGCCGGCCGATTGAGTCAGCGAAATCACCGCCGCCTTGGTAGCGCAGTAAACCGCTACCAGGCCCTCGCCCCTGCGGCCGGCCTGGCTCGCCATGTTGATGATCTTGCCGCCCTTGCCCCGGGCGATCATCGAGCGAGCCGCCGCCTGCATCATGAACAGGGTGCCCGCGACATTGACAGCAAACAGCCGGTCATAGCTGGCCCGTTCGATTTCGACGATCGGCGCGAGATCGAACAAGGCGGCGTTGTTGATGAGGATATCGATACCGCCGGCCTTGCGCTCGACGGCCTTCACCGCTGCCTCTATCGAAGCGCCGTCGGTGACGTCGAGCCGTACCGCATAGGCCTTGTCGCCGAGTTCGGTGGCCGTCGCCTCGGCGGCCTCCAGATTGATGTCGGCTATGGCGACGGTAGCGCCTTCAAGCAGATAGGCCTTGGCGAAAGCCTTGCCTATACCGCGCGCCGAGCCGGTGATGATAGCCGATTTGCCGGCGAGCCGCATTGTCATGCCTTCCAACGCAAGTGAACCTTCCTGACCCACGCGTCTGTCGACTCACATCGCCAGGCCATCCTTGCCGAAGCGGTGGATGCGGGTTTCGTCGGGGGTGAGGTAGACGGTATCGCCATGGTGGACGGCGAGATCGCCATCGGTGCGCACATTGATGGTGCCCTGGCCCTCGGTGTGGACATGCACGAACGTGTCGGAGCCGAGATGCTCGGCGACGCCCACCGTGCCCTTCCAGGCGCCAGCGGCGCCGGGTTTGGTCGAAATGGCGACATGTTCGGGGCGCACGCCGATCTTGTCGGCCTTGTACTTGGCCGCGGCGGCGCCATCGACGAGGTTCATCCTGGGCGAGCCGATGAAACCGGCGACGAACAGGTTCTTCGGCGTCTTGTAGAGCTCCATCGGCGAGCCGACCTGCTCGATGTTGCCGGCGTTGAGGACGACGATCTTGTCGGCCATGGTCATCGCCTCGACCTGGTCGTGGGTGACGTAGATCATCGTCGTCTTCAGCTGATGGTGCAGTTCGGAGATCTCAAGGCGCATGGTACCGCGCAGCGCCGCGTCGAGATTCGACAGCGGCTCGTCGAACAGGAAGGCGGAGGGCTGGCGCACGATGGCGCGGCCGATGGCGACGCGCTGGCGCTGGCCGCCGGAAAGCTGGCCGGGGCGACGTTCGAGATAGTTGGTGAGGTTGAGGACGCGGGCGGCGTCGGCCACCTTCTTTTCGATCACTTCCGGCTTCTCGCCGGCCATCTTGAGCGGGAAGCCGATGTTTTTGGCCACCGTCATGTGCGGATAGAGCGCGTAGGACTGGAAGACCATGGCGAGCTTGCGCTTGGCCGGCGCCTCGTCGGTGACATCGCGGCCGTCGATGATGATCGAGCCGGCCGTGGTGTCCTCGAGCCCGGCGATCAGCCTGAGCAGGGTCGACTTGCCGCAGCCCGAGGGTCCCACGAACACCACGAACTCGCCGTCGGCGATGTCGAGGTCGATGTTCGGTATGATCGTCGTCGACCCGAACGACTTCGTTACGTTTCTCAGAACGATATTGCCCATCGCTTCCTCCAAAAGCAGCGTTGCGTCCCGCAACGCCGGTTCAATTCGTCTTTATTTGACCGCCCCGAAGGTGAGGCCGCGCACGAGCTGTTTCTGGCTGAACCAGCCCATGATCAGGATCGGCGCGATCGCCAGCGTCGAGGCCGCCGAAAGCTTCGCCCAGAACAAACCCTGCGGACTGGAGAACGAACTGATGAAGGCGGTCAGCGGCGCAGCGTTCGTGGTGGTCAGCCGGATGGTCCAGAAGGCTTCGTTCCAGGCCAGGATGATGTTGAGCAACATTGTGGATGCGATGCCCGGCACGGCCATGGGCGTCAGCACATAGACGATCTCGCCCCACAGCGACGCTCCGTCCATGCGCGCAGCTTCCAGGATCTCGCCGGGGATCTCGCGGAAATAGGTGTAGAGCATCCAGACGACGATCGGCAGGTTGATCAGCATCAGCATCACGGTCATGCCGACGCGGCTGTCGAGCAGACCGAAGTCGCGGAAGATCAGGTAGATCGGAAAGAGCACCGCGACCGCCGGCATCATCTTGGTGGACAGCATCCACATCAGGATGTCCTTGGTGCGCTTTGTCGGCGAAAACGCCATCGACCAGGCCGCCGGCACGGCGACGATCAACGCCAGTATGGTCGAGCCGACGGAGAGGATCACCGAGTTCAGGAAGAACTTGAAATAGCCGCTCTGGTCCTCAACCGCGGAATAGCTTTCGAACGTGCCCGAAGGAATGAGGTTGAAGCCCTGGATCGCCTCCTGCTCGGATTTGAACGAGGTGATGATGGTGTAGAGGATCGGAAAGAAGATCAACAGCGCCACGATCCAGGCCGCAGCGGTAGCGATCGTCTTGTGCCGGTTGGTGACAGTGCGTGCCATGATCGACCTCCTATTTGTCGAGGTTCTTGCCGACCGCGCGCATGGCGAAGAAGGCGATGATGTTGGCGAGGATCACGGCAATGATGCCGCCGGCGGACGCCTGGCCGATTTTGAATTCGAGCAGCGCCTTCTGGTAGACCAGGAAAGGCAGGTTGGTGGAGGCGTAGCCCGGTCCGCCATTGGTGGTGACCAGGATTTCGGCATATACACCAAGCAGGAAGATGGTCTGGATCAGCACGACGACGGTAATGGCGCGCGCGAGGTGCGGCAGCGTCAGATACCAGAAGCGGCTGAGGAAGCCGGCGCCGTCCATTTCCGCCGCTTCCTTCTGTTCGCCGTCGAGCGACTGCAGCGAAGTGAGCAGGATCAACGTCGCGAAAGGCAGCCATTGCCAGGCGACAATCAGGATGATGGAAAACAATGGATAGCTGGCAAACCAGTCGATCGGCTGCGCGCCGAAGAAGCGGGCGATGTCGGCAAAGACACCGTAGCTGGGATGCATGATCATGTTCTTCCACACCAGCGCGGCGACCGGCGGCATGACGAAGAAGGGCGAGATCACCAGGATGCGGACGATGCCCTGACCCCACATCGGCTGGTCGAGCAGAAGCGCCAGCAGGATGCCGCCGATGATGGTGATCAACAGCACGCTTCCAACCAGGATGAGGGTGTTGAGGATGGCGGCGATGAAAGCCGGATTGTTGTAGAACAGGGCATAGTTGGAGAGACCGATGAATCCGTCGCGGATGGGGTTCAGCGGATTGTACTGCTGGAAGGAGAACCACAGGGTCATGGCCAGCGGCACGGCCATCCAGATCAGAAGCAGCACCACGGACGGCGCCATCATGAGGCGCGCGAGCGAACTTGTCTGTCGAGTAGCCATGGTGGTCACCCTCAGTTTGACGGATTCGGTTTTCAACAGTTGTGAAGAGCTGGCCGTCCGGACTGGGACCCGGACGGCCAAGGCACCGGGAGGTTGCCTTTACTGTATGTAGCCACCTTCCTTCATCGTGCTGGTGGCGGCATCCTGCGCCTGCTTGAGGGCGTCGTCGACGCTCATCTGACCGGCAAGGGCAGCCGAGAAGAGCTGACCGACGGTCGTGCCCAGGCCCTGGAATTCAGGAATGGCGACGAACTGGACACCGACATAGGGCACCGGCTTGACAGTCGGTTTGGTCGGATCGGCGGCATTGATGGAGTCCAGGGTCATCTTGGCGAACGGCGCGGCCTTCTGGTACTCGGGATTGTTGTAGAGGGAGCTGCGCGTTCCGGGCGGAACGTTGGCCCAGCCTTCCTTGGAAGCAACCAGCTCGAGATAGGCCTTGCTGGTCGCCCAGGAGACAAACTTCTGGGCAGCTTCGGCCTTTTGCGTACCGGCTGGGACGGCCAACGACCATGCCCACAGCCAGTTGCCACGCTTGCCAAGCCCGTTGTCGGGGGCGAGCGCATAGCCGACCTTGTCGGCGACGGTCGAGTTCTTCGGATCGGAGACGAAGGAGGCGGCGACGGTGGCGTCTATCCACATGCCGCATTTGCCCTGCTGGAACAAAGCCAGGTTTTCGTTGAAGCCGTTGGAGGAAGCGCCCTCCGGACCGTCGGCCTTCATGAGGTCGACGTAAGACTGAAGCGTGTTCTTCCATTCCGGCTGATCGAACTGCGGCACCCACTTCTCGTCGAACCAGCGCGCGCCGTAAGAGTTCGACATCGCCGTCAGGAAGGCCATGTTCTCACCCCAGCCGGCCTTGCCGCGCAGGCAGACGCCGTTCACGCCGTTGGCGCGGTCGGTCATCTTGTCGGCTGCCTGCCTGATGAATTCCCAGGTCGGCGCATCGGGCATTTGCAGCCCGGCCTTCTCCATCAAATCCTTGCGGTACATGACGAACGAGGATTCGCCATAGAAAGGCGCGGCATAGAGCTTGCCATCCACCGAAAGGCCGCCGGCGATGGCGGGAATAATGTCGGACGCGTCATAGTCGGCGCCGAGATTGTCGAGCGGCAACAGCCAGTTCTGCTTGGCCCAGATCGGAACCTCGTAGGTGCCGATGGTCATCACATCATATTGGCCGCCTTTGGTGGCTATGTCGGTGGTGACGCGTTCGCGCAGGACGTTTTCCTCCAGCGTGACCCAGTTGAGCTGAATGTCGGGGTTCTTGGACGTGAAGTCGTCGGTCAGCTTCTGCATGCGGACCATGTCGCCATTGTTGACCGTGGCGATGGTGATGGATTCGGCGTGCGCGGCAACAGCGAGCGCGCTCGCGGAGCAAAGGCCCAGAATGAGCGTATAAAGTTTCATCAAAATCCTCCCAAAAACCAAAGTGAGCATTTGCTTTGGTGTTGAGCAATTACTCACTAAGTCTGAATTATGTCAAGCCGCAATCGTTGCTGCAGCGCAGCACGGGAGGGCCGGCCGTCAAGCGGGCCGGTAGGCCGCGGCCTCACAGCCGTGCAAGCGCGACAGATGAAGTCGTGAAAAATTACTGTATCAGCCCGCCAGAAGCGCGACGGCGGTACGCTCGTCGGTGATCAGCCCGTTGACAAGACGCCGGTTCACCGCCGCCAATATGCCAGGCAGTTTCAGTTCGCCCATGGCGAGGGCCACCACCAGAGACCTTTCGCGCGACGGCAGCGGCGCCGAGGAAACACGGTCGTTGGTGATGCCGTCGATGAGCCGGCCTTCCCTGTCGAAAACCCAGCCGACGATCTCAGCAACGCCGCCGGCCTTTTGCAAAGCCTTCAGTTCGGCATCCGAGATGAAGCCGTCCTGATAGAGCGGCGCCCTTGGCCCCAGATCGCCGATGCCGACGAATGTCACGTCAGCCTGGGCGGCGAGCGCCAGCGTGGGCTGGATCATCGGCTGGCTCAAAAGCATCTCCCGTTCCTCCGGCGAGGAGGCGATGACAGGCAGCGGCATGGGAAAAGACCGGGCCTTTATGCGGTCAGCCATGGTGAAAATGACGTTGTAGAAAGCAGCCGAACCGTCCGGGGAAATGTTGCCGGTCAAGGATACAACCTTGTGCTGGGAACATTCCATCGGCGGCAGCTGTTCAATCGCCGCCTTGAGCGTCCGGCCCGTGCCGATCGCCATGACGATAGGCTCCACCGAACGAAGTCGGCGTTCGATCTCGGCAGCGGCGGCTTCGGCAATGCCTATCGTGGTGGAAGAGGAATCGGGATCGCTCGGCACCACCTCGACCAGATCAAGAGCGAAGCGCTCGCGCAGCCGCGCGGCAAGATCCAGACAGTTGGCGATGGGATGGTCGACGCGAACCTTGATGAGCCCTTCGGTGACGGCAAGCGAAACAAGCCGTTGGGCGGTCTGGCGTGAGATGCCAAGCTTTCCGGCAATCTGATCCTGCGTGTTGCCAGCAACGTAATACAGCCAGCCAGCGCGCGCCGCATCGTCCAGCCTGGTCGTACCAGCATCCTGCCTGGCGTTCATATGAATGCTCCTCGGGCGCACATTACAGGGATTCCCTCTTCGCGCAATTGTCGTATTAAAGCGTCAATTGCCCGGAGCGGCCCGAACAGCATGATGCACATCCGCCCCGGATTTGGAGAAAACGTTTCGCTTGCCCGGCAAACACTCTAAGAGACGCCCCTGAAAGGATGCACACATGACGCCGAAAGCCGTTTTCTGGGACATGGACGGAACGCTGGTCGACAGCGAGCCGCTGCATGACGCGGCGCTCGTTGCCGCCATGCGCAGCCTTGGACTATCCCCGCCCGCCGACCTTCACGAGCGCGTGCTGGGGCAAAGCGCCCAGCATGTCTATGCGATGATGCGGGACGAATTCGGGCTCAAGCTGCCCTTTGATCAATGGATCGCTCGCAAATACGACTATTACCTTGACCATGTCGGCACGTTGCAGCCGCGCCCGGGAGCAATCGAGATCTTCCTCGCGCTGCATGAGCGCGGCGTGCCACAAGCCGTCGTTTCCAATTCAGACCGCCTGATCGTCGACGCCAATCTGCGCATGGTGGGTCTCGCCCTCGCGGGCCTGCGCACGGTCAGCCGCAATGACGTGCGCGAAGGCAAGCCGCATCCTGAACCGTTCCTGCGCGCGGCGTGGCTGGCCGGCGTCGATCCCGCCGATGCGGTTGCCATCGATGACAGCGTAACGGGGGCGACGTCCGGCCTTGCAGCTGGCATGAAAACCATCTTCTGGCCGGAAAGACCAATGCAGGGGCCGGCGGGCGCCGTTTACATCGAAACACCCGAAGCGTTGAGGGTCGAACTCGGTCTTTGACACATCGGTCGGGACCGGATTTCTCCGCTATACTCGAAATCCTGCGAACAGCAGCGCAGCGTCATGCGGCGAAGTTCGACAGCGCCAGGACACCGAACCCCACGCCGATCAACAGACAGAGCGGCGTATAATAACGCACATCCAGCCGCGCGAAGGGCTGCTCCGGAGCCAATCTGCGCCAGGCAGGGGTGAAGCCGGCTATGCCCCGGCCGAGAAAGACCAACGCGATCATCAACGCCGTTGCCGCCAGCCCAGCCTGTGGGAAAGGCGAGGCGAAGATGCCTTCAAGCGCCATCGGCCACAGTGTGACCAATCCAAGGCATCCGGCGACGGCGAAGCACGATAGGGGCGGCGGCATCTCATCGACCCCCTTGAACCCGACAACCGCATGAGCGCAGGATTGCTGGTCCTTACCCGGCAGGATGCCGCCTATGCCCCAGTAGACATGCGCGGCGGTGATCAGAAGCAGCACTCCGGAAAGCGCGAAGGCAAGAATGATCATGGCTGGACGAGCCACAGATGCGAGGTTTCAGGCCACGTCTCGCCCCCAAGCGTCAAGCGCCGCGTCGACGCAAACCTTTCCGCCTCATGCATGGTTGTGTCCATAGTGAGGGTCGCCGGGGAGACGGCCGAACCGGTCCGGCTGACCATGGCCTTGATGCTCATGATGATGATCGTGGGCGTGCCCGCCTGAAGAGGCGGCACGCAGCGGTTCGAACGGAGCGGAAATTTCTGTGACCTGTACGCCGAGTTCTTCAAGCATAGCCTTATCGACATGATCGCGCAGGATGAGGATGCGGCTCGCCTCGATGGCGATGGCGAGATGCCGGCCGCCGAGATGCCAGGCGAGTTCGGCTAGATGCACGGCATCGCGGGCGCGGATTTCATAGACCTCCTCGTCCACAGCTAGTATCTCGACCTGTCTTCCATCCTCAAGCACAAGGCGGTCGTGATCTGCCAACGTTATTTGCTCGAGCAAGTCGACCAGGATGCGTTCGCCACGGACAAGTTCGACCACTCGGCGTCGCAGATGGCGCTCGTCATGCGCAAGCATGACGGCGTCGAATGGCTCGGCGGCGCCTGTACCGGCGCGCAGAACCGATAGGGCGCGTGGGAGCTTGGTGAAGTCGGTGTTGATGCTGAATTTCATGCAGACAATCCCTGGAAGCGGCGCATCAGCCTAACCCATCCACAACGCCGGCCCAATCGTCCTCATGCGATGGTGTCGAAGAGCCGCAGGATGAACGACACTTGATAAATCAGGGCCAAGGCGACGAAGACCATGTGGAAATACCGGTTCCGCATGAGGATGGCGGCGATGCAGAGCGCAACGAATACCGGCGTTCGGAAAAGATATTCGCTGCCGAAATGTGCGAAATGCGCCTCGCCCTTCAACAGAGTATCGATCACATCGAGAAGATAGGTCGTCGCCAGCAGGCCGAAGAACCAGGCCCGGCGCGAATAGAAATAGTCTTCATAACTGCGGTAGTCCTGCATTGAGTCCGGGAAAAGCAGGGCACAGAGCAGGAAGAGCGCGACGGCGTAGATGATGAGGAACAGATATTTTCCGAATGTCCAGTTCTCGATCTGGTAGAGGCCGAACTCCCACCACCAGAAATGTACGAGCATCAGCAGTACCGACGCTACCCAGGCGAGATGCACAGGATAAAGCCGATACTGCTTGGGATGCTGGACGATGCGGGCGACACCGGACAGAAGACGGGTGACCCCAAGCCCGATCACCATGCCCATGACGATGCGTATATGGGGAAAGATGTCGTGGACGGTGGCGACCTGCTGATCCATCAGTTCACATTCCGCTCTGCAATTGCCGCTCCCATGCTACGTCCGGCTTTCTAGACCGGAAAATGTTTCTACGCCACCGCTACCGGAATCAGCGTCCCTCCCTCGGGTTCACATTGCGGCCATCCTATGGTCACGCAATAACCCGATGAACGGCAGCTTCTGATCCCATTTGCCGTGTGCACTGCGCGCGTCACCGACGATCCAACTCGAAGGAAGGGAAATCCATGCGTAAAGTGACGATGCTCATCGCCGGCGCCGCGATGATGATGGCTTCTGCCGCCAGCGCGCAGCAGCAGCCCGCTCCCGCCGCGCCGAGTCCAGCCCCGACTGCACCAGCGGCGCCTTCGGTCCAGCCGGCCATCAAGAGCGTGGAGATCATCGATATCGAACAACTGCCCGCGGCCACCAAGGACCAAGTGAACGCGTTCGTCGCCAAGAGCAGTGACGCCGAGCTCAAACGGCTACGCGCGTCGATCGACGGTGTGCCGCAGATCAAGTCGGCACTGGAAGCAAAAGGCATGACGTCAGCCCAGATCGTCGCGGCCAGCATGGGCAGCGACGGGCCTTGACCCTGATCACCAAGAAGGCAGGCTGACCCTGCCGCGCGGCGGGCCTATGCCTCGCGGTCCGTCGCGCCATCAGGAACCTTCTGCAAATCGGTTACGTTTCGCATTGATATATGGATCGACTAGAGGCAGGAATACGCCATGACCATCGACGATTTGAACGTGAAATGGCTTTATCCGGCTGCAATAGGCGCCCTGCTCGCGGCCGCGTTGCCAGGTGGCGCCCTGAATGCGGAGGGACTGGAGTCAACCCAGTCGATCGATAAAATCGTCGGATCCGAGGTCACCCAGGAAGAAAAGCCGGCGATTGCCGATGAGAAAAACGTCATCGCCGCGATCGAGCGGACCCGGGAAACGATCGGAGAGGTGCGCAAGACCTCGATGGTAGACAAGATCGATATCGTTTTCCTGACGGATGCGGCGCGCAGCGAAGGCGGCCCGCCGCCTTCCATTCAGACAAAGGTCAAGGAGCATGAGGGCGACGTCGCCGAGTTGCGCCAGGAAATCGAAGCCAACGCCTTGCTTTTCCATGCGATCGATTCGCGTCGCGTACTGACGCAGGATGTCTTGGCGGTTTCGTTCGACGGCCCAAGGAACGTCACAGTCTACGCGGCAGCCAAACCAGCCAAATAGGCCGGTTAAAGGTCGAAGCGCCCGCTCTCGCCATTATCCTTTCCCTAAAAATAACTTTCGATGGTGGGTGGTGGCTTCTCCTCGATCCAATCGAGTTTTAGCATTGCATAGGTTCCTGCCATTGGTCACGGCTGCCGGTTGCGGCAGCTTTGTCGATATCCGTTGTTGCCACCCTCGGTTTCGGTTTCTATAGAGGATGACCTCTAAGGCTGCCTGAGGCCCGGGCGGGGCAGATTCCGCGGCATGGCTGAATTAAAGAGGCAAAAAAGCGCCGCAGCGTCGGAAAGCTTATATTGGGGAAGGAACCGGATGGCTGACGAGTTGGCAACCGACATCATCGAAAAGATCAAGGCTCACGCCGACACCAATGGCGGCGAAATCACCACGAAGACCGAATTGACGGCGCTAGGCATCCATTCCCTTGAACTCACCGAAATCATTTTCGACCTTGAAGAGGCGTATGGCATCGAAATCGAGATGAACACCGTCGATGCCTGGAGCAATCTCAAGAATGTCGGCGATATGGTTGAGGCCGTTCGCGTGCTGATCGCAAAAAAAGGCTGATCAAGAGCGCTCAATGCACAAACGAGTCGTCATCACCGGTTTGGGCGGCATCTGCGGCCTCGGCAACGATGTTGCGAGCATCTGGGGCGAGATGCGCGCCGGGCGTTCGGCCATCGGCCCGCTCGTCAACAGCGAGCTGCACGATCTGAAAGTGCGGATCGGCGCAGAGATCAAGGCGATGCCCGACCACGGCATCGACCGGAAGCAGATGGTGACGATGGACCGCTTCAGCGTGCTGGCCGTCATCGCTGCTCGCGAAGCCATGCGTCATTCCGGACTGTCCGCCAGGGACGGAGACGCGGCGCGTTTCGGCGCGTCGGTCGGCGTCGGTGTCTGCGGCTGGGAAGCGATCGAAGAGAACTACCGGGCCATCCTTCTTGAAGGCAGGACCCGGGCCGGCATTTTCACCGTGCCGAAGGTGATGCCGAGCGCCGCTTCCGGACAGGTCAGCATCAATCTCGGGCTTCGCGGTCCAGTCTTCGGCGTCACCTCCGCCTGTGCTTCCGCTAATCATGCAATCGCTTCGGCGGTGGACCAGATTCGTCTCGGCCGCGCCGATGTCATGTTGGCCGGCGGCACGGACGCGCCGCTGATATGGGCCATCCTCAAGGGCTGGGAAGCGCTTCGGGTGCTTGCGCCTGATACCTGCCGGCCATTTTCGGCCGACCGCCAAGGCCTGGTCATCGGCGAAGGCGCCGGGATGGCGGTGCTTGAGAGCTATGAACACGCCAGCGCGCGCGGCGCCACGATCCTCGGCGAAGTCGCCGGCGTCGGCATGTCGGCGGATGCCTCCGACATCGTCGCACCGACGATCGAGGGACCGGAGGCGGCGATGCGCCTCTGCCTTGCCGATGCCGGTCTGAACCCGGAAGACGTGGATTATGTCAATGCCCACGGCACCGGAACGAAGGCCAACGACCAGATCGAGACTGTCGCGATCAAGCGGGTGTTCGGCGAGCATGCGCGCAAGCTTTCCATCTCATCGACCAAATCCATGCATGCGCATTGTTTCGGCGCATCCGGCGCGCTGGAGATGATCGCCTGCATCATGGGCATGAAAGAAGGCCTGGTGGCGCCGACCGCCAACTACCGCGAACCCGATCCGGAATGCGATCTGGACGTGACGCCCAACGTCGCGCGCGAGCGGCCGCTGCGCGTGTCGATCTCCAATTCCTTTGCTTTCGGCGGCACCAATGCGGTGCTCGCCTTCAAGTCCGTCTGAGGACCTCGAATGGCCGACCTGTCAGCTTTCCCGATCACCAAGCGCTGGCCGGCGAAGCACCCAGACCGGCTGCAGCTCTATTCAGCGCCGACGCCTAACGGCGTCAAAGTCTCGATCATGCTGGAAGAGACCGGCCTGCCTTACGAACCCCACTACATCAACATCGGCAAGGACGAGACCTGGGGAGCGGAATTTCTGTCGCTCAACCCGAACGGCAAGATACCGTCCATCATCGATCCGGCCGGTCCCGGCGGTCAGCCGCTGGCGCTGTTCGAATCGGGCGCCATCCTGGTTTATCTGGGCGAAAAGACCGGCAAGTTCCTGCCCGCCGATCCGGCCCAGCGCTACCAGACCATCCAATGGGTGTTTTTCCAGATGGCGGCGATCGGCCCGATGTTCGGGCAGCTCGGCTTCTTCCACAAATTCGCCGGCCGCGAGATCGCCGACAAACGGCCGCTGGAACGCTATCGCAGCGAGTCGCGCCGGCTCATCGGCGTGCTGAACACGCGTCTCGAAGGCCGCGCCTGGCTGATGGGCGACGACTACACCATCGCCGACATTTCCATGCTCGGCTGGGTCCGCAATCTCATCGGCTTCTATGAAGCGCGCGAGATCGTCGGCTTCGACGAGTTCACCAATCTGGCGGCATGGCTCGAGCGCGGGCTGGCGAGGCCGGCGGTACAGCGCGGCCTGGCCATTCCCTCTGCCTGACTAAGCGAAGCCTATTTCGCTTTCGAACCGGTCTTGCTTTGAGAAGACTTCTTGCCGCCGACCAAGGAAGCCGCCCCCTTCGCTGTGGCGACCGCCGCTCCGACCGCCACATTGGCCGTTGCTTTCACGGTCCGCGCCAGAGACGAGACGATCGAATCGTCGGAGCTCTTCTTCGATTTCGTCGTCTTGGCGGCAGTGGCCTTTGTTGACGCCGCCGGGGCCGCAGCGCTTTTTGCCGCGGAACTTGCCTTCGCCGCGCCGGCCTTGACGGACGACTTCGCAGCGGAAGCCGTCTTAGAGGCAGCCGCCGTTGCCGTCGGCGTCACGCGCTTCGGGGCGGCTTTGCCGAATGCGGGCTTGGCATCCTTGGAGCGTTCCGCCACGGCCTTGCCGGCGCCCGCCTTGGCGGCCTGCTGTGCTTTTGCCTGTACAGTCTTTCCAGCCGTTGCCGGCTTCTTCGCTTTCGTCGTCGCCATTGCATTTCCCTCATTGGCCGGCGGAATTGCCGTCAACTCCTTAAACGACTTTGCTTCCCAACGGTTCCGGAAGCCGTTTGCACGCTCTTAAAGCTCATGATCCAACACAAGGTCGGCGCGTCGCCGGCGCGCCAAAACACGTTCGATATTCGGCATGTCGTTCGACGCGATCCAGGCAAGAGCTTCCTCTTCCGCCCGGCCGTGATCACGCCAGCGCTGGCGGAGCCTGCGCTCCAGTTCGGCGCGCGGCACATCGATGAAAATCGTGAAATCGAACATCGGACCCAGGCGCGACCAAGGCTCCTCATCCAAAAGCAGATAGTTTCCTTCGACGAGGATGAATTTTATGTCGGCAGCAATGACCGACGCTGCGGCGCGCGACAGCTCCATGCTGCGGTCGAAGACCGGGACGGCAATGTCAGGCTCGCCGGCGCGGATGCGCTTGAGCAGAACCTCGAAGCCGGCGAAATCGAACGTTTCGGGCGCGCCCTTCCTCGCTCTTTGCCCGCGTTGCTCAAGCACGACATCGTCGAAATGGAAGCCGTCCATCGGCACGATGGCTGCCGTACCCTCCGGCAGCACGTCGTGCAAAGTGGCCGAAATGGTTGATTTTCCCGCGCCCGGCGGCCCCGCGATGGCCACGATGAAGCGGCCGGCCTTGCCGGCACGCTTGAAAATGGAAGCTGCTATGTGCGCGATCTCGGACATGGTTCTACCGTCTTCTGGTTCGAATCATGAGTCATGCCGTTGCAGGTCGGCTCCTACTGTGACGGCAGATCGACGAAACTTCAAATCCGCCGGCCACGAGAAACCGTCAAAGCGGCGTGAACTCTCTCAGGAAAGCACCGTCGAATGGCAGCTCGCTGGCGCTGCCATCCGCCATTTCAATTGCCAGCTTGTCGCCATCGACACTGATGTCCCTCGGCGGGTTGCCGTCGGCCTGCAACGCCGAACCGATGATCTGGCGGAACGCGGCGCGACGCCCATCAGCCAGTTCGAAAGCAGTCGGAATGCCTTGCCGCTTCAGCCAGTTGTCGCCCAGCGACGCCGCGTGTCCGACCGCCGCGCGGCCATCCTCGATGCCGATGACGCCGCGGTGGCGACCGTTCCAGGGCGCGTAATCTCGGCCGCCATTGGAAATCCACAGCATGGTGACCGGCAGCTCGGCCGGGTTCTTCAGCACCAGAACGAGGTCCTTTTCGGCAGCGCGCGCCACGGCGGTCCAGCCCGGCCCTTCATGTTCGGCCTCGACCAGCGTAACGAAATCCTCATGCCGCCGGTCCATCGCGTATTTCGTCAAATCCAGCGTGCCGCCGTCGTTCGTGGGGAAGCGGGTGAGGTCCTGTGTCTGTGCGGGATAGGCAAGCAGGAAGCGACCGCGCGTCGGGTCCGGCTCCAGCGGGTCACTGCCCGTCGCCGCAATCCGCTTCGGCGAGAATGCCAGCCGCCCGCCCTTCGCCATGACCGTCATCGCATGATGCGCGACCGAAATGCCGCCGGAGCCGCCAATGAAGCCATGCTCCTGATAGAGAAACGGGTGGCCGTCCCGCAGGGTCAGCCGCTTTTCCACCGTCGCGCCCATCACCTTGCGCTGGAGCCGGAACAGCGCGCCGGATTCGCCGTCGCGCTGCCACGTGTCGATCAAATCCCACCGGCTGTTGGCCGGCCAGCCATGCAGCGGCGCCTCCTCGACGTCGCTGCGCGAAAACGGCGCGCACAGGAAATCACCGGAGAGGCGGGCGCTGCCAGCCGGAAAATCGGCCGGAATGGTGCCTTGCGGCTCGTCGATCCATGGCGCGCGATGCAGGGGGCTCAGGGTGCGGCCACCGGTCTCGACCACCATATCGGCCAGATGCCCGACCGCAAGGTCCACCGTCACGTATATGCCCTTCGCCTTGATCGTGACGCTGTCCACGTGCCGCACCTCTGGTCTTATTACATTTTGCCGCGTTTGCGGTCGGGGCATGTTAGCCATACCTGCAAAAGCAAGCCAGCGGTTGGCGGGCGCCGTTTGGGGTTTTTAGCATCTGTTTTGACGCGGTATCAGGGCTGAGGAGAAGCGCATTAACCAAATGGACGCCGGGAGGTGCTTAGGATAGTTTGCGCCCCGTCTCAGCAACCGTCACCTCCGCAACAGGCCGCCTTGCATAAATACCGTTCCTCCCTCGTTCGAGCCTTCGCCGCGTCCATCCTGCTGCTTTTCGTAGCCGGCTGCGCGACGACGACGCCCCCTGAAGCCCTGTTGACCGTGCCGGCGCCGGCGGAGAAATACGCCGCCATCGTCGTCGATGCGCGCACCGGCAAGAGCCTGTTCGACGTCAACTCCACCGCGCAGCGTTATCCGGCTTCGCTGACCAAGATGATGACGCTCTATCTCGTCTTCGATGCGCTGGAAACGGGTCGCCTGAGCAAGGAGACGCAGATACCGGTTTCCGCCCATGCGGCGTCCCAGCCGCCCACCAAGCTCCGATTCCGACCGGGCGAGAGCATCGATGTCGATTCCGCCATAAGGGCGCTGACGGTCAAATCGGCAAACGACGTGGCCGTTGCGGTGGCGGAATATCTCGGCGGCAGCGAGGACGGCTTTGCCGCGATGATGACGGCGAAGGCGCGCCAGATCGGTATGCGCAACACCGTCTTCCGCAATGCATCGGGCCTGCCGGATGCCGCGCAGCATACCACCGCGCGCGACATGGCGGTTCTGGGTATCGCCCTGCGCTCCCGCTTCCCGCAATATTACTTCTATTTCTCGGCGACCGATTTCATGTTCCGAGGCAGGCTCGTAAAGGGCCACAACGACATGCTCGGCCGCGTGCGCGGTGTCGACGGCATCAAGACCGGCTATATCCGCGCGTCCGGATTCAACATCGTGACGTCCTACGATGCGGACGGGCGGCGCCTGGTGATCGTGGTGATGGGCGCCGACAGCGCGAGGCAGCGTAACGACCACGTCGAAGCGCTTCTGCGACGGACGCTCTCGCCGGGGTCGGGCACGACAAGGGTCGTTTTCAATGCCGACAGCCAGCCTCGGCCGCAGGTTCCGCAATCGGCGACGCCTGCGCCAATCGGCGGGCTGCCCCCGCCGGGCGTGCAGCCTTACTAAGACAATCCGCCGTCATCGATCCAGCGCGCTGTCCAAGCGCGCTGGCGCCGCGCGCTTCACGCCGCCGTTTCATCTTGCCCAAATGCAAGGGCCTGGTCAGGTCAGCCTTGAGGGCACCGGAGCGCCAAATTCCGGGCAGACTTGACGTTCTCGGCCAAGAGCGCATGAATAGGAAAACAAAGCGAAAGCAAAGGGAACAATTCGATGATGATGCAAAGACTGGCCGCCCACTCGCGCTCCCTGCTTGCCGGCGCCGCCTTGTCCGCTTTCCTCCTGGCCGGGCCCGCTTTCGCGGTCACTCCCGCCGATACGCTGGTCGAAGGCTTTGCCATCGACGACATCATCACCATGGACCCCGGCGAGGCCTTCGAACTTTCCACCGCCGAGGTCACCGGCAACACCTATGACCTTCTGGTGCGTCTCGATCTCGACGATACATCCAAGGTCAAGGGCGACCTGGCCGAAAGCTGGACCGTCTCGGATGACGGACTGACCTACACGTTCAAACTCAAGACCGGCATGAAGTTCGCCTCCGGCAACCCTATTACCGCCGAGGATGTCGCCTATTCCTTCGAACGCGCCGTCAAGCTCGACAAGAGCCCCGCCTTCATCCTTTCGCAATTCGGCCTGAACGGTGACAACGTGGCAGAAAAAGCGAAGGCGACAGACGAGACGACTTTCGTCTTCACCGTCGACAAGCCCTATGCACCAAGCTTCGTGCTGAACTGCCTGTCGGCAACCGTCGCTTCCGTCGTCGACAAGAAGCTGGTTCTTGAACATGCCAAGCCGATGACGCCAAGCGCCGATTACAAATACGACAACGACTTCGGCAATGAATGGCTGAAGACCGGCTATGCCGGCTCCGGTCCCTACAAGCTGCGGGAGTGGCGGGCGAACGAGGTCGTCGTCATGGAGCGCAACGAGAATTACCATGGCGACAAGGCGAAGCTCGCCCGCGTCATCTACCGCCACATGAAGGAAAGTTCGGGCCAGCGCCTTGCGCTCGAGGCCGGCGACATCGACGTCGCCCGCAATCTCGAACCGAACGATTACGATGCGGTCTCGAAAAACACGGAACTCGCCACAACGAGCGCGCCGAAGGGCACGGTCTACTACATCAGCCTCAACCAGAAGAATCCGAACCTCGCCAAGCCGGAGGTACGGCAGGCGCTCAAATATCTGGTCGATTATGACGCGTTGGGCTCGACCATCCTGAAAGGCATCGGCGAGATCCACCAGACCTTCCTACCCAAGGGTGTGCTCGGCGAACTGGACGAAAATCCCTTCAAGCTCGATGTCGCCAAGGCCAAGGAGCTTCTTGAAAAAGCCGGTCTGAAGGACGGCTTCTCCGTCACCATGGATGTGCGGAACAATCAGCCTGTGACAGGCATGGCCGAATCCTTCCAGCAGACCGCCGGACAGGCCGGCGTCAAGGTCGAGATCATTCCAGGCGATGGCAAGCAGACGCTGACGAAATACCGTGCCCGCAACCATGACATCTATATCGGCCAGTGGGGCCAGGATTATTTCGATCCGAACTCCAATGCCCAGACCTTCGCCTCCAATCCCGACAATTCCGATGCCGGCAAGGTGGCTACGCTTGCCTGGCGCAATGCGTGGGACATTCCAGAGCTCTCCAAGGAAACGGAAGCGGCGCTGGTGGAAAAGGATTCCGCCAAGCGTGCCGCCCTCTATCAGGAACTGCAGAAGAAGGTGCTCGACACCAGCCCCTTCATCATTATCCACCAGCAACTGGAAGTCGCCGGACTGCGCGGCAATGTGAAGGGCCTTAAGCTCGGTCCGAGCTTCGACACCAACTTCGTCTGGGGGATAACCAAGGAATAGGTGGCGGGGTCGGCCCGCTTGAGCGCGGTCGAAACACGGCAGTCGGGGCGCACCAGCGGGCGGCGCGCCACCGAGTTTGCGTTGGCGGTCGCCCGCTTCCTCGTCATCGCGATCACCACCTATCTCGGGCTGCTTGCGGTCACCTTCTTCATCGGCCGCGTCATCCCCATCGACCCGGCGCTGGCGGTGCTGGGAGACCGGGCGCTGCCCAGCGTCGTCGAGCGCACGCGGCGTGAGATGGGTCTCGATCTGCCGCTCATCCAGCAATTCTATCTCTACATAAAGAACGCGCTGAGCGGCGATTTCGGCAACTCGGTGCTGACCACCAACCCGGTGATGACGGATCTGCGCCGCGCCTTCCCGGCGACGATCGAGCTTGCCACGCTGGGCACGCTGATCGGTTCGGTCATCGGCGTGCCGCTCGGCGTGCTGGCAGCGGTACGCCGGGGTTCTCTCACCGACCAGTTCGTGCGGGTGATCGGCCTGCTCGGCTATTCCATTCCCATCTTCTGGCTTGGGCTGCTGGCGCTGGTGCTGTTCTACGCCAAGCTACAATGGGTGGCTTATCCCGGCCGCATCGACATCGTGTATGAATACAGCTTTACGCCGGTCACCGGCTTCTACCTGCTGGATTCGGCGATGCAGGGCCAGTGGGACGTCTTTCGCGATGTCGCGCGCCACATCATCCTGCCGGCATCGCTGCTCGGCTACTTCTCGCTCGCCTATATCAGCCGCATGACGCGGTCCTTCATGCTCAACGAACTGACACAGGAATACATCGTCGCGGCGCGCGCCAAGGGATTGTCCGAAACCCGCATCATCTGGGGCCATGCGCTGCGCAACGCGGCGGTGCCGCTGGTGACGGTCATCGCGCTTTCCTATGCCGGGCTGCTCGAAGGCTCCGTGCTGACCGAAACCGTTTTCTCCTGGCCGGGCATCGGCCTCTACATCACCAATTCGCTGCAGAACGCCGACATGAACGCCGTGCTCGGCGGCACCATCCTCATCGGTTCGGTGTTCATCGGCATCAACCTTCTGTCCGACCTGCTCTACCGCGTGCTCGATCCAAGGACGAAGGCGGCATGAGCGAGATTGCCCGAACCCGTCGCGAATGGCTGCTCAGCGAACGCCCGGCCTCGCGCCTGCAGGCGCGGCTCGGCCGCGCCTATGTCACCTGGCGTCGATTTTCGTCGAACCGCCTTGCCATGGTCGGTCTCAGCATCATCGTCGCGCTTCTGGTCGTGGCGGCGCTCGCCGACGTGCTGGCGCCGCAATCGGCCACGATCGGCGATCTCAAGAACGCCCGGCTGTTGCCGCCCAGTTCAGCGCATATATTCGGTACCGACGACCTCGGACGCGATATCCTTTCACGGATCATCTACGGCTCGCGCCTGACGCTGTACGTCGTGGCGCTGGTGGCGATCATCGCGGCACCCGTCGGCCTGCTGGTCGGCACCGTCGCCGGCTATGCCGGAGGCTGGATCGACGCGATCCTGATGCGCATCACCGACATCTTCCTCGCCTTCCCCAAGCTGATCCTGGCGCTCGCCTTCGTCGCGGCGCTCGGCCCCGGCATCGAAAACGCTGTGCTTGCCATCGCCATTACCTCCTGGCCGCCCTATGCCCGCATCGCGCGCGCCGAAACGCTGACGGTGCGAAACTCCGACTACATCAAGGCGGTGCAACTGATGGGTGCCTCGCCCTTCCGGATCGTGTTGCGCCACATCATGCCGCTCTGCATCTCGTCGCTGATCGTGCGGGTGACGCTGGACATGGCCGGCATCATCCTGACCGCGGCAGGCCTCGGCTTCGTCGGCCTCGGCGCGCAGCCGCCGCTCCCCGAATGGGGCGCCATGATCGCCTCGGGGCGCCGCTTCATCCTCGACCAGTGGTGGGTGGCCGCAGCCCCCGGTGGCGCGATCCTGATCGTATCGCTGGGCTTCAACCTTCTGGGCGACGGCCTGCGGGACGCGCTCGATCCAAGGAGCGGCGGCCAATGACGCCGCTGCTCGATGTCGACGACCTGCGCGTCACCTATCCGACCCGCACCGGCGAGATCAAAGCCGTGCGCGGCGTCTCCTTTTCGCTCGGGCGCGAGCGGCTGGGCATCGTTGGCGAATCCGGCTCCGGCAAGTCGCAGACCGGCCGCGCTATCATGGGGCTGACGCCGCCTCAGGCGGTGGTGACGGCCAGGACACTGGCCTTCGACGGCAAGGATATGCTGAAGATGACGCCTCGCGAACGGCGCGCCCTCCGGGGGAAGCGCATCGCCATGATCCTGCAGGATCCGAAATATTCGCTCGATCCGGTCATGACCATCGGCAGCCAGATCGTCGAGACCTTGCGGGCGCATGAGAACGTCGCCCGGGCCGAGGCGCGCGACCGCGCCCTTTCAATGCTGGAGGCGGTGCAGATTCGCGATCCGAAGCGGGTTTTCAATTTGCACCCGCATGAAGTATCGGGCGGCATGGGTCAGCGGGCCATGATCGCCATGATGCTGATCGCCGGGCCGGAACTGATGATCGCCGACGAACCGACCTCGGCCCTCGACGTTACCGTACAACTCGACGTGCTGGGCATTCTCGACCGGCTGGTCTCGACACACGGCATGGGGCTGATCTTCATCTCCCACGACCTGCGGCTGGTGTCCTCGTTCTGCGACCGCGTCGTGGTCATGTATGCCGGTAAAGTGGTGGAGCAGTTGCCGGCATCCGAACTTCACAATGCCGAACATCCCTACACGCGGGGCCTGCTCGACTGCATGCCGAAGATCGGGGCAGATCGTCATCCGCTACCCGTGCTGGCGCGCAAAGCGGAGTGGGCGACATGAGCGCCGCCATCTCCATTACCGATCTCCAGGTGGTCTACGACCGGTTTCATGCACTGAATGGCGTCAGCCTGGAGGTTGAGGCCGGCGAATCCTTCGGGCTGGTCGGGGAATCCGGCTCCGGCAAGTCGACGCTGCTGCGCGCCATCGCCGGCCTCGCGCCCGTCAGCGCCGGGACGATTTCCGTCAACGGCCAAAAGCTCGGCCCACGCCGCGACAAGGCGTTCTACCGCCAGGTGCAGATGGTGTTCCAGGACCCCTATGGTTCGCTACACCCACGCCAGACCGTGGACCGGCTGCTGCAGGAGCCTCTGGCCGTGCATGGCATCGGCGACGGCGAAACCCGGATCCAGCGCGCGCTGGACGAGGTCGGCCTCGGCTCCGGCTTCCGCTTCCGCTACTCGCACCAGCTTTCCGGCGGCCAGCGCCAGCGCGTCGCGATCGCGCGCGCGCTCATCCTCGAGCCGTCGATCCTTTTGCTCGACGAGCCGACTTCGGCGCTCGACGCGTCGGTACAGGCTGAAGTGCTGAACCTGCTGGAGGAGGTGCGGCGCGCCAGGGGCCTGACTTTCCTGATGGTCAGCCACGATCTCGCCGTCGTCACCCATATGTGCGGGCGGCTGATGGTGATGCGCAACGGAGAAACGGTCGAGATGCTGTCAGCAGCCGAACTGGCGACGCGGCAAGCCAGCCACGATTATACGCAACGCCTGCTCGCGGCCAGCGACGGCTTCGTCCGCCACCCCGGGACCTTTTCGCCTGGATGAGAGAACGAACGCCGGCGCACCAGCCTATGGCTTCCGCGTGCCCCCAGGTTTCGAATTTGACCTTGGCTGACGAGACAGCACCATTCCATTTGTCCGTTGAAGCCGGCCCCGGGTTCCGCTAAGAAGCCGTGGCCGACCGGTTCGCCGGCTGGCCTGTTTTCGGCGACGGACCGCCGTTCCGGAAGCACCCGTAGCTCAGCTGGATAGAGCGCTGCCCTCCGAAGGCAGAGGTCACAGGTTCGAATCCTGTCGGGTGCGCCAAATTCCGCCATCGAAAGTCTGAACGCGGCTTCGGCTTGTCGAGTGGTGTCGCAACGCCGCCTCAGGCGGCCAGACGATACAGCCTGGCCATTGTCGACGGGCCTTCGGCGATGACGTTCTGGCGCGCCATCAGATCTTCCACATGCGCAAGCAGCGACAGGCACAGGGCGCCAGCGAGTTTGGCGTCGATGTCGCCGTAGATCGCGCGGACCAAGGCCGGGATCGTCATCGGCCCGTCCGAAAGCCGCTTGCAGATCGATGCGTCGATCCCCTGCCGGTGGCGGATATAGGTGCGCAGCGCAAGAGGGACGTTGCGGACCGGATTGCCGTGGCCGGGAAAATAAACGGTCTCGTCGCGCTCTTGCAGTTTCCATAGCGAAGCCATGTAGTCGCTCAGCAGGCCATCGGGCGGCGCCACGATGGACGTCGACCATGCCATCACATGATCGCCGGAAAACAGTGCAGAAGCTTCCCTGAGCGCATAGGCCATGTGGTTTGGCGTATGACCCGGCGTGGCGACGGCTTCGATCGTCCATCCGGGGCCGGTCACCGTATCCTTGTCCCGCAACACGAAATCGGGGCGGAAGTCGAAATCGGCATTGGCATCGAGGGGATTCGAATCGTCCTCGTCCAGTGGCCACGCCAGACGATGGGGGCCTTCCGCCAAAACCATCGCGCCGGTCCTGGCCTTGATCGCCCCGCTCGCGCAGGAATGATCGCGATGGGTGTGCGTGACGAAGACATGCGTCACGGTCTCGTTGCGCACGGCTTCCAGGACCGCATCGATGTGCGCGGGTTCATCCGGGCCCGGATCGATGATGGCGACATGGCCTTGGCCGACGATGTATGTCACCGTGCCTTTGAATGTAAACGGCCCCTCGTTGCCGGCGACGACGGCCCTCACCCCGGAAGCAATTTCCTTCACCTCGCCCGCGACCAGATCGAAGCTGAGATCCTTCATTGCCTATCCGGACCTGAGGTAAGGCTGCCGTCACGGCAGCCCGCAGGCACACCTGCTATGATGGCGGTGACGCGTCCTGTCATCCATCCGTGTTATACTTTCAACGCTCACCCAACAAGGCTATGCGTATCAAATTAGAAACGCGGCCAAATTTTTGACACACGGCATGATCACGGCTAGTAGCTATTGGTGTACAATGTCGCGTGAGACCGAAGGCGCGGATCAAAGTAGATGTTAGAAAACAACGACCAGACCGCCTCTGTCGAAGTCTACCTCAGAGAGCTGTGGACCAAGTTGCTTGGCCTCGACACCGTTGGCCCCGACGATGATTTCTTTGCACTGGGCGGCAGTTCGATGCAGGTCGTCGAGATGCTGGTCGCCGTATCCGAACACTATAATGAACAAATCGAATTCGTTGAATTTTTCAAGAATCCGACGGTTTCCAATCTCAGCCAGCTCCTGAAAAGCTAGACCTTCCTTCAGGCAGGCAGGAGCTCACGGAAAGCTTCGAGCAACCGGTCGATGTCGTCTTCATCGTTGTAGACGAATGGGCTGACGCGCAGGCGTCCAAGGCGTCGCGCCACAAAAATGTTCTCGGCAGCAAGCCCCTTGAGGAGTCCGGCTGGGATGCCGCCGCTAAATTCAAGGCTCAGTATGTGAGGCGCTCTGACGCCTATATCAGGAATGCCGGCGCCGGAGCCGCTCAATCCATCGGCGAGACGTCCGGTCAGCATTGCAAGACGCTCGCGGATGGCCTGCGTTCCCCAGTTCGAGACCATCTCCATACCAAGCGACGCCATTTCGAGTGAAACGAGATCGCGTTGCCCCATGTCGAAACGCTGCGCGTTGCCGACATAGTTCAAGTCCGCAAAATACACATCCTGATCGGCCCGCACCGCCCGCCGGCCATAGCTGGTCTGCTCGAGCGGCACGCCCTCCTGGTGGCGCCTGGCAACGTAGAGAAAGGCGCGGCCGTAAGGTCCAAGCAGCCACTTGTAGGCGGAGAACACGACGAAATCCGGATCCAGCGTCCGGACGTCGAGGTCGATGACGCCGGCACTCTGCGTGGCGTCTATCAGCAATGCTCCGCCCTGTGCGCGTATGGCGGCGGCCACGGGCGCAAGATCGACGAGTCCACCGTCCGACCAATGCACCGATGATATGGACGCGATTGCGATCGGTTCGGCATTCGCTCGCCCTATCGCGTCGAGAAGGGCGTCGGTCCAGTCACCGTTGCCGGGCTTGCGTACGGCCTCGACAGTGAACTCCCCGGACTGCGCCCGCGTCATCCATTCGAGAACCGGCGACGAATGATCGTCCTGCAAAACCAGGACGCGCGAGCCGGACGGAACAGGCAGCATTTTCGCTACCGCGGCGACGCCGTATCCAACCGACGATATCAGGGCCATGTCTTCCGGATCGGCATTGATCAGGCTGGCCGCCGTCTGCCGTGCACGGTGGTACTGCTCGGACGGAAATGTCGGCGCGATCTCCCAGGGACGGCTCTTGCGTGCAACGGCCTCCCGGCCGAGATCACGGCAAGCCAATGGCTGGGGGCTGAATGTGGCGGCGTCGAGGAAGCAGATATTGGCGGGAATGTCGAATGACGCGCGCTGTGAAGGTAACATTGATCCGCTCTATTTCAGCCGCCGGTAGAATGTGATCCCAACCGCAGAAGTCAATGTGAAGCGATTCGTATTTTCGGCCTGAGCTGCTCCTGACGGAATATTCGGGCAGACGGTGGGTTCATACACCTTGCGTATCCGTCGGGTCGGCAGGCGGTGGATTTACAGCGACCCGCGCGCGGAATTTCTTGGTGCGCCGCTTGATCATGAGACGCTGGGCGATCAGCGTAAGCAGAACGTTGGCGCGAGGCTTGAGCGATTGTCCGTTGCCGATCCGGCGCAGTTGCAGCATGGCCAGCGCCATCTTGCCAACGCTGGCGGCCGGTCTGTTGCGCCAGGTGACCTGCGGAATATCGACCTCGAGCGCTTCGCCGGCCTGCCATTTCCGTGGCAACGCCGGCTCGTAGATCATGGCCGTGCCGATGCCGACGACAGCGACGCCCGGCATTCCATTACGTGGCTCCAGCGCCTCCTGGGCGACCGAACGGCGCCGGACGCCACCCGTGACCATGATCGGCATGCGGGCGATAGCGCTCACCCTGCGGGCAAAATCGATGAAATAGGTCTCCCGTTCGATTGTGCTGCCTGCCTTCGGCAAACCCTGCATGGCGGGGCTTTCATAGGTGCCGCCCGAGAGCTCCAGCAGATCGATCGGCAGATCATTCAGCCAATGCACCACCTGCGTCGCATCCTCCTCCTCAAAACCACCCTTTTGGAAATCAGCCGAATTCAACTTCACCGAAACGCAGAATCCGGGCGAGACCGCTCTGCGGACCGCCTTGACCACATCGAGCAGCAGCCGGGCGCGATTTTCCAGCGAACCACCCCATGCATCGGTCCGTCTGTTGCTCAATGGCGATAGAAACTGGCTAATCAGGTAGCCATGAGCGCCATGGATCTGCACGCCGGTGAACCCAGCGGCTTCCGTCAGCTTCGCGGTCATTACAAAGCGGCCGACAATGGCGTCAATTTCGTCAGGCTCCAAGGCGCGGGGTACGGGGAAAGCGTGTGAATTCCCCTCAATCTCGATGCGAATTGCCGAAGGGGCGACGGCCTGTTGCCCCATCGTGACAAACACCTGTCGGCCCGGATGATTGATCTGCAGCCACATGTGGCTGCCACCGCCGGTCGATCTGCGCGCCCACTCCCTGAACGGCTCGAGCGGTTGATGCTCGTCAAGCACCACGCCGCAGGGACCGATCAATGCATTCCGGTCGACAATGACATTCCCGGATATGTTGACGCCGGCGCCGCCCATGGCCCACGTCTCATAAAGGCGGCACATGGCCTCGCTCGGCAGTTGCTGCTCGTCGCCGAGATTTTCCTCCATCGCCGCCTTGGCGATGCGATTCATGAGGACAGCGCCATTCGGCAGGATCAGGGGATCGAACAAGGATACCGGCGGAGCGGCCACGTCCATGGGTCATGCCTTGCAACCGAAATCGATTGCGGAGAGTAGACCCTCAATCCCTTGAGGGTCAAGGGATTGAGATTCGTCTCAGCAAATGTGCGAACATGTTGGAACCTGCCCATCGGCTGCGCGTGGCGTCGCGAAAATCCCCTGGCTGGGAAGCCGAGGTCGTCAGCTAAAGCCGGCCCGGTGAAGCTTGAATATCCTAGAGCGGACGTCGAGCGACAAGCCGATCCAGAGCCAGCGATCGCGGCTCGTTGCCGACATCCTGGCCTTCCTTGACGATGCTCTCGTTTTCGATGAACTGCCATCCCCGATAGAGAGAGGCGAGCTCGCCTCGGTGAAACAAGCCACGACAGAACGGAGCGAGATCCGACGGCGGAGGAGCAGCATCGGTTAGAACAACCACGATGTTGTGCCCCCCCGGCGAGGTGCGACGCTGCATCTCCGCGATCAGTTCCTGCCATGCGGGACGCTCCATCAGTTGCAGCGTTCCATGCGCAACGATCACGTCAAAATCGCGCTCAAAAACAAAATCCTCCATCTGCTGCACGCGTGCTGTCACATCCAGCCCACGGTTCTCCGCAAGATGATTCAGCTTGTGGATGGCTCTTGGCGAGATATCGATACCCAACACGTCATAGCCATGCTCGGCAAAGAACAGGCTGATGCGCCCGTCGCCGCATCCCAGGTCCAAAACGTTCCCGCGCTTTGGCAAGCCCGGCATGATGTTTTTGATGTACTTGCTGACCGGGCCAAACGTGCTGGTGGTCATGTCAAGGAAGTCCTCCTCCCACCAGGGTGCCCGCTCTTCGACGCCGGTATGCGAATCCTCCAGCATCATAGGGACAAAGCTTTAGTGCTGTTGCATGGCAGCAGCGTGCCGACCTGCGACGAAGGGTAATTATTCAAGCGAACCTCCCTGCTCGTATCCAGATTGAAATGTCGTGATCCCCGGGGGCTTTATGCGCGAGCCGACGATGAAAATTGTACCTAGACCGGATATATCTGCGGACATACCGCAAAGGCGATCTTGAACCGAAGGTCCTTTTCGATCGTCTCCCGGCCTGACCGCTGGAAGCCAACGATGGTCTCGAAATGCTGCTCCAGCGCCGCTAAGTCCATTTGATACTGCGGAAACACCAAGGGGATTTTGCCGGTGAAGAGCTGTTTCGCGTTGTCGTCGCCGTTAAAATCGAAAACCGTGACAAACTTGAGCCATTTGGTGCCGAGAGCGCAAAAACCGCGGCTGGCGAAATACGACCAGTACACGCATTCCGCGCTGATCCGGGCAAGGTAGAGCGCAACCGGAAAATCCCGCATCGAGGCCGCCTTGCGGGCTTTTTCAAGCATCTTCAGCGACATCCAGTAAAATCGCGTGGCACAGAGCACCTCGAAGGCATAATCGGATAGAAAATCGTCCCAATGATCCAGGAAGCCGTCGCTCTTGCTGATCAGCCACGCCTTTTTCAGACGGCCGATCGTCAAGACCTCTCCATCGCTCAGTTCCGGGCCGGGAAGTTTGAGCCTTTGGGTAATTGCCTCGATCTTCGATGCCAGCACGATATTGATATCGACCTCAATACCGTTGATCAGATGGATGAAGTGTCCAATCGACAGCGGATCACCGTCATTGGAAAATGTCAGGGCGCTGTCGCTGTTCTTCTTTGAAGTTGCACCCGGCAGAAGCGCGTCCTGGGAATCGACAAATACGATGAAGTCGATATCCGAGATGCTCGTCGCCATTCCCATCGATATCGAGCCGGCAACGAAAATTGCGCGCGGCTGATCCGGCCGCAGGATATTGTCGACAAGGTTGCTTGGATGGCACTTCGTTTCCATCTCGAAACGGGCACAGAATTGCTCGACGTTCTTGCTGGTGTGAATGTCGTGTGACGCCTTTTCGGTGAAGGTATACTGGACCTCCTCGGCGGTGGATTGGGCGCTCATCGTCATCTCTCTTTCGCTATCATCCTACCAGATCGCGTTCCGCCGCTTCAAATACTCAAGCAGGACCAGATCCGGGTGGATCATGAATACCAGTCTATCCAACTGCCAAGACCATCGACCTCCGCGATGATCCTTTCGGTCTTCGCAGAATTTTCATAAACGGTGTGAACCACCGGGCATGGAAGGCTTCTCCGGGTCAGGGGAATTCCCGCGCTTGCTATTTTTATCAATCTCTCCCGAATCCGCTGCGGAGGCTGATCGCCATATGCCTCGACGCCGATGCGATGGAGGGTTCGCGTTCGACTTTGTTCGCAAAGCAATCGGTCAAGTCCAAGGCGGGATGCTTCGCTCCACTGACCGAGACTATGGGAATGCAGCACACAGATCGGACCAGGCATATCCGCGATAAGCGCGGGCAGGACATCGAGGGCGTTACCGATGACGATCTCCAGCGGCGTGCTGGCTCTGAAAGCGAGTGCCGAGCGCAAGCGGCGCCGCTCCTCGATCCACTCCGGGAACAACATCGCCTCCATCCATAGCCGTTCATCGGCGCTTGAACAGTCCACCTCGACCAGGTCGACACCGACACGTCGGGCGATGGCCGGCATGGGATTGTCGAGGTGCGGCTTCCCGTCAAGGATTCTGCAGCGGATCGTTGTTTCCGAACTTGCCTCTCCAACGATGGCGTCCAAGCCGTAATCGTACCGGTAGTGGTCGAACAGAAGGTTCAACCCTGCGCTGCAACCAATCTCGATCAGCGAAAGCGGTGCCCCGCTTTCTCGAGCAACGTGGTGGAGGATCGGCAAGATGTAGCTCGCCCGGTCGACCAGCGTCGTGTTGACGGTGCGTTCCGACAGGAGAGCGGTCAGATCCTGGCAATGATCAAGACAGAATTCGCGAAATACCGGAAAGGCCTCGTCAACCGGCCGTGGTTTCTCAAGCATGGACGGAAAGTAGCCAGCGCATTCCGACTGCGGACGCTGAAAGACCAGAAACTGAGCGGCCAGCAGAATGAACTGCGCCGGCGGCTGTCCAGGTCGCACAGCCTCGCCCAAGGCCAGCATGTCCTGGTCGTCCGCGCATGATTGCGACAGCGCGGCGAAGAAGGGTGACGAAAACCGCAGAGCGACGCTCTCGGACACAAACGAACGCCGGGTACTTTCAAGAACCGACTCAGTCATGCCCAAATCTCGACCCGGCTCCCGCCTTGTGCTTTGTTTGGCCTGCGCAATCTCTTCCCTTCTCGCGTGCAACACGACTGTCGTCAGACGCCGCGGAGAAGTGACCTACCCTCATTCAGACTGCCTCGGCTCGGCATCGAGCAATACCGGCACTGTTCGTGGACCCCGCATCGGTCCTGCGGCCCAGGTGACAGGCATGCTTTTGTCGAGATGAAATTCAGGAAACCGCTTGAACCATTCTTCCAGAGCGACCCGCAATTCCATTCTGGCCAGGTTAGCCCCAATGCAATGGTGAATGCCGGCGCCAAAGGCCATATGGCGATTTTCCTTTCTATCGAGGATCACACGGTCCGGATCAGGAAAGGCCTCTGGATCGCGGTTCGCCGACGGGAATGACAGGATCAGCATTTCTCCCGACTTCATCGGGCACTCGCCCATTTTCGTATCCGCGATGATTTCGCGCGATATCGTCTGAGGCGAGTATGCCCGAAGAAATTCCTCGATCGCGGTCGGCAGCAATTCCGGATCTGCCACCAAACGTCGGCGATCCTCCGGGTTGGTCGCAAGGTGCAGGAATATCGAACACAAGGCGCTGCCGGAGGTTTCGACGCCGGCTATCATCAACAAGGCAAGTCCGCCCAGGATTTGTTCGAATTCAAGCGGCTTGCCCTCGAACGTCGTGGTGTTGAGATAACTGACGAGATCGTCGCCTGGATTTCGCTGACGCTCCCGCACCAATTTGAACAGCGCACGCCGCATTTCCGCAACCGCGCGCAAATAGATCGCGTGATCTGTGATGCCGTTCTCGAGGATATCGAGAATCCACTTCCGGTATTGCGCGCTGAACGTGTAGGGCAATCCGAACATGTACAACATGACGCGCATGGGAATATGGAGGGCATATTCCGTCGCCACGTCACACTGGCTTGTGTCGTTTCTTTTTAGAAGATCGTCGATGAGGCCGGCGCAAATCTCCCGCGTCGGCGCTTCCAGTTCCTGAACTGCCGCCGGCGAAAACCTGGGCATCAGCGGAAGACGGGCTGGGCGGTGATGGGGAGGATCGGACGTAATCGGCGGCGTCTTGGGGTCCAGCGACGCATGCTCGCGAATAAAGATGCGGCGGGACGAGAAATGCTCCGTGTCATAGGCCGCCGCGCGGACATCCTCGTAACGGCTTAGAAAATAGATGCCGTTGTAGCGATCCGTGTGCGCGATCGGACAGGACTTGCGCATATCGTCCCAAATGGAGAATGGCTCAGCGACCCATTCGGGATCCAGCAGGTCGAAATCTGAAAACCAATCATGAACAGGCGGCCGCGTCATCATACCAGATACCAGTCGCACGCGCTGGAGCATGCCGATTTTCGCGTTTCGGTAATCCTTATCTCAGCATCATGGAGCGCAAGCGCTCCACAAAAACCGCCTGGATCCGCGCCCATCCGAACGGCGTTTTGCTTGAAGCATCACCATCTCAATTTTTAGTCTTGTCTAAAAAATCGATCCTGTCAAATGACCCGGCAGACGTTGGCTGCAGCCTCTTAGGGTGCCTTACGGGGGGGCTCTATCGGGGCTTGGGCAACTACAGATCGGCGACCCGGCTGGACAGTTCCTTGTAGTCCAGCTTGCCGTTGCTGTTGTAAGGAAACCGGTCGATCTCGATGAACTTTTCGGGAATCATATAGAGGGGTAATTCCCTGGCGCAGGCCTTCTTGGCAGCACCCTCCCCCCCATCCACCTTGTCGCAAAAT
This sequence comes from Mesorhizobium sp. BE184, assembly GCF_031457045.1. Lineage (NCBI taxonomy): Bacteria > Pseudomonadati > Pseudomonadota > Alphaproteobacteria > Hyphomicrobiales > Phyllobacteriaceae > Mesorhizobium > Mesorhizobium sp. BE184. Next base: position 566,748 of record NZ_JAVDVU010000002.1, read on the forward strand.
GCAACGAGGTGCGTGCAGATCTGGTCCTTGGAAAAAACCGGAACGACGGCGACGGTCGCGCAGCCAACCGTCCGTCGAACAGCCCCTTCGATTTCCTGCAATTCCACCCGATTGCCGCGCATCTTGACCTGCCGATCGACGCGGCCGTGAAACATCAAGCCGAAGCGGTCGTCGATACTCGCAAGATCGCCGGTCCGGTACCAGATGCGCTCACTGCCCGGCCGTCTGACGAATGAAGCCGCTGTCGCGTCCGGTTTGTTCCAATAACCCGGCACGACCTGATCGCCCGCCAGCCACAATTCTCCAGCCTCGCTTGTCGGCTTCCCGTCGCCATCGATGACGAGAAAGTCCAGGCCGGGCAGCATGTCGCCGATCGGCGCGACCCCGGTGGCCGGGCTTTTGCCGGGCTCATATCGGTATTGGGTGACGAAGATGGTCGTCTCCGTCGGGCCATAGAGGTTGTAGACCCTGGATGACGGCGCGGCCTCGGACCACGCTTGCGCCAATTCCGCCGGGAAGGCCTCGCCGCAAAACCAGCTGACACGAAGTGAGGGAAACGTGCGTTCCTTCAGAACATTCAGCTTCTGCATATTGGTTGCGAGCGACGGCACGGAACCCCAGACGGTGATTTCGTTGCGACGGACGAAATCGAGTGGGAACAGCCGATCCTGAGGCAGCGGAACGCACAGACAGCCGCCGCTGAGCCAACACAGGAAGATGTCACAGATCGAAAGATCGAACGACAGTTCGAATATCTGGCTGAAACGATCCGTATGGTCCGTCTTGAAGAGACGAAGCGCCCTGTCGATGCAGGCACAAGCGTTGTCGTGGGTGACGGCGACACCCTTCGGGCCACCGGTGCTTCCTGATGTATACATCATATAGGCAAAGCGAGGAGGATGGGACGCCGGCCCCAAGGAAGCGGCGTCCTGCAAATCAGCTACGGGCCCGCCCCGGCAGATAAAGGTCGAGGCGCCATCGAAATCGGGGAACGGGTTCTCTTCACTGTCCGGCAGGATAACATTCCGGAACCGGGCATCCCGCAGGAGAGGCATGGCAGCGCGCACGGATTCCGCATCGATAATTACGGTTTCGATGCCGGCGTCCTCGATGACTTTCAGCAGGCGCTCGACCGGAAACTTCGGGTTGAGCGGCACATACACATTGTTGCTTTCCATCGTGGCGATGATGGAAGCATAGGACGCCAGGCTTTTCGCCGACAGCACGCCGATGTTGGCCTGCGCTCCTCCAAGCCCGACGGCTTCCAGGCTTCGCCTGATCGCATTGCATTCACGTCGCAAGGCCTCGTAAGTCCACTGCCGATCGCCGATGCTAAGCGCCGGCCGGTCCGGATAAAGTCGTGCGCTGTCCGCAAAAAACCGGTCCAGGCTCCGGCGCATGTTGGAGGGGTCGCTCATCGTGTCTCTTCAGCTTGATGCGTTGGGCGCAGTCTCGCCTACATAGCCGCCGACGCCGCTCTCGATCCATTGCGCTCTTGTTGCGGATTGACGAAGAATTGCGCCAAACGGGCTTCTTGCCGGCTGGCGCAGGCCGTCGCGAAAGCTTCGAACAGCAGCTTGTTGATCGGCACTTCCTCGGTGTGCCATTCCGGATGCCACTGCACGGCAAAAGTCCATGCCGGGGCGTCAGGCACGGAAATGGCTTCAATGACGCCGTCGGGTGCGCGCGCCTCGACCGCGATGCCGACGCCCGGCTCTGCAATCGCTTGACCATGAAGGCTGTTTATTTTCAGGTCATCAAGGTCGAAACCCCGCTGCCTGAGCGTTGTTTCCAGCCAGCCTCCCGGAGCAGGCTCGATGTCATGGGCGGGAAAATATTTCAGATGCTGGGGAAGGTCCTGCACCGCACGGTGGTCCAGATTGCCAGGCAGTTCGTGCACGAGCTGATGAAGCGTGCCGCCGAACGCGCAGTTCAGCTCCTGTGCGCCACGGCAAATGCCGAAGATCGGAACCCCGGCCTCTATCGCCGCATGAATGAGCGGAAGGGTCGTTGCATCCCTCGCTTCATCGAACAGAGTGACTTTGGGATCCACCGCGGCGCCATAGCGGCTTGGATGAACATTGGAACGGCTGCCCGTCAGCAGCAACCCGTCGAGCTGTGCGACAATGGCTGCCGCTGAAAACCCGTCGCCGCCGGCCATCGTCGCGAGGCACGGGATGATCATGGGGATCGCGCGGGAATGGGTAACCAGGGTCTCAAGATAGCGGTTCGAGATCCCGTGCGAATGAATGTCCGAAAAGAAGTTTGCCGGTACCCCAACGACGATCGGTTGCATCTCTCAATTCCTTCGATTCACTGCCCGGATTTCACTGCCAGCCCGAAGCCGGCATTCGTGAGTATCCCATTTATTCACCTGTCGTCAGGGCCGATCAATCAACCGGCCGGGTCTTGTCAAATTTGGATACAACGTACCATGATAGATCATTATTGTGACGAAAGCGCAGAATTTGGGGGGAGTCTAGATAGCAATGTTGGCTGCTGGTCAGACAATTAAGCTTCTAAAGGATACGATCTCGGTCGACGTCGATTTCATCACCAGCCAATGCTACCTGCGGCCGAATGATGTTGTCATCCTCGCAGGCTCTCTGGTGGAAGACATGGGCAACCTGTATTCCGATCTGGATGTCTACGTCATCACCGATGAGCTGCGGTCCAGCGACATGATCGACATCGGGCGGCATCATCGCGTCCTCACGGTAGAACGGGATATCGCCCGCAAAGGCTGTACGCCCAAGCAGGTACTGCTGATCCACACCGTTCTGCCGCAAAGCAAAATCAAGGTCGATGTCGAATTCAAGACCCGCAAGGAATTCGACTCGCTTTTCGATGAGGTCAGGTCGATGCACGCCTATGCGTGCGACAACCTGGCGATGATGTCCAAACGGCTCAAGCCCCGCGATGAGTTCATCATTCACCGCCTGTTCAACTGTAGCGCCATCATCAATGAATCAGCGCTGCAGGATCTGAAGTCACAGCTCTCCCTCTCGCAATATGCCTATCTAAGCTACAGGTGGTTTGCTTCCGACTTTTCCGTCCTGCTGGACCTCCTCGGGGCATGGCATCAGGGTCGGATCGACCTGGCTGCGGACCTTGCCCGCGAGTTGGTCGTCCTGGAGATGACCGGCTTTCTGTGCCTGCTCGGCGTAACCAACATCAGGCGCAAATGGTTGCTGGTCTATGTCGAACAAACCGAGATGGACGCGACGATCAAGCAGCGCTTCCTCGAAAGCTTCTTTTTCCAGGGAGCTGATAGCCCACAGCAGAAAGTGGCCCATGTCGAAAAGTCTCTCGACCTCATTGACGACATCTACGATGCCTCGCGGCCGCTCCTGGAACGCCTTCCCAATCCTTCGGGAGAACAGGCGCTCGCCAAGCTGCGTCAGGAGGTACATCTGGATCCGGCCGGCGGCGAGGAATACGTTGAAATGGAGTATAATTTCCGCGCCAAGCCTTACGGCCAGAAAGGCACTCCTACCCGTCTGCTGCTTCCGCCTCTGGGAGCGGGAACACTGACGTGACGACCGTGCTGTGAGTTCGCCGCGCGCAAGCGCCCGCAGGTCTGCTTTTGATCGTCGGCGTCTCGGTACTATTCCACAACAACGATGATGGTGCGGAGCCATGCAGACCGATTCCGAAAAATCACTGGACACCCTCCAATCGCTGACCGCAATCGAGCAGTATTTCGTTCAGATCGGCAAGAATGACAGCAAGGGCCTAATGCATCTGAAGTCCGTGCTGCGGTTTCACGGAAAGCTGGACGTTCGCGCACTGGAAAACGCCATCAACATCCTGGTTGAGCAGAACCAGGCGCTGCGAACGAGTTTTTCCGAGGTTCCGGGAGTCCGCGCAAACCGTCCACGCCTTGTCCGGGTCATCAACCCTGCCTCGATCGTCAAGCTCGAAGTCGGGGATTTTAGCGACCAGTCGACCGAGCAGAAGCTGGACTCGATCCAGAAGGTCAAAACCCAGGAGCACAAGCGGCAGTTTGATCTCGAACGCGGTCCGCTGTGTCACTTCACGCTGGTGAAAAGCACGGAGCGTGAGTTCTATCTTTTCATCACTCTGCATCATGCGGTCTCGGACGTCTGGTCGCTCAACGTCCTGATCAAGGAAATCGCCCAACACTACAATGCTACTCATGCCGATCCGGCTTATCTCGCTGACGAAAAAAGCGCAGACATCGTCGACTACCTTGAATGGTACAACAGGCAGGCCTCGCCCGAGGCCCAGCAGAAAGCGACGAGTTTCTGGGCGAAGTATCTCAGCGGATTTACCGGAAACGACCTGGGGCAGGATCTTTCCGTCGATGTCGAGGCGATAGACTTTCAGGCGGAATGGGCCGAAATCAAATTTGCCCTGCCTGAGAAACTCTCCGACTTCAGCAAAAGAAACGCACTTCTGTCCTTTGCGGCGCCATTGCTGGCATACGGCATGATGCTCTCGGCCTACGCGAAGTCCGACAACCTCTACATCCTGCACACGATTTCTGGCCGCTTCTCACCCGCATTCAATAACGTTGTCGGCCTTCTCGTTCGCATGCTGCTCCAAAAGATCGCCATTTCGCCTGGCAAGACGGCCAAAGAGGCGATGAAGGAGCTGCAGATCGATTTCCTGTCAGCGTTGCCCCACGGCGCGATCCCCATCCTGGCGCTGCTGCCTGGACTGACGCGCGTCGATCGAATGCATCATCGGTTCTGGACAGACCTCAGCCAACCGAAAATCCTGTTCAATTTTCTCCATATCGATAATGAGCCTGTTTTCGAATCGCTGTTCAATGATCTTCAATGCGAACACATTCTTCCCCATGACAGCGACAACGCCCTGAACGACATCAATCTGTTCATGCGCTGCGAAGGCACCCAGGTGCATGGCTGGCTGGGCTGCTGGAAATCCCGCTATACGAAGGCGGTCGTGCAGGAGATGGCCGAGGCCTACCAACGGCTCCTCGTCCAAATCGTCAGCAATCCCGACCGCCCGACAAGCGAGTTCTTGACCTTGTAGACAGCTCAACGACGAGCACCCAAAAAGAACTTGTCCAACATCGGACGCTGCTGCATGCTTCAAAAATGAGAATTTGGCTGATTATTTAGACGGTACTGGCGGACAGAGAATGACGAACGGCACTCCAGGCAAGCTTATCGCGTTCTGCGGGTTGGACGGCGCCGGCAAGACGACGCAATTGGATCGGCTAGCCCGGCATCTCGAACGGTACGGCACAGTGTTCCGGACGACGCTGCCGACAGACTGGTTCAGGCAGGACCCGGCCGTCCGCGCCTATTTGAACCAGGAAATCGAGAACACGGACATATTTCTATCCGAGCTTGCCCTGTTCTCCAGCGCCGACCGGCTGCGCTATCTCAGGAGCGAGTTGCAGCCGCGGCTGGCGGCGGGCGAGATCATCCTGTCCGACCGGCACATTCTGTCGGCCTACACATCGCTTCTTGCCGCAGGGTTCAAGGACCTGCCGTGGCTCATGTCGCTGAACAGGCTGATGCCGGTTCCAGACCTGACCATCTATCTCGATGTCGATCCGGCGATATCCAGCCAGCGTGTGCTTGCGCGTGATGGTGCTGCGCACAAGCGTCAGGAAGTGGATCTGGAATTTCTGGCGCGCACCCGCGCCGCGTTCATCGACCAGCCATGGGGCCCCGATTATCTTCCCAGCTATGCCATCATCGACGGCTCCGGTCCCGCCGATGAAGTCGAGGCGAAGATCCGCGAAGCCGCCGACGCGCTCTTCGACGGCGTCGGAGCCGGCTGACACGTCCCCGCCACAGCCGTCGCGCATCCGGCTTCATCTGATCGCCAGGGGCTGTCTACTCGGCCGCGTGGACACCTCCGACGTCGATAATGCGCCGTATCTCGGAGCGGCATGAGCCGCAATTCGTGCCGGCGTTCAGCGCCTTGCCGATGGCATCGAGGCTGTCGCAGCCCGCGGCGACAGCGGATGCCAGTTGATTGATCCCGACATTGAAACAGGAGCAGACGATACGGCCGGCCGAGGGCAGCGGCGACGGCGAGCGGCCCGAAAGCAACGCATGGCGGTCGGCCGCGGCAAGCGGCTGGCGGGAACCGAGCAGGGAGACCAGCCACTCCCGCGCCGGGAGCTGATCCGGTGCTGCGACCAAAAGCGCCTCCGCCAGGGCGCCGGTCTCGTCCGCTGCAGCCGCCCGGTACGCCAGGCCGCGCCGGTCGGTGTATTCGAGCAGGTGATCGCGGTGGAAAACGTCGAGAAATTTGCGGGTCAAAAGGATGCCCTGATCCGGCTTTTCGGTGCCGCAGAATTCGTAGACCCAGCCGCCCTGCACCCGGGTGCGGCTCCAGTGGACGAAGCCGGTCGGCCGCAGGTCGCGGCGGCTGATCAGCACGCCAGCCCAGGCCGTATCCTCGCGCACGATGCCTATCGGAACATGCTTCAATTCAGGCTGGCCGGAATACGGATCGGTGAGCGGCGTCGATAACGTTCCGGCGGCGGCATTCGCCGCGAAACGGCCGCTCCAATGCATCGGCAGGAAGGCGTGTCCCGGGCGCTGCGCATCGGTCACCCGCACCTTCGCGCGGACAAAGCCGTAGCGCGAGGAAATCCGTGCCAGATCACCGTCCCGCAGTCGGTGGGCCTCCGCATCGGCCGGGTGCAGGTCGATCACCGGCTCCGGCGCATTCGCCATCAGGCGCGGCACGCTGCCGGTGCGCGTCATGGTGTGCCACTGGTCGCGCAGCCGCCCCGTATTGAGGGCCAGCGGATAGGTGGAATCCACGGTGAGCGACACGCCCTCGTGCCGAACCGGAATGAAACGGGCACGCCGGTCGGGGGTAGGGAATCGCCCGTCCGAGAGCAGACGTGTATGGCCCGATGGGAAGGGAGAACCTGCGCCCGCCTGCCGGGCTGGCCAATGGCGCGGCGCGAAATCCTCATAAGACTCGGTCGAGATCGATGCGAGCGCGCCGATGTCGAACAGCCGCTCGCCATTGTTTTCGAATGCGGAAAGCGCCGCGTGTTCGCGGAAGATCGAGGCCGGAGATTCGAAGCCGAACGCCCCGGCGAATCCCATGCGACGCGCCACCTCGACGATGATGCGCCAGTCGCCCCGCGCCTCGCCGGGCGCCGGCACAAACGGCCTCTGACGTGACTGCCGGCGCTCCGAATTCGTCACCATGCCATCCTTCTCGCCCCAGCCAGCGGCGGGCAAAAGCACATCGGCGTAGCGCGTTGTATCGGTCCGCGTGACATCAGACACGACAACGAAATCGCAGGACTTCAGGGCCGCGCGAACTCTCCCAGCGTCGGGCATGGAGACGGCCGGATTGGTCCCCATGATCCACAGTGCCTTGATACGGCCGTCGGCAGCAGCGCGGAACATGTCGACGGCTTTCAGCCCGCCCTTCGTGGCAATCCCGGGCGCGTTCCAGAAACGTGACACGCGGTCGACGTCCGCAGGGCTTTCGAAGTTCATATGCGCGGCCAGTTGGTTGGCAAGCCCGCCCACTTCACGGCCTCCCATCGCATTTGGCTGACCCGTGACGGAGAATGGCCCCATGCCGGGCTTGCCAATGCGGCCCGTCGCAAGATGACAGTTGATGATAGCGTTGACCTTGTCCGTGCCGTGCGCCGACTGGTTGACGCCCTGGCTGTAGACCGTGACCGTGCGCTCGGTGACCGCGAACAGTTCGTAGAACAAGCGCACGTCGGCAGCCTTCAGGCCGCAACCTTGCGTGACGCGCTCTATCGTCGGCGCGTCGGCTTCCGCAAGCGCCAGAGTGTCGACGAAGCCGGTCGTGCTCTTGACGACGAAGTCGGTATCGGTGACGCCGACCCGAGACAGATGCGCCAGCAGGCCGTTGAACAGCAGCACGTCCGTGCCGGGATCCAGTGCCAGATGCAGATCGCATTCGTCGGCGGTGGCGGTGCGTCGAGGGTCGATGACAACGATACGGGTGCCACGCGTCCTGCGCGCCGCGAGCAGGCGTTGGTAGAGGATCGGGTGACACCAGGCGGTGTTCGAGCCGGTCAAAACGACCAGGTCCGCTTCCTCGAAATCTTCATAGATGCCGGGGACAATGTCCTCGCCAAAGGCGCGGCGATGGCCAGCGACCGACGATGCCATGCAGAGGCGTGAATTCGTATCGATGTTGCCGGAGCCGATGAACCCCTTCATCAGCTTGTTGGCGACGTAATAGTCTTCGGTCAACAACTGTCCGGAAATGTAGAAGCCAACCGAATCCGGGCCGTGCTCGGCTATTGTTCGGGAAAATTTTTCAGCGACCAGATCAAGCGCGCCGTCCCAATCCGCCCGCCTGCCGGCGATCTCGGGATAGAGCACGCGGCCGTCCAATCCCATCGTCTCGCCAAGCGCCGAGCCCTTCGAGCAGAGCTTGCCAAAATTCGCCGGATGATCTGGGTCGCCGCGAACGGAAATGGCTCCGTCCGCGGCGATTTTGGCCAGTATACCGCAACCCACCCCGCAATAGGGACAGGTGGTCCTCACTTCGGCTGCCAGCTCGGTTGACATCGGCTTCTATTCAGCCGCCTGCAGCATTTCGCCGAGCGCCAGCGCAATGCGGCCGTCCTCGATCCGCAGGGGGATCGTTCGGACGGCACCCTCGTCGGCGCCGAGCGCCTTGCCGGTTTCCAGCGAGATCACCCAATTGTGCAGCGGGCAGGTCACTGCCGCGCCATGAACGATGCCCTGGCTGAGCGGACCTCCCTTGTGCGGGCAATGATCCTCGATGGCGAAGATGCGGTCATCCGCGGTCCGGAAGACGCCGATCTTGCCCCGCGGCGTCGTCACACAACGCGCACCGCGCTGCGGGATGTCGCCGATGCTGCCGATGTCGAACCAGGTCATGATGCTACTCCGCGGCTTCGGCGAACTGGGCTACGGCCATTGGTTGAAACTCATGCTTGTCCTTGCCGGAGACGCGTTCCGACCATGGATCGATCTGCGCGAATTTCTGGCTGAAGACGAAGCGGTCGTAGTAGGCCTTGCGCCTGCCGGCATCGTCGAGCACCTGGCGCTTGATCTCGGCCGTTCCAATGCGCTTGGCCCATTTGTAGATGCGTTCGAGATAACGCGCCTGCTCGCGGTACATCTGAGTCAGCGCAACGATGATCTCGAGCGCCTCGTCCTCCGACTTCGCCATGCCCAGCACCTCGGTGCCCTTGATGTCGAGCCCGGCGGCGCCGGCGAAGTGGATCTCGTAGCCGGAATCGACACAGACCACGCCGACATCCTTGCAGGTCGCCTCGGCGCAGTTCCGCGGGCAGCCGGACACCGCCATCTTGACCTTGGCCGGCGTCCACGATCCCCACATGAACTTTTCTATACGGATGCCAAGACCCGTAGAATCCTTGGTGCCGAAACGGCACCAGTCGGTGCCGACACACGTCTTCACCGTGCGCAGGCCCTTGGCATAGGCCTGACCGGAGACGAAGCCGGCCTGGCCGAGATCGGCCCAAACCGCCGGCAGATCCTCCTTGCGGATACCCAGCATGTCGATGCGCTGTCCGCCAGTGACCTTCACCGCCGGAATGCCGAATTTGTCGACCACATCGGCAATCGCACGCAGTTCCTTCGACGAGGTCATGCCGCCCCACATGCGCGGCACCACCGAATAGGTGCCGTCCTTCTGGATGTTGGCGTGGACGCGTTCGTTGATGAACCGCGACTGGTAATCGTCGGCATACTCGTCCGGCCAGTCCGCAATGAGATAGTAGTTCAGCGCCGGCCGGCATTTGGCGCAGCCGCAGGAGGTTTTCCACTCCAGTTCCTGCATGACGGCTGGAATAGTCTTCAGCCCCTTGGCCTTGATCAGCCGGCGCACGTCGTCATGGCCAAGCGCGGTGCAGGCGCACATCGGCTGGACTGCGGCGGCGTTGTAACTGTCGCCCAGTGTGAGCTTCAGCAATTGTTCCACCAGCCCGGTGCAGGAGCCGCAGGAAGCCGACGCCTTGGTATGGGCGCGCACATCGTCCAGGCCGGTCAGACCCTTGGCTGTGATCGCGCCGGTGATCTTGCCCTTGCAGACGCCGTTGCAGCCGCAGATTTCCGCATCATCCGCCAGCGCCGCAACGGCCGCCAAAGGGTCCGCGGATTGGCCCCCCTGAAAGGCCTGGCCGAAGATCAGCGTATCGCGTATCTCCGAAATGTCGGTTTGCTTTTTCTTGAGGTCGTTGAACCAGGCGCCGTCGCCGGTCTCGCCGAACAGCACCGTGCCGATGATCCTGTTGTCCTGCAGGATGACGCGTTTGTAGATGCCGGACGAGGCATCGCGCAGGATGATCTCCTCGCGATCCTCGCCGTCGGCAAAGTCACCGATGGAATAGAGGTCGATGCCGGTGACCTTGAGCTTGGTCGGCGTATCGGCGTGAGCGAACCGCCTGTCCTCGCCATCCGAAAGCTTGGCCGCCATGACGCGCGCCATTTCATAAAGCGGTGCGACGAGACCATAGACATGGCCGCCAACTTCGGCGCACTCGCCGAGCGCGAAGATCGCCGGGTCGGACGTCTGCATGCGGTCGTCGGTAACGATGCCACGGTTGACCTCGAGCCCGGCCTCGCTGGCAAGCGTCACATTGGGCCGGATGCCGACAGCCATGACCACCAGCGTCGCGGGGATCACCTCGCCGTCGGCCAGTTCGACGCCCTCGACCTTGCCGTTGCCGACTATCTGCTTGGTGTTGGCCTTGGTGATTACCTTGATGCCGCGCGCCTCCACTGCCTTCTGCAGCAGATAGCCGGCAGCCGGGTCGAGTTGTCGCTCCATCAGCGTGGGCATGACATGCAGCACAGTCACATCCATGCCGCGCTCCTTCAAGCCGGCCGCCGCTTCGAGGCCGAGCAGGCCGCCGCCGATCACCACAGCCCTGGCGCGCGACTGGGCGGCCAGCAGCATGGCGTTGACGTCGTCGAGGTCGCGGTAGCTGAGCACACCCGGCAGGTCCTTGCCGGGCACCGGGATTATGAAAGGCACCGAACCGGTGGCGATCACCAGCCGGTCGTAGCTTTCAGTCACGCCGTGGTCGGAGGTCACGGTCTTCGCCTCACGGTCGATGGCGACGATCCTGTGGCCCTTGTAGAGGGTGATGCCGTGCTTGATGTACCAGCCATCGCCATGGATGACGATCTCATCATAGTCCTTTTCGCCGGACAGAACCGGCGACAGCATGATGCGGTCGTAGTTCACGCGCGGCTCGGCATTGAAGATGGTGATCCGGTAGCGGTCTGGCGCGGCCTCCAGCAGGTGCTCCAGCATTCTGCCGGGCGCCATGCCGTTGCCGATGATGACGAGTTTCTCGGTCATTGGTTCAGGTCCTGGCTTGTTCTGTGGCTTGGCCGAGCGGGGTCCGGCGGCTTATCCTGACTATGGTGATCTGCATCCAGACGAGGCAGGCGGCGGCGACAAGCAACAGCAGCATGAAGCAGCTCGACCAGACGCCAGTCAGGTCGTTCAGCGCGCCGAAGACGATCGGCAGGACGAAGCCGCCGAGGCCGCCGATCATGCCGACGAGGCCGCCAACGGCGCCGACATTGTTCGGGTAGTAGACCGGAATGTGCTTGTAGACGGCGGCCTTGCCGACAGCCATGAAGAAGCCGAGCACGAAGGCAACGGCGATGAACGCGACCCAACTCACTTCAAAGTGGAAGTTGATCGGGCCGTTGATGCCGCGCACGACATAATCGGCCGCGGGCAGGGCCAGAACCAGGCAGCACACGCAGGACACCGCGAAAGTCCAGTAGAGCACCGTGCGCGCGCCGATCCTGTCGGAGAGCACGCCGCCATAGGCGCGGAAGACCGAGGCCGGGATCGAATACGCCGCGCCGATCATCCCGGCGGTGACGAGGTCGAAGCCGTAGACGCCGATGAGGTAGCGCGGCAGCCACAGGGCGAGCGCGACGAAGCCGCCGAAGACGAAGAAATAGTAGAAGGCGAAGCGCCAGACGCGGATGTCCTTGAGGGGCTGGAATTCCGCCATGAAGCTGCGCGGCTGACCGGCGCCGGTGAGGCGGCGCTGGCGGATGACCGGGTCGTCCTCGGTCGTGAACCAGAACACCATGGCCATGACGGCAAGCGCGGCCGCCCAGATCAGGGCGACGCTCTGCCAACCGAAGGCGAGCAGGAAGAACGGCGCGGCGAATTTCGTCACCGCGGCGCCGACATTGCCGACGCCGAAAATGCCGAGCGCCGTACCCTGACGGCTTGCCGGATAGAAGCGCGAGACGTAAGCGACGCCGACCGCGAAGGAACCGCCCGCGAGGCCGACGCCGAGGGCAGCGACCAGCATCTGCGCGTAGGTGGTGGCAAAGGCGAGCAGGAAGGTGGCGAGCGCCGCCGCCGCCATCGTCGCGGTGTAGACCAGCCGGCCGCCGAAGCGGTCGGTCCATATTCCGAGCACCATGCGCACCAGCGAGCCGGTCAGGATCGGCATGCCGATCAACAGGCCGAACTCGGTCTCGGTCAGGCCAAGCTCGCCTTTGATCCTGACGCCGATGATGGAGAATATGGTCCATACCGCAAAGCAGATGGTGAAAGCGATGGTGGACATAGCGAGCGCGCGCGACGGTGCGTGGTCATGCATGGCGGCCGGTGGGTGAGTCCTGCTCATTTTCGCTCCATGGGCGGCTGGGAGGTGGCCGCGCTGTGGCTGAAACAAAAAAAACCGCCGAGCAGGCCTGTCGCGCTCCTGTGCGGAATCGCGAAAAGACCTGTTCGGCGGCTTTGCCTGGGGTGCGCCCGTCATTGGACGCAAATTTCTCGACCCCGAAGGGCCTGCGATAGATCAAGCAGGAAGCGTGCCAAATCCAAGATTTGCAATTTTTTGCAATATAATCAGATGCTTAATGAAGAACCCGGTTTCTGGCAGCTCTCGGCAATCGCCAACGAAATGGCCAATCCGCAGGGCAAACTGCATAAGATTTGTGCGCTGCAATAAATTGTGCAGGATTTAATCGCGCGCCTGCTGGCCCCTCACGTAGGCATCGAGCGCGTCGGGGTCGAACACCTTGCCATCGAAAAAGCCGTCCGGTCCCAGCACCAGGCTGGCGCCTGCCGAACCCACCGGCGTCGGCGAGGTCAGCGCGCCCTCGACCTTGGCGTTTGCCCCCGGCAGCGCCACTCCAAGCGGCTTGAGGGCGGAGCGGTAGAGGTCGGGGCGATAAGTGTCCAAGGCCCTGGCGGCATTTTCAGCCGTGGCATTGATTTGTCCCCACCGGACCATCTGCGAATAGAACCACAAGGCATGGCTCTTCCACGGGAAGGTCGCGGCCTTGGCCTGAGGCAGGAAGAAATCATCCACCTGAACCGTTCCCGCACCGCTCCGGATTTGCCCCGACAGGGCGGGAAGCAGCCAGTCAACGGGACAATCCAGGTAGTGCGGGCACGAGAGCAACCCCGCCAGTTCCTCGCGATTGCCGGGCTGCGCGCACCATTCCGCCGACCTGTAGAGCGCCCGCAACAGCGCCGCAAGCTCACCGGGATTGGCCTCAGCCCAGAGCGCGGCGACGCCGAGAACCTTTTCGGGGCTCGACTTCCAGATCGCCGCCTTGACCGTGGCGATATGGCCGAGGCCCTTGGCCACGGCGGCAGTGTTCCAGGGCTCGCCGGCGCAATAACCGTCGATGCGCCCTGCCCCGATGGCATCGGCCATCAGCGGCGGCGGCAGGATGACGATCTCGACGTCCCGGTCCGGATCGATGCCGCTGGCGGCAAGCCAGTAGCGCAGTTCATAATTATGCCCCGAATGCGGATGAACGACGCCGAAGCGCAACGTCGGTCGCCCCGCCTTCGCACCGGCGGCGATCGTCGCGCGCAGTGCGCGGCCGGCAGTCGTCGGATCGAGATCGCCGACCGAGCCGGCATCCGCCATCTTCTGCCAGAGCGCCACGGAGACGGTCACCGCATTGCCGCCTAGCCCAAGCGCCATCGGCGCCAGCGTCGGCGTCGCCAGCGGGGTCATGCCGAGATTGCAGGCGATCGGCATCGGCGCCAGCATGTGCGCGACGTCGAAGTGCCCGACCGCCATGCGGTCGCGGATGTTGGCCCAGGAGATTTCGCGAACCAGATGCAGGTCAATGCCCTCGGCTTCGGCAAAACCCTTTTCGCGCGCCGCAACCAGAATGGCGCTGTCAAGCAGAGGCATGATGCCGGCCGCGATGCGATGGGTCATGGCTGGTCTCCCTCGCCAAGCAGGCCGGCCGCGGTGACGAGGCTTTGCGCGATGTCGGCGATTTTGCGGTTCTGGTTCATCGCCGTCTTGCGTAGCAGCGCATAGGCCTCGTGCTCCGAAATCCCCCTCGAGCGCATCAGAATGCCCTTGGCGCGGTCGATGACCTTGCGTCCCTGCAATTCGGAACGGGCTTCCTCGAGTTCTTGCGCCAATCGCGAAAAGGCCCGGAATCGGCTGATCGCCATATCGAGGATCGGTTTGACGCGCTCCTTGCGAAGCCCGTCGACCACATAGGCGGAAACGCCGGCATCGACAGCGGCTTCGATGGAACTGGCGTCCGACCTGTCGACGAACATGGCGATGGGCCGCTTCACCACACGCGACAGTTGGAACATGTTTTCCAGCATGTCGCGATTGGGATTCTCCAGATCGATGACGATGACGTCCGGCTCGATCTCGGCGATGCGGGCGGCAATGCCTGCAATGTCGTGGATGAGCGTCACACGCTCATGTCCAGCCTCGCGCAATCCGGCCTCGATGATCGCGGCGCGGATTCGGTTTTCATCGATGACCAGGATCGCCAGGGAAGCTGCCGCCATGCCGCTATCCTGATCTGCCGCCGGCTTTATGCAATGCGGCAAAGCGCCCGCACGAAAAGCTTGCGATGTCGTTTTCACGGGGTGTCAACGCCAGGATAAGATATGCCTGAATCATTCCTCAAATTGATCCAATCGGCTTTTGCCAGCGGTGAGCAACGAGGCTCACATCGCATCAGGACACAGAGCAAGCCACGAGGCCATCACGGATATACAGCAGGATTTTCTTGGGTTTTTTCATGACGTACTGTTTCTCAATGACTCCAAACGTGTGCCTTCGACATGGAACTGCCAAGCTACAGCCGCATTTGTTGCCACATTTCGTCGGTTAACGCTTCGTATCTGTCAATGGAGCACGTTTCCCAGGAATGATTATCAACAAACGCGCCGCGCTTTTCTCCGCGGCCGCCGTGGCCGGGCTTGTGCTCAGCGCCTCGGTCACCCCCGCCGCCGCGCAATGCGGCCGCGCCTCATGGTATGCGCTTCACTCCCGCACCGCTTCGGGCGAACGCATGAACCCCTCGGCACTGACCGCCGCGCACCGAAGCCTGCCTTTCGGCACCCGTCTCAAGGTGACCAACAAGAAAAACGGCAAGAGCGTCGTGGTCCGCATCAACGACCGGGGCCCCTTCATCAAGGGACGCGTGCTCGACCTTTCGAAGGGCGCCGCGAGCCGCATCGGGATCATCAAATCCGGCCATGCCTCGGTCTGCATGGCGCAAGTCTAGCCCGAAACAGCAGTTCAACGATCAAAGCGCCGGTGTACGGCGCTTTTTTCGTCCGAAATCCGCCAATTGCGTTCGCTTGATGGAAGTGCGCCGCCCACGCCCTTCGCCCGCTGCATGACAGTTCCGCGACGATCTATTGCGCTGCAGCAAATTCTTGCTAACTTCCCTATGAGATATTGGAAGCTCGGCGCCGCCTGTCGTCCTTTCCTTGGCATAGAGCAGCGGGAGTTTCGATGTTTTACCAACTCTACGAGATGAACCATGCTGCACTGCAGCCAGCGCGCGCCTTTGCCGAGGCGACGCGCCTGCTCTACAGCAATCCGCTGAACCCCTTTTCGCATACGCCATGGGGCCGCTCGGTGGCGGCAAGCGCCGAATTGTTCGAGCGCACAACCCGCCGGTACGGCAAGCCGCAATTCGGGCTGACCAGCACGATCGTCGACTGGAAGACGGTCCCCGTTAAAGAGAAGACCGTCTGGTCGAAGCCCTTCTGCAGGCTGATCCATTTCGAGCGCGAGGTACCGGCCGGACGGCGGGCCGATCCCAAGCTGCTGATCGTCGCGCCGATGTCCGGGCATTATGCGACGCTGCTGCGCGGCACGGTCGAGGCCATGCTGCCGCACGCCGAGGTCTACATCACCGACTGGATCGACGCCCGCACGGTGCCGGTTTCGGCAGGCCGCTTCGATCTCGACGACTATATCGACTACGTCATCGATATGTTTCACGCACTCGGACCCGACACCCATGTGATGGCCGTGTGCCAGCCTTCCGTGCCGGTGCTAGCCGCGGTTTCGATCATGGAGGCCGAGGGAGATCGCTTCTCGCCGGCCACGATGACGTTGATGGGCGGCCCCATCGATACCCGCCGCAACCCGACGGCGGTGAACCTGCTGGCCAAGGACAAGGACCTCGACTGGTTCCGCGACAATGTCATCATGACGGCGCCGTGGCCGGTGCCGGGCTTTGGCCGCGAGGTCTACCCCGGCTTCCTGCAACTGTCGGGCTTCATGACCATGAACCTCGACCGCCACATCATCGCTCACAAGGACTTCTTCATGAACCTCGTAAAGCATGACGGCGACGGGGCGGAGAAGCACCGCGACTTCTACGACGAATATCTGGCGGTGATGGACCTGACGGCGGAATTCTACCTGCAGACAGTCGACACGGTTTTCATCCGTCATGCCTTGCCCAAGGGCGAAATGACCTATCGTGGTGTTCCGGTCGATCCCGGAAAGATCCGCAATGTGGCGCTTTTCACCGTCGAAGGCGAGAACGACGACATTTCCGGCCTCGGCCAGACGGAGGCGGCGCATGGCCTCTGCGCCAGTCTGCCCGCCGACATGAAGGCGCACTACATGCAGCCGGCGGTTGGACATTACGGCGTGTTCAACGGCTCGCGTTTCCGCGCCGAGATCGTGCCGCGCATCGTCGATTTCATCACCAGCTATGGACGCAATACGGGCGTTCCGGCCAAAGCCAAGGCGGTTCAGGCGTTCAAACCCTGAATTGAGCGCATCTGACCAAGCCCTTCATGCAGACGGAGCATGTCACATGACAATTCGGCGATTCAAGGCGGCTGTTGCACAATAGCCGCTGTCGCCCCGCAGTCAGTAACCATGACGTGATGCAGGCCATTCCTTCAATTGACACGAAGTGTGAAACCCCCTTAACGTTTCGTTAACAACAGGGGTTCGCGGGGACAATGGTTTCCTCACTGGTGGCGCGCGGCCTGCGCTATTGCGCAGCAATTGCGGTTGGCCTGACGGCGGGAGTGTGGGCGGCGGATGCGACATCGGCGTCCGCGTCGATGGCGACGGGCAGCATCACCTCGCAGCCGATCGGCCACTATGATTTCTGCAAGGCCAATCCGGCGGAATGCTCCATAAAGCTCGCCAATACCGGCCCCGCCTCGATGACCGAAACGCTCTGGCGGCAGCTGGCCGGCGTGACCGCAGCGGTCAATGCCGCAGTCAAGCCGATGAACGACATCGACATTTACGGCAAGGATGAAGTCTGGGCCTTTCCCGACAGCGGCGTCGGCGATTGCGAAGATTACGTCCTGGAAAAGCGCCGCCAGCTCAACAGGCTCGGCATGTCGCTGGCCGATCTCCTGATCACCGTCGTGCGCAAGCCTGATGGCGAAGGCCACGCGGTCCTGACCGTGCGGACCAACAAGGGCGACTACATTCTCGACAATCTGACCGACAAGGTCAGGCTCTGGGACGAGACCGGATACCGTTTCCTCAAGCGGCAGGCCGCCAACAACACCGGCCGCTGGGTTTCGATCCGCGACGGCCAGCAGATTCTGGTGGGCTCGGTCCAGTAGTCTCCGATCACAACAGCGCCGCCTCGGACTGAAACCTCCAGCTGCCGGCTACGAGTGACGGATCAGGCCGCCTGCGCCATACGATCCGCCGCCATCCGGTAGGAAATCGCCTCAGCCAGATGAATGCGGCCGATGTTTTCACTGCCGTCCAGGTCGGCCAGCGTGCGGGCCACCTTGAGAACCCGATGATAGGCGCGGGCCGAAAATCCGAACTTTTCGCTGGCATCCTGCAACAGCGCCCGGCCTGCGCCGTCGGGCAGCGCGACTTCCTCGATTGCCGAAGCCGCACATTGCGCGTTGGTGCTGGCGGCCACGCCCAGCCTTTCGAAACGCGCCCGCTGCACGGCGCGGGCTGTGGCGACGCGGGCGGCGACCGCCGCGCTCGTCTCCGCCTTGCCCGGGCGCAGCATATCGCTGGCGGCAACGGCCGGCACATCGACGCGCAAATCGATGCGGTCCAGCAGCGGACCGGAAATGCGCGCCTGATAATCGCCACGGCAGCGCTCGCCGCGCGCGCAGCGGTAGCCGGGTTCGCCGGCCATGCCGCATCGGCACGGATTCATGGCGGCGACGAGCTGGATGCGGGCCGGATAGGTGATGCGATGATTGGCGCGGGCAATCATGCACTCTCCCGATTCCAGCGGCTGGCGCAAGGCATCCAGCGTCTGCGGCGAAAACTCGGGAAACTCATCAAGGAACAGCACGCCGTGATGGGCAAGCGACACCTCGCCCGGCCTCGCCCGCAAGCCGCCGCCCACCATCGCCGCCATCGACGCCGAATGATGCGGGGCGCGGAAGGGCCGCCGATCGGTCAACCTGCCCTCGGCAAGTTCGCCGGCGACGGAAGCGATCATCGACACTTCGAGCAGTTCCTTCGGCGCCAAGGGCGGCAATATGGACGGCAGACGCTGTGCCAGCATCGACTTGCCAGAACCCGGCGGGCCAATCATCAAGAGGTTGTGGCCGCCGGCTGCGGCCACTTCCAGCGCCCGCTTGGCGCTCTCCTGGCCCTTGATGTCGGCGAGGTCCGGCAGGCCGGACGCCGGCGCGCGCGTGCCGGGTTCGGGCCGCGACAGAACCTGCGTGCCGCGGAAATGATTGGCGATGGCGATCAGGCTGCGGGGCGCCAGAATATCGATTTCCGATCCCGCCCATGCCGCCTCCGGGCCGCAGCCATGCGGGCAGATCAATCCCCTGCCATCGGCATTGGCGCCGATCGCCGCCGGAAGCGCCCCGGCCACCGCCGTGATTGTCCCGTCGAGCGACAATTCACCCAGCACGACGAAGCCGGCCAGCATGTCGCCGGGTATGGCGCCCAATGACGCCATCAGCCCGAGCGCGATGGGAAGGTCGTAGTGGCTGCCTTCCTTGGGAATATCCGCCGGAGCGAGGTTGACCGTCACCTTCTTGGCCGGCATCGACAGTCCCGACGCATGAAGCGCCGCCTGAACGCGCTCCCGGCTCTCGGCGACCGCCTTGTCGGGAAGCCCGACGATCGACATGCCGACCTTGCCGGGCGCGACCATCACCTGAACATCGACAGGCACGGCCTCGATGCCCTGAAAGGCTACTGTGCGCACACGCGAAACCATTGCCGTCCCCGCAGCGGATTGTCCGCAACCCAGAATGATCATCAAGGCGAAGACAAGCATAGTTCAAGGGTCAAATCAAGAACATTTCATGAACGATCTCACGCATGAGATGCATACTGGTTGCGGCTGGTTGTGGCGCTGGAACATCCACGTCAGCACCGCAAAAAGTCAGCGGAGCCCGTCGGCGTACGGTCAGCCATCGGTCGGCACGCAGCCGCTGAGAAGCGGCGCGACGCTGATAAAGCCCGACCGGCAACATTTTCATAGTGATTAGGCATCGGCTCCCTCCGCGCTGCGTCATGTCGATGGCGTACCTGACCGCAAGCAGATGACAAAGTCTGACCGGGTCCAGGAGATGGTAGCCTAGGTCAGAAGGTCACGAAACAAATGCCGCGGATCCGGTGTCGAAGGAGAAGGAAAAGCCCGCCCTGCCGGCGCCGAGCGGGTGATAATTCAACAGCGCCGTTTTACAAATCCGGCTTTCCTCCATAAGATCAATTGCGATCCGGATTCGTAATTCATAGTACGACTTTATCTTTTCGATCGCCTTGGAGGGTGTCATGCAAGGATCAGATCGGCAAGGCGCGCGCCGTACTCTGTCGTCGCGGGTATCCGATGCCCTGCGGGCGCAAATTGAAGCCGGCTATTACGCGCCGGGCGACAAATTGCCGACCGAGCCCGCGCTGATCGACC
This sequence comes from Mesorhizobium sp. BE184, assembly GCF_031457045.1. Taxonomy (NCBI): domain Bacteria; kingdom Pseudomonadati; phylum Pseudomonadota; class Alphaproteobacteria; order Hyphomicrobiales; family Phyllobacteriaceae; genus Mesorhizobium; species Mesorhizobium sp. BE184. The sequence continues at coordinate 586,874 of NZ_JAVDVU010000002.1, forward strand.
GGTTCGGCTTCAGCCGCACCGTGATCCGCGAAGCCATTGCCGCCTTGCGCGCCGACGGGCTGGTCGAATCCCGCCAAGGGGCCGGCGTCTTCGTCATCGGACCGCGCCAGACGGATCCGGCGCTGAAGCTGTTCACCAGCGAGACCGACAAGATTTCCGATATCATCGAGGAACTGGAGCTTCGCATCGCTATCGAGGTCGAAGCCGCGGGGCTGGCGGCGGCAAGGAGTTCGCCCGCCCAGGAGGCCGAAATCCTGGCACAGGTCGATAATTTCGCCTCGCTGGTCGCGCAAGGAGGCTCGACCGCCGAAGCCGACTTCCATTTCCACATGGCCATCGCCACGGCCACCAACAATGCCCGCTTCCGCACCTTTCTCGAGCATGTCGGGCGCCGCATGATCCCCCGCGTGAAGTTCCGCACGGTAATGGGCGGGGTCGATCCGCTGCCCAGCCGGGACGAGCCAATCCTGCGGGAGCATCGGGAGATCGCCGACGCGATCCTGGCGCGCGATCCGGAACGGGCGCGCGAAGCCATGCGTCGGCACCTCGTCACCGGCATCAAGCGCTATCGCTCCCTGACCTCCTGGAGACCGAACCAGAAATCCGACGGCCAAGGTTGACTCATCTTAAAAGTCATCATATGAATTTTCTCGTCATAAACGAAGGAAGACGAGAGGGAATTCGTTGTCGCCGGAAGAAATCAAGTCGCGTGTCGGTTCTGGACTGCTGTCCTTTCCGGTAACCCACTTCACCGAGGAGCTTGGGCTCAATCTCGAAAGCTACCGCCGCCATGTCGAGTGGCTCTCGGGCTTTGAAGCGGCGGCGCTTTTCGCCGCTGGCGGAACCGGTGAGTTCTTCTCGCTTTCGCCCGACGAGGTCGGACAGGTCACCCGGGCGGCAAAGGAAGCCTCGGGAGACGTGCCGATCATCGCCGGTTGCGGCTACGGCACATCACTTGCCGTGGAGACCGCCCGGATTGTCGAGGCTGCCGGCGCCGATGGCATGCTGCTGTTGCCCCATTATCTGATGGAAGCGCCGCAGGAGGGCATTTTCGCCCATGTGAAGGCGGTCTGCGATTCGACCGGCCTCGGCGTCATCCTCTACAACCGCGCCAATTCAGTCGCCAATGCCGACACCGTCGCGCGCCTGGCCGAGGTGTGCCCGAACCTGATCGGTTTCAAGGACGGCACCGGCAAGGTCGATCTGGTGCGCCACGTCACCGCCAGGCTTGGCGATCGGCTGTGCTACATCGGCGGCATGCCGACCCATGAGCTTTTCGCCGAAGGGTTCAACGGCGTCGGCGTCACCACCTATTCATCCGCGGTCTTCAATTTCGTGCCCGAACTGGCGCAGCGCTTCTACCGCGCCCTGCGTGCGGGCGACCGGGCGACGATGGAGGAAATCCTGCACAGGTTCTTTTTCCCGTTCGCGGCGCTGCGCGACCGCAAGGCCGGCTACCCGGTTTCGATCATCAAGGCCGGCGTCGACCTGGTCGGCTATACGCCGGGCCCGGTGCGCCCGCCGCTGGTCGACCTGGCCCCTGACGAACGTGAGGCGCTGCGCGGGCTGATCGAGGCCGCGCAAGGCTGATCCAGCCGTTTTCCAGACGCCGGGAGGACGGTGTCCCTGCTTAAAAGTTCATTGTTTCAATCGGGAGGAATGCAATGGGAAGTGCAAGTATTCGAATCATGGCAGGTGCCCTGCTCGCAGCCGGCTGGGCCGGCTCGGCCATGGCGCAGAACGCAACCGAGGTCCGCATCGTGCTGCCGGAACAGCCGGCGAACCTGGAGCCCTGCGGCACCATCATCACCAATGTCGGCCAGATCCTCAGCCGCAACGTGGTCGAGCCGCTGACCGTCATCGACGCGGCGTCCGGCCAGCCGAAGCCAAGCCTGGCGACGGAGTGGAAGCAGGCGGATCCGAACACCTGGACGCTCAAGCTGCGCGAAGGGGTGAAATTCCAGGACGGCGCGCCGTTCAACGCCGAGGCGGTGAAGTTCTCCATCGAGCGCATGACCGGCGGCAAGCTGACCTGCAGCAACATCGCCAAGTTCGGCGACGCCAAGCTGACGGTCAAGGCGATCGATGATCTGACGGTCGAGATCAAGTCGGACAAGCCGCAGCCCATCCTGCCTACCCTGCTCAGCGTCGTCATGATCGTCTCGCCGAACACGCCGGTGGACAAGGCGGTCAACGATCCGGTCGGAACCGGGCCGTTCAAGCTTTCCAGCTTCACGCCGCAGACCGTCGTGATCGACGCGTTCGACGGCTATTGGGGCAAGAAGCCGGCCATCACCAAGGCGAGCTATGTCTGGCGTCCGGAATCGTCCATCCGAGCCGCCATGGTCGAGACCGGCGAAGCTGACCTTACGCCTTCCATCGCCGCACAGGACGCCAGCAATCCGGAAACGGATTTCGCCTATCTGAACTCCGAGACGACGGCGATCCGTATCGACGCCGGCTTTGCGCCACTGGACGATGTTCGCATCCGCAAGGCCCTGAACCTCGCCATCGACTGGGAAGGCCTGGGGCAATTGTTTGGCGCCGACGCCAAGCGCGCCTCGCAGATGTCGGTCCCCGGCATCAACGGCCACGACGACAAGCTGGAGCCATGGCCGTACGACGCCGAGAAGGCGCGCGCGCTGATTGCCGAGGCCAAGGCCGCCGGCGTGCCGGTCGATACGGAGATCGAACTCATCGGCCGCAACGGCATCTACCCGAACGGCGCCGAAGCCATGGAAGCCATGATGGCCATGTGGCAGGATGTCGGGCTGAACGTGAAGCTGACCATGCTCGACGTGAACGACTGGCTGCGTTTCCTGCAGAAGCCATTCCCGGAAGGCCGCGGTCCGAACCTCCTGCAGATGATGCACGACAACAACAAGGGCGACGCCGCCTTTACCATCCCGATCTTCTACACCTCGAACGGCAGCTATTCGACCGTCAGCGATCCTGCGCTCGACAAGCAGGTCGCCGAGGCGATGGCCTCCACCGGGGAGGCTCGCACGGCGAACTTCAAGGCCATCTTCGACAAGGTGCGCAACGATGTGGTGACCGACATCCCCATGTTCCATATGATCGGCTACACCCGCGTCGGCAAGCGCCTGGACTGGAAGCCGGACATCACGACCAACAGCGAAATCCCGCTGGCCAATATCGGCCTCAAGAACTGAGCGACCGCAACAAGGGCGAAGCGCGGGATGACCCTCCGCGCTTCGCCTGACCTTAAAGCGAATTCAGAGGCTCCGCATGATGCTCGGCTATATCGGGCGGCGGGCATATCACAGCATCCTTTCCGTGATCGGCCTGTTGACGCTCGTCTTCTTCCTCACCCGTTTGACCGGTGATCCGTCGGCGCTCTACCTTCCTCTGGATTCCAGCGTCGAGGCCCGCGAAGCCTTCGCGCGGCTGAACGGGCTGGACCAGCCCCTTTACGTGCAGTTCTTCCAGTACCTCCGCGACCTGCTGTCGTTCGATTTCGGCGAGTCGCTGCGGCAACACCGCTCGGCCATCGACGTGGCGCTGGAGGCCTTTCCGCAGACGCTCAAGCTTGCGGTCGTCGCCATGACCCTGTCGATCCTGCTGGCCATTCTCGTCGGCGCCCTCGCCGCCGCCCGCCCCGGCAGCCTGTTCGATCGCGTCACCGGCCTGGTCTCGCTGGCAGGCGCCAGCACGCCGGATTTCTGGATCGCCATCGTCGGCATCCTCGTCTTCGCGGTCGGCCTGGGTCTCCTGCCGACTTCAGGCACGGGAAGCATCCTTCACTGGATCATGCCGGTCTTCGTCCTGATGCTGCGTCCGTTCGGATTACTGGTGCAGGTCGTGCGCGGCACCATGATCTCGGCGCTGGCATCGCCCTACATCAAGACCGCCCATGCCAAGGGCATGAAGCGGCGCAAGATCATCTTCGGCCATGCGCTGAGGAACTCGCTGCTGCCGGTTATCACGGTGGCGGGCGATCTCACCACCGGGCTGATCAACGGAGCCGTGGTCGTCGAGACCATTTTCGGCTGGCCGGGCATCGGCAAGCTGATGATCGACTCGATCATCCAGCGCGACTTCGCCGTGGTCCAGTCGACGATCCTGGTGACCGCAATCGCCATCTTCATCGTCAATATCGCGATCGACCTCCTCTATGTCGGTCTCGATCCACGCATCCGCTACTAGGCCGGGAGAGCGCGACGATGACCGATCTGACCTTGCCATCGCGGAAGTCGCCGGGGAACCTGCGGCAGCTGGCGATCTACCTCACCCGCGACAAGCTTGCCCTGGTCGCGGCGCTGTTCCTGGCGCTGCTGCTGCTCTGTGTCCTGCTCGGGCCGCTGCTGGTCGGCGAACAGGCCGCCAAGCTCGGTCTGCGCCAACGCAACCTGCCGCCCTTTTCGGTGCAACAGGGCTGGCTCTACGTACTGGGAGCGGACACGCTGGGACGGCCGATCCTGGCCCGGCTCATCGTCGGCGCGCAAAAGACGCTGACCATCGCCGCCGCCGCCGTTCTCTGCTCGATGATCGTCGGCGGCACGCTCGGCCTCATCGCCGGCTATTCCGAACGCTGGTACAGCCATGTCATCCAGCGGCTAGCGGACGTGATCATGAGCTTTCCCTCGCTGCTCCTGGCGCTGATCGTCCTCTATACGCTCGGCCCCAGCATGCTCAATCTGATCATCGTGCTGGCCATCACACGCATGCCTATCTTCATCAGGACGGCGCGCGCCGAGGTGCTGGAACTGCGCGAGCGCATGTTCGTCAGCGCCGCCAGGTCGATGGGTGCGAGTTCGACGAGAATCCTGTTGCGGCACATCGCGCCGCTGGCACTGCCGACGCTGGTGACCATCGCCGCGATCGACTTTGCCACGGTGATCCTGACGGAATCCGCGCTGAGTTTCCTCGGTCTCGGCATCCAGCCGCCGGACTTCACCTGGGGCGCCATGGTCGCCAACGGCCGCGGTTACCTGGCGACGGCCTGGTGGATCGCGTTCTGGCCGGGCCTGGCCATCCTCCTCACCACCCTGTCCCTGAACATCCTGTCCAGCTGGGCGCGAACCGTGGCCGACCCTCAGCAACGCTGGCGGCTGCAATCCTTGAGAAAGACCGCGCGATGACGGCGGCAGGCAAACCCATCCTGACGATCGACGGGCTGACGGTGGATTTCCTGTCGGAAGGTGATCCCGTTCGCGCGGTGGACGACGTGTCGTTCAACGTCTGCCCTGGCGAAACGCTCGTCATCCTTGGCGAAAGCGGTTCGGGCAAAAGCGTCAGCACCGGCACGGTCATGGGACTGATCGACTGCCCGCCCGGCGATATCGTCTCGGGTTCCTTCGTGTTCGACGGAACCGACCTGACGCAACTGGACGAGAACGGCCGCCGGGAACTGAATGGGCGGCGCATCGCCATGATCTTCCAGGACCCGCTGGCCTATCTCAACCCCGTCTACACGGTCGGGCGGCAGATCGCCGAGGTCTTCGAGAGCCACGAAGCCGGCGAAGGACGCGCGGTTCGGGACAAGGTGATCGCGCTGCTCGAGCGCGTCGGCATTCCTGAAGCGGAAAAGCGGACCGACTATTATCCGCATCAGTTTTCCGGCGGACAAAGGCAGCGTGTGATGATCGCCATGGCGATCGCGCTCAAGCCCGACATCCTGATCGCCGACGAGCCGACCACCGCCCTCGATATCAGCGTGCAGGCGCAAATCCTCGATCTGCTGCGCGATCTGCAGCAGGAAACCGGCATGGCGCTGATCATGATCACCCATGATTTGCAGGTGGCGGCCGCCATGGCGGATCGCATAATCGTCATGAATGCCGGCAGGATCGTCGAGGCCGGCAAGGCCGAGGACGTGTTCAAGCGGCCCGAGCATGCCTATACCCGGCGGCTGATCGCGGCCCTGCCGCACGAGCAGTCCAGGGACACTCCGCGCCCGGCCGGCCGGCAGAATGAAACGCTTCTGCGGGTGGAACATCTGAGCAAGCACTACGCGCTCAAATCCGGCCTGTTTTCAGCCAAGCGCGAGTTCCGGGCCGTCGACGATGTCAGTTTTGCCGTCCACCGCGGCGAGACCGTAGGGATCGTCGGCGAATCCGGTTCCGGCAAGTCGAGCATCGCGCGGATGCTGCTGCGTCTCAACGAGCCGATCTCCGGTCGCGCCATCTTCGCCGGCGAGGACATCTTCACACTGGAAGGCGCAGCGCTCAACCGGTTCCGGCGTCGGGTGCAGATGGTGTTCCAGGACCCGTTCGGCTCGATGAACCCGCGCATGAACGTCAGCTCCATCATTTCCGAACCCTGGGCGATCCATCGAGACATCCTGCCGCGGCCGCAATGGAATGACAGGGTGATTGAGCTTCTGGAACTGGTGGGGCTCAAGGCCGAGCATGCCGAGCGCCATCCGCACCAGTTTTCCGGCGGCCAGCGGCAGCGCATCGCCATCGCCCGCGCGCTCGCCAGCGAGCCGGAGCTGATCGTCTGCGACGAGGCGGTCTCGGCGCTCGACGTATCGATCCAGATGCAGGTGATCGGGCTGCTGGCCGATCTTCGCCAGCGGCTCGGCCTGTCCTACATCTTCATCACCCACGACCTGCCCATTGTCCGCCAGTTCGCCGACCGCATCCTGGTGATGCAGCAGGGCAAGGTGGTCGAGGAAAACCAAACGGAAGCGCTGTTCGCCTCGCCGCGGCATGCCTACACGCGGACACTTCTGCAGGCCGTCCCACAGCCGAAATGGCAGCGCGAGAACACTGCAGTTCGACCCGCCTAGAACTGACCGGGTGGTCTCGTTTCGACAGACCCTTCGAAGGAACGCGCCGTGCTGCCGTCAGCGCTTGGCTTCGACCGCGTCCCAGAAGAGCGCGGCGATATCGGCGCCGCCGAAACGCTTCACCTCGCGCACGCCCGTCGGCGAGGTTACGTTGATCTCGGTCATATAGTCGCCGATGACATCGATGCCGACGAGAATGAACCCGCGCTCCTTCAGCGAAGGGCCGATGCGCTCGCAGATCTCGCGTTCGCGTTTCGTCAGTTCGGTTTTCTCGGCGCGGCCGCCGACATGCATGTTGGAGCGCGAATCATGCTCGGCCGGGACCCGGTTGATGGCGCCGACCGGCTCGCCGTCGATCAGGATGATGCGCTTGTCGCCCTTACGGACGTCCTTGAGGTAGCGCTGGACGATGAAGGGCTCGCGGAACATTTGTGCGAACATTTCGAGCAGCGAGGCAAGGTTGCGGTCGACTTCATGCAGATGGAAGATGCCGGCGCCCCCATTGCCGTAGAGCGGTTTGACGATGATGTCGCCGAACTGCTTGCGGAAATCCGCGACCTCCCGAACATCCTTGGTGATCAGCGTTTCAGGCATCAGGTCGGCAAATTCGGTGACGAAAATCTTCTCGGGGCTGTTGCGCACCCAGGCCGGGTCGTTGACCACCAGCGTTCCGGGGTGAATGCGTTCCAGAATGTGGGTGGTGGTGATGTAGTTCATGTCGAAGGGCGGATCCTGGCGCAGCAGCACCACATCCATTTCGGCCAAGTTGGTGCGCACCTGCTCGCCCAGCGAATAGTGAGCGCCCTTCTCGTCGCGCACGCTCATTTCCTCGACGCGAGCGAAGACTTCGCCGTCCCGCAGGGAAAGCCTGTCGGGCGTATAGTGAAAGAGCTTATGGCCGCGCCGCTGCGCCTCAAGCGATAGCGCGAATGTCGTGTCGCCGGCGATGTTCACGGTTGAGACATGGTCCATCTGGACGGCGATCTTCAGCGGCATTGGCGGGTTCTCCGGACGGCGGGTCTGCCGTCATGTACCGCCTTGCCCGCCTTCTGCCAATCGAGACGTTTTGAACGCAGGGATAAGAAGCCATGAACCGCTGCGTTCAACGCCGGCGCACAGAAGGATAACCGCGGCAACCATAGGAGATTTGCTGGCAAAATGGGCGCTACGATACTTTTCCTAAAGAGTTTTCTGTCAGCTTCGGAAAAAATGCTGAAATGCACACAGGGACGCCGATGCAAACGTCGTTTGGCACCGGGCAGAAAATCAAGGAAACGACGGATCTGGTGCTCACCGATTCGCTGACGGGACTTGGCAACCATCGCCGGTTCTACGACAAGATCGAGCGTCTCATCAACGACCGCTCCGACGACCCGGCGCCTTTCGCCGTCGCCATCCTCGATCTCGATGGCTTCAAGCCGATCAACGACCTGTTCGGCCACAAGGCAGGCGACGATATCCTGGCCCAGGTCGCGATGCGGCTGCGCGCCTCGATGGACAGTTATTCGGCGGTTTGCCGCATCGGCGCCGATGAATTCGGTTGTCTCTTTCCGATGGTCTTCAGCGAAGACGCGGTGCTGAACAAGGCGCGGATGCTGATCGAAATCCTGTCGGCGCCTTACGATGTCGGCGATCGAACCGCCAGGCTTTCGGCCTCGGTCGGCTGTTCGCTCTTCTATTCGGGCGATGAAACGACGGAAATCCTCGTCAACAAGGCCGAGACCGCGCTTTACCATGCCAAACGGTCCGGCCGCGGTCAGGTCTTCGTCTACACAAGGTCGATGGAAGAAGCGGCCAAGCGGGTCACGCGCATCGAACAGGCGCTGCGGCGGGCGATTTCCGCGGGTGAGGTGGAGCCCCACTTCCAACCCATCGTCGACCTGAAGACGCGCCGCACCATCGGTTTCGAAACGCTGGCACGCTGGACGGACCGCGATCTTGGCGTGGTCTCGCCCGCGGTCTTCATCCCCATCGCCGAAGAACGCGGCATTATCGGCCCGCTTTCGCAACTCGTTCTGCGCAAGGCGACCGAGGCCGCGAAAAGCTGGCCGAAAGACCTGTTTCTGGCTTTCAATCTGTCGCCGTCGCAACTGGTCGACCAGAATACAGGGCTGCACATCCTTTCCATCCTCGACCGCAGCGGCTTCGACCCTCGGCGGCTGGAGATCGAGATCACTGAAACCGGCCTTATGAACGATCCGGCCTCGGCGGAGAAAATCCTCGAGGACCTGCGCCGCGTCGGCATCCGCGTCTCGCTCGACGATTTCGGTACCGGCCAGTCCTCGCTGGGGCGGCTGCGCGAGTTCCATTTCGACAAGCTGAAGATCGACCGCACCTTTGTGTCCTCGATCCTCGACGACCGCCCCTCCGAACACATCATCCGCGCTATCCTCGCCATGTGCGAAGGACTTGGCATGGACGTTGTGGCCGAAGGCATCGAGCAGGAGGCACAGGCCCAACGGTTGATCGAGTTCGGTTGCCGTGGCGGACAGGGCTATCTTTTCGGCAAGCCGGCCGATGCCGACGCTACCCTCGCCTATCTGCGCGATTCTTTCCGCAACCCCCGGCATGCCGCCGTGTAATCTGCGCCTGGCTTACGGAGAAATGTGACCGCCATGCTGCCGTCTGCTCGATTCAGCGACCTCGAAGGCGCCTCCGTGCTCATCACCGGCGGCGGCTCCGGCATCGGCGCGGCGCTGACGGAAGGCTTCGTCAGGCAGGGCGCGAAGGTCGCCTTCATCGACATTGCCGACGAACCCAGCTCGGCGTTGTGCGAAACGCTGGCCGAAGCCACGGGCAACCGCCCGCTTTATCTCCGCGCCGACCTGACCGATGTCGGGGCGTTGCGCGACGCGGTCGGCCAGGCTGCCGCCCGGCACGGCGCCGTCACAGTGCTGGTGAACAACGCCGCCAATGACAGCCGCCATCCGGCCGAGGAGGTTACCGAAGAATTCTGGGATGCGAACCAGGCCATCAATCTGCGACCGCAATTCTTCGCAGCCCAGGCGGTGGTCGGCGGCATGAAGGAAACCGGACGCGGCTCCATCGTCAATTTCACCTCCACCGCCTTCATGCTGAACATCGGCGACATGCCATCCTACACGGCGGCCAAGGCCGGCATCATCGGGCTGACCAAAGGGCTGGCCGGGCGTTACGGAAAATACGGCATCCGCGTCAACGCGATCGCACCGGGCTGGGTCATCACGGAGCGGCAGCGCGCGCTGTGGGTGACGGAAGAGAGCCTGAAGAAGCATGTCGACTGGCAGGCTATCCCACGCGAGATGGTGGCTGACGACATAGTCGGTCCCTGCCTGTTCCTCGCCTCGGATGCATCGCTGATGCTGACGGCGCAGACGCTGATCGTCGACGGCGGAGTGCTGTAGGCAGGCCAGCTCCAGCCGGGTGGTTAGCCGACTGTCTGCGCCGCAGCCCGGCCGGCGCTTCTGCCTGAAAAGATGCAGCCGCCGAGGAATGTGCCTTCGAGCGCCGCATAGCCATGGACGCCGCCGCCGCCGAAGCCCGCGACCTCGCCTGCTGCATAGAGTCCGGCCACCGGTTGGCCGTCCCTCCCCAAAACACGGCTGTCGAGATCGGTTTCAAGCCCTCCCAGCGTCTTGCGGGTGAGGATGTTAAGCCTGACCGCAATCAACGGCCCGTTCGCAGGATCGAGCATCTTGTGCGGCTTGGCCGTGCGGATCAGCCGGTCGCCGAGATAGGCACGGGCGCCACGCAGCGCCGTCACCTGCATGTCCTTCGAGAACGGATTGTCGAGTTGCATGTCGCGCGCATGGATTTCCCGCTCCACCGCCTCTAGCGACAGGAGCGGCTCGCCGCCGGCCAGTGCGTTCATGCGTTTCACAAGCGCCGACAGATCGCGCTCGACGATGAAATCCTCGCCCTTGTCCATGAAGGCCCGGACCGGTCCAGGAATTCCCGACGTGGCGCGGCCGAGCACCTGGCGCCAGCTCTTGCCGGTCAGGTCGGGATTCTGTTCCGATCCCGACAGAGCGAATTCCTTGCGGATGATCTTTTCGGTGAGAATGAACCAGGAATAGTCAAAGCCGGTGCTGGCGATGTGGCCCAGCGTCGCCAGCGTGTCGAAGCCGGGATAAAGCGGCACCGGCATGCGCTGCCCGCGCGCATCGAGCCAAAGCGACGACGGCCCGGGCAGGATGCGGATGCCGTGGCCGGTCCAGATTGGCGCCCAGTTTTTGATGCCCTCGACATAGTGCCACATGCGATCACGATTGATGAGCCGGCCGCCGGCCGTCTCGGCGATGGAAAGCATCCGCCCATCGACATGATCCGGTACGCCGGTGATCATCCGCTTCGGCGGCTGTCCCAGACGCGAAGGCCAGTTCTTGCGAACCAGTTCATGGTTCGCGCCGATGCCGCCGGAGGTCACGATAACTGCCTGCGCCTTGATCTCGAAATCCCCGACGACTTCGCGGGAGCTTTTTTCGCCGCGTCCGACGCCGCTCGGCTCCAGCACCGTTCCGCTGACGCCCTCGACCGCCGATCCGGTGCGGATCAGTTCATCGACGCGATGACGAAAGCGGAAGCTGACCAGCCCCTGTTTCACCGCCTCGCGCGCGCGCAGCACGAACGGCTCCAGCACGCCCGGTCCGGTACCCCAGGTGATATGAAAGCGCGGCACCGAATTGCCATGTCCCGTGGCGTTGCCGCCGCCCCGCTCGGCCCAGCCGACGACGGGGAAGAACTTCATGCCGCGCTGCATCAGCCATGAGCGCTTTTCGCCCGCAGCGAAGGCGACATAGGCCTCGGCCCATTTACGCGGCCAGTGGTCCTCCTCGCGGTCGAAAGCGGCGGTGCCGAGCCAGTCCGACAGCGCCAGTTCATGCGAGTCGCGGATGCGCATGCGCCGCTGTTCGGGCGAATCGACCAGGAACAGGCCGCCCAGCGACCAGAACGCTTGCCCGCCCAGAGACTGCTCCGGCTCCTGATCAACGATGATGACCTTCCGACCGGCTTCGGCCAATTCCGCCGCTGCGACCAGTCCGGCGAGGCCGGCCCCGACTATGATGACATCGGCATCGTTGGCCATCAGCTATCTCCCCCAAGAGCCGGAAACGTTGACGTGATTGAAGGCTAGACCGTCTCCCAGCCATCCTTGCCGCCGGCACGGAATATCGCGTCGATGACCTTCTGGTTGAGCACCGATTCCTCCAGCGTGAACACCCTGTCGCCACCGCCATGCGCCGCCCGCGCGAAGGTCTCGACCTCGAGCCTGTACTGTTCGGTGCCCGGAAAACGGAAGACCTGCGTCTCGGCATGGTTCTGGCTGTGCAGTTCGATGCGGTGATGGTCGTAGAGCCCGGCATTGAAGGGCGACGCGACCTCGATGAACCCCTTGTCGCCGTGGAAGACCATGGTCTGGCGCGCGGCCATTTCGGTCGACAGATAGAACGACAATTCGAAATCGCCGAAGTCGGCGCGGATGGATGAATAGGAATCGGTGCCGAAAGCGCCGCGCTCCACGGTCGCCTGCACGCGGCTCGGCTCCTTGCCCGTGACAAAGCGCGTGGAAACCGTCGGGTAGACGCCGATGTCGGGCAGCGCGCCACCGCCGAGTTCGGGCTTGTTGCGCATGTTCTGCGGATCGACATTGTAATAGGTGAACGCGCCCTGCACATGGCGCAGACGTCCGATGGCGCCCGACGCCACCAGTTCGCGCACCTTGATCCATTGCGGATGGTAGATGACCATGAAGGCTTCGCAGACCTGCACCTTCTGTCCCGAAGCAGCCCGCCTGTCACGCAGCGCGATCAGCGGCTCAATCTCCTCGGCCTTCAGCGCCAGAGGCTTCTCGACCAGCACATGCTTGCCAGCCTCGATGGCCTTGGCGGTCCATTCGACATGCTGCGAGGTCGGCAAAGGGATATACACGCCGTCAATATCCGGCGACGCCAGCAATTCCTCATAGGAGCCGAAAGCGAACTGGGCGCCGAAACGGTCGGCCAGGGCGCGCGCCCTCGCCTTGTCGCGGCTGGCTATGCCGGAAAGCACCCCGTTTTCCGCGCTGGCAATGGCCGGCAAAAGCTGCTCGCGGCCAATCTTGGCCGTCGAAAGGACACCCCAACGAAACATGCAATTTCTCCTACAATATGCTCAGGCGAAGACTTGCCTGAATTGGAGGAAAAAGCCAATGCAGCTGCCGCGAGGCGGGCCTTCCGATGCGTAAGCTGGTTCAGGCGGCGGCATCAGCCCCGCAGCACGCCGCCGGTTTGTTTGCCAACGCTGTCGACGATCCGCTTGGCCAGCGCTTCGAAATCCTCGTCGTTCAGGGTCTTTTCAGCCGGCTGGATCGACACTTCGATGGCGACGGATTTCTTGCCCTCGCCCAGCGATGCCCCTTCGAAGATGTCGAAGACGGAGACTCCGGTGATCAACTTCCTGTCGGCGGAGAGTGCGGCGCGGGTGAGCGTACCCGTCTCGACGGCCCGGTCCACGACGAAGGCGAAATCGCGCTTGACTGCCTGGAAGGCGGACAACTCCAGTTTCGGCTTGGTGCGCGTCGCCTTCATCTTCGGCTCAGGGATAGCATCGACGAACACTTCGAAGCCGCAGAGCGGGCCTGAGACGTCCAGCGTTTCGAGGGTCTTCGGATGGAACTCGCCGAAGGTGCCGAGCACCACCTTTGGCCCGAGCTTGATGGTGCCGGAGCGGCCGGGATGATACCAGGCGGGACCGCCGGCCTCGATCTGCAGCCGATCGACCGGCGCACCGCAGGCTTCGAGCACGGCGAGCGCATCGGCCTTGGCGTCGAACACGCCGACCGGCGCGGCATTGCCGGACCAGTCCCGCCCCGATCCCTGAAGGCCGGCAGTGCCACGGCGCACGCCTGCGGCCACACGGCGCTGCGCATCGGGCACGTCGCCTTCATACGTTCCGGAAACCTCGAACAGGGCCACGTCACCGAAGCCGCGGTCGGCATTGCGCTGCGCGGCGGATACTAGCCCCGGCAGCAGCGAAGGCCGCATATCCGACATGTCGGCGGCGATCGGATTGGCGAGCTTGAGCGCCGGCTGACCGCCGCCGAAAAGTTCGGCGTGCCTCGCCGGAATGAACGACCAGGTGACAGCCTCCATCATGCCGCGCACAGCCAGCGCGCGCTTGGCGGCGCGGGTACGGATCTGCAGGACGGTGAGGATCTTGGCGTTGACCGCATGGTGGCTGGCGAGAGGCTGCGAGGCGATCTCGTCGACGCCGTGCATGCGCATGATCTCTTCGACCAGATCGGCCTTGCCGTCGACATCCGGGCGCCAGGAAGGGACTGTAACGTCGACGCGGTCGCCGTCGCCCTTGGGGGCGAAGCCGAGCCGCTTGAGGATGTCGAGGCTTTCGGCCTTGGGCACATCGAGCCCGGTCAGGCGTTTGACCTCCGACAGCGGGAAGGACACGATTTTCGACTTGTGGCCGGCATAGCCGACGACTTCACTCTCGGTCGGTTCGCCGCCGCAGAGATCGAGCACGAGCTTCGTCGCCAATTCCAGGCCGGGAACCATGAACTCAGGGTCGACACCCCGTTCGAACCGGTAGCGCGCATCGGTAATGATGCCGAGAGTGCGGCCGGTTCGGGCGATGTTGAGCGGTTCCCACAGTGCCGATTCGATCAGCACCTCGGTGGTGTTCTCATCACAGCCCGAGTGCTCGCCGCCCATGATTCCGGCGATGGATTCGACACCCTTGTCATCGGCAATGACGCACATATCCGGCGTCAGCGTGTATTCGCGGCCATCCAGCGCCAGCACCTTCTCGCCGTCCTTCGCGCGACGGACGACAAGGTTGCCCGCTACCTTGGCGGCGTCGAAGACATGCAGCGGCCGACCGCGGTCGAAGGTGACGTAGTTGGTGATATCGACCAGCGCGTTTATCGGGCGCAGTCCGATGGCGATGAGCCGCTGCTGCAGCCATTTCGGCGACGCGCCGTTCCTGACGCCGCGCACCAGCCGAAGTGCGAAGCCGGGGCAAAGCTCGGACGCGGCGATCTCCACCTTGACCGGACATGCGCCCTTGCCGGGTACTGGTTCCACCGGGGGCGTCTTCAGCGTGCCGAGGCCGCTGGCGGCGAGGTCGCGGGCGATGCCGTAGACGCCGGTGGCGTCCGGCCGGTTTGGCGTCAGATTGATCTCGATGACCGGGTCGTCCAGATGCGCATAGGTAGCGAAGCTGGTGCCGACCGGCGCATCGTCCGGCAGGTCGATGATGCCGTTGTGGTCGTCCGACAGTTCCAGCTCGCGCTCTGAGCACATCATGCCGTGGCTCTCGACGCCACGGATCTTGCCGACGGCAAGCGTCACATCGATGCCGGGAACATAGGTACCGGGCGCGGCGAATGCGCCGATCATACCGGCCCGCGCGTTCGGCGCGCCGCAGACCACCTGAATGGGATTGCCTGAGCCGGTGTCGACCGTCAGCACGCGCAGGCGGTCGGCGTCCGGATGCTGGACCGCGCTGACGACCCTGGCGATAACGAATGGCTTCAGCGCCGCCTTGTCATCGACATGCTCGACTTCGAGGCCGATGGACGTCAGACGTTCGACGATCTCTTTGAGCGTTGCGTCGGTATCGAGATGATCCTTCAGCCAGGAAAGGGTGAACTTCATTGGTATGCCCCATCGGGTCGTTGGACGCTGCTCTTGAGGTGCCTTGGCAGGCTGTCCGGCATGTGAAGAAAAGGAAGCTGCTCGCGTACATAGGAATGGTGCGTCGGCCTGAAATAGGCCGGCATGTCGAAGACGCCGAGCATGAAATAGATCTGGTTCTCCAACCGCGCGTCGACATAGGCGATGGGCGAACCGCAATTGCCACAGAACGAACGCGTCACAGCACCGTTCTCGAACGCTTTGAGCGCGCTGCCATCAATGGCCACCTGATCGGCCTTGAAGCCGACAAAGGCAGAGACCGGCGCGCCTGACGCCCGGCGGCAGTCAGAACAATAGCTGACATGCGTCGATTCGGCGGATGCCTCGAACCGGACCGCGCCGCAGCGGCAGCCGCCGGTGTGCGTTGCGTTCACGAACTCAGACCTCCGAACAGGGTCGGCATGTCGAGCGGGCGGAAGCCGTAATGCTGCAACCAGCGCACATCGGCGTCGAAGAACGCGCGCAGATCCGGCATGCCGTATTTCAGCATGGCGATGCGGTCGATGCCCATGCCCCAGGCGAAACCCTGATACTCGTCCGGGTCGAGGCCGCCATGGCGGATGACGTTCGGATGCACCATGCCGCAGCCGAGGATTTCCATCCAGTCGCTGCCTTCGCCGAAGCGCACCTCGCCGGGGCGCGAGCGGTCGCACTGGATGTCGACCTCCAGGCTCGGCTCGGTGAAGGGGAAGAAGGACGGGCGGAAGCGCATCTTGACCGATGGCACCTCGAAGAAGGCCTTGCAGAACTCCTCCAGCACCCACTTCATGTTGGCGACATTGGCAGTCTTGTCGATGACCAGGCCCTCAACCTGATGGAACATCGGCGAATGGGTGGCGTCTGAATCCTGCCGGTAGGTCTTGCCGGGGATGACGATGCGGATCGGCGGCTTCTGCGCCTCCATCGTGCGGATCTGCACGGGCGAAGTATGGGTGCGCAACAGCTTGCGTTCGCCGTTATCGGCCGGATTGAAGAAGAACGTATCGTGCATTTCCCGCGCCGGATGCCCCTCCGGGAAGTTCAGCGCGGTGAAATTATAGTGGTCGGTCTCGATATCCGGCCCCTCGGCTATGGCGAAGCCCATGTCGCCGAAGATCGCGGTGATCTCGTCGATGACCTGGCTGATCGGATGGATACGGCCGCGCTCCGCCGGCGACTGGCGCACAGGCAGGGTGACGTCGACCTTTTCCAACGCAAGCCGTTGGGTAATCGCGGCGTCCTTCAGTTCACTCTTACGTGCCGCGAGCGCATCGGTGACGCGGGTCTTCAAGCCATTGATGGCAGGGCCCTTGGTCTGGCGTTCCTCGGGGGTCATAGGACCGAGTGTCTTCAGGAGTTCGGTGACGGCGCCCTTCTTGCCCAGCGCCGCAACGCGCACGGTTTCGATGGCGGCTTCATCGGCGGCCGCGGCTATGTCGGCAAGCAGCGAACTCTCAAGAACGTCGAGGTTTCCAGCGGTGGCGTTCACGGCGAAACTCTTTCGGATCGGGCAAAACCGCCAATCTGGCTGGGGCTTCGCCATTTCGGTTACATGCGATCAAAGAAAAACCCGCGCCAGCCTAGCCGGCGCGGGTTTCCCAAATCAGAAAAGCGAATGCTTGGGAAGCGCGGCGGGCTTTCCTATGTGCATTTATCCGACGCGGGAATTGCTTCGCAACCCGCTGGAAAATGCTCAGGCAACAGCGCTTTCAAAAGCGTTCGGCGTGGTGTTCTTCAGATATTCGAGCGCAATCTTGGCCTTGCCAACCAGAGCGGCGAAAGCCTGCGGCTCGTGGATGGCCATGTCGGACAGCACCTTGCGGTCGATCTCGATCCCGGCCTTGTTGAGGCCGTCGATGAGACGGGCATAAGTCAGGCCGTGCTCGCGAGCGGCGGCGTTGATGCGCTGGACCCAGAGTGCGCGGAAGTTGCGCTTGCGGATCTTGCGGTCGCGATAAGCGTACTGCAGCGACTTTTCCACCGCCTGCTTGGCGATGCGGATGGTGTTCTTGCGGCGGCCGTAGAAACCCTTGGCGGCTTTCAGGACCTTCTTGTGCTTGGCGTGGGAGGTGACGCCTCTCTTTACACGTGCCATGTCATGATCTCCTTATATCGCGCGCTTACAGGCCGTTCGGCAGGAAGTTCTTGATGATCTTCTTGCCATCCGGTTCGGCCAGAACCATCGTTCCGCGGGCATCGCGAATGAACTTGTTGCTGCGCTTGATCATGCCATGACGCTTGCCGGCCGCAGCCGACTTGACCTTACCGGTCGCCGTGATCTTGAACCGCTTCTTGGCAGCGGATTTGGTCTTCATCTTGGGCATTTTGCTTCTCCTATCGAGGCTTTGACGCCTCCGTTTTGTTGTTTTCAGACCGACCAAAGTCCGAAAAGCAAATGAAACCGCCACGGCATGCCCTGCCGGGCGGTTTTTTGGGAACGCGGCCCTATACTGCAAAGCAGCGCGGCGCGCAACACCTTAACCTTCAGGGAAACCAGAAGGGCTTGTCGATTCCCCGGCTCCAAAGACTGGCAAATTCTGATGGCGAGATTTCTTCAAGGTGGTCTCTAGCATGGACCAAAAACGGCTGATCGGTAAGAGAAGGACAGATATCTCCATTTCGCTCCTCCAAAGCGACGCTATTGCGCTCAATCCGGCCATCCTGGAAGATATGAAGGGAACGAATGATGTTGTCGGCTACAACATCAACCTCATAGTAAAGCCATGCAGGCTCATCGACCGGCACGATTTCGTCTGGCCAGCGCCCCTTGTAACATCGAAGCAAGGACGCCTCCTGTTAGGGCAGCCTGAACAACACCGGCAGCGTCCCCGAAATCTGCCAGGCATCGATCATCTCGAACACCGGCATGGCGACGAGGAAGACGAGGCCGTCGAGCAGCGTCGTGAGAAGAAGCTTTGGACGGAAGCTGCCAGTCTCGCCTTCGCGGTAGAGTGCGAAATCCGGCCAGAAGCGCGGCACCGCGCGCAGGTAGGCCTCATAGGGTGCGCCAAGCGCCTGCTTCAGGAACTTTTCCTCGCGCAGGATGACAAAATGAAAGGCTACGGCGCACAAGAGCGCAAAGCCGATCAGTGCGACAATGGAACCCATCTGGGCGCCGACGCCGGCGGCGGCCATCGACGAGAACAGATAAAGCGGATTGCGCGTCATCGAATACGGTCCGCCCGTAACGATTGTTTCGGCCTTGCGGCCGCCGATGTAAAGCGTCGACCACAGACGTCCGATGATACCGAGGAAGATCAGCAGCACGCCGGTCATCTCCACGGTTTCGTGCATCATGGTCTCCGGCGGAAACAGGGATTGACCGAAAAGCAGCGCCGCGAACAACAGCACCACGAGGACGGCCAGCGTTAGCCGGCGCAGCGACTGGAAACGGCTCAGCGCCTTTCCGGATGGCTGTACGACGGCTTCCTGTTTCATGCGAGCATTCCGGTTGGTGAAGGCTGAAAGACGCTGCCTTTAAGGAGAGAAAAAGGCGCTTTCCCCAGACGGAAAGCGCCTCCTCCCAAATCCGCTGGCCAAATCCGCCGGGGTCAATCAGCGCGGCGCCAGCACCATCATCATCTGGCGGCCTTCGAGCTTCGGCTCGGCCTCGACCTTGGCGATGGTCGCGACTTCCTCGCGCACCTTGTTCAGAAGCTCCATGCCAAGCTCCATATGGGCCATTTCGCGGCCGCGGAAACGCAAGGTGAGCTTGACCTTGTCACCTTCCTCGAAGAACCGGCGCACCGAACGCATCTTCACTTCGTAGTCGTGGCTGTCGATGTTCGGGCGCATCTTGATCTCCTTGATCTCGATGACCTTCTGGTTCTTGCGTGCTTCCGCCGCCTTCTTCTGGTTGGCGTATTTCAGCTTGCCCAAGTCCAGAATCTTGACGACAGGCGGCACCGCGTTCGGAGAGATCTCGACCAGGTCGAGTCCTGCTTCCTCGGCGAGCGTCAATGCGTCGCTGGTGGACATGTCACCGTGATTTTTGCCTTCAGCGTCAATGAGCTGGACGCGGGGGACACGAATGTCCCGGTTTGCGCGCGGGCCATCCTTGGTGGGCGCCGCTGCTTTAAAAGGTCTGCGAATGGCCGTGGTCTCCTCGAGCCGTTTGGGTAAAGGGTTCAGAACGCGCCAATGTGGTTGGCATGGGCAGCGAGTCAATAGCACAGCGATGACAATAAATCACCTGTTGCAGCAAAGCTTCTGCGCCAAAGAAGAAATTGGCCCGGCACTTTCCGTCCCTGCGCCGGCTGTGCCAAAAGACAGCGTGCGAAGGACAGGGCCTCATGGAAACAGCCGAGCCGATCTTTTTCGATGTCGAGGGGACGGCCATCGCGGTTCGGCTGCAGCGCGGCGCGCAACCGGGCGTCGTCTGGCTCGGCGGCTACAAATCCGACATGCGGGGAACCAAGGCCGAAGCGCTGGCTGGCTGGGCAGCCAATCGAGGCGGCGCCTTTCTGCGCCACGATTATTCAGGCCATGGCGAATCGGCCGGCGCATTTAAGGACGGCACAATCTCGAAGTGGCTCGGGCAGAGCCTTGCCGTGTTCCGGAACTACAGCGAGGGCAGGCAGGTGCTGGTGGCGTCGTCGATGGGCGCCTGGATCGCGCTGCGAATGGTGCAGGAGTTGCGCAGGGCCGGCGACGACCGCGTGGCTGGGCTGGTGCTGCTTGCGCCGGCCCCGGATTTCACCGCCGAGCTGGTCGAGCCGGTACTGAACGACGCCCAGCGCAAGGACCTGCTCGAGAAAGGGTATTTCGAGGAACCGTCCGACTATTCGCCAGAGCCTTATATCTACACGCGCGCGCTGATCGAGGATGGCCGCGCCAATCTGGTCATGACCGGCCCGATCGACACGCATTGCCCGGTGCATATCCTGCAGGGGCTCGCCGATGCCGACGTGCCGTCGAGCCATGCGCTCAAACTCGCCAGCCTGATACCGGCGGACGACGTGACGCTGTCGCTGGTGCCGGACGGCGACCACCGGCTGTCGCGCCCGCAGGATCTGGCCCTGCTGGTCAGCGCGGTCGAGGCGATGGTGGAAAGGGCGAGCTAGATCGATGCGCCTCTCCATTCCCATTTCCGCCTTCGTCGCGGCGGTCGTCGGCTTCGGCGGCACGCTTGCCATCATCATCGCCGCGGCGACGGCGGTCGGCGCGACGCAACCGCAGACGGCGAGTTGGGTGACCGCCATCTGCCTCGCCATGGCGGCCGAAAGCCTGTGGTTGTCCTGGCGAACGAGGATGCCGGTGATAACCGCCTGGTCGACGCCGGGCGCGGCGCTGATCGCTGCCTCCAGCGGCTTTACCATGGCTGAGGCGGTCGGCGCCTTCATCGTCACCGCGATCCTTTTGATCGCCACCGGCCTGTTCCGGCCGTTGACCCGGCTGATCGCCAAGATTCCCGCCTCGGTTGCGTCGGGCATGCTCGCCGGCATCGTCGTTACCTTCGCCATCAACGCGGTGAAAGCCGTGCCTGTCGACCCATGGCTGATCCTGCCATTGATCGCCGCTTTCTTCCTGATCCGGCTTTGGAACCCGGCGCTGTCGGTTCTGGCGGTGCTGATCGGCGGCGGCGCAGCGGCCTTGCTGACCGGACGGGTCGGCAGCCTCCCGGCGCCCGAGCTCTCAACACTGGTATTGGTCGCGCCGCAGTTCACCGTCGCTTCGATCGTCGGCCTGGCGCTGCCACTCTATCTTGTGACGATGGCGTCGCAGAACCTGTCGGGCCTCGCCGTGCTTCGCGCCGCCGGCTACAACCCCGAGCCCGGCCCGCTGATCGGCGTCACCGGCTTTTTCTCGCTGATGACCGCCCCGTTCGGCGCATCCACCACCAACCTCGCCGCCATTTCAGCTGCGATCTGCACAGGCCCGGACGTGCATCCCGATCCGGCAGAGCGGTGGAAGACCGGACCGTTCTACGCGCTTGCCTATATTATTTTCGCGATGTTCGGGGCTTCGCTGGTGGCGGTCTTCGCGGTGCTGCCGCAAAGCCTGATCGTGCTGGTCGCGGGTCTGGCTCTGATGGCGCCGCTGGCCAATGCGCTGTCGATTGCCCTCACCGAAGAGCGCGACCGCATGGCTGCGACAACGGCTTTTGCCGTCACCGCCTCCGGCCTGACGCTGGCCGGCGTCGGTTCGGCCTTCTGGGGATTGCTTGCCGGGCTGGCCGTCATCGTTCTCGACCGCATCAAAAAGAGATAATCATTCCAGCCTCTTCTCCGGTTTCGGCGGCGGCCGTCTTGAATCGGGGTTTTGCCGTTACCATCTCGATTCGAGGCAGCCCGGTTGGCTGTTCGTAACGGAAGGAACGGGAGAAAATGAACACTTCTGCATTGATCCGCCCGGCTTGGACGCCGGCGACCATTGCGCTGATGGTGATCGGCTTCATGGTGTTCTGGCCGCTCGGCTTCGCCATGCTGGCCTACATCATCTGGGGCGACCGGCTTGAGGGTTTCAAGCGGGACGTGAATCGCACCACGGACGGCATCTTCGCCGGCTGCCGCCGCGGCGCCGACAAGGCCAGCCGCTGGGGCCATGGCGCCCGCACCGGCAATGTGGCTTTCGACGACTGGCGCGAGAAGGAACTCGAGCGTCTGTCCGAAGAGCGCCGCAAGCTGGATGAGGCGATGGCCGAATTCGACGAGTATGCGCGTGAATTGCGCCGCGCCAAGGACCAGGACGAGTTCGACCGCTTCATGGCCCATCGCAACCACGGCACCGCGCCAGCCCCGACGAACAAGCCCGGCAAGGGGCCGTCAAAGGACAAGGGCACGAACCTGCTCGACGACTGAGCCTGGGTTATCCGGTGTATCGAACGGCGTCGTGAAAGCGACGCCGTTTTTGTTTGCTGATGCTTCTCGCATTCAACCGCTGAAGCGCCGACAGAGGCGTAATGCGTTTCCGCCTGCCTAATCCTCTCGAATCACGTATGTTCTACTTATGTCCTTCGGCTTCTTCCGCGCCCTGAACAAACCAAAACCCGCCCCTGTCGAGGAGCGGGAACATTTTGTTGCGGGCCGCACCCTGCCGCTCAGGATCGTCGAGAACGAACGCGCCAGGCGATTGACGCTGAGGATCGACGCGGGCGGCCAGGGATTGCGCATTACCGTTCCGCCCGGACTGCGCCGGGGTGAGGTCGAAAAATTCCTCGACCGTCATCGAGGCTGGCTGGAACAGCGGCTGGCCAAGGTGCCTGAACGGCCGCAGGTGCGGCCCGGCATCAAGATCCCCGTGCGCGGCGTGCCGCATCTTGTCGTGCACGAGCCAGGCAAGCGCGGCACCGTGATCGTTTCGACGGACGAAGCGGGGCCAATCCTGATCGTCCATGGCGACCGGGTGCATCTGCCGCGGCGCGTCGCCGATTTCCTCAAGCGCGAAGCCAAGCGCGAAATCGAGACGCTGGTAGCCCGGCATACTGAAAGCGTCGGCAAGCGGGCGAAAACAGTGCGCTTCAAGGACACGACGAGCCGCTGGGGGTCATGCACCTCCGACGGCAGCCTTTCCTTCTCCTGGCGCATCATGATGGCGCCGCCGCCTGTAATTAACTACCTCGTCGCGCATGAGGTGGCGCATCTTCAGGAGATGAACCACGGCCCGAAATTCTGGAAGCTCTGCACCGAACTTTGCCCGGACACCAAGCGCTGCAAGGATTGGCTCAAGCGCAATGGCGGCGCGCTGCAGGCGATCCGGTTCGATTAGCTGCCGGCTCGGCTGACTGGCAACCTGCCCTCAGTCGTCATTCGCCGCATTGAGGTTCTCAGGGCGCATTCCCTCGTCCTCCTGCCTTGGCCACGGCAGGAAATCCTTGTCGAAGGCCTCGTTGCCGAAATAGGCGAGCGCGCGATGCGCCTCGGCGCCGTTGTAGGCGGCCTTGTCCATCAGATGAGCGATCACTTCGCACGCCTGCGCCAGCTTCTTCTTCAACCGGGCGGCCGATTGGTCCGTCGTCGATTCGTCCGTCATATGACTTCCTCCCGCCGATAACTATATAGGTAGGTAGCGCCGGCCGCAGGTTCTGCAATCGGAATGCCGGACTTGGGCATGGCGCACTGACGCTTTCCCTCGACTCTTGGGCCTTTTCATGCCAATTCCGCCGCCATGACGATCGACATCAAGATATGCGGATTGAAGACCGAAGAAGGCATCGCCTCGGCGCTTGCCTGCGGGGCGACCCATGTCGGCTTCATCTTTTATCCGCGCAGCCCGCGCGCTGTCGATCCGGCGGCAGCCGGGCGCTTGCGCCAGGCCGCCAAAGGCAAGGCGAAGGCGGTTGCCGTAACCGTCGACCTCAGCGACGCCGAACTCGACGCAATCGTCGCTGGCATGGCGCCCGACATGCTGCAACTGCATGGCGAGGAAACCCCGGAGCGCGTGGCTTATGTGAAGACGCGCTATGGCATTCCGGTCATGAAGGCGTTCTCGGTGCATGAAGCTGCCGATCTCGACATCGTCAGCTCCTACCGGGGTGTTGCCGACCGCTTCATGTTCGACGCCAAACCACTCACCGATCTGCATCTTCCGGGCGGCAACGGCCTGCCGTTCGACTGGCATATCCTGGCCGGCCTGGACCGCGACATCGACTATGTGCTTTCCGGCGGGCTCAATCCCGCCAATGTCGGCGACGCCATCCGCTTCGCAAACCCACCCGGCGTTGACGTATCGTCGGGTGTGGAGAGCAGCCCAGGCGTCAAGGATCCGGCACGCATCGCCGAATTCGTCCGGGCTGTCGCGGCTGCGCGCAAGGCCCGCGCCGCCTGACATGCACCGCAGAAGCATTCCATCGGCGACGGAGAGCGTCTCGCACGCAACGGCAAGTCCGACAAAGACAAGTTAGGAGATCGGCGATGAACAAGCCGGCGATGCCAAATTCCTTCCGCACCGGGCCCGACGAACAGGGCATGTTCGGCATTTTCGGCGGCCGCTTCGTCGCCGAGACGCTGATGCCGCTTATCCTTGAGCTGGAGCGCCACTGGAACGAGGCCAAGGACGATCCGGAATTCAAGGCGGAGCTGCAGAACCTCTCGACCCACTATGCCGGGCGACCCTCAAAGCTTTATTTCGCTGAAGGGCTGACGCGGCATCTGCGCGAGACGGCCGCCGCCAAAGGTGGGCACGGCGGCGCGAAAATCTATTTCAAGCGCGAAGACTTGAACCACACCGGTTCGCACAAGATCAACAATTGCCTCGGTCAGATCCTGCTGGCCAAGCGCATGGGCAAGACGCGCATCATCGCCGAGACCGGCGCCGGCCAGCACGGCGTCGCCTCGGCCACGGTCGCCGCCCGCTTCGGCTACCCCTGTGTGGTCTATATGGGCGCGACCGATGTCGAACGGCAGAAGCCGAATGTCTTCCGCATGAAGCTGCTCGGCGCCGAGGTGAAGCCGGTCAGCGCAGGCCACGGCACGCTGAAGGACGCGATGAACGAAGCGCTTCGCGATTGGGTCACCAATGTCGAGGACACCTATTATCTGATCGGCACCGCCGCCGGGCCGCACCCCTATCCGGAACTGGTGCGCGATTTCCAGTCGGTGATCGGCACCGAGGCGCGGGCGCAAATTCTCGAGCAGGAAGGCCGCCTGCCCGACGCCATCATCGCCGCCGTCGGCGGCGGCTCGAACGCCATCGGCCTGTTCCACCCCTTCCTCGACGACACGGACGTGCGCATTGTCGGCATCGAGGCCGGCGGTCGCGGGCTGGAGGGCGACGAGCATTGCGCCTCGATGAACGCCGGCAAGCCGGGCGTTCTGCACGGCAACCGCACCTATCTGCTGCAGAACGAGGATGGCCAGATCCTCGACGGCCATTCCATCTCAGCCGGCCTCGACTATCCCGGCGTCGGCCCGGAACATTCATGGCTGCGCGACAGCGGCCGCGTCGAATATGTGCCGATCCTGGATGACGAGGCGCTCGACGCCTTCCAGCTTACCACCAAGGTGGAGGGCATCATCCCGGCGCTGGAATCGGCTCACGCCATCGCACAGGCGGTCAAGCTTGCGCCGACCATGGACCAGGACAAGATCATCATCGTCAATTTGTCCGGCCGCGGCGACAAGGACGTGCATACGGTGGCGCAGATGATGGGCATGGAGATCTGACGGTGACCGATACCCGCATCGACCGCCGCATGGCGAAGCTCAAGGCCGAAGGCCGCCCGGCGCTCGTCACCTACTTCATGAGTGGCGACCCCGATTACGACACCTCGCTGTCGATCATGAAGGCGCTGCCGAAAGCCGGCGCGGACGTTATCGAGATGGGCATGCCCTTCTCGGACCCGATGGCCGATGGCCCGGCGATCCAGGCCGCCGGCCTGCGCGCGCTGAAGGGCGGGCAGACGCTCAAGAAGACGCTGGCCATGGCGGCGGAATTCCGCAAGGGCGACGACGAGACGCCAATCGTCATGATGGGGTACTACAACCCGATCTACATCTATGGGGTAGATCGCTTCCTCGCCGACGCCAAGGTTTCCGGCATCGACGGGCTGATCATCGTCGACCTGCCGCCGGAAATGGACGACGAGCTGTGCGTGCCGGCCTTGAAAGCCGGCGTCAACTTCATCCGCCTCGCAACACCGACGACCGACGACAAGCGGCTGCCCAAGGTGCTACAGAACACCTCCGGCTTCGTCTACTACGTGTCGATGACCGGCATTACCGGTTCAGCGCTGGCGGATACGACCAAGGTTGCCGCTGCCGTCAAGCGCATCAAGGGCCATACGGATTTGCCGGTATGCGTCGGCTTCGGCGTCAAGACGGCGGAGCAGGCGCGCGTTATCGGCGCCTCGGCGGACGGTGTCGTCGTTGGCACGGCGATCGTCAATGCGGTCGCCAATGTGCTCGGCCCGAAGGGCGAGAAGACCGCCGACCCAGCGGAAGCCGTGGCAACGCTGGTCAACGGCCTGTCACAAGGCGTTCGCACCGCCCGCCTTGCTGCCGCCGAATAGTTTTCCTACCTCTTTGCCAGGACAGGAGCCAAAGTCATGAACTGGATCACCAATTACGTCCGCCCGAAGATCAACTCGATGCTCGGCCGGCGGGATATGCCGGAAAACCTCTGGATCAAGGATCCGGAGAGCGGCGAGATGGTCTTCCACAAGGATTTGGAGAGCAACCAGTTCGTCATCCCGGCATCCGGCCATCACATGAAGATTTCGGCCAAGGAACGGCTGCGCTTCTTTTTCGACGATGGCAAATACGAGCAGCTCGAAAACCCCAAGGTGGTGCTCGACCCGCTCAAGTTCCGCGACGAAAAGCGCTATACGGACAGGCTCAAGGACGCCAAGGCCAAGACCAATCTCGAAGACGCCATCGTCAACGGGGCGGGTACGATCGAGGGCCTGCCCATCATTGCCACCGTGCAGGATTTCGCCTTCATGGGCGGGTCGCTTGGCATGGCCGCCGGCGAGGCGATCGTGCATGGGTTCGATACGGCGTTGAAGCGCAAACGTCCGCTGGTGCTGTTTGCCGCTTCGGGTGGTGCCCGCATGCAGGAGGGCATTCTGTCGCTGATGCAGTTGCCGCGCACGACGGTGGGCGTCGACCGGCTGAAGGAAGCCGGGCTGCCTTATATCGTGGTGCTGACCAATCCGACCACCGGCGGCGTTACCGCCTCCTACGCCATGCTGGGCGATGTCCATATCGCCGAGCCGGGTGCGTTGATCGGCTTCGCCGGCCCGCGCGTGATCGAGCAGACGATCCGCGAAAAACTGCCGGAGGGTTTCCAGCGGTCAGAATATCTGATGGAGCACGGCATGATCGATATGGTCGTGTCCCGGCTCGAGATGAAGAAGACCGTCGCCAATCTGCTGAAGCTTCTGATGAAAGTGCCGGTCGAAGAGAAACCGCTCCAACCCGAAATCCTGCCGCCGGCCGTGGCGGTTCCGGAAGCACGGCCGCAGGCCTGAGATTGGGGCATTCCTCACCCGGTTTCCGGGTGAGGACCGACATCCACGATTGAACGGCATTCCATGACCACGCTCTCCGCCGACCGTGAAATCGAACGCCTGATGGCGTTGCACCCGAAGGGGTTCGATCTTTCGCTCGACCGCATCTCGCGGCTGCTCGAAAGGCTGGGAAATCCGCAAGACCGGCTGCCGCCTGTCATCCACATCGCCGGCACCAATGGCAAAGGCTCCTGCGCCGCGTTCGCGCGCGCGCTGCTGGAGGCGGCGGGCCTTACCGTCCACGTCCATACGTCGCCGCATCTGGTGCACTGGCATGAGCGCTACCGGCTGGCGGCGCCGGGCGGTGGCAAGCTGGTGGAAGACAGGGTCTTCGCCGAAGCAATCGCGCGGGTCGCCAAGGCCAACAATGGCGAGACCATCACTGTCTTCGAGGTGCTGACCGCCGTCACCTTCATCCTGTTTTCCGAGCATCCCGCCGATGCGGCGATCATCGAGGTCGGTCTCGGCGGGCGTTTCGACGCCACCAATGTCGTCTGCCAGCCCGCCGTCTCGGTCATCATGCCGGTCTCGCTCGACCACGAAGCCTATCTCGGCGACCGCGTTGAACTGATCGCCGCCGAAAAGGCGGGGATCATGAAGCCGGGATCGCCGGTGGTGATCGGCGCGCAGGAAAGCGAAACCGCGCTGGAGGTTCTGATCGAGACCGCCAAGCGCCTCGGCTGTCCGCTGACGGTCTACAGCCAGGATTTCCTCGCCTATGGCGAGAACGGCCGCATGGTTTACCAGGATGAGGACGGCTTGATGGACCTCACGCCGCCCCGCCTTCCCGGTCGCCATCAGTTTACCAACGCCGCAGCCGCCATCGCCACCATCAAGGCAGCAGGTTTCGACTTGACCGAGCGCGCCGTTGAAAAGGCGATGACGACTGTTTCATGGCCGGGACGGATGCAGAAGCTGACGCAGGGACGGCTGGTGGACATGGCGCCGGCGGGTTCCGAGATCTGGCTCGACGGCGGTCACAATCCGGGCGCCGGAATCGTCGTGGCCGAAGCGCTGGCCGAGCAGGAAGAAAAAAGCCCGCGGCCGCTGTTCATGATCTGCGGCATGATCAACACCAAGGACCAGACCGGCTATTTCAGCGCGTTCAAGGGGCTGGCCCGGCATGTCTACACGGTGCCGGTTTCGACCAGCGACGCCGGCGTGCCGAACGACGAACTTGCCATTCGTGCGGTAGAGGCAGGCCTGTCGGCGGAACCAGTCAGCTCCGTCGGCGAGGCCTTGATGCTGCTCGCCGAAATCTGGCACGAGCCGGAAAAGCCACCCCGCATCCTGATCAGCGGATCGCTCTATCTTGCCGGCGCGGTTCTGGCCGAAAACGGCACCCCGCCGACTTGATATGCCGGCGCAAAAAAGCCCGGCTCAAGGCCGGGCTTATTTTTTGCAAAAATCGGATATCGATCAGGCGACGGCGCCATTGATCCAGTGCGACAGCGCGGTCTTCGGCGCAGCGCCGACCTTCATGTCGGCGACTTCTCCGCCCTTGAAGATCATCAGGGTGGGGATCGAACGCACACCGAACTGCGCCGCCAGTTCCGGGTTCTCGTCAATGTTGAGCTTGGCGACCTTGATCTTCTCGCCGAGTTCGGCAGCGATGTCCTCAAGCGCCGGTGCGATCATCTTGCACGGCGTGCACCATTCGGCCCAGAAATCAACGACGACCGGCTGCTTGGCGTCGAGCACGTCAGCCTGGAAATTGCTCTTGTCGACCTTCACGGTGGCCATCGGTGGAATCCTTTCGAGTTAACGCGTCGCACCAAATGTGGTGGCTATCGCGTCTTTGTTCAAGCATTTCTTGTGTCACGATGCGGTGAGTCGGGCAAGCGCGGCATCCATGGCCGCAGCCGGCAATTCGATCAGGCGGGGCGCTTCGGTGAAAAGCAGCGCGGCGGCGATTTCCTTGCCGGGATAGATCGGCCGCAGCAAAGCGCGATAGAGGGCAAGCTGCAGGACATAGGCCGGGGGCACAGTGTCGAGGCCTGCCGGTGGCGAGCGGTCGGTTTTGAAATCGACGATCCACACCGTTTGCCCAGTCACCGCCAGGCGGTCGATCTTGCCGGAAACGGCGCGCGGCTTGCCCCTCACATCGATGGTGCCGGCTATCGTCACCTCGGCGCGGGAGCTTTCAGAAAACAGCGGCGCGAAACGCGGCTCTTCGAGGATCGAAGCGACCGCGGCCCGCGCCTTGAGCCGATCTGTCTCACTCCAGCCCACTCCGGCCCTGGCGAGATAGCGGGCAGCAGCCGCGTGCCGCTCCGCCGCTGCGATACCGGGCAGCATCTGCAGCAGCTTGTGCATCGCCAGACCGCGCTGGATGGCGAAAGCGGGTTCCGCCTTGAAGTCCAACACGGGGGAACTGTTGTCCGTTGCCGGCTCCCTGGCCGCGTCGATCAGCGCCGAAGCACCCGACGGCGACAAAGGCCGCGGCAAGTCGTCATCGGGTGGCAGCGCATCGAACAGGCTTTGCGGAAGTCGCCCGAAATCCGCCGGCGGGCGTTCGCTTTGCTCGTCGCCCTTCAGGGGCGGCAGGTCCGTTACACGGAAGCGCAAGACCGGGTCTCCGGTTACAGGATGCGGCTGTTCGCGGCTATGCGGCGCGGAAGACAGGGCGCGGCTCACAATAGAATGCCAGGTGCCGAGAGAAGGGGTACGCTTGCCGTGATAACCACAGACGATGAGCCTATCTTCGGCGCGGGTCATGCCGACATAGAGCAGACGGCGATACTCGTCGTCGGCGAGGTCGCGCGCTTGCGTCGAGACTTGCCGCGAGAAGTCGTTGGCAACATCGCCCGCAGCCCGCCACAGATAACCCTTGCCGCGCCATGAGCCGTCCGGGTGCGAAAACGGTATGAGCCGGGGAAGGTGCTGGTCGCTGAATGGCGCGGAGCCGCCATCGACGAGGAACACGACCGGCGCTTCCAGCCCCTTGGCAGCGTGGACGGTCATGACGCGCACCTCGTCGCGCGTCTGGTCCATTTCGCGCTTGATCTCCGGTCCGGCGCTTTCCAGCGTCGACAGGAATGTCTCGAGGCCGGGCATGCCGGTGCGTTCCTCGGCCAGAGCGAAGTTCAGGAACTCGTCCAGTATGTCGCCGGCCTCGGGTCCCAGCCGGGCCATCATCCGTTTGCGGACACCGTCGCGCGCCAGCAGCCCGGCATAGAACTCGAACACCGGCTTGAAAGCAGCCTCGTTGCTCCATTCGTCCAGCTTCTCGGCGGTCTCCGCCAAGACCTTGTCGGTGCGCGCCTTCTCGCGCAGGGACATGATGAGCGAAACGCCGGGTCCGCGCCCGGCGGCAAGGGCATACAGCCGGTCCTCGGAGATGTCGAAGATCGGCGACCGCAACACGGCGGCGAGCGATAGATCATCCTCTGGCTGAATGAGGAAGCGGCCGAGCGCGATCATATCCTGAACCGCGATATGGCCGGGCAGGCTGAGCCTGTCGGCGCCGGCCACCGGTATGCCCTTGTCCTTCAGGCTCTTCGACAGCGCGTGGACGAAACGGCCGCGCTTGCGCACCAGAACGACGACGTCGCCCGCCTTCAGCCTGCGCCCCTGTCCTTCGATGATTTCGCCGCTGTCCAGCCATCCCTTGATGGTGGCGGCGATATGCTCGGCGACGCGGACGGCCGGCGCGCCGAGATGGTTGACCGGCAAGGTCCAGTCGTCAGGCTCCTCGACCGCCGCGGCGCCGAGCGATGGCCAGACCTCGACATAACCCGGTGCGTCGTGACGTATCGGCTTGTGAACGAGGGGATCGGGATCGTGGCTGATGCCGCGGCGTGTCTCAGGATCGGCGAAGACACGATCGACGGCGGCGAGGACATCGCCGGTCGAGCGGAAGGACCATTTCAGCTTGAGGTTGGCGAAAGCGGCGTTGCCGTTCCTGATCCGGGCGGCGAACAGATTGCGGCTTTCCTCGAAGGAATCGGGCGCGGCGCCCTGGAACGAATAGATCGACTGTTTTTCGTCGCCGACGGCGAAGATAGTGCGCAGCACGTTGTCGCGCGCGCCGGAGCCGGCAAAGAATTCCTCGGCCAGTTTGCGCACCACGTCCCATTGCTCGGGGCTGGTGTCCTGCGCCTCGTCGAGGAGGATGTGGTCGATTCCCTGATCGAGCTTGTACTGCACCCAGGGGCCCGCATCGGCACGCGACAGGAGATTGACCGTGCGCACGATCAAATCGTTGAAATCAAGGAAGCCCCGGCCGTGCTTGAGCTGCTCGTAGCGGGCGATCAGCCAGTCGGCGATGGTCAGCGCGGCGCGCGTGCCTTCCAGCATCCGGAAAAGAGCCAGCCGGTCCGATACGTCCGCAATGGCTGCGGTCGCATCCAGATAGCGCGCCGGCAGGTCGGACATCTGACCGCACAGCGCCTTGCTGAACAGCCAGTCCGGTTTGTAGGCCTCGCCCTTCTCGCTCAGGAACGCCTTCTTGAGAAGAGTGAGTCGGCGAACAGGCTCGGTCTCCCAAAAGGCCTGCTGGGCGTCGCCGACCAGATAGTCCTGCGCTCTGTTGGCGCTCAGACGACGGGCGGCCACCGCCAGCGTTTCGAGATAGGCGGGCGAAAAGCTTGGCAGCGGCCAGACCGCGGAGGCGATGTCCACCGCCGTCTCGTCATTGCGGAAACCAAACGCTTCGAAAAGGGCTGCGAAACGCGAACCGTCGCCGCCGATTGCGGCGATGAATTCGCGCAGTCCGTCGCGCTTGCGCAGGATTTCAAAGAGAAGCGCATCGAGACCGGCCTCGCCCCCGCGCTCCAGGACGGTGGCGAAGGCATCGGCGAGGTCTCTGTTGTCCTCGCCACCGGCGCCCGAGATCATGTCGCGCCGGGCAGCGGCAAACAGCATCGCCTCCATCTGCGTGTCCAGCAGCTGGAAGTGCGCGGTGATGTTCGCCTCCAACGGAAACTGGTGCAGCACCGATTCGCAGAAGGCATGGATGGTCTGGATCTTCAGCCCCCCGGGCGTTTCCAACGCCTCGGCAAACAGCCGACGCGCCCGGCGCATACCATCGCCATCCGGACGCCGGCCATCGAGCGCCGCGACCTTGTCGGCCAGTTCCTCATCGCCGAGCACGGTCCAGTCCGACAGCGTGGTGAAGACGCGGTTCGACATATTGGCAGCCGCTGCGCGCGTATAGGTCAGGCAGAGGATTTTCGATGGGTCGGTGCCGCGCAGGAGTAGCCGGATAACGCGGTTCGCCAAGACATGGGTCTTGCCCGAGCCGGCATTGGCCGAAACCCAGGCCGAATTGAGCGGGTCGGAAGCGCTCGCCTGGTTCGACGCCGTCTCGGAGGGTATGGGGTAGGCGCGCTTCATTCGTCGTCTCCGTCGGCGTCGTCGCCGCCGGCCGACCATTCCAACACACGCGCGAGATGGTCGTAGTCGCCATCGGCTTCGCCCTCGCGAAAGGGCAAGGCCCGCGACAGATAGCCGACCTCGGGATTGCGATAATGAAGAAGAAGCTTTTCCAGCCGGACCCAGGCTTCTTCCGCGAGTTCGGCGGCGCTGCGGGGCTTGTTCCTGTATTCCAGGATCGATTCTTCGAATACCTCGCCGTTCGGCTTCAGCCGCACGAAGGCCAACTGCGACGGCTCGCGCGCGCCCAGCGCCGTGAACGCACCGCGCTTCAGCAAGGCGCCTTCGAGCGCCAGTTGCGGCGCCAGCAGCGTGTGCGCCTGCGCCTTGGAGGGTGACGATCCTGTCTTGTAGTCGAGGATATCGGCCATGCCGCCTGCCAGAAGATCGATGCGGTCGGCATAGCCGGAAAGCGAGACGCCGGACTCGCCGACCACCGTTTTCTGTGCGCGTTCCTCGGCGGAGCGGCGCGTGACGCCCTGCGGCCGTTCCTGCTCCCAGTTGATGATGTTGCCGGCAAGCATGGCAAAGCGCGGCCACCAAACCGCCTCGACGTCCGGCGGCAGCTCGGCTTCGGCAAAACAGGCGCGGCCGGCAGCGAGCAATTGCTCCAGCGCGTCGGGTGCCGCGGGATCAGGTACGGCCGTTGAGAAGCGATGCAGGATGGCATGGAAGAGCGTGCCGCGCTCGGCCGCGCCCGGATCGCGGATCAGCGGGTCGAGCGGCGAAAGGGCCAGAACCTTGCGGGCATAGATGGCGTAGGGATCGCGGCGCAGGGTTTCGATCTCGGTAACGGAGAAGTGGTCGGGCCGGGCGGAAACCGGCGGCTTCGGCTGCGGCCAGGGCGCAAAGTCCGTGCGTTCGCCAGCATCCAACCCGCGCGCCCAGGCAAGCAGTTTCTCGCCCCTGCCGCGCAACTCGTCCGCCTGTTGCTTGCCGACGAAGGTCAGCAGGCGCTGCAGCCAGCGCGAGGGAACGGCGGGTGCGTCGCCGGCGCGTGCCGAGCGCGCCAGCACCACCTCGGGAATCCCCATCGCCATCTGGAAATCATGGGCGGCCAAGCCGATGCGGCGTTCCGGCGGTTCGAGGTCGATGCCGGTCTTCATCAGCCGGGACATGAAGCGGTCGCTCTCGGGCTTGCGCGGCCACACGCCCTCGTTCAGGCCGCCGATCACCAGCGTATCGACGCTTTGCAGCCGCGCCTCCAGCGCGCCCCAGATGGCGACGGATCGATCGGCCCCGCGGGCAGGCTTGACGACTTCCGGCGCGATCAAGGCCGCCATGACATCCGGCCATTCGTCTGGCTTTACGGCAAACGGAGCGTCGGCAGCGACGAGCTGGCGCAGCACCTCAGCGAGCTTGTCACCGGCATCGCCGGCATAGAGGCTGGCGAGACTGCCGTCCGCGTCGCGTCCCAGATTTTCCAGCGTGACGACGCTGCAACGGACCAGTTCAGCGATGCCGGTTTCCGCCTTGGCGCGCAGCGCGGTGAGCGGAAGAACCGCAGCGATCAGGCGTCGGAGCAGATCGCGCGCTTCCTCGATCCGCCGTGTCGACAGGCGCGGCATCCAGAAGGGCGGGCGGCTTGCCTCGTCGCGCAGGCGCAGCAGCCGGGCCTCGAACAGCTCGGGCAGGGACACTATGTCCGGACGGCCGGTGCCGCCACGCAGCGCCACCAGTTCGACGATCTCGGACGCGTGGCGGATCAGGGATCGGTCCAGGGACAGCGCAAGCAGCGGATGTTTGATGAGCGCGAGCAGAACGACCGGATCGCCGGGCCGCAGCGCCGCTTCCAGGATGAGCCGGAGCAGACCGGCTGTCGGCGCGTCGGCAAGCGGCGTACCGCCGGAATCGTCTGCAACGATGCCGAAGCGCAGCAGCTCGGCGCAGACCCGGCGCGCCAGCGCCCTGTCGCCCGTGACCAGCGCCGCGCGCCTTCCAGGCTGCCCGACAGCGCGCCGGAGCGCAATGGCGACGGCCGCAGCCTCGTCGCGCTCATTGGCGGCTTCGACAAGCGTCACGCCGGACAGCGCCGCATCGATATCGGCGTCGCTGAAACGGCTGCGCGTCTGCGCCCACAGATCGGTTGTCTCGGCAGGCCGGAGCGCCTCCGAAAGCAGCGCGGCGCGCTGCGACAGGGCAGAAGACGGGACTCCCACTTCCTCCACATCCTGGCGCAGGATCCCCATCTTGCCGATGAGTTTCGCCAACCCGTATTGCGGATGGCCAAGCAAAGCCGGCTTGGCGCCGGGTGCGGTGATCGCAGCAAAAGAGATATCGTCCGTCGCCTGATCCAATCCCGGCAGGACCACGGCGCCACGGGGCAAACCAGAGATCGCAGCCAGCAATTCGGCCGTCGCTGGTATCGAGCCGGTCGAGCCGGCGGCGATGACCGGGCCTTTCGGCGGATTCCGTTTCAGTCGCGCGGCTTCCATGCGGATGAGGGCGCTGCGATGCGCAGCGGGATTGGAGCGGTCGCGTTCGTCGAGTATTTGCGGCCAGAACTCGGTGACGATCTTGAGAAAGTCGAGCGTCACCTGCCACCAGCCGGCGAGATTGCCGTCGACCAGGCCGGCGAGCCTGGCCCAGTCCGACCCCTCCATCTCAACCTCGTCCATAAGCTGGGCGAGATCGCGCGCCAGCCAGATGGCGTCGGCAGCGGAGGCCGGGACCGTCACTTCCTCGTCGAACCGCGCGGCGACTTCCGCCGGCAGCCGGCTTTTCCAGAGCCGCACCAGCGGCGCCAGCAGCAGCAGTCTTTCGACCGATGCCATGGGCGGCGCAAGGTTGATGGCCGCTGCCTCTTCCGACTCCACGGTTTCGAAAGCGGCCTCATCCTCGTCGAACTCGCCGAGCGGCCGTATGACCGGCAGGATGGCGGAGTTGCCGCCGAGGACTTCGGTGAAGATGGCGCGCAGGGTGCGGGCGGCGCGCCGCGTCGGCACGTAGATCGTGGCGTCGGCCAAGGCCAGCGGATCGCCGTCATAGCGGAAATCCGGCACCAGCCGGCCCGACAGCAGCGCCTCGGCCAGCGTCGACAGGAAAGAGACACCGGGCGGGATCGAGAAAACGCGAGGCGATGACCCTGGGTCCATGGCGCTCATCGCGCCTTGCCGCGCGCCCGTTCCACCGCCGCTTCCGCCGGCGCCATCGCCTCTGGCGTGCCGACCGTGATCCAGTGACCCTGCATCGGCATTCCGAACAGGCGGCCCGCCGCAATGGCTTCGTCGAAATGGCCGTTGAGGGACGACGGCCCTGCCGTTGCGCCAGCGAAAATGCGGGGGTGGACGATGGCCGCACCCGCATAGATCAGACCCGACGGATCGCCGTTGGCGCGGCGAAGCGCACCGTCCGGCGCAACCAGGAAATCGGTGCCGCCGCTATGGCCGGTGGCGGTATGGAGATGCGAAAGCATCAGCAGAATATCCATGCTCGCCTCGTCCCATTCAAGGGCAAGGCGTTGCAAATTGGATTCACCCCCGTCCATCCAGAACGTATCGGCGTTGACGACGAAGAACGGCTCCGCTCCCAGTTCGGGCAAAGCCTTAACGATGCCACCGGCGGAATCGAGGAGGCCCGTGCTTTCGTCGGATATGACGATGCGCGGTGTCTTGCGGTCCGCTACATGGTCGATGATCTGCTGCGGAAAATAATGGACGTTGACGACAGCCTTTGTCACGCCGGCAGCGGCGAGGCTATCGAGGCTCCAATCGAGCAGCGCCTTGCCGGCAATCTTGACCAGCGGCTTCGGCATCGTGTCGGTGATCGGCCGCATGCGTTTCCCCAGACCGGCGGCAAGAACCATGGCTGTTCCGGGGATGCTTCGACCGCTCACAACGCTCTTTCCTCAAGGATGCCGTTCTCGGCATAGAGGCGGTTCAGCCCCGCCAGAGATGGATGTCCCAGCGCGCGCCGCAGATAGTCGCGGATGCGCGGCAGATGCCTCAGATAAGCCGGCTTGCCGTCCCGACGATCCAGCCGCACGAAGATACCGAGAATCTTCGAATTCCGCTGCGCCGCCATGATCGCATAGGATTCGCGAAACGCGCCTTCGTCAAAAGCGCCCGCGGCGCGGCGCGCCGCTTCATAAGCGTCGAGCGTCGATTGCTCGATCTCCATAGGCACCGTGACGCGCGCATCCATGGCCAGCGAGGCGACATCGTAGGCGGCAGGGCCGATGAGCGCGTCCTGGAAGTCAACGATGCCAAGGCGGTCATGTCCCCGCCGTACGCCGCGCCAGATGATGTTCGGCGAATGGAAATCCCGCAGCATCAGCGTGTATTCGGCGTCAGCGAGCCGGTCGAACAGTCCCTGCCATTCGCGCTCGAAATCACCCCGCAGTCGCTCGGATGCGGCATCGCCAGTGACGGCGGGCACATACCAGTCCAGCAGCAGACTCGCCTCGATCATCATGGCGTCATGGTCGAAGGGCGGCACGTGATGGACGACGCCCGGGGCTGCTTCCATGGCGTCAGGCCAGCGACGGCCATGCATCGCCGCGAGAAGTTCGGCGGCGGCGGCATAGCGTTCGGCGACGGGGCTTCCCGCCTCGTCCAGAAAGTTGCCCGATCCCAGGTTTTCAAGCAGCAGAAAGCCCGCGTCGAGGTCCCGCGCATAAATTTCCGGAACACTGACGCCACCCTCCAGCAAGGCGCGATCGATGGCGACGAAGGCGCCCACCGTCTGCGCCGTATGGGCGATCTCGGCATAGGGCCTGCCACCGCGCACGGGAGGACCGAGCACCAGCGGCGGCGAGTTCATCAGCACGCGCGGCGCTTCGCCTTCCAACGAGACCATCTCATAGGAACGCGCGGAGGCATCGCCGGTCAAATGGCGGCGGAGGGCTTCTCCCCAACCGGCAGACCCGAGAAAATCGCGCATGGCCAGCGAGCGCTTCACCCGATCGAAAGCAATCCCGCCGGACATCACCGCCAAGCGACCGTCACCCTTATGGACAAGCTCGACGGTCAGAGTCGGCTGCAGCCTCGATGCGGCGCGCTGCGGCCATTCGACAAGCGCCGCGCCCTCGGCCAGCGCGTCGTCGAGGCCGAGCTCGTCCAGTTCAGCCGCCGAGCCTAGCCGGTAGAGATCCAAGTGGTGAATGGGAACGCGCGTCTCGTAGCTTTGGACAAGCGTGAAGGTCGGGCTCGGGACATCGAGGGCGGAATCGTCGGCAAGCGCGCGGATCAGGGCACGGGCAAGCGTCGATTTGCCAGCGCCGAGATCACCCTGAAGCGCAAACACATCGCCCGGACGCAGGGCCATGGCGAGGTCCTCGCCCAGCCTGGCCGTCGCCGCATCATCGGCGAGAAAGCGTTCCATGCCCTCGTCAGCCATGGGCAGCGCTACTCGGCGGCTTCGCGGATGCCCGACGGCGCATCAGGGAAAGTGCAGACTACGGTGGTGCCGCGATTCTCGCCGGTCTCGATGCGGACGGAGCCGCCGTGAAGCTCGACGAAGCTCTTGACGATGGACAGGCCCAAACCAGCGCCGCGGCGGCGTCCGCCGTTGACCCTCGGCTCGAAGCGCCGGAAGACCGTTTCCAGAACGTCGGGCGGCATTCCCGGCCCGTCGTCATGGACGGAGAACTCGACGCCGGCGCCGGACTGGCGGCAGGCAAGAGTCACCGTGCTGGCCTCTGGCGCATAGTTCACCGCATTGCTGAGCAGATTGTAGAGGATTTGGCGGATGCGGATTTCATCGCCATGGAAACTTTTCGGGGCAGCTGCCGCTTCGATCTTCAGCGATATTTTGTGCTCTTCCAGCCGGTCGGCGACAAGGTCAGCCGCCGCGGCGATGGTGCGGTCTATCTGCACCTCGGAGATATCGAGCTGCATGATACCGGCATCGACGGTGGCAAGGTCCAGAATGTCGTTGACGATGGTGAGCAGCACCGACGACGACGAGCCGATATGCTCGACATATTCGCGCTGCCTGGTGCTCAGCGGACCGGTGCCCGGCAGTGAAAGCAGTTCGGTGAAGCCGATGATGTTGGTGAGCGGCGACCGCAGTTCGTATGACACGTGCTGCACGAACTCGTTCTTCAACTGGTCCGACTTCAGCAGCGCTTCGTTCTTGTCCTTCAGCGCCCGCTCGACATTGACGCTGTCGGTCACATCGACAAAGGTGATCATTACCTGCCCGTTGGGGAGGTGGATGACGGCGTAGCGCGAAATGGAGCCGTCGGTCAGCTCGGTCTGGCCGTGACGGTCGCGACGCTCCTCGTCGAAGCCGGTTATGGCGGCGACGAAACCGGCCCAGGGTCCATCCTTGGCGCGCGCGTCGCAGAGATCCCGGATGACCGACACATGCTCGCCGGGCTTCACCTGGTCGGGATCAAGCCGCCACAGAGCGGCAAAGGCCGGGTTCGACAGGCGCAGCCGCCCATCCGGACCGAACACCGCCACCCCTTCCGCCAGGTTGTCCAGCGTCTCCCCCTGCACGCGCACGGCTGTCTGATAGCGGCTTTCCAGGTCGATCTTCTCGGTCAGGTTCTCGAACACCCAGGTAACCCCGCCCTTGGGTTGCGGGTTGGCGATGACACGCACGGTCTTGCCATCCGGCAGATGCCACCAATGCTCCTGCGATTCGACGGCGCGGTAGGCGCTGAGCAGGTTTTCCTTCCAGCGCCGCCATTCCGGCTGTTCTGCGATCTTGCCTTCGGTGCGCAACCTGTCGAGCAGAAGCGCATTGTCGGGCGAGGAGTGCAGGAAGGCGATGTCGAGCGCCCAGAGTTTCTGGAAAGCCTGGTTGAAGAAGCGCAGTTTCGCATCGGCATCGAATATGGCGACTGCCGTATTGAGCTGATCCAGCGTGTCGGCGTGGCTCTGGACGGTGCGCTCATATTCCTCGCGCACCGTCTCGATGGCGCTGACGTCACAGGCCAGCCCGGCCGATCCTTCAGCGGTAGCAACATCGGTGACGGTGAACATCTGGCGGTCGCCGCCGATGACGGTTGGGAGCGTATGCTCGAATACCGGACGGGACCTGTGCTGTTCGGCAATCGCCTCGCGTGCGCTGCTGCCCAAAAACTCCTTGCCTTCGCGGATGACGGCATCCGAATTGTCGGCCTCGACCGCTGCTGCATAGGCGCGATTAACCCATTTCAGCCTTCCATCGGCGGCGCGCACCCAGAACGGCATCTTCAGCGCGTCGAGCAGACCGAGAATCGTTTCCTGGTCCGATGTGAGCCGCTGGTTTTCGACCTTCAGCCTGGCGTGGCTGCGCTGCGTCTCGGAAAGGGAGAGGAAGCGGGCGAAGACATAGGACGCATTTTTGCGACCCTGAATTTCAAGCGGCGCGCCGGCCTGCGTTTCAACCGCCAAGTCGAAAGCGTCGCCTTTCTCGCGCAAGGCCGTCAGCGCATGCTCCAGCGCGGCCGCCGAGCGTGGCATCAGCCAGCGGCCGAAAGCCAGGAAGGCCGAACGGTCTTCCGGCGCTCCGGTCTCGACCGGCAGCGTTCCGATGAGCTCGGTTTTCCGGTTTTCGGTGCTCCACGCAATCACCCGCTGGTCGCGCAGGTTCAAAAGCGCTTCCGAGCGCTGCAAGGCAGCATTCACATCGGCGATACGGGCTCGAAGCTGGACATTCTCCGATGCCGTCCTTGCCCGCTCGCGAATGAGCAGAATGGCCGAGATCAGGGCGGCGCCCATGACGCCCACGAAGACCGCTAGCTGTATGACTTCCACAGTGCTGACAGGAAGTGCTTTCGCGACTTGCTGCGCGTTGGCATCGCCGGCGAAAGAGAAAGCGGCGATGAAAGCCGTGGAACCGGCCAGCAGAGCCCTGAGCCCACGACACAAGGAACCCGCTCCACCAGCCGATAGCGGATTGACGGTCGAATCCTTGTGGCCGCCGGAAGCGGCCTGTCCCGCTTTCAGCGGGTTTTCCCCCGGCATGTCCTGTCCTCTCCGCCGCCTGAATGCAAGACCGCCCGTCGGCCGGTTTCTATCCTCGAATCGAAAGTTCCGCGCCCGAATTGGACACGCAAAGAACGCCCCGATACCAGGAAAGCAGACACGTGACCGGTTCCAGACCGATTCCCCTGCCGGGGCCACGCGCCAGCCGGAAGCTTCGCGAATCAGTTCACAATAACGCCTCGCCGAATCGGCGTGAAGCACCGACGCGCAAAAATGAAGCCGGATGAATTGTCAATTCACCCGGCTTCAACATTTGGTATTCCGCAGCAGCAGAATTAATAGCGATAGTGTTCCGGCTTGAACGGCCCGGTGGTGGTCACGCCGATATAAGCGGCCTGTTCGCCTGAAAGCTCCGTCAGCTTGGCGCCCAGCTTGTCGAGATGCAGACGGGCGACCTTCTCGTCGAGGTGTTTGGGCAGGACATAGACCTGGTTCTGGTACTGGCCCTGCTTGGAATAGAGCTCGATCTGCGCCAGCACCTGATTGGTGAAGGAAGCCGACATGACGAAGCTCGGATGCCCGGTAGCGTTGCCGAGATTGAGCAGGCGACCTTCCGAAAGCAGGATCATGCGCTTGCCGTCCGGGAACGAGATCATGTCGACCTGCGGCTTGACGTTCGTCCATTTCAGATTGCGCAGCGCGACGACCTGGATCTCGTTGTCGAAGTGGCCGATGTTGCCGACGATGACCATGTCCTTCATCGCGCGCATGTGGTCGAGCGTGATGACGTCCTTGTTGCCGGTGGTGGTGATGACGATGTCGGCGGTCGGGGCCGCATCTTCCAGCGTCACGACCTCGAAGCCGTCCATCGCGGCCTGAAGCGCGCAGATCGGATCGACCTCGGTGACCTTGACGCGGGCGCCGGCGCCCTTGAGCGAGGCGGCCGAGCCCTTGCCGACGTCGCCATAGCCGCACACGACCGCGACCTTGCCGGCCATCATGACGTCGGTGCCGCGGCGGATGCCGTCGACCAGCGATTCCTTGCAGCCGTACTTGTTGTCGAATTTCGACTTGGTGACCGAGTCGTTGACGTTGATCGCCGGGAAGGGCAGCAAGCCCTTCTTCTGCAACTGGTAGAGCCTGTTGACGCCGGTGGTGGTTTCCTCGGTGACGCCGCGGATCGCCTCGCGCTGCTTGCTGAAGAAACCGGGGGAGGCCTTCATGCGCTTCTTGATCTGGGCAAAGAGGATTTCCTCCTCCTCGCTGCCCGGGTTCGAAAGAACATCCTCGCCAGCCTCGGCGCGGGCGCCGATCAGGATGTACATGGTGGCGTCGCCCCCATCGTCGAGGATCATGTTGGTGGGCCCACCATCGGCCCACTGGAAGATCTGGTCGGTGTAGGTCCAGTATTCCTCAAGGGTCTCGCCCTTGATCGCGAAGACCGGGATGCCGGCTTCGGCGATGGCGGCGGCCGCGTGATCCTGGGTGGAGAAAATGTTGCAGGACGCCCAGCGAACATCGGCGCCCAGCACCTTGAGCGTTTCGATCAGCACCGCCGTCTGGATCGTCATGTGCAGCGAGCCCGAAATACGCGCGCCCTTCAGCGGCTTCTTGCCGCCGAACTCGTCGCGACAGGCCATGAGGCCCGGCATTTCCGTTTCTGCTATCTCGATTTCCTTGCGACCCCAGGCGGCGAGGGAAATGTCGGCGACCACATAATCTTTGCTCATGGCGAACTCCAGTCGGTTTTCCGATAGACGCGCCCGCGCGGCATGCGCCACAAGGGATCGCGATGTGGCGTCTGACTAGCAGAAGGGCGCACGCTCGACAATGGGATATAAAGAAATCTTTATCCCTGCATGTCCTGGAAAATTAAATTTCCTCGCCAAAGCGGGCGGCGACAAGGTCCTCCAGCGCTTCGAGCGCCTGACGCGCCTCCGGGCCGCTGGCGATGACGCGGATCGAGCAGCCGGGGCTGGCTGCCAGCATCATCAAGCCCATGATGGAGGTGCCTCCGACCTTGACGCCATCCTTCTCGACATCCACCGAGGCCTGGAAGCTGCCGGCAACCTGCACGAACTTTGCGGAAGCGCGCGCATGAAGCCCACGCTGATTGATGATGCGAAACTCGCGGACGATCTCTGTCTTGTCGGAAGCCGTGTCGCTCATTTGCTGGTCAGCAACTGGCTGGCGACATTGATGTACTTGCGGCCGGCCGCCTGCGCCTGCGTCAGCGCCGTGGCCATGTCGTCGCCCTTGCGGATGCTGGAGAGCTTGATCAGCATGGGCAGGTTCATGCCCGCAATCACCTCCGTCTGACCGGACTCCATTACCGAAATCGCCAGATTCGAGGGGGTACCGCCGAACATGTCGGTGAGCACGATCACACCGGCTCCCGTGTTGACCCGCTCAACCGCGCCGACGATGTCGCGGCGGCGCTGCTCCATGTCGTCGTCGGCGCCGATGGCCACGGTTTCGAAATTTTCCTGGGGTCCCACCACGTGCTCGACAGCGTGGCGGAATTCGTTGGCCAACTGACCGTGCGTCACGAGCACGAGTCCGATCATTCTTTGGCGGCTCCCGTCATGGCCTCTTCACAGGCCCATTTATGCTCGCCGGCCGTTCCGGCGGCGGGAGCGCTATCTTGTCGAGGCTTGGCGCGTTGACAAGTGCAAAATTGCGCCGCACCGAGCCATTTTGACGCATTGCAGCATGAAACCGGCATCACTTCGGCCCAAATGGAGCAAGGCCAAGCTTCGCAGCGACCGCAGGCACCGCGGCTGTGACGTTGCGCTCGGCAAGACACAATGCAGGTACGGCGCAGCCGGCAATCGTTTCCACAGCATCTTCCTGAAACCGCCGCATGGCGTCCGGCATGACAAGGCAAATGCAAAGGTCGATCACCGCGGCCGTCACCGAAGAAAGCGGGTGCGGTCCGATGCCCGGCACCTCGACAAGGCCCGCAATACTGGCTGGCGCGGTGCAGACGACGCGTCCGGCGTGTGCGGCGACAAAAAGCTGGTCGTCGGCGACAAGCCGGGAAAACAGGCCCCTGCGGGAGAAATGGTCCGCCAAGGCCAAGGCCAGGGTCGTCTTGCCGGCGCCGGACCGGCCCGTCACCAGAACGCCCCGGTCGCCCACCACTATAGCCGTGCCATGGAGATTTATGGCTGACATCAGCCGCCTTCGGCCGGCAGCGTCACGACAAAACGGGCGCCCTTGACCTCGCCAGGCTTGGTGCCGGGGATGTTTTCGGCCGTCAGAGTGCCGCCATGCGCTTCGACGATCTGCCGGCTGATGGAAAGGCCAAGTCCGGAATTCTGTCCAAAGGCTTCTCCGGAAGGGCGGTCTGTGTAGAACCGTTCGAAGATGCGGTCGATGGCGTCCGGGCGGATGCCAGGCCCGTTGTCGTCAATGGTGAGGATGACGAACTTGCCCGTATGGTTCAGCGTCAGCGCGATATGGCCCCGCTCGTCCGGGACGAAAGAGCGGGCGTTTTCGATCAGATTGGTGACGACCTGGCCGATGCGCAAATCATGCCCGACGACATGATAGGTTTTGACGCCCTGCGGCAGCTTCGCAACCTTGAGTTCGACCTCGACCTTCTTCTTGTGGTGCGATCCCTCCGCCGAGGCATCGACCAGGTCGGTGATGAACTTCTTCAGGTCGATGCGATCCGCATCCTCGCGCGCCAGTTCGGCGTCGAGGCGGGAGGCATCGGAAATGTCGGTTATCAGCCGGTCGAGCCTTTTGACGTCATGCTGGATGACGTCCATCAGCCGGCCGCGCGATTCCTCGTTCTTGGCCAGCGGCAGGGTTTCGACGGCGCTTCGCAGCGATGTCAGCGGGTTCTTGAGTTCGTGCGACACATCGGCGGCGAAGCTTTCGATCGCCTCAATGCGGGCGTAGAGCGCATTGGTCATGTCGCGCACGGCGATCGACAGATTGCCTATCTCGTCCTGGCGGTCGGAGAAGTCGGGAATTTCCTCGCGATTCTTGACGCCGCGCCGCACCCGCACCGCCGCCGCCGAAAGCCGCCGCAGCGGGTTTGCGATGGTGGAGGCGAGCAGCAACGAAAGCAGCGCGGTGACCATGGCGGCGATGCCGAAGACGCGCAGGATCGCCTTGCGTTCGGCGGAGACGATCTTGTCGATGTCGCCCCCTTCGGTCGACAGCATCAGGACGCCGAGCACGGCGCGGAAGCGCTGGATCGGCACGGCGACCGAGACGATCTGCTCGC
This sequence comes from Mesorhizobium sp. BE184, assembly GCF_031457045.1. Lineage (NCBI taxonomy): Bacteria > Pseudomonadati > Pseudomonadota > Alphaproteobacteria > Hyphomicrobiales > Phyllobacteriaceae > Mesorhizobium > Mesorhizobium sp. BE184. Next base: position 631,695 of record NZ_JAVDVU010000002.1, read on the forward strand.
CCTGTTCGGAGATGCGGACGATGGTGGAGGGGCTGCCGGTCAGCGCCTTGACCACTTCGGGAAAAGCCGCGCCGTTGCCGCCCGGTTGTTCCTTGTAGACCGGCAGATCGCCCTTGCGGAAAACGTCGAAGATGAACTTCTGCACGCGATCGAGCAGGTCGGGTTCTTCCTCGGCGACCGGCGGCAGATCGTAGCGCAGGATTTGGCCGCGCGAATAGAGATGACGCGAATCCAGTAGCAGGTTGGTATCGCGATCGTAGATGCGGGCGCGCGTGCGGGTTGGCGAAATGAGCCGCCGCAGCACGGGGGCTACACGTTCGGGATTGATCGGGAAATCGAGGTTGTCGAGTTGATCGGTGGCGGGACCGATGCTTTCGCCCGCCTGAAGCTCCAGCAGCTTTTCCGGATCGATGGAGATCGAGTTGGTCTCGACCGTCGCCGAGGCTGCTATGGCGCCGGCGATGATCTCGCCCTGCGTCATCAGGCTCTCGACCCGCGCATCGATCAGGCCATCGCGAAAGGTGTTCAGATAAAGAATGCCGATGACGAGGACGGCGAGGCCGGCCAGATTGAGGAACAGAATGCGGCGGGTCAGGCTGGAAAAGATGTAGTGGCCGAGAAACCGCCTCAGACGCAACGCCAGCTTCGATAGAAAGGGTGGCAGAATCGGGGAAGACCGCCTGGCCATGGCGGCTGGCCTTCTCCGCTCCACATCCACCGCCATAGCCGATCCTAGGCCTCGCGAAACCGGTACCCGACCCCGTAGAGCGTTTCGATCATCTCGAAATCGTCATCGACCTGCTTGAACTTCTTGCGCAGCCGCTTGATGTGGCTGTCGATGGTGCGGTCATCGACATAGACCTGCTCGTCATAGGCCGAGTCCATCAGCGCATCGCGGCTCTTCACCACGCCGGGGCGCTGGGCCAGCGAATGGAGAATGAGGAATTCCGTCACGGTGAGCGTGACCGGCTCGCCCTTCCAGGTGCAGGTGTGGCGCTCCTGATCCATGACGAGCTGGCCGCGCTCGAGCGAACGAGCCTGCTGGTTCGGCGTCTTGGCCGCTGCCTCGCGGGCGTTGGCGCGCCGCAGGACGGCGCGGACGCGCTCGACCAGAAGGCGTTGCGAGAACGGCTTGCGGATAAAGTCGTCAGCGCCCATCTTCAGGCCGAAAAGCTCGTCGATCTCGTCGTCCTTGGAGGTCAGGAAGATCACCGGAAGATCGGACTTCTGACGCATGCGGCGCAGCAGTTCCATGCCGTCCATGCGCGGCATCTTGATGTCGAGGATGGCCAGATTGGGCGGGCGCGCGGTCAGACCTTCCAGCGCGGAGGCGCCATCCGTGTAGGTCTCGACGCGGTAACCTTCCGATTCCAGTGCGATCGAAACCGAGGTCAGAATGTTGCGGTCGTCGTCGACAAGCGCGATCGTCGCCATTTCAAGCGGCTCCCTCATGAGCGTAAGTCCCTTACTGCATCGAGAAGGGGCTTCTGCAGGACAAATTAGGTACAAAATGTGGCACTGCGCCTGAACTCCTACAGGCAGGTTCCGAGCATGTCCACAACCGCACCCTCATGCGGATTGGACGCTCGTGCGCCGGCAATCCTTTGGGCAACCGGTAAAAGTTTTGCACATATAAACGATTTAAACAACTTTCAAAATTTTTAAATCGATTAATGATTTGATATCGCTTGCTTTTTCTGGTTCTGACCCTTCCAGGCTCCGACAAGAGGGCTCCCGAATTTCCCCGGGGCAAATGCGGCAACCAGAGAAGAAGGAACCTTCATGTCGGAACTCGGCATACGCAACCCCGCTTGCGGGATCGATTCGATCGGCCTGAAAACGACCGGCACGGTCCGCTACAATCTCGGGGCAGCCGACCTTTGCGAGGAGGCCATCCGGCGCGGCGAGGCCCGCCTCACCGCCGGCGGCGCGCTTGTCGCCGAAACCGGCCAGCACACCGGACGCTCGCCGAAGGACAAATTCGTCGTCCGCGACGCGAACACCGAGCCGCATATCTGGTGGGACAACAACAAAGCCATCACCCAGGCACAGTTCGACACGCTGCTGGGCGATTTCCTCACCCACGCGGCGTCGAAGGATCTTTTCGTTCAGGATCTGGTTGGCGGCGCCGATGCCGAACTTCACCTGCCGACGCGCGTCGTCACCGAATTCGCCTGGCACTCGCTGTTCATCCGCAACCTGCTGATCCGCCCGGAGACGGCTGCGCTGGCGGATTTCCTGCCGAAAATGACGATTATCGACCTTCCTTCGTTCCGCGCCGACCCGGCACGGCATGGCAGCCGCGGCGAGACGATGATCGCGCTCGACCTGACGCGCATGATCGTGCTGATCGGCGGCACCTCCTATGCCGGCGAAATGAAGAAGTCGGTTTTCACCGCACTGAATTACCTGCTGCCGGCGCAGGGCGTCATGCCCATGCACTGCTCGGCCAATGAAGGACCGGACGGCGACGCCGCCGTGTTCTTTGGCCTCTCCGGCACCGGCAAGACGACGCTTTCGGCCGATCCGTCACGCACGCTGGTCGGCGACGATGAGCATGGCTGGGGTCCGCATGGCATCTTCAATTTCGAGGGCGGCTGCTACGCCAAGACGATCAAGCTCTCAGCCGAAGCGGAGCCGGAAATCTTCGCGACCACCCAACGTTTCGGCACCGTGCTGGAAAACGTCGTGCTAGACGGCAATCGCGTGCCGGATTTCAACGATGGCAGCCTGACGGAAAACACGCGCTGCGCCTATCCGCTGGACTTCATTCCCAATGCCAGCAAGACCGGACGCGCGAGCCATCCGAAGAACATCATCATGCTGACGGCCGATGCCTTCGGCGTGATGCCACCGATCGCCAGGCTTACCCCGGCGCAGGCCATGTACCATTTCCTGTCCGGCTATACCGCGAAGGTGGCGGGTACGGAAAAAGGTGTCACGGAGCCTGAGGCGACATTCTCCACCTGCTTCGGCGCACCCTTCATGCCGCGCCATCCCTCCGAATATGGCGAATTGCTGCGTGAACTGATCGCCCGCCACGACGTTACCTGCTGGCTTGTCAACACAGGCTGGACAGGCGGAGCCTACGGCACGGGCAGGCGTATGCCGATCAAGGCGACCCGGGCCCTGCTTTCGGCCGCGTTGGATGGTTCGCTCAAGGGCGTGGAGTTCCGCACCGACGCCAATTTCGGCTTTGAAGTGCCGGTTTCCGTGCCCGGCGTCGATGGCGCTATCCTCGATCCGCGGTCCACATGGTCGGACAAGGCCGCATTCGACCGGCAAGCGGCCAAGCTGGTCGGCATGTTCATAACCAATTTCGAGAAATTCGAGACGCATGTCGACGCCAATGTGCGCGGCGCCGCGCCCCGTTCCCGGGAAGCTGCCGAGTAGACCTCCCGGCAGACGGTCCCTTTTCCAGGCCCGGTCCCGGCGACCGGGCCTTTTCTTTTGGTCAAAGCCTTGCCATGACTGCCTTATGAGCGCCGAGGACAGGATCATCGTTGCCGCCGATGCGGTCATTCACCCCGACGACATCGAGGAAAGCTTCATCCGCTCCTCGGGTCCGGGCGGCCAGAACGTCAACAAGGTGGCGACCGCGGTGCAGCTTCGCTTCGACGCGGCGCGAGCGCCCGGCCTGTCGGAGCGCGTGCGCGAGCGGACGATCAAGTTCGCCGGACAGCGCGCCACCAAGGACGGTGTCATCGTCATCGAGGCCGGGCGTTTCCGGACCCAGGAGCAGAACCGAGCGGACGCCCGCGCCAGGCTGACCGCATTGGTCGCCAAGGCTGCCGAGCCACCGCCGTCACCGCGCAAGAAAACCCGGCCCTCCAAGGGCTCGGTCGAAAGACGGCTGAAGACGAAGGCGGGCAGGTCAACGGTCAAGAAGCTGCGCGGCAGGGTCGATAGCGATTGAAGATTGCAACGTCTTGCGTCACTTTGCGGAGCAAGGCCAACAGCGAGGAGTGCCAAGATGGGTATGTTCGATTTCGTCAAGAGCGTCGGCAAGAAACTGGGTATCGGTGGCGACGACCCGACCCCCGATGCCGGCAGCCTGAAAAAGGAACTGGATTCGCACAAGCTCGGCACCGATCAGGTTCAGGTCGAAGTCAGGGGTGACACCGCAGTCCTCAAGGGCGTGGTCAAGGACCAGTCGATCTTCGAAAAAGCCATCATCGCGGTTGGCAATACGCTGGGCGTATCGAAGGTCCAGGCCGATGAACTGAAGGTGGTGGCGCCGGAATCGAGCGTGAAGCTCGACGGCAATGTCGACATGACCGAGTTGGTCAAAGCCTCCGCTCCGGCGAAGCAGCCGGTATTCTACACGGTCAAGAAGGGCGACAACCTCTCCAAGATCGCCGAAGCGCAGTATGGCAAGGGCAAGGCCTCGAAATACACCGTCATCTTCGAGGCCAACAAGCCGATGCTGACGCATCCCGACAAGATTTATCCGGGTCAGGTCCTGCGCATTCCCGATATCGAGACCGCCTGATCGGTCGCAACAGATTACGGGAAACGGCGGCTTTCGGGTCGCCGTTTTTCTTTGGGCGCGCCATATTCGTTCAAGCCCAGGAAAGGATGCCCCATGACCGATCTGCCGAAAGGCGTGCGCCACCTGCCCGGCTATCTTTCGCCGGAGGCGCAACTGGACCTTCTGTCCGGTATCCGTGCCGCCGTGCAGGCAGCCCCCCTTTATGTGCCAGCCATGCCGCGCACGGGCAAGGAAATGAGCGTGCGCATGACCAATTGCGGGTCGCTCGGCTGGGTTACAGACAAGGAACGCGGATACCGCTACCAGCCGACGCACCCTGTCACGGGCGAGCCGTGGCAGCCCATTCCGCACGCGCTGCTCGATCTGTGGCAGGAGGTCGCCGGCTATCCTCATCCGCCGGAGGCCTGCCTGGTCAATTTCTATGCCGCCGAGGCCAAGATGGGCCTGCATCAGGATCGCGACGAAAGCGACTTCGACGCACCGGTGGTTTCCGTTTCCCTGGGTGATGACTGCCTGTTCAGGGTCGGCGGCACGCAGCGCGGCGACGCGACGGTTTCGTTCAGGCTGAAAAGCGGCGATGTCGTCGTGCTGGGCGGCGAGGGCAGGCTTAGCTTCCACGGCGTCGATCGTATCTATCCGAAAACATCGACGCTGATGAGCAATGGCGGCCGCATCAATTTGACGCTGCGGCGCGTGACGATCCCGGCCGCCTGAGCCGCAGGGACTGCAAGCCGGTCAAATCTTACGCAGCGCCACTTCCTCGACCAGATGGTCGGCGCCCTTGCGCAGGATGAGATCGGCGCGGGGCCTTGTCGGCATGATATTCTCGCGCAGGTTCTTCAAATTGATGTTGGTCCAAAGACCTTCGGCGATCGCGTGGGCGGCGTTCTCCGATAGCCGCGAATAGCGGTGGAAGAAGGATTCGGGATTGCGGAAAGCGGTTTCGCGCAGCCGCATGAAACGGGCGATGTACCAGTCGTGGATCAGGTCCTCATGGGCATCGATATAGATCGAGAAATCGAAGAAATCGGACAGGAACGGCACGAAGGTGCCGTCACGCGGCAGCTTGCCCGGCTGAAGCACGTTGATGCCTTCGAAAATGAGAATGTCCGGCCGGTCGATGGTCGCATAGGCGCCCGGCAGGACGTCATAGGTCAGGTGCGAATAGAGCGGCGCGTGCACATCGCGCAGCCCGGCCTTTATTCCCGACAGGAAGCGCAGCAACGCGCCGACGTCATAGCTGTCGGGAAAGCCCTTGCGCTCCATCAGGTTCTCGCGGCGCAATACCTCGTTGGGGAGCAGGAAGCCGTCGGTAGTGACCAGATCCACCTTCGGGCTGGAAGGCCAGCGGGCGAGAAGTTCCTTGAGCACGCGCGCCGTGGTCGACTTGCCGACGGCCACCGACCCGGCAATGCCGATGATGTAAGGCGTCTTGACGGCGCTCGCCCTGTTGAAGAAGGCCTGCCGCTGCCGAAACAGCAACTGGCTGGATTCGACATGGGCGGAGAGCAGCCGCGACATCGACAGATAGATTCGCTTGACCTCTTCCAGGTCGACCGGATCGTTCAGTGAACGAAGGCGGCTGATTTCGTCGGCGCCCAGCGTCAGCGGCGTGTCGGCCCGGAACTCGGCCCATTCCGAGGCGGAAAAGAACAGGTACGGAGAGTATTTTTCAGTTGGAGCCAGTTGGTCCATCGCGTTTCCTGAAATCCTCAGTCCGGTTTTTGGCGCGAGGCCTTTTCCGCAATGCCCGAACGCCCGGTCCGGCGCTCCAGTTCCGCCATGACATCGGCTAGGGAAACCCCCGAAATGGCGAGCACCACCAGCCAATGATAAAGGAGATCGGCGCTTTCCGAAACGAGAGCTTTCTTGTCGCCGCGGATAGCGGCTATGAGCGTTTCGACCGCCTCTTCGCCCAGCTTCTGGCCGGCCTTGTCAATGCCCTGCGAAAACAGCTTCGCGGTCCATGAACCGGCGTCGCCCGACTGCGACCGCTCACGGACGATGGTTTCGAGGTCGGAGAGCGAAAAAGTAGCCATGACGCCCGTTTAAGGTCGTTGCGGAACGGAGTCGAGTCGCATCGGCAGGCCGGCGGCGGCCATGAACTGCTTGGCCTGCGCAATGGTATAGGTGCCGAAGTGAAAGATCGAGGCGGCCAGCACGGCCGCCGCATGGCCGTCGCGGACGCCATCGACCATGTGTTCCAGCGTGCCGACGCCGCCAGAGGCGATGACCGGCGCGCGGACGGCATCGGCGACGGCACGCGTCAGCGCGATGTCATAGCCGATCTTGGTGCCGTCGCGATCCATGGAGGTGAGCAGGATTTCACCGGCGCCCAAATCGACCACCTTGCGCGCGAACTCCACCGCATCGATGCCGGTCTTCTCACGGCCGCCATGGGTGAAGATTTCCCAGCGGTCTTCCTCGCCTGCTGCGGACACTTTCTTGGCGTCGATGGCGACGACGATGCACTGGTTGCCGAACTTGTCGGCCGCGGCGGCGACGAATTCCGGGTTCTTCACCGCCGCCGTGTTGATCGACACCTTGTCGGCGCCGGCAAGAAGCAGTTTGCGGATATCGGCCACCTGCCGCACGCCGCCGCCGACGGTGAGCGGCATGAAGCACTGCTCGGCGGTGCGGGCGACGACATCGAAGATGGTCTCGCGGTTATCGGACGAGGCGGTGATATCGAGGAAGCAAAGCTCGTCGGCGCCGGCGGCATCATAGGCCTTGGCGGCCTCGACCGGATCGCCGGCATCGACGAGGCTGACAAAATTGACGCCCTTGACGACGCGGCCATCCTTGACGTCGAGACAGGGGATGACGCGGGCTTTCAATGTCACCGGCTGGGCTCCATGGCCGCGAGGAAATCCGCCAGCATTTTGCCGACCACAGGTGGCACCTCTGCCCTCGGATCGAAGGCCGGGTCATAGGCGGATATGGTCATGCCGGCGATGGGAACATGACCGACAAGGCCGCACACTGCGTTGCGCAGCTGCTCGGGATCGGGCCCACCGGGACCGGCGTAGCGGTTGACCTGCAATTTTTCCGGATCCAGCACGTCGAGGTCCAGATGCAGATGCGCGCAGGTAGCGCCGGCTGCTTTCAGGGCGGCCATCTTTTCCGGCGCGCTGCCGCAGGCGGCGCGGATCACCGGCAGTTCTTCAAGCAGCCTTGTTTCCGCTGCATCCAGATCGCGTGCGCCGGCAAGCAGGCAGCGCGCAGGGTCTATCGGCCTGAATCCTGGGATCGCGCCCGTCATGCCGCGCCAGCAGAGACCCAGAACGGCGGCCAGCGCCATGCCATCGAGAAACCCGGTGGTGGACGTGTCCGGCGTGTTGATGTCGGCATGCTGGTCGAACCAGACGATGGAATCGGCGGCCTCACCGGCGACGGCTCCAACGGATGTAAGGCAGTTCCCCGCCAGCGCTATCGGAAAACGGCCACGGCCAAGCGCCTCGCCCACAGTCTTCGCCACCACCGCGCAGACGGCGAAACCGGTCGAAATCTCGCGCGGCGCATCGCCAACCTCGCCGATGTCCCTGACCTCGACGTCATGCCCGTTGAGCGTGAGTTCCTCGACCAGCCCACCGGCGATCAGCGCTTCGGGGCCTTGTCCGAAGCCCGCATAGACCTGGCCGCTGTCGTAAGGCGCAACGATGAATGTGGCTTTCATCAGCCACGGCCCCGGATTGCGTCACCACGCAGGACCGACAGCGCTTCGGCAGGATCGATGCGGCCGTCATAAAGCGCCCTGCCGGAAATCGCGCCCTCAAGCTTGGCTGCGTCAGGCCGGGTCATGCGCACGATGTCGTCGATGGACGCCAGGCCGCCGGAGGCGATCACCGGGATCGACACGGCGTTGGCGAGCGCGATGGTGGAGTCCCAGTTGATTCCCATCAGCACGCCGTCACGGTCGATGTCTGTGTAGATGATGGCCGCGACACCGGCGCCCTCGAATTTCTGCGCCAGTTCAATGACACCCAACGACGAAGCTTCGGCCCAACCCTCGACGGCGACCTTGCCGCCCTTGGCGTCGATGCCGACGGCGACCTTGCCGGGGAAAAGACGGCAGGCTTCCTTCACCAGATCCGGATCGCGCACCGCGACCGTGCCGAGAATGACCCGCGCCAGCCCACGATCCAGCCAATCCTCGATCTGTGGCAGAGTGCGGATGCCGCCGCCCAGTTGGACAGGGTTCTTGGTCGCGTTGAGGATGGCACCCACAGCGGCGCTGTTGATGCTGTGGCCCTGGAACGCGCCATTGAGATCGACGACATGCAGCCACTCGAAGCCCTGATCCTCGAAGGCTTTCGCCTGTGATGCCGGATCGTCGTTGTAGATGGTCGCAGTATCCATGTCGCCGTGCCTGAGGCGCACGCACTGGCCGTCCTTCAAGTCGATGGCGGGAAAAAGGATCATCCTTCTAAGGCCTCCACCTCAAAAAATTGCCGATCAGGGCGAGGCCCAGCGCCTGGCTCTTTTCCGGATGGAACTGCGTCCCGGCGAGATTGTCACGCGCGACGGCGGCCGTCACCGGCCCGCCATAGTCGGTGACGGCAAGAACCTCGTCCGGCTTTTGCGCGTCGAGATGGTAGGAATGGACGAAATAGGCGTGCAGACCCGATGGACCGGTCGGAATGCCGGCGAACAGCGGGTGGTCGCGCTTCAGGTCGATCGTGTTCCAGCCGATTTGCGGTATCTTCAGCGCCGGATCGGCGGGCCTGATCTCCTTGACGTCGCCGGCGATCCAGCCGAAGCCTTCGGTGACCGTCTTTTCAAGGCCGCGCTGCGACATGAGCTGCATACCGACACAGATGCCGAGAAATGGCCGGGCGCGTTGCACTGCGGCCTCCTCCACCGCTTCCCACATGCCTTCGACGGCGCGCAGACCTGCGGCGCAGTCGGCATAGGCGCCGACACCGGGCAGCACGATACGATCGGCGCCACGGACGCGCTTGGCGTCGGCGGTCAGTTCGATCTCGGCGGCGATGCCGGCTTCCCGCGCGGCGCGCTCGAAGGCCTTGGTCGCCGAGCGCAGATTGCCCGAGCCGTAGTCGATGATGGCGACACGCATCATGGCCGTCCCGGCGTGTGGGCGAGACCGAGGGCAAGGCCGGTCTGCGCCGGCCGCGCCCGCGATGCGTCGGGAACAATGACCGGCGAAGGGGCAGACTGGTCCACGATCTCTTCCTCGCCGCCATAGGCATAGCGCGCCTCGGCGTCGTCGAACCGGTCCGCTGAAACCACGCCCCACTCCCTCCAGCCGCGGCGGCGCAAGGCATGGACGCGCAACGCCTGTCCCTCCAGACCGGCATAGACGGAGACGAGCAGCATCAGCGACCAGCCGGCGAGGCCGAAACCCGCCAGTTCGCCCAGCGCCGACAACAAGGCAAGCGCGACGAAGGCAAGCAGGGCCTCGATCCACAGCCGATGCCACAGCAGCCAGAGCGGCGGCACAAGGAATGCCACCCAGGCAAACCCGTCGCGGATCAGTCTGGCACGCTCCGCCTGTCCGGCTTCGCCCGGCGGCTCCATGACGACATAGACAGCCATGGCCTACCCTTTCAGCGATCCTTTGGTGGAGGGCACCGCGTCCGGCTGGCGCGGATCGCTTTCCAACGCGGCGCGCAGCACCCGTGCCACCGCCTTGAAGCAGGTCTCGGCGATGTGGTGGTTGTTGGCGCCATAGTGGTTGGTGACATGCAGGGTGATTCCGGCATGTTGCGACAACGCCTGGAAGAATTCGCGCACCAATTCGGTGTCGAAAGTTCCGATCTTCGGCGACGAGAAGGCGACGTTCCAGACAAGAAACGGGCGGCCGGAAACATCCACCGCGGCGCGTGTGAGCGTCTCGTCCATGGCGAGATCGATCGAGGCGTAGCGCATGATGCCGCGACGCTCGCCCAGCGCTCTGGAGAGCGCCTGGCCGATGGCAATGCCGGTATCCTCGACCGTGTGGTGATCGTCGATGTGCAGGTCGCCCTTCGCCTTGACGGCGATGTCCATCAGCGAATGGCGCGCAAGCTGGTCCAGCATATGGTCGAAGAAGCCGACGCCTGTCGCCATCTCCGACTTGCCGGCGCCGTCGACGTGCAGCGACACGGCGATGTCGGTTTCCTTGGTCTTGCGGCTCACTTCGGCGGAACGCGGGCTCATTGCCTCATCCTTGTGCCATTTGCCTTCCAGGATCGCCTGTCAGGTGCTTGAAAACGAAAGCCTTCTAGCAGCATGATCGGCCAATTGCCAGTTGCCAAAACGCGCAGGAGGCTTGCCGGACAAGCCGTTGGCAAACGCCCGCCGGCTGCATACATAAGGCCGCATCAACTCGTACCGCGCTCGTCGCCTGATCGGGACGGCGCGCAATCGGAGCAAGACATGTCTAATGAATTGACCATGCACGCGACGACCATCGTCACGGTGCGCAAGGGCGGCAAGGTGGTCATTGCCGGCGATGGCCAGGTGAGCCTCGGCCAGACCATCATGAAGGGTAACGCCAGGAAAGTGCGCCGCATCGGCAAGGGCGGCAGCGTCATCGCCGGCTTCGCCGGGGCAACAGCCGACGCCTTCACACTGCTGGAGCGGCTGGAAGCCAAGCTCGAGCAATATCCCGACCAGTTGACACGCGCCTGTGTCGAGCTCGCCAAGGACTGGCGAACCGACCGCTATCTGCGCCGGCTGGAAGCGATGATGCTGGTGGCCGACAAGGATGTTTCGCTGGCGCTGACCGGCACCGGCGACGTGCTGGAACCGGAGCATGGCGTCATGGCCATCGGTTCGGGTGGCAATTATGCGCTGGCGGCTGCTCGGGCGCTGATGGACACCGACAAGGACGCCGAGGAAATCGCCCGCAAGGCAATGCAGATCGCTTCCGACATCTGCGTCTACACCAATAACAGCTTCGTCATCGAAACGCTCGATGCCGCCTGAACCGGCTTATCAATTTCGGGCGGTGACGGAAAAAGACCTGCCGACGATCGCCGGCTGGCTGGCGGAGCCGCATGTGGCCGAATGGTGGGGCGATCCCGAGACCGAGATCGCCGCCATTCGAGAACACATCAACAGCGTTTCGGTTGAGCCGTTGATCGTCAAGCTGAACGGGAAACCCATCGCCTATCTGCAGAGCTACGATCCGCATATGGAGGACGACCATCCCTATGCGGACCAGCCCTTCGGCACGCTTGGCGTCGATCTGACCATCGGCGTGCCGGAACTGGTCGGCATCGGCCATGGGTCGGCAATCCTGCAGCAGTTCGTCGGGCAGCTTTTCACAGAGGGTACGCCCCGCGTTATCATCGATCCGGATCCTGCCAACGGCAGGGCTATCCGCGCTTATGAAAAGGCCGGCTTTCGGGCCTTCGACACACGGACGTCCATCTATGGGCCGGCGCTGATGATGGCGCGCGATGCAGACGAAGTGAACTGACCGGATAATTTCCCCGTAAAATCGCTGTATCGCATGTTGTGTTCTCTAGAAGCGCATGGCGATGATGCGTGGTGAAAGGGGACGCACTTGGCTCAACTTACGGCACCGCACGAACGTAGATCCTGGGGACTGGACTGGAAGGCAGGTGTGCTGGCAGCAGTGCTGCTGATGGCAGCTCAGGTCGTGATCCTGCGCCTCATGGATCACATCTGGATCTGCAAATGCGGCTATGTGAAGCTTTGGCATGGCGTGACGGTGAGTCCGGAAAATTCCCAGCACATTTCCGACTGGTACACCTTCTCCCACATCATCCACGGCTTCCTGTTCTACCTGCTGTTCTGGGCGCTTTTCCGCAGGTCCACCGTGTGGACACGGCTTTCCTTCGCCATCCTGCTCGAAGCAGCGTGGGAAATCCTCGAGAACAGTCCGATCATCATCAATCGTTATCGCGAGGCGACCATCTCACTCGACTATTTCGGCGACAGCATCCTAAACTCGGTCTTCGACACCCTGTTCATGGTATTCGGCTTCTTCCTCGCCGCGCGCCTGCCGGTCTGGCTGGCCGTGACGCTTGCCGTAGCGGCAGAGTTAATCGTCGGCTATCTCATTCGTGACAATCTTACCCTCAACGTTCTGATGCTCGTCCATCCGCTGGAGTCGGTGAAAGCTTGGCAGGGAGGACTTTGACCATGTCCTCGAACCCATCCGGCAATGAGGCGATATCAAGCGATACGATCGAGCGTGCGGTGGCGCAGGGCGTGCTGACGCTCCAGCAGGTCGAGATGCTGCGCTATCTGGAAAAGGCACGGGCCAGTGCGACGGTGACGGAACCTGCCGACGAGGAAGAATTTCGTTTTATCAATGGGTTCGGCGACATCTTCGTTACCATCGGCGTCGCATTGTTCCTGGGAGCACTTTCCTATTTCGCCTCCAAATTGGTCGGCAGCGTCGGAGCTGGATGCACGGTGGCGCTGACAAGCTGGCTATTGGCCGAATACTTCACCGCCAGACGGCGGATGGCACTGCCAAGCATCGTCCTTCTGCTTGTCTTTGCATGCTCCGTCTCTGTCGCAACCCTGCTGCTGGTGACCGGGACGGAAACCTTCCGTTTCGACGAACTGCATGAGAAGGGCTGGCCGGTTGTCTTGGCCGGGCTGGTCACCATCGCTGCGACAGCCCTGCATTACCGCCGCTTCCACGTTCCAATCACCTTCGCCGCCGGCGTTGCGGCGCTTGTCGCCAGCGTGGTGGCCCTGGCGTCCAGCCTGACGCCCGGTCTCGAGAGTGTTCTTATCAGACCGGTACTTCTCGTCTGCGGCATCTGTGTATTCGCCCTTGCCATGCACTTCGACATGAGCGATCCGCAGCGTCAGACCCGGCGCACCGATATCGCCTTCTGGCTCCACATGCTGGCGGCGCCACTGATCGTCCATCCGCTGATCAGTGTCCTGGTCAGCCCGGGAGGCCTGAGCGCCGCCACCTCGTTTGGCGTGCTGGCGATCTTTGGCGGCCTCGCTCTCGTTGCCGTTCTGGTGGACAGGCGAGCTATCCTGGTATCCGGCCTTTCCTATGCCGGCATCGCATTCGGTTCCCTGGTCAAGCAGATCGGCCTCAGCGACAGTGCCGTGCCATTGACCCTGCTGGTGCTGGGTGCGCTGGTGCTTCTCCTCAGTGCCGGCTGGCAGGCCTTACGCCGCAGTCTGCTTGCACTGTTGCCCAACACTCTTGTACGCGGGCTTCCACCTCATACATAAGCGGCACCCGCTGTTTCATGAGTTACCCACTATGAGCAATTTCTCCCCGCGCGAGATCGTTTCCGAGCTCGACCGTTTCATCATCGGCCAGAAGGACGCCAAGCGCGCCGTGGCCATCGCCTTGCGCAATCGCTGGCGGCGCCAGCAGTTGGAAGGCCAGATGCGCGAAGAGGTGATGCCGAAGAACATCCTGATGATCGGTCCGACCGGCGTCGGCAAGACCGAGATTTCACGCCGCCTCGCCAAGCTGGCGGGCGCGCCGTTCATCAAGGTCGAGGCGACCAAGTTCACCGAGGTCGGCTATGTCGGCCGCGATGTCGAGCAGATCATCCGCGACCTCGTCGAGACAGCGATAGGCCTGGTGCGGGAAAAGATGCGCGAGGACGTCAAGGCGCGCGCCCACATCAATGCCGAGGAACGCGTCCTGGAGGCGCTGGTCGGCAAGACGGCGTCGCCCGCCACCCGCGACAGCTTCAAGAAGAAGTTGCGCGACGGCGAGATGGACGACAAGGAGATCGAGGTCGAGGTCGCCGATACCGGCAATGGCGGCATGCCCGGCTTCGACATTCCCGGCATGCCCGGCGGCAGCGTCGGCATGATCAACCTGTCCGACATGATGCAGAAGGCCATGGGTGGCAAGCGCACCAAGACGCGCAAGACCACGGTCAAGGAATCCTACGAGCTGCTGATTTCGGATGAATCCGACAAGCTGCTCGACCAGGACGAGGTGATCCGCAGGGCGCTGGAATCTGCGGAAAATGACGGCATCGTCTTCCTCGACGAAATCGACAAGATTGCCGCCCGCTCCGACATTTCCGGTGGTCCGTCGCGCGAAGGCGTGCAGCGCGACCTGCTGCCGCTGGTCGAAGGCACGACGGTGGCGACGAAGTACGGGCCGATCAAGACGGACCATATCCTGTTCATCGCGTCAGGCGCCTTCCATGTGTCGAAGCCATCGGACCTTCTGCCTGAACTTCAAGGCCGTCTGCCGATCCGGGTCGAGTTGCGTGCGCTGGAGAAGGAGGATTTCGTCCGCATCCTGACCGAGACCGAGGCGAGCCTGATCAAGCAGTATATCGCGCTGATGGGCACGGAAGGCGTGACGCTCGACTTCACGCCGGACGCCATCGATTCGCTCGCGGGCATCGCCGTCGACCTCAATTCCAGCGTCGAGAATATCGGCGCGCGGCGGCTGCAAACGGTGATGGAGCGGGTGCTGGACGACATTTCCTACGATGCGCCGGACCGCAACGGCACGGCCGTGACGATCGACGCCGCCTATGTCGAGAAGCATGTCGGCGATTTGTCCCGGAACACAGACCTGTCGCGGTTTATTCTTTAATCACCGCTTTAATCCGGGAGGCCGTCGCGGTGAATATCGCGCCGTCCACCGGAAGTGTGGCGAAATGGAAGCAGCTTCGGCCGCTTTCATTGCGCCCGGCCATCAAGCTCTCGACTCCTGCGGGTGCTCACCCTAGTTTGCGCGGCAACAGGCTCGGGCGGCGGCGCGTGAAAAAACTGATCTTCCTTTTTGTCGGCTTGATGTTGATCGCGGCAGCGTTGCCGGCGACCGCGGCGACCCTTGTGCCGCCCGGCAACCGGAATGCCGAACAGCCGCCGATCCCCGGCGCATCGAGCCGGCGCACGCAGGCCACCAACACGACCTTCCAGGCGAAGTATCGCAAGGTCTATGCGCTGCTGCAGAACGATGGCGGGCTTCGTTCGAAGATTCGCGAAGCGGCCTCCCGCTACGGCATCGATCCGATGCACATCGTCGGCGCCATCGTCGGCGAGCACACCTACAATGTCGATGCCTACGACCGGCTGCAGACCTACTACGTCAAGGCGATCTCCTATTTGTCGCGCAAGCTGACCTTTTCCTACGAAGGCGAGGACATCACCGACTTCGTGCGACGGCCGCAGTTTTCCCGCTGCGCCGG
Organism: Mesorhizobium sp. BE184; assembly: GCF_031457045.1. Lineage (NCBI taxonomy): Bacteria > Pseudomonadati > Pseudomonadota > Alphaproteobacteria > Hyphomicrobiales > Phyllobacteriaceae > Mesorhizobium > Mesorhizobium sp. BE184. The sequence continues at coordinate 647,307 of NZ_JAVDVU010000002.1, forward strand.
CCAGAGCGGCAGCTATGACCTCTGGGCCTGCCGCGAGCAGGTGTGGAACCGTTCCTTCCGGGGCAAGACGGTGGGCGGCGAAGGCTTTCCCGACAACCGCTTCGGCGCCGTGTTCTTCCAGCCATATTATGCCGGCCAGACCTTTGGACTTGGACAGCTCAACCCGCTTACCGCGCTGCAGATGAGCGACCTCGTCAACCGCGTTTCGGGACTGCCGAAACTGGACGCCAGCGATCCGAACGAGGTCTACAAGACCATCATGGACCCGGACCTGACGCTGAACTACGTGGCCGCGACGCTGAAGACATCCATTGATGCCTATCGCCAGATCGCCGGCTACGATATTTCGAAGAACCCGGGCATTACCGCCACGCTTTACAATGTCGGCAATCCCGAACAGCGCGCCTACGCACTGAAGGCGGAGAACGACCGCCGAATTGCGGCCGGAGAGCCGGCGAAAATGCCCGAGGAAAATTACTACGGCTGGCTGGTCAACGACAAGCTGCCCGAGCTTCAGGCGCTTTTCTAACGATTGACGCTATTGCCGGAACACCAACTTTGGCTGCATCTGAACGGGCCAAAAACACCTTCAGCACTAGCTTGACGTCGATTTCCTGTTTGGAATAAATGTTTCATCCAAGCTGAAGTTTGGTTTCCATATTCTGAAATGCGGATGCTGCCTCCTCGCGGCTCCGGGAGGAGAATCTCATGACGGTTCGTTTTGGCCTGCTTGGCGCAGGCCGCATCGGCAAGGTGCATGCCCGCGCCGTCGGCGCCAACCCCAATGCGCGGCTGGTCGCGGTAGCGGACGCTTTCGAAAAGGCGGCCAGGGAAATATCCTCCCTATACGGGGCCGAGGTGCGTACGATCGAAGCCATCGAAAAGGCCGACGACATCGACGCCGTGGTCATCTGCACGCCGACCGACACGCATGCCGACCTGATCGAGCGCTTCGCCAAAGCCGGCAAGGCGATCTTCTGCGAGAAACCCGTCGATCTCGACGTCAAGCGCGTGGAGAAGTGCCTGGCCGTGGTGGAGAAGACCAGAGCGGCGCTGATGGTGGGTTTCAATCGCCGCTTCGACCCGCATTTCATGGCGGTCAAGAAGGCCATCGATGACGGCGCCATCGGCAAGGTCGAGATGGTAACGATCACCTCGCGCGATCCCGGCGCGCCGCCGGTCGATTACATCAAGCGTTCGGGCGGCATCTTCCGCGACATGACCATCCACGATTTCGACATGGCGCGTTTTCTGCTGGGCGAAGAGCCGGTGTCTGTCTCGGCACACGCCTCGGTGCTGGTCGACAAGAAGATCGGCGAAGCCGGCGACTACGATTCGGTGAGCGTCATCCTCGAAACCGCGTCGGGCAAGCAATGCGTCATCTCCAACTCGCGCCGCGCCACCTATGGCTACGACCAGCGTATCGAGGTGCATGGTTCGAAGGGCATGGTGGCTGCCGAGAACCAGCGGCCGGTTTCAATCGAAATCGCCAACGACAAGGGCTACACCCGCCCGCCGCTGCACGACTTCTTCATGACGCGCTACATCGATGCCTATGCCAACGAGATCGCCGCCTTCATCGACACGATGAGCCGCAAGGGCAAGGCCTCGCCGAGCGGCGCCGACGGGCTGGCGGCGCTGAAACTCGCCGACGCCGCATTGAAGTCGGCGAAGCAAGGCAAGACCATCCGCATCCAGGCCTATGTCCTGGCTTCGAAACCTGACCGGAGGTCACCATGTCCGAGCTGACGACGCGCAACGCCAAGACCAAAGCACTGATCACCGGCGGCGCGCAGGGCGTCGGCCTTGCCGTTGCGCGCCAGCTGATCGACGAGGGCTGCCGGTCGCTGGTTCTGCTCGGACGCTCCGAGGAAAAAGGCCGTGTCGCCGTCGCCGAACTGGAGAAGCTTGGCGCCGAGGCGATTTTCATCGCCGCCGATCTTGCCGACCCGAATGAATGCCTGAAGGCCGTCGAGACCGGCATCAGCCGTTTTGGCAGCCTCAACGCGCTGGTGAATGCAGCCGCGTCGGCCGCGCGCGGTTCGCTGGTGGAGACCACGCCGGAAATGTTCGACGACATGTTCGACACCAATGTGCGCGGACCGTTCTTTTTGATGCAGGGGCTGGTGAAGCACCTGCTGGAAACGAAGCAGCCGGGGTCGATCGTCAACGTGCTGTCGGTCAACGTCCATGGCGGCCAGTCCTTCCTGTCGTCCTATTCGGCCAGCAAGGGTGCACTGGCGACCCTGACCAAGAATGTCGCCAACGCCTACCGCCGCAACCGCATCCGTTGCAACGGCGTCCTGCCGGGCTGGATGGACACGCCCGGCGAAGCGCAGACACAGGCCAAATTCCATGGCGCGGGCGCGGACTGGTTGCAAAAGGCCGAGGCCGCCGCGCCGATGGGACAGCTTGCCAAGACACATGAGCTGGCCGGGCTGATCACCTATATGCTGTCGCCGCAGTCCGGCATCATGACCGGTGCGCTGATCGACTACGACCAGCATGTGGCGGGCATCATCGGCGAGTAACGACATCGTGCGTGACAAACGCCCAAGCTTCGGCTATTAGGCCTGCATGATCAACCTGACCGCCTCGTTTTGGTATTTTAGCTACTCGCTGGCGGCGGGAGGATTGCGCTCGATCTAAAGATTGCAGCATCAATATCCGAACAGCCGCCAGACCTGGCGGCTTTTTTGTTTCAGCCGGCAGGTCTCCAAATCTGGAGCAGAAAGCCGTGTTGACCACCACAGACGACCTTCGGGTCACCCAACTCAAGGAACTGAGCACACCTGATCAGGTGATGCAGGAAATCCCGCGCACGCTGACGGCGACGCGCACCGTCACGGCGTCGCGCAACGCCATTCATGCCGTGCTGACCGGCGCCGACGATCGGCTGATCGTCGTTGTCGGGCCCTGTTCGATCCACGACCCGGCCGCGGCCGTGGACTATGCCAGCCGTCTGGCGGCGCTGCGCGAAGTTTTGTCGGACCGGCTCGAGATCGTCATGCGCGTCTATTTCGAAAAGCCGCGTACGACGGTCGGCTGGAAGGGCCTGATCAACGATCCCGACCTCAATGGCAGCTTCAACATCGACAAGGGATTGAGGCTGGCGCGCAATGTGCTGGCCGCCGTCAACAATCTCGGCCTGCCGGCGGCGACCGAATTCCTCGACATGACAACGCCGCAATACATCGCCGACCTTGTATCCTGGGGCGCCATCGGAGCGCGCACGACCGAAAGCCAGATCCACCGCGAACTGGCGTCCGGTCTGTCCTGTCCGGTCGGCTTCAAGAACGGCACCGATGGCAATCTGCGCATAGCCGCCGACGCGGTGAAATCGGCCGCGCAGCCGCACCATTTCATGGCGGTGACGAAGGCTGGACGCAGCGCCATCGCGACAACCACCGGCAATGAGGACTGCCATGTCATCCTGCGCGGCGGCCTGACCCCCAATTATGACGCGGCGAGCGTCGATGCGGCCTGCGCCGAACTTCTCCGCGTCGGCATCGTGCCGCGCCTGATGATCGACGTCAGCCATGCCAACAGCTTGAAGAAGCCCGAGAACCAGCCCACGGTCGCCGCCGATGTGGGCGGCCAGGTCGCCGCCGGTGACGACCGCATCATCGGCGTCATGGTCGAAAGCAATCTGGTTGCCGGCCGGCAGGATGTCGTTCCCGGCAAGCCACTGGTCTATGGGCAGAGCATCACCGACGGATGCATCGACTGGGAGACAACGGAGACGGTGCTGCGCGGGCTGGCCGACGCGGTCGGAAAGCGCCGGGCGTCACGGGACGCCGTAGTCGCCAAGCGTTCGGGGGTAGCCTGAAGGCAAGGGCGACGAAACTGGGGAGCGGCCTTACCGTTCCCCAGCCGATATCTCAGCGCACGTCCACCCAACGTTCCTGCTCGAACGAACGGGCCATGGCGTGAACGGTGCGCTCGATCTCCAGCCCGTCGTCGAAATCGATCAAACGGGTGTCGCGATCACCCCTGATCGCGGCCAGGAGTTCCCGACATTCGACGATCTTGAGGTCGTTGAACCCCAGACCGTGACCGGGAGCCGGAACGAAGTCGCCGTAGGGTGTGTGCTGAGGGCCAACGAGAATCGTGCGGTAGCCCTGCTCGGCCGGGCGGTCCGAGGTGACGTAGAGTTGGAATTCGTTGAAACGTTCCTGGTCGAAAAGGATCGAGCCTTTCGAGCCGAATATCTGGACGGCGATGCGACCCTTGCGTCCCCAGGCCGAGCGGTTGACCTGCAGCGTGCCCGACATGCCGTTTTCCAGCCGCATCAGCACGCTGGCGATGTCATGCGTTTCGACAGCGCGACTGTTGCCGCCGGCCGTGCGGCGCTCAGCATAGGGCCTGGCCATGTCGCAGATCACGCGGCTCACCCGTCCGAACAGGACCGCGACCAGCGACAGCGGATGCACGGCGAAATCATCCAGCGCGCCATAGCCCGAGCTTTTCTCGTGCTTCCAGCCGAAAAGCGCGTCCGGATCGGCCATGAAGTCCTCGTCCATCTCGATGCGCAGATGATTGAGGTCGCCGATCACGCCTTCCGCCAGAAGCGTTCCGATATGGCGGATCGCCGGGCTCTGTATGTAGTTATAGCCGAGGGCGGCGATCCTGCCGGATCGTCTGGCGGCTTCCGTCATGGCTTGCGCGTCGGCAAAGGCCGGCGCCATCGGCTTCTCGCACCAGACATGTTTGCCCGCCGCCAGCGCGGCGATCGCCATCTCGGGGTGAAACTGGTTCGGCGTGGTGATCGAAACGACGTCGACCTCAGGATCGTTTACGACCGCACGCCAATCCCCGGATGCTTTTTCAAAGCCGAATTCGACACCCTTACGGCTGGCCAGTTCCGCATTCGCCTCGCCAAGATGAACCAGCCTCGGTCTGTCAGCCTGCGGAAAAACCGCGCTCACCGCGTTCCAGGCAATGGCGTGGCATTTGCCCATGAACCCCGTGCCGATCAGACCGACGCCTACCATGCCTGCTTTCCTCCCAGAACTTTGTGGATGACGTAGTCCGTTATTCATGAAAATGGAATGGATGAATCATTCGCCATGACGACGCGGCACGGTCCGGCTATTGTGCCCAAACAGCAATGACAGGACGCACGATGGACGAACGGCTGCCCCGCGATTTCGAGACACTGCGTTCGGCCATCCTCGAGCGGCGGCAGAACCTGCCCAAGCGCATCGCGCAGATCGCCGCCTATGCGCTCGACAATCCGGACGACGTCGCCTTCGGAACCGCCGCCAGCATCGCGACGTCGGCGGGCGTGCAGCCTTCGACGCTGATCCGCTTTGCCCAACAATTCGGCTTCGATGGCTTCACCAGCCTGCAATCGGTGTTCCGGGAGCGGTTGCGGGAGCGTAATTCCTCCTATGAGGAACGACTGAATGCCCTGCGCGCGGAGGCGGATTCCGGCACCGGCCATCGCGGCATTTTCGAGGGCTTCGTCGCCGCGGCGACAACGTCGCTCAACGACATTGCGCGCGCGGTCGACGAGGAGCATCTGGACCGCGCGGTCAAGCTGCTGGCCAAAGCCGAGACCATCTATATCCTGGCGCGCCGGCGCTCCTACCCCGTGGCCAGCTACCTCGCCTATGCGCTGAGCAAGCTTGAGATCCGCTGCCAACTTATCGAATCCGCGAGCGGCCTCAACGCCGAGATGATCGGCTTCGCCAAACCCGGCGACGCGGCGCTGGCGATCAGCTTTTCGCCCTACGCGCCGGCGACCATCGAGGAGGCGCGCGCGATTTCCGAACGAGGCGTGCCGCTGGTGGCGATCACCGATTCGTCCTTCTCGCCGCTCGCCCAGTTCGCCACCGTCTGGTTCGAGGTCGCCGAAGCGGATTTCGCTGGTTTCCGCTCCCTGTCCGCCACCATCGCGCTGGCCATGGCCTTGGCGGTCAGCGTTGCAGAACATCGGCGTGTCTCCGGTTAGATCCAACTTAGGAATGTATATTCCATATTGACTGACGGATGGAATTAATATTTCGTATTGCATATTCGCGCGGCGGGTCCGCGCCGCGCCAGCAGCCCATGGGAGGACATGATGATCGAAGCGGTGGACGCCAGGGCGTCGCTGGATGTCATCACCATCGGCCGCGCCTCGGTCGACCTCTACGGCCAGCAGATCGGCTCGCGGCTGGAAGACATCGCCTCCTTCGCCAAGTCGGTTGGCGGCTGCCCTGCCAATATCGCCGTCGGCACGGCGCGGCTCGGCCTGCGCTCGGCCCTGCTGACGCGCGTCGGCGACGAGCAGATGGGCCGCTTCATCCGCGAGCAACTGGTGCGCGAGGGTGTGTCGGTCGCGGCGCTGAAGACTGACCCCGAGCGGTTGACGGCGCTGGTGCTGCTTTCGGTCGAGGACGAGGGCGTCTCGCCCATGATCTTCTACCGGACCGACTGCGCCGACATGGCGCTGGCGCCGGACGATGTCGACGAGGCATTCGTCGCCACCGCCCGCGCCGTCGTGGTGACCGGAACGCATTTCTCGCGCGAAAACAGCGCTGCAGCCCAACGCAAGGCCATTCGTATCATGAAGGCGAAGGGCGGCAAGGTCGTGTTCGACATTGACTACCGGCCCAATCTTTGGGGCCTCGCCGGACACGCGGAAGGCTTCGGGCGTTATGTTAAATCCGATCGCGTCTCTGCCGAGATGAAGACCGTGCTTCCCGACTGCGACCTGATCGTCGGGACTGAGGAAGAGGTGCTGATCGCCTCGGGCGAAAGCGACCTGCTGGCGGCGCTGAAGACCATCCGAAAATTGTCGGTTGCAACCATCGTGCTGAAGCGCGGCGCCCAGGGTTGCATCGTCTATGACGGTCCCATCAGCGACGACCTCGAAGCCGGCATCGTCGGCAAGGGTTTCGCCATCGAGGTCTACAATGTGCTGGGCGCCGGGGACGCCTTCATATCAGGTTTCCTGCGCGGCTGGCTGGGCGGCGAAAGCCTGGAAACCGCGGCGACCTGGGCCAATGCCTGCGGCGCCTTCGCCGTCTCGCGGCTGCTCTGCGCTCCGGAATATCCGACCTTCGAGGAGCTCACCTATTTTCTCAAGCATGGCAGCCGCCATCATGCCCTGCGCAAGGACGCGGAAATCAATCATATCCATTGGGCGACGACGCGGCGGCGCGATATTCCGTCGATGATGACATTTGCGATCGACCATCGGTCGCAACTCGAAGCCATCGCCGACAAGGCCGGGGCAGACCCGGCACGTCTCAACGCCTTCAAGGTACTGGCGGTGAAGGCGGCAGCAAAGGTGGCCGATGGCCGCGACGGCTACGGCATGCTGCTCGACGAGAAATATGGCCGCGAGGCCATGTTCGAGTTCGCCCGGCATCCGTTTGCCTGGCTCGGCCGCCCGGTCGAGCTTCCGGGCTCGCGGCCGCTGCGGTTCGAGTTCGGCCAGGATATCGGCTCGCAGCTCGTCGACTGGCCGGTGACGCACTGCATAAAGTGCCTGTGCTTCTACCATCCCGACGATCCGGCGGCGTTGAAGGAAGAACAGCAGCAGAAACTGCTCGCCCTGTTCCAGGCGTCACGCAAGGTCGGCCGGGAACTGCTGGTCGAGATCATCGCCGGCAAGTATGGGACGCTGGAGGCCGACACGATTTCGCGGACGCTGGACGAGCTTTATGCGCTCGGCATCAAGCCGGACTGGTGGAAGCTTGAGCCGCAGGCATCACGTGCCGCATGGAAGAACATCGGGGCCACCATCGCCAATCACGATCCGCTGTGTCGCGGCGTGGTGCTTCTCGGGCTGGAGGCACCGCAGAAAGAGCTGGAAGCGGCTTTCGCCGCGACCGCCGATGTCGGCATCGTCAAGGGTTTCGCTGTCGGCCGCACCCTGTTTGCCGACGCCGCCGAGCAGTGGCTGGCCGGGACGATGGATGACGAGCAGGCCATTGCGGACATGGCAGGCCGTTTCGAGAAATTGACCGAGGCCTGGCTTGCCGCGCGCAACCCCAAGGCGGCATAAGGCTGGCGGAGGAGAAGCGACCATGACCAAAACCATCCGCCTGACAATGGCGCAGGCGCTGACCCGTTTTCTGACGCGCCAGATGACAGTGATCAATGGCGAGAGGCTACCGATTTTCGGTGGCGTCTGGGCGATTTTCGGCCACGGCAATGTCGCCGGCATCGGCGAGGCGCTCTATGGCGTGCGCGAAGAGCTGCCGACCTATCGCGCCCATAACGAGCAGGCGATGGCGCACGCGGCGATCGCCTATGGCAAGGCGAATTTCCGCCGCCGTTTCATGGCCGCGACCAGTTCCATCGGCCCCGGCGCGGTCAACATGGTGACGGCGGCAGCACTTGCCCATGTCAACCGGCTGCCGGTGCTGTTCCTGCCCGGCGATGTCTTCGCCAACCGCATCCCGGACCCGGTGCTGCAGCAGGCCGAGGACTTTTCCGATGGCACCGCGACGGTCAATGACTGCTTCCGGCCAGTGTCGCGCTATTTCGACCGCATCACCCGGCCCGAGCAGATCATTCCGGCCCTCAATCGGGCCCTGCAAGTGCTGACCGACCCGGCCGAATGCGGACCGGTGACGCTGTCGCTCTGCCAGGACGTGCAGGCCGAAGCCTATGATTATCCGACAAGCTTTTTCGAGGAGCGCATCTGGACGCCGCGACGGCCCCGCCCGGACCGCCATGAACTTGCAGCAGCCGTGGCGGCATTGAAGGCAGCCAAGAAACCGCTGATCATTGCCGGCGGTGGCGTGCTCTATTCCCAGGCTTCGGAGGAACTCGACCGTTTCGCCAAGGCAACCGGCATCCCCGTGTGCGAGACTCAGGGTGGAAAATCCGCGCTGCCGGATACACATGATCTCAACATGGCGGCGGTTGGCGTCACCGGCACCTCCGCCGCCAACCGGCTGGCCGAGGAAGCCGATCTGGTGCTTGCAATCGGCACCCGGCTGCAGGATTTCACCACCGGTTCCTGGGCGCTGTTCAAGAATGCCGGGAAAAGGATCGTCGCGCTCAACGTGCAGGCCCTCGACGCCGGCAAGCATCGCGCCCTGCCGCTGGTGGCCGATGCGCGGGAGGGGCTTGCCGAACTCACCGAAGCGCTGAAGGGCTGGAAAGCGCCATCCGCGTGGACGGACAATGCCCGCGCCGGCAAGACGGCGTGGCAGGAAGAAGCGGCGAAGGTTACGGCCACGACCAATGCGGCGTTCCCCTCCGACGCGCAGGTGATCGGCGCTGTGCAGCGCGTCATGGGATCTGGCGCAACCGTACTGCACGCAGCGGGCGGCCTGCCGGGCGAAATGCACAAGCTATGGCAGGCCGGCGCGCCCGGCTCCTACCATGCCGAATACGGCTTCTCGACCATGGGCTACGAGATCGCCGGCGGGCTTGGGGCAAAAATGGCGAAGTCCGACCAGGAAGTCGTCGTGATGATCGGCGACGGCTCCTACCTCATGCTCAATTCCGAGATCGCCACCTCCGTGATGCTGGGCCTGAAGCTCACCATCGTGCTGCTCGACAATCGCGGCTTCGGCTGCATCAACCGGCTGCAGATGGCCACCGGCGGTGCCAACTTCAACAATCTCCTGAAGGACTCGCGGCACGAGGTCCTGCCGGATATCGACTTCGCCACGCATGCGGCGAGCCTCGGTGCGATTGCGAAGAAGGTCTCTTCGATTCCGGAACTGGAAACGGAGTTGGCGGCAGCGAAGACGAACGAGCGCACGACAGTCATCGTCATCGACACCGACCCGCTGGTTTCGACAGAGGCCGGGGGTCATTGGTGGGACGTGGCGGTGCCGGAGGTGAGCGAGCGCGCGCAAGTCAACGCCGCGCGCAAGGCTTATGAGAAGAAGCGGCGGACGCAGAGCGTAGGGGACTGATATCTTGAAAGCCAAACTGGGGATGTCCCCGATCGCATGGTGGAATGACGATCTTGTCGAACTCTCCGACGACGTGTCGCTCGAGGAATGCCTGCGGCAGTCGCGCTCGGCCGGCTTCACCGGCATGGAAAAGGGCCGGCGCTTTCCCGACGACCCCGAGACCATGCTGCCCATTCTCAGACAAGCGGACGTGACGCTGTGCGGCGGCTGGTTCTCCGGCACCCTCGTCAATGAGGAGTTGGCCGTCAACAAGGACCGCATCCAGCCGATGATCGAGCTGTTCAAGGCGGTGGATGCTCCGTGCATCGTCTATGGCGAGGTGGGGCGCTCAATCCAGGGTGATCGCTCCAGGCCGCTGGCAACGAAGGCGGTCCTCTCCGACGACGAGATGAAGGCTTATGCGCGCAAGGTCACTGAATTTGGCGAATGGTGCTCCGACCAGGGCATGCCGCTGTCCTACCATCACCACATGGCGGCAGTGGTGCAGTTCGAGCACGAACTCGACGCCTTCATGAAGCATTCGGGCCAAGGCATTCCGCTGCTGCTCGACGCCGGGCATCTGGCCTTCGCCGGCGGCGATGTGCTTGGCGTCATCGACAAGCACCATGCGCGCATCAATCATGTGCATGTAAAGGATATCCGCAAGCCGGTGATCGCGGCGCTCGATTGGGAGAAGCAATCCTTCCTCGACGCCGTGGCGCTCGGCGCCTTTACGGTTCCTGGCGACGGCTCGCTGGATTTCGCGGCTATCGTGCAGAAATTCGCCCATTATGGCTATGAAGGCTGGTTCGTGGTCGAAGCCGAGCAGGACCCGAAGAAGAATCCGCCGCTCAAGATGGCCGAGGTCGGCCACAAGGAATTGATGCGGGTGATGACGGCGGCGGGCTACACTGTGGAGACGCAGGGCTTTCCGGCACGCTAGGTTTCGTGCAGGACCGTATCCGCGAGAGGACAAACCATGTCGAACGGCAGCCAGCATCCATTCCTGCGGCCCCTGTGGCGGCGCGTCGCGCTGGTCGCGGTGTGCTTCATCTGGGCAGGCATTGAATTTTACGCCGGTTCGCCGAACTGGGGAACTATGGTGGCGGCGCTCGGCGTCTATGCCGCTTGGCAATATCTCTATGCCTACAAGCCTGCGCCGGAGGCATCCACCCCGGAGGCAGGCACGACGCAGGCAAGCGCGGCGGAAAACACCGACCCGGGCGCCAAGGACTGATCGGAAGGACATCATGTCGAAACTGCTCGTAAAGGCGCAACAAGGCGAAGGCCGTGTCGCGCATGTGACGCCGCAAAACGCCGGCTGGACCTATGTCGGGTTCGACCTGCACCGCCTGGCGGCCGGACAGACGGTTTCCATGGACACCGGTTCCCGCGAGGCCTGTCTGGTTTTCGTTACGGGCAAGGGCAAGACGACGGCCGGCGGTGAGGATCTGGGCGAGCTTGGCGAGCGCATGTCGCCGTTCGAGGGCAAGCCATGGTCGGTCTATGTGCCGCAGAATTCCAGCTGGTTGGTGACCGCGACCACGGACGTCGAACTGGCCGTCTGCACCGCGCCCGGCCTCGGCGGCGGGCTGCCTGTGCGGGTGATCAGGCCGGATGCGCTCGGCCAGGAAACGCGCGGCAGGGGGACCAACACACGCTATGTCACCAATATCCTGCCGGAAGGCGAGCCGGCGGATTCGCTGCTGGTGGTCGAAGTGATTACGCCCGGCGGCCACACATCGAGCTATCCGCCACACAAGCATGATCGGGACAATCTGCCGGCCGAATCCTATCTCGAGGAAACCTACTATCACCGCATCAACCCGCCGCAGGGTTTTGCCTTCCAGCGCGTCTATACCGACGCCGACGCGAATGGCGTGCGTGATCTTGATGAGGTCATGGCGGTGGAGGACGGCGACGTCGTGCTGGTGCCGAAGGGCTATCACCCCTGCGCCGCCTGCCACGGCTACGACCTCTATTACCTGAACGTCATGGCCGGGCCGAAGCGGACGTGGAAGTTCCACAATGCGCCCGAGCACGAGTGGCTGATGAAGCCGTAGGCCTGCTGGCTAGCCGATCCGCAGCATGTGGTTGTCCCAGACATAGTCCGGTTCGGAAACGGACCGCCCGCCCGGCTCGGCGATAACGCCCATACCGGTGGATGCAATGAAATCCGGGCCGTCGGGCGCAAGGCCGCAGACCTCGACCATGTCGTTCGATGCGATGATGCCGCCGGTCTTTGCATCCATCACGACGAAAACATTTCCCTGCGGCGACGACACGGCGACAGTTCCCGCCTGCGGATTGGCGGCGACCGAGCCGATATAGTTCCTGAACCCATTCAGCACCTTTTCAGGCATGTCGATGAGTTTCAGTTCCCTGCCGCGTTCGGCGCGGCCGACCAGCAAAGGCCGCTCGGTGACCGGCCCGCGATGCTGGCAGCCGAACCACACCGCCCCTGACTCGTCCGTCGCCATGTGGCGGATCGATAGCTTGTGCAGGTCGGGCGCAAGCTCATGCTTCTCGATCAGGTCGCCAGTCAGGCGGTCGGCCAGCACGTAGGACGGCTTCATCGTCGCCAGATTGAGTTCGGCGCGGTCGAAATCCGGATGGGTCTCGATGCCGCCATTGGCTATCGCCAGCGTCTTGCCGTCGCCGAGCAGCAGAAGCTCGTGCGGGCCGACGCCGTAGGTGGGGAACTCGCCGATCCGCCGGAACCCGTGGCCGGCATCGTAGACGCCGACCATGCCGGCGGCGTTCTCGAAATCGTTTTCCGTGGCGTAGAGCAGCTTGCCGTCCTTGGAAAAAACGCCGTGGCCGAAGAAGTGGCGACCGGCGATGCTGGCGATAGTCTGCGGCTTCTGTCGGCCGGTGTGATCGAACACCACGGCGAATGTGCCCGGCTGCCGCGCAAACACCACGGAACGCTTCGAGACCGGGTCGAAAGTGACATCGTGCCCCCGGTCGGGCAGGTTTACCGTATGGAGCACCTTGCCGGCTTCCGAGAGAACCGCGGCGCCGTAGCTGCCGTCACGGCGCATGTAGGCGGTGGCGAAGATGGCATCCGCATTCAGTGTCGCCGCCCAGGCGGACGGGGCCATGGCGGCGATGAAGCCCGAACCGGCGGCCTTGAGGAAATCGCGGCGGTCAATCAGCGGGGTGCGCATGGCGTCCTCAATCCCCGTCCAGCGACGAGAAGCCGGCGCTCAGGCCGAACTCACCCGACAGCCTCACGCCAAAAAGAGTCGACAGGCTGCTGGTGACCAGCGCGAAATGGTCGAGTTTTGCCCGTCTGGCGGGATGGGCCAGCACTTCGTCAATCGGTCCCGAAGCCGCCCTACCGTCGGCCGCGCCATTGGCAAGCTGGATATGGATCGACTCGGCGATCCAGCGCGAATCGGGATTCAGCGCATCGGCGATATGCGACGCCTGGAAAAGCCCGTCCATGCCATCGAGATTGGCGCCCAGGGCCGCGCCGGTGAGACCGGAACGCCAGAACACCGCGCTTTTCGGCTTGTCGGCATCGGGGGCTGCGCCGAGAAAGCTTTTCAGGCGCTGGTCGCGCACCAGTTCGAGCCCGTTGATGAAGACGCCGACGAGTTCCGTGATGGCTTCAGCGCCGTTGCGATAAACCGGATTGTCTGGGCCGGGATTGGCCCACAGCGCCGCAAAGCCATCGGGCTTGGCCCATGCCTCGGCGACCGCACCGGAAATCGTCTTGATGTTGCCGGCAATGGCGGCGGCGTAGGCGCAACGGTAGGGATCATCTTTGCCAGCCAGCGCTTCGGCGCCAGTGCCGTAAAGGACAAATTCCAGTGCGCCGAGCCCCTGCATGGCGACGCTCTTGCCCGCCAAGGTTTTCGAGTCGGCAGCGGTCTGGTCCTTGCGCGCCAGCGCCGCCTGCACCTGCTTCAGGCCGATGCTCTTGCGGTCCGGCCAATAGAGCATCCGCTCCAGCCTATTGTCCTCGGTGATCGGACCGAAGCGGATGATCTCGACCGAGGACCAGGCGTCGATCAGGCCGGCAAATTCCTTCCGGACTGCGTCGAGCGCCTCTTGGCTCGGAGCAGCGCAGAGAGCTTCGATACCCGTTTTTGCCTCACCCGCCTTTTCGGCCAGCGTCGCGTAGGCCGGACGGACAAAGCCGTCTATTGCCTGGCGGACGATGACGGAGGCATCTGCAGCGGTGGCAGCGGCGGGCCAGCCGCATGCCATCAAAATGGCGAACACACCGCCGGCAAGAGCAAGGCGTTTCGGCATCACAGCGACTCCAGAAACTTGATCAACGCCGCGCGTGTTTCGGCATCGGCGGCGGCGAAACGGTCACGCGCCTTTTGCGCCTCGCCGCCGTGCCACAGAATGGATTCCGTCAGATTACGCGCACGTCCGTCATGGAGGAAAAACGTATGCCCGTTGACCTGTTTCGTCAGGCCGATGCCCCAGAGCGGCGGCGTGCGCCATTCGTTCCCCGTGGCCTCCCCAACGGCCTGTCCGTCCGCAAGTCCCTCACCCATGTCGTGCAGGAGGAAATCCGAATACGGCCAGATGAGCTGGAACGACTGCGCCTTGTTCGGTGTATCGCGGCGGGTGACGAATTTCGGCGTGTGGCAGGAGATGCAGCCCATCCCGTAGAACGCCTGCTTGCCGGCCAGGACATCCTTCCTGCCGATGTCGCGGCGGGCGGGCACGGCAAGATTCTGCGAGTAGAAGGTGACGAGATCCATGACCGGCGGCGGGGCCTCGACCGGTCCCAGCCGTTCCTGCACGCCGTTCGGCAGGGCGAGGCAATCGGCCTCGGCCTTGGTGCAATCGCCCCAATGATGCGGCACTTCCGGCGTCGAAATGCCGATGTCGCCCGCGAAGGCGTCGGCCGATTGCTGGCGGATGGACGGTGTCTGCGCCTTCCAGCCGAAGATGCCGAGCGTGTGCTTGCCGGTCAGCTCGTCGGGCACCATGTTCGGCTTGCCGGAAATACCGTCGCCCTCGCGGTCATACGGATCGGCGTGGGCGAGGATATCGGAAGGCGCGATCTGTTCGACCAGACCGAGACCGATCATCGGCGGTGAGATGCGTGGCGACAGCGTCGTCGTGGGATCGAGAGGACCGTAGGCGAGGTCCTCGACTCGATAAGACGGCTTGCGCAGGGAAACCACGGCGCCATCGCCGAGCGTTACCGGCGTTTCCGCGTAGGTGACCCGCATGCGGCCCTCACCCTTGAGACCCGGGACAGCAAGGTCCTGCAGTTGCGCGCCATAGGTCGTGTCGGGGAAATTCAGCACCCGGCCTTCGGTGCGCGCCGCCTTTTCCTCGTCGGTCGATGCCTCGCGCGCCAGCCGCAGGAACATCGAGGTGGCGTCCGGATTGCCTTCGGGCGGATGGCCGCGACCATCCTTGAGATGGCAGCTCTGGCAGGCGCGGGCGTTGAACAGCGGGCCAAGGCCGTCGGATGCCTGCGTCGAGGACGGCGACGACACCCAGTTCTTGCGGAACAGGGCATTGCCGAGCTTGAAGGCGCCCTCCTCCTCGAACGTGATGTTGGCGGAGGATTGCGAGAAGGAATCGGCGTTGACCCGCTTGCGCGACGTGCCGGCGCCGCCTTGCATCCGCTCGAACTGCTCGGGCCTCGAGAAATCCGCCGTCGGCCTGGTGATCGCCTCGACGCGGGCGAGGTCTTTCGCGGAAAGATCGGTGCGGACGGTGGAGAGGTTCGGGGAGACGATATCGCCGGCAAATATCGCCGTCGGCCACGCCGCGACCAGAGCCACGGCGGTGAAGACAGCGAGAGGGCCGAGCGCGTGCTTCTCCCCATTCACGGGTAGAAGATGCCGGCAGGCAGATGAGGGGCGGCGCGAACCTTCCAGAGGGTAACGCTGCCCCTCATCCGTCTCGTCGCGAAACCTTCGCCCCATGAACGGCGAGAAGGAACCCGGCGACGCGCGGCGCAAAAAACCTAGGATGCGCCGCATTCCATGTCCTTTAAGCCTCGCCGACTTCAGCCTTGTCGGCGGATTCCGCGTTGAGCTGGCCGTACTTCTCCTCGCCCAGCGAAGCGAGCAGGTCGAGCTGCGTCTCGAGGAAGTCTATGTGGCCTTCCTCGTCGGCAAGAAGCTCCTCGAACAGTTTCATGCTGACATAGTCGCCCAGCTCGTTGCAGATTTCGCGCGACCGCTTGTAGGCGGTGCGGGCGTCGTATTCGCCGGCAAGGTCGGATTCCAACACTTCCTTGACGTTCTGGCCGATGCGCAGCGGCGCCACCGACTGGAGGTTCGGATGCCCTTCCAGGAAGATGATGCGGGCCACCAGCTTGTCGGCATGATGCATCTCTTCGATCGATTCCGCGCGTTCCTTGCGGGCCAGCTTGGTGTAGCCCCAGTCTTCCAGCAGCCGGAAATGCACCCAGTACTGGTTGACGGCGCCGAGCTCCAGAAACAGAGCCTCGTTAAGCCGCTCGATGACCTGTGGTTCGCCCTTCATGGGTTCTGCTCCCGTATTGGACGCGCAAGCCTCTCACGCGGTCCAGGTGTGAAACGATATCCACGCCGTTCGCCTCCGAACGGGCGTGGTAATTTTCGGTGACGCGAATGATCGTTTCCACCACATTTGGGAAGCAGCCGCAACAGCGTCCGCGCTTGTGCATCGCATGATAGACCTTCGCGGGCACGATAAGCTGCCAGGGATCCTGGTCGAGCAGACCGATGATCGTCTGCTCGATCTCCTTCTCGGTGATGATGTTGCAATGGCAGACTAGCATTTCTCGTATGAACTCATCTGGCTGACGGCGCGCTCATCGCGCCGTCCGGCTGGATTATTGTCGGCTTACTGGAAGACCTTGTCGGGGGAGTCCAGGCTGTCCGATCCTTCGAAGGCGATGGTGTCGAGCTTGAGCGTCGAAACGACGCGTTCGATCGACTTGGTCTGGTCGACAAGCGCATCGATCGCGGCCTGCACGGTGGCGTTGCCTTCCGTGTTGCCTTCGCCGATCTGCTGGTCGTAGGCCTCGCCGCCGAAGGCGCGGGCCTGGATCGCCTCCATCCTGGCGACCGTCGCGTCGAGCTTGCCGGTGAGTTCCCTGTCGAGCGCGGGATCGGCCGCCTTGACCAGGTCGGACACTGACGGGCCTTCGACCACGGAGCCGTCGACGCGCTTGTAGCTGCCGATATAGGCGGAGCGGATGCCGACCGCATCTTCCAGATGCGAGATATGGGTGTTGTCGGAGAAGCAGTCATGCTCCTCCTCCGGATCATGCAGCAGCAGGCCGAGCTTCATGCGCTCGCCGGCCAGTTCGCCGTAGGACAGCGAGCCCATGCCGGTCAGGATCGTGGAGATGCCGGCGTTCGGCTCGCCATCGACGAGGTTCTTGCGCGCCGCGCCGCCTTCCTGCCAGTTGCCGACCATTTCCTCAATATCCGACACCAGAAGATCGGAGGCGGCCTTCAGATAGTCGGCGCGGCGGTCGCAATTGCCGCCGGTGCAATTGGCCGTATCGTAGTCGGTATAGGGCCGCTCGCCGGCGCCCGGCCCGGTACCGTGCAGATCCTGCCCCCAGAGCAGGAATTCGATGGCATGGTAGCCGGTGGCGACATTGGCTTCGATATCGCCGGCTTCCTGCAGCGTGCCGGAGAGGAATTCCGGCGTCAGCTTCGACGCGTCGATCTTCTTGCCGTCTATCTCGATTTCCTTGTTGGCGATGACGTTGGCCGTGTAGAGCGCGTTCTCATCGGAGTCGGTGCCATAGGCCTGGTCGACATAGTCGATGAGGCCTTCATCCAGCGGCCAGGCGTTCACGCGGCCTTCCCAGTCATCGACGATGGCATTGCCGAAGCGATAGACCTCGGTCTGTTGGTAGGGAACGCGCGACGCCTTCCAGGCTTCGCGCGCCGCGGTCAGTGTCTCGGCCGAGGGCTTGGCGATAAGCGCGTCTACCGCGGCGTCGAGCGCCTTGGCGGTGGTCAGCGAATCCTCATATTTGGCGAGCGCGATGTCGGCATAGGTCTTGATGACTGCCTTGGCGGCGGGTTCGGCCTTGGCCGGCAGCACGAAGGCGGCCGCGGTGAGCGCGGCTGTCGCGCCGATGGCGGCGAGCCTGCCGTACCGCAAGGCACCCAGGGTTTTGTTCATCGTCATCTCTCCTGGAAAATTGCTGAAACAGGGCGCCCGTGGCGCATGTTCAAAAAGCTGGAAGGGATTCGGCGAGCGCCTGCTGTTTGCAAGGCGCTGGAATCGATGCGGGGACGCTCGGCCCCGCGGCAGGACAGTTCAACCAGCAAAATCACCGACATGCCTCCAATCGAAAGGGTTCAAGGCCCAGCCATCAAAGGGAAAGCGCCTGTAGCGCTCCGCCTCATAAAGTGGAGAAAAACAGGAAAGTCAAATCAAATCGCCAGGAAAAACCAATCGAAACAATAGTTTAGAATTATTCTAAACTGCATTAGTCATGTTTTCGGAGAGATGGTGCGTCGTTACGAAGCCACCCATGTCTTGACAGCCAGCGCTGGCGATGCGACCCGAAGTGGCCTTGCGGTGAAGCTGGACAATCGCCACCTGCTGCGGACCAGAACAGATTCAAGAAATTGACCGTCATGGACAACAGCGTCGTTATCGTAGGAACCGGACATGCAGGCGTACAGGCCGCCGCCAGCCTTCGCGAGGAAGGCTTCGAAGGGCCGGTGATCCTGTTGGGCGAAGAGCTCGATCTTCCCTACCACAAGCCGCCATTGTCGAAGACCTTTATCAAGGATGCCGAAGCGAAGCCGCAACCCTTGCGTGGCGAGGTGTTCTACACCGGTAATGCCATCGATTTCCGCCCAGGCCTGCGCGTCGAACGCATCGACCTTGCCGGCCGGCAACTGGAACTCGCCGGTGCCGGCGCACTGCCCTTCGGCAAGCTGATCCTGGCGACCGGATCGCGGCCGCGGCTCCTGCCGCTGCCCGGAGCCGATCTTGCCGGCGTGCTTTCCTTGCGATCGCTCGGCGATGCGCGGCTGATCCGCGAGATCAGCGCCGGATGCGAAGACGTGGTCATCCTTGGCGGCGGCTTTATCGGACTGGAAATCGCCGCGACGCTTTCCGCCGCGGGCCGCAAGGTGACCGTAGTCGAAGCCGTCGACCGCCTGCTGGGCCGTGTCGTCGCGCCTGCCATCGGCAGCCACGTGCGGCAGCGGCTGGAGGCGATGGGCGTGCGGGTCATCACCGGCACGACAATATCGCACCTCGAAGGCGAGAACGGGCACGTTACGGCGGCGGTCACTTCGTCAGGTGAACGACTGCCGGCCCGCATGGTCATTGTCGGCATCGGCGTCGTGCCGAACATCGAGCTGGCCGCGGCCGCCGGCATCGAAACCGGCAACGGCATCCGGGTCGACGGACAGATGCGCACCTCGGCCCCGGATGTCTTCGCGGTTGGAGACGCCGCGCTCTACCGGCACTGGCTGACCGGCGACGACGCGCGGCTGGAATCGGTCCAGAACGCCACCGACCAGGCCAAGCTGGCGGCGAAAACCATCGTCGGGCATTCGGGCGGCTATGGCGCCGTTCCGTGGTTCTGGTCGGATATCGGCGATATGAAGCTGCAAATGGTGGGATTGCCGACGGGCGGCGACAGCCATGTCATTTCCGGCGATCCCGCCGAAAACAAATTCTCGATCTACCACTATGCCGGCGACCGGCTGTTGGCGATCGAATCCATCAACAAGCCGGCCGACCACATGCTGGGCCGCAAGATGATCGGCGCCGGCTTCTCGCCGTCACGCGAAATGGTTGCGGCAGGCACCGACGCGCTCAAGCCGGCGCTGGCGGCGTTCGAGCAGGCGCAATCCGCTACGGCCGTTGGATAAGTATTTACCCTGGTCGGCAGAAATGCGGCATGTGACGGCCGGTAAGACCGCCAAGAACCCCCAAGATGCTTAGGGTTGGATGCTTGCGCGCCGCGCGCCCTGTTCTTATATACGCCCCACAACCGTGCGGACCGCGTCAAAGCTGCGGCGCCGTGCGGAATTCTTGTGAACAGGGGCTTTCGCTGGAACGCCTGACAGGGTCCTTGAAAGCCTGCTTGATGGAGAGACTGAACCAATGGCAAAAGTAATCGGCATCGACCTTGGAACAACCAATTCCTGCGTCGCCGTCATGGACGGCAAAGACGCCAAAGTGATCGAGAACGCGGAAGGCGCGCGCACCACGCCGTCGATCGTCGCTTTCAGCGGCGACGGCGAACGTCTCGTCGGCCAGCCGGCAAAGCGTCAGGCGGTCACCAATCCCGAAAACACCATCTTCGCGGTCAAGCGCCTGATCGGCCGCCGCTACGACGATCCGGTGACCGAGAAGGACAAGAAGCTTGTCCCCTACAAGATCGTCAATGGCGACAATGGCGACGCGTGGGTCGAGACCAACGGCAAGAAGCAGTCGCCTTCCCAGATCTCGGCGATGATCCTGCAGAAGATGAAGGAAACGGCGGAAGCCTATCTCGGCGAGAAGGTCGACAAGGCCGTCATCACCGTGCCCGCCTATTTCAACGACGCCCAGCGCCAGGCCACCAAGGACGCCGGCAAGATCGCCGGCCTGGAAGTGCTGCGCATCATCAACGAGCCCACGGCCGCGGCACTTGCCTATGGCCTCGACAAGAAGGAAGGCAAGACGATTGCCGTCTACGACCTTGGTGGCGGCACCTTCGATATTTCCGTACTGGAAATCGGTGACGGCGTCTTCGAGGTGAAATCGACCAATGGCGACACCTTCCTCGGCGGTGAGGACTTCGACATGCGGCTTGTCGAGTACCTGGCGTCCGAGTTCAAGAAGGAACAGGGCATCGACCTGAAGAACGACAAGCTTGCCCTGCAGCGCCTCAAGGAGGCGGCGGAAAAGGCCAAGATCGAGCTGTCGTCCTCGGCGCAGACCGAAATCAACCTGCCCTTCATCACCGCCGATGCTTCGGGTCCGAAGCACCTGACGATGAAGCTCACCCGCGCCAAATTCGAACAGCTTGTCGATGACCTGATCCAGCGCACCGTCGGGCCTTTGAAGGCAGCGCTCAAGGATGCCGGGCTCAAGGCTGGCGAGATCGACGAAGTGGTTCTGGTCGGCGGCATGACCCGCATGCCCAAGGTCCAGGAAGTCGTGAAGCAGTTCTTCGGCAAGGAGCCGCACAAGGGCGTCAACCCGGATGAGGTTGTGGCGCTTGGCGCGGCGATCCAGGCCGGCGTGCTGCAGGGCGACGTCAAGGACGTGCTGCTGCTCGACGTGACCCCGCTTTCGCTCGGCATCGAGACGCTGGGCGGCGTGTTCACGCGTCTTATCGAACGCAACACGACGATCCCGACCAAGAAGAGCCAGACTTTCTCGACTGCCGAGGATTCGCAGTCGGCGGTGACCATCCGTGTCTTCCAGGGCGAGCGCGAAATGGCGGTCGACAACAAGGCGCTTGGCCAGTTCGACCTGGTCGGCATCCCCCCGGCGCCGCGCGGCGTGCCGCAGATCGAGGTCACCTTCGATATCGATGCCAACGGCATCGTCAACGTGTCGGCCAAGGACAAGGGCACCGGCAAGGAGCACCAGATCCGTATCCAGGCTTCGGGCGGTCTTTCCGATGCCGACATCGAGAAGATGGTCAAGGACGCCGAGGCCAATGCCGAGAGCGACAAGCAGCGGCGCGGTCTGGTCGAGGCCCGTAACCAGGCCGAGGCCCTCGCGCATTCCGCCGAGAAATCGCTGAAAGATTATGGTGATAAGGTCTCCGAGGCTGACCGCACCGCGATCTCCGATGCAATCGCGGCGCTCAAGACCGCCGCCGAAGGTGACGACGCAACTGAAATCGAAGCCAAGAGCCAGGTGCTGGCGGAAGCTTCGATGAAGCTCGGCCAGGCCATGTACGAAGACTCACAGAAGGAAGCCGCCGAGGCCGACGCCCGGGCGGATGCCGCAAAGGACTCGGATGTCGTCGACGCCGATTTCGAGGAACTCGACGAGAACGACGACAAGAAGAAGAGCGCTTGAAGAAACATCTTCTAGAATCTGCTGTCTTGCGGCCGGCGAAAACGCCGGCCGCAAACGTATTGGCTGGCCTTGTTTTACTGTTCTTGGCCACGCCTGCTGCTGCCGACGCTGCATATGAAGCAAGTATCTATCGCAGCCTTAAAGCGGTGGAAATTAGAATAAACGAAGCTCTAAAAGCTCGAAACCTTACAAGCTTGAGGCGACAGGCCGACAAACTTGGCTTAGTCGTGGACCGGGCTTTTGCACGCCGAGAACGCGACCGGACAAAATTGTCTGATTGCGAGAAGGCCTCGGCATTTTTGGATCATATCGCGATCTACGCAGAGCGTGGATTTTTCTACAAGAAACAGGGAAGCGAATTCGGACAGATTGTCTTGGATGGCATAGATCGAGAGATCGAAAACTACACGGGCGCCATGAGAAGTTGCGAACGATTGTTGGAACTGCCTCAAACCGAACGGCCACCATTCGCCCGTTCTCTGAAAGGTCCATCAGATGAGTAGGTACGGCCTAGACAATCCTGAATAAAATCTGCTCGCATCGGTTCGCCTATAGCATTGGCGATGCCGACTCACTAAATCGATGGCGAACCTCCACTATTCGCAGGATGACACCATACAATGCGCCAAGACATTGAACATCCGGACTTCGGAACGACATGAAAGCGGATTTCTACGAAACGCTGGGCGTTCAGAAGGGCGCCGACGAAAAGGAACTGAAAAGCGCGTTCCGCAAGCTTGCCATGCAGTTCCATCCTGATCGCAATCCGGGCGACGACGCCTGCGAGCACAAGTTCAAGGAAATCAACGAAGCCTACGAGACGCTGAAAGACCCGCAGAAGCGCGCTGCATACGACCGTTTCGGCCACGCGGCGTTTGAACATGGCGGCATGAATGGCGGCCAGGGCTTCGCCCAAGGCGGCTTCGCCGACATCTTCGAAGACATATTCGGCGAGATGATGGGCGGCCGCCGTCGTTCGTCCGGCGGTCGCGAACGCGGCGCCGACCTTCGCTACAATATGGAAATCACGCTGGAGGAGGCCTTTGCGGGCAAGACAGCGCAGATCCGCGTGCCGGCATCGATTTCGTGCACGGAGTGCTCCGGTTCCGGCGCGAAGCCGGGCACCCAGCCCGTCACCTGCTCGATGTGCCAAGGCCATGGCAAGGTGCGCGCCAGCCAGGGCTTCTTCTCGGTCGAGCGCACCTGTCCGCAGTGCCAGGGCCGTGGCCAGACGATCAAGGACCCCTGCCCGAAATGCGCTGGCCAGGGCCGCGTGACCGAGGAGCGGTCGCTTTCGGTCAATATTCCCGCCGGCATCGAGGACGGCACCCGCATCCGCCTCGCCAATGAGGGCGAAGCCGGCCTTCGCGGCGGACCCTCCGGCGATCTCTACATATTCCTGGCGGTCAAACCGCACGAATTCTTCCAGCGCGACGGCGCCGATCTTTATTGCAAGGTGCCGATCTCGATGACGACCGCGGCCCTAGGCGGCTCCTTCGAGGTGGCAACGCTGGATGGCACCCAGACCCGCGTGAAAGTGCCGGAAGGCACGCAGAACGGCCGGCAGTTCCGTCTCAAGGGCAAGGGCATGCCTATATTGCGGCAACCGCAGATCGGTGACCTCTACATCCAGACGGCAGTGGAAACCCCTCAGAGCCTGACGCGACGCCAGCGCGAACTTCTGGAGGAGTTCGAACAACTGTCGTCAAAGGAAAATTCACCGCAATCCAGTGGCTTCTTCTCGCGGATGAAGGACTTCTTCGAGTCGTTCGGCGAACGTTGACAACGACAAAAATTGTCTTGGTAACGACATTTTCTGGGTGCGCCTGTCTTGCTCCCTTGTGCGTAGCTGATAAGTACCCCTGGGGAGCGCATGAGGAGAGCTTGCATGGCACGGCCCGGATTGAGGAAGGCGTTCGCCGAGAAATTCGACGACGAGCTGAAGTTCTTCAAAGGCTGGATCGACAGGCCGAAGGCGGTCGGTTCGATCGTGCCGACCAGTTCCGTCACCGCCCGCAAGATGGCCTCGGTCATCAATCCCAATTCGGGATTGCCGGTGCTCGAGGTCGGGCCGGGAACCGGCGTCATCACACGGGCGATCCTGGCGCGCGGAATCAAGCCGTATGATCTCTACGCCGTCGAATATTCGGACGATTTCGTCCGCCACCTGCGCCGCAGCTATCCTGGGGTCAACGTCATCGAAGGCGATGCGTTCAATCTCTCCGCCGCGCTGGGCGACCACAAGGATCGCACCTTCGATTCCGTCATTTCAGGCGTGCCGCTGCTGAATTTCCCTGTCGAGCAGCGCATCCGCTATCTGGAAAGCCTGCTCGACCGGATTCCAGCCGGCCGGCCGGTCGTCCAACTCACCTACGGTCCGATGTCGCCGATTCCGGCTGGCAAGGGCGACTATACGGTGAAGCATTTCGACTTCATCATCCGCAACATCCCGCCGACCCAGCTTTGGGTCTACCGCCGTGGCGAGCCCGCCTGACGACGACCAGCCTGGGAACTGCATCCGGGCGTTGAAGTGCGCAGGGTTTTGCCTGTAGCGTCTCCGCAAAAGGAATGCTCATGGCCCTCATCCCAAAAATCCTGATCTTCGCCGGTTCGATCCGGACGGGCGCCTACAGCGGCAAGACCGCCGATGTGGCGTACAGGACGCTGGCGCTGCAGGGTGCGGACGTGACCCGCATCTCGCTCGGCGATTATCCGTTGCCTATCTTCGATCAGGATCTCGAGAAGGAAAAGGGCATTCCCGAAAATGCCCTGCTTCTGTCGCAGCAAATCGCCGCGCATGACGGGGTGCTGATCGCGACGCCCGAATACAACGGCTCGACCTCGCCGCTGCTCCTCAACGCGCTCGCCTGGCTGAGCCGGGTACGCCATGACGGCAAATGGAGCGCCCTGCAGGGCAAGCCGGCAGGCCTGTGCTCATCCTCCAGCGGCGACATGGCAGGCATTCGCGCCATCAACCATCTGCGCGCCATCCTGGTGCGCTGCCGGATGGAGGTGGTGATGGCGGAGTGCTCCGTGCCGGATGGGGGCAGCGCCTTCGATGCGGACGGCGATTTCGTCCACGAAAGGCTGGACAAGGCGATGCAGGCGCTGTGTCACGACCTGATGTCGGCGGCCCGGCATCTTTCGGTGAGGATCGAGCCGTGATCGGGGTCTACCTGACGCATCCGCAGGTCGAGATCGACGCGTCCGTTCCGGTACCGCAGTGGGGTCTTTCGGCGGTCGGTGCCGCGCGCGTCGATGCGCTGCTGGCAAGACAATGGATATCCAGGATCGGCCGCGTGGTTTCGAGCGACGAGCGCAAGGCAATCGAAACGGCCCGACCGATCGCCGAGACGGCGGGATGTGCACTGTCGATCGAACACGACATGGGCGAGAACGACCGATCCTCGACAGGCTTCCTCGAACCCTCGGCTTTCGAGAAAGCCGCGGATGCCTTCTTTCTTCATCCTGAGATGAGCTGGAACGGCTGGGAGCGCGCTGCCGATGCCTCGGCGCGGATTCGCGGCGCCGTGGAGCGGGTGCTTCAGACCCATCCCGGCGACATCCCCATTCTTTTCGTCGGCCATGGCGCCGTGGGAACGCTGCTGAAATGTCACTTGGCAGGGCAGTCGATCGCGCGGAGCGAGGACCAGCCGGCCGGGGGCGGAAATCTCTTTGCCTTCCGGCTGCGGGATCGCGCCCTGCTGTGCGGCTGGAGGGCGATGGAAGAGTATCCCGGCTTTTCGACATCCTAGTGTCTGCGATGTTTGCAGGAACTCGACATCGAGGACACAGCCCCTATTGCGTGCGGCCGCTGGCCTGTTGACGCCGCCGGCACCGGTCAATAGCACAGGCTGATTGCTCGGCCGCAGACAAGGAGAATGGCATGCCCAAAGGATACTGGATCGCTCGCATCGATGTGCATACGCCGGAGCGCTACAAGGATTATATCGATGCCGCGACGCCGGCATTTCAGCGGTTCGGGGCCAAGTTCCTTGCGCGCGGCGGCGCTGCCGAAGCGGCGGAGGGGGCCGGTCGCAGCCGCAATGTCATCATTGAGTTCGAATCCCTCGCGGTCGCACGCGACTGCTACCATTCGCCCGAGTACCAGAAGGCGGCGGCTATCCGCCAGAAGATTGCCGAAGGCGAGATCGTGCTGGTTGAGGGCGCCTGACCGGATTCAGGCCCGCAGTTCGCAATCGGGAAAATCCGCGGCATTGGCCGCCCGGTTTGTTTACGAAATTCGGCTATGAGGGCGTCGGCGTTGCAGGGAGCCGACGATGACGAGCCGTGAGGACAGGGCCGGACTTTACGACCATTCGACGGGCCGGATCGGCAGGGCCGCCCGCCTGTTGCGCCAGCGTGGCGTGCTGGAGCCGTTCCGCCTGGTGCGCAAGCATGGCCTGGCGGAAAGCGCGCGCTTCATTTCGCGCAACGTTCGTCACCTGATCGCCGACCGGCTGGCGCGCAAATGGGACCGCGACCACAATGTCGATACGGCCGGCTCCATCCAGCTCGCCATGCTCGATGTCGTCGGCCCCAATCGCGACAAGGGCAATGAGTGCGTCTGCACCTCGCCCAAATCCTTCGACTTCATCATGAAGAGCCTGCCGTCCGATCTCGGCGGCACCACCTTCATCGATATCGGCTCCGGCAAGTCGCGCACGCTGCTGCTGGCCTCGCACTATCCGTTCAGCAAAATCGTCGGCGTCGAATTCGCGCGTGAACTGGTGGAGATCGCCCAGCGAAACCTGCGCAGCTACAAAAATCCCCGCAAGGTCTGCGATACGCTGTCGGTGGTGCAGGCGGATGCCGCCGCCTATGAGTTCCCCGACACGCCGCTGCTCGTCTATTTCTACAACCCGTTCTCCAAGGACGTTTTCGACGTGGTCATCGCCAACCTCGTCGCCTCGCTGAAGGCCAAGCCGCGCAGATGCTTCGTCGTCTATGGAAGCTCCAGCCACAGCGCCATCGACTGGGCGCGTCCGGCAATCCGCGCGACAGGCGTGTTCGAAGAACTTCCCGTACCGCCAATGCCAAGCTTCCTCGATGCGGTGCGGGTCATCGACTATGCGGTCTTCCGCCTCGATGAGAAAAAGCTCGCCCGCGCGGGCTGAGGCTACATGAACCGGAACGGTATGCCTGAGATCAGCGCGCGCACGTAACGCGGTCTCTGATAGAGGCCGTTCAGCGAAACCCGAGGCAGCGCCGTCGGGCGCTGGGCGAGGGTTTCAGCAGTCAGAACGCCAGGCTGCGTCGTCACAGCGACGGCGAAGCCAGCCTGAGCGGCCGCCTCGAACTCCCGCTCGCCTGCCGCGGCGGCAAAGCCGTAAGGATAGGCGAAGCTTTGCGGCGCGCGTCCGACATAGGCTTCGACCGCTGTCGCCGAACCAGCCATTTCCTCGGCAAGCCGTTTTTCACCAACGCGCCGCAGATTGACGTGGGTCAGCGTATGCGCGCCGAAGCGGACGAGCGGGTCGCCGGAGAGATCGCGCAAGGCGCGTTCATCCATGGTCAGCTGGTCGACGATAGCCAGCGGATCGATCAGGCAGGAACGCGCCACGGCATCGAGGCGCGCCACCGCCACATCCTCATCCGCCGTCTGCACGAACCGGCTGATGCGGTCGAAGGCAGCCAGCTTCTGGCCGTGACTGCGAGTGGACATCGTCTCGCGTCCGTTACCGAAGTCGAACTCGAACGCCGATTTCTTGCGGGTCAACGCTTTGGCGGTTTCCCACCACATGGAAGACGTCCGCTCGACGAAGCCGCGCGTAATGAAGATGGTGTAAGGCACGCCATGACTGCGAAAGACCGGCGCCGCGTGTTCGGCATTGTTGCGATAGCCGTCATCCAGCGCGAAGCAGACGAAACGCCTGGTATCGTTCGGATCGGCCAGAAGCTTCGGCAAATCCTCGAGGGCGACCGGCGTCAGGCCGCTTTCGGCACAGACTCTTATCGCCTGGTCGAGGAATTCGGGTGTCACCGAGAGCAGAGCGTTCGGGTCGTAACGGCCTTCGCGCGCCGGCCTGACATGATGCAGGGTGAAGATCAGCCCCCGCCCCGCCGCCGCCGGCCACAGCGCGCCAGCGCGCGAGAGCGCGACCGCTTCGAGGCCGGTGCGGATGACGGCGTGCTTGAGCAGGCGCTTGGCTGTATTCTTCAACGGCATGACGGGCCTTCAGACCGGATCAGCGCAGGATGCGGCGCGTCAGCACGCGCCACGCGGTGAGCGGAATGTCCATCAGGCCGGGCAAAGGATCGCGGCCCGCGAACGTCGCCCAAGCGCGGACAGAGCCAAACGACCGCAGATAGTCGCCGACTTTCAGCGTGCCGCGGGCATTGAGCCTCACAGCCGCCACCATGTCGCGCACCATATACATCCAGGCAGTGCCGAGCCTCGCGACCGCCGTTGCCGGCTGCCTGTCATTGGCTTTTTCCCAAAGCATCGAGCCGAGATCCATTCCCGCCGCCGAGGCGAGGCCGAACCAGGACCACGGACGCGGATTGACGTCGAGGAGCTTGAGCGACCCGTCGCGCGGATCGCGCTTGAACTCGATTTCGACCAGGCCGTGATGCTGGATCGAACCGAGGAGAAGGCGCGCCGCCTCGACCAGTTCCGGCTCCTCGACCACTTCGACGAAAGTGCTGGTGTAGCCGAAATCGACCGGATACTGGCGGCTGCGGCGCGCGGTGAACTCCGCCACCGGGCGGCCCTCATACCAGAGCGCTGCATAAGAGAACTGGCTTTCGCCGCCACCGGGGATCAACTGCTGCACGACGACATTGCCGATGCCGATCTGCTCCACCGCATCGCGGTAGGCGGCGAGAAAGGCTTGGCGGTCGTCGGCGCGCACCACCTTGGCGCGGGAAAAGCGGTTGTCGCCGCCGCCCATGTTCGGCTTCAGCACCACGGGAAACCGGATATCGGCCCGCTCTGCCTCCTCAACCGAGGCAAATTCATAGGTGGCGGGGATGCCGATACCAAGTTCGGTGGCGCGCCGATAAAGCAGCGGCTTCTCGCATACCCATTGCAACTGCTCCCATTGCGGCAGCATCACCCGGTAGGCTGAGGAAAGCGCCTCCCCCGATTGCGACGCGACCCGCACTTCGGCGTCGCCGCCGGGAATGAGCAGAGCGCCGGAAAGCCGACGATCGGCGGCGAGACCGAGAAGGAAAGGTATGGCGTCCGGACTGTCGGGGCCGGCCCATTCGGCCTTGCTGCCGACATAGCGCGACCAGCCGGGCAAGGGCGTGTCGTTGCTGACAAGGACGACCGGCACGCCGCGGGAGCCGAGGCTGCGCGCCAGCGCCAGCGTTCCATGGGCGCCGCCGAGGATGACAACGGCCGGCGGAGAAGCGGTTCGGGCCGGGGCCTCGCCGATGTCCGATCTGGGCTTGATGTCAGCTGGCATCTTCGGCTCCGGCAATCGGCGCTCATCGAAAGTAAGGTGCGCCATGGCAGGCCGATTGAATTGATCCGCAGCAGCTTAAGCCACAGCGGGTTAACAAACTGCTTTTGCAGCAATGATCTAGAGTATGGAATAGGGCAGAACCGAACGCCTGTCGTGGTCAACTGCCAGCTTGCGCTTCAGCGGCGGTATAGCCCTTTGCTGGCAGGTCGCGCGCTCGCAGATACGGCACGATATACCAATCGGATCGAACGTGGCGCGGTTGGTCATGTCCAGCCCGTCGGCATAGACGAAGGCATCCGCGTAGGTCACTTCGCAGCCCAGTGCAATGGCATAGCGCCGCACCGGCGCCTTGAAGCCGCCGCTGGTCTTGATGACCTCGGTCGCGACGCTGAGATAGCGCGCGCCATCCGGCGTTTCAGCCAACTGCCGAATGATGCGGCCGGGCGTCTCGAACGCCTGATGGACGTTCCACAAGGGGCAGGCGCCGCCGAAGCGGGCGAACTGCAGCTTTGCCGCGCTGTGGCGTTTGGTGATGTTGCCGGCCCTGTCTATGCGGGCGAAGAACACAGGCACACCCTTGACGCCGGGGCGTTGCAAGGTGCTCAGCCGATGCGCCACCTGCTCGAGGCTGGCGCCGAAGCGCAGGGCCAGCAGATCGAGGTCGTGACGGAGCAAGCGAGCCGCATCCAAGAATGCCTGGTAGGGCAGAAGAAGCGCCCCGGCGAAGTAGTTGTAGAGCCCGATCTTGCAGATCTCCGCCGCCTCAGCGCTGCGGAAGTCCGCCTTGTCGACAATCGTCGCAACCTGTCTGGCCGTCTCCATCTCGGCGATCTGGAAGGCGATCTGGAAGCTGCGCGTCGCAGCCGGAAGGAAAGGGTTGAGATGAAGTACGCGTGACCCGGAATCGTAACGGCGGATGAAGTCGCCTTCGGGATCGCCCGCCGGTGCGACGCGGATGCCGTGCCGCGTCTCCAGATAGGCGCCCAGCGCAGCAGCCGTGTCGGCGCCGGTCAGACCAACATCCGCCGCCATCCGTTCGGCCGCCACGTCCAGATCGTGCACGTAGTTATCGACGAAATGAAAGAAGTCACGGACCTCCTCGTAGGAAGTCGGCTCGGCAATGGTGGCGGCGCGGCCGAGGGTATCGTCCAGGCTTGCCAATTGTTCGCCGCTGCGGCGGTAGGCCTGGTGGCAGTCGATCAGGGCACGGGCGATGGCGGGGGCGTTCTGCGTCACCAGCTTCAGTTCCTGCAGGCCGATGGCGCTGTTTTCGAACAACGGATCCGACAGGGCCTCCGACAGCGCCGAGAGCATACGGTCGTTGTCGCCCTGCGAGATGGCCGCGATATCGACCTGGAACTTTTCCGCCAGCGCCAGCAGGACAGCAGCCGACACGGGACGCTGGTTGTTCTCGATCTGGTTGAGATAGCTCGTCGAAATGCCCAAACGCTCGGCAAAAACCGCCTGGGTCGCCTTTTGCGCGTCCCGTAGTTCCCGGATGCGCCGGCCGATGAAAAGCTTGGGTAGTGCCATTCGCAAATTCGCAATTTGCAGTTCTAATTTTTGTATACTACGCTTTTGCACCTTTTCAATCGTTTTCTCCATCCGCTCTTCCCGCTAGTGCGCCTGATGACCGGCATCACAAGGATGGGAAGACATGACCCTTTTCAACGCTATCGCCACCACCGACCGGGCTGGCGCCCAGCGCGTCGCGATCGACGCGGCCACAGTTGTCGCGGCTTCGCTCCTGCTCGCGCTTTCAGCGAAAATTTCCGTGCCCTTCTATCCAGTGCCGCTGACCATGCAGACATTCGTGGTCATTGGCCTCGGCCTTGCGCTGGGACCCTGGCGCGCTCTGGCAGCGGTGCTGCTCTATCTGGCTGAAGGCGCCGCCGGCTTTCCCGTCTTTGCCGGAACGCCGGCCAAAGGCATCGGCCTCGCCTACATGATGGGCCCGACGGGCGGTTACCTTCTCGGCTACATACCCGCCGTTATGATCGGCGGCTGGCTGGCGAAAAAGGGCTGGGACCGCAACCCGTTGCGCGCCATGGCCGCCGCATCGGTCTGCGGCGCCGTCATCTACGTGCCCGGATTGCTGTGGCTGGGCACGGTCATCGGCTTCGACAAGCCGGTTCTGCAGTTCGGCCTCTATCCCTTCATCTTCGGCGACATCATCAAGGCGATGCTGGCGGCGATCGCGTTCCCCGCGGCATGGGCGGCACTCGAGGGCAAGGCAGGCCGCTGATGCGCACCGTTCTCGAACAACTGGACAGCCGGCGCGCCGAAGCGCGGCTGGGCGGCGGGCAAAAGCGCATCGACGCCCAGCACGCCAAGGGTAAGCTGACGGCGCGCGAGCGCCTTGACGTGCTTCTCGACGAGGGATCGTTCGAGGAGTTCGACATGTATGTCACCCATCGCGCCACCGATTTCGGCATGGCGAGCCAGAAGGTTGCCGGCGACGGCGTGGTGACCGGCTGGGGCACGATCAACGGCCGCCTCGTCTATGTCTTCTCGCAGGATTTCACCGTGCTCGGCGGCTCGCTGTCTGAAACCCATGCGCAGAAAATCTGCAAGATCATGGACATGGCCGTGCGCAATGGCGCGCCGGTCATCGGCCTCAACGACAGCGGTGGCGCCCGTATCCAGGAAGGCGTCGCGTCGCTTGCTGGCTACGCGGATGTGTTCAAGCGCAATGTGGACGCGAGCGGAGTCATCCCGCAAATCTCCGTCATCATGGGGCCATGCGCCGGTGGCGCGGTCTATTCACCGGCGATGACCGATTTCATCTTCATGGTGCGTGACTCCTCCTACATGTTCGTCACTGGGCCGGATGTGGTGAAGACCGTCACCAACGAGATCGTCACGGCGGAGGAACTTGGGGGCGCGCGCACCCATACGCAGAAATCGTCCGTTGCGGACGGCGCCTTCGACAATGATGTCGAGGCGCTGGAAGCCATGCGCCGCCTGTTCGACTTCCTGCCGCTGTACAATCGCGACAAGCCTCCCGTCCGCCCCTTCCACGACGACCCTTCCCGGCTGGAGATGCGGCTGGATACGCTGATCCCGGACAGCGCCAACAAGCCCTACGACATGAGGGAACTGATCCTTGCGGTCGCCGATGAAGGCGACTTCTTCGAAATCCAGGAGGCCTATGCCCGGAATATCCTGACCGGTTTCATGCGCATCGAGGGCCAGACCGTCGGTGTCGTCGCCAACCAGCCCATGGTGCTCGCGGGTTGCCTCGACATCGATTCCTCGCGCAAGGCAGCGCGCTTCGTGCGCTTCTGCGATGCGTTCTCAATCCCGATCCTGACGCTGGTCGACGTTCCCGGTTTCCTGCCGGGTACGGCGCAGGAATATGGCGGCGTCATCAAGCACGGCGCCAAGCTGCTGTTCGCCTACAGCCAGGCGACCGTGCCGATGGTGACGCTGATCACCCGCAAGGCCTATGGCGGCGCCTATGACGTAATGGCCTCCAAGCATATCGGCGCGGACGTGAACTATGCCTGGCCGACCGCCGAGATCGCGGTCATGGGTGCGAAGGGCGCGACGGAAATCCTCTATCGCTCGGAACTCGGCGACAAGGACCGGATCGCGGCGCGGGCAAAGGAATACGAGGTCAATTTCGCCAATCCGTTCAAAGCGGCGGAGCGCGGCTTCATCGACGAGGTGATCATGCCGCATTCCTCGCGCAAACGGATCGCCCGCGCCTTCGCAGCGCTGCGCGGCAAGACGCTCGATGCGCCGTGGAAGAAACACGACACGATGCCGTTGTGAGGCCTGACATGTTCAAGAAAATCCTCATCGCCAATCGCGGCGAGATCGCCTGCCGCGTCATCAAGACGGCGCGCAGGCTCGGCATTGCCACCGTCGCCGTCTATTCCGATGCCGACCGCGACGCCCTGCATGTGCGGCTGGCCGACGAGGCGGTGCATATCGGCCCCGCGCCCTCCAGCCAGTCCTACATTGTCATCGGCAAGATTCTCGACGCCATCGAGGCGACGGGCGCCGACGCGGTGCATCCGGGCTATGGCTTCCTGTCCGAGAACGCCAATTTCGCCGAGGCGCTCAAGGCGGCCAACGTCGCCTTCATCGGTCCCCCGCCTGTGGCCATCGAAGCGATGGGCGACAAGATCACCTCGAAGAAGATCGCGGCGGCGGCCGGGGTCTCGACCGTTCCCGGCCATATGGGTCTGATCGAGGACGCCAACGAGGCGGTTCGTATTTCGGGCTCGATCGGCTACCCGGTGATGATCAAGGCATCAGCCGGCGGCGGCGGCAAGGGCATGCGCATCGCCTGGAACGACCAGGAAGCCCGCGAAGGGTTCCAGTCGTCCCGCAACGAGGCGCGCTCCTCCTTCGGTGACGAGCGCATCTTCATCGAAAAGTTCGTGACGCAGCCGCGCCATATCGAGATCCAGGTGCTTGGCGACCAGCACGGCAATCTCGTCTATCTCGGCGAGCGCGAATGCTCGATCCAGCGCCGCAACCAGAAGGTGATCGAGGAAGCCCCCTCGCCATTCCTCGATGCGGCAACCCGCAAGGCGATGGGCGAGCAGGCGGTGGCGCTTGCCAAGGCGGTCGGCTATTTCTCCGCCGGCACGGTCGAGTTCATCGTCGATGGCGATCGCAATTTCTATTTCCTCGAAATGAACACCCGCCTGCAGGTCGAGCACCCGGTGACCGAGCTGATCACGGGCATCGACCTGGTCGAGGAGATGATCCGCGTGGCGGCGGGAGAGCCCCTACGCTTCGGCCAGGACGACATGAAACTCTCCGGCTGGGCGCTGGAGAGCCGTCTTTATGCCGAGGACCCCTACCGCAACTTCCTGCCATCCATCGGGCGGCTCAGGCGCTACCGGCCGCCGGTCGAAGGCCGACGCGAGGACGGCACGGTGATCCGCAACGACACCGGCGTTTTCG
Source organism: Mesorhizobium sp. BE184 (assembly GCF_031457045.1). NCBI lineage: Bacteria > Pseudomonadati > Pseudomonadota > Alphaproteobacteria > Hyphomicrobiales > Phyllobacteriaceae > Mesorhizobium > Mesorhizobium sp. BE184. The sequence continues at coordinate 681,481 of NZ_JAVDVU010000002.1, forward strand.
AAGGCGGCGAAATCTCGATGTACTACGATCCGATGATCGCCAAGCTGTGCAGCTGGGCGCCGGACCGCGCCGGCGCGGTTGCCGCGATGGCGCGGGCGCTGGACGATTTCGAAGTCGAGGGCGTCGGCCACAATTTGCCCTTCCTGTCGGCGGTCATGGGCAATCCCCGGTTCCAGGAAGGCCGATTGACGACAGCGTTCATCGCCGAGGAATTCCCGGACGGGTTTTCGGGCGTGGCAGCCAATGAAGATCAGGGGCGGATGCTGGCGGCGGTCGCGGCCTTCATCCATCTGCGTCTGCAGAAGCGCAGCGCACTCATTTCCGGCGCGCTGGCAAACCATCCCCGCACGCTCGGCACCGATTGGGTGGCGGCGGTAGCCGGCTACACATTTGCGCTGCGGACAAATGGGAGCGATCAGCAGGCCGATCTGACCTTCGACGATGGTACGATGCTTGCCGTGCACAGCACTTGGCAGCCGGGGACCTCTCACGCGATTTTCGATGTCGGCGGCGAACAGATGAGCGTGAAAACGGAGAGCGCCGGCTCCGGCATCAGGCTGCGGTGGCGCGGCATCGATACCACCGCCATCGTTCGGGCACCGCGGGTCGCCGAACTTGCCAGGCTGATGCCGGTGAAAGCGCCGCCCGACACATCGAGGCTGCTTCTTTGCCCAATGCCCGGCATCGTTACCGCCATCATGGTCGGCGAAGGCGATGCGGTCGAACCGGGACAGGCGCTGGCCACTGTCGAAGCGATGAAGATGGAAAACGTGCTGCGCGCAGAGCGCAGGGGAACGATCGGCAAGATCGCGGTCGAGGCCGGCGCCAGCTTGGCCGTCGACGAGTTGATCCTGGAATTCGCATAGGTGTCGTCATGACCGAACCGCTCGATGCCTGGCGCTCCTCAGCAAACAAGGAATTGCAGGCCGATCCTGAAACGCTGGTTTGGCAGACGCCGGAAGGCATCGACGTCAAGCCGCTCTATACGGATGAAGACGTTGCCGGTGTCGATCATCTTGGCTCTTTGCCGGGATTCGCGCCCTTTGTCCGCGGGCCGCGCGCCACCATGTATACCGGGCGACCATGGACGATCCGCCAATATGCCGGCTTTTCGACGGCAGAAAAATCCAACGCCTTCTATCGCAAGGCGCTGGCGGCGGGCCAGAAGGGCCTGTCGGTGGCCTTCGATCTCGCCACCCATCGCGGCTATGACAGCGACCATCCTCGCGTCGAGGGCGATGTCGGCAAGGCCGGCGTCGCCATCGATTCCGTCGAGGACATGAAGATCCTGTTCGACGGCATTCCGCTGGACGAGATGTCGGTTTCCATGACCATGAACGGCGCCGTGATTCCGATCCTGGCCAGCTTCATTGTCGCTGGCGAGGAACAGGGCGTGCCGCGCGCCAAGCTCTCGGGCACGATCCAGAACGACATCCTCAAAGAGTTCATGGTGCGCAACACCTATATCTATCCGCCCGAACCCTCGATGCGGATCGTCGCCGACATCATCGAATACACGGCGACGGAGATGCCAAAGTTCAACTCCATCTCGATCTCCGGCTATCACATGCAGGAGGCCGGAGCGACGCTGGTTCAGGAGCTTGCCTTCACGCTTGCCGACGGACGCGAATATGTGCGCGCGGCGCTGAAAAAGGGGCTCAATGTCGATGCCTTCGCCGGGCGGCTTTCCTTCTTCTTCGCCGTCGGCATGAACTTCTTCATGGAAGCTGCGAAGCTGCGGGCGGCAAGGCTCCTGTGGACTCGCATCATGGAAGAGTTTGAGCCGAAGAAGGCGTCCTCGCTGATGCTGCGGACACACTGCCAGACATCCGGCGTGTCGCTGCAGGAGCAGGACCCGTACAACAACATCGTGCGCACGGCCTATGAGGCGCTTGCCGCCGCACTTGGCGGCACGCAGTCGCTGCACACCAATTCCTTTGACGAGGCGATCGCGCTGCCGACGGAATTCTCCGCCCGCGTCGCGCGCAATACGCAGCTCATCCTGCAGCATGAGACAGGCGTGACCAGGGTCGTCGATCCGCTGGCCGGCTCCTACTATGTCGAGTCGCTCACCGCCGAGCTTGCCGCGAAAGCCTGGGCCCTCATCGAGGAGGTCGAGGCCATGGGCGGCATGACCAAGGCGGTCGAGAGCGGGCTGCCGAAACGGCTGATCGAAGAGGCGGCGACCCGGCGTCAGGCCGCGGTTGACAAAGGCGAGGACATCATCGTCGGCGTCAACAAATACCGGCTCGAGCAGGAAGACGCGATCGACATACTGGAGATCGACAACAGCGCGGTGCGCAGTGCGCAAGTCGCCCGCATCCGGCAGACAAAGGCCCGGCGCGATGCCGGACAGGTCGAGGCTACACTCGCCGAACTGGAGAGGGTTGCCCGCGAGGGGACCGGCAATATTCTGGGGTCGGCCGTCGAGGCGGCGCGCGCGCGCGCCACCGTCGGCGAAATATCCGAGGCGCTGCGGCGCGCGTTCGGCGACCATGCCGCGATACCGCAAGTGGTGAAGAATGTTCATAGGGCCTCTTACGCGAACGAGCCCGAATACGAGACGCTGACGGCACGCATCGATGCGATCTCCCGCACATTGGGCGAGGCGCCGAAGATCATGGTGGCGAAGCTCGGCCAGGACGGTCATGACCGCGGTGCCAAGATCATCTCTTCGGCTTTCGGCGACCTCGGCTTCGAGGTCGTGGCCGGACCTCTGTTCCAGACGCCAGAAGAAGCGGCGGCCATGGCGGTGGAGGCCGAGGTGCGGGTTCTCGGTGTTTCGTCGCTTGCGGCGGGTCACAAGACATTGCTGCCGCAACTTGTGACGGCGCTGGAATCGCGGAACGCCGGGCATATCATCGTCGTCTGCGGCGGCGTCGTGCCGCGCCAGGATTACCAGTACCTGTTCGACCACGGCGTCGCCGCCGTCTTCGGTCCCGGCACCAATGTGCTCGACGCGGCCCGCGCCGTTCTCGATTTGCTGGAAGGTAAGCGCCGCAACGACTGACCCAACGCCCAACCAAGGTTGACAGGGCTGAAGCCGTAGGCCAGTCTCAGGTCTCACCAGGGGAGTCCCGACAAGGGGCTGAGATACTGCTGGCCCAGATATTGGGCAGCGCAGTGACCCGTTGAACCTGATCCAGTTCACACTGGCGTAGGGACGGTGCGAGGTTTCGCGGGTCGGCTTATCATGGCCCGGCATTCGGCAAACAGCCGAATTCCCTCGGCGAAGCGTCTCTTCCTCCTCTCGGCACGAACTGGGTCTCCGTTGCATCGAGCAAGGAGGCTCACAATGACCGCATCCACCCTTACCGTTACCACCGGGTCCCTGCCGGCATCGCGCAAGGTGTTCAAACCCGGCGTATTGCATCCGCAAGTGCGGGTGCCGATGCGCGAAATCGCGGTGCATCCGACGGCCGGCGAGCCGCCGGTGACGGTTTACGACTCCTCGGGCCCGTACACTGACGCCAATGTCAGAATCGACATCGACGGCGGCCTGCCGCGCCTGCGCGAAACCTGGGTTGCCGCGCGTGGTGACGTCGAGCGCTATGAAGGCCGCACCGTCCGGCCAGAGGACAACGGCAATGTCGCGGCGGATCGGCTGACGCCGGAATTCCCCGTGCGGCACCGGCCCTTCCGCGCCGTGGGCGGCAAGGCCGTCACCCAGATGGCTTATGCGCGCGCCGGCATCGTCACGCCGGAGATGGAATTCGTGGCCATTCGCGAGAACATCGGCCGCGAGAAGCTGCGCAATGCGCTGGAGCGCGATGGCGAGGATTTCGGCGCGGAAATCCCCGATTTCGTCACGCCGGAATTCGTCCGCGACGAGATCGCCCGCGGGCGCGCCATAATCCCTTCCAACATCAATCATCCGGAATGCGAACCGATGGTCATCGGCCGCAACTTCCTGGTCAAGATCAACGCCAATATCGGCAATTCCGCCGTCACCTCCTCTATGGCCGAGGAGGTCGAGAAGATGGTGTGGGCGATCCGCTGGGGCGCCGACACGGTGATGGACCTTTCGACCGGCCGCAACATCCACAACATACGCGACTGGATCGTCCGCAATGCGCCCGTGCCGATCGGCACGGTGCCGATCTACCAGGCACTGGAAAAGGTGGGCGGTGTCGCCGAAGCGCTGAACTGGGAGGTGTTTCGCGATACGCTGATCGAACAGGCCGAGCAGGGCGTCGATTATTTCACCATCCATGCCGGCGTCCGGCTCGCCTACATTCCGCTCACCGTCAACCGCGTCACCGGCATCGTCAGCCGAGGCGGCTCGATCATGGCCAAGTGGTGCCTGCATCACCACAAGGAGAGCTTCCTCTACGAACACTTCGATGAAATCTGCGACATCGCCCGGGCCTATGACGTGTCGTTCTCACTGGGCGATGGCCTGCGCCCCGGCTCGATCGCCGACGCCAATGACGCCGCGCAGTTCGCCGAACTCGAAACGCTGGGCGAACTGACCAAGATCGCCTGGGCGAAGGACTGCCAGGTGATGATCGAAGGCCCCGGCCACGTGCCGATGCACAAGATCAAGGTGAACATGGACAAGCAGCTGGCCGTCTGCGGCGAGGCGCCGTTCTATACGCTCGGGCCGCTCACGACCGACATCGCACCGGGCTACGATCACATCACCTCGGGGATCGGCGCGGCGATGATCGGCTGGTTCGGCACGGCGATGCTCTGCTACGTCACGCCGAAGGAGCATCTCGGCCTGCCGAACCGCGACGACGTCAAGACCGGCGTCATCACCTACAAGATCGCGGCGCACGCCGCGGACCTGGCCAAGGGTCATCCAGCCGCCAAGCTCAGGGACGATGCCCTTTCCCGCGCGCGGTTCGAGTTCCGCTGGGAAGACCAGTTCAACCTGTCGCTCGACCCGGAAACGGCGCGTGCGCTGCATGACGAGACGCTGCCCAAGGAAGCGCACAAGGTGGCGCATTTCTGCTCGATGTGCGGGCCGAAATTCTGTTCCATGCGCATCTCGCACGATATCCGCGCCGAGGCGCAGAAGGAGGGCATGACGGCCATGGCGGAGAAGTACCGGCAAGGCGGCGATCTCTACATGCCCGTGGAAGACGTGGAGCCGGCGCTGCCGTGAATGTGCTGATCAAGGGCGCCGGCGTGGCGGGGCTGACGCTGGCGCATGAACTGGTCTCGCGCGGAGTGTCGGTAACGGTGCGCGAGACGCGCGAAACCATTGCCGGCAACGCGTCCTGGCAGGCCGGCGGCATGCTGGCGCCCTGGTGCGAACGCGCCAGCGCCGAGCCGCCGGTGCTCGAGCTCGGGCGAACCGCCGCCGACTGGTGGGATGCCGCCCTGCCCGGTCATGTCCGGCGCAACGGCACACTGGTTGTGACGCAAAGGCGGGACATGGCCGAACTGGAGCGCTTTTCCGGGCGGACAACAGGCCATGTCCCCGTCGATGCCACGGAGATCGAAACGCTTGAGCCGGATCTGGCAGGTCGATTTCCGCGCGGCCTTTTCTTTGCCGGCGAAGCGCATCTCGACCCGCGCCGCGCTCTGCTAGCGCTGGCGGCGAAACTGGCGGGCGACGGCGTGCCATTTGTCTTTGGTGACGATGCCCGTGCGGGCCTCCTGCCCGGGGCAGGAGCGGACGTGCAGGCCGACTGCACTGGCACGGCAAGCGGCCATGCCGAACTGCGCAGCGTCCGCGGCGAAATGCTGATCCTGCGCACGCCGGAGCTTCGGCTGTCGCGACCAGTGCGGCTCCTGCATCCGCGTTTCCCGCTCTACATCGTGCCGCGAGAAGATCACCACTTCATGGTCGGCGCGACGATGATCGAAAGCAGCGCCACGGGGCCGATCACCGCGCGCTCGACGATGGAACTGCTGAATGCCGCCTATGCGCTGCATCCAGCCTTCGGCGAGGCGGAGATCGTCGAGACGGGCGTCGGCCTGCGTCCCGCCTTCCCGGACAATCTTCCGCGTGTGGAATGGACTGGCGGGGTTCTCAGCATCAATGGACTTTACCGCCATGGCTTCCTGCTGGCGCCGGCCATGGCCCAAAAAGCCGCCGACCTGCTGGAAGGTCAGAAGGAAAGGAGACGCAGCGCATGAAGCTGATCGTCAACGGTGAAAGCCTGGATGTCGACGCCGAGACCCTGGCTGCGCTGATGCAGGCGCTGGACTATCAGGGAAGCTGGCTCGCCACGGCGGTGAACGGCGAGGTTGTGCCCGCGCGGGACCGAGGCCGATGTGCCCTCGCGGAAGGCGACCGCATCGAAATCCTGTCGCCGATGAAGGGAGGGTAAGAGATGCTGGAACTTTACGGACAACACCTTTCTTCGCGCCTGCTGCTCGGCACCTCGCAATATCCCTCGCCTGCCGTCCTGGCGGATGCGGTCAAAGCCTCAGGCACCGAGATCGTCACCGTGTCGCTGCGGCGTGAGACGGCGGGCGGCAAGGACGGCGGGCAGTTCTGGTCACTGATCCATTCGCTCGGCGTCAAGGTCCTGCCCAACACCGCCGGCTGTCATTCCGCCAAGGAGGCGGTGACCACCGCCCACATGGCGCGCGAGGTCTTTGGCACCGACTGGATCAAGCTGGAGGTGATCGGCAATCACGATACGTTGCAGCCGGACGTGTTCGGGCTGGTGGAGGCCGCCGGCATCCTCAGCCGCGAAGGCTTCAAGGTCTTCCCCTACACGACCGACGATCTGGTGGTCGCCGAGCGGCTGCTCGATGCCGGTTGCGAGTTGCTGATGCCGTGGTGCGCGCCGATCGGTTCCGCGCGCGGTCCGCAAAACCTGGATGCGCTGCGCAGTCTGCGCGCGCATTTTCCCGACACGCCGCTGATTGTCGATGCCGGAATCGGCCGGCCCTCGCACGCGGCAAGCGTGATGGAGCTGGGCTACGATGCGGTGCTCCTGAACACGGCGGTCGCCCAGGCCGGCGACCCGGTCCAGATGGCGGCGGCCTTTGCCCAAGCCATCGAAGCCGGCCACCGCGCCTTCCTCGCCGGGCCGCTGGAACCGCGCGACATGGCCGTGCCCTCGACGCCGGTGATCGGCCAGGCGGTGTTCTCGTGAAACTCGACCCGTTCTACCTGATCGTCGACAGCGCGGCGTGGATCGAGCGGCTGGCGCCGCTCGGTGTCAGGCTGGCGCAGCTGCGCATCAAGGACATTGACGAGACGGTCCTGCGCCGGGAAATCCGCGCGGCCAAAGCGATCTGCTCGCACTATGACTGTCAGCTGATCGTCAATGACTACTGGCGCCTCGCTATCGAGGAAGGCTGCGATTTCGTCCATCTCGGCCAGGAGGATCTCGCCGCCGCCGACCTCGACGCCATCCGCGCTGCCGGCATGAGGCTGGGGCTGAGCACACATGACCATGCCGAGCTGGAAACAGCCCTTGCCTGCAAGCCGGACTATGTCGCGCTGGGGCCGGTCTACCCCACCATCCTGAAAAAGATGAAGTGGGAACCGCAGGGCCTGGAGCGCATCGGCAGATGGAAGAAGCTTGTCGGTACGACGCCGCTGGTCGCCATTGGCGGGCTGAACCCCGAGAGGCTGCCCGGTGTTTTCGAGCAAGGCGCGGACAGCGCGGCGGTGGTGACGGACATCACCCGCAACGCCGATCCCGAGGGCCGCACGCGCGAATGGATCGCGGCGACGGCGCCATGGCGATGACGAAGCATGTGCTGATCGTCGCCGGTTCGGACGCCAGCGGCGGCGCGGGCATTGCGCGCGATATCGAGACCGTTTCGGCTTTCGGATTGCGCGCCTGCCTTGCCGTCACGGCGATCACGGTGCAGACGCATCGGGAAGTCGGCGCAGTCGAACTTGTGCAGCCCGATCTCGTCGCCGCACAGATGCGCGCGGCGCTCGAGGCCAATGAAGTGGCCGCGATCAAGCTCGGCATGCTCGGCACCGCGGCAATCATCGATGCGGTCACGGCGGTTCTGGACGATCACCCGACGCTTGCAGTGGTGCTGGACCCGGTTCTGGCGACTACTTCCGGCAGGCTTCTGCTCGACGCGACAGGACGCACGGCGCTAAAGGGCCAACTTCTGCCGCTTTGCCGGCTGGTGACGCCGAACCTGCCAGAGCTTGCTCTTCTGACGCAAAGCGAGCCGGCACGGAACGAGGCCGAGACTATCCATCAGGCTGGCCTGCTGGTCGATCAAGGCGCTCGCGCGGTGCTGGTCAAGGGCGGGCATGGAACGGGTGACACGTCGACCGATATTTTGGTGGAGCGAGGCATTTCGCCAGTCAGCTTCGATGCACCCAGGATCGACGCCGAAATGCGCGGCACCGGCTGCATGCTCGCCAGCGCGATTGCCGCGAACATAGCGCTGGGGAGATCGCTGGAGGAAAGCGTAAGCCGGTCGAAGGCCTATGTCCTCGACCGACTCACAGAGCAAATCTCCGCCCGGCAGACTGCCTAGTTGGCGAGCGCAGCCTTGACCGCCGCCACCGCATCGCCGCCGTCGAAAGTGGTGACGCCAGCGAGCCACGGCGTGACCGCATCCGGGTTGGCCTTGAGCCAATCCTTCGCCACGTCGCCAGGGTTGCCGCCCTTGATGACTGCATCCATCATCACGTTCTCCATCGGCAGGGTGAACTTGACGTTCTTGATGAAGGCGCCGACATTCGGGCATTCGGCCGCATAGCCCTTGCGGGTGTTCGTGAACACCTTGGCTTCGCCGAAGCCTGAAGCCTCCATGCCGCCGAGATATTTGATCTTCATTCCGCCCATAACCGGGTGCGGCGTCCAGCCGAGGAACACGACCCAGTCCTTGGCCTTCATGGTCTGCTCGGCTTCCGTCAGCATTCCGGCTTCGGAGGATTCCACGAGCTCGAAGCCCTCGAGCCCATTCTTCGGATCGTCGATCAGATTCTGGATGTTCTTGTTGCCGGCCGCGCCCGCCTCGATGCCGTAAATCTTGGCGTTGAACTTGTCCTTGAACTTGCCAAGGTCTTTAATGTCGTTGACGCCTTCAGCCTGAACATAGTCGGGAACCACGAGGCCGAAGCCCGCGCCTTCCAAATTCTGGCCGACCACGTCGAATGCGCCCTCGTCCGCATAGGGCTTGATCGCCTCGGTCTGCGAGGGCATCCAGTTGCCGAGGAAGACGTCCATATCCTTGTCCTTCAGCGCGGCGAAGGTCACCGGTACGGTCAGCTGGGTGATTTCCGGCTCGTAACCGAGCGCTTCCAGAACGGCTGCCGTGGTGGCGGTCGTCACCTGGATGTCGGTCCAGCCGACGTCCGACAGCCTGACCTTCTTGCAGCTTTCGGCATCCGCCGCCATCGCCTGGCCGGCCGCCAGCGCCATCACCAATCCAAATCCTGCGGCACGCATTCCCATCTTGTTCATGTGACTGCTCCTGTTCCCTGTTGTTGTTCGTTCATTCGCCGCGGGGAAAGCGTTGGCTTTCCTCCAGCACGTTCAAATCCATGTGGTTGCGCATGTAGCGTTCCGAGGCCTTCTGCAAAGGCTGGTAGTCCCATGGGTAGTAGGCGCCGTTGCGCAACGCTTCATAGACGACGCGGCGGCGGGCCTGGCTTTCGCGCACGGCGGCGTCATAGCTTGCGAGATCCCAGCGGGCGCGCGCTTTCGCTGTCAGAGTGGCCAATGCCCCCTGATGCGCCGGGTCGGCGGCAAGGTTGGCGAGCTCATGCGGATCGGCCTCGATATCGAACAGCATCGGCGGGTCCCGGTCACATAACACAAGCTTGTGGCGGCCCTCGCGCAGGCACACCAGCGGCGCTTGCGACCCCTCGGCGGCGTATTCCATCGGCACCGGGCCCCGCCGACCGGTTCCTGCCGCCAACGGCGCGAGGTCCTCGCCATCGATCCATGGTGCCAGACCGCCGATGTCGAGGCCGGCGAGGCCGGCCAGAGTCGGCAGCACGTCGAGCGTCGAGACGGGTGCGTCGAGCCGCTTCGGCGACCAGCCGGGCGCGGCGATCATCAGCGGCACGCGCGCCGAACCCTCGAAGAAGCTCATCTTGAACCAGAGGCCGCGCTCACCCAGCATGTCGCCATGGTCGGAGACGAACAGGACGATAGTGTCCTCGGCCATGCGCCCGCGCTCCAGCACCTCGAGTATCTCGCCGATCTTCTCGTCGATGTAGGAGATGCTGGCGAAATAGCCGCGGCGGGCGCGGCGCACATCGTCCGGCGTGATGCCGAAAGCGGTGTGGTCACAGGCGTCGAGCAGGCGCTGCGAATGCAAATCGTGATCGTCATAGGCAATAGGACCAATCTCGGGATCCAGCGCCGGGCAATCCTGGTAGAGATCCCAATATTTGCGGCGGGCGACGTAAGGGTCGTGCGGATGGGTGAAGCTGACAGTCAGGCACCAGGGTCGCTCGTCATGGCCCCGGGCAAGATCGTAGAGCTTGCGCGTGGCGTGATAGGCGACCTCGTCGTCATACTCCATCTGGTTGGTGATTTCGGCGACGCCAGCCCCGGTCACCGAGCCTAGATTATGATACCACCAGTCGATGCGCTCGCCGGGCTTGGCATAGTCCGGCGTCCAGCCGAAGTCGGCGGGGTAGATGTCGGTGGTCAGCCGCTCCTCGAAACCATGGAGCTGATCCGGCCCGACGAAATGCATTTTTCCGCAAAGGGTTGTTGCGTAGCCCGCGGCGCGCAGGTGATGCGCATAGGTCGGGATATCGGAGGCGAACTCGGCGGCGTTGTCATAGACGCGCGTGCGCTGCGGCAATTGCCCGGACATGAACGATGCCCGCGCCGGCGCGCAGAGCGGGCTTGCCGTATAGGTGTTGGCAAAGCGTACCGAACGTGCCGCAAGCGCCTTCAGATTGGGCGCGTGAAGGAAATCGGCCGGCCCATCGGGAAACAGCGTTCCGTTGAGCTGGTCCACCATCAGGATGAGGATGTTCGGCTGCGCCATTCCAAACTCACTCGCCAGCGGATGCGTCGCCGGCGAAGCCGGACGCTCCGTTGGCGAGATGTCATTAAGAAATCTGGCCATCGCGCTGTAAACGGGTTATTTTCCAATGGTTCCCATAAGGAAATTTTATATTCATGCGAAAACTGGACGCCGGATGGATGCGTATTCTCGCCGAGACGGTGCGGCGCGGCAGCTTCTCGTCGGCCGCCGGCGCCCTCGGGCTGTCGCAGCCGGGGGTCAGTTACCAGATCAAGCGGCTGGAAGAGCAGGCCGGCTTTGCCGTGCTGAACCGGCACCGCCATGGCGTTGAACTCACCGCGAAGGGGCGGCGGCTTTACGAAATCGCCGAGCGCGCGGTGACCGATATCGATGCGCTGATGCGCGAATACGAAGCCATGGCGGAACGGCCGTCGCTGCGCCTGCACACGGACTACGCCTTCTCTTCGCTGTGGCTGATCCCGAAGATGCACGCTTTCCGCCTGCTCTATCCCGAAATCGACATCCAGATCGTCGCGACGCAGAGGCTGAGGCAGGAAGATGTGGGAGAGAGCGATATCGCCATTCCGTTCGGCGAACAGGGCAGTTTCGACGCCAATGCCTCGATCCTTCTGCGGGAAGAGGTCGTGCCTGTCTGCACCCTGGACTATCTCGACCGGAACGATCTCCTGGCCGATCCGAAGATGCTGGCGCGGGCGCGCCTCATCCATCTGGATGCGCTGGCGCCGGCGCCGTGGTTCGACTGGAACCGCTATTTCGACGGGCTCGGGCTGGCGCGCGAGCCGGCGGGTCATGAAGGGGACATCAGCTTCAACACCTATTCGCTGGTCACCCAGGCAGCGAGCGAAAACCAGGGCGTCGCGCTGGGCTGGATGGGCCTGATCGACGGGCTGCTGCGGTCGCGTGTGCTGGTGAAAGCCGGGCCGGCATTGCAGGCGCCGCACCGCGGCTACTGGCTAGTGCCGCCGCGTTCGCCCGACAAGCAAAGCGAACGTCTCGTTTCCTGGCTGCAGAGCGAAGCCGGCAAATGAACAACCATCATCTGCCGGCTTTCGGCCCCCTCTTCTCGTGCTTATGATGACCAGGAACCCGTGAAAGACAGAAGCGTTCTTCAACTATGAGCGATTCAGCCAATCGAACGACAGGCACGAGCGACATCTCCTCTTTCATCCGCATGTTGCAACGCCGGGATAACTTATCGAAGGAAGACATCGCCCTCATCGAGAGGCTGCCGATGCGAAAGGTGCGATTCAGGTCCGATGAGGATATTGTCGCGGAGGGTTCGCGCCCGCAGGAAAGCTGCCTGATGCTGCATGGGCTGGCGGCGCGCAGCCAGTCTGTCAGCGGTGGCGGACGCCAGATCACCGCTCTCCATATCTCCGGCGATTTCGTTGATCTTCACGCCTATCTTCTCAAGACCATGGACCACAGCGTGGTCGCGATGGGCCCCTGCGAAGTTTCCTTCGTACCTCATACGGCGATCCGATCGGTGACGGAGCAAAGCCATCATCTCGGTCGGCTCTTCTGGCTGTCGACAGTGATCGACGGCGCCATCCAACGCACCTGGATCACTTGCCTGGGCCGGCGGTCGGTCGAACAGCAGATCGCCCATCTGTTCTGCGAACTCTATCGAAGGTTCGAAGCCGCGGGGGCAGCGACGGACTTCCGGTTCGAATTGCCGTTGACACAGGCGCAGTTGGCGGATGTGCTCGGACTTTCGATCGTGCATGTGAACAAGAAGCTGCAGCAGCTCAAGAACACGGGACTGGTCGAGTGGAAGAACCCGACTGTGCGCCTTCCTGATTTCGATCGCCTTGCGTCGCTGGCTGAGTTCGATCCGACCTATCTCAGCCTCAGGAATGAGCCGCGGTAGTCAGTCGGACCTGGTCGATAGCCATAGGGAGTAAACGCGATGAACGTTGCAAACCTGCAGATCGAGGGGCTTTTGATGGCGATGGCGGCTATCAACAATGCCCTGGTTCACAAAGGGCTTCTCACCATCGATGAAATCGAGCTGGCGCTTGCCAGAACCGAATCGTCGCTGACCGGCGACGAGCGCTTTTGCGAGGATATGTCGCCGGCCAATCGGGACGCCGTCTGCTTTCCCGTTCGCCTCCTGCGCCTTGCCAACACGTCTCAGGGAGAGGTCGGCGTCATGTCGTTCTCGGAATTGACACGAGCCGTGGGCGAAACGAAGCAGTCCTACAACGACCAGCGCTGAAGGGATTGCAACAGGCAGGCCTCCAGCATCCGGCCCGTGCGTAGGCGGAACGGCTGGATTCGCCACCGCAGGTCCGTTCAAGTCCCATTGTCTTTTCGCACTGCAAAAAGAACCTTGCATCTCAACGAAACCGCGATAGCTTCCTTCCGCGACGTAACCGGCGCGCCTTGTGCCGTATGACAGACTTCAGTCCGCTATCGTGGGCGAGCCAGCCGGCGATGCGTGCAATGTCAGCAACCGCTTCCATTGGACAACGGCTTCAGGTTTGGACGACATGAACCTTGCTGAACCTGAAAGCGGTCTCTCCGACCGCATTTACGAAGCGGCCTTTGTGCCTGAGCTGTGGCCCGACGTACTGGAGTCGCTGTGCGACCTTTCGAATTCCGCCTCCGGTTCGTTCATCGTGTTCGAGGATCGCACCTCGCCGAAATTCGTCGCCACCGATAGAATCCGGCCGGTGCTGGAAACATTCGACGCCAACGATGGCTGGCAGAACAGCTCCGAGGTGAAGTTGCTGTTTTCGATGATGCCGCCGGCCGCGTTCATCTATGACCGGGACTACTTTCCGACGGAAGCGATCGAGGGCAACCGTGCCCGGCTCGACCTCACCGAACCGCTTGGCATAGGCGGCCAGGTCGGTTCCTTCATCGCAATGCCGACGGGGGAAATCGTGCTGTTCTCGATGGATCGCTGGCAGGCTACCGACAGGCCATCCGAGCACGAGCTCCTGCAACTGAACCGCATGCGGCCGCATCTGGCCCGCGCCGGCTTGATTGCCGCGCGCCTGCGGCTGCAACGGATGCAGACTGCCGTCTCGACGCTTCAACTGCTTGGCCTGCCGGCGGCAGTTCTCACATCGAACGGCCGCGTGCTCGTCTCGAATGAATTGCTGGAGATGCAGACCGCGATCTTTTCTCCAACTGCTTTCGAGGGCATGGCGATCGCCGACAAGAACGCCAATGCGCTGTTCCAGGCCGCGGTGCGCAGCGGTCCCAACGGCCCCCCGGTCAGGTCCATTGCCATACCGGCTGATGAAGGCCGGCCCGCTTGCGTTCTCCATGTTCTGCCGCTCTACCGCTTCGCGCGGGATATTTTTGGAAGCGCCGATGTCATTGTCGCGCTCACCATGGTCGGTGCTGGCGGCTCGCCGCCATCGACCGGCATCCTGGCAACGCTTTTCGATCTGTCGCCGGCCGAAGCAAGGCTGGCGACCTCGCTTGCCGAGGGCGCATCGCTGCAGGCCGCTGCGACCGTGAGCAAAGTCACGGCCAAGACGGCAAGAACGTATCTTGAACGGATATTCGCAAAGACCGGCACACACCGGCAGAGCGAGCTCATCAGCCTGTTGAAGAATATATCTCCTTTTTCCTGAGGTGGTGGAATGTGGGCTCCGGTTATCGACCGCATCTACGAAGCCGCCTTCGTTCCCGAGCTTTGGCCTGAAACGCTGCAGGAAATCGCGGTCCGGACCGGTTCGGTCAGCGGCGAGTTCCAGCTCATCACCGATAGCGCCACGCCACGCTGGCAAGCCACCGACGTGACCCGTCCGGTCATGGACGACTTCATGGCGAGCGGCATGTGGCGGCGATGTATGCGGCCTCAGGTCCTCCTGGAACTGAACCATGCCGGTTTTCTGTGCGACCACGACTACATGGATGCCGGCCAGCTCGCCGCAGATCCTGCCTATGAGGTCATGGGCAGGATCGGCCTCGGCTGGCAGCTCGGCACGCTCATTCCCATGCCGACGGGCGAAGTGGTCGGTGTGACGTTTGAACGATGGGTCGCGCAAGGCAAGCCGGGACAGGACGAGATCGACCGGCTTGACGAGTTGCGGCCGCATCTGGCTCGCGGCGGGCTGATCGCCGCCAGGCTTCAACTGGAACGGGCGCGCGAAACGGTTTCGGCACTCGAGGCGCTCGGCCTGCCGGCGGCGGTGATGAGCGCATCCGGCAAGGTGCGGGCAACGAATTCGCTTTTCGAAGCGCTGCCGGAGGTTTTTCTGCCGCGTGCGTTCGACCAAATATCGGTGGCCGTGAAGCGGGCGGACGACATGGTCCGCGATGCCATCCAATCCTTGTCCGACGGGCACTTTACGGCAATTCGCTCCATTCCTCTGGCGGCAACCGTCGAAAGGCAGCCGCTTGTCATCCATGTCCTGCCAATCCGGCGAAGCGCCTACGACGTTTTTTCGGGAAGCGATGTCATCATCGCCGCCACCATGGTTTCGGCCAGCAACCTCGTTCCCTCGCCGTCGATTCTGACCGGCCTCTTCGATCTGTCACCCGCGGAAGCGAAGTTGGCGACTGCTCTTGCCGCCGGTACATCGTTAAACGATGCCGCGATGTCCGCTTCCATAAAACTCAAGACCGCACGCACCTATCTCGAACGCATCTTCGCCAAAACCGGCACGCACCGGCAGAGCGAGCTGGTCGCTCTGCTGAAATCAACCGCACCTCTGTCGTGAGCCCATGCCGGTCCCGCTGATCGATCGCATCTATGAAGCGGCCTTCGTGCCGGAATTCTGGCCTTCGGTGCTGGATGACATGGCGGCCATGTCCGGCTCCGTCTCGGGGGCGGTTCTTGTCTTCAGCGGCATCGATCAGCCGCCACTCTATAGAACGACGGATTACACCCGGGCATCGCTGCACGAATTCACGACAACCGAACGATGGCGCGAGAGCCGCCGGGCGGAGGCTTTGTTCAAGAACATCATCACGGGCGATTTTTCGAGTTTCCAGTATCTGAACGACCACATGTCAGCCGAGCAGCTGGCCGGCGATTCCGTGGCGCGAAGCCTCCGTGAACTGGGGCTCGAAGCCCAGGCGACCACAGTCATACCACTATTCAGCGGCGAGGTCGTCTCATTCACATTCGAGCGCCGCGCAGGCGAGGGCCGCCATTCGGCCGAAGCGCTCGCCATGCTGGACAAAACACGGCCGCATCTTGCGCGGTCCGGGCTGATGGCAGCGAAACTGCGGCTCGAACGGGCGGAAGCAACTGTCTCGGCCTTGCAGGCGATCGGCCTGCCCGCGGCGGTTCTGCAGAAATCCGGCAAGGTTCTGGCGACCAATATCCTGTTCGACGCAGCCGCCTCGCTGTTCCTGCCTCGCGCTTTCGGGCGCGTGGCTCTTGCCGACGCAGCGGCTGAAACGCTTTTCAGGAATGCGGTGGAGGCTTCCGCCCCTCACGACCGGCCGGTGGTACGATCCATCCCGGTCGCCGCGAGCGAAACCACGCAGGCTTGTGTCGTACATATCCTGCCGCTGTGCCGTTCCGCCCATGATATTTTTTCGAGCGGCGACATGTTGATTGCCGCGACCGCCGTGGGCGCGCATCTCCAGGTGCCGCAGGCTTCCATCCTGACCGGGCTCTTCGACTTCTCCCCAGCGGAGGTGAAGCTGGCAATCGGGCTCGCCTCCGGTGCGTCGGTCAACGATGCGGCGGTGCAGAACGGCATCACCGTCAAGACCGCGCGAACGTATCTGGAGCGGCTCTTCGCCAAAACCGGCACGCACCGGCAGAGCGACCTGGTGGCGCTGCTGAAGACAGCCTCACCGCTCGGCTTCTAGATCAAGGCCAGTGCGAAAAAAGCCGCGACGGTCGGCATTTGCCGACTAGGCCGGTCGATCTCTCCGGATCAGATTGCCGTTCGACGCGGCGCAGCCCTGGCGGGGGGCGGACGACGCGAGGAGCGGCGTCCGATGTTCGACATTCAAAGCGCGCAAGCGTCCGGCATGCTGGCCTTCGCCGGCACCTATGCCACGCTGGCGATGATTCCCGGGCCCAACTTCCTGATTGTCGCGCGCGCGTCGCTGGCCGGCTCGCGCATGGCGGCGGTGACGACGGCAGGCGGCGTCGCGGCAGGCGCCAGCCTGCTTGCGCTGCTGGCCGCGAGCAGTTGCGCCGTATTGTTCACCAATGCTTCCTTCCACTTCTTCGCCACCATCATCTTCGCCGCGATGCTTCTGGCGGGCGGCGCCCGGCTGATCGGCAGCACCATGCGGGAGGCCGAGATACCGGCGCCTCGGCCCGTGCGGGAGCCGCATTTCGGCCTGGGATTCCTGACCGCGCTCACCAACCCGCTGAGCGCCGTCTTCTTCGCCTCTGCCTCCGTCACACTGGACTACAGCCAGAACAGCATCCCGGCACATGCGATGGCGCTCACCGTTTTCCTGGTGGCCGCCTGCTGGTTCGGCCTGGTCGCCATCGGCATATCGGCTGCCTCGTCCAGCGCGCTCTATATGCGCTGCCGCAGGCCGTTCGGCATCGGTGCCGGACTGCTGCTGATCTGGTATGCTTCAACTGCGGTGGTCGGCGCCCTCACTACCTGACAAGCCTTGCGACAGGCCGTCATTTTGATGCACCGCGTATGGTCAAAATTCTCGGCCCGCCGGGGTCCAGGTGCCGTAGGCGATGCAGTCCAGGTCTCCGGCCGATCGCTTGGGGTCGACCATCGACGGCCGGAGTGCGCGAACGACGGCGCAGTCACCCGATCCCAGCACAATGACCTTGTAGGACCTGCCATCCGAAACATACTGCATCTCGTTTATGATCGAGGTCGGCACATTCTTCTCGAATTCGCCATCCTTCAATATCGCCAGCGCGCCGGCGGCGGGCACCAGCTTCATCTGCGAACTGGGATAGGTCTTTGTCCTGGCGGCGTAGTCCCTCAGGATGTTGCCGAGTGCGATCAAGGCGTTGATCCGCGCGATGGCTGGCTTCGGCGTCCCCAGCGCTTGGCGCAGCGGATCGAGCGCCCGCTCCGTTTCGGATGAAGCCCGTGCCTGGTCCCCGGTCTTCAGGCCACCCTCGCCCGGCCTGACGGTCTTCATGGCGACGGTGAACTTCGGCCCAGCCGGTTCGGTCAGGCGGGAAAAGGGGTTGCCCGGTAGGTCCATGCCCTGCGGGCTGGCAAGGAACAGCACAAGGCCGACCGAGACCGCCACCGACACGATCCAGCCCGCCAACGCCGCGGCATAGCCGGGGCCTCTGGCATGGGAACGGACAGCGGCGCCGTCGTATCGTTGGGTCATATCCTGCGTCATCCGATGCACCCAAGCTGTGGCATAAATGTCATAACGCAACGGAACGCCCGCAACAGTCGGCAAATGCCGACTGTTGCCCGGCGGCGGAATCAACACACTGGCCCCGATCTGCCTTCACGGTCGCTATCCTGCGATCGAGGGCGACGGGACAGGGAACGCGAAGGGGTGCTTATAATGAACTTTCAATCCAGGAAGATTTCGCTGCTGACGGGGTTCAGCGCACTGGCAATCGCTGCGTGCTTCTCGAATGCGGCCATGGCCGGAACCTACTGCGGCCCGCGGGTCGTGATTGACCTCATCGGCCTCGACCCCTTCACCGTGGATACGGCTGAAGGGGGCGATGAGATCATCTGCAACCAGTCGATCAACAACGACGACCTCGCCTTCGATTCCGTGACGGGGGCCGAAATCGTCGACGGTTCGGTCGGCAACTCGGATCTGGCCGATGGCGCGGTCGACAATGCCAAACTCGGCGGCGACGCCGTAACGTCGGACAAGATCCAGGACGGCGCGGTTGGCAATGACGACCTTGCAGACAATTCGGTCAACTCGCAGAAGATCGAGAACGGCAGTGTCGCCACGGAAGATCTGGCCAACGGAGCGGTGACGACCGGCAAGATCGCGGCGGGGGCGGTCACCAATTCCAAGCTGGCGGATAATGCGGTTACAACAGACAAGATCCTGAACGGAACGATACTGGCCGAGGATTTGGCTGATGGCGCGGTGACCAACACCAAGCTCGCGGCCAATTCCGTTACGACGGACAAGATTCTGAACGGCACCATCCTGGAAGAAGACCTTGCCGACAACTCGGTATCGACGCGCACGATCCAGGACAGCGCTGTGACGACCGCAAAGATAGCCGATGGCGCGGTGACCACGGTCAAGATCGCGGACGGTGCGGTCACCACGACAAAGATCGCCGATCTGGCCGTGACCGAGCAAAAAATGGCGGACAATTCCGTCTCGACCCGCACTATCCAGGACGGCGCGGTGACGATGAACAAGCTGGGCGGCGATGTCCTCGACCGCTTCAACTCGATCCAGTCCGACCTCGATACCGCCTACAGCGGCGTATCGCTGGCCATGGCGATGTCAAACATCCCCCAGCTCAGCTCCAACAAGAATTTTTCGGTCGGCATGGGCGTCGGCACGTTCGAGGGCGGCTTCGGCTACGCCTTCGGCGCCAATGCCCGCTTCAGCGAAAACGTCGTCGGACGCGTGACGCTTGGCGGTACAGACGACAAGAAGTTCGGCGCCGGCGGCGGTCTGGCCGTCGAATTCTGATCCACCGGCCATGGCCGGTCAAACTCATCGCTCTACAAACCCAGCTGTGGCCGGACGAAAATTTCGTTCGGCCACTTTTTTTACCGCGCTGCTCCTTGCGGGCGGCACTGGCGCATTCGCCCAGCAGGAACCGTTGGCCGAAAAGAGCGGGTGGCGGCTGAATTGCGCGGCCGACGGCAAATGCGAACTCGGGTTTACGCAGACCAATAGCGGCCAACTCGTCACCCGGCTGCTGATCTATAAGGTCGGCAAGAAGATCGTGGTCGAGTATCTGGTGCCGCTCGGCGTCAATCTGCAAAAAGGCATTCTCCTGCAGATCGACGGGAAGCCGGCTTTTCCCACCCAGTCGCTCTATTGCGAGGCTCCCGGTTGCGTGGGCTTTGCCCCGCTGTCGCCGGATCTCCTGGCTCAGCTGAAGCGTGGCGCGCAGTTGAAGCTTGCCTTCTCTCCGCATGCGGGCAGCACATTCTATGCCTTCGACTATCCCCTCGACGGATTTTCAGCCCAGTATGCAGCCTTCCTCAGCGGCGTGGTTCCGGCGGAAAAGCCCCAGGCCGAAGCCGGGAAAGGACCCGGGAAAACAGCAGAATCGAACTGACCTCGCCGTTTAGTTTGCCGGTTCGACAGACCCACGCAGTGCGCTGTTGCGTGAGCGGTCGAT
The DNA here is from genome assembly GCF_031457045.1 of Mesorhizobium sp. BE184. Lineage (NCBI taxonomy): Bacteria > Pseudomonadati > Pseudomonadota > Alphaproteobacteria > Hyphomicrobiales > Phyllobacteriaceae > Mesorhizobium > Mesorhizobium sp. BE184. The sequence continues at coordinate 701,591 of NZ_JAVDVU010000002.1, forward strand.
ATGGCGGCGCATGGCCTGTTCCGCGGCCGCGCCGTCGCCTTTTCTCAAGCCGGCAAGTATCTGCTCCCGGTCTTCGATCGTGCTCATCGGGAAATCAAGCAGCAGGTTTGCCCGGTGTCGGGCAAGCTGGATCTGCAGGCCAAGCCGATTGAGGCACTGGATAAGCGTCTCGTTGCGCGAGATGGCGGCGATCTGCTGATGGAATTCCTGATCGCGTTTCTCGAATTCGACAAGATCGCCTGCGTGAAGCGCCGCATGACATTGGCGCACGATGTCCTCTAAAACGTCGAAATCGGCCGCCGATCCATTCTCAGCCGCACGGCGAACCGCAAGCGCTTCCATTTCCGCCCTTACGTCGAAAAGATTGACGATCTGGCTCTGCGTAAAAGAGCGCACGACATTGCCCTGATAGGGGCGGCGCTCGATAACTTCCTCATTGCCCAGCCGCACGATGGCCTCCCTGACGGGTGTCCGGCTTATCCCGAGACGCTCGGCAAGGATGCGTTCATCCAACCTTGCGCCCCAGGTGAGTTCCCCCGTTACGATCAGCTCGCGGATGCGCTCGTAGGCGCGCTGATTCACGGTCTGGATTTCCAGTTTCAGATCATTCTTCATCGGTTTCTTTCACAACGGCCGGCTGCGGGAATCACCCGCGTCCCACAGGCCCAAGTCCGTGAATATGTCTCACAACAGGAGGCAAATCACCATTGACGCTATTTGGTATCTGGTATACCAAATTTTGTATACAAGGCAAACCGCAGGTGCGACGATGACTCAAGTTGTTCTGCTCGGCACTCTCGACACGAAAGGCGAGGAGTACAAATTCCTCGTAGATGAGCTCAAACGCCGCGGAATCACACCACGCGTTGTCGATGCTGGTTCCCAGGGACGACCATCCTTCAAGCCCGATGTGACTCGCGAGGAAGTCGCCAAGGCGGCTGGTTTCAAGCTCGCCTCGGCAGATGACCGGGGAATAGCCGTCGAAGCCATGTCGCGCGGAGCGGCGCAAGTGATTACCGCTCTTTATGAGCAAGGGCGGCTCGATGGCATAATCGGACTGGGAGGAACCGGCGGCACGACGCTCATCTCTGCAGCCATGCGAGAACTGCCGGTTGGCGTGCCGAAGCTGATCGTCTCCACCGTCGCCTCCGGCGACACGCGCCCCTATGTCGGCGCCCTCGACATTACGATGATGTATTCTGTTGTCGACATAGCGGGAATCAACAAGCTCTCCCGCGTTATCCTGGGCAACGCGGCGGGCGCCATCGCAGGAATGGTCAAGGATCGGCCGGCTGCTCCTGTCACCGAGAAGCCCCTGATCGGCGCAACCATGTTCGGCGTGACGACGCCTTGCGTGCAGGCAGCCCGCCAAAGGCTTGAGAGCCTTGGCTACGAAGTCCTTGTGTTCCATGCGACCGGCACCGGAGGCCAATCCATGGAAGCGCTGGTGCGCGCAGGAATGCTGGCCGGCGTGCTCGACATAACGACGACCGAACTGGCCGACGAACTCGTCGGCGGCGTTTTTTCCGCCGGCCCTGACCGGCTGAAAGCAGCTGGGGCAACGGGAACACCGCAAGTCGTAAGCCTCGGCGCTCTGGATATGGTCAATTTTGGCGGCTGGGACACGGTGCCCGAAAAATTCCGCTCGCGCCGGCTGTACAAGCACAATGCGTCTGTCACCCTCATGCGCACCACGCCTGAGGAATGCGCCGAATTGGGGAAACGAGTGGCAGAACGACTGAATAAGGCCACCGGACCTCTCTCCGTGTTTGTCCCGTTGCGGGGCATCTCGATGATCGCGCGCGAAGGCCAACCGTTCCATGATCCGGAGGCCGACAAGGCGTTGATCGGAGCCCTGCGGGAAAACCTCAATCCGCGCATCGACCTTCGCGAGGTAGACACCGAAATCAACGATCCCGATTTCGCCAATGCGATGGCCGACCGGCTTGCAGAACTTGTCCAGGGATCGAATCAAGACGGCCGAAAGAAGGGGTTCAATCGATGAAGAGAGAGGAAGCGCTCAGGCGGCTTCGCGGCCAGGTCGAGGAAGGGCGCACCATCGTCGGCGCCGGAGCAGGCACCGGGCTTTCGGCGAAGTGCGCGGAGGCGGGCGGCGCGGATCTCATCATCATCTACAATTCCGGCCGCTACCGCATGGCCGGGCGCGGATCGCTTGCCGGCCTGCTTCCCTATGGCGACGCCAATGCGGTTGTCGTCGACATGGCGCGCGAAGTGCTGCCGATCGTCGAATCCACGCCGGTTTTGGCCGGCGTGTGCGGGACCGATCCGTTCCGCCGCATGCCGCTGTTCCTGCGCCAGCTTGCCGACATGGGCTTCACCGGGGTGCAGAATTTCCCGACCGTCGGCCTTTACGATGGAATGTTCCGCCAGAACCTCGAGGAAACCGGCATGGGCTTCCAGCTCGAAGTCGACATGATCGCGGCGGCCCACCAGCTCGACCTGCTGACTTCCCCCTATGTGTTCGACGCCGAACAGGCCGACGCGATGGCCCGTGCCGGTGCCGACCTGATCGTCGCCCATGTCGGGCTCACCAGTTCCGGCGCCATCGGCGCGCGCACCACACTCAGCCTGGACGACGCCATCGTGCGGGTGCAGGAAATCCATGATGCAGCGCGGGCCGCACGCGACGATGTCATCGTCATCTGCCATGGCGGGCCGATCGCAACGGCCGAGGATGCCGCGAAGGTTCTCAGCCGCACCAAGGGCGTGGCCGGTTTCTTCGGCGCGTCGAGCATGGAGCGCCTGCCGACCGAAACGGCGATGACCGAAAACATGCGCCGGTTCAAGAATATCAGGATCGGGACGGCTTGAACCCATGCCAGGTGCCGATCTCACGATCCTGAATTCCATGGGCGGGGACGATCTCGACGCGCAGCTTGCCTATCACCGCGCCAGGAACCTGGTCTGGATGGACATCAAGAACCAGATCTACGGCCACTGGACCGTTGATATCCCGCTCGATCTTGCCGCCCGGGCGCAGGCGGAAATCGAGCGGTCCGGCCAGAAGGTCTACTGCCTGTCGACCTCGATCTTCTTCGATTCCATCGACAAGGGTCTTGAGATCTTTGGCCGCGAACAGCTCGGCAAGATCGACCATGTCATCGCGTTGGCGAAAGTGTTCAAGCCAAAGCTGATCCGGATGACGGCGGCGCAATTCCTCGAGCGTGACAACGGCAATGCCGTCAAAAGCCTGCAGCGAAAACATAACTGGGTGTTCGATGTCTATCGCGAGGCCGTCGACCGCTTCCATGAGGCGGGCTTTCGCCCCACCATCGAGAACGAGGTCCGGCAGTGCTTCCTGGCGCGGACAGACGAGTTTCTCGACTTCTTCGAGGCGCTGGACCGCCAGGGGAAGGTCGGCCTGACCTGGGACGTCCAGAACCAGTGGTCGACCGGTGAGTTCCCGACCGTCGCCGTCTATGATCGGCTGAAGCCGCTGATCGAATACTGCCATTTCAAGGGCGGCGCGGCGGAGCCGGGCGGCGATGCGCTGGCCTGGAACGTCGCGCTGGAGGAAGCGAGCTGGCCAGTCGTCGAGATAGCGCGCCGGGTGGTGGCGGATGGCGTCTCGCCGGTCATCTGTCTCAACCCGCCGCAGCATGGCCAGCCACGGCCCAATTATGACTATGAACAGGTAACCGGACGCGACATCGATTTCCTGCGCTCCGAAATTGCGGGGGTGAACTGATGGAATACCAGCGCGATTTGGCACGGCGCATTCGACTTGGCGTCATCGGGGTTGGGTCGCATTCCTACCGCAACATCCTGCCGACGCTGACCTACCTTCCGGTCGAACTGGTGGCGTTGGCCGACCCGGACGACGAGAAATGTGCCGCGACGGCAAAGCAGTATGGCTGCGGCGCCTACCGCACGAGTACGGACATGTACCGTGCAGAATCCCTCGACGCCGTGCTGATCTGCGTGTCGCCGCAGATGCATCCGACACTCGCCTGCGAGGCGTTCGCCGCGGGGTTGCATGTGTGGGTGGAAAAGCCGGCGGCGATGCGCGCCGCGGATGTGGAACGGATGATCGCCGCGCGCGGCAGCCTCGTTTCCGTCGTCGGCTACAAGAAGGCGTTCATGCCCGCTTTGCTCAAGGCCAGGGAACTCCTGGGCGAAGACAAGACCTCGCCGCTGAGGAGCGTGCTCGGCATCTACCCGATGTCCATCCCGGCGAACGGGCGCGAGGTGCTTGAGCAAGGCCTGTCCAGCGACTGGCTCGCCAATGGCTGCCATCCGCTTTCGGCGCTGCTGGCCTTGGGCGGACCTGTCGCCTCGGTGACGGTATTTCGGGGCCCGGACGGTCTGGGTGGGACGTGCGTACTGGAGCACCGCAACGGCGTGGTAAGCAACCTGCACCTCGCCCAGGGCGGCCCGAAGTTCCAGCCCTTCGAGCGCTACCACATCTATGCCGGCGAGCGCTGCATCGAGATCGAGAACGCGCGACGGCTCGTCTACCAGCGCGGCATCCATTTCCAGTACGCCACCGGCACATCGTTTGCGCCGGCTGGCCTCGAAGGCGGGGCTATCGTCTGGGAAGCGCAGGACGGTCTCAACACGCTCGAAAACAAGGCCGTGTTCACGCAGGGCGTGTGGGGCGAACTCGACCATTTCTGCACCTCGGTCCTGGATGGCGTTCCAGCCAGCAACGGGACGCTCGAAATGGCGCTGGAAGTAACGCGGGTCTACGAGGCCGCGCTGCTTTCGAACGGTGAAAAAGTACGCATAGGAGAGCCTGATGGCGTCTGATCAAAATCCAATCGTGGCGCGCGTCGGCGACCATGACGAAGTGCGCACAGACTGGGGTCGTCTCGTCTGGCACGTCTCGGCAAGCCAAGGCAATTCGGAAGAACTCACCACTGGGCTGTGCTTCATCAACCCCGGCCAGATGAACGACCGCCATCTTCATCCCGATTGCGAGGAGGTCCTCACCGTTATCCGCGGGCACATCGTCCATAGCTGGAACGATCTGGAAGTCGAAATGCAGGATGGCGATGTCATCGTCATCCCGCCCAATGTCGTCCACAACGCACGCAACGTCGGCAGCACCATGGCCGAACTCGCCATCACCTTCTCCAGCGCCTACCGCTCGACGCAAGTCATTGGAGATGGCGACAGCAGCCAAGCCTGAGACCGAAACCATTCAACAAAAACAAAGGGGAAATATCATGAATCGGAGGCAGTTCCTTGCAGCGGGCGGCGCAGCCGTCGCCTACACGATGACAGTTCCGGGCATGGCTTTGGCGCAGGGCGCCTATCCAAGCCGGCCCGTCCAGTTCGTCGTCGGCTTTGCGCCGGGAGGCAATTCGGATGTCATCGCCCGTCGCTTCGCCGACCTTTTGAGCAAGCAGCTTGGCCAGCCGGTTGTCGTCGACAACACGCCCGGCGCCGGTGGCGCGATCGCCAGCGGCGAGGTGGCGAGAGCGTCGGCCGACGGCCACACGCTTCAGCTCGCCAGCGCCTCGACACATGTCACCGCGCCGCTGACCGGCAAGGATGTTTCCTTCGATCCGATCAAGGATTTCACCCACATCAGGCTGTTGACGCTGCAGCCCTGGGCGATCGTGGTCAACCCGCAGGTCCCGGCGAACACGCTCGCCGAGATGATCGACCTGATCAAGGCGAAGCCTAACGAATTGTTCTACGGCAGCGGCGGCGTCGGCGGGCTGGCGCATCTGACCGGCGAGCTTTTCAAGAAGCTGGCCGGCGGGCTGCAGATCGAACATGTCGGCTATCAGGGAGGCGCGCCGGCGCTTCAGGATATTGTCGCCGGCCGTCTGCAAATGATGGTCGAAGTGATCGGCGCGGTGTTGCCGTACCAGAAATCAGGACAGCTGAAGATCCTTGCGGTCTGCTCCGAGAAGAAGCTCGCTTCCCATCCCGATTTGGCGGTAGCCGCGGACACCGTTCCTGGCCTGGTGTCGGAAACGTTCCTCGGCATTTCCGCGCCCAAGGGCCTGCAGGACGATATCAGGGCAAAACTCTTTGAAGCGGCCGGCGCCGCCATTTCCGACAAGAAGTTCATGGAGGAGCTGCAGGCCGTGGCGACCAATCCGGTTACAGAGACGACGCCTGACGCGATGACCATGCATATCGAGAACGAGCTGGCCAAATGGAAGCCGATCGTTGAATCGCTCAGCTGATCTGTTCGCTGATATCCCGAGGAGCAGGCCGTGACCGGCAAGCACTTCAGCGCTGACATGAAGTCCGGCCTGTTCTTTCTCGTGGTCGGGGCGTTCGCCGTCTGGCGGGGTCTCGACTACGATATGGGAACCGCGTCCCGTATGGGTCCCGGATATTTCCCGGTCGTTCTGGGCGGGATTCTCGCACTGCTCGGCGTGGTCATTTTCGGACGCAGCCTTGTTGGTTCCGATGATGCGGAGCCACAGGAGAAGTTCGAAGCCAAGTCGCTTTTCCTGATCACACTTGCCGTCGTCGGTTTTGCGGTCGCCTTGATGAAGTTTGGTCTGGCGGTCGCGGTTCTGCTTCTTGTGTTCGTGGCATCGGCGGCATCGGACAGTTTCAGTCTGAAACGCGTGGCGGTGCTGACGGTGGTGCTGCTGGCCATGTGCGTGGCCATCTTCATCTACGGCCTGAACCTGTTCATTCCTCTGTGGCCGGATTTGCCGTCATGGATCTGATCGCACATCTCAGCCTCGGTTTCATGACGGCGGTTTCGCCGGCAAACCTTTTTTATTGCCTGATCGGCGCGGTGCTCGGCACCGCCATTGGCGTGCTGCCCGGACTGGGGCCGCTGGCGACGATCGCCATGCTTTTGCCCATAACGTTCCAGCTCGAACCGGTGTCGGCGCTCATCATGCTTTCCGGCATTTATTACGGCGCGAGCTATGGCGGCTCGACCACTTCGATCCTGGTGAATATACCCGGCGAGGTCGCCTCCGTCGTCACCTGCCTGGACGGTCACCAGATGGCGAAACAGGGCCGCGCCGGCGCCGCCCTGGCGATCTCCGCCATCGGCTCTTTCGTCGCCGGCTCAGTGGCCACCTTGATCGTGGCCGCCTTCGCGCCCGTGCTGGCCCGGGTAGCGCTTACATTCGGACCAACGGAATATTTCTCCTTGATGGTGCTCGGGCTCATTGCTTCGATCATCCTGGCCCAGGGATCGATCCTGAAAGCCCTCGCCATGATCGTTCTCGGGCTGCTGCTCGGACTTGTCGGAACCGATCCGGGAAGCGGGGCGCAGCGCTTCACCTTCGGCGTGCTGCGGCTATCCGACGGCATCGAGTTCGTCGCGCTGGCGATGGGCTTCTTCGCCTTCACCGACGTGATCGTCGGCGCCAACAAGAATTCCAACCGCCAACTCGTCACCGAAAAGGTCAAGGGCCTGTGGCTGACGAAGGACGAGGTGAAGGCGTCGGTTCCCGCCATCGCGCGCGGAACGATTGCCGGCTCGCTGCTCGGCATCCTGCCAGGCGGCGGCGGCATGCTCGCATCCTTCGCCTCCTACATGATCGAGAAGCGGATTTCCAAGCATCCGGAACGTTTCGGAAAAGGGGCGATCGAAGGCGTCGCAGGACCAGAATCGGCCAACAATGCCGGAGCGCAGACCGCGTTCATTCCCATGCTGACGCTCGGCATTCCCAGCAACGGCACCATGGCGCTGATGATCGGCGCCATGATGATCCACGGCATCCAGCCCGGACCGCAGGTGATGACGACGGAGCCGGCGCTGTTCTGGGGCCTCATCGTGTCGATGTGGTTCGGCAATCTGATGCTTCTGGTGTTCAACCTGCCACTGATCTCGATCTGGGTGTGGCTGCTCAGGGTGCGCTACAACGTGCTGTTTCCCGCCATCCTGCTCTTCTGCTGCATCGGCCTGTTCGGCATCAAGAACAGCGTCTTCCAGATTTATCTCGGGGCGGCGTTCGGCGTGCTGGGGTATTTCTTTTACCGCTGGCGTTGCGAAGCAGCGCCCATGCTTCTCGGCTTCATCCTGGGCCCGATGATGGAAGAGAATTTGCGCCGTTCCATGCAACTCTCGCATGGCAACGTGTCGACCTTCTTCACCAGTCCGCTCTCGGCGGCGATGCTGATCGCTGCCGGGGCGCTGTTGATCCTGGTTTTACTGCCGGCGATGCGGCAACGGCGTGGCGAAATTTTCGAAGAAGAAACTTAGGACGAGAGCCCCGTCAACCGACGCTTTCGTCCTCCTTTTCCCAGAATGCCGTGCCGCCCAGCTTCTTCATCTCTTCGAGAATCTTTTCCCGCGGAATGACGCCGCAGCGTCTGGCCCATTCGTGGTACTGCGCTTTCATGGCGCTGACACGTTCAGGATGCGCCGAGGCGAGATCGCGCATCTCCGTGCGGTCGGTCTCCATGTCGTAGAGTTCCCAGTCCTTCGGGTATTCGCGCACCAGCTTCCATTTGCCGACGCGCACCGCGGCATTGCCCTCATGCTCCCAGAATAGCGGCTCGGTCCGGTCCTGGTCGGACGGGAACGAACGCGCCAGGCTGATGCCCTCCAGCGGTTGAATCTCACGGCCTTCAAATGTCCGCGGATACTGCGCCCCGCTCACTTCCAGCACCGTCGCCATCAGGTCGGGCAACTGGCCGGGCGTATGCCGCAAGCCGCCCTTTTCGGCGATGCCGTTCGGCCAGTGAGCGATCAGCGGTGTGGCGATGCCGCCCTCGTGGATCCAGTGCTTGTAGAGCCGGAAGGGCGTGTTGGAGAGATTGGCCCAGGCGACACCATAGCTCTGGTACGTATCCTCCGCTCCCGGCATGACGGTCGGATCATTGCCAAGCAGCACCGGTCTGCCATCGCGCGTTTCGGACCGGGCGATCCTCAGATCATCGACCAGCGACTGGACATCGACGCCTTCTGGGATGTCCTCGGCGCAGGCGCCATTGTCGGACAGGAAGATGACCAGCGTGTTGTCCAGCCGGCCGGTTTCCTCAAGCGCGGCGATGATGCGCCCTATGCCCTGGTCCATGCGGTCGATCTGGGCCGCGTAAACTTCCATGCAGCGCAGCAGCCATTCCTTCTGCTCGGCGGTTTCCCATGGCGGCTGCGTCGGGTCGCGATCGGTCAGCGTCCACGACGCATCAATGATGCCGGCGCGCACCAACCGTTCCAACCGCTGCTCGCGCAGCCTGTCCCAGCCGGCGTCGAAACGACCCTTGTATTTGGCGATGTCCTCGTCATGCGCATGCAGTGGCCAGTGCGGCGCGGTGTAGGTCACATACTGGAAAAGCGGCTTGTCCGGCGTCGCCTCATGGTGCTGGCGGATAAAGGCGGCGGCCTGATCGCTGATGGCGTCGGTGTAGAAGAACTCCGGATCGTTTGCCGCCTCATGGTCGATATTGTCGTTCCCGCGCGTCAGCGTGTTCGGGTAGTAGAAGCTGCCGGCGCCGATGATCGTGCCGTAGAATTTGTCGAAACCGCGCTGCATGGGCCACGAATCCGTCGGCTCGGTCAGGTTCTTGGCGACATGCCACTTGCCGCTGAGATAGGTGCCGTAGCCGGCCGCGCGCAGAACCTCCGCCATGGTGACGCAGTTGCGGTTGAGGTCCCCGGCATAGCCTTCCGGGCCGGTGTCGTAGGTGAGGATGCCAATCCCCGTCTGGTGCGGATGCAGGCCCGTCATCAGCGATGCGCGGGAAGGCGAGCAGCGCGCGGTGTTGTAGAATTGCGAGTAGCGCAGTCCATCCATAGCCAGCCGGTCGAGGTTGGGCGTCTGGACCTCGCCGCCGTAGCAGCCGATGTCGGAGAAACCCATGTCGTCATTCAGGATGATGACGATGTCGGGTCTTGTCTTTTCCATGGTTTTTCTCCGGCTGGGCACTTGGGTCGTTAGGCGCTGGGCTTGGCGTTTCGGCGCGTCAGCGTGATGGAAAACTGATGGCGTTCCGGCACGTAGACGGCGCGCAGCAACTCCAGCGGGCGGCCTTCGCGGTCGATGGTCAGGCGTTCGACAGAAATCAGCGCATGGCCCTGTCTGACGCCGAGCCGCGCCGCCTGTTGGGCATCAGCAAGCGTTGCGCCGATCGTCTGCCGGGCTTCCTTGATCTCGAAGCCGAGTTCCTCTTCAAAAATCCGGTAGATCGCCGCGTCGGTCAGGTCGCGTGCGGCAAGCTCGACACCGATGTCAGGCGGATAGAAGGCCTGCTCGATCGCCACCGGCGTGCCGTCGGCCGAGCGCAGCCGGCGCAGTTCAAAGACGGCGCGCTCCTTCAGAAGGGTTGCGACGTCGCTGTCATGGCGATTGGTCATGCCCTGATGCAGGATTTCGCCGACCGGTTCGAACCCGGCTTCGTCGCCGCTTTCGACGAAACCGATCAGCGTGCCGCCCCAGTTCTCGATTTCGGAACTGCGCAGGAAGGTGCCCTTGCCGCGGGTGCGCGAGAACATGCCCTGATCGACCAGCGGCTGGATGGCGTTGCGGATGGTGATGCGGCTGACGCCGAAGATCTCGCCGAGTTCCGCCTCGGTCTTGAGCCGGCCTTCGCCGTTGACCAGAGCGCCGTCTATCGTCTTCTCGCGGATCAGCCGGCGCACCTGCACATGCAGCGGAACGCGGCTGGCGCTGTCAATTTCGGAAGCGAAGATCGCCGGATTGTCCTTCACGGTCACTGGACCTCCAGGCGCCGGCCGCTTGCGGCATCGAACAGATGGATGTTCTTTGCATCGAACGACATGGCGACGGTCTGCCCTTCGGCATAGTCCGCCGCATCGTCGACGCGGGCCCGCGCCGTGCCGCCTTCATAGCTCAGATCGAGGATCGCGTTGTCGCCGAGGTTCTCGACGAGATCGACCGTCGCGCGGATGCCGTCGCCGCCGATCCGCACCGCGGACGGGCGCACGCCGACAATCACCTCCCGGGAGCCGGACACCGGCTTCACATCGAGCGGCCGGCCATCAATGGACGGCACGCCGTCCGTCAAGGTCGCCTTCATCAAATTCATCGGCGGGCTGCCGATGAAGGCCGCCACCTCGATGGAATTCGGCCGGGCGAACACCTCGGCCGGACTGCCGATCTGGCGAATTTCGCCATCCATGAACACCGCCATGCGGTCGGCCAGCGTCAGGGCTTCTTCCTGGTCGTGGGTGACATAGACCGTAGTGACGCCAAGGCTGCGCTGAAGGCGTTTCAACTCGGTTCGCGTTTCGAGTCGCAGCTTGGCGTCGAGGTTGGACAGCGGCTCGTCGAGCAGGAACAGGCCGGACCGGCGCACGATGGCGCGCGCCAGCGCGCAGCGCTGCTGCTGGCCGCCCGAAAGCTGTCCCGGCCGCCGGTCCAGCAGGTGTTCGATCCGCACCTTGCGGGCAGCCTCCTGGACGCGGCCGGCGATTTCGGCCTTCGGAGTCTTTTCCATTTCCAGCGGAAAGGAAATGTTCTGCGCCACCGTCATATGCGGGTAGAGCGCGTAGCTCTGGAACACCATGGCGACGTCCCGGTCCTGCGCGCCTTTCGCAGTGACATCGGCGCCGTCGAACAGGATGCGGCCGCGCGTCGGCTTGTCGAGACCGGCCAGCAGCCGCAGCGTGGTGCTCTTGCCGGAGCCGGACGGCCCGAGCAGGGCAAAGAACTCGCCCGGCCGGATGTCCAGCTCGACATTCTTCAATGCCGCCACCTGCCCGTGATACTTGGCGACGTTTTCGAGCCTGACCTGACCTTGTGTCGTCATCGCCGACCCCCTCCCTTCACGGCGCCAACGGTGAGGCCCTTGACGATGTGCTGCTGCGCGACAATGCCGAGAATGACCACAGGCAGCATGGCGACGACCGAGACCGCCGCTAGTTGGGCCCACAGCGTCTGCTCGACCGAAACGAAATTGAACATGGCGATGGTGACCGGCCTCACCGTATTGCCGCTGAGCACGACGGCGAACAGGAACTCGTTCCAGGCGTTCAGGAACACGAAGACGACGGTGACGGCGATGCCGCCCTTCACTTGCGGGATGATGATGCGCCATAGCGTGGTCAGCCGGCCGGCGCCGTCGACGGCGGCGGCTTCCTCCATCTCCCACGGAACGTCCTCGAAATAGGAGACCATCAGCCAGATCGCGAAAGGCAGCGAGAAGGACAGATAGATGATGATGATGCCGTGATAGGTATCCATCCAGCCGATGTTCCGGAGCGCCAGGAAGTAGGGGATGATGATTCCCACCGGCGGCAGCATCTGGGTGACGAGGATGTAGAAGCCGGCGCTTTTCTTTCCCGGCACCTGCAGCCGCGCCAGCGCATAGGCCGCCGGAACCGCCAGGATCATGGTGATGACCGTGGTGCCGACCGAGATGACGATGCTGCTCCAGACATTGGGCAGGATCGACTGCGCGCCAAACAGGACCTGCCGGTAGGCCGCGAGCGTCGGTTCGAAGAACAGCTTCGGCGGATAGGCGAGAATATCCTGCTCCGTCTTGAACGAGTTAAGCACGCTCCACAGGATCGGGAATACCCAGGCGAAGGTGAAGACGAGGGCGCCGATCAGGATGGCGGCGGAGCGCAGGTGCCTCATGCCGTGCGCTCCCTTCTGAGCAGGAACAGCACGAAGGAAATGAGCACCGTCACGATCAGCAGCGCGACCGCCAGCGCCGAACCGTAGCCGAGCGAAAGCTCGGTGAACGACTTCCTGTAGGCATAGAGGTTGAGGATTTCGGTCGCGGTCCCCGGCCCTCCGGCGGTGACGACATAGATCGCGGCGAAGGCCGTCAGAGCCACCATGGTGCGCATGATGACGACCATGACGATGGCCGGCCGGAGCAGCGGCAGGGTGATGCGGGTGAAGCGCTGCCATGAATTGGCGCGGTCGATGCGCGCGGCCTCGTAAATGTCTTCCGGCAGTGCTGCGAGGCTCGCCAGCAGCACCATGAAGGCGAAGGGCGTCCATTGCCAGGTGTGGATGACGATGACCGAGATCATCGCCAGCGTGGGATCGCCCAGCCAGTTCCTGCTGCCGAAACCGGCGGTGATCGAAAGATAGTCAATGACGCCGAACTCCGGCGTCAGCATGAAGGAGCGCCAGACCATGCCGACCACCGCGGGCGACAGCACCACCGGCAGGATGGCGATGATGCGGAACAGCGTCTGGCCGCGCTTCATCTTCATCAGCAGCAGCGCCAGCGCCAGTCCGATCGCCACCTGCAGCACGACGGTGGAAACCGTGTAGATCATGCTGAGGCCGAGCGATTCCCAGAAGCGCGGATCACCGAGCAACTGGCGGTAATTCTCGAGGCCGACCAAGCCGTCCATGAAGGGCATGGCCAGGTCTTTGCGCTGGGCGCTGATCCAGACCAGGAAAAACAGCGGAAAGGTCGTTGTCGCCAGCAGAGCGAGCAAGGCCGGCGCCAGAAGCGCACCGGCAAAGCGCTTCTCCCGCAGCCGCTCGAGGCGGTCGAGGTTTTGAGCGGAGAGCCCGTCCGGCTCCCCGCTCGAAAAAGCGCCTGCCTCGGGCATCACTGCATCATCGAGGCAACGCGCTCCTGCGCCGCGTCGAGCGCCGCCTTGGGCGTCGATTGGCCGGCCAGTGCAGAGGCCACGGCCGTCGCGACGACATCGCCGATGCCGGGCCATTGCGGAACGCGCGGCCGCCAGTCGACATCGGTATCTTCCTTGAGCGCGGTCAGCGTCGCCTCGACGAAATTGTCGCCGAACTTGCTGACCGTATCGATGTAGCCCTTGTCCTCCCACAGCGAGAGCCGGTTGACACCGGAGCGCTTCGAAGGCCCGGTGAACTTGTAGGACGTACGGATCTGCGTCTCCGGGCTGGCGGCCCACTGGATGAACAGCCAGGTCGCCTTCTTCTGCTCGTCGGTCAACTTGGCATTGATGGGGAAACCCCAGTTCCAGATCGAGGAGACCCGCTTGCCGGACGGTCCTTTCGGCCAGCGGGCATAGGTGACCTTGCCGATGACCTGCGACTTCTCCGGATTGTTGACCACGGAGGCCGAGGAATGCGCATCGATGTAGCTCGCCAGCGTGCCTTGCGAGAAGGCGTCGGCGATATCCGGCCAGTTCCAGTTCTGCGCGGCGGACGGTGCGTAGGTCTTCATGGTGTCGACATACCAGGCGAGCGCGGCCTCCGCCTCGGGGCTGTTGACGGTCAGCTTGCCGCCCGGCAGCCAGTCGCCGCCGAACTCGCGGAAGATCGACGAATAGATGTAGATGTTCTGCCCTGCGCCAGCCAGACCGCGCAGCGCCGTACCCCATAGACGGTTGTTTGGATCGTGCAACGCCTTGGCGTTGGCGATGAAGGTTTCCATATCGTCAGCCGGCTTCAGACCCTTGGAATCCAGCAGATCCTTGCGCAAGACCTGGAGCGTGACCTCGCCATCGTAAGGAACGCCATAGAGCTTGCCGTCGATGGTGTTGGCGGCTGTCCAGGCCGGAACGATGTCCTCAGGCTTGAACCAGGCCTTGTCGGTCAGGTTCGGGTCTTCAAGGTATGGCGTCAGGTCCTCGACCCAGCCATTGGCGGCGTAGAGCGGGTAGTACATCGGATCGGCGGCATGGGTCGCATAGGTCCCGGTGCCGGATGTGAGATCGAGAACGGCCTTCTGCCGGATCTGGGCAGGCGGCACCTTCTCGAAGCGGACATTGATGCCGGTCAGCGCCTGGAACTGCGGGGCCAGCGCGACCAGATTGTCGAAATAGCCGGCGGGGATGACCGCCACGGTGATGTTCTGCCCTTCGGCCTGGCGCCAGTCCAGCTTTGCCGACTGGTATGGCGCCAGATCGGCGTCCTGCGCAAAGGCAGAACGGGTGAGATACGGCATCGCCAGGATGCCAGTTGCCGAGCCGGCAATGCCGGCCAGAACGCGGCGTCTATTCAGCTTGAAAGTGTCCATCAGAGCCTCCCTTCTCACGACGTGACTGGCGAAAAATGGCTAATATGTTCTGACATGTCAAGCATGTTATAACTTTTACTCACGATGCGTGTCTCGCTCTTTGTTTCGCTGGTTTGAATGAAGCCATCGTCGGGACGGTGTTGCGAGCGCATTTGATTGCGAACTCTACTAATATTGTAGAAATTAGCTTCGGCAACCGGCCGCCCAGGCGATGACTTTTCCAAAGGTCGTTACAATGCGCCGTTTCGCCATTGCCCTGTGCTTGAGGACCGTGCCGCTCGGCTGTTACGCTGGACGCGAAAATCTGGGGCACTGCCGCCATGAATATCCGTTTCGTCGAAACATTCGTCTGGGTGGCGCGCCTGGGAAGTTTTCGCGCGGCGGCGGAGCGGCTGAATGCGACACAGGCCGCGGTCTCCAACCGCATCGCCAGCCTCGAGGCGGAAATGGGCTGCGAGCTGTTCGAGCGCGTCGCCGGCGGCGTGAGGCTGTCGAGCATCGGCCAGCGCGCCATCCAGCCGGCGGAAGAGCTTTTGCGGGCCGCGACCAATTTCAAGGTGTCGATCGGAAATCCCGAGCAGCTGCGGGCGACCGTGTCCATCGGGACGATCGATTCCATCGTTCACGCCTGGCTGCCGCGTTTCATCGAGATGACCAAGGAGCGCTTCCCGTCGCTCAGCATCGATCTGAACGTCGATACTTCTCTGGCCATCGCCCGCGAGATCGGCGAGCGTCGGCTGGACCTCGCGCTGGTCATGGGTCCGGTGCTGCGCGCCGGGTTGAAGAACATCGATCTGAACGCCATGGAATGCGTGTGGGTGGCGGCGCCGTCCTTCGGGCTCTCGGACAAGCGGCTGACGCTGGAGGATCTGGCGCCCTATCCGGTGCTCACCTTCTCCCGCAACAGCGTGCCGCATATATGGCTGCTGCGCCAGTTCGAGGAACGAGGCATCGCGCCGCCGGTCATTTCCAACTCGAACTCGCTGTCGGCGATGTCGCGCCTGGCCTGCGACGGCGTCGGCATCGCCCTGCTGCCGTCACCGATGATCCAGCCGTTGATCCAGCGTGGAGCACTGGAAGTGCTGTCGATCACGCCCCGTTTCCCGGCGCTGAAGCTCCACGCCGTCTACGCCGACGACCCGGAAAACCTCGTGCCTTCAATCCTTTCGGTCATCGCGCGCGAAGCCTCCTATCAGCCGCCCAGGACCGTTTTGCCCTTCGCGTAGATCACAAGTTTTTCTTATCGCGAACGATAATTCTTTGTCGTTTGTCAGATCGCGTCTTCCCCATGACGATGCGTCAACACGAGACGCGGAGGATGTCGATGAAGATCAGTGTCGTTCAGATGAATTCCGATTCGGACAAGGCCAAAAACCTCGACGAGGCGGAGCGGATGGTGCGCGAAGTGGTGGCCGAGGAGCAGCCGGACCTGGTGGTGCTGCCCGAATATTTCGCTTTCCTCGGCGAGGGCCGCGACGCCGTCCACGGCAGCGGTGAAAGCTTCCCCGACGGCCCCGTCTATCAGCGCATGGCGGCGCTGGCCAAGGAACTAAACGTCACCCTGCATGCCGGCTCGATGGTCGAAAAGCAGGGCAACAACCATTTTAACGCATCGGTCGTCTTCAGCCCCGACGGCGAGGAAATCGCCAAGTATCGCAAGATGCATCTATTCGACGTCGATACGCCCGGCGGCGTCTCCTATCGCGAGTCCGACACGATCAGCCGCGGCGAAGACGTGGTGACCTACAAGGTGGGCGACGCCACGGTCGGTTGCGCCATCTGCTACGATATCCGTTTCCCGGAGCTGTTCCGCGCGCTGCGCGACAAGGGCGCCGACGTTATCGTGCTTCCCGCCGCCTTCACGCTGATGACCGGCAAAGATCACTGGGAAGTCCTGGCGCGCGCACGCGCCATCGAAACGCAGACTTATTTCGTCGCGGTCGGCCAGACCGGCGCGCATGCAGACGGCAAGAAATGGTGCTGGGGCCATTCGATGGTCATCGATCCATGGGGCCACATGGTCGCGCAATGTTCCGATGGCGTCGGAACGACGACGGCGAAGCTCGACATGGACCGCATCTCCAAGGTCCGCGCCGATGTGCCCGTCGCGCAGCATCACGTCATCTGAGGAGCGGTCGAATGTTCGTCGTCAATCCAATGCCGGAGCAGATCGCTCCGGAACTGATCAAGAAGATGGAACAGGTCGAGACCGCGACGGTCGGCCACTTCCTGCATTCCGGCTTCATGGACCGCGAATTGCGCGCCGTGCTGCCTGAAAAGCGTATCGGCGGCACCGCCGTCACCGTGCGCCTGCCCCATGCGGACTCGACCATCCTGCACTATCTGACCAAGCTGGTGCGGCCCGGCGATTTCGTCGTCGTCGACCGCTGCGGCGACGACAAGCACGCCTGCTGGGGCGGCGTCGTCACCCATTCGATGAAGCTCGGCGGCATTGTGGGCGCCGTCATCGACGGGCCGGCGACCGATTTCTCCGAAATCCGCCGGGTCGACCTGCCGATGTGGTGCCGTGGTCCTTCCCCCATCACCACCAAGATCCTCGGGCTCGAAGGCGCCATCAACGTTCCGGTCTCCGTCGGCGGCCAGATCGTCAATCCGGGCGACGCCATCATCGCCGACGAAAGCGGCATCGTGGTGCTGGCTCCCGACCAGGCCGAGTGGGCTGCCGACAAGGCCATCGGCATGCAGCAGAACGAACTCGTTTTGCTCGAGCGCCTGCGCAATGGCGAGAAACTGCCGGACATTTCCGGCGCTACCCGGTTGGTGGAGGCATCCCGGGCGGCATAAGACGCATAAAAACAAGAACAGGGAACGTTCATTCAAGAGGAGAAGATCAATGACTAAAATGAAACGCGCCTTCGGGGCAGGCATCGTCGCCCTGTCGCTGTCGATGCTGACGGCCGGAACGGCCATGGCCGACAATGTGGTCGTCGCCGGCTATGCCGGCATCTTCCAGGAAAATTACGTGAAGGCCGTGGTCGAGCCTTTCATGAAGGCCAATCCCGACATCACCGTCGAATTCTACCCGATGCCCAATTCCGCGCAGACGCTTGGCACCCTGCGCGCGCAGGCCAGCGCCCCGCAGATCGATGCAGCCATCCTTGACGTTTCGGTCGCCAAGGCTGCCACCGGCGAAGGCCTGTTCGCGCCGATGGACGAAAGCGTTTCCAAGCATATCGCCGACCTTTACCCGCAGGCCAGAATTGCCGGCGTCAACGCCGTCGGCGTCACCTTTGACAACCTCGTGCTTCTCTACAACACCGGCAAGATCAAGCAGGCGCCGACCTCGTGGGAAGCCCTGTGGGACAAGACCTACGCCAAGCAGGTTTCGATCCCGGCGGTGCCGGACATCCAGGGCACGACGCTTACCATCATCGCCAACAAGATGGCCGGCGGAACCAACTATACCGAGACGGTGGAACCCGGCCTCAAGAAGCTCGAAGCACTGGCGCCCAATGTGCAGACCTGGGACCCGCGTCCCGATGTCTACCAGCCGATCTCCAGCGGCACGGCCTCGATCGGCATCGGCTGGAATGCCCGCGCCCAGGTCTATGCCGACCTGTCCGGCGGCAAGCTCGGCGTAGTTTTGCCGAAGGAAGGCAGCGGCTTCCAGATCAACGTCATCGGTCTGGTCAAGGGCGGCCCTGCCAGCGAAAGCGCCAAGAAGTTCGTCGACTATGCGCTGAGCCCGGAAGCCCAGGCTGCCTTTACCCAGGCGATGTTCTACGCGCCGACCAATTCGAAGGCAGCGCCGCTGATCTCCAAGGAAGCGATCGAGCGGACGGCGGCGGGCTCGATGGACCAGATGATCGACATCAACTGGCTTGAGGTGGCAAAGATCCGGGATGCCATCACCGAGCAGTGGCGCCGGCGCATTATTCCGCTCAGCCGTTGATTCCGGTTGGTTCACGATCCGGGCAAAGGGAGATTGCCGTGACCGTTTCGACCGCCAAGGAAGATCATCTCAGACTGGAGAACATTGGCGTGAGCTTCGGCTCCGTCAATGTCATCCCCTCGCTCGACCTGTCGGTCCGCAAGGGCGAGATGGTCGCCTTCCTCGGCCCTTCGGGCTGCGGCAAGACCACCACGCTCAGGATGATCGCGGGCCTGATCACGCCTTCGCACGGCCGCATCCATGTCGGCGGCCGTGACATCACAGCGCTGCCAATCCACGACCGCGACATGGGCATGGTTTTCCAGAGCTATGCCCTGTTCCCGCACATGGATGTAAGCCGCAACGTCCAGTTCGGCCTCAAGATGCGCAATCTCGCCGCCGGCGAGATTGCCGCCCGCACCAGGGCGGCGCTCGACATGGTCCAGCTCGGCCATCTGGCCGGGCGCAAGCCGAAGGAATTGTCGGGCGGCCAGCAGCAGCGGGTGGCACTGGCGCGGGCGCTGGTCATCCAGCCCTCCATCCTGCTTCTCGACGAGCCGCTGTCCAATCTCGACGCCAAGCTGCGCGACGAGATGCGCGTGCAGATCAGGGCGTTGCAGCAGGCGAGCGGCATCACCGCCGTCTTCGTCACCCACGACCAGGTCGAGGCCTTGTCGATGTGCGATCGGATCGTCGTCATGCGCAACGGACGGGTGGAGCAGTTCGGCACGCCGACCGAAATCTACGAAAAGCCGGCGACCGCCTTCGTCGCCAATTTCGTCGGGCGGACGAACCGGCTGAAAGGCACTGTCGATGCGCAGGGGAACCTGAGCGCGGCCGGGCAGCAACTGACCAGTTCCGCAAAGCTTGAACCGGGCAAGGTGGAGGTTCTGGTCAGGCCGCATCGCATCGCCATGCAGCCTGCCGGCGCAGGCAAGGCAGTTGAAGGCAGCAACCTCGTGCAAGGCGAGATCGCCAGCGTGACCTTCATCGGCGATCTTGTCCAATATGGCGTGCGCGTCGGCGGCGATGAGATCATGATCGAGGAAGCGACGCGTCGCATCGCACCCCCCTTCGCGGTGGGCGACACGGTGAGCCTCGCCTGGTCGGCCGGGGACACGCTGGTCTATCCGGACAAAGACCAATGAACGCCGCATCCGCAACGGCTCCTCGCGTTTGGCGCTCCGGCGAGCTGGCCATCGTGCTGCTTCTTCCGATCGCGCTGATCAATGCGATCGGCTTCATCCTGCCGGTGCTTAACCTGGCGCGCTATTCCTTCAACCAGTCGACCGCCGGCGGCGGCATCGCCAATGTCTTCACCTGGGAGAACTGGACCGGCCTGCTGCGCGATCCGTTCTACCTCGAACTCATCTTCAATTCGGTATGGATCAGCCTGGCGATCACGCTGACGACGCTCGTCGTCTCCTATCCGATCGCGCTCTATCTTCATCGATCGACCGGGTCGTGGAAGACTTTCCTGACCGTACTGGTGATCTCGCCACTGCTGACTTCGGCGGTCGTGCGCACCTATGGCTGGATCGCGCTTTTGACCGACAACGGGCCGGTGCTGAGCTTCCTGAGGTATGTCGGACTGCCGGCGCCGAGCCTGATGTTCAACATCAAGGGCGTTTTCATCGGCCTGACCGAGATCCTCATGCCCTATATGATCCTGGCGCTGATGGCCGGCTTCGGACGGCTCGATCCGCGCGTCGAGGAGGCAGCGCGCACGCTTGGGGCGACCCCTTCGCGGACATTCTGGAAGATCATCCTGCCATTGACGCTGCCCGGCATCGCGCTTGGCTGCCTCCTTTGCTTCGTGCTGGCCGTTTCGTCCTTCATCACGCCCAAGCTGATGGGCGGCGGCCGCGTCTTCCTGCTGGCCACGGAAATCTACGACCAGGCCATCGTCACCCTGAACTGGCCGCTGGCCTCGACCCTGTCGATCCTGGTCCTGATCGTCTTCGGCGCGGCGCTCTGGGCCTATTCCGTCGTGCTGCGGCGGCTGGATTGAGGAGGTCATGATGGAAATCCACAAGACCTCGTGGCCGATGCGCGTCCTCGTGCTGGTGCTGTTCCTCTATCTCCTGGCGCCGGTGATCCTGGTCTTCCCGATCTCCTTCTCCGGCGATCAGGTGCTGCAGTTTCCGCCCAGCTTCTGGTCGACCCGCTGGTATACGGCCCTGTTCCAAAACACCGTCATGCTGAAGGCGTTCTGGACCAGCCTGACGCTGGCTGTCGTCGTCACCATCCTGTCCATCGTCATCGCGGTGCCCGCCGCCTGGACGATGACGCGGACCAGTTTCTTCGGCAAGGAGTTCCTGTTCAACCTGTTCACCGCGCCACTGCTTCTGCCGACGATCGTGCTCGGCTTGGCAATCCTGATCGTCTTTGCTTCCTTCGGCCTGCTGGCGACGATGCAAGGGCTGGTGCTTGCCCATCTGGTGGTGACACTGCCCTATGCGCTGCGCGTGCTGGCGGTTTCGCTGGGCACGCAGGACCGCGCCTGCGAGGAAGCCGCCCGGACATTGGGCGCGAAACCGCTGACGGTCTTCTTCCGCGTCACCCTGCCGATGCTGACGCCCGGCATTGTCGCGGCATCCGCGCTCTGCTTCCTCGTCAGTTTCGACGAAGTGGTGATCACGCTGTTCCTGACCGGCCCGCGCATCAGCACGCTGCCCGTGGAACTCTACAATTACGTGTTCAACCAGGCCGACCCGCTGGTCGCCGCCGCATCCGTCCTGCTGATCCTCTTGACCCTCGGCGTCATCATGATCGTCGAGCGCGCCATGGGGCTTGGCAAGGCGTTCGTCAAATAGAGCGCCCCGGCGACTATTCCGCCGCTTCTACCAAGGGAGCAGGCACGTAGTTGAGGATGGGGCCGAGCCAGCGTTCGACATCGGCGACGCGCATATCCTTGCGCGCCGCATAGTCTTCGACCTGGTCGCGTTCGACCTTGGCGACGCCGAAATAATAGCTCTCCGGGTGCGACAGGTAGATGCCGGACACGGAGGAGCCGGGCCACATGGCCATGCTCTCAGTCAGGGTGACGCCGGCCTTGTTCTCAGCGTCGAGCAGCTTGAACAGCGTCACCTTCTCGGTATGGTCGGGCTGCGCCGGATAGCCGGGCGCCGGGCGGATGCCCTGGTAGGGTTCGCCAATCAGTTCGTCAGGCGTCAAGCTTTCATCCGGGGCGTAGCCCCACAACTCCTTGCGGACCTGCTCGTGCATGCGCTCGGCAAAGGCCTCGGCGAAGCGGTCGGCGAGCGCCTTGACCATGATCGAGGAATAATCGTCGTTGGCGCGCTCGAAGCGTTCGGCGATGGCGACTTCCTCGATGCCGGCCGTCACGACGAAGCCGCCGATATAGTCCGGCTTGCCGCTGTCCATCGGCGCGACGAAATCGGCGAGCGCGACATTCGGCTTGCCGTCGCGCTTGGTCAGCTGCTGGCGCAAGGTGAAGAAGGTCGCCAGTTCCTCGGACCGGCTTTCGTCGGTGAACAGGCGGATGTCGTCGCCGACGGCATTGGCAGGCCAGAAGCCGATTACCGCCTTGGGCGCGAACCATTTCTCCTCGATGATCTTCGCAAGCATCGCCTGCGCATCCTCGAAGAGCTGACGTGCCGCCTGCCCCTGCTTCTCGTCGTCGAGGATTTTCGGATAGCGGCCCTTCAGTTCCCAGGTCTGGAAGAACGGCGTCCAGTCGATGTAGCGGGCGAGTTCGGCCAGGTCCCAGGTCTCGAACACGCGTGTCCCAAGGAAGGATGGCTTGGGCGGTGTATAGGCCGGCCAGTCGACCTTGTGGGAATTCGCCCGCGCCTTGGCCAAAGGCAGACGTTGCTTGTCGGCTTCCGACCGGTGATGGGCGTCGGCGACCTTCTGGTATTCAGCCTGAATCGTCTCGACGTAACCGGGCTTCACATCCTGCGACAAAAGGTTGGAAACGACGCCGACCGCACGGCTGGCGTCCGTCACATAGACAGTCTGGCCTTTCGAATACCGAGGATGGATCTTGACCGCCGTGTGAACGCGGCTGGTCGTCGCTCCGCCGATCAGCAGCGGGATGTCGAACCCTTCCCGTTCCATCTCCGACGCCATATGCACCATTTCGTCGAGCGATGGCGTGATCAGGCCGGACAGGCCGATGATGTCGACCTTCTCGTCCCTGGCGGTCTGCAGGATTTTGGTGGCCGGCACCATGACGCCGAGGTCGATGATCTCGTAATTGTTACAGGCGAGCACGACGCCGACGATGTTCTTGCCGATGTCGTGGACATCGCCTTTCACGGTCGCCATCAGAATCTTGCCGGCAGTCTTGCGCTCGCCATTTTCGATGCCCGCAGCAGCGTTGGCGAGCTTCTCGGCCTCCATGTGCGGCAGCAGCCCGGCCACCGCCTGTTTCATCACACGGGCCGACTTCACCACCTGCGGCAGGAACATCTTGCCGGCGCCGAACAGGTCGCCGACGACATTCATGCCGGCCATCAGCGGGCCTTCGATGACATGCAGCGGGCGCTCGGCGGCAAGTCGCGCCTCATCGGTATCGGCGTCGATGAACTCGGTGATGCCGTTGACGAGGGCATGAGAAATCCGCTGCTCGACCGGCCATTCGCGCCAGGCGAGGTCGCGTTCCTTGGCTTCCTTGCCGGCCGTGCCCTTGAAGCGCTCGGCGATTTCCAGCAGGCGCTCGGTCGCGGTGCCCCCGGCTTTCGGCGCGCGGTTGAGCACCACGTCCTCGCAGGCCTCGCGCAGATCCGGCTCGATCGTGTCGTAGACGGCGAGCTGGCCGGCATTGACGATGCCCATATCCATGCCGCGCTGGATGGCATGGTAGAGGAACACGGCGTGCATCGCCTCGCGCACCGGTTCGTTGCCCCGGAACGAGAACGAAAGATTGGAGACGCCGCCCGAGATGTGGACGTGCGGAAGCGTGGCGGTGATCTCGCCGGTGGCCTCGATGAAATCGACGCCGTAATTGTCATGTTCCTCGATGCCCGTGGCGACGGCGAACACGTTCGGGTCGAAGATGATGTCTTCCGGCGCGAAGCCCGCCTGCTCGGTCAGCAGCTTGTAGGCGCGGGTGCAGATTTCAACCTTGCGCGCCTTCGTATCCGCCTGGCCCTGCTCGTCGAACGCCATGACGACGACGGCCGCACCGTACATCCGGCAAAGCCTTGCATGGTGCAGGAAGGCCTCCTCGCCCTCCTTCATGGAGATCGAATTGACGATCGGCTTGCCCTGCACGCATTTGAGGCCGGCTTCGATGACCTCCCATTTGGAACTGTCGATCATCACCGGAACGGTGGCGATGTCGGGCTCGGCAGCCACGAGATTCAGATATTCGACCATCGCCTTTTGCGAGTCGATCAGACCCTCGTCCATGTTGATGTCGATGATCTGCGCGCCATTGGCGACCTGGTCGCGTGCGACGTCGAGCGCGGCCGCATAGTCGCCTGCGGTGATCAGCTTCCTGAACTTCGCCGAGCCGGTGACGTTGGTGCGCTCGCCGACATTGACGAAGGGAATGTCCTCGGTGAGCGTGAACGGCTCAAGGCCGGAAAGCTTCATCAGCGGCGTTCGGGCAGCCGGCTTGCGTGGCTCGTGCTTCGACACCGCCTGCGCAATGGCGGCGATGTGCTCGGGGGTCGAGCCGCAGCAGCCGCCGACGATGTTGACCAGGCCTTCGCGTGCGAAATCCTCGACCTGACGCGCCATGAAATCCGGTGTCTCGTCATACTGGCCGAAGGCGTTGGGCAGGCCGGCGTTCGGATAGGCGCAGACAAGGGTGTCGGCGACGCCCGAGAGCTCCGCCAGATGCGGCCGCATGGCGGCGGCGCCGAGCGCGCAGTTGAGGCCTATGGTGAAGGGTTTGGCATGGCGCACCGAATGCCAGAACGCCGTCGGCGTCTGACCTGACAGCGTACGGCCGGACAGATCGGTGATGGTGCCGGAGATCATCACTGGCAGGCGAACGCCTTTCTCGGCGAAAATCTCCTCGCAGGCAAAGATCGCCGCCTTGGCGTTCAGCGTGTCGAAGATCGTCTCGATCAGGATCAGGTCCGAACCGCCATCGATCAGACCGCGCAGCTGCTCGCCATAGGCGAGGCGCAGATCGTCGAAGGAGGTCGCGCGGTAGCCCGGATTGTTGACATCGGGCGAGATGGAGGCGGTGCGGTTGGTCGGCCCCAGCGCGCCGGCGACGAACCGGCGGCGGCCGTCTTCCTGCTCGGCCCGGCGGATCGCGCGCTTGGCGAGCCGGGCGCCATCGCGGTTCAGCTCATAAACCATGTCCTCCATCGCGTAATCGGCCTGGGCAATGGAGGTGGAGGAGAAGGTGTTGGTCTCGACGATGTCGGCGCCCGCCCTGGCATAGGCGTAGTGGATGTCCTCGATCGCCTTGGGTTGCGACAGGATCAGAAGGTCGTTGTTGCCCTGCTGATGGCAGGCGCACCCGGCGAACTTGTCGCCCCGGAAATGATCTTCATCAAAACCGAGACCCTGGATCTGCGTGCCCATGGCGCCGTCGAGGATAAGGATGCGTTCGCGCGCAGCCGCAGCCAGAGCGGCAAAAACCTCTCCGTCCTGCCGGAGGGCCGTCTCGCCAAAGAGTTCATCCATAGCCGACATCGCGACACCCATTGTTCTGCAAACGACTCTAAGTCATATAAAGACATCTTTATGTCAACATACAATAGTCGCTCTTTTGCATTCCAAGGCCTGGATCGATCGCGGGACAGCTCCGCCGGTGGACGGCAGTGGGATCCCACCGGACAGTCGGTTTATAGTGGAGGGCATCGAGCGCCGACGAAAACCGGCGCTTCAACTTGCCTCAGGTCAGGCCGCCGGCTCGAAGTCCAGCGCCACGCCGTTGATGCAATAGCGCAGGCCGGTGGGCGGCGGGCCATCCTCGAACACATGGCCGAGATGGCTGCCACAGGTGGCACAGTGAACCTCGGTGCGCGTCATCCCATATGAACGGTCGACGGTGGTTTCGATCGAGCCGGGGACCGGATCGTTGAAGCTCGGCCAGCCGGTGCCGCTTTCGAATTTCAGCTTGGATTCGAACAGCGGCTGATCGCAGCCGACGCATTTGAAGGTGCCGGCGCGCTTTTCGTGGAGCAGGGCACAGCTTCCCGGCCGTTCCGTGCCATGGCCGCGCATGACGGCATATTGCTCCGGCGAAAGCTTTGCCCGCCATTCGGCGTCGCTTCGGGTCACGGGATAGGTATGAGTGTCCATGTCGGTCTCCTGCCGTCTCGGCTGTTGCAGGTCTGGTTCCGCCTAAACATAGGGCTTTGTTGCAAGGATGCACAGGGCAGCGGCGTGGCGGCCCCTGCATGGGCATTCACGGTTCCGTGCGAAGGGAAGTCTATCGGCGCTGAGGGTCGGTCGCGACCGCCGAGATCGGCACGATCTCGATGCCGCGCTTTTTCGCCTCGTCGGCCCAGGCGTCGACGGCGTCGACCGTGACATTGAAAGCCGAACCAATGCCAATGGCAAAGCCCTTGGCGCGGGCCGTCGCTTCCAGCTGGTCGAGCTTCTTCAGGATCGACCCGCGATCCTGAACGGCGTCGATGGTCGTATCGCCGATCGCCAGCGGCACGCCTTCCTTGAGCGCAATTTCCGAGGCAACGCTGCGGGCGGTCGAACCGTCATCGAGATAGCCAAGCCCGCGCTTGCCGAGCTCGGCGATGATCGGTTCCATGGCGCCGGCGTCGGTGGCAAAGCGAGCGCCCATGTAATTCATAACAGCGGTGTAGTTGGTGGTGCGCGACAGCGCCCAGCGCAAATTCTTCAGGTTTTCGTCGGCGTCGGCATCGACGGTCAGCGTGTTGCGGCCCGGATTGACGTTCGGATAATCGAACGGCTCCAGCGGGATCTGCATGACGATCTCGTGGCCGCGTCGGCGCGCCTCCTGCATCCAGCGGCCGATGCTGTTGCCCTGTGGTGCGAAGGCCAGCGTCACTTCCGCCGGCAGCTTGGTGATGGCCGCCTGGGTGCCGGTTTGCGAAACGGCAAGCCCGCCGATCACGATGGCGACCCTCGCGCCGCGTCCGCCCGACCATGGCCGCGCATAGACATCGAACGGCCTGCGCCCATCAGCGGCCCGGATCGGCAGCGGGCCGGTAGCGCTGTCTTCGATCAGCGCCCTGTCGGGCATATGCGCGGTCGCCAGGTTCTGGCCGAGAGCCGATGGATCGCGGACAGTGATGCCCGCTGCCCCACCAGTATCGGTGGGTTGCACATGAATGATCTGCGGACCATCCGGCCTGGCAGCGGCGAGGGACGCCGGATCGGCCGGTTTGGAAGCGGTGGGCTCGGGCTTGGTTTGCAACGCGGGTGATGGCGCCGGCTTCACCGCGGCGATTTCTTCTGCCTTGCGAAAAGGCTTGTCGCGCAGAGCGATGGCGCCGGAAATACCCACCAGCACCAGCATCGCGACGAGCCCGGCAATCTGCTTCACGCCCATGCCGAAGCGGCGTCCCGGAACGTCGGGCCGCCTGTCTTGCCCCAGCGGGCGTTCGATTTCCTTGATGGACTGAGCCAAGCCGCAACCCCTGCAGCGGTTTCCGAATCAAACTGCCGGAACCTCGCGGCCCCGGCAGGATGGCATTCTCGTGATCTGACAGCCAGACCTATTGGTTCATGACGGCCTTGTCCGGATTGGGAGGGAAGGCCGGATCGGTCTTTTCGCCGCGCAGCAGCTGCTCGGCATAGATCAGTTGCAGGTCGTCCTTCGGTTCCGGCGGCACATAGGCGGCGGAACCCGAACCCTTGTCGCTCTCTTCGGCGCCCTTGATATGGCCCTTGAGATCGGATTCGCCGCGCGTCAGGTCGCGGCCCTGGAGCTCTTCCGGCAGCGGCTGGTCGACCTTGATGTCGGGCGTGATCCCCTTGCCCTGGATCGATTTGCCCGACGGCGTGTAGTAGAGCGCCGTCGTCAGCCTGAGCGCGCCATTTTCGCCGAGCGGGATGATGGTCTGTACCGAGCCCTTGCCGAACGACTGCGTGCCGACAACGGTGGCGCGACGCAAATCCTGCAACGCACCGGCGACGATCTCGGAAGCGCTCGCCGATCCGCCATTGACCAGGACGACCAGCGGCTTGCCGTCTATGTCGTCTCCGGCGCGGGCGTCGAAGCGGGTGACGTCCTTCGGGTCGCGGCCGCGCGTCGAAACGATCTCGCCACGGTCGAGGAACGAGTCAGACACGCTGACCGCCTGGTCGAGCAGACCGCCCGGATTGAGCCGCAGGTCGAGCACATAGCCCTTCAGCTTGTCGTTCGGCACCTGCTTCTTGATGGTGCTGATGGCGTTCTGCAGATCGTCATAGGTCTTTTCGGTGAACGAGGTGATCTTCATGTAGCCGACATTGTTATCGACCCGGAACTTCACCGCCTTGACCTTGATGATGTCGCGCACCACGGTGATCTCGATCGGCTTGTCGGCGCCCTGGCGCAGGATGGTAAGCTTGATTGGCGTGGAGACCGGTCCGCGCATCTTCTCGACGGCATCGTTGAGGGTAAGGCCCCGGACTTCCTGGCCTTCGATCTTGGCGATGTAGTCGCCAGCCAGAACGCCCGCCTTGGCGGCCGGCGTATCGTCGATCGGGGTGATGACCTTGACGAGATCGTTTTCCATGGTGACCTCGATCCCGAGGCCGCCGAATTCGCCCTTCGTCTGCACGCGCATGTCCTGCGCGGCCTCGGCATTCATGTAGGACGAATGCGGATCGAGCGAGGTGAGCATACCGTTGATGGCGTTCTCGACGAGCGATTTGTCATCGGGTGGCGTCACATACTGGGCCCGGACGCGCTCGAAGATATCGCCGAAAATCGCCAGTTGCTTGTAGGTTTCCGAGCCCGCGGCGTTCGCAGTGGAGCCGGGCGCGCCATAGACAAGGCTCATGGCGGATGCGCCCATCAGCGCACCGGCAAGCAAGAGCGACACTTTCCGCATCATTTCAGGTCCTTCCAGAAAAGCGGCCCGCCCACCACGGGGTCGGATCGACGGGTTTTCCATCCTTGCGGAACTCTATGTAAAGTTCCGGCGTGACATTTCCATTCGACGATGCCGCGGTGCTTGCCACCCTGGCCTCGCCCATCGCTCCGACCGGCTCGCCTGCAAGCACGGATTGGCCGGACGCGACATTCAATCTGCTCATCCCCGCCAGAACGACATGATAGCCGCCCCCGGCATCCAGGATCAAGAGTTGACCATAAGAGCGAAAAGGCCCCGCATAAAGAACATTTCCATCCGCCGGAGCGGTGACGATGGCGTTCGATTGTGTCGCGAGCGTGTCGCCTTGCATCACGCCGCCGTTACCGTCACTGCCGCCGAATCGCCGCTTCATCATGCCCGTCGCCGGCAGCGCGACCTGCCCGACCAGGGCTGAAAACGGGACCGATTCGGCCAGCTGATTGGCTTCCGGCACCGGCAGGGCGGCCAGTTCGGCTTCGCTGTTGGCCCTGGCTTCGGCCTCGCGCCTCGCGGCGTCGGCTGCCTTGCGGGTCTTGTCGGCCTCCGCCTCCAGCGAGCCGATAAGGTCCTTCAGACTGGCGGCTTTGGCGGCCAGTTGCTGCGCCGTTTGCTGCTCTTGCGCCAGCGCCTGTTCGGTTTCCGCCTGCGCCTTGCGCTTGGCTTCCAGCAGCAACGTCAGCTTCTGCTTCTCGGCGGCCTGCTCGCCGATGGCCGCCGTCAGCTTGCCGCGCTCCGATTCGATCGAAGCGGTTATGCGTGACAGTTCGGCCAGATCGGCCGCGAGCACTTCGGTCTGGTGGCGCATCTCCGGCACAACCGCGCCAAGCAGGATGGCGCTGCGCACCGATGAAAGGGCGTCTTCGGGTTTGACCAGCAGCGCCGGCGGCGGATTGAGGCCGATGCGCTGCAGGGCGCCCAGCACCTCCGCCAGCACGTCGCGCCGGGCGGCCAGGGATTTGCGGATGATCTGTTCCTGGCCCTTGAAGCCTTCCAGCTTGGCGCCGATGTCCTCGATGTCCTGGCCGAGCTTCTGTTCGGTCTTCGCCGACTGGATGAGCGCCGCCGTGATCGAGGTGCGGTCCTTGCGGACGGTGGCGATCTCGGCCGCGAGCTTCGCCCGCCGCTCGGCCGACAGCGTGATCTCGTTGGAAATGCGCTCATATTCGGTCCGGCTCTGGTCCGAATCAGGAGTGACGGCAGAGGCGCTCTGTCCATGGGCCACCCCGACGAGCAAAGACGACAGCAAAGCCGCCGCGATTCCACGGCGGGCATGCCGGAAACCCGCGCTCGATTTCACCCGTTCAGCCATTCGGTCCAATTCTATTCGGGGGTTCGTTAACGAAGCATCAACCATATCGCTGTGGCCATCCGACACTGGGGCATCAATGGGGCAAAAATCGGAATCGGCCGTCGGTAAACCCAGCCGGATTGAGGCCCTAGCCGCGGTGATAGGGATGGCCCGAAAGGATCGTCGCGGCGCGATAAAGCTGTTCGGCCAGCATCACCCGCACCAACTGGTGCGGCCAGGTCATGCTGCCGAAGGAGACGGTCATCTCCGCCTGGTCGCGCAGCGACTGGTCGTGTCCGTCGGCGCCGCCGATGGCAATGACCATCTCCTTGCGTCCGCCATCCCGCAACAGGCCGATCCGTCCGGCGAAATCCTCGGAAGTGAAAGCCTTCCCGCGTTCATCGAGCAGCACAAGCGCGGTCCCGGACTGGAGATGCGACTGCAACGCCCTGCCCTCGTCACGCCGGCGCTCACTTGCAGTCTGCGCGCGGCTTTCCGGAATTTCGACAATATTGGAAAATTCGAGCCCGATGCCGGGACCGCTTCTGGCGAAACGCTCGAAGTAGCGGTCGGCGAGCTCTCTCTCGGGGCCGGTCTTCATGCGGCCCACGGCATGTACGGTAATCTTCATCCCTGCCTCAACGGGCCGAAGCCCGAGCACGTCCGAGAACGAACTAGTGGATCGTCTCGTCGTCGAGATCCGGCGCCTGCCACATCTTCTCGATGTTGTAGAATTCGCGGACCTCCGGGCGGAAGACGTGGACGATGATATCGCCGGAATCGATCAGCACCCAATCCGCGCTGGCCAGCCCCTCGACGCGCGCAGTGCCGAGACCGGCATCCTTGAGCGCCTTGAGAAGATGATCGGCGACAGCCGCGACATGGCGGTGCGACCGGCCCGAGGCGACGACCATGTAGTCACCGAGGGTCGATTTTCCCTGAATGTCGATCGAGACGATGTTTTCGGCCTTGGAGTCTTCCAGACTGGCAAGGACTGTTTCAATGGCGCGGGACGAAGCATCGGCAACGCTTATCCCGGCCGGCGAAGGCATGATGTCGGCCTTCTTCCGCAGTGCTGTTCTCAGTGTCTTTCCTTTCGCAGCAAGAACAACCAAATCACCAGGCGACGCAGGTGATGTCACCTAGATAGGCAGAGTCGCATGGCAGTTTCAAGACGGACCTTCCGCTGTGCCAGCAACGCCCATGGCGCCGTTCCGTTCCGGTTCCCGCATCCGGGCGGAAGAAAAGTTCGGAACCGAGGCAAAACGCGAGGGTTATGCAAGTTCCGAATAACTGGACCGCCGCCATGGCTATCGATGCTCAAGGTGCCCTTGTCACCATCCAAGCCGGCCTCGCTCAACTGAGCACGCTCATTGTTTCCTATTCGTTTTCCGCCCTCGGTGCGATTGTTCTCATGGTTGCCGGCTATCTGCTCGCGGGTGTCGCCGAACGCTCAACTTTCGCCGGGCTCGGCCATATCAGCGGCTTCGACGCCACCTTGCGGCACTTCTTTTCCAAGATGGTCCGCTATGCGATCCTGATCCTCGTTTTCATCATGGTGCTCGGCCAGTTCGGCGTGCAGACGGCGTCGATCATCGCCGCGGTCGGCGCCATCGGGCTTGCCATCGGCCTCGCCCTGCAGGGAACGCTGCAGAACATTGCCGCCGGCATCATGCTTCTGGCGCTGCGCCCGATCCGCATCGGCGAATATGTCGAGATCGGTTCGGTGGCGGGAACGGTGGAGGAAATCGGCCTGTTCGCCACCCGGCTGCGGGCGCTGGACGGCATCTACATCCTGGCGCCCAATTCAACGCTGTGGAACACGCCGGTGCGCAACTTCAATCGCAACGGCGTTCGGCGCAACGACATCGTCATCGGCATCGCCTACAGCGACAACATCGACCACGCCCAGGAGACGCTGCTTGACCTGGCCAGGGCGGACAAGCGGGTGCGGTCTGATCCAGCGGCCAGTGCCTTCGTATCGACGCTGGGCGACAGCTCGGTCGGCATCACGCTGCGGTACTGGACCTCGGCGGCGGATTTCTTCGCCACCAAGCTCAGCCTCACCAAGCTCGCCAAAGAACGGTTCGACATGGAAGGTATCTCAATACCCTTCCCGCAGCAGGAAGTGGTCTATCGGGAAATGAAACCCGGAACCTAGTCCGGCAGTTCAGGCCTTTGCCGCTTGCCGGATGGCGGTGGACGACAGCGACGAGCGCGGCCCGTGGATGAAGGTCCAGGCCGGCGCTTTCATGCGGGCAAGCAGCGGAGCGTCCCCCTCGTCGACCCGGGCATAGTCGAAGGTCTTGGCGACCACCGAGGACAGGAACGACAATGTCGCGCCCGGCCGGTCTATGACGGCAATTGGAAACGTCAGCATGATCTGGCGCCAGCGTTGCCAGCGATGGAAATCGCGCAGCGAATCCGCCCCCATGATCCAGACGAACTCGACACCGGGATTCTTCGCGCGCACCAGTTCGAGCGTGTCGGCGGTGAAGCGAACATGATGCGCCGCCTCGAAGGCCGTGACCTTGATGCGCGGGTCCTCGGCGATCTTTTTCGATCCCTCGATGCGCTCCGCGAGCGGCGCCAGTTCCCGCGTCGATTTCAGCGGATTGCCGGGCGTTACCATCCACCAGAGCTGGTCGAGCGCCAGCCGCCGCAATGCGATCTCGGCCACCAGCGCGTGACCGGCATGCGGCGGGTTGAACGAACCGCCGAACAGACCGACCTGCATGCCCTTCTCGACGTAAGGCATGCGAAGGTAGTGATCAGGAACGTCATGAGAAATCATTCGGCCGGCCACTCGCCTTCGGGCCAATCGCGTGCGCCGTGGATGACGCGCAAGATATTGAGCGTCTCATCCGTCAGGGAGTAGGCGATGATGTAGGGTGTCTGTCGAACATGCCATTCATAGGTTCCGCTTACCCGCCCCATGCGGCCCGCCGGCGTTTCAGCCAAGAGATCGACAGCTGCCTCAATCCTGTCGAGGACCAGATGCGCCGACTTGGGCGCATCGAATCCGATATGGGCGATCGCCTCGTCGAGGTCGTCTAACGCATCGCGCGACCAGCCCACGCGCGGCATCAACGCTTTTGGACGCGATCGATCGTTGCACGCAGGCGCTTCATTGCCTCTTCATGGGGAACGGTCCTGCCTGCCTCTATATCAGCCAGCCCCCGCTTGATGCCCTGGACGATCGCAAGTTCGCGCTCGACATAGTTGGCTATGGCCTCACCGGCCAGGAAGGACTTTGTTCGCCGTGTGTGCTGCGCCAGTTCCTCGAGGCGGGACTTGGTCGCGCTGTCGAGGCGAACGGTGACGGTCTCGGATTGTGTTCCCATGTACACAATATAGCACAACAGGCCGGACAGGCAACTACGCCCGCACCTGCCCGCTGCCCCGCACTCGGTACTTGAACGAGGTGAGTTGCTCGACGCCGACCGGTCCGCGCGCATGCATCTTGCCGGTGGCGATGCCGATCTCGGCGCCCATGCCGAACTCGCCGCCATCGGCGAACTGCGTCGAGGCATTGGCGAGCAGGATCGCCGAATCGATTTCGTTGAAGAAGCGCTCCACGGCTTTTTCATCCTCGGCGACGATCGCCTCGGTGTGATGCGAGGAGAAGGTCTCGATGTGCCCGATCGCTTCGCCGACGCCGTCTACCAGCTTCACCGCGATGATGGCGTCGAGATATTCGGTGATCCAGTCGGCGTCGGTCGCCGGGCTTGCATCGGCAAAGGCCCCGAGCACCTCGGCGTCGGCATGGATCTCGCAGCCGGCTTCACGCAGCGCCTCCAGGATCGGCACCAGATGCGTCGAGGCGACGGCGCGGTCGACCAGCAGTGTCTCGGCCGCCCCGCAGACGCCGGTCCGGCGCATCTTGGCGTTGACGGCGATCTCCTTCGCCATCTCCAGCTTCGCGGATTTGTCGATATAGAGATGGCAGATGCCTTCGAGATGGGCGAACACCGGGACGCGCGCCTCGGTCTGCACGCGCTCGACCAGGCTGCGGCCGCCGCGCGGCACGATGACGTCGATATTGCCGGAAAGGCCCTTCAGCATTTCGCCGACGGCGGCGCGGTCGGTCACCGGCACCAGTTGGATCGCGTCCTCGGGAATGCCGGCGGCTTTCAACCCTTCCACCAGGCAGGAATGAATGGCGGCGGATGAATTGATCGAGTCCGAGCCGCCGCGCAGGATCACCGGGTTTCCCGCCTTGAGGCAGAGGGCGCCGGCGTCCGCCGTCACATTGGGACGGCTTTCATAGATCACGCCGATGACGCCGAGCGGCGTGCGCACACGCTCGATATGGAGCCCGTTCGGCCGGTCCCATGCCGCGATCACATTGCCAACGGGGTCAGGCAGGGCCGCCACGGCGCGCACGCCATCCGCCATGGCGCGGATGCGCGCCGGATCGAGCTTCAGCCTGTCCAGGAACGAGCCAGCCAGGCCCGCCTCCTCGCCATTCTTCATGTCGATGGCGTTCGCCAGAAGGATTTCCGCCTGATTGCGCATCAGCGCGTCAGCCATGGCGACCAGCGCCGTGTTCTTGGATTGCGTGGTGGCGACAGCCAGTGGCCGCGCGGCAGCGCGGGCTCGCTGGCCGAGATCGGCCATAAGCGCCGCGGTATCGTTCGGGGATTTTTCATGCAGTTTCAGCATGGCTCATCCTTCGCTTGTCTGTCCGGCACGGCCGGCATGGTTCACCACGAGATCGTCGCGGTGGATCATTGCGGAGCGCGCCTCATAGCCGAGCACGGTTTCGATTTCGGCCGTCTTCAAGCCTGCGATCCTTACGGCATCGGCGGCGTCGTAGGCAACCAGCCCGCGCGCGATCTCGCGGCCCTCGGGCGACAGGATGGCCACCGTGTCTCCACGGCCGAAGCTGCCGCTGACCAGCTTGACGCCGGCCGGCAGCAGCGATTTGCCCGACAACAGCGCGCCCACGGCGCCGGCATCGACGGTGAGCCGGCCCGCCGGTTCGAGTTGCCCGGCTATCCAGGTCTTGTAGCCCTTGACCGGCTGCTCGCTGGGGCGGAACCAGGTGTGGCGCTCGCCGCGCTCGATCGCCATCAGCGGCGACAGCCGCGTGCCGGCGGTGATGATCATCGCCGTGCCGGCGGCGGTTGCGATCTTGCCGGCGTCCAGCTTGGTGCGCATGCCGCCGCGCGACAGTTCCGAAGCGGCGGCGCCCGCCATCGCCTCGATGTCCGGCGTGATGCGGTCGACGACCGGGATGAATTTGGCTTCCGGGTCGCGCGCCGGAGGGGCGGTGTAAAGACCGTCGATGTCGGAAAGCAGCACCAGCAGATCCGCGCCCATCATGGTGGCGACGCGGGCCGCCAGCCGGTCGTTGTCGCCATAGCGGATTTCCGATGTGGCGACCGTGTCGTTCTCGTTGATGACCGGCACCGCCTTCATCTTCAGCAGGGTCGAAATCGTGGCGCGCGCATTCAAATAGCGGCGGCGTTCCTCGGTATCGCCGAGCGTCAGCAGGATTTGTCCGGACTTGAGCTTTTGGCTGCCCAGTGCGTCTGACCATGCGCCGGCGAGCGCGATCTGCCCGACCGCCGCAGCCGCCTGGCTTTCCTCCAGCTTCAACGCCTTCTTGCCGAGGCCGAGAATGGTGCGGCCGAGCGCGATGGCGCCGGACGAGACGACGAGGATTTCCGCGCCGCCGGCCGCGAGTTCGCCAACGTCCATGGCCAGCGATCGCAGCCAGTCGCGCTTCAGGCCGCTGGCGCGATCGACCAGCAGCGCGGAACCGATCTTGACGGTGATGCGGCGGTAGGCTCGCAGGGAAAGGGGGGCCCCGGACAGCGTATCCATGACGGTTATTTCACCCACCGGTCATCCTGGACCGGCACTTTCTCGACCCTCGCTTCCTCGACCACCGCCATCAACGCTCGCAACACCGCCTCTACGCCCTCGCGGGTCACCGCGGAGAGCAGCATGGGTGCCCTGCCACAGGCGCGTTTGAGCGATGCGATCTTCTTCTTGCGCTCGTCGGCATCCAGCGTATCGATCTGGCTGAGCGCCACGATCTCGGCCTTGTCGGCCAGGCCATGGCCATAGGCCTCCAGCTCGCCGCGCACGGTCTTGTAGGCCTTGCCCGGATTTTCCTCCTGCGCGGAGACCAAGTGCAACAGCACGCGGGTGCGCTCGACATGACCGAGGAAGCGGTCGCCGATGCCGACGCCCTCATGCGCGCCCTCGATCAGGCCGGGAATGTCGGCGATGACAAACTCGCGCGCGTCGATGCGGGCGACGCCGAGGCCGGGATGCAGCGTCGTGAACGGATAGTCGGCGATCTTCGGCTTGGCCGCCGTCACCGCCGCCAGGAACGTGGACTTGCCGGCATTGGGCAGGCCGACCAGCCCGGCATCGGCGATCAGCTTCAGCCGCAGCCAGATGTTCATTTCGTCGCCCGGCAGTCCGGGGTTCGCCCGCCTCGGCGCCTGATTGGTCGAGGTCTTGAAATGCTGGTTGCCGAAGCCGCCATTGCCGCCCTTGGCCAACAGGAAGCGCTGACCGACCACGGTCAGGTCACAGATCAGCGTCTCATTGTCCTCGGCAAAGACCTGCGTGCCGGCCGGAACCTTGAGCGTCACGTCGGCGCCCTTGGCGCCGGTCATGTTGCGGCCCATGCCGTGGACGCCGGTCTTTGCCTTGAAATGCTGCTGGTAGCGGTAGTCGATCAGCGTGTTCAGCCCGTCGACCGCTTCGAGCCAGACATCCCCCCCGCGGCCGCCATCGCCGCCATCCGGCCCGCCGAATTCGATGAACTTCTCGCGCCGGAACGAAACCGACCCGGCGCCGCCGTCGCCGGATCTCACATACACTTTGGCCTGGTCGAGGAATTTCATCGGACTGTGCGGTTGCCGCTGCTAAGGATTTCGTGAAAGTGCTCTATCCTATGGCGCGCCACAGGGCGAGAGCGGAAACGGCGGATTTGGCGCCGCTTTGGTGGAGATATCGCAATGCGGGTGGTCAGTTACAACATCCAGTACGGCATCGGCCTCGATGGGCGCTACGATATCGCCCGCATCGCCGATGCGGTGCGCGGCGCCGATGTGATCGCGCTGCAGGAGGTTTCCCGCAACAATCCCAACAATGGCGGCCGCGACATGGTCGCCGAGCTCGGTGAAGCGCTGCCTGATTACTTTTTTGTCTACGGCGCCAATTTCGAAGCCAATATGGGTTCGTATCTGAAGGCTGGCCGGGCCGTTACCACAACGTTCCAGTTCGGCAACATGATCCTGTCGAAGACGCCGATCCAGTTGTCGCGCAACCTGCTTCTCCCGCGCAGCCGCTCTTTCGAGGCGATGAATTTCCAGCGCGGCGCGCTGGAAGCGCTGGTCGAAACGCCGCTCGGCTATGTTCGCTTCTATTCCATTCATCTCGACCATCGCGGGCCGCTTGAACGTGCGCGGCAGATCCGCTTCCTGCGCGAGCGCGTGCTTGGCTATCCGCTCGAAGGGGGCGGCATTTCCGGCCTGTCGGAGATCGGCATGCCGGAACCGCCAACGCCGGAGGCTTTTGTTCTGGCGGGCGACTTCAACATGCTGCATGGCGCGCCGGAATATATCGAGCTGGCCGGCACGCCGGACCACGAATTCGGCATGCCGATGACGGCCGACCTCGCCGTCGACGCGGCCGTCCGCCTCGATGCGGCCGGCGACGATCTCGTCACCTGGGTCGATCCGCTGCGCCCCGAGGACGCCAGCCGTCACAAGCGCATCGACTATATCTTCACCAGCGCCTCGCTCGCCGCTTCGCTCAAGCGCTATTGGGTTGATCGCAAGGCGGTCGGCTCCGATCATATGCCGGTGTGGTTGGAACTGGGATAGCGCTCCACGCACCCACAAAGCGACCTGGCATACGGGGCGCCCCTCACCCAGCCTCCGCTTCGCTCGGCAACCCTCTCCCCGAGGGGAGAGGTAGGGGTCGATGGCGATTGCCTCCTCTCCCCAGCGGGGAGAAGGTGGCCGCGTAGCGGCCGGATGAGGGGGCGATCCCTATTCCGTAGCCCTGCCATAGTAATATCGCTCAAAAATGCACCCAGTTCCGCAGTGACGTCCAGGTCTTGCGGTCGAGCCTGTAACGCTCCACCGGCACCTGCCCCGCGACGATGGAGTTCAGCATGCCCTGACCGGCATACTGGAAACCGCATTTGTGGATGACGCGCCGCGACGACGGATTGATCACCCGCGTCGAGGCATGCAGCACCTGTATGCCGGTGCGGGTGAAGGCGAGGTCGACCAGCGCGTGCGCGGCCTCGGTCGCATAACCCTGCCGCCAGTACGGCTCGCCGATCCAGTAGCCGAGTTCCAGCCCGCGATCTGTGGTGTTGAGCCCTGCGCAGCCGATGAAGGCGCCGCTGTTTTTGAGGGTCAGCGCGTAGGCGACGCCGGAGCGGCGTCCCTGCGCCGCCGCCAGGAAGGCGCGAGCCTCGTCAGGGCCGTAGGGATGCGGCATCCGCGCCAGCATTTCGGCAACGTGGCGGTTGTCGGCAAGCTGCACCAGATCGGCGATGTCGGCCTCGCAGGGCGCACGCATCACCAGCCGCTCGGTGACGAGCGTGGGACAGTCTATCGCGTAACTTTCGTCTTCCGTGTCTTCCGCTTCGGCAACCATTTGACGTCCTCCAGGCAAAGAAAAAGGGGAGATGGCCACCCATCTCCCCTGATCCTTTTCCTGGCTGCGCCAGACACCGGTTCCCGAGATGGGGCGCCGGTGTTGTAGTGCGGAACCGGCTACTCCGCGGCCTTCTGCATCGGGTTGACCGATACGTAGGTTCGGCCGTTGGCTTTCTTCGAAAAGGCGACTGCGCCGGCTTCAAGCGCGAAAATGGTGTGGTCCTTGCCAAGCCCGACATTGGTGCCCGGATGCCACTTGGTGCCGCGTTGACGCACGATAATGTTGCCGGCGCGAACAGCTTCGCCGCCGAACTTCTTCACGCCAAGGCGCTTGGATTCGGAATCGCGACCGTTGCGCGACGAACCGCCAGCTTTCTTGTGTGCCATCTTATTGCTCCTTTGCGCCCCTTCGGGCGCCTGCGATGCTTATGAACGCGTTCGCGTTCCGTTTCAAGTCCGGTCGGTCAGGGTTGCTGACAAATTATTTTGCCAGTTCCCTGGCCTGTTCGCGCCAATCCTTGATCTGGTCGGTGCTGAACGGCATCGACGCGTCGATCTTCTCGGCGTCGGCGTCGGTGAGCTTGGCAAGCTGGGCGAAAGTGGTGATACCCTGCTCGTTCAGATCCTTGGCGGCAACCGGGCCGATGCCCTTGATGACCGTGAGATCGTCGCCCTTGCCCTTCGGCGCCTTGAACAGCGGCGCCGCGGCGGCGGCCTTGGTGCTGTCGTCAGCTTCCGCGGCCTTTGCCTTCTTCGGGGCGGCTTCGGTCTTCTCGGCCTTCGCCTCGGCCTTGGCTTCCGGCTTCGCCGCCGCCTTCTTCGACGGCTTGGCGCCATCCAGCAGGATCTCGGAGATACGCACGGTGGTCAGAAGCTGGCGGTGGCCGATCTTGCGGCGGGAATTCTGCCGGCGGCGCTTCTTGAAAGCGATGACGGTGCGATTCTTGCCCTGCTCGACGACTTCGGCGGTGACAAGCGCGCCGCTGACGAAGGGCGCGCCAAAGGTGACGTTGTCGCCTTCGCCATGCGCCAGAACCTGGCCGATTTCGACGATATCGCCGACCTGGCCTTCGACTTTTTCGATCTTCAGGAGATCGTTGGCGGCAACGCGATACTGCTTGCCGCCCGTTTTGATGACTGCGAACATTTTTTGCCTTTCGCTGTTCGGTCGGCCTTGCGGATCGCTGGTCTCACGGGGAGCAGGGCGGTCCGGCCGTCTTTTTGTCAGTCTGCGGGTTCAATAAACAAGCGGCGCGGAAAGCTTCCCACGCCGATTGCGCGCCGTCCCTAACCGAAGGTCATGCCCGAGTCAAGGCAAGGCACCCGTTCGGCGATCCGGAACGGCAGATTGGGCCCAGATTAGGCCTTGTGTCCCAGCCTTGCAGTCGTTATCTAGTCGCCGCGCCGGCAACGGCGGACCCGCGACCCCGGAGAGGTGGCAGAGTGGTCGAATGCACCGCACTCGAAATGCGGCATGGGTGCAAGCCCATCGGGGGTTCGAATCCCTCCCTCTCCGCCAGTTTCCTTATCGCTACCAGTTCGCTTCGATCACGGCTCCCATGCTCGGCCTGACCGGCCAGCGGACAGTCGTCGGCTTGGCTCCGAGTTCGAACTCCATCCTTCATCTGCTAGCTGTCGCATCCCTGACGCCAATATTGTAGAGATGACTGATCGCTTCGGTGGAGACTCCGCAGCCGGTCAATAGCGTCAAGCAGAAGAGAGGGATTCATGGCCAGGACAACCAAAGAAACCGCCGAGCCGGCCTCGGCGCCGATTTTCACGCCCGCCCCGGCGGCCAAGGCACAGGCGACGCGTTCGCGGATCATCGCCTTGGTGCTGTGGGCGGTCGCGATTGCACTCGAATTGGTCGCCATCTTCTGGCTGCTGCGGCCGTCGTTCGACGAATTGGCCGCCAGTCATGGCTTTCCGCAGTGGCGGTGGTGGACACTTCTCGGGTTCATCGCCGTCATTGGCTTACTCGCGATCATCGGCTCGCAGCTTTGGAAGAGCGCGAATCGTCACGATCCCGCTTCCAGGAACGAGCCTGTGAGGTTCTTCATTCAGAACCAGCTCGGAGCCTTTATTGCGCTTCTGGCTTTCCTGCCGCTGATCATCCTGATCTTCACCAACAAGGATATGAACCAGCAGCAGAAGGGGATAGCAGGCGCTGCCGGCATTGTCGTCGCGCTCGCGGCGGTCGCGCTCGGCATCGACTTCAAGCCGTTGTCGCAGGAACAGGCAGTCGTCGAGTCCCAGGTGGTGACACAACTCGTCGGCGAGGACCATGTGTGGTGGAGCGCAGGCGGTAACGTCGTCCACCTGTGCGAGGGGGCGTCGGATCTTCAGAATGCCAAGACCCAGCTTTCGAACGGCCCCATCGCCGACGCTTTGGCGCAGGGCAAGCTGGGCATTACCCTCAAGCTGGACACTGAACTTGCCCAGTGCGGGCTGCCGGTGCCCGCAAACCTTGCCGACATCGAACAATGGGTCCGGACCGCACGGGGAGAGCAACCGGCCGCCTAGGAAAGCCGCGTTCTCGGACATAGGGAGGGCGACGAACGTAGATTTGAGTCTCATTCCGGTTCGTCGCTCTCCGCCCGCTACTCCAATCCTTGTGCTGAACCTGTCACGGGTCCGGCGCCGCTGCAGCCATTCATGGTTGCCCCCGTTCATGCTACAACATCAGGGCAAGCCGGCGCGGCCGAACATTTCGGCGGCGCGCCGGAACCCCTTTGTCAGTCATCGCATTTCTGCATTGAACGGAGAGGTGTTGTTCCATGATCGACGACAAGCAGGATCGTATCCGCAAACGCGCTCATGCGATCTGGGAAAATGAAGGCAGGCCCGACGGAGCCCACGAACGCCACTGGCACCAGGCCGCGACCGAGATCGATGCCGAAAAGACGAAGTCCATCGCTTCTTCCAAAAAGTCGCCGGCACGGGCAAAGGCGGCTACGAAGCCTGCAGGCAAATCCGCGGCTTCAGCTAAGGCGGCGAAACCGCGCAAAGGCTGACGCCGACAGCGCGGACACAAAAACGACAGGCCGCCTCGAGGACGGACTACCCTATCGTGCGCTCCAGCATGCTCACCCAGTTCTTCCAGGCGATCTTTTCGATCAGAGCAGTGCCGTAGCCGTGCTTGGCGAACGCCTCGATCAGCCGCGGCAGGCCGGCGGCGTCGCCGATCTCCGGCGGGATCGGGGCGCCATCGAAATCCGAGCCCAGGCCGACACCATCCTCGCCCAGCGCTTCCAGCAGGGCATCGATGTGGCGCACCATCATCTCGATGTTTGCCCCGCCAGCGCCGGGACCTTTCGGGTTGAGGAAGCCGGTGGCGAAGTTCAGCCCGACCATGCCGCCGGTGTCCCGGATCGCGCCGAGCTGCCAGTCGGTCAGATTGCGGGCATGGGCGCAGATGGCATGGACGTTGGAATGCGTCGCCACCAGTGGCGCATCCGTCAGCGCCGCCACATCGCGGAAACCCTTTTCATTGAGATGCGACAGGTCGATCAGGATTTTCAATTCGTTGCAGGCCTTGACCAGCGCCTTGCCGGCGTCCGTCAGCCCGTCGCCGGTATCGGGCGAGGAAGGATAGCGGAAGGGGACGCCCTGGCCGAAGGCGTTAGGCCGGCTCCAGACGATGCCGAGCGAGCGCAGGCCGGCGGCGTGCAGCACTTCCAGCGCA
Organism: Mesorhizobium sp. BE184; assembly: GCF_031457045.1. Classification (NCBI taxonomy): domain Bacteria; kingdom Pseudomonadati; phylum Pseudomonadota; class Alphaproteobacteria; order Hyphomicrobiales; family Phyllobacteriaceae; genus Mesorhizobium; species Mesorhizobium sp. BE184. The sequence goes on from NZ_JAVDVU010000002.1 coordinate 743,904, forward strand.
TCCAGCCTGGGGTCGATCGCCTCCGCGCCTTCGATATGGAAGATCGCCGCCATCATATCGTTGTGCATCGCGGCGCTTACCTCAGCGGCGCTGCGGCAGATTTTGAGCGCCCCTGCCCGGTCCAGTTCGAGCAGGATGGCGGCCATGGCGAAGGTAAAGCCGCGCGCCGCTTCCAGCGGCAGTTCCGGCGGCAGGGGTTCATCGACGCTGAGCGCGCTGGAAGCCGTGGCCCGGCGCTGTTCCAGCGGCGGCGGGAAGATCGCAAACATGCCGCCGGCCAGGCCGCCCTTGCGTGCCCGCGGCAGGTCGATGTGCCAGCTGGCCGGCGCGCCATCGACGAAAAGCCCGACCTTGTCGGCTTGCGAGTTTGCGTAAAGCTTAAGCAGCGTATCGTTGTGGCCGTCGAAGACGGGAACCCGTTTTTGGTCTGACATTATTGGCTTTCAGTCTTCAAGGCTGCCGCTGAGTCGCAGGATTTTACGCTAACCTAGGCGGGTATGCCTCGCTCTGCAAAGGCTAGAACAGCGATTGGGCTTGTTGGCTGGCGCGCTTCGGTGCTGAAAGGCGCAGTAATCGGGAACACCAATATGGCCAATACACTTTACGACGCGCTTTTCCGTCCCCATGAACAGTACGAGGCGCGTTCCTGGCGCTGAAGGACGGGCGCGAGCCCAGCCATGCGCAGTTCATCCGCATGACCGCACGCTTTGCCAACGCACTGTCGGCCGGGCCAAGGACCTGATCATCTCGGGCGGCTACAACATCTATCCGAAAGAGGTGGAACTGCTCCTCGATGCTCTGCCGGGCGTCGAGGAATCGGCGGTGGTCGGCATCCCGCATGCCGATCTCGGCGAGGCGGTGGTCGGCGTCGTCAAGGCGCGTCGGGATAATCAAGTGGAAGAGGAGGCGCTACTCGCCGCCATCCGCGACCAGCTCGCCCGCTTCAAGCAGCCGCGCGCATCTTCGTCATCGATGAACTGCCCCGCAACACGATGGGCAAGGTGCAGAAGAACCTGCCAGGGAACGCTACAAGGGCGTTTTCGCGTAGGCCGGGCTGGTCGTTCTGGCTAGGCCAGCCCCGCAGGCATCAGGACATCTTGTCCAGTTTCTTCTGCATGGCGGCGATCTGCTCTTTCAGCTCCTGAAGATCGTCGGCCTTCCCCGGCGCTTCCGGCTCCTGCGCATCGGGCGCGGCATTGGTGTTCCCGGCCGGTGGAAACGGCGTGAACATGCGCATGGCGTTCTGGAACATCTCGACATTGCGGCGCGTCTGTTCTTCCAGCGCCTTCATCGGCGTCGCCATCTTCATCATGTCCATCGGCGTCTTGCCGATGGCCGACTTCATCTGCTCGCGAAACCGCTCCTGCTCCTTGGAGAAGGCGACCATCGACTGCTCGAGGAAACTCGGCACGATCATCTGCATCTGGTCGCCGTAGAAGGCGATGAGCTGGCGGAGGAACGGGATCGGCAGCATGTTCTGCCCTTCCTTGTTCTCCAGCTCGAAAATGATCTGCGTCAGCACCGGATGGGTGATGTCGTCGCCGGTCTTGGCGTCCTGGACGGTGAACTCCTCGCCCTTCTTGACCATTTCGGCCAGGTCTTCGAGGGTGACGTAAGTGCTGGTCCCGGTGTTGTAGAGACGCCGGTTGGCGTATTTCTTGATCACCACCGGTTCGTCTTTCGCAGCCATCATAATCCTCCCCCGGACACCGGCGCGTAAGCCGTCGCTAATATAACGATCCAGGAAAGGATATGCGCAAAGCCGTCACAATTCCAAGCGGTTTGTGCAGTGCGGGATTTTTCCAACGTTTTCTGCGCTGCGAAATGCCGCGCAGCATTTTCCGGGGCCGGCTCGCCGGCGCCGGACGGCTTCCATTTCCGGTTTGACAGCCGGGCAGGAACGGGCAAAGTCTCGTTAAGTCCGAGAAACTGACAGAAGTCTGGAGAAGAATATGCCCGCTTCCAACGCCATCGTCGTAGCCAGTGCCGCGCGAACGCCCGTCGGCTCTTTCAACGGGTCGTTCGCCGCGACACCGGCCCATGAACTCGGCGCGGTGGTGATCCGCGAGCTTCTGGCGCGGGCCGGGGTCGAGCCGCATGAAGTGGACGAAGTCATTCTCGGCCAGGTGCTGACGGCCGCGCAGGGCCAGAACCCGGCGCGCCAGGCATCGATGAACGCCGGACTGCCCAAGGAGACCACCGCCTGGAGCCTCAACCAGGTCTGTGGCTCGGGCCTGCGGGCCATCGCGCTTGGCATGCAGCAGATCGCAGCGGGCGACGCCAGGATGATCGTCGCCGGCGGGCAGGAATCCATGTCGCTGTCGCCGCATGCCCAGCACCTGCGCGCCGGGATCAAGATGGGCGACACCAAGTTGATCGACACGATGATCAAGGACGGGCTGTGGGATGCCTTCAACGGCTATCACATGAGCAACACCGCCGAGAATGTCGCCAGGCAGTTCCAGATCACCCGCGACGATCAGGACGCGTTCGCGCTTGCCTCGCAGAACAAGGCGGAGGCGGCGCAGAAGGCCGGACGGTTCAAGGACGAGATCGTCGCCGTGACACTCAAGGGCAGGAAGGGCGATACGGTCATCGACCAGGACGAATATATCCGCCATGGCGCAACCATCGATGCCATGACCAAGCTGAAGCCCGCCTTCGACAAGGACGGCACGGTGACAGCCGGCAACGCCTCCGGCATCAATGACGGCGCCGCCGGCGCCCTGCTGATGACGGAAGCCGAGGCGGTGCGGCGCGGCATCACCCCGCTGGTGCGCATAGCCTCGTGGGCGACGGCGGGCGTCGATCCGGCGATCATGGGGACCGGGCCGATCCCCGCCTCGCGCAAGGCGCTGGAAAAGGCGGGCTGGTCAGTGGGCGACCTCGATCTGGTCGAAGCCAACGAGGCCTTCGCCGCGCAGGCTTGCGCCGTCAACAAGGACATGGGCTGGAACCCCGATATCGTCAACGTCAATGGCGGGGCAATCGCCATCGGCCACCCGATCGGCGCCTCCGGCGCCCGCGTCTTCAACACGCTGGTGCATGAGATGAAGCGGCGCGGCGCGAAGAAGGGCCTCGCCACGCTGTGCATCGGCGGCGGTATGGGCGTGGCGATGTGTGTGGAAGCGATGAACTGAACGGCAGTCGGAATTAGGCAGTCGGCAGTCGGAAAAGAACGGAAAACGACTGCCCATTGCCGATTGCCAACTGCCGACTTACCACGAGGGAGGGAGAACTCATGTCCAAGGTAGCAATCGTCACGGGCGGGTCGCGCGGCATCGGCGCCGCGATCTCGGTCGCGCTTAAAAATGCCGGCTATTCCGTTGCGGCGAACTATGCCGGCAATGACGAGGCGGCGCAGAAATTCACCGCCGAGACCGGCATCAAGACCTACAAATGGTCTGTCGCCGACTATGAGGCATGCGCCGCCGGCATCAGCCGGGTCGAGGCGGATCTCGGTCAGGTCTCCGTGCTGGTCAACAATGCCGGCATCACCCGCGACGCGATGTTCCACAAGATGACGCCGCAGCAGTGGAAAGAGGTGATCGACACCAACCTCACCGGCGTGTTCAACATGACCCATCCGCTGTGGAGCGGCATGCGCGACCGCAAGTTCGGTCGTGTCATCACCATCTCCTCGATCAACGGCCAGAAGGGTCAGATGGGGCAGGCGAACTATTCGGCTTCCAAGGCCGGCGACATCGGCTTCACCAAGGCGTTGGCGCAGGAAGGCGCGCGCGCCGGCATTACCGTCAACGTCATCTGCCCCGGCTACATCGCCACCGACATGGTGATGGCGGTGCCGGACAAGGTGCGCGAATCCATCATCGCCCAGATTCCGATAGGCCGCCTCGGCGAGCCCGAGGAAATCGCACGCTGCGTCGTGTTCCTCGCTTCCGAGGAAGCTGGTTTCATCACCGGTTCGACGCTCACCGCCAACGGCGGGCAATATTTTACGTAGGCAGATTGATTTAAAACGGGCCTTTCCCGGCCCGTTTCGCGTGATCGTCAGATCAAAAAGGCTAAACCAGACCGCGCTTGACCAGCATCGCCTCGGGCGAGGGCATCTTGCCGCGGAACGCCTTGTACAGTTCTTCGGGGTCCTTCGAGCCGCCGGCTGCGTAGATATTCTTGCGCAGCCTCTCGGCCAGCATCGGGTTGAACGGATCGCCGGTTTCCTCGAAGGCCGAGAATGCATCGGCATCCAGCACCTCCGACCACATGTAGGAATAGTAACCGGCCGAATAGCCGTCGCCGGCGAAGACATGGCCGAATTGCGGGGTGCGGTGGCGCATGGCGATGGTGTCGGGCATGGCGAGTTCGCGCAAAGTCTCGGCCTCGAAGGCGAGCGGCTCGGCCGGGGCATCGGCCCTGGCGTGGTAGGCCATGTCCATAAGCGCCGACGAAGTGAATTCCACGGTCAGGAAGCCGGCATCGAAGGTGCGCGCCGCCAGCATCTTGTCGAGGAGTTCCTTCGGCATCGGCTTGCCTGTCTTGACGTGCAGCGCGTGCTTTTCCAGCACCGCCGGAACCGTCAGCCAATGTTCGTAGAGCTGTGACGGCAACTCGACGAAATCGCGGCTGACCGAGGTGCCGGCAACGGAAGGCCAGGTGACGTCTGTCAGCATCCCATGCAAGGCGTGGCCGAATTCGTGGAACAGCGTCCGCGCCTCGTCGACCGAGAGCAGCGCCTTCTCACCGGCCGGCGGCTTGGCGAAATTCATGATGTTGTAGATGATCGGCGTGGAGCCGTGTCCCAGCCTGTAGCCGGATCGCAGCGAACTCATCCAGGCGCCGGACCGTTTCGAGGGCCGGGCGAAATAGTCCGCCAGGAAAAGCCCGCGCTCGGAGCCGTCGGCATTCCTGACGACGAAGGCGCGGGCGTCCGGATGCCAGAGCGGGATGCCCTTCTTTTCCTTGATCGTAATGCCGAACAACCGGTGAGCCACATCGAAGCAGGCGTCGATGATCCGGTCGAGCTGCAGATAGGGCTTCAGTTCGGCGTCATCGAAGGCAAATTTCTGCGCCCGCAGTTTTTCCTGGTAGTAGCGCCAGTCCCAGGCCGAAAACTTTTCGTTGCTGCCGGCGTCGGCTGCCAGCTTTTCCATCTGCGTCTGGTCGCCACGGGCCTTCTCGAGCGCCTTTTCCCACACGGGATCGAGCAGCGCGTGGACTGCTTTCGGCGTCTTCGCCATGGTGTCGTCGAGTTTCAGCGCCGCGTAGCTTTCATAGCCCAAGAGCTTGGCCTTCTCCGCGCGACGTTCCAGCATATCGCGGACGACCGCGGTGTTGTCGGTGGCGCCGCCATTCTGGCCGCGCATGGTGAAGGCGCGCCAGGCGGCCTCGCGCAGATCGCGCCGCTCCGAGAAACACGAAAACGGCTCGTAGATCGACCGCGACAGCGTCACCGCATAGCGGCCCTTCTGGCCGCGCAGTTCGGCCGCCTCGGCCATGGCACTTTTCAGGAAGTCAGGCACCCCGGCAAGGTCGGCCTCGTCGAGGTACAGCGCCCATTCGCTCTCGTCGGCCAGCAGGTTCTGGCCGAATGTCGTGCCGAGCGAAGAAAGCTCCTCGTTGATCGCCGCCAGCCGCTTCTTGCCCTCGGCATCCAGTCTGGCGCCCGACCGGACGAAGCCCTTCCAGGTCTTTTCAAGGACACGCAGGGTTTCGGGGTCGAGGCCGAGACTGGCGCGGCGCTGATACAGGTCGTCAATGCGGGCAAACAGCGCCTCGTTCATGGAAATGGCGGAGAAATGCCGTGACATCTTCGGCGCGATTTCGCGTTCCAGCGCCCGGATCGTCTCATTGGTGTGCGCGCCGGCACGGCACCAGAAGATCGCGGAGACGCGGTCCAGCGCCTCGCCGCCGAGTTCCAGCGCCGCCAGCGTGTTTTCGACGGTCGCCTTGTCCTTGCTGTTGGCGATCTGCTCGATCTCGGCCTCATGCGCTCTCAAGGCCATGTCGAAAACCGGACCGAAATCGCCATCGTCTATCCGTTCGAAATCGGGAAGGCCGAGCGGGCCGTTCCATGCGGTCAGCGGATGCGAGGCGAGGTCGGGAGATTTGGACATTGGGAAGGACTTTCAGGTGACAGGGCTTGGCAATCGCGGGCCGCAACCGATGTAGGATGATGCGCCGCGCTCGGCAACCTCACCGATCAGAAGCTGTCGCAGTTTTCGGCGACCGTCGCCTGGGTGCTGGCGGCGACGTGGTAGCCTTCGATGGTGAACGTTTCCTGCATCATGATGTCGTTGGCTGGAAAGTCGTAGCATGCGGTCACGGTCGTGACGCCAGCCTCTTGGCTGTCTATCCTGTGCCGTATCGCAGCGCCCGCGACCGCGCCTTCCCACGCATCCATCGAAGCGATGAATTCGTCCTTGCTCTGCTCGATGCCGAGATCGTCGAGCCGGATACGGGCGTTCTCGGCAAGAAGCTCGGAAAGGACCGCGCGATCGGCCGTGAGCAGGGCGCCATACCATTTACCGATGACCGCCGCGTCATCCGCGCGTACCGGACCTGCTGCCGCAAGCAGCACGATCGACAGGTAAAGGAGGCGCGGCAGCGCGGGAGCCCTCGCCGCAGCCTATGACGGTTCGACGCCGAACAGAAGATGTCAGTCGATTTCGGGCTTTTCGAAATCGCCGGTCTGCGTGTTCATTGCCCACAATTCGCCGGTGGAGATGTCGAACCAGGCGCCGTGAAGCGCCAGCCGGCCCTTGCCTTCCAGGATCGAGATGCAGGGAAACGTCCGCAGATTGGCGATCGAATAGCGGATGGAGATACGCTCGAGCGCGGTATGACGCTCGCCGGCTGTCATCATCGTCGATGCCGAAACGGTTTCGGCAGCCGGGCCGATCAGGCTCATCCATTTGCCGATGAAGTCACCGGGCGACAGCGGGGATGAAGCCGGATCGAGCGCCGCCTTTATGCCGCCGCAGCGGCCATGGCCCATGACGACGATGTTCTTGACCTTGAGGACCTGGACCGCGAATTCGAGGGCAGCTGAAGTGGAATGGAACTCGCCATCGGGTGCGTAGGGCGGCACGAGGTTGGCCACATTGCGGACGACGAACAATTCGCCCGGCCCGGCGTCGAAGATGACTTCGGGCGCCGAACGGGAATCGCAGCAGGCAATGATCATGCTTTCCGGCGTCTGTCCCTCGCGGGCCAGCGACCGGTAGCGGCTGCCTTCCGTGACATAGCGACCGGTTATGAAATTGCGGTAGCCGGTGAGGAGGTGTTCGGGCAAATGAGGCATCGGCGGCTATTAAGGCGAAAAGTGCGTGCCGATCAATCCTGAATCGTGCAGGCCTTGATCCGGACAAGCGGTGACGACACCATCGAGCCGTGCTCACGCCCAGATGGCGATTGGAACGCCAAGGCCGTCCTTCATGGGCGGATCCGGAAAGGAGACGGCGTCGCCATCGGCGATGCGCCGCGCTATCGCAGTCATCGCCGTGGCGTCGAGGAAGTCATCGGTCCCAGCTCCACGTGGCGGCGGCATGTCGAGAAAGGCGCGATCATAGCCACAACGGCCAAGCAGCGCCTTGCGCTCTTCCATCCCCGAAGGATTGACGGCGCCTTTGATTTTCTTCGGCAACTGCATCGCCCTGCCGCCATTGAGCCGCCAGAACGCAACTTCCGGGTGGGACTCGAAGATGCGGGTCCGCAGGTCCGGCCGGGCGATCAGCAGGGCGTCGATCTCACGGATCCTGGCGAACAAACCGAAAGCCTGAATGGATACGCCGCGCGGCGGGTCGGAGGTCGCCCTGGCGACGAGGCTTGCTCGCCGATGCGCGGCATACCAGGTTTCGATGTCCGTGAAGGCATCTGCCTCAGCGTAGATTGCCGCGCGCGATGGAATGGCAAAGACGCTCGACTGCCGCGCGCCGAGAAGCGGGCGCACCAGAATTTCGGGTCCACGCCCGCTGCGTCCGCAGGTTTCCGGAAGACCGATCGGCATGTCGACCGCGACGATGGCGTCATCCGGCAGCGTCGCGATCAATTCGGCGAAGACGGGAAACACGGCAGTCGTGGGAGGATCGTCGCCTTCATGGCGTACCATTATCCATCCGGCCTTGCAGCCATCCACACCAGCCAGCGTTGGAGCCATGCCCATCCCGCCAGTCTAAGCCAGCTTGTTGCGGCCTGGATGCAGCAGATGGCGGAGTTGAACCATGGCCATGGGATGCGAGAGGCTTTGAGCGTCCGTTTCAAGCTGCAGTTCGTCGCCGCCGCGCTTGGCGGTGCGGGCGAGAATTTCGTACACGGCGGCGGTGGTGGTTTGCAGCGCCTTGGCCGGCGGTTGGCCCGACATGATACGCGCCAGGTAGATTGCGGCGGTCAGGTCACCCAGCCCGTTGGGCGGCCGCGCGATCACCCGGTGTTCGGCAAGCAGCGCATGGCTGGAATCGAGCAGCAGATTGCCGGTGCCGCCAGCCATCATCGACTGCGCCGACGTGACCAGCATCGTCGGTGGTCCGGCGTGAAGCGCGGCGGCGATGGTGGATTTCAGATCCGGCAGTTCCAGACCCGTCAGCCATTCAAGTTCGTAGCGGTTCGGCGTCGCAATATCGGCGAGCGGAATCAGTCTGTCGCGGAGCGCGATCGCCGTTGGCTCGGGGACATAAAGTCCGTCGGAATCTCCGAGGACCGGATCGCAGATATAGAGGGATGCAGGGTTCCTCGTCTTCACTGCCCGGACCAGACCCGCCACGGCGTCGGCCTGGGATGCGTCGCCGAGGTAACCCGAAAGCACCGCGCCGACTTCACCCAGCCATGGCGCGCGTTCAAGGTCGGCCATCAACGCGGTAAATTGTTCCGCCGGCGGAACGATCCTTGTCGCCCGCCCATGTCCGGGGTGCCATGGCAGGATCACAGTGGGTACCGCCCATACCGGAAAACCGAGACATTCCAGGGCGAAAACGGCAGCGCGGTTGCCGACCGATCCGCGCGCAACATGACTGGAAACAACAATGACGGCGCGCGGGGCGTCGGTGGTTTCGGCGCTCATTCTCAAGCCTTATCCCCGGTTGAAAATAAAATAGACCAGCCACGCCAGCATGGCGACCGCGAGCAGGAGTCCGAGGGCTCTGCCAATGCGCGTTCCCCAATATTCTATTTTGTCGGCAGGGTCGACATCGGCGGCGGCGACATGATTGTGCGCACCCTTCGCCGCCTTGCCCAGAAGCGAGCCGGCAGGATCGGTCTCGCGCTGAATGCGCTCGAGAATGCGGCGCGATTCCCGTTCATCGTCGCTGCGTCCAGCCATCACGAATCCTCCTTGAAAGAACCAGTGTAGAGGGTTGCAGGCGTCTGTCACGTGGGCTCTACCGGATGCAACGGGGGTCATTTCCTTGCGCGTGGTTTGTGCTAAAGCTTCGCACTACAGTCCACGAGGAAAACAGTCATGCTCGCCGCGCGTCATTCTTCGCTTCCGTCGCTTCGCAGTCTTTTGTCGTTCCTGACACTGGCGGTTCTGCTGCCGCTGCTCGCCGGTTGCGGCTACAACACCATTCCGACCGCCGAGGAAAACGCCAAGGCGGCCTGGAGCGAAGTGCTGAACCAGTATCAGCGCCGCGCCGATCTCATTCCCAATCTCGTCGAGACGGTGAAGGGATACGCGTCGCATGAGCAGGACACTCTACAGGCCGTGGTCGAAGCGCGCGCCAAGGCAACGCAGGTGACGGTGACGCCGGAGACACTTTCGGACCCCGAGGCCTTCAAAAAGTTCCAGGACAGCCAATCCGGCCTGACCAGCGCGCTGTCGCGCCTGCTCGCCATCACCGAGAACTATCCCGACCTCAAGGCCAACCAGAACTTCCTTGCGCTGCAGGCGCAGCTCGAAGGCACCGAGAACCGCATCGCCGTTGCGCGCCGCGACTACATCCAGGCGGTCCGCGACTACAATCTGACCCTGCGGACCTTCCCCTCGGTGATCTGGGCGACGCTGTGGTTCCGCGGCAACCAGCCGTTCCAGACCTTCACGATCGAGCAGGACAAGATGGAGACGCCGAAGGTCGATTTCGGCACCGGCGCCAAGCAGGGCGGTTGAGTATTCGCGTGCATCCGTGACAGCCATGCCGGATAGCTTCGACTGGCGATTTTCGCCCTTGCTTCATTACAGGAGAAGGATGCCCGTCGGCATTCGGCTGATGGCGTTCGCGCTGGCTTGCCTCCTTTTTCCGCTTGTCGCATTCGCGCAGGACCTGCCGAAGCTGACAGGGCGGGTCGTCGACAATGCCGGCATTATCGACGCCGCCACCGAGGTACTGCTTACCCAGAAGCTGGCCGACTTCGAAAAGAAAGGATCCGACCAGATTGTCGTCGCCACTGTCGACAGCCTAAACGGCGAAGAGATCGAGCCCTACGCCAACCGCCTGTTCCGTGACTGGGGTCTCGGCCAGGCGGGCGAGGACAATGGCGCGCTGCTTCTGGTTGCGAAGAACGACCGCAAGATGCGCATCGAGGTCGGCTACGGCCTGGAAGGCACGCTGACCGACCTGCATACGAAGCTGATCATCGAAAACGACATGGTGCCGGCATTCCGCGCCGGAGACTTCTCCGGCGGTATATCGAAGGCCGTTGATGACATGATCATGGTGCTGGAAGGCAATCCCGAGGAGCTGGAGGCGCGCGGCAAGCGCAACCCCGACACATCCATCGATCCCGATGCCATCATCTTCTTCATTTTCATCGCCATCTGGCTCACCATTTTCTTCGGCAGCTTCGCCATGGCCATCCTGCCGCCGATCCTGGGCACGAAGATCGCACCGGGCCGGTACAGGTGGCTGGGCATGACCTTCGACACCAATAGAAAGCGCTCCTCTTCCGGCGGCGCGTGGACCACAGGCGGCGGTGGTTGGTCGTCCGGCGGCGGCGGCTGGTCTTCGGGCGGTGGCGGCGGCGGCTTTTCGGGCGGTGGCGGCTCGTCCGGCGGCGGCGGATCTTCGGGGAGCTGGTGAACGATGGCGACACGTCCGATCACCGCCGAAGAGCATGCGCGCATCACCGCCGCTATCCGGGCTGCCGAGCAACAGACCGACGGCGAAATCTACTGCGTCGTGGCGCGCGCCAGCGACAATTATTTCTATCCGGCCGCTTTCACCGCAACTCTTGCCATGCTGATCGTTTCCCTGTTGCTGACGATTGGCATCGAGGCCTGGTGGCTGTCGGTGCGGCTGCCGTATTTCGTTTCGGCCCAAGGCCTGGCGATCCTGTGCGTCTTTGCGCTCCTTTGGGCTTTTCCAGGTCTCAGGATCCACCTCGTGCCGCGGCGGCTCCGCTACCAGGCGGCGCACGCCAACGCGGTCAAGCAGTTCCTTGCCCGCAACGTCCATCTCACGAGCGCGCGCACCGGCGTGCTCATCTTCGTCTCGCTGGCCGAGCGCTATGCCGAGGTCGTGGCCGACAATGGGATTGACGGCCGCGTCGGCCAGCATGTCTGGGACGATGTCGTGCGCGACCTCATCGCTCACGCCCGCGGTGACCGTCTGGCCGATGGGTTCGTCACGGCAGTTGCAACGGTCGGTTCGGTGCTGGCGGAGCATTTTCCGGTATCGCCGGGCGATACCAACGAGCTCGACGACCATCTGGTCGAAATCTAGCCTCTAGCTCCGGCGATAAGGCGTTGCGCAGCGTTCCGCCGCAGCGCGTCGCCATCTCTACCCATAGCCCTGTGCGAATTGACGCCAGACTCTTTGCAAGCGCGCAACGTCGGGCTATGGTTAACAAATCATGAACACGTTGACGATCGACATCAGGAAGGCCGAACCGCGTGACGCGCGGGAGATCGCCGACGTGCACATGGAGGCCTGGCGCGGCGCCTATGCCGGCATCATTCCGCACCGGGCGCTGTCTTCCATGATCAACCGCCGGGGCGCCGACTGGTGGGCGAACGCGATACGCCGCGCCGCCACCGTTCTGGTCGTCGAGATCGGCGGCAACATTGCCGGCTATGCCACTATCGGCCGCAACCGCGCCCGCGAACTCAGGCAGCAGGGCGAGATCTACGAGCTCTATTTGCGCCCCGAATATCAGGGCATCGGCCTCGGCAGCAGGCTTTTCGCCGCCGCGCGCCGGGCGCTTGCCGATAATGGCCTGCGGGGCATGGTTGTCTGGGCGCTCGAGGACAACGCCAACGCGCTGGCCTTCTACACCGGCGCCGGCGGCCGCGATATCGCCGAGGGGGTCGAGATCTTCGAGCAGAGGGCTTTGAAGAAGATCGCTTTCGTCTGGGAATAGACAAGCCGGTGACCGGTGGCGCTTTCGCCGCATTGCACCGCAGCATTTGTCCCTCTATCGATTGCACAAGAGAGGGAGCACGCCATGCGCATCGAAGCGATAGCCATCGGGAAGAACCCGCCCGACGACGTCAACGTCATTGTTGAAGTTCCTGTCGGCGGCGAGCCGATCAAGTATGAGATGGACAAGGCCGCCGGCGCGCTCTTCGTCGATCGTTTCCTGCACACGCCAATGCGCTATCCCGGCAATTACGGCTTCGTGCCGCACACCCTGTCCGGCGATGGTGATCCGATCGACGTGCTGGTGTGCAACACGCGAGAGCTGATCCCCGGCTGCATCGTCAATGTGCGGCCCATCGGCGTTCTCATCATGGAAGACAATGCCGGCCAGGACGAGAAGGTCATCGCCGTCCCGTCGCCGCATCTCACCAAGCGTTACGAGAAGGTGTTCAACTACACCGACCTGCCGCAAATCACACTGGACCAGGTCACGCACTTCTTCGAGCACTACAAGGATCTTGAACCCGGCAAATGGGTCAAGATTGCCGGTTGGCACGATGCCGCCTATGCCAAGAAGATGATCGTCGAGGCAATCGAGCGGGCCAAGGGCAAGTAGACCGCGCCTTTTCTGCCTTTTGCCGCTGGCAATGGCACAGTCCCGCGTTCCCGGCGGCGCGTTTTTCGTGCGCCAGGTTCTGGAAAGCCGTTGTTTGTCAGGCATGAATGCGACGCCAGCCAGATTGACTTCATGAGGTGTCAGGCGCGAACGACAACGTCTGACGGCCTTCCGGCCTGGCAGGCCCGTGCCATCCGGCCCGCGGATGGGCCGCTCGGCGAAGCGCCGACCGCCGCGCCAACAATACACACAGCGCAAGCGCCAGCGCCCGCAAACTCCCGGCGAGACGCACAGCATCGCCGGCCGTTTCCGGTGCTTCCGCTGGCCCATCTGCCGGCATCGGCGCTCCGGTCGCCAGAGCGATGACGAAGGGGCGGGCCACGGCCTCGCCATGGCTCAGGATTTCGAGCACCTGCCGGCGGCGGCGGTAAGGCGCACAGGCGGCAAGGTCGGCGAGATCGGCGAGAACGAAAAGCAGCGCCGCGATGCGCTCCAGCACATCGCGGCTCCAATCTGCTTCCCAGGTCCCCATCCCATCCTCCGTTTCGATTGGGCAGAAGTATGGGAGAGGTTTTCGGGGTGTGGACAGATTTTCGCGGGAGCGGCGCGATTCCTCCCCTCAAGGGAAGGCGCCACACCGTCTCAATTGTCCACCCGGCCGAACGCCGGAACCGCGCCGATCGTCACGCGCTGGTCCTTGCCGCAGGTGAAGGCGCGCACCTTTTCGTCCGCCAGCTTCTGCGCCGCCGCGTTGGCGTCCGGAACGCCGCTGGCCAGCACCAGCCCGACCGTGCAGCCCTGCTTCTCCTCCGGCTGGCCGACTTTCGAGACCACCAGCACCTCGATCTTCTTGTCCGACCCGTCGGCGCTGGCGACGGAACGGCGATGGATGGTGGCGAAGGGCACGACGATATCGCCATCGGTCTCGATGCGCCATTCGATCCTTGGACCGCCGGAATTGAAACCGACGAAGCTCTCCCAAACCGCCGTCATGTCGGCGGCCGGAAAGCCGTAGTAAAGCGATTCCCGCGCATCGTCATAGGCGATCATCACCGGATAGCCGCGATAGCCCGAGCAGACGAGGTCGGACCAGTCGCCCTCGCCCTCCTCCGCCTGGGCGTAAGTGGCGCAGTCCGTCTTCCAGTCGAGATCGGTATAGGCGCTCGAAATGTCGCCCGCCCGGGCGACGCTGCAAAAACCGACTGCGGCAAGGATCAAGATCAGCAAGCGCATGCGGACATCTCCATCGCAATGGCTTCGCAGATTATCGCTCAAACGACGACGGCGCTAGCGTGTCGGCAGACCCGCGATCCGGTCAATCAGCACGGCCGGATCGCCGGCGATATGCAGGGTCTTCAGCCGCGCGGTGTCACCGGCGACAACGGATATCGCCGACGTTGGTGTTCCGAGCGCTTTGGCGACAAGCCCGATGAGCGCCGCGTTGGCGAGACCCTTCTCGGGCACAGCGCGCACGCGGGCCTTGAGATGAGTGCGGCCGTCGACGGTTTCTTCCACGCCCTCAAGCCTGTCGAGCGAGGATTTCGGCGTCAGCCGCACAAACAAATCGATCCCGTCGCTGCGAAGCCGGAACGGTGCCCTCACAATCAGCCGAGCAGAGCCGGGGCTATAGTGTAGATGATGAACTGCTGCAGGAAGAACAGGATCAGCAGGAGAATGATCGGCGAGATGTCGATGCCGCCGAGGTCGGGTATGAAGCGGCGTATGGGCCGCAGGGCCGGCTCGGTAAGACGGTAGAGCGCATTGCCGATCGTGCCGACGAACTGATTGCGCGGGTTGACGACATTGAAGGCGTAGAGCCAGGAAAAGACGGCCGAGGCGATAATGATCCACCAGTAGATATTCAGCGCCATAAGAATGGTTTGAATGAGGGCGTACATACCGGTCTCCGATTGTTGCCGACATGTAGCCACTGCAGCCGAATGCGGCAAGAGCAGGCTCGCCTGAAGTGTCTTGTGGGCCCCAAGCCGTTGCAATGTGGCCCGACGATGGCCTTTCCTTCCAATATTTCCGCACTTTCAGCGAACACGGCACGAAAGCGGGAGTGCATCGAGATCATTTCAGGTCCAGCTTGCTCTGACGACAAGGGTCCTTGATGGAGCTCGCTTGTCACCCGCAATGCTTGCTTGACAGCTGCCCGGCCCGCCACATAAATGCGCCATCCGCTGGACGGGGCTGTAGCTCAGCTGGGAGAGCGCGTCGTTCGCAATGACGAGGTCAGGGGTTCGATCCCCCTCAGCTCCACCAACGGCGGGTCACCGTATTGATGGTTACGAAGTGTCTCGGGCAGCGTCGTGCGCGTGTCGACAGCGAACCCGTAGGTTCGACCGTTGATCCCGGAGTCGTTTGTCCATTGTAGGAATGTCCTTTAGCCCCATGCTCATGACGCGCCGACCCCAGCATCGTGGTGGTGGCGCAACCGTTGCGCGGACTGGTCCCTCGTGAGCAGCTGGGGTCGTCGTCCGGTCATGCCTGGCCTCATGCGGAGCATGACGAGAAGCGATGACCTGCCGTTCTGTTTCTTGCCATGACGCATTCGATCTCCCTGCCGACTCGTGGTTGCCGCACTGAAATATTAGTGTAATGATCGATCATACTGGCGTGCATGCGGAAGAGTTGATGCCTCGTCAAAATGACTGCAAATCGCAAGGATACACGGGATCGATAGCTTTTTGCGTTGCCCTCAATGCCTGCATCACGGCCGCCTTTTCCGCCACGCTGCCGATTTTCCTGACGGTAAAGCTTGGCGCCACTTACTTCGATGCAAGCCTTTTCATGGTAGCCGGGACGCTCTCTTCTTCGGCCGCCGTCTATATGCTGGGCAGGATCGGCGACGTACCGCGACTGCGCTACCCCATCACGATAGCAACCGCCCTTTGCGGACTGGCCGGCAGCCTGTGCCTGGCTTTGGCGACCAACTACTGGGTCTATTTTCTCGTCTTCGCGTCCCTGATCGCGATAGCGGGGAGCCTGTTCTCGCAACTGATGGCGCTTGCCTTCATTAACGACCGATCTTCGACCGGCTTTATCCGCGCGCTGGCAAGCGCCGGCTGGGTGGCGGGACCGCCTTTCGGGGGGCTCATTGCCACCGTCTACTCACAGGCCGCCGTGTTCTACGCGGCGGCCGCGGCCTATGCGCTGCTGGCGGTTTTCATCGTCGGGACCAAGGCTTTCTTTTCCCAGAAAACCCCGTTTGCAGCGGAATCCGCGAAGCCGGCCGCACAGGGGACGTCCGGGCAGCAGTCGATCGTCCTCACCGTGCTCACACTGTCATCCGTGCACCTGCTGATTTCAATCTGCGCGCTCGGCATACCGTGGCGGCTCGCGCAGATCGGCGGGACGGAATTTCATGTCGGACTGGCCTTCTCGATCGCGGCCGCCATCGAAGTCCCGATCATCGCCGGCTCGAACGCCATAAGGAACCGGTTCGGCTATGCGAGGATACTGCTCCTCTCATGCGCCCTGCTTTGCGTCTATTTCCTGACCGCCGCGCTGATGGAAAATCTGTTCGGATTGATTTCCCTCAGCGTGATCAACGGCATCGTCACCGGTACCATGATGGGTCTCAGCCTGATCGTTCTTCAGGAGCGGCTGGCCGACCGGCCCGCCCACGCCAGCTCGATCTACTCCAACATCCTCCGGCTGTCCTATGTCGGCGCTCTTCTGGTCGCGGGCGTGATCGCGCAGATCATTTCAGTCGTCGCCATCTTCTGGATAGCGGGCGTTATGGCGTTTTGCCTGTGCGTCGGACTGGTCGTCTGGCGGCCGTTCGGCTCCATGGACGCCTTCGCGGCAGAGGCTCCGCGGCACGGGCAATCCTGACCTTGCCAAGCAGAGGCGCTGCACGAAGCGGAGGCACTCCTTCAACTATGCCGGTTCGGGCCTTCAAGCCTGGTGCGCTTGCCTGCGAAGCGCCGGCAGCTGGAAACGGCGCCGGTGAAGGGCTTGCGGCGCCACCGCTGTCCTGCGGCCGGACGGCAGCAGCCGATGCCAGTCGACCCGTTCGCCGGCGAGCCATGCGGCCACTGCCTTGTGGATGTCCGGCTGGACCGCCGGACTTTCCATGAGGGCCGATCCGGGATCGCGTTGTCGCAGCCCTTGCATCAGCTCGTCCCTGGACGTGACAAGAAAAGCCGCCCGCCGTTGCTGTTGGGGCATGCCAACGGCGAGCGTAAAGGAGATGTCCGGCAGGGTGGCCGGCGGGCCGCCTTCCAGCCACTGGACCATCTGTTGCGCACGGGCGGACAGGCCGGCCTCGTCCTCAGCGGACAACAGGATGGGATACGGCGTGTCGGCGCCGCTTTCGCTGACAGGCGCTTGACCGAGCACCACATGCGCGTTGCAACCGCCCAGCCCGTAGGCATGGACGCCGGCCATCAGCGGGGCGCCGGCGCTGAATGCACCCAGCGGCGCGTCGGTTTGGAGAACCCGAACTGCGCGAGGACGCAATGTTTCGCCCTCGATCAATGTACGGTGCGAGCGGGTGGCCGGCATGACGCCTTCCTTCATGCCCATGACCACCTTGATGATCTGCGATAGTCCGCCGGCGGCTTCCAGAAAGCCGATATTGCCTTTGACCGAGCCGACTTGGATGCCATCGGCGAACACGTTCTGGAAAGCCAGCAGTTCGCTGAGATCGCCGCTGCCGCCATTGCCATGTGCCTCGACATAGCCGACGGCCTCGGGGTCGATGCGATGGCGGCGATAGGTATGCCGGATCAGCTCGGCCTGTGCGGAAGCGCTCGGGCGGGTGAGCCCGCCCGACGTTGCGCCCTGATGGTTGACGCCGCCGCCAAGGACGACGGCGTGGATCGTGTCGCGGTCGCGAATGGCGCGGTCGAGCGGCTTGACGACAAGGGCGGCGGCGCCTTCGCCCAGCACTTGGCCGCGCGAATCCCTGTCGAAAGGCGCGCTTTGCCCCGACAGGCTGAGCAGGCCGAGTTCCTGCAGCCTGACCAGACGGCTCGGTTCCAGAAGCAGGCTCACCCCGCCGACGATCGCCTGCTCGCACTCACCATTCCTGATTGCCTCGACCGCGCGGTGAACGGCGACCAGCGCACTTGAGCACGCCGTATCCACGACCTCGCTCGGCCCGCGCAGGTCCAGCGCATAGGAGATGCGATTCGGCACCATCGTGTGGGCACTGCCGGTCGCCAGATACATGCTGGAGATATCGTCCCAATCCCCGGCGCGCGCATAGAACTGGAAATCCGGATTGTAGACTGCGACGAAAACCCCGGTGGTCCGCCGCGCGAAATCGGCGTGATCGTAGCCGGCATTCTGCACGGCCAGCCACGCTTCCTCCAGCATCAGGCGCTGATGCGGATCGATCGTCTCCGCCTCGCGCGGGGAGATGCGGAACAGCGCATTGTCGAAGGCGAATATATCGTCCAGCACGCCCATTTTCGGCACGCGGATGCGGTCGTCGCCGCACCAGTCCCAGCGTTCGCGCGGTGGTGGCGAGAAGAGATCGGCGCCCTCGATGAGGGAGCGGTGATACGCTTCCGGGCCGACGCTGCCGGGAAAGCGGCACGACATGCCGACGATCGCCATCGCCGCCGGAGCCCCGGCGTCAATGTCCTGTTGTTGCGAGTCCTGGCTTTCCGATTGCTTCTTCATGCCGTCGGCCGCTCAGGCTTCCACCGTTTCGAAGCTGTGCTTGAGCTCGGCGAGATAGGGCAGGTTCAGGCGAATATCGGCGACGGTCGGGCCATAGTCGAGCAGGCAGGCGATCTCGTCGACGCCGGCTTCCGCGGCCGTCAGCGCGAACCGGCGCGTATCGGCGACCGTGCCGAACAGGGCGGCGGTGCCGAAATAGCGTTCGAAAGAGTATTCGGCCATCTTGTCGATTTCGTCGGCCGAGAGCTGATGCCCGACATCGACGGCCCCGCCTTGCAGGTGGCTTTTCAGGCTGGTCTTGATGTAGTCCAGGAATGGCCCCCGAACTGCGCGATGGACGGTGTCCATGTCCTCATGGACGAATGTGTGCAGCATAAGGGTGACGGTGCCCGTGGCGGGATCGAGCCCAGCGCTTTCCCGCCCCTGCCGGTAGAGCGTCACTTTCTGCGCCAGCTGTTCGAGCGAGATGCCGGAGAGCATCGTCAGAACGTTCATGCCGAGCTCGCCGGCCTTGCGGAACGATTCAGGCTGCTTGGTCGCGGTGAGCCACAGGTTCAGCTCGGGCTGGACCGGACGCGGATAGGTGACGATCTGCGTCGGTTTCTGCGCGCCATTGGGATAGGACGTCGGCCGCCCCGACCAAAGGTTGCGGATTTCGTCGATGCGGTCGAACCAGAGGTCGCGCAGATTGGCGAAGGCGCCCGGCGCCAGCACGAAATCATTGACGTTCCAGCCGCTCGCCAGGGCAAGATCGACGCGGCCATTGGAGAGGTGATCGACCACCGACCACGATTCCACGATGCTGGCGGGATGATGCAACGGCACCACGACGCTGCCGGCGCGCAGCCTGATGGTCCTGGTGATCGACGCCAGATAGGCAGCAACCACCGCCGGGTTAGGGTAGATCCCGCCCATCGTATGGAAATGACGTTCCGGGATCCACACCGCCTCGAAGCCGTGCCGGTCGCCATACTTTGCCATTTCCGAAATGACGGCATAGGCGCCTCCAGCTTCCTCGGGATAGGAGTTGGAGAAGAAGATCAGGCTGAACTTCATGATCGGTCCTCGATAACCGCATCTCCGGACCCGCCGGGACAGGTTGCGACAGGCGACAAATCACGCCTTGCCGCAAGGGCGGAGAAGCCGGTCCGGCTCTGGACCGGACCGGCTTGCCGCATCAGAACGCCGGTTCGACCGAGTCGACGTTTTCCTTGGTCGCCACGGTCAACGGGATCGGAAGGCGGTCCTTGACCTCCTTGCCGTCCATGATTTCGGCCATGGTGTTGATCGCAAGCTTGCCGTCCTCGACGGGCGACTGGACAATCGTCGAGTACATCTCGTCGGTCTTGATGGACGCGAAAGCGTCCTTCTGCCCGTTGATACCGACGATTGGCGGCGCCTTCTTGGACGGGTTGGCCTCCTTCCAGGCATCGATGAAGCCGCGGGCCATGGTGTCGTCATTGGCATAGACGCCGCTGATCTGGTCGCCGAAGCGGGTGATCAGGTCGCGGCTGACGACGAGGGCCTTCTGCTGGTCGAAGTCGGCATTGACCGTGTCGAGAACCTTGATTTCGGAATTGGTCTCCTTGAGACGGTCATTGAAACCGTCGACACGGCCGATGGTCGTGCCATTGCCAGCCTGGCCGGCAATGATGACGACGGAGCCCTTGCCGTCCAGCGCCTTGCTGAGCGAGTCCGCCGCGAGCTTGCCTTCCTCGTAGACGTCCGGACCGGTGAACGACTTGATGAACGGCTTGGCGTCGTCACCCATGGGTGAGTTGATCAGGATCGCCGGGATGTTCGCCTGCTGCGCGCGGGCGAGGCCGGGGATGTATGCCTGCGGGTCTAGCGGCCACAGGATGATGCCGTCGACCTTGCGGGCCACGCAGGTGTTGAGCTGCTCGGTGCCCTTCTGCACATCGAAGTCCTGGCTGAGGCTGAGGACCTCGATGCCGAGTTCGTCGGCGCGCGCCTGAAGCGCCTTGTTGGCCGGCGTCGCATAGGCATGCGAATCCGCCGCGGTCACATAGCAGACGGTCTTTGCGCTGGCCCAGCCTGTCGATGCCAGCACCACCGCCATGGCGGTGATGTGGAGCATGCTTCTCTTGCCAATCATACGTTTCCTCCTTGAGTGATTGGATTGTCGCGAACGAGCGCGGGGCGTGTGCCCGGAGCCCTCCCCTTGGTAGTCACGGCCCGATCGAGCACGACGAGCAGGATCAGGATAAGCCCGGATACGACCTGCTGGACGTATGCGGGAATGGACTGGAACTCCATTGCGATGGTCAGCGACCCGATGGTGAGCACGCCGCCCAGCGTGCCGAGCGCGGATCCCTTGCCACCTTCGAGGCGCGTGCCGCCGACCACGACCGCGGCGATGACTGCGACCGTCAGTTCGGAGCCGAAAACGGGCGAGCCGGTGTTGGTGACGAGGCTCTGGAGAACGCCGGCCAGCCCGGCCAGCGTGCCGGCGAAGACGAAGCCGAGAAAAAGGATGCGGTCCGAAGCGATGCCGCTGTCTTTGGCCGCCACCGGATTGGAACCGACAGCGAAGACGTTGCGGCCGGGCACGGTGCGCGTGAGCCAGAAATGCAGCAGCACGATGAGCACGATGAAAAGCGCGCTGCGGACGGTGAATATCTCCAGGAAGACCTGCGCGAACGCCAGCGACAACATGATGTCCGTGCCCGTCACGGGCTGGCTGTTGGTGATCCAGTGCGCGAGGGAGCGGAAGATCAGCATGGTCGCCAGCGTCAGCACCAGCGAATTCACCTTCAGCCCGGCGACGAGCAGACCGTTGATCGCACCGGCCAGCGTGCCGACCAGAATGCCGACGATCGCGGCGGGCAGGACTCCGATCTCACGCTGCAGGATGACGGAGACGATGCCGGCAAGCGCGAAGACCGCGCCGCCCGACAGGTCGATCTGGCCGGCGATCAGCAGCACTGTCAGGCCGATGGCGATAAGCCCGATGGTCGCCGCCCGGTCCAGGCCGAGGCTGAGGGTCGACGTCGCAAGGTAACCGGGAACGACCAGCGAGGAGATGATCAGCGTCAGGCCGAGAATGATGGCGACGCGATGCTGCGAGATGAGTGCCAGGAAACGCATCACGCTCCTCCCCTTTTGCGCAGGGCCGCGTCGACGCCGACAGCGCCAACGATCAGGGCGCCGAGCACGAAACCCTGGATCGGCGTGCGCACGCCGTTCAGCACCATGACGTTGGTCAGGAGCTGCACGAAGATGAGTCCGGCGATGGCGCGCGGGACGGAGCCGAAGCCGCCGATGATCGAAACGCCGCCGACGACGACCGCAGTGATGGCGCTGAACTCGTAGCCTGCGCCGATAAGCGGGCGTGCACTCTGCAGCGTCAGGCCGAGCAGGCCGCCGCTGATGCCTGAAGCCAGCGCCGTTATGACGAAAGCGCCTGCCTTGACCGCCTTGACCGGGACCGCGCTGGCCTCGGCCGCGCTGTAATTGCCACCGGTTGCGAGCGTCCATCGCCCCCAGAAGGATCGCGACAGCAGGAAATGGCCGACAAGGGCGATGGCAAGAAAGATCAGCACGACGACCGGGATCCCGAACAGCCGCCCCTTGGCGAATTCGGCCGAGGCCGGGTTGCTGCCATAGACGATGACGCCGCCGACAGCCGCCTGGACGATGCCGAGGCTGATCGTGCCGACACCGAGCGTGGCGATGATGGGATTGATGCCGATATATCCGACCAGTACCCCGTTGAGCAGGCCGATCAGCCCGGCGAGGCCGACCGCGAGGACGAAGGCCGGCACGGGCCCGATCATCGGCTGCAGCCCGAGCGACAGGATGGCGCCGCAGGCGATGGTGGCCGGCACCGAAAGGTCCGCCAGGCCGCCGGCCACCAGCACGAATGTCATGCCTACCACGACGATGCCGACGATGGACATCGACGTCAGCACGTTGAGCAGATTGCCGGCGGTGAAGAAGGCGGGACTGACAAAGGAGCCGTAAAGCACGACGGCCAGAATGGCGAAGCCAAGCCCTGCTTTGGACAGCATGTCGGCAAGCTTGCTGCCGCGGGTAAAACGGTCGTTGCGGGTCACGCCGCTGATCTCCATGGCGGTATCGGTCACGCTATCTCCTCCCCGGTCGCCAGCGCCATGATGCGTTCCTCGCTGAGTTCCTTGCGGACCAGCGGCTGGGAAGCATGTCCGTCACGCATGACGACGACGCGGTCGCAGACCCCGAGGATTTCCGGCAGCTCGGACGAGATCATGACGACAGCCATGCCGCCGGCGACGAGCTGGCCGATGATGTGGTGTATCTCGGCCTTGGCGCCGACATCGACACCGCGCGTCGGCTCGTCCAGGATCAGAACCCGGGGATTGGCGGCAAGCCATTTGGCGATCACCGCCTTTTGCTGGTTTCCGCCGGACAGGAGGTTGATGCGCCTTTCGCCGTCCGGTGGCGAAATGGAGAACTGCTTCACATAGCCTGCCGCCAGCGAGCGATCGGCGCTGCGCCTGATGCGTCCGAACCGGGTCAGGCGCCGCAAGATCGGCAGGCTGATGTTCTCGCGGATCGACATGCCGGGCACGATGCCGTCGCCCTTGCGGTCCTCGGGCACATAGGCGATCCCCGCCTTGACCGCATCCGAGGGAGAGTTGATGGAAACCTTCCGTCCATTGACGCTGATCGACCCCTCGATCAGCGGGGACAGGCCGAAAATGGCCCGCGCGACCTCGGTGCGGCCGGCCCCGACCAGGCCGGTCAGCCCCAGAATCTCGCCGGCTTTCACATCGAAGCTGATGTCACGGAAGCGGAGGCCATCGCTGAGGCCATCGACACGCAACACGGAGTTGCCGATTTCGGCGGGGCTTTTCGGGAAGACGTTGCTGACCTCGCGCCCAACCATAAGCCGGATCATCCCAGCGGCCGTTATGCCATGGATCGGCCGCGTCTCGATCATGCTGCCGTCACGTAGCACCGTCACCTCGTCGGCGATCTCAAGCACTTCCTTGAGCCGGTGGCTGATGTAGACGATGGCGATGCCGTCGTCGCGCATCTTGCGCAGTATCCTGAACAACGCCGCCGTCTCATGTTCGCTAAGGCTCGATGTCGGCTCGTCCAGGACGATGATCCTCGGCTTCGCCGCATAGGCCTTGGCGATCTCGACGAGCTGCTGCTGGCTGATCGACAGGTTTCCGAGCCGCTCGCGCGGGTTGATGGCCGCGCCCAATTCGTCGAGAACCGCGGCAGCCCTGGCGATCATCTCGCTCTTGCGCAAAAGACTCCACCGGGCGGGCATGCGGCCGAGATAGACATTCTCGGCGACTGTGAGGTCGGGGACCAGGTTGATTTCCTGGTGCACCATGCGGATGCCGAGCGCCTGCGCATCAGCGGGCCGGCGCATGCGCACTTCCGAGCCGCCGACATGGATCGTGCCGCTAGTGGGCGCATATGAACCGTTGAGCACCTTCATGAGCGTCGACTTGCCAGCGCCGTTCTCGCCCACGACGGCATGGACCGTGCCGAACTTCACGGAGAAGTTGACGTTGGACAGGGCCTTCACGCCCGGAAACGTCTTGCTGATGCCTCGCATATCCAAGGCGCAATCGGCTGCAGTCATGTCTGGCTAGGTTCCTCCCTGGCAAGATAGCCGCACAATCCGCAGAGGAGATTTACGCGACCGGAGGAGACTATTGCACTAATATAACAGTTCTGACAAGCTGGAATTCAGTTGTTTTGGGCGCTGTTCAGCGCTCGAACGGCACCCATCGGGAGGCAGGTGCATTCCGTTTGACATTCTAATATAATCTTATCATTTCAGGTCAACAAAACTCGGGATTTCCCATGGACCTCGACCCTTCGACTCTGAACCGGGCCCTGCCGCTGCGCGACCAGATCTACTACAAGATCCGAAACATGATCGTCGTCGGGCGGCTGAAACCCGGCGACGTCATCAATGAAGTGGCCATCGCTGAAGCCCTGGGCGTGTCCCGCACACCCGTGCGGGAAGCGGTAAAGCGCATCAGCGATGAAGGGCTGGTCAAGATCCTGGCGCAGACCGGAACCTATGTCGCGCCCATCAGCCGGGCAGATCTCGAAGAAGCCTATGTCATCAGACGGGCGCTGGAGATGGAAAGCGCAAGGCGCGCCGCCGACAAGCTGACGCCTGTCGCCAAGGAAACGCTGGAAGACAATATGGCGGCGCATCGCCTCGCCATATCGCGGGGCCGATACGCCGTGGCAATCCAGCTCGACGATGTGTTCCATCGCACCATCGCCGAGATTTGCGGCATGCCGATGATCTGGAGGGCGGTCGACATCTCCAAGGCGCAAATGGACCGAGGCCGTTATCTGGCGATCCCGAAACCCGGCTATGGCGAACAGACGATCGAGCAGCACGAAGCGATCCTGGACGCGCTGGAACGCCATGACGCCGAGGCTGCCGCTCAGGCCATGGAGCATCACCTCGAGACGTCGTTCCGCAATACGCTCGACGTCGCGGCCGAACTTCTCGGCTGACGGTCGGACCAGCAACGGACAGGGCAATATGAAGCGAATGGGGCTTTGCATCGGCGTGAAAGCCGAGGCGCTCGAGGAATACAAGCGGGTCCATGCCGATGTCTGGCCGGAAGTGCTGGACGTCATCAGCCGCGCCAACATCCGCAACTATTCCATCTTCCTGCGCGAACCGGAGAACCTCCTCTTCGCCTACTGGGAATACCACGGCAGCGACTTCGCGCGTGACGCCGAGCTCATGGGCGAATCGGAAGCGATGCAGAAATGGTGGAAGCTTTGCGACCCCATGCAGCATCCCTTGCCGACACGCGCAAAGGGCGAGTGGTGGGCTGCGATGGAAGAGGTTTTCCATCTGGACTGATCCCCGGTATCCGGATCGCGCCCCCGCAATTCACCATGTTTCCCGCGCCAGGCGGCGTGGCCCTCGTTCGCCGTGGCACCCTTGCCGACCAGCCCTCACCGCCCCGTCGCACAGTTCCGCTGCGCGGCTTGACCATTGTCATTCTATTATATTAGTATTCAGAATCATTTTTGCGCATCCGGCCCCTGCCGAGCGCCTTTTCAGAGTTTGGGTAATGACGCGGTTCATCAAGCTTTCGGACGCCGATAATATTCTGTTGGCAGTCGATCCGTTGAAGGTCGGAGACAAGGCCGGAGAGGTGGTCGCCAGGGCGCGCATACCGCGCGGCCACAAGATGGCGCTGCGCGATATTCCGGCGGACGAGGCGATCGTCAAATACGGCCAGACCATCGGCTTTGCGCGCGTGCCCATCGCCGCCGGCGACTGGATCCATGAGCACAACGTCTACCTGCGCGATTTCGAGCGCGATTATGGATTTGGCGCAAACGTCAGGGACACGCCTATGGTTTCCGAGGCGGAGCGCGCCACCTTCATGGGCTACCGAAGACCGAACGGCAAGGTCGGCACGCGCAACTACATCGCCACCCTGACATCGGTGAACTGCTCGGCCAGTGTCGCGCGCTTCATCGCCGACGAGATCAACCGGTCCGGTGTCCTGCGCGACTATCCCAATGTGGACGGCGTCATCTCACTGGTCCACGGCACGGGCTGTGGCATCGACGTCAAGGGGCCGGCCTACGATCTGCTGAAGCGCACGCAATGGGGTTTCGCCACCAACCCCAATGTCGGCGGCGTGCTGATGGTGGGCCTTGGCTGCGAGGCGTTCCAGATTCCGCGCTGGATGCAATCCTACAATATCGAGGAAAGCACGACCTTCCGCACGATGACGATCCAGGAGACCGGCGGCACCCGCAAGACCGTGGACGCGGGCGTCAAGGCGATCATGGATATGCTGCCTGTCGTCAATACCGCGGAGCGCACGCCCCAGCCTGCTTCCGAACTCGTGCTGGCGCTGCAATGCGGCGGTTCCGACGGCTACTCGGGCATCAGCGCCAATCCGGCGCTCGGCGCGGCCGTCGATCTGCTGGTCGCGCAGGGCGGCACGGCTGTGCTTTCGGAGACGCCCGAGATCTACGGCGCCGAACATCTTCTCACGCAGCGCGCCGAGAGCCGCGAGGTGGGCGAGAAGCTGATCGAGCGCATCCGCTGGTGGGAGGACTACACCGCCAGGCACGACATGGAGATGAACAACAACCCATCACCCGGCAACAAGCTGGGGGGGCTGACGACCATCCTGGAAAAATCGCTCGGCGCATCGGCCAAGGGCGGCACGACCAATCTGCGCGCAGTGCTGGAATATGCCGAGCCGATCAACGAACGCGGCCTGGTCTTCATGGATACGCCCGGCTACGACCCGGTCTCGGCGACAGGACAGGTCGCGGGCGGCGCCAACGTTCTCTGCTTCACCACCGGACGCGGCTCCGCCTTCGGCTGCAAGCCGACGCCGTCGATCAAGCTCGCTTCGAACACCTTCATCTACGAACAGATGCGCGACGACATGGACATCAACTGCGGCGACATACTGGACGGGGTGACGCTGGCGCAGAAGGGCGAAGAAATCTTCGCCGAGATCCTGCGCGTCGCCTCCGGAGGCCGCACCCGCTCCGAAGGCCTGGGCTATGGCGACAACGAGTTCGTGCCGTGGAGCCTCGGCGCGACGATGTAGCAATCAGCGCGACCTGAGCGGGATGCGCCCGTTCAGGTCTGCGCGTAGGCTTCAGGAAACCAGCCCCTTGCTCCTCAGCGCCTGCCACAGTTCGTCTGGCAGGGGCCTTTCGAACCATTCGACATTCTGCCGGACACGATCGGGGTGCTTGGCGCCGATCAGCACCGAGGTCACTGCCTCGTGCTGGAAGGGAAACTGGATGGCGGCTGCGGCGAGCGGCACGTCGAATTCGTCGCAGACCTCTGCAAGTGCATCCACCTTGGCGGCAACCGCCTCGGGAACGTCCTTGTAGTTGAACTTGCGGTTGCCGGCGTTTCCGGCGGCAAGAATGCCTGAGTTGAAAACGCCGCCGATGACGATGGACATGCCGTCGCGATGCGCCTTCTCCAGCAGTGTATCGGCATTCTGCTCCAGCAAAGTGTGGCGGCCGGCGAGCAATGTGCAGTCCAGGCGCGCTTCGCCCATGGCGTCGAGAACCACCTCGGCTTCATTCACGCCGAGACCGAAGCCGCGGATGATGCCGGCGTCCCGCAAGTCCGCCAGCGCGCGGAAGCCGCCGCCCCTGGTCAGTGCGTCCCAGTGGAATTGCGACGCGTCGGTATGCGTCAGTTTTCCTATGTCATGGACGAACAGGATGTCGATTTGCGATCGGCCCATGCGCTGCTGGCTGTCGTCGAAGCTGCGCATGATCGCGTCATAGGAATAATCGAACACCTCGCGGAACGGCAGGCCGTTCTCCCAACCGGCGTCGAGCGGGTTCTTCTCCGCGGCGGGGGGCAGGATGCGGCCGGGCCGCTCGCGCGTCATCAGGCGCCCGACCTTGGTGCTGACCACAGCGGGTGCAGCCGGAACCTGCTCGCGCAGGAAATAGCCGAGCATGTGTTCGGCGCGCCCAAGCCCATACATGGGCGCGGCGTCAAAATAGTTCATGCCGGCATCGAGCGCGGCCCGCAAGGTCACCATACAGGTTGCCGCATCCACCGGCGCATAAAGCCCGCCCAGCGACGCGCAGCCCATTCCGAGCGCGGTGATCTCCAGACCAGTTCCGCCCACGGCGCTCTTTTTCTCGACCTTCACAGTCCCTCCAATCCTGCAGGCCGGAAAAATCGCATCGCCTGCTTGTCGGAGTTGTTACACTAATATAATGATCCCGATCAAGCCTTGCGCTGGCGCCTTGATGCGGCGTGGAACCGGCGTGAGGAATTGGGCCGGCACCCGTCCGCGGGTTGCTGCGGGTCTGCGAAACATCTTAGGGAGAGCGCGCGCGACATGAACAGGATCGATCTTGACGGCGAACACGCCGTGGTAACGGGCGGCGCACAAGGCCTCGGCTTTGCGATGGCGAAGCGCTTCGTCGCTTCTGGTGCAACCGTCACCTTGTGGGACCTGGACGAGGCCCGGCTCGAAACCGCGAAGAAGGAACTGGGCAGCGCCGCATCGACCGAAATCGTGGATGTGGCTGACTGGGCTTCCGTCGATGCGGCGCGCGCCCGTACGGAAGGACGCGCCGGCAAGATTTCGATCGCCGTCAATTCGGCGGGCATAGCCGGCCCGGCCGCGCCGCTCGATACCTATGACATCGAGACGTGGAAGAAGGTCATCGACGTCAACGTCAACGGCACCTTCTATGTCAACCGCGCTGTGGTTCCGGGCATGAAGGCGCGCAATTACGGGCGTATCGTCAACATCGCCTCGGTGGCCGGCAAGGAAGGCAATCCCAACGCCGCCGCCTATTCAGCCTCGAAGGCCGCGGTCATCGGGCTGACCAAGTCGCTCGGCAAGGAGCTCGCCCAGTACGACATCGCCGTCAACTGCATATCGCCGGCCACGGCGCAGACGCGCATCCTCGAGCAGCTGACGCCGGAGCATATCGAGTATATGCGCTCGCGTATTCCGCGTGGCCGTCTGCTCGAGGTCGACGAGGCCGCCGCCATGGTGGCCTGGCTGGTCTCGAAGGAAAACAGCTTCACCACGGCTTCGACCTTCGATCTGTCGGGCGGACGGACGACCTATTAACGGCACGCCGCCGCGAACACGATCGCGGCGAATGTGTGCGTCAGGCCGGCCGTCTTCGAGGCGACGAGGATAGCCGGCGATCTGGAGGAGATGGAAGGAAGCATGGTCAGGGAAACCAAGTTCGCGGCAAGCGTCATCATCCCGACGTATAACCGTCAGGAAATGCTCTATCAGAACCTGCAGTCTCTCAAGGCGAGCGCGATCTCAAAGGACGATTTCGAGATCATCGTCGTCGATGACGGCTCGTCGGACAACACGCTCGACGTGGTCCGCAACTTCACCGACAGTTGCCAGATACGCTACGTCTATCAGCAGGACAGCGGCTATCGAGCCGGTCGCGCCCGCAATCTTGGTATCGAATTGTCCGAAGGAGCCGTCTGCATTCTCCTTGATTGCGGCATCGTCGTGTCCCAAGGCTTCGTTCAGGCCCATATCGACGCGCACGCGAAGCCGAACTCTGTCGTGCTTGGTTATCTCTACGGCTTCTCGAACACCGACGACCATGCCGAGGAACTCGACGCCGCGGTCGCGGAAATGAATCTTGCCGACGTCGATCGGACCATCGACAAGCTGCGCGAGACCGGCCGCTTCCCCGATTTGCGGGAGGCGACTTACGCGGCTTGCGCCGACAACATGTCCGCCCTGCCAGTGCCATGGTCGATCGCCTGGTCCGGCAACATCTCCGTCCGGCGCGACAGGCTCGGCGACCGCTTCCGCTTCGATGAAAACTACCGCACATGGGGCGCCGAAGACATCGACTTCTCGCTAACGCTGTTCGAGAGCGGAGCGCAGTTTTCGATATGCCGTGACGCCTGTGGCATTCACCTGCCGCATTCGAAGTCGCATGAGGTCAACTCGCGCTCGTCCCGGCCCAACAAGATCTATCTGCACAGCAAGTTCAAACGGCCGGAAACCGAACTCTTGATCGACATCCAGTCCTGGGAGCTCAACGCACACCTGATGCGCCAGGCGGCGAACGTCGCCTGACCGCTCCCGCAAGTCCTGAAAGGTAATAGGAAATGAAACTTCTCCGATACGGCGCGGCCGGTTCAGAACGGCCCGGCCTGCTCGACGGCGACGGCCGCATCCGCGATCTTTCCGGCATTGTTGACGACATTGGCGGGCGCTGGCTGGCCGACTTGTCCTGGACGCTTTCCCTCGATGTTGCGAAGTTGCCGGTCGTCGAAGGCGAGCCGCGTCTCGGCCCGTGCGTGGCCGGCACCGGCAAATTCATCTGCATCGGGCTGAACTACGCCGATCATGCCGCCGAGTCCGGACTGGAAGTGCCCCCGGAACCGGTGATCTTCATGAAGGCGACCTCGGCCATCTGCGGGCCGAATGACGACGTCGTCATTCCACGCGGATCGACTGCCACCGACTGGGAGGTCGAGCTCGGCGTCGTAATCGGCAAACCGGCTAAATATGTTTCCGAGGCCGAGGCGCTGGATCATGTGGCAGGGTATTGCGTCATCAATGACGTGTCCGAACGCGACTTCCAGACCAAGCGCTCCGGACAATGGACCAAGGGAAAATCCTGCGACACGTTCGGCCCGATCGGGCCGTGGCTGGTGACGCGCGACGAGGTCGCCGATCCGCAGAAGCTGAAAATGTGGCTGAAAGTCAGCGGCGACACGAAACAGGACGGTTCGAGCAGTACGATGGTCTATGGCGTCGCTCACTGCATCAGCTACCTATCGCAATTCATGACGCTGCATCCAGGCGACGTGGTTTCCACCGGCACGCCGCCCGGCGTGGGGCAGGGGTTCAAGCCGCCGCGCTATCTCAAGGCGGGCGACGTCGTCGAACTCGGCATCGAGGGGCTCGGTGCGCAACGGCAAAACGTCCGCGCCGACACCTGACGAGCAGACCGGCTTCGCGCCTGCAGAAGCCGGCTTCTCAAAATGGAAAGCGGCCGCTGTCTCTAGCGGCGGCTTGCCGACGCTGCCGAAACCAGTTCCGCCAGTTCGCCGAACGACCGCGTGAAGATGTCTTCCATTTCCGGGCGGGTGCCGAATTCGGTCTCGATCCGCCCGGCCAGAACCGGCGCCACCAGTGAATCCCCGCCGAGATCGAGGAAGTGGTCCTGCGACCCGACGCTCTCGCATTTGAGTATGACGCGTGCCAGTTCCAGGATCCGCTCTTTTACCGCGTCGGGGTCTGTCGCAGCCGTGCTATCCATTGCCTGTTGCTCCTGTCGTATCTTTGCGGCTCCTCGTTGGCTCGCCGCCTTCCGGTTTCCACAGGCAACCCTGGTATTCCGCGCCTGTGAGGATCGGTGCTACCGGCGTCAGGACACGCGCCACATGGGCTTCCGCGTCGTCGCGAAACAGGTCACGGCCTATGGCTGAGACAAGCTGCGGAATGCCAAAACGCATGCCGCTGACCTCGCCGGGATTACGGCCGTTGGAGAGCATCGCACCGGCACTGAAGAAATGGATGTTCCGCAGATAGGGCGCCGTGCCGGCTTCCTTCTCGGTGAAGGCGAAGCCGGGCGTCAGATAGGGATAGCGCGCCAGGTCCGCATTTTCCTGCCCCGGTTCCGGATGATAGCGGTCGCGCCACAGTGCGATCCGGTCGACAATGGTGGCTAGTTCGGGACGAGTGGACAGGTCGACGCTGTAGCCTGTGCCGGCGATCACGAAATCAAACGCAGGGCCGCTGTCGCGTCCGGCCAGGGTCAGGTGGATCGCGCCGTTTTCCGCCCTGAGCTTCGGGTCGCGCGCCCCGAGATGCAGATGGAAAGACTCGAACCGCTCGACGCGGCGTACCGTGTCGGGCACCGGCCCCTGGGCACGCCGGCAAAGGATGCTCATGATGCGCCAGCGGTCGGCGTCGGACAACTCGCGGTAATGCTCGACCGAACCGGGAAAATAAAGCGTCCGCATCAGCGAATACCGCTCGATATCGTCGTGCCGGCAAAACATGTGCACGGCAGCCGCGCCATTCTCGAGGGCGGCCGCCGCGGTATCGAAGGCGGCTGAGGCGGCCCCGAATATGGCGATGCGGCGACCTCGCAGCCGTTCGAAATCGAGGGGCTCTTCGGTGTGGGCATAGAACTGCTCGGGCAGGTAATGCCTGATGAAGGCAGGCACGTTGGCGTTGCCGCTGCCGGCGAAGCCGGTGGCCAGCACGATTTTCCGGCAGACCTCTTCAATCGGACTGCCGAAGACCGACAGTTTGAGCCGAAATCCTTCCCCGGCGGGTTCAATGCTCTCGAGGCGTGTATCGTACCGTACCGATATGCCCGTGGCTGCGCGGTACCACTTCAGATAGGCGGCCCATTCGAGCCGGGGGATGAACGTCATGGCGGCGTAAGCGGCTTCGCCGTGCCGGGCTTCGTACCAGGCCTGGAAGCCGAGTTCCGGTATGCCGAGTTCGGGTCCCGGCAGCGTCTTGGGCGAGCGCAGGTTGTTCATCCGCGCCGTCGTCAGCCAGACGCCCTCCCGGCCTTCGGAAGCGGCGTCGATGACGGTCGTCCTGGCGATCCCGGCGCGCCGTAGCGCGAAAGCGATGGCGACGCCGGACTGGCCACCGCCGACGACCGTCACGTCATGGTCGGTGCCCGGGCGCTCCGGGACCCAGTTATCGGGAGCCACCCCATGAAGCCGCAGGGCCCAGGCGACCGCCTCCTGGTGTAGGGCAATGGATGCCGTCCGCTCGTTGTCGGACAGGTTCCCGTTCAACTCACGGACATTCACGCCCATCCGCCTCAATCCTCCTGGAACCTGACGACGCGGAATTGCTCCGCGACACGCAGCAGCCGACTGCCGCTCGCGGCCTTGTCGCACTTGTCCTTCCTATTACACTAATATATTAGAACTGATCAAGGCGCTGATGCGGAGCGGTGTCCCATTTGCTGAGGAGGAGCAAAAACATGAACAAGCGTGCCGAGGTTCGACCCGTCGACACAGGTGAAAAGCCGTTTCTGCTTGAAAGCATCCAACAGGCTTACTGGGTCGGGCAGACGGCCGCGCTGGAGCTCAGCATACCGGCGAGCTACTACGTCGAAGCCGACATTCCGGCCGATCTGGCCGATGGATTGACGCCCGCCTTGCGGCGCGTCATCGAACGGCATGCCATGCTGCGCGCTGTCATCACACCCTCCGGTGAGCAGCAGGTGCTGCAGGACGTCGGCATCTACACCATCGACATACAGGACCTGCGAAAGCTCCCGCAAAGCGAACGCGGCCTGCGGATCGATGCACTGCGGACCGACATGCAGGCAAGGGAGTTGCTGTCCGGAACGTGGCCGCAATTCGATATACGCGCCACGCGCACCGATGCGGGTTTGCTGCTGCACATGCGCTTCGCGCTGTGGATGATGGATGGCTGGAGCTTCCATATACTGCTTCAGGAACTGCTGGCGCTCAGCGCGAACCCGCAAGCCGTCCTGCCGACGCCGGACATGTCCTTTGCCGACTATGTGGAGGCGCAGGGCGAAACGCGCCGGGGAGCGCGATGGCAAAAGGCGTGGGACTATTGGCAGCCGCGCATCGCTGATTTTCCAGGCCCGCCGGCGCTTCCCTTGAGCCGTGCGATGGGGGAGGGCCAGCCGCCGCGCTTTCGTCATCTCAGCCGCACGGTGAACGCCGCCGACTGGAAAAGCATTGTCGACATCTGCGCCAGAATGCGGGTCACGCCCAGCATGCTGGCCTGCGCGGTCTATACCGAGGTTCTGTCGCGCTATGCCGGCAGCCAGCATTTTGCCATAACCATCCTGCATTCCGGCCGCTTCCAGCACCTGCCGAGATCGGCCAACGTGTTCGGCAACTTCGGCACCACCATCCTCCTGGAAGTGGACGCGTCGCGCGATTGCACCTTCCTCGACCGTATCAAGACATTGCAGCGGCAGTTCTGGCGTGACAGCGAACGCCTGGAAGTTAGTGGCATGGACGTTTCGCGCGCCATGCAGCAGCGCGCCGGCACCGGACCGGGCGTCAGCGTGCCGGTAACCTTCACGGCCGTCACACCGGCAGCCGACGGCGATGGAAAGGAACGGCCCCGCGCCCGCATCGATCACGCCTCGGCCCGCCTGGAGGTGCCGCAGGTCTATCTCGATCACCAGATGCATCTTTGCGACGATGGCTCCGTCGTCTTCAACTGGGATTATGTCGAGCAGATATTTCCCGCCGGCTTCGTGCAGGAGCTTTGCGACGCGCATCACGACCTGATTTCCCGGCTGGCCAACGACGAACAGCTCTGGCACCAGAAGGAGCCGGGAACGGACAATCGTCGCGCCCCCGTTCCGGCCGCGACGCCGGCTTGCATCCTGCAGCGGCTGGAGAAAAGCTTCGACCGGCAGGCCGTCGATCATCCGGACAGGATTGCCGTGATCGCAGGCGAGCGGGCCATGACCTATGGCGAGTTGCGCCAGCACGCCCTGGCCCTTGCTGCCGAACTCGCCAGCAAGGGCGTCAAACGCGGCGATCTGGTCGCGGTTTCGCTGACAAAGGGTTGGGAGCAGGTCGCCTCCGTGCTCGGCATCCTCTACGCCGGCGCCGCCTATGTACCGGTCGATCCCGAGCTTCCGGAAGAACGCCGCAAGCTGCTCGTCTCCAGCAGCGGAGCCCGCGTCGTGCTGACGCAGCAGGCCCTCGACGGGTGTCTGGCCCAGCCTCAGGTCGTCCGCATCGCGGTCGATGCCCTTGCGGCAAGCAGTACAGACCATGTCCCGGGGCCGTCCGGAGACGTCGGCGATCTCGCTTATGTGATCTTCACCTCGGGCTCGACCGGAATTCCCAAGGGCGTCATGATCGATCATCGCGGCGCGGCGAACACCATCGCGGATCTCAATGACCGTTATACGGTCGGACCGGCAGACAAGGTGCTCGCCCTGTCTTCGCTGAGCTTCGACCTGTCGGTCTATGACATTTTCGGTACGCTGGCGGCGGGCGCCACCATCGTCATGCCCGACCCCGGGCGCACCAAGGAAGCGTCGCACTGGCGCGAGCTGGGGCGCCGGCATGGCGTGACCATCTGGAACTCGGTTCCCGCCCTCATGCAGCTCGCGGTCGAAGGCACGCAAGGCGCCGCAATGCCGTCGCTGCGGCTGGTGATGCTCAGCGGCGACTGGATCCCCCTGAATTTGCCGGATCGTATCCGTCCGGCAGCGCCCGGGGCGCAAATATACAGCCTTGGCGGCGCGACAGAGGCCTCGATATGGTCCGTGCTCTACCCGATCGACGCGGTCGATCCCGAATGGCGCTCGATCCCTTATGGCCATGCAATGGATCATCAGTCGATCCACGTTCTCGACGCCAATCTCATGGTCTGTCCGCCCTGGGTTCCGGGCGATCTTTACATCGGCGGCATCGGCGTCGCGCTCGGCTATCTGGGCGACGAGGCCAAGACGGCGGCCAGCTTCATTATCCATCCAGTCACGGGTGAACGGCTCTACCGCACCGGCGACCTGGGGCGCTATCTCGGCGACGGCGAAATCGAGTTCCTTGGACGCAAGGATTTTCAGGTCAAGATCCAGGGCTATCGGGTCGAATGCTCGGAGGTAGAAGCTGCCTTGCTTGCCGGCCCGGAGCTGCGGGCCTCCGTGGTCTCGGCTGCTGCCGACAGCGCAGGCACGCGGCATCTCGTGGCCCATATCGTGCCGAAAGCGGATCGCCGGAATATTGATATCGCTGCGCTTCGCGAGCGGCTCCGCGCGAGTTTGCCGGCCTATATGGTTCCGAGTTTCTTTGTCGAACTGGACCGGCTACCGCTCAGTGACAATGGCAAGGTCGTGCGTTCTGCCCTGCCCAAGCCCGACTTCGGCTCGCGCGAAAGGACGGAGCGTGCTTACGAACCGCCTCGCGACAGCCTTGAAGAAGCCATAGCGGCCCTGTGGCGGGAAGTCCTCGCTACAAGCGAGATCGGCCGCAACGACAACTTCTTCGCGCTCGGCGGCTCCTCCTTCGCCGGCATGCGATTGATGGCGAAGCTGGAAGAGCGCTTCGGCCGGACCATGCCCTTCGCCATGCTGATCAGCCATCCGACGCTGGCGGAAATGGCGGAGGTAGTGCGCGGCGAGGCGGGCGTGCCCGATGCTTCCCTCATTGTGCGTATACGCGCAGGCGATGACGGCGCGCCGCTGTTTTGCGTTCATCCCATTGGCGGCAACGTCATGTGCTATGCGCCGCTGGCGCAAGCGCTCGAGCCCGGCAGGCCGATCTATGGCATTCGTGCGCCGGGCCTTGCCTCGGACCGGGAGACCCCGCTCGCTTCCATCGAGGAGATGGCCGCCCGTTACGTCGATGAGATACGCTCGGTGCAGTCCGATGGACCCTATCACCTCCTCGGCTGGTCGCTTGGCGGGTTGGTGGTGCAGGAGATGGCGCGCCACCTCGCCATGGAAGGGGAAACCCTGGGGCTGGTGGCGATGATCGACAGCGCCGTGCCGAAGGCGCCATCTCCGGCGGCGGAGCCTTTGCCACCGGTCCGCTTCCAACGGTTCGCCAACGATCTGGCCGCCGTCGCCAACCTGCAGCTGGACGGTGCGGACCATGAGCTTGGAAACCTGTCCGACGAGGCGCGTTTCGCCTGGCTGGAGCGCCGGATGGAACAGGCTGGCATTGCGATGACCGGCGCGGCGATCAAGTCCGTGTACGATGTCTTTCAGGCGGGCTCCGAAGCACTCGACGCGCACGCGCCACGCAGCGTCGATGCCGGGGTGCTTCTGTTTGCAGCGGACCGAAGGCCGGACGCCGCCTGCATGCGGCAGACATGGCGCACGCTGATGCCAGGTATCGAGATCATCGCCATGGACGCCGACCACTACACCATCGTGAGAGCGCCGATGATCGATGCCATCGCGAAAAAGATAACAGCCGTAATGGCCAGGACCGAGGCCTCGGAACCAAGGCACGCGAACGCCAAGCCCAAGGCGCATTCAGGGGGCCACGGAGATCGCGCGCAGCGGCTCGGTTGAGCAGCGCGCATTTCAGCCGGATCGTACCATGGGCCACAGAACGCCATTCAACCCGAACGCCGGCGGTCCCCGCTCAGGGCGTCGTCGGCAGGTTGATGGCGCGTGTGCGCGCCGGTCTGATCTTGAGCTTGTCCGCCGGGAGGGCTGCCGCGACGCCAACGATGTAGCCGGCTTCCAATGGCAGGCTGCGGAATGTCCAGCGCGCCGGATCGTCAGCGATTTCATCGGAGAAATGCACCGCTGGAGCAGAGCTTTCAAGATCAACCAGGATGCCGTTCATGGGCAGGGCAAGCCCCATGCCCCGCGCCTTCACATAGGCTTCCTTCAACGTCCACAGCGTGAAAAAGAAATCCCCCCGCGCCTGACCTTGCATGGTGTCGAACCGCTCGCGTTCCTGCCGCGAAAGCACCGTCGCTGCCAGTTCGTCGAGGCCGGCATCGCGATCCCGCGATTCGACATCGACCCCGATCTCTTCCACGGAAGCAATCGCGCACACCGCCATGCCATGGGTATGCGACAAGTTGAAATGAAGACCGCTGATTTGAAGGCTGCCGTCGATGGACGGACGCCCGTAGCGGTTCGTTTCAAACCGCCACTGGTCGGGCGCAACATCGCGGTAGCGCGACAAGGTGGTGCGGACGAGGCCCCGTGCGGCGAGATGCTGAAGCCGGGCGGACTCGGATCTGAAAGCATCGTGCCGTTCGCGTTCCGGCGGGCTCAGAAGCCGGAAGCACGCAGCCTGATCATCGTCCCCGAAGTCGGCCAGCGGCACATACCAGAGATCGATCTGGCCCGGCCGGGGGTCGCCTCCATTCATTGGCGGACCAGCCAGACACGCATCAAGGGCAAGGGGTTCGGCCAGCACCAAACGGCGCCGTTCTGGAGCAAAACCCTATGACGATCCAACAACAGAGGCATCCAATGCGAGTCTTCATGTTTCCCGGTCAGGGATCACAGTTTCCGGGAATGGGCAAGGATCTGTTCGGCCAGAGCCGCATGTACGGCCCGCTCGAAAGCCGGATCGACCGGATTGCCGGCTTCTCCATCCGGCAGATGTGCCTTGATGGCGATGAGGCGACGCTCAGCCGAACCGATGTCACGCAGCCATGCCTTTATATCGTCAATGCGCTGTATCATGAATATCAGGCGGCGAACGGCAAAGCGCCGGACTGGCTGGCCGGCCATAGTCTTGGAGAATACAACGCGCTGCAGGCGGCGGGCGCTTTCGATCTGCTCGACGGGTTGCGCATGGTGGTTCGGCGCGGGCAGATCATGGCGGCGCTGAGCCACGGCGCGATGGCGGCCATCATCGGTATGGCGCCGCACGCCATAGCCGGGGCGCTGGCCGGAGCCGGTCTCGACGACCTCGACATCGCCAATCTCAACACCCCGGATCAAACGGTGATCTCGGGTCCGGCCGGGAGCATCGAGAAGGCTGAAATGCCGCTAGTGGCCGCCGGTGCGCTGGCATTCGTGAAACTGCCGGTGGGCGCCGCCTTCCATTCTCGCGCCATGGAGCCGGCGGCGGCATCCTTCGACGCGTCCCTGGAGACAATCGTCTTCCATCCGCTCCGAAAGACTGTCATCTCAAACGTGACGGCCCGGCCTTACCCAAACGATGGCGATCCGGGAACGATCATCCGTTCGCTGCTGGTACGGCAGCTCAAGTCCATGGTGCTATGGGCGCCGACGATAGGCTACCTCAAGGCCGCTGGGGCCAACGAATTCATCGAAGTCGGTCCCGGCTCGGTTTTGGCCCGCATGGTCGCCAAGATTCCCGCACTCGACGACAACGGCATCGCCGCCTGATTGGAGGGCCGGGGCACCGTTCCTGAGCAACCTTGCAAGTATCCGCAAGAGACGCAGAAACCTCCGAGTCTCCCAGCCGTTTCGCGTTGCGGATACTATTATATTAGTGTAACTCTAAACGAATGAATGTTCCACGGTAGCCGGCATCGACAAAACAGGATGCTCCGGTGGACCTCGTCACTTCGAAGATCGGGAGGAGCCGTCTTCGAAGAAGCGGCGCGAGAGGATGACGTATGACACAAGCGTTTTCTGAAACCCTGGTCCATATTGCGCGGGACCGGGCGCAGCAACTCGACGGCAAGGTTGCCTACGCAAATCTCAAGGACGGCAAGGAAGAACAGAGGCAGATAAGCTACAGGCAACTGGATGAGGCCTGCCGGCGCATCGGCGCAGCCCTGCAAAAACGCGGCACCGCTGGCGAGCGCATCCTGCTGCTGTTTCCGCAAGGGGCCGAATTCGTCCTTGGCTTCTTCGGTACACTTTACGGCGGCGCGATTGCCGTGCCCGCTCATACGCCGAAACCCAACAAACGCAGCTGGTCGACGTTCGAGGCCATCGTGGCGGATTGCCAGCCCCGGTTTGTCCTCACCTGCCGCTCCATCCGCGACAACATCGTCGCATGGTCTGAACCCTATCCGACCGTCAGCTCGCTGGAACTCCTGTGCGTCGAAGACCTGGAAAGCGAATGTGCGTCTGCCGACTGGGACGAGTCGGCGCCGGTCAAGACCGAAATCGCATTCCTGCAATACACGTCCGGCTCGACCAGCACGCCGAAGGGCGTCATGGTCAGCCACGCCAATCTGATCCACAATGCCGGCCTGACGGCGCGGCATATGGGCCACGACGACAAAACCGTCATCGTCAGCTGGCTGCCTTTGTTCCACGACCTTGGCCTGATCGGCATCGTCGTCCAGACGCTGTATGTCGGCGCCACCTGCTACATGATGAGCCCGGCGGCATTCAGCGGAAACCCGGCGCTGTGGCTGCAGGCCATCAGCCGCTATCGCGCGACCTCATCGATGTCGTCCGATTTCGGCTACCGGCTTTGCGTCAAGTCGATACGGCCCGAGCAGCTTGAAGGCGTCGATCTCAGCAGCTGGCGCAATGCCCTCAATGCGGCCGAGCCTATCCATGCTTCGACGCTGACCGGCTTCAAGGAGCGTTTCGCCCCCTACGGCTTCGCCGAGGATGCCTTCTTCCCCGCCTACGGCCTGGCGGAGGCCACATTGCTCAGCACCACGTCGCGCGTCGGCGAAAAACCCGTCATCATGCGCGTCGACAAGGCCGCGCTGGCGCGCGGCGCGTTCGTCCCGGCCGAAGACACCGATGGCGACGCAGTCGAACTGGTCAGCTCCGGGCGGCCGGCGCACGACATGGAGGTCGCCATCATAGACCCGGAGTCGCAAACGCGCTGTGCCGACGGCATGATCGGCGAGGTGTGGGTGCGCGGCGCCAGCATCGCACGCGGTTACTGGCAATCACCGGATGCAAGCCGGCAAACCTTCGGACGAAGCCCGGCAGATGCAGGGCAGCCGCATTTCCTGCGCACTGGCGATCTTGGTTTTCTCTGGAACCGTGAGCTTTACATCGCCGGGCGCTTGAAAGACCTGATCATTTCACGCGGCCGCAACATCTACCCGCAGGATATCGAGCTGACCGTCAAGGACAGTCATCCGGCCTTCCGCACCGTAAACGGGGCCGCCTTTTCGGTAGAGGACGACGAGGGCGAGTCGATCGTCGTCGTCCATGAGGTCGAGCGCACGGCGCGCAACACGACCGATTTCTCGGAGTTGGAGAAGGTCGTCCGCAATGCCGTTTGGCAGGAGCATGACATAAGCCTCGCGGCTGTCATTTTCATTGCGCCGGCTTCGCTGCCGAAGACCACCAGCGGCAAGGTGCAGCGGCGGCTGACGAAAGCTCTGTATCTGTCGGATGAATTGGCGGCGCTCAAGCCGCGCGGACAGGATGCTGGGACGGCTGCGCAGGCACCGGCCTCGACCGGCTTGCAGGCACAGGATTTGCAGGACCGCATCTTCGCGGCGGCCCGCAAGCTGGCCGCTACGGCCGCGCCGGTGCAGGCGACGGACAGCTTCGGCACGATCGGCATCGATTCTGTCCTGGCGGCGCAACTGGCGGTCTGCCTGAACGAGACGCTCGGTCTTTCACTCGAACCGGCGGTCTTCTGGCAATATTCCACGCCTGAACTGCTTGCCCGCCATCTGGCGCCGGAGCGGGCGGCCATGCCGTCGAAGCCGGCTGCCCAGAGCCGTTCGAGCGACGACCTGCTTCGCGCCCTGAAGGCCGCGCTTGGCGAGCAGACGCTTGAGAGGCAGGAGTAGGCGCTGTGGCCGAGATCGTGCCTTTCGCGAACGTCCGGCAAGGCTCGCCGGCGCATGGCAGGGCCCTCGGTCCGGCCGAGGAGCATTGGCGCGATCCGATCGCCATCATCGGCATGAACGCACGGCTTCCGATGTCCGGCACACTGGCGCAATACTGGGACAACCTTGCGGCTTGCCGCGACTGTGTCAGCCCAAGGCCTGCAGGCCGTGCAGGAGATGAGGCCGGCGTTGCCGAAGCCGGATTTCTCGACGCTATCGACGCCTTCGACGCAGCGTTTTTCGGCATTTCCGCTGACGAGGCGGCGATGATGGATCCCTTGCAGCGCCTGGCGCTGGAATCCGCATGGCACTGCATCGAGGACGCCGGCTATCGCGCAGCCGACGTAAAGCGGCTGGAGACGGGCGTCTTCTTCGCCACCGGAAAATCCGACTACGAGGAGCTCCTGTACCGCGACGATATCGAGCCCGGTGCCACTTTCGCAACCGGCGTCGCGACATCCGTCATTCCCAACCGCATCTCCTTTGCGCTGGGCCTGACTGGACCGAGCCTGGCCATCGATTCGGCTTGCTCGGGCTCGCTGGCTGCGCTGCATGTGGCCGCCCAATCGATCCGCAACGGCGACTGCGCGGTTGCGCTCGTCGGAGCCGTGAACCTCATTCTCAGCCCCACCTTGTCACGGTCCCTGGACAAGGAGGGAGCACTCAGCCCCGACTGCCGAACCCGCAGCTTCGATGCCGCCGGTAACGGCTATGCGCGCGGCGAAGGCGCCGTTACGCTGCTGCTGAAAAGACGCGCGCAGGCGGAATCCGACGGCGATCATATCTATGGCCTGCTCACCGGCTCGGCGATCAGCCATGGCGGCCGCGCCAACTGGCTGACCGCGCCCAACACCATCGGCCAGGAACAACTTATCCTGACCGCGTGGCGTCGAGCCGGCGTCGATCCACGCACGCTCGGCTATATCGAGGCGCATGGAACGGGCACGTCCATCGGCGACCCGATCGAGTTCAACGCCATCCGCGGGGCCTATACCAAGCTCGCCGGTAGCCAGGAGAACGACGCCGCGCCGCAGCGTTGCGCGATCGGCTCGGTGAAAGCCAATATCGGACATATCGAGGCGGCATCCGGCCTCGCCGGCGTCGTCAAGGTGCTGCTGGCGATGCGGCACGGACGCATTCCCGGCAATCCACATCTGCGAATGGTCAATCCGATGTGCAGGACGCAGGGAACGCCGTTTCACTTCGCCCGGGAGACCGGAAGCTGGGAACGTTTGCATGACGCGGACGGCAAGCCGCTGCCTTATCGGGCCGGCGTCAGTGCTTTCGGCTTCGGCGGCGCTTATGGCCATGTCGTGGTCGAGGAATATCCGCAGCCAGGGGTCCGTGACGATGTCGGCGCCGATGCCGCGCCTGTGTTGCCGATCCTGCCGCTCTCGGCCAAAGATCCGGAGCGGCTGCGGCGCTATGCCGGACAGTTGTCGTCGTTCGTGCAGGAGATCGCCACCGGCAACGCCGGGCAAGGCTCCGGCACGGACGAAGCCGTGGCGCTGGAAGACCTTCTCTATACATTTCAGACGGGACGGGCGTTCCTGCCCAGCCGCGTCGCCTTCATCGCCAGGGACTGGTCAAGCCTCCAGGTCGCTTTGGCGCGCTTCGCCGCCGGCCAGGCGCACCCCGCTGTCATAGCGGTGGACGGCGTGATCAGGCAGGACACGCCGGAAGACGAAATGGAAGCGCTCTCCCTGCGTTTTGCGCGGCAGTGGGTGGAAGGTGCGAAGGTCGATTTCGCCAACCTTTATGCGCCGGGGCAGAGGCGCCGGGTCGCGGCTCCCGGCTACCCCTTCGCACCGACGCGTTTCTGGTTCAGCGACCGCAAGACCGCGCCGGTGGGGCTGCAGGCGGATGGAATGTGAGCGCGGCGGCGCTTCCTCCGGGCAGCGCAGCGGCGAACAAGCGACGTTCGAGGCATGACGATGGATTATGACGTGACGCGTGCGACCAGACATCCCTACCGGCTTGCCGACATTCTGACGATTGCCGCTTCCATACTGGAAACGGACACGGCCGCCCTCGATCCGGACGAGGCGCTGGGGTATCTCGGTTTCGACTCGGCTTCACTGAAGCTTCTGGCGGGCCGGCTTGCACAGCACTTCGCCACACCGGTCGATACGGTTCTCCTGTTCACCTATCCGACCCTGCGTTCACTGGCGGACTATCTGGCAGAGCAGGAAGCGCCGGCTAGCCAGCAGGAACCCGTTGCCGGCTTGCCCGTCACCGTGGCGAAGCACGACGGCACCGACACCAGCCATGAGATCGCCATTGTCGGTCTATCCTGCCGTTTGCCGGGCGCTGCCTCGAAAGAGCAGTTCTGGGCCAACCAGGCGGCGCGTCGGAATTGCATCCGGGAAGTGCCGAAACGGCGTTGGGACTGGCAGGCCCTGTTCGGCGATCCGTTGCGCGAGAATGGCCGCACGGACGTCAGATGGGGTGGCTTCATCGACGGTGAAGATCAGTTCGCGCCAGAGTTCTTCGGCATTTCGGTCTATGAGGCCGAGCAGATGGACCCGCAGCACCGGCTTTTCCTGAAGGCAGCGTGGGAAGCGATCTGGGACGCGGGATACGATCCGGCCCAATTCGCCGGCAAGCCGCTCGGCGTCTTCGCCGGAGTCCAGTTCCAGGATTACCAGAAGCTGCTGGATCAGGGCGGGGTGCTCAGCGCGCAAGCCTGCACCGGCAACGCCCATGCGATGCTGGCAAACCGCGTCTCGTTCCTGCTCGACGCGCATGGCCCGAGCGAGGCGATCGATACCGCCTGTTCGAGCAGCCTCGTGGCGATCCACAATGCCGTCAGGGCCATCCGCCAGGGCGAGTGCGATGTCGCGATCGCCGGCGGCGTGAACCTGCTCCTGACGCCGGATCTGTTCATCATGGGCCGCCAGCTCGGCGTGCTCTCGCCCACCGGCCAGTGCCGCACCTTCGATGCCGCCGCCGATGGATATGTGCGCGGTGAAGGCGTTGGCGCATTGCTGCTCAAGCCGCTCCGCAATGCCATGGAAGACCGCGACCACATCTACGGCGTCATCAAGGGCACCGCCGTCAATCACGGCGGCAAGGCGGCCTCGCTGACGGCGCCGAACAGCCGCGCCCACGCCGACCTGGTCATGCGCGCCCTGAAGGACGCCAGGATGACGCCGAACGACATTTCCTATGTGGAAATGCACGGCACCGGCACGGAACTCGGCGATCCCATCGAGCTGGAAGGCGTGAAGACCGCATTTCGCAAGCTGCGGGCCGAGGGCGGCTTGCCTTCGACGGCCTGTGCCATCGGCTCCGTGAAGACGAATATCGGTCATCTGGAACCCGCTGCCGGGGTCGCCGGTGTGACCAACGTCGTCATGGCGATGGCGAACCGCACGCTGCCCGGCCTTTCCAACTTCCGCAGCCTCAATCCTCATCTGCAACTGGAAGACGGCTTCTCCATTCAGTCCGAAACAGCGCCATGGCAGGCTCCGGCAAGCGGCAAGTCGCTGGCAGCCGTGGTGAATTCCTTCG
The DNA here is from genome assembly GCF_031457045.1 of Mesorhizobium sp. BE184. Taxonomy (NCBI): domain Bacteria; kingdom Pseudomonadati; phylum Pseudomonadota; class Alphaproteobacteria; order Hyphomicrobiales; family Phyllobacteriaceae; genus Mesorhizobium; species Mesorhizobium sp. BE184. The sequence goes on from NZ_JAVDVU010000002.1 coordinate 788,621, forward strand.
GCTTCGGTGGCGCCAATGCCTGCGTGGTCGTGGTGGAACACACCGCGGCACACCGCGAGCCGGCAGCTGCGGAGCGGCTGTTCGTGCCGGTCGCGGCGTCGAACGCCGAGCTGATGAAAATCCACGCGGACGAACTCGCCGATGCGGTCGGCCTGCTTGAAGGGCGCGGCGGCAATGAACTGCTCGCCGATGTCGCCTTCACGCTGCGAAGCCGCAATGAGTGCGGCGCGGTACGGGCGGCGGTCCTTGCTTCGTCGCTGGCGGAGTTGCAACACGGGTTGCAGGCCATCGCCGCCGGCGGCGCGCTGCCGGACACCGTGGCGATGTCCGGCTTCGACCGTCCCGGGCAGGCGGACTGGCCAGAAAATGTCGTGCGCTGGCTCGGCGGCGGCGTTGCCGAGTGGCCCGAGATCGCCCGGGCAAGGCGCTGTCCGCTGCCTTTGTCACCGTGGCCGGACAGGACCTGCTGGTTCGAGCCGAGACACGACGCCGACCTGGCAACCGACGAGCCTGCACAGATGATCTATCTGGAAAGGCACTGGCGGGCGCAAGAGGCGGGAACCGGACCGGGAACAGAGGGCAAGTGCGTCTGGATCATCGGCCGGAGCGACGCGCAGCTGGAAGTCTTCGAAGCGCTGTTGCGCGCCGCCTTGCCGGCAAGGACGACACTGGTTACCTCCCTGCTGGACGCGCCCGCGGAAGCGCGGCCCGAGCCCTCGCTGGAGGTCTGGAACCTGGCCGGCGACGAGCCGGACGCCGTCATCGTCCTGCCGCCTGAAGTCAGCGACGCAGCGGCGGCGGCGAACGGAGAGACACGCATCCTTTTCGGCCTTGCCAAGGAGTTGATGGAGCGTTCCTTCGGCCGGGATATCGACGTCTTCTATCTGGCCGGCTTCGATTTCGGCGTTTCGCCCGCCGCGGACGCCATGCCCGCGCTCGCCAAATCGGCGTTCCTCGAAAACGAGCGGTTAAAGGTTCACACGATCTTTTGCCGCAATTCCGAACCCGGCGATCTGGCCGAACTGGTGGCTGCCGAACTCTCCGCCGCGGATCCGCGGACGCCGCTCGTGCTCCGTTTCAATCCGGCGCGCGAAGTCCAGGGATTGCGGCTGGCTGACTTGCAGGCCGGCCCTGCCAGGCCTGACACATGGTTCCGCCCGGGCGGGGTCTATCTCATCGCCGGCGGCATGGGCGAACTTGGCTATCGGTTGCTCGAAAAGCTTGTCGCCCAGATCGATGCCACCTTTATTCTGTGCGGTCGTTCCCAGTTGCAGGGTCTCATCGCCGAGCGTCTCGACTTGCTGCGAGGGCAGGCGAGGACGTCCGACTCCATCCACTACGTTGCCTGCGACATCACCGATGGCGTCCAGACGCGCGCCATGGTCGACGCGATCCTTCTCGGCCAGGGACGGCTCAACGGCGTTGTCAACATGGTCACGGCCCATAACGATGCCTACCTCTTTCGCAAGGACTGGGCCGATTTCGCCACCGTCGCCGCCTCGAAGGTCGAGGGCACGATCAACCTCGATCTGGCAACAGCAAACGTAGACCTCGATTTCTTTGTCGCCTTCTCGTCGTTGGCGGCGCTGGGACTAGCCGGTGGCAGCGACTACGCCTATGGCTGCGCCTTCCAGAATGCTTTCGCGCAATGGCGCGAGCGAGCCGTTGCCGCCGGCGTCCGGCATGGGGCCAGCCGCGCCATCAGCTGGTCGCGATGGAAGTGGGATAAATACGTCACCGAAACTTTCGACGAATGGTTCGCATCGCTCGGCTACGCTTTTCTCGATATCGAGGAAGGTCTTGACGCCTGGCGCGCGATCATGGGTCGAGGCAGCGGCGAAATCTTCGCCACCCAAGGCTGGCAAGAGCAAATTCTCAAGCATCTCGATCTGGAAACGGGCCTTATGCTCGCTGGCGGCAAAGACGCTGAACCGACCGGACTGGAGGCCGTGAATTCCACCCATGCGAGTCTGGCGGAGGGTTCCATCGCAAAAGGCCTGCCGGACCGAACGCCGGTTTCAAATCCAATCTCCCACGCCGCCGAGGAACAAGCCGTCGTCTCCCCAGGCGCCGGCGGCGGCGAGCATGTTCTGGAAGTCCGGTTGTCTGCGATCATCCGCGAATTGCTCAAGCTTGACGAAATCGATCCTCAAAGTCCGTTCCCAAGCCTCGGTCTCGATTCCGTCATGGCGATCAGGCTGATCGTGCTTGTGGAGCAGCGTATGCAGCTGCGCCTGTCGCCGAAGGAACTGCTGCAGTATCCTTCGGTGGCGCTGCTTGCCGCACACCTGCGTTCGCAGAATCCTGCCCAACTCGCATCCGGCCCGCCCAGCGCCGGGGACCTGGATGCTGTCGCCACCTATCTGACGTCGAGCCTGAAGAAGATGCTGCGGGCGGATGCGATTCCGACCGATGCAAAATTCACGAATCTCGGCGTCGATTCGATCATCGCCGTTAAGCTGGCGTCGGAGCTCGACAGGCGTTTCGAGGTCGGCATCTCGCCGCGCTGGTTCATCGATTTTCCGTCCGTTGACCGAATGTCGCGCGAGATCGAAAAACGCAGGTCGACACGGCGATAGATTCTCTGTTGAACGCGTCGATTGCCGCCAAGACGCCATCTGCCGGCTGGAACCGAAGCCAGAAGCGCCGCTGTCAGCCCGCGCGGCCGGCGAATTGATAGCAGCTGCTCGGGCGTGAACGAAGGGCGATCGATGCAAAGCTCGCCTCCAGAACGTGACGCTCACTTGCGCATTCTCAATGTTCAATAAAAGCGAACGCCAGTGCCGTGTCCGCAATGGAGTTGCGGCCCGCTGTTCCGCATCACTCCGGTGTCGCGCCCTGGTTAACCGTCCCTATATGACCGTTGCGCTGGACATTGCACCCACCGCCCGGCAAAGAGAGCCGGCAGGTTCTCCCATCCGGCCGAACTGCAAAAAAGCTTCGCGAACAAAGACCGGCCGTGCCCATCCTGACCACTGCGCTTCTGATCCTGGCGGTCTTCGCCACCTCCACCCTGTCAGGCGTGTTCGGCATGGTCGGCGGCATGGTGCTGCTGTGGCTGCTGCTCCTGATGATGCCTGTCGCCACGGCCATCGCCATACAGGGCGTGATCCAGCTTGTCGCCAACGGTTCGCGCGCCTATTTCGCCCGCGCTTTCGTCGAATGGAAAATCGTCGGCTTCGCCATGGCGGGCCTGGGCTTCGCCGCCGCCGTGCTGGCGCTGGTCAGCTATACGCCGACGCTTGCCGTCGTCTCGATCGCGATCGGCCTGATGCCGATATTGGTTTGGCTGCCGATGCGATGGGCGCAGCTCGACGCCTCGCGCCCGGGCCACGCCATGCTTTGCGGCTTCATCTCCGGCGCCCTTAATATCGGCGTCGGGGTTTCCGGCCCGGTCATCGACATTTTCTTCGTGCGGACCGAACATGACCGAAGGCAGATCATCGCCACCAAGGCGACGATCCAGGTGCTGTCGCATCTGGCCAAGATCGTCTTCTATTCGCAGTCGCTGTGGCTGCTTTCGAAAGGCGAGACCGCGGCGGTGGCCATCGCCGCACCGTTCTCGGTCATCGGGTCGATCGTCGGCCACCGTATCCTGCTGCGCCTGACCAATCACGGCTTTCGCCAGGGATTGCGGTGGCTGGTGACAGGCGTCGGCGCGTTCTACTTCGTGCAGGGGCTTTACCTGCTCGCAAGCACGCCCTGACGCGGCATATCCACACGCCGTCAGCGTCGGACGACGAATTCGAACAGTTCCTCGCGCGGCTCGACGCCGATGCCCGCCCCGGTCGGCACCGTGTAGGCGCCCGCCGCGCAACCCATGTCGCCATCGGTGTAGCCAAGGTTCCGGTCGAAGATCGAATGCTGGTACTCGTGGTAGGGCACATTGGGCAAGGTGGAGGCCGCCTGCAGGCTCGCAGCCATGAAGATGCCGACGCTGATCGAGGCATGCGGGATGACATGCATGTGGAAGGCCTGCGCCATGCGGCCGATCTGCACGAATTCGGCGACGCCGGTATGGCCCATCTCCGGCTGGACGATGCTCATCGCGCGCGCCTCGAAGCGCGGACGGTATTCGTAGACGGTGCGCAGTTCCTCACCCAGCGCCAACGGCACGCCGATGGTGCGGGCGACATGCGCCTGCCCTTCGAGGTTTTCGGGCTGACACGGGGCTTCGGCGAAATAGAGGTTGTAGGGTTCGAGACGCCGTATCAGCCGTACCGCTTCGGCAGCCTCGAACTTCCAGTGCAGATCGACCATCAGGTCGATGCCGGGGCCTACCGCCTCGCGTAGCGCCGCCATTTCCTCGACGATGCCCTCGTCGGATACCACCGCGGCGAACTTGATGCCCTTGAAGCCCTTGCCGATCCATTCGGCGGCAAGATCGCAGCGTTCCTTCAGCGTGGCGCGTGGCAAGCCGGAGACATAGGCCGACAGCGTGTCGTGACGGCGGCCGCCGAGCAGGGTCGATACCGGCACGCCGAGGTTCTTGCCGGCGAGATCCCACAGCGCGATGTCGACGCCGGCCAGCGCGTCGAGATAGAAGCCGCCGAAAAAGCCGCGCACCCGCATCAGGTCGTAGAGGTCTTCATGGATGACCATGGCGTCGCCGGGATCGCGGCCGACGATGACGGGTCCAAGCACGTCGTCGATGATAGCCTTGGTCGCTTCCGGTGCGACGATGCCATAGCATTCGCCCCAGCCCGCTTTGCCGCTCTCGCCGGTGATCTTGACCAGCAAGGTCATGTCGGTGGAGGGGTAGATCGTGCGGTTGCCCTTGCGCACCAGATAGCCGCGCTCGTTGATCGCCTCGCCTTCTTTCAGCGGCCCGAGATAAGGCACGGCGCGCGGGATCGAGATGATGAAGGTCTCGACCTTGACGATGGCATCGACGATGTTTTTCGGCATGGAGCGGCTCAGACCGGACGATGATGCTTGTAAGGCAGGTCTGCCTCGGCGAGAAGCAGCGCCAGCTCGGCGCGGTCGCCCTCGTCCAGCTTCGGCCCCTTGCCGCGCACGAAGGTGTTGGCGATGACCCCGCGGCGGCGCAGCACTTCCTTGGTCATGTGCATGCGGAAGATCGCCTGGAAATTGAGCAGCGGCAGCGAGGCCGAGTAAAGCTTTCGCGCGGTGGCGACATCGCCAGCGCGCCAGGCATCGACCAGCGCCGCGTGGATGTCTGCCAGTTCGCTGGCCGGCATGGTGCCGGCGGCGCCGCGCGCCAGTTCGTCAGTGATGTAGCGGCCGCCGGCACCGCCGAAAATGGCATCGACCGAGCCGTTCACGGCTGCCTTGATGCGGGTCAGATGCTGGCCGCAGGGCGGCGTCTCTTCCTTGATGTAGCGGATCGCCGGCACGGCCGCGACGACAGCTGCAACCTCCTCCGGCGTGAGGCCGGCGCCAACCGGCTTCGGCTGGTTCTGAAGCATGACCGGCACGCCCGCGCCTTCGGATACCTTCTTGAAATAGGCGACCTGCGCCGCGATGTCGTTGCCGAGCGCCAGCGGCGCCATGACCATCGCGGCGGCGGCGCCGATCCCGGCCGCCTGGGCGATGTGGGCGGCCGACTTGGCCGGATCGGGATCGCTGGCGCCGATGACGATCGGGATGCGGCCGGCGATGCGTTCCGCCAGCAGCGCGACCTGGCGGCGACGCTCCTCCGGCGTCAGCGTATCGACCTCGGAGGCGACGCCCGGATAGACGACGCCGTTGGAGCCGCTCTCGACGGCGAAGTCGATGATCGAGAGGAAGTCTTTCTCATCAATGCTTCCATCGTCGCGGAAGGGCGTCGGCAGGACCGGAAAGGAGCCGGCGAGTTTCACGGTTTCGGTCATTTGACGGCTCCGGCGGTGACGCCCTGGATGAAGTAGCGTTGAAGGAACATGAAGGCGATGACGATGGGCGCGGAGACCACAAGCGAAGCCGCCATGGCGCCCCCCCAGTCGGCATTGGTCTCGTTGAGATAGGTCAGCAGAAGGCCCGGTCCGATGGTGCGCTTGTCTTCGGAAACGATCAGCGTCATCGAATAGAGCAGGTCGTTCCAGCTCCACATGAAGGAGTAGAGGAAGACGGTGACGACCGGCGGGATCGATATCGGCAGAACGATGGTGTGGAAGATGCGCAGATCACTGGCGCCGTCGGCTCGCGCCGCGTCGATCAGTTCGTCCGGCACCTGGGTGAAATAGCTGTAGAGCATGTAGACCGCCACCGGCAGCGCGAAGACGATGTAGCTCAGGATCAGGCCCGGCCGCGTATCGAGCAGGCCGAAACTGGTCAGCACCGGATAGAGGCTGATGAGCAGCAGCCCAAAGGGAAACATCTGCGCCGACAGCATGAACAGCATGATCGGCTGGCGGCCGGGATAGCGGTATTTGGCAAAGCTGTAGCCGGCATAGACGGCAAGCACAGTGTTGATGGCGGCGCTCGCGCCCGAAACGATCAGGCTGTTGACCAGATAGAGTCCGAGCTGGCTTTCGGTGAAGACCGACCAGTAATGCGCCAGCGTCACGTCGCGCGGGAAGAAGGTCGGCAGCACCTGGTAAAGCTCGCCATTGGCCTTGAACGAGGAAATCACCATCCAGTAGATCGGGAAGAAGAGGTAAAAACCGATCAGCAGGATGGAGACGCCGAACACCAGCTTGGCGGTGCGGCTGGACAGGTCGAACATTTCAATTGCCCTTCTTGATCAGCAGCCGCAGGTAGAAATAGGCGGGCGGCAGAAGGGTCGCGACCCAGAGCACGCCCATGGCGGAGGCCATGCCGATGTCCCACTGCTCGAATGCCTTGCGGTAGACGGAGATGGACAGGACCGAGGTGGCGCTGACGGGACCGCCGCCGGTCAAGGCGTAGATGGTGTCGAAATCCTGGAGACCGCCAATGACGCCCAGCACCACCACCACGATCAGCACCGGGCGCAGATGCGGCAGCAGATGGTCGCGCAGGATCGCCCAGTTGCCGGCGCCATCGACGCGCGCGGCGTCGATCTGCTCCTGGTCGACATTCTGCAGGCCGGCCAGGAAGAAAGCCATGAACAGCGGGATCGAGCGCCATATGCGGGTGAGAATGACGGCGATGAGCGCGCCTTCCGGGGTCGAAAGCCAGGCTTTCGGAACGTCGATCAAGCCCAGTTCGAGATATATGCCGTTGATGACGCCGAAACGGCTGTTGAAGATCCAGGCCCAGATGAAGGCGCTGACGGTGCTGGGCACCACCCAGGGCATGATCGTCAGGGCCCGCAACGCCTTGCGGCCCCGAAAGGGCTGGTTGAGGATCAGCGCCCAGCCGAGGCCGAGAACGAGGGTGCCGATGGTGGCGCCGCCGACATAGATGACGGTGATGCCGAAGGAATTCCACGTTTCAGGATCGGCGAGGATCGCCCTGAAGTTCGCCAGGCCGATGAAGGTCGGCTCGATCGACTGGAGCGTGTCCTCGAACAGCGACAGGCCGAGCGCCTGGAAGAACGGGTAAAGGATCACGATCGCGAAGGCGATGGCGGCTGGCGCCAGCATCAATATGCCGACCCGGCGCTGCACGGCGTGCAGGCCGCCGCGCCTTGCATGCGGCGAAACCGGATAGTTCAGGCGGCTCGGGGCCAGCGTCACATCGCTCATCGTTTCAATCCTTCAAAGGCAAGGGCAGCCGCTGAACGCGGCTGCCCACCGCGCCATTACTGCGCGTAGCCTGCCTTGGTCATCGACGCCTTCATGCGTTCGCCCATGGAGGCGATCGCTTCTTCAGGGCTCTTCTGTGCAAGCAACGCCGCCTGCACTTCCTGCGCCAGAATGTCGGTCAGCTCGCCGCCATTGCTCCAGATGCCCACTTCGTTGCGGAGCGGATGGGTGTTGTTCTTCGCCCAGGCCGTCAGATAGACATCATCCGCCACGACAGGGTTGGCGCGTGCCGAGATCGTGCCGGGGAGAGCGCTCTGCTCGACCGGGAACTGCGTCTCGACCGCGTCGTCGCCGAGATATTCGGCGAACATCATGTTGGCGTCTTCCTTCGTCGGCGGGTTGCTCTGGGCGAAGGCGATGATCAGATGCGCCCACTGGATCGAGACCGGCGTGTCACCCGCCTTGAGCGAAGGCACCTGCATCGGCTTGACGTTGACGTCGAAAGCTTTGCCCTGGCCGGAGAAGCTGCGCAGGAAGGCGCGCGACTGCGGTGCATCGAGGTAGAAGGCGGCGGCGTTCTGGCCAACCAGCCGGCGTGCGTCGGGCCTGCCGATTTCGGGCGCGACCAGACGGTTCTTCATCAGGTCAACGAGGAAGGCGAGCGCCTTCTTGCTGGCGTCGCTGTCGACGACGACCTTGCCCTGCGGGTCGATGACATGGGCGCCGAAGACATATTCCCAGGTCAGGAAGTCGACCAGAATGTCGCTGTTGTTCTTGGTCGCCATCGCATAGGGCACCGAATTCGGGACCTTGTCGCGGATCAATTCCAGATCGGTCTTGAACTCCTCGATCGTCTTCGGCAGGTCCTTGATACCGGCCTTGTCCAGCACGGCCTGGTTGGCGACCATACCGATGGAGCCGGACATCAGAGGGATGGCGAGTTGCTTGCCGTCGATCTGGCCCATGGCGAGCGCTTCCGGCGCATAGGTCTTTTCGAGATATTCCTTGCCGAGGACGGTGTTGTAGTCGACCAGGCCGGGCAGCTTGCTGAGCGAAGGCAGCCAGCGTTCCGAGATCTGCGCGATGCTCGGCAGCGTCTTGGAGCGGGCGCGCAACAGAAGGTTCTTCTGCATGTCGCCGAAAGACGAGGCGATCGGCTCGACCGTCTTGCCGGTCTTGGCCTCGAAGCCCTTGATGATCTTTTCGACGGACGGCTTGGCCGATTCCTCGGCATAGCTGTAGCCCATCCAACTCAGATCGGCGGCGCGCGCGGCGCCTGAAGCCATGAGGCTTGCGGCCAATGTTGCGATGACAAGTTTCTTCAGTTTCATTTCGTACTCCTCCCGTTACAGATTGATTCAACCGTACTCACCAACATGTTCACACCGCCCCGGCATCGACGATGAAGGTCTGCGCCGTGACCAGCCGCGAGTCGTCGGCCGCCAGCCACAGCGCCATGCGGGCGATGTCGGGCGGCAGCAGATGTTCCTTGAGGCACTGGACCTCGAGATATTCGGCGAATTTGCCCTGGTAGACGCGCTTGGCGCGCTCGACCTGGCGTTCGGTCAGCACCCAGCCGGGCGCGATGGAATTGACGCGGATGTTGCGTTCGCCGACCTCACGCGCCAGCGACTTGGTCATACCCATGACGGCCGATTTGGCGGTGGTGTAGAAGATCAGCCCGGCGGCGCCGCGCATCCACGAGATCGAGCCCATATTGATGATCGAGCCGCCGCCGGCCGCCGCCATCTGGCCGATCACCGCCTGGGCAGCAAAAAACTGATGGCGCAAATTCACGTCGAAGCGATCGTCCCAATAATCAGGCGTCACCTCCTCGAGCGGCATGCGGTCGTCATTGCCGGCATTGTTGACCAGCACCCGCACCGGGCCGATCGCCGCCGTCAGCATCTCGACGCCGCCGCGCAACGCATCGATATCGCGCAGGTCGGCGACCGCCATCACCGGCCTGTTGCCGGTTGCCGCATCGACGGCTTCGACCGTCGCGGCGGCGGTTTCGGCATGCAGATCGAGAAAGCCGACCTTGCAGCCCTGCGCGCAGAAATGCTCGACCAGCGAAGCGCCGATGCCGGAGCCGCCGCCGGTGACGATGACGCCCCTGCCCTCCAGGCTGGGGTACCGCGCCGTCTCGACCTTCACCTTCGCAATCAATTCAGGGTGGAGGGTCATGCCGCCTCCAGCGCCGCGGGCTGCGCCGAAGCGAGCGACGCGCCGGACGCGGCGAAGACATGGATCATCTTCGGATCGACATGGACACCGATCGGCTCGTTGCGCGCGACGGCGTTCTCGCCGGCGAGCCTGACGACCAGCATGTCGGACGAACCTTCAAGCGCGACATAGGCATAGGTATCGCTGCCGAGATGCTCGGTCATCGTCACCTTGCCGGCCAGGCTGTCGGGTGCTCCGCGCCGCGTCAGCAAAAGATGCTCGGGGCGGATGCCGATTTCGGCAGGTTCCTCCGTCAGGCCGGCGGGCAGGCGCACCTCGCCGCCGGCGACGATGCCGGCCTTGTCGGCGGAGCGGCCCTTCAGGGCCAGGAAGTTCATCCGCGGGCTGCCGATAAAGCCGGCGACGAAGCGATTGACCGGCTTGTTGTAGAGCTCGAGCGGCGAACCGATCTGCTCGACCTTGCCGGCATTGAGCACGACGATGCGGTCGGCCAGCGTCATCGCCTCGATCTGGTCGTGCGTGACGTAGATCATGGTCGTGCCGAGGTCGTCCTTCATGCGGGCGATCTCGATGCGCATGTCGACGCGCAGCGCCGCATCGAGGTTCGACAGAGGTTCGTCGAACAGGAAGATGCGCGGCGCCCGCACGATGGCGCGGCCGATGGCGACGCGCTGGCGCTGGCCGCCGGAAAGCTGGCGCGGCTTGCGTTCCAGGTAGGGATCGAGCCGCAACACCCTGGCCGCCTCGGTGACGCGGCTCTTGATCTCGTCCTTCGGCGTGCCGGCGAGCCGCAGCGCGTAGCCCATGTTCTGGGCGACCGACATGTGCGGATAGAGCGCGTAGGACTGGAACACCATGGCGATGCCGCGCTTGGCCGGCGGCACGTCGTTGACCAGTTCGCCATCGATGGCCATCTGGCCGGCGGTTATCTCGTCGAGGCCGCAGATCAGCCGCAGCAAGGTGGATTTGCCGCAGCCGGAGGGGCCGACAAAGGCAACGAATTCGCCATCCTCGACAGTCAGGTCGATGCCCTTGAGCACCTCGACCGGGCCGAAGGATTTGCGGATGCCGCTGAGTTCCAGTTTTGCCATGATGTTTCCTTTCTCAGCCGGCGAAGACGGGATCCGGCAGGCCCGCAATGCCGGTATTGACGGCAAAGACGCTGCCGGAGAGCGGCGCGTCCGCGAGCTGGGCGGCCGAGAGCCGGATGCGCGCCGAGGTGACGAACAGCGTCTGCATGTCCTCGCCGCCGAAGACACAGCTGGTCGGCCGCGGCACCGGCAGATTGATGACGCGCTCGACCTTGCCGGCCGGGTCATAGCGGGTGACGCACCAGCCATCCCAATGCGCGACCCAGACGAAGCCTTCGGCATCGACGGTCAGGCCGTCGGGCTTGCCCTCGGCTTCCGGCACGGCGACGAAGAGGCGCCGGTTGGCGAGTTCGCCCCGCTCCAGGTCGAAATCATAGGCATAGATCAGATGCTTGCCGGTATCGGCGAAGTAGAAGGTCTTGTCGTCGGGGCTCCAGCCGAGGCCGTTGGCGACGTGGAGGCCGCTTTCCATGGCGGTGGCCTGGCCATCCCCATCGATGCGCCACAGGCGGCCACGATCGGCCGTGGTGTCGATCGCCAGCGAGCCGGCCCAGAGCCGGCCCTTGCGATCGCACTTGCCGTCATTGAAGCGGTTGCCGGGCCGGTCCTGTTCAGGCCGCGCGAGGATAGAGGTCGCGCCGGTTGCGGGATCGACACCGACGATGTTGCCATGCATGCCGGCGACCAGCCCGCCGTCGCGGCGCGGGATGGCAAAGCCTATCAGGTCGCCCACCGGCACCGTCCTGTGGGTGCCGAGCGCCGGATCGCTGACATAGATCGACGGCGCCAGGATATCGACGAAATAGAGCTTCTTCTCCGCTGCCGACCAATGCGGCCCCTCGCCCAGGAAGGTGCTGGCGGGAACGGCGCAGCGCACGTCCGAGCGGTCGGGGCCGAGCGGACGCGGCTTGATGGCGAGCGACATGACGAATTCTCCGAAATTGCCGGATGTGCGGCGGGCCGCTTCGATGACGTCCCGGCCAAGCGCATGCAGCTTTTCTTCCGGAAGGCGATAGGTCGGCCCGATGATGCCGATGGCGCCAATCGGGTCGCCGCGATGGTTCAGCACCGGAGCGGCGACGGAGGAAATGCCGCTGTTCTGCTCGTCGACCGATATGGCGTAGCCACGCGCCTTGATGAGGTCGAGCTGCGGCATCAATTCCCGAGCGTCGATGATGGTGTTGGCCGTCAGTTGCTGCAGGGCCTTGTCGGTCAGCAGCGCGTGCCGCCGCTCCAGCGACAGGTGCGCGAGGATCGCCTTGCCGAGGCCGCTGGCATGGGCGGCGGCGCGCGCGCCGACGCCATTGTTGAGCCGGATCGGCTGGGTCGACTCGCGCTGGTCGATGTAAAGAATGGAGCTGCCGTCGAGGACACCGAGGCGCACCGCCTCGCTGGTCAGGTCCCGCAGCCTTTCCAGTTCAGGCTCGGCGGCGCCGCGCAGGTCGAACTCGTCCCAGACCTTGTGCGCCCACTGGAACACACGCGGCGCCAGGCGGTAGACCTGGTCGCGCTCGTCGAAGGCGAGCAGCCGTTCCTCGACCAAGGCCTGCAGCAGGCGATGCAAAGTTCCCTTCGGCAGCTGCGTATCTTCCAGCAGGTCAGTGAAGCGCATGCCTTTGGTGCGAGCCGCGATAGCATCGACGATCTGGATACCGCGCGTCAGCGCCTGGACGCCAGGAACGCCATGGCTCTCGGCGCTCGGGTCGCGGCCGGCTTCGATGCCGAGCATCTGCGCCACAGGGCTTCTCCTCCAAAAAATCCTTGTCTTGACCGCCGCTATATCTTGGAACTAAGTTCCATGTCAACAGGTTTGGAACTCAGTTCCAGCTTCCGTCAGGTTCGAGCATTTTTTCCGCAGGAGGTCCCGCGTGCGCATCATCAAGGTCGAGCATGCATTGATCCGCATGCCGTTCACCGAGGATATATTGTGGGGTTCGGGGCGGCGCATCGGCACGACGCGGCTGGTCTGCAAGATCGAAACCGACGCCGGCATCACCGGTTGGGGCGAGACCATCTCGCTGATCGCCAATGTGCCGGCAGTGTTCGCCGACATCGTCGCGCCGCTGGCCATCGGCTATCCGGTCGCCGATGTCGAGCGGTTGCATCGCCATGTGCTGGGCGCCGGCTACTACCATCACAAGCGCGCCGCGGTGATGGCGATCGCAGCGCTCGAAATGGCGATGTGGGACGCACTGGGCAAGCAGGCGGGCCAGCCGCTTTATGCGTTATGGGGCGGACGCTGGCGCAAGGATGTCGAGGCGGCGGCCTATCTTTTCACCAACGATCCAGCGGCGCTGAAGCCGCGCCTGCAAGGCTTCCTCGACAAGGGTTTCGAGACGTTCAAGGTCAAGATCGGCTTCGACGAGCGCAGCGACATCGCGCTGGCCGAAGCTTCGCGAAGCGTGATCGGCGACCGGCCGCTGCGGCTCGACGTCAACGGCGCGTGGAACCCGGCGACCGCCAAGCGGCAGTTGAACAAGCTCGTCCCATACGACCCGGCCTATGTCGAGCAACCGCTCGAACTGGACGATCTCGCCGGCCACGCGGCGCTTGTCGCCGCAAGCCCGGTGCCGATTGCCCTGGATGAGAGCGCCTATACGCTCGCCGATGTCGGCAACATCGTGCGGGCGCAGGCGGCGGATGTCGTGCTGATCGATCCGCATGAGGCGGGCGGCCTGTGGCAGACGATCAAGGCGGCGGCGGTCTGCGAGGCCGTCGGCATTGCGGTCACATTGCACTCGGGAGCCGAACTGGCGCTGTCGCAATCGGCCTATGTCCATCTCGCCGCGTCGATCCCCAACATGTCCATCGCCATCGACACGGAACGGACCTATCTGGGCGGCGACATCTCGCCCAACGCGCCGAAGCTGACCGATGGCCGTTTCGGAGTGCCCGAGGAACCAGGCCTCGGCGTCGAGATCGATGAGGGCCTCATCGACAAATATCGCGTCGATGGCATTGCCGGCGCCTATCTGGACAAGGAACGCAAGGACTGGTTCCCGGTGAAGCCGGCTTATTGATCGGGGCTGCTATTTTGCACCTTTCTAGCCGAGGATATTGCGAACCGTCCGCATGAATATCCGCGCGCCGATACCGATGAGGTCGTCGGGGAAATCGTAATCGGGATTGTGCAAGGCGGGATGGTTTTCGCCGGCGCCCAGGAAAAGCATGGCGGACTTGGCCGTATCGCCGAAGCGCCCGAAATCCTCCGAGGCGCGGATCGGCAGATTGGCCTCGTCATGCGCCACGCCCTCGGCATCGAGCGCTTCGCGCAGATGCTGCGTCGCTTCGGCATCGTTCTCGCAGTGGTGGAAGATCTCGTGATAGGAGATGCTGCAGCGCAGTCCGGCCTTGGCCGCCGTCTCGGTCACCAACGCTTCGGCCGCGGCGCACAGCGCCTCCATGCGGTCGTCAACGAGGGATCGGAGCGTCGCCCATATTTCCGCCCGCGCCGGTGCTATGCCGAAGGCCGACGCACCCATTTCGGCATGGGTGACCGTGACCAGGGTGAAGGCGGGCGAGGACACGTTGCCCTCACTCAAGGCGGTCAACGCCGGCATCAGCGATGAAATGGCCGCCATCGGCGACGTTCCGGTTTCCGGCATCGAGGCATGCGCGGTCTTACCTTCAAGCACGATGCGCATGCCCCGCGAAGCGCAGTTCACCGGCCCAGGCTTCAGCGCGACATGGCCGAACGGCAAGCCCGGCAGATTGTGCAGCGAGAAGGCATAATCCGGCGCGATCTCCTTGTAGCGGCGGTCGGCGATAACGGCGTCCGCGCCAGCGCCCGTCTCCTCCGCGGGCTGGAACACCAGCACGACTCGCCCGCGCCGCGGCTTCTGGCGGCCCAGTCCGCGCGCCATCGCCGCCAGGATCGCCATGTGCCCGTCATGGCCGCACAGATGCGCCTTTCCCGGAACTCGGGACTTATGGCCGATGTCACCGAGTTCCTCGATCGGCAGTGCATCCAGCTCGGAGCGGAACAACAGAGTGGGACCGGCTGCCGCGCCGTCATAGACAAGGGCGACGCCGTGCCCGCCCAGCCTTGAGAGGATGAGATCCGGACAGGTCGGCGACAGGAATTTCTCGACCTCAGCGGCGGTTTCCGCCTCCTCGCCAGATAGCTCAGGCATCTGGTGCAGATGGCGCCGCCAGCCGGTCAGTTCGACGACATCCGTGTTGGTGAGAAACGCCATGGCCTGCCTGTTCCCTTTCCTTGCCGCGCCATTTCAGGATTACGCGGATGGACGTCAAGACCTGCCGCGGCTTCGCGGCGGCAGGCCACCGCGATCCGACATCTCGACTTTTGAAATACGGGTTTTGTTCTAGAATGTATAATTTACATATTACTTGTAAATATATCGATATTTGGTTGATGTCCCTGGACATCATTTCCTTTCATAGCTTTTCCTGCGCAAAACAATGCTTGAAAACTATAAATACACGATATCTAATTTGCCTGTCATCGAGACAGGAGGCAAAGATGATCGTACGGACATTTAATATGTCTGACTCTGTCAATTTATTCAAAACTTCTATTTCAAGGCACATCGTCACTGCGAGTGACGAGGTCGGACATCTCCTGTTCGATTCGACAATCAAGGCCGGAACGTCAGACACCATCGCCGACGACTATGTCGCGCTTTATTCGGGCCAGGCGCATTACTGCCTTGAGGGGCGTGGGACGGCACGGCTGGGCGGCGCGCTTCACAATATCGGTCCCGGCACCCTGATAGCGGCTTCGTTGCCAAACAGCGTTGAAATCATCGCTGAAACGGACATGCGCGTCTGCACGATCCTCGGCAACGACTCCCTACCAGGCCAGGCGGTGGTGCGTTCGCTGCATGAGATCGTCGGGACGGAACGCGACGTATTCTGGGGCAACGGCCAGAGCCGAAGGCTGCTGGTCCGGAAAGACGGGCTGGGCTTCGCCCTTTGCATAACCTTCGGCAACGCAAACACGGACTCGCCCCTGCAGTACAGGAACCACTTCGAATCCTGCTACTATGTCTCGGGAAGCGGCGAGTATGTGTGGGACACCAACCGGCATCCGATCGACACGGGCGAGGGAACCTCGACTGTTTTCATCATGAACCGGAACGATGCGCACCGCATGGTGGTCAAAGACGAATCCATATGCCTCAGCATCTTTTCGCCACCCATCGAAGGCCATGAATCGCACAATATGTCGGCGGGCAGTTCTTCTTCCTACTAAGCTGCTCTTTCGTTCATGGCTTCCCGCACGGCAATCATTCTGTGTTCGGTCATATTGGGAGATGAAACGTTCGGCTCTGCTCTATGGATTGAATACTCATACCAAAAGTAACCGAGTTGCTAGACTATTATATATTTCCCAGCCGCACGGGAGGCGTTCTACATTCTGCCTGAGGAGGAAACACAGGCTGTCTTTGCTGGTGGAGGACTGTTTCCAGCGTCAACAACTGCAATTTGGCAGGATTCGCGGAAAAACCCTCGCTGATGGTTCAGCCATGATGTTTGTGCGCTGAGCCAGCATACGACCCAGCCGGCAGCCGTATAACCGAGGCTCTCCCGGCTTACGGTTGCCAGAAGCAGAGCCTTCATCAAGCCCGCATGATTTGCCCCGCCGGACGCGGCGGGTTCGACAGCCGATTATCTTCGGGAAGAATGGGATGAACTCAAGAGTATATGACATCATTGGCGTCGGCGTCGGGCCGTTCAATCTCGGTCTTGCCTGCCTGACGCAGCCGATCGAAGACATCGACGGCCTGTTCCTGGAACGCAACGACGAATTCAACTGGCATGCGGGAATGCTGCTGGAAAATGCGACGCTGCAGACGCCGTTCCTGTGCGATCTGGTCACGCTCGCCGACCCGACAAGCGAGTTCAGCTTCCTAAACTATCTCAAGCGGCAGGGCCGAATCTATTCTTTCTATTCGTACCTTGTCGTGACGGAAAACTTCTTCCTGCTGCGCAACGAATTCAACCGCTATTGCCAATGGGCGGCGGCGCAGCTCGACAGCGTCATGTTCAGCACCGAAATCGAAGGCGTCGATTACCATCAGGCGAGCGGTCTCTATCAAGTCGTCGCCCGAAACACCAAGACGGGAGAGCAACAGACTTACTGGACCCGCCGGCTGATCCTCGGTTCCGGCATGACGCCCGCCATTCCCGATTTCTGTGCCGATCTCAAGGACGAGCTTGTCCACACCTCCACCTATATGGCCAACAAGGACAGGCTGAGAGCAAAGAAATCCATCACCATCGTCGGCAGCGGCCAGAGCGCGGCGGAAGTCTACTACGACCTGCTCAAGGACATCGATCGCTACGGCTACACATTGAACTGGATGACGCGCTCGCCACGCTTCACGCCGATGGAGCTGACCAAGTTCACGCTGCAGCACACGTCGCCAGACTACACCAATTATTTCTACACGCTGCCGACCGAAAAACGCGCCCGCCTCGTCAAATCGATGAAGGATGTCTATGGCGGCATCAATGCGTCGCTCATCAACGACATCTTCGATCTTCTCTACCGCAAGCGCTTTGTCAGCGACTTCGACACGACGCTGATGACCAACACCGAATTGTCGTCCTGCGACTACGACAGCCGGAACCACAGGTTCAATCTGCGTCTCTTCCAGCGCGAGGAGGAGAAAAGCTTCGATCTCGAAACCGAAGCGGTGATCATGGCGACCGGTTACCGCTTCAAGCAGCCCGAATTCGTCCAGTCTATCGCCGACCGCATAAACTGGCGCGACAATGGCCGCTTCGCCGTGGCGCGCAATTGTTCCGTCGATCTCAAAGGCAATGAGATCTTCGTGCAGAGCGCAGAGCCGCATGCCGACAGTTTCATCCCGCCCGACCTTGGCCAAGCCTGCTACCGCAATTCCTGCATCATCAAGGAAATCCTGGGCCGCGAATACTACCCGATCGAGCGCAGCGTGGCGTTCCAGCGCTTTGGTGCGCCCGAGACGGCCGCCGCACAGACCCCGGGTGGGCCGGTGTCGATGCTGGCCGGCGTGAACTCGCCTGAAAAATGACATTGCCGCTGATGCGAGGAGCCCGGACCATGGATCAGCATAACGACCCGTCTCTTCAGGACGCCGGCCGCATTGCAGTCGCCCAGCTGGAACCGGAGACATGGTCGCAGGTGAACCGGCTTCTCGTGCGCAAGGCGATCGCGGAATTCGCGCACGAACTTCTGCTCGAGCCGATTGCTACGGGTGCCGATGGCATCTGGCAGACCTATGTGCTGGCAGACGAGGCGCAACGGCTGCAATACCGTTTCCGCGCCCGAAAGATGAGCCTCGACCACTGGCATATCGACCCGGACTCGATCGTAAAATCGATCGATGGCAAAGCCGTGCCGCTCGATGCGTTGAAGTTCGTCATCGAATTCCAGAAGCCTCTCGGCATCCGTGAAGCGATGATGGCTGTCTATCTCGACGAGATCAGCAGCATTCTCTACGGCGCCGCCTACAAGCGCGCCTTCAAGCCGCATCATGCCGCGCGGCTGGCGCTCGGCGAATACCAGCAGATCGAAACCGGGATGACCGAGGGCCATCCGACCTTCGTCGCCAACAATGGCCGCATCGGCTTCGACACGCTGGACTATCCGATCTATGCGCCGGAAGCAGCCCATGCCCAAAGCATTATCTGGGTGGCTGTGGTGCGCCGCAACGCCACTTTCACCGCCATGCAGGGGTTGGATTATCAGCGGCTGATGGACGAGGAACTCGGCGCCGAAACGATCGCCGGCTTCAAGTCCATCCTCGAAGCCAAGGGGCTCGACGCGGACGCCTATTATTTCATGCCGGTTCATCCCTGGCAGTGGTTCAACCGCATCTCGATGAGTTTCGCCGCGGAAATCGCCCTGAATAATGTGGTCTATCTCGGCCCGTCGCCGGATCTCTATCTTCCGCAGCAGTCGATCCGGACTTTCTTCAACATCAGCCATCCGACCAGGCGCTATGTGAAGATGGCGCTGTCCATTCTCAACATGGGCTTCATGCTGATGCGCGGGTTGTCGCCGGAGGACATGGCGGCCACGCCACCAGTCAACGACTGGGTGCGCGGGCTGGTAAATGCCGATCCATACCTCCAGGATAACGGGTTCCAGATCATTTGCGAAGCAGCCACACTCGGTTATCGCAACAGCTATTACGAACAGGGCCTGAAATCGGACTCGGGCTACAAGCACATGCTTTCAGCGCTGTGGCGCGAGAGCCCGGTGGCGCTGCTCGGCAAGAACGAGCGGCTGATGACCATGGCGGCGCTGCTGCATCTCGATCCGCAGGGCGAGTCGCTGACGGCCGCGCTGATCGAAGCTTCCGGCCTGGATGCCGATACCTGGATAGAGCGGTACCTGAAGGCTTATCTGTCGCCCATCCTGCACTGCCTCTACGCCTACGACATCATCTACATGCCGCATGGCGAAAACGTCATTCTCATGCTGGAGGACAATGCTCCCGCCCGCATCGTCATGAAGGACATCGCCGAGGAGATGCGTATCCTCAACGACGGCGCCGGCCTGCCGGAGACGGTGCAACGAAATTGCATCACCGTGCGCGACGAGGTCTGGCTGGACGGCATCTTCACCGACGTCTTCGACTGCTATTTCCGCCATCTGGCGGCGATCCTCGACGACAAGGGCGTCCTGCCGGAACAGCGCTTCTGGACACTGGTGGCAAAATGCGTCGAAGACTACCAGGCCAGCCAGCCGCAGCTGGCCGAGAAGTTTTCCCGCCACGATCTCTTCATCGCCGAATTTCCCCGCAACTGCATCAACCGCCTGCAGCTTCGCGACAACCAGCAGCTTCTTGACCCCAACGATCCGGCGAAAGGCTTTCAGTATGCCGGAACGCTGAGAAACCCGCTGGCCGCGGCGAAAGTCAGGGCCATGGCGGCTGGCCAGGCGAAGCCGAACCAGACCAAGCCAGGGGTTGCCACTGTTGAAGCCGGGCAAGAGTGAGGAGCGACATAAAGCGTTCCGTTCAGCATCAATCGAATCAGCATGTTGGCCAGGAGGAGCCCGAGACGATGACCAGCGCAAAGATCGCGAAAGAATTGACCCCGGACAGCATCCGGAAACTTGTCGCCAAGGAGATAGACGTCATCCATGTTCCTGGATTCTATCCGCGCGACATCTCGTTGAAATTTGCCGAGAAGATCGCGGCGAACTCCAAGCTCGAAGCCTACAAGACGCAGACTGCGCTCAAGCGCCTGGGCATGGGGTATGTTGACGTCGGCCAGGATGCCGGCAACGCCATCCGGTACCACGACGAAGCCATCCAGGCGGTCTGGGATATCCGCAATCTGATGTATCCCTACATCACGCCGCTCGACCATCTGCGGCTGATGCTCGAGGAAATCTGGCCGGCGGGATCGAACATCGAATCGATCGACGAGCACAAGTGCTTCGTCGGGACTTGCCGCGTCATCGATCCCGGCGCCAAGATGCTGCCGCACAGCGACCGGCTGGGACGCATGCTCATCAACGGCGAATCCGACCTGACTGGCCAGCTTGCCGTCAACATCTATCTCAAGATGCCGCAGGAGGGCGGCGAGATAGAACTGTGGCTGCGCGAACCGACCCCCGATCAGGACAAGGAAATGGTGATCAGCGACGGGCTGGACCGAACGGTGCTCGGCGAACCGCCTTTGCTGATCCGGCCGGAACAGGGCGACCTGGTGATTTTCAACTCGCAGCTCATACACGGCGTGACGCCCGGCAAGGGATCGGACCGCGTCACCATGTCCTCGTTCATCGGCTATCGCGGCGACGAGGCGCCGCTGACCTACTGGAGTTGAGCTGTTGCGCCGTTCTGTGCACTGCTCGACGAAATGGCCCTTCGGGGCCATTTTTTTGATGTCTGCGCTGATAAGCGGACGCCAAATCCCATCACTTCCGTGAACCGAGTCACACAGACGCTGGTCGGAAGGAAAAGGCCGCGCGAAAATCGCGCGGCCTCGAAATCCCGCCCGCAAGCTGCAGGCTTCAATCCGCAGCGATCAGCTGCTGGACGTTACCGGCTCGGCTGCCGGCAGATCGCTGCGCCGGATCATGAACACCGCGCAGATCACCGCCAGCACCGCCAGGAGAGCAACGATCCCCATGATGAGTGAGAAGGCGTTTTCGAAGCTGGCCCTGCCGAATTGGGTCAATGCTTCCTGGGCGCCCGCCGGCGCTCCGCTGACGGCTGAGCTGAAATCGCCAAGCGCGATCAAATTGGCCGTCCGCGGCAGGTCGCTGAGAGCGGCGGCCACCGGCGCGGCGGCCAGTTGCGCGGTGACGCTTGCAAGCAGAATGGCGCCGACGAGTGAAATGGCCAGCGTGAACGAGCCATGGCGGAAGGTAATGTTGATGCCCGAGGCAAGACCGGCACGCTCGGGCGGGACAACGGCGGTCGCCACATTGGCGAGTTCACCGTTGATCAGGCCGGTGCCGATGCCGATGATGAGGAACGCGACGACCCAAAGGGCGATCGACTCCGGCGGCGCGACGGCCAGCCAGACAAAGCCGATGGCCGGCAGCAGGCAGCCCAGGATCATCAGGCCACGCACGCCGAGACTGGATGGTGCGGCCAGCTTGGCGCCAAGGGGAGCCAAGAGGAGCAGAGGCACCGTCAGCGGCAGTAGCATAAGGCCGGCCGCCCAGGGCGACATGCCGCGCATCACCTGGAAGTAGAGCGGCAGGTAGACCAGCATGACCCAGAAGGTGACGCTGCTCAGCATGCAAAGGAGCTGCGCGCCGGTGAAAGTCGGGATGCGGAAAAGGCCGAGATCGAAGGCCGGGTTTTTCGAACTCAAGCCAATCCACACGAACAAAAGGAAGAGCGCCGCCGATGCGATAAAGGAACTGACGATCGGTGTGCTGTTCCAGCCGAGTTCGCCGCCTTCGATGACGGCGAAGGACAGGAGCGCAAATGCCACGGTGAAGCTTGCTATGCCCGGCCAATCGAACTTGCCTGGATTCGGATCGAGGGATTCCTCGACGCGCCAGTAGCAGAGCGCGATCAGTATCGCCACGAGCGGAATGTTAATCAGGAAGATCCAGCGCCAGCTCAGGAAATCGACGAGCACGCCGCCGATCATCGGTCCGAAGGCGGCTGCCACGCCGATGGAGACGCCCCAGAACGCGAACGCCTTGGCGCGGTCGGCGCCCTGGAAAGCATGAGAGATCAACGCCACGCCAAGGATCAGCATCGCGCTGGCGCTGAGGCCTTGCGCCAGACGGCCCCAGATGAGCGCGGTGGGCGAATTCGCCAAACCGACGACGAGCGACATCACGCCGAACAGGGCGAGGCCGGTCACCATCGTTCGCCTGCGGCCGATCCGGTCGGCGAGCGCGCCGACGGCGACCAGCACCGATGTATAAGCGATGTTATAGGCATTGATGATCCACTGCAGCTCGGCGAAACTTGAGTTGAGGTCGCGCTCGATGGACGGCAGGGCGACCGCCACAACCGTAACATCCATGATCACGAGGAAGGCGCCAAGCGCGGCCACAGCCAGGGTCGGCCAGTTTTCCATGAGCCCTGAGCGTTTTACGTCGGTGTTGGACATAGGGACGTTTCCTGGTTTGTAATCTGCGCGCTGGGTGAACCGATCGGTTGCACAGCCGCATTCGTTGCAGACCAACCGTGAATCCGGACGGATCCAGGCGCGGCGACTATTTCTTCACAGTGGATGAAGGATGAAATGAAAACGCCTCTGGCTCATGTCTTCCGACGGCAATCGGAACGACAGACAGAAACGCTCTCAATGCTCGCACGTCGTTCTCCTCCGGAATTGTTCGAGCGCGCATGCGGGACGCTCAGGAGGAGATTAGAACGTAGTGCTTTTTGTTAGAAATATATATTTCCCGGTGTGGATAGTCATGGAATCTATTACTGGGTTCATTGCCGCTTCACGGCACGGTTTTTCGCCACGCGACAGCCGCTTCAAATATGCAGCGCGTGGCCGAGCGCCTTCAGCGCGGCTTCCTGGAACCCTTCACCCTGGGTGGGGTGAGCATGGATCGTGCCGGCGACATCTTCCAGCCGGGCGCCCATTTCTATTGCCAACCCGAACGCCGTTGACAATTCCGACACGCCCTGGCCGACGGCCTGAATGCCCAGCACGACGTGGTTGTCGGCGCGCGCGACGATACGGATGAACCCGTCTTCCGCGACCTTCGTCATGGCGCGGGCATTGGCCTGGAAGGGGAATTGCCCGACCTTGATTTCGGGCGCAGCCGCCTTGGCCTCCTCCGGCGAGAGACCGGCAGAGACTACCTCCGGATCGGTAAAGCAGATCGCCGGAATGCAGCGCTTGTCCCAAGAACGCTTGTGACCGGCGACGATCTCAGCCACCATCTCGCCCTGCGCCATGGCGCGATGGGCCAGCATCGGCTCGCCGGTGACGTCGCCGATGGCATAGACGCCGCGCATCGATGTGCGGCATTGGTCATCGATACGGATGAACCGGCCGTTCATCGCCAGATCGATCTCCTCCAGCCCCCAGCCTTCCGTGAGCGGCTTGCGGCCGACGGTGACGAGCACCTTGTCGGCTGCGATTTTCTGGTCACCGCCCCCGGCATCCTCGACGAGCAGCGCATCGCCCTTGGCCGAAAGCCCCTTCGCCTTGGCTCCGGTCAAAACGATAACGCCGAGTTCGCCCAGCCGCTTGGCAACCGGGCGCGTCAGTTCGGCATCGTAAGTGGCAAGGATGCGCGGCAGCGCCTCCACCACGGTCACTTTCGAACCGAGCTTGGCGAAGGCGATGCCGAGTTCGAGACCGATATAGCCACCGCCGACAACGGCGAGACGTCTTGGGACATCGGCCAGCGCCAGCGCGCCGGTCGATGAAATGACGTCACCTTCGAATTTGAGGAAGGGCAGCTCGACGGGCGCCGACCCCGTGGCGATGACGATCGTTTCGGCCCTGATGACTTGAACGCCGGTTTCGGTGTCCACCGCAACGGTCTTGCCGTCGCGGAAGACGGCCCAGCCCTGCACCACCTTGACCCTGGCTTTTTTCAGAAGGCCGGCGACACCGCCATTGAGGCGGCTGACCACGCCATCCTTCCAGGCGATGGTCTTGCGGAAATCCAGTTTCGGCGCGCCGGCGGAAATGCCGAGCGGGCTTGTCCCGGCGGCATGATGCAGCGCGATCTCATATTCTTCTGCGGCATGAATGATCGCCTTGGAAGGAATGCAGCCGACATTGAGGCAGGTGCCGCCGGGCTTCTGCGCTTCGACGATGACAGTGTCGATGCCAAGCTGGCCGGCGCGAATGGCGCAGACATAGCCGCCCGGACCAGAGCCGATGACCAGAAGCTTGCAGGTGATGTCTTTCACGAGCGTTCTCTCAATCCATGAAAATCAGCGCCGGCGTTTCCAGCAGCGCCTTGATACGCTGGACGAACACCGCCGCGTCCCAACCGTCGATGACGCGATGGTCGAACGACGAGGACAGGTTCATCATCTTGCGCGGGATGAACTGGGCGCCGTCCCAGACTGGCCTGACCATCATCTTGTTGACGCCGACGATGGCGACTTCTGGATGATTGATCACCGGCGTCGTCGCCACGCCACCCATCGCGCCCAGCGAGGTAATGGTGATCGTCGAGCCGGAAAGTTCCTCCCGCGTCGCCGCGCCCGAGCGCCCGGCTTCGGCCAGGCGGATCACTTCGGCGGCGCAGTCCCACAGGTCCCGCGCCTCGGCATGTTTGACGACTGGGACGACGAGACCGTTCGGCGTCTGCGCCGCCATGCCGATATGGACACCGCCATGCTGGTGGACGATGCCAGCCTCATCATCGAAGACGGCATTGAGCTGCGGCTGCTCGGCAATCGCCTTGACCATGGCGCGCATGAGGAACG
Organism: Mesorhizobium sp. BE184; assembly: GCF_031457045.1. NCBI lineage: Bacteria > Pseudomonadati > Pseudomonadota > Alphaproteobacteria > Hyphomicrobiales > Phyllobacteriaceae > Mesorhizobium > Mesorhizobium sp. BE184. The sequence goes on from NZ_JAVDVU010000002.1 coordinate 813,356, forward strand.
GCAGGATGGTCAGCTTGGGCCTTTCCAATCCATTGGCAGCACGCTTGTCCTTGTTGAGGGAAGCACGCAGTTCCTCGAGGGCAGAGACGTCGATCTCCTCGACATAGGTGATGTGCGGGATGCGCGACTTGGAAAGGCTCATCTTTTCCGCGATCTTGCGGCGCAGACCCACTACCTTGATGTCCTCGACAGTGTTGTTCCGGATGAGGCCGCCGGCCGTACCGGCGGTTTGCGGCCCGCGAACAAGAAAGGCTTCGACGTCTTCATGCGTGATACGGCCGGCGGGTCCGCTGCCAGCTATCTGGCGCAGGTCGATCCCCGCCTCTTTCGCCCTTTGGCGCACGGCCGGCGAAGCAATCGGCCTTTCCCCTTCGGGACGCGGCGCGCCGGACGATGCCGGTTTTGCAAGAACCTTGGCGGAAGCGGGTTTCGATACCGGCTTTGGTTCTGGCGACTTTGCCACGACAGCAGGTTCCGACCTGGCCGGCTCTTCAACTGCGGCAAGGTCGGCCTTCGGAGAGTTTTCCGGCTTTGCCGTGGCCGTGTCGCTTTCAACACCATTGCCGTCGCCGGCTACCTTCAGCCTGACGATCGGCGAGCCGATGGCCACCGTATCGCCGACCTCGGCGCCTAGCCACAACACCTCGCCATCGGTCGGCGAGGGAATTTCCACCGTCGCCTTGTCGGTCATGACCGCGCCGAGCACGCTGTCCTCGCGCACGAGATCGCCGACCTTCACATTCCATTCGACCAGCTCGGCTTCGGCAACACCCTCACCGACATCGGGAAGCTTGATGACATGTTCACCCATCTCAGGCCTCCATGGTTTCGATCAGCGCCCGGCCGACGCGGGCCGGGCCGGGAAAATAGTCCCACTCCTGCGCATGCGGGTAGGGCGTGTCCCAGCCGGCAACGCGCGCGACCGGCGCTTCGAGATGGTAGAAGCAGTGCTCCTGGACCAGCGTCACCAGCTCCGCTCCGAAGCCGGAGGTCGTCGTCGCTTCATGAATGACGACGCAGCGACCCGTCCTGTTCACCGACTCGACGATCGTATCGAGATCAAGCGGCAGCAAGGTGCGCAGATCGATGATCTCGGCGTCGATGCCGGTTTCCTCGGCGGCGGCCAAGGCCACATAGACCATGGTGCCGTAGGCAAGCACGGTCACCGCCGACCCCTTGCGTCGGATGGCCGCCTTGCCGAGCGGCACCTTGTAGTGACCGTCGGCGACTTCCCCCAGTTCATGCTTCGACCATGGAGTCACCGGCCGCTCGTGATGGCCGTCGAATGGCCCATTGTAGAGACGCTTCGGTTCCAGGAAGATGACCGGATCAGGATCCTCGATGGCGGCAATCAGCAATCCCTTGGCGTCGGCGGGATTGGAAGGCACGACCGTCTTCAGGCCGGCGACGTGAGTGAACAGCGCTTCAGGCGACTGGCTGTGCGTCTGGCCGCCGAAGATGCCGCCACCTGTCGGCATGCGCACGACGATTGGGCAGGTGAATTCGCCATTGGAGCGGTAGCGCAGACGCGCCGCTTCCTGCGTCAGCTGGTCGTAGGCCGGATACATGTAGTCGGCAAACTGGATTTCGACACAGGGCTTCATCCCATAGGCCGCCATGCCGATGGCGGTACCGACGATGCCCGATTCATTGATCGGCGCGTCAAAGCAGCGCGATTTCCCGTATTTGGCCTGCAGGCCGGCCGTGCAGCGGAAGACGCCGCCGAAATAGCCGACATCCTCGCCATAGACGACGACGCGCTCGTCGCGTCCCATCGATACGTCGATGGCGTCACGGATGGCTTCGATCATTGTCTTGCGCGGCATGGGTCAGGCTCCGATAGCAAGGAAGCGGCGAACGGCGTGGACCATCGGCATCAGACTCCCGCCTGCTGGCGCTGGCGTTTCAGATGCGGCGGCATGTCTTCGTAGACCCCTTCGAACATGTCGCGGGCGGACGGCTTGCCGCCAGCGTGCAGCGTGCCGTGCTTTTCGGCCTCCTTCTGGGCGGTGATGACCTCGTCCAGCACCTCTGCCTCCGCCTGGGTATGGCGCTCGTCGGACCAGATGCCCCTGACGATGAGGTGGTTCTTCAACCGGATGACGGGATCGCCAAGCGGCCAGGCGTCCGACTCGGCTTTCGGTCTGTAGGCCGAGGGATCGTCGGAGGTGGAATGCGCGCCGGCGCGGTAGGTGACATATTCGACCAGCGTTGGGCCGAGATTGCTGCGTGCCCGCTCGGTCGCCCATTTGGCCACGGCGTTGACGGCCAGATAATCGTTGCCATCAACCCGCAGCGCCGGGATGCCGAAGCCGAGCCCGCGGGCGGCAAAGGTTCCGGAACCGCCGCGCGCAATGCCCTGGAACGTCGAGATCGCCCACTGGTTGTTGACGACATTGAGCACCACAGGCGCCTTATAGGTGGAGGCGAAAACAAGCGCGGAATGGAAGTCCGATTCGGCGGTCGAGCCATCGCCAATCCAGGCGGCGGAGATGCGGGTGTCGCCGCTGATCGCCGAGGCCATGGCCCAGCCGACCGCCTGGACGAACTGGGTGGCGAGATTACCGGATACGGTGAAGAAGCCGTGCTCCTTGGCCGAATACATCACCGGCAGCTGCCGGCCTTTGAGCGGATCGGCCTCATTGGAATAGATCTGGTTCATCATCGTGACCATCGGATAGCCGCCGGCAATGAGCAGGCCGGCCTGTCGGTAGGTCGGGAAATTCATGTCGCCCGGCGCAAGCGCCTTGCGGAAAGCGCAGGAGACCGCCTCCTCGCCCAGATGCTGCATGTAGAAGGACGTCTTGCCCTGCCGCTGCGCCATCTGCATGCGGGCGTCGAAGGTTCGCAGCAACATCATGTGCCGCAGGCCTTCAACCAGTTCCTCGTCGGTCAGCGAGCCGGCCCATGGGCCAACGGCCTCGCCTTTGCGATCGAGGACGCGGATGATGGAGAAGGCCAGTTTGCGGATCGATTCCGGATCGGCATCGACCGGCGGGCGTTCGACCGATCCGGCCTCCGGAATCTTGACCCTGGAGAAATCCGGCGCGCCGCCGGGCCGGACTTCTGGTTCCGGGACGTGAAAACGCAGCGGCGCTGATGTTGCGCCGGCTTCAGGCCCGACAGATGTTGATTTTGAAGCAGGTGCCATGAAACGTCTCCCGGCCGTCTCCCGCCGCGCATTTGACCAAGCAACCGCGACACAGTTTATTTTACCGGACTATGAGATAAAAGCTTTCGAAAAAGTCTGCATAAGTCTTAGTCAGCTGAAAGAAAATCCGCTATTCGTTCAAAAACTCAATAGTTTCTTTTGACGGTGGAGGACTTCAAATGAGCAAGCCGATCGACGCGACCGACCGGAAAATCCTGAACGCGCTTATAGCCGACGGCAGGCAAACCACGAACGACCTGTCGCAGCGCGTAGGCCTTACGCCGAGCCCCTGCTGGCAGCGCGTCCGCCGGCTCGAACGGGAAGGCTACATCAAGGGCTACACCACCCTGGTCGATTTCCAGCAGCTCGGCTACACCGACACCGTGCTCATCGATGTCACGCTCAACAGGCACGACGAAGACGTCCTTCGAAAGTTCGGAACGCTCGTCGCGGCGCTCCCCGAGGTCATGGATGTTTCCCTGACCACTGGCGAATTCGACTATTTCATCAAAGTTGCGGTCAAGGGGGCAGAAGGGCTGGAGGATTTTCTGTTCCGCAAACTCTACAAGATTGGCGGCATCCAGAACACGCGCACCAGTTTCGTCATTCGCAGCCTGAAGGATATGCATGCGCCTTCGCCGCTGTGAAGGGCCGGCGGATACACAGGAGGCCTCGCGGCCGATATATATCAAATAGTATATAAACCGATAGGAATTCATTTTATTTAGTCTAAGTGTTGACCATCCCATCACATTGACGTATCCAGTCTCTATCGGAAAGAAGTGATACGGCTTCGTGGCGGAGTGGCTACGCAGAGGACTGCAAATCCTCTTACCCCTGGTTCGAATCCGGGCGAAGCCTCCACTCTTCTTCTTTGATAGGCGCTGACTTCTCACATCTTTGTTCTTGTACGAGGAATCAGGCAACCCCTCGGGAAAAGCTTGATTTCCCGGTGCTTTACTTGGCGTGTTACTAAGATTCTGCACTGGTAGCCGCCTGACGCAACTGACGCCGGTCGATCTTGCCGGTGGAGGTTTTCGGAAGCGAGGCGCACAGCTCCAATTGCTCGGGCACCATGTATTTCGGCAGCTTGTCGAGGCAATGCCTCTTCAGGTCTCCATAGGCCAGCGCGGCGCCTGCGGCTGGAACGACGAAAGCCTTGAGAAAGCGTTGCCGGGACTCGTCCTCCAGATCGACGACGGCAATCTGTTCGACAGCGGGATGGCGCGAAAGCGCCTCCTCGACTTCGTTCAGATTGATGCGGAAGCCGCGGATTTTCACCTGCGCGTCGCGGCGACCGACATAGAGGTAGTTGCCGTCCGCATCCAGTTCGACCAGATCGCCGCTTCGATACACCAGATCAAGAAAGCGGTCGTGCAGCGGGTTCTGGATAAAGCGGGCAGCCGTCATCTCGGGGTCGCCCCAGTATCCGGCCGCCAAGGTGCCGCCGCGTGCATGGAGTTCTCCGACTGCACCCGGCTTCGTAACGGGCGCGCCGTCGTCATCGAGGGCAAAGACATTCATGTGGGAACAGGATTTGCCAATCGGCAATACCGGCCCCAACGGCGGCGTATCGACCGGGAAACAGGTGACGTCGTTCATCTCAGTCGAACCGTAGATGTTGACGTAGCGGGCGGACGGTATCTTCGCCATCAAGTCACGCAGTGCCTCGGGCAGAAAAACTTCCCCGGAAAAGAAAATGGTCCTCAAGCTGCCAAGGTCAATGCCGGGCCCGGTTATCTGCTTGGCGATGATCGTCAGCACGGACGGTACCGACTGCCAGACGGTAATCCGGTTGTCGACGATGAAGCGCAGAAGATCGACGCCGAGAAAACTGATCTCCTGCGGAACAAGGCAGACCGTGCCACCCCGCCGCATCGTGGCATAGAGGTCGAAAAGCGTGATGTCGAAATGGAACGGAGCATGACAGGAGACGCGATCGTCTTGCGTCAGACCAAAATACTCACTGGCCCAGTCGACGAAACAGAGCACGTTGCGATGAGTGATCATCACCCCCTTGGGCTTGCCGGTGGAGCCTGAGGTGTAAAGGATGTAGGCAAGATCGGTATCGATGGCCGTCTGCGGCAAAGCCGTTTCGCTCTGGGCGAGCACCGTGTCCCAGGGTACGACGGCAGCATCGCCCGCATCGATGTCAAGCGCACCGGAGCCCACCGTCACAATCGTGCCGAGCGGCGGCGAAAGAGCCAGAATCTCGGCGAGCTTGCGCTTTTTGCCGACACTGGTGACGAGCCGGCGGATGGCGCAGTCGGCGATGATATAGGCTATCCGCTCTGCCGGTCCGGTGGGGTCGAGAGGCACGCAGACGGCACCGCATTTCATAATGCCGAAGAGACAGGCGACGGATTCGATCGACTTGTCGAGAAAGACGCCGACCCTGTCGCCATGCCGGGTACCGGCCGCCAGCAGCGTGTGCGCGATCCGGTTCGCCAATCCGTCCAGTTCGCGGTAGGAGATCGCCCGGTCTTCGAATGTGACGGCAATCCTATCGCCCGCCCGGGCGGTTGCCGCCTCCAGTATCGAAGGTATGATGCCGCTCATCGCCGACCCGCTCCCCCAGGAGGTTTCCGGCCCCCGTCGCGGGAGGGCCGGCAATTAACTCAGCCGTGCCGGGATTCGCCCATCAGATAGGCGAAATATTCATAACGCCGGCCGAGGAAGCGTTCCGCCTTGCCCCACATGTCCTTTTGCGTGATCGGGCTCGGATATTTACGGCCGACCGCCGAGCGCTCGAACAGCGGCTGCAGCAGCGTCAGCGCCAGAATGTAGAACAGGTCATGGTCCATCTTGTAACTCTTGCGGACATCGCCGGACCATTCGTTCAGGATCGCGTTCTGGTGTTTCTTCAGCAAGAAGAGATGCGGGATGAAATAGCCCCACATCTTTTTGGAGATCGCCCGCAGCTCGGCTTCGGGAACTTCGACGAAATAGCCCTGCAGCAGCGCCGTGATCGGATCGAACTCGAGCAAATTGTTGAGCGTGTATTTATCCAGGGCCGTCGGGTAGCCGATCTTCGCCACCATCCGGTAGACGGAGCTGACGATGTCACGCCAAGCCTGCAGCGGTCGCACCGGTTCAGGCAGGACATTGATGTCCTGGACGGAATCGAGATCGATCAGGAACAGCCGCCTGCTTTCGGTCGAATAGACGAAATTGCCCCAGTCGCCGGAATAGCGGAACATCTCGGCCAGCGAGAAATCGTGCAGTAGTTTGCCGGCTTCGCGGGCGAGAGCGCAGATGACGGCGAGGCGCACCCGCTCGTCGTCGGGATCGCCTTCGATGCCGAGGCAGGCGCGCATCTCGTCGTAATGAACGTCGAATTTCGGGTCGGACCCGCGCGCCACGCCGGCGCCGAACAGCACTTCCGAAATGCGGTAGGGGGCAAGGCCGGGCGACAGGGTGATCACGGCCCCCATCGGCTCACCCTGGAATTCGAGCGACTTGTCGTACTGGATGACGGCAAGCGGCGCGATGGACGGCACGTTATGGGCGATCAGGCGTTCCGCCGCCCAGTATTCGCGATGGGCGCGGCTGTGCACGATGCCGCCGATCGGGCTCGGCGAACTGTAGGCATATTGATACTCGCCGGTGTTCGAGACGCCGAAATGCGGATAGGTAACCAGATATTCGAGAAGATCGGTCAATGGCGGCACCGGATCGTCGCCCGAGCCGTCGGCGAGCTTGTTGGAATAGGCGGCATCGCCGGGCAGGACAGGGTTCCAGAGGCCGACACCCTTGAGCTTCGCTGCATGGAATGTGACCGTCGGGTCTTCTTTCAGCGCAACGGTTTCGTGCAGCCCTTCCCAGGCGCCGCGGCCCCGGCGGGTGAAGGTCGGCACAGCGCCATTCCAACTGGCTATGTCGAGCAACCTCGTCCTCTCCTTCTCGGAAATGTCGAGACCGTCATAGCTATGCGTAACCGTGTAGTTCAGACGTTGGCGTATATTCATCCGTGTAATCCCATCAGATTTTTTCGGTTACGGGGTAGGTGCGGCTGCCGAAGATCGCCGACCCGACCCGGACGCTCGTCGATCCATGAGCGATTGCCGCCTGGTAGTCGCCGGACATGCCCATCGACAGTTTTTGCAGGCCGGCCTCGCGCGCCAGCCGCGCCAGCATGTCGAAATGCGGACCGGGGTCCTCGCCGGCAGGCGGGATGCACATCAGCCCCTCGATCTGCATGCCGTGAACATTCTTGCAGCGGTCGACAAAGGCGACAGCGTCTTCGGGTTCGATGCCTGCCTTCTGCGGTTCTGACCCGGTGTTGACCTGGACGTAGAAGCGCGGCGACTTGCCCTGACTTTTCATTTCCCGAGCCAGTTCCGCGGCGATCTTGTCGCGATCGACGGATTCGATGACGTCGAAGACGGCGACCGCATCCTTGGCTTTGTTGGACTGCAACGGACCGATCAGCCGCAATTCGATGCCCGGGAACTCGTTCTTCAGCGCCGGCCATTTTCCCGCGGCCTCCTGAACCTTGTTTTCCGCAAAGACCCGGCAGCCGGCTTCGATGACCGGACGGATGTCCTCAGCCTCGAACGTCTTGCTGACCGCGACCAGTGTGACGGCTGCCGCCTGCCCGCCGCGTGCGCGCTCAGCGGCGGCGACCTTGTCGCGTACGGCCTGAAGCCGTTGCAGCGTTTCTCCCATGATGCTTCCGTCCTGTGCCTGTTGTCGTTGTTGTGAAAGCGCCATGCCTATCCCGCGACACCGAGAAGGCTCGGAAGGAGCAGGCTGATGGCCGGATAAATCGAGGCGAGAAGGATGATGACGACGTGCGCCGCCATGAAAGGCAGCGCCTCGCGGATCGCGCTCTCATAGGGAACGTTGGCGATGCGCGCCGCCGTCATCAGCGTCAGCCCGACCGGCGGGGTGATATTGCCGAGGTTGAGCGCAAGCAGCATCACCATGCCGGCATGGAGCGGGTGAAAGCCCAGTTCCACCAATGCCGGCGCCAGAACGGGCACGGCAATGATGATCGCCGGTAGGACATCGATGAACATGCCGATGATGATGAGCAGAGCATCGACGGCAAGTATCTGGATGACCGGATTGTCGCTGACCGAGGCGATGGTCTCGGCGGAATACAGCGCTATTCCCGACCGGGTGATATACCAGCCAAGCACGTTCGATGCGCCGAGCAAGAAGAACACCACGCCGCTGAAACTGACCGTGGCGACGACCGATTCCCAAAGGTCCTGCCAGGTCAGCCTGCGATAGGCCAGCGTGCCAAGCACCAGCGCATAAACGGCTGCCAGAACGGCTGCCTCGGTCACCGTGGTGAGACCTGAAAGGATGCCACCGAGAATGACGACGGGAATGCCCATGGCGGCAATGGCGCTGGCCCCCGTCTGCAGGACCGTGGACAGCCTGACTTTCTGGTGGCTGGCATAGCCCCGGCGCCATGAGATAATGCCGCTGACGATCAGCATGCCGAAACCCATCATCAGGCCCGGTACGATGCCGGCTGCGAAGAGGCCAAGGATGGACACGTCACGCAGCGAGGCCGCATAGGCGACCATAATGATGCTGGGCGGGATGATCGGCCCGACGATGGATGCGCAGGCGGTAACGGCGGCGCAGTAGGCGGCGCTGTAGCCTTCGCGCCGCATTGACGGGATCAGGGTCTTGCCGATCGCGACCGTCTCGGTGACGGCGGCGCCGGTGAGACCGGAAAACAGCAGGCAGGTGGTGACGTTGACGTGGGACAGCGCGCCAGGGACACGGCCGAACAGACTGCCGGCGAAGGCGATCAGGCGATCGGTCAGGCCGGCGCGGTTCATGATCTCTGCGGTGATGATGAAATACGGCACGGCGATCAGCACATAGCCCGAGACACCGGCGTAGAACCGGTCGGCGATGATGCCGAGGAAGCCCGTGCCGCCGATCGTGTAGGCGCCGACGAGGCCGGCCGCGGTCATGACGAGCCCCAATGGCACGCCGATCAGCATGAGGAGAATGAAGGCTCCGGCGGCGGCGCTCACGACACGCCCTCCAGTATGTTGGCGGCGGGCGGATCATGCGCCGGCTCATCTTCGACAAAGGGCATTGGATTGCGCTCCTCGACGAGCGCCAGCCCATCCAGAAGATGTATGCAAATGATCAGACCGGTAATGGGAACCGATGCCGCCATCCATTGATTGGAAATCTGCAGCGTGTCGGAAACGACGAAGATGTGCGTGGCGTGCAGGAAGAAGGTGTAACCGTACCAGAGCAGCGCCAGCCCGAAGAGGCCGACGGAAATGTAGTTGATCCAGCGCGTGGTCGTCAAAGCCCAGCGCGGCATGCTGTTGGCCAACACGGAGATGGCTATGTGTTCGCCGAACTTGAAAGCGACGGTGATGCTGAGCATGCCGAACCAGGGCAGGAACAGCCTGACGAAGGAAGGCCGGGTGTTGGAGTAGAGCCAGTCGAAAGCGCCCGACTGGAGTGCGGCTTCCATGCCGACATACCGCAGTGTCATGCGCAGCAGGTCGAGCAGGATGCCGAGGGTCGAAACCAGCATCATGGCAACAAGCAGCAACGCACAGATGGCGATACATATCTGGTTCGCCACGTCGCTTATTCTACTTAGTCGCAGGGTAGCGCTCATCGTGATCTTCCCAGCTTACGGTTGTTCGATTTGGCTGTGCGGGATCGTCGCCGGCGGCACGCGGGCGGGCCCACCGCCGTGATCGCTGTTCAGTTCAGGTAGCGCTTGTCGGCCTCATCGAGGGAAGCCTTGATGCGATCGACTTCCGTGCGGATATCGTCGAACCGGGAAGCTTGCGGACCGAACTCCTCGACCAGCCAGTCGCGATAGTAGGACTGCGAGACTTCGCGCATCTTCTGCTTCTCGCTGTCGGGCAGGAGGTAGCATTCCTTGAACTTCTTGCAGGAATTGACCCAGCCGACGACGGAAATCTGAGCGGAGATGCCGTGCGCCATCTTCACCGACTCCCTGGCGGAGCGAATGACGATCTCCTTGTAGTTTTCAGGAAGCTTGGAGAACCAGGCTTCACTCACGCTCCAGGTGATCGTGTTGTAGATGTGGCCTGTCCACGTCGTGTAGTCGGTGACATCGTAAAGCCGGAAAATATCGTTGACGCCGGGTGCGTGGAAATGGCCGTCGATGAGGCCTGTCGCCAGCCCGGTCTGGACTTCGCCCCACGGCAGGGAAATCGGCGTTCCGCCGAGGGCCTTGACGATGGCCATATGCGCCTGGTTTTCCTCGACGCGGATCTTCAGGCCCTCAATGTCCTTGACCGTCTTTATCAGCCGCTTGTTGTTGGCGAAGGCTACGAATCCGCCGCCGTCATCGAGCGTGCCGAGGTAGCGAAGACCGCTTTCCTTGACCATCGGCTTCATGAAGTCCGCGAACCAGGGCGAGTCGAAAAACGCCCAAGCCGTCTGGTAGTCGGGGAACAGGAACGGCGCCGTGATCATCTCGTAATTTCTGAAGATCGAGGCCTGTGTTCCGGAGCCAAGCATGATCGACTGGACGGTGACGCCAGCCTGGGCCTGCTGCGCCACCTCGACCTCGCCGCCAAGGGCGCCGTTGCCGAAGATTTGCACGTCGATATCGCCATTGGTGGCGCTTTCGACCAGTTGTTCGAAATGTTTGAGCGAAGGCGCCGTCTCGTTGTTGGTGAGATCGTCCGGATAGAGATGGGCAATCGTCATCGTGAAGGTCGCCGCCTTGGCCGGCATACCGCCCAGGGCCATTCCCAGCGTGAGAACGCTCGCGCCCAGGAGACCTGGCCGATATGCGTGACGCCGGCAGATGCGGAAAACATTTGATAGAGTGGCAGATATTCCAGACTCGATATTGCGCATGACTCCTCCCAGCGCTGGCACCAATCGGTTACCGCGTTCTTCAAACCTGCGATGTCATCTGCCCTGGTAGCGCGAATACTTTTGCCCGCGCCTTGTTGTCTTTGGCTGTCTCGTCAGCCCGTCACCGCTCCCTCGTTCGCCGGGCGCGCAAGCTGGGCGAACTTCGAAAGCACGCCCGTTACATAGCGTGGTTTCGGCTGCCGCCAGTTCTTGCGCCGGCGCTCGATTTCCGCCTCGTCGACATCGAGTTGCAGCAGCGCCTTTTCCGCGCTGATCGTGATCTTGTCGCCTTCTTCAACCAGCGCGATAAGGCCGCCTTCGTAAGCTTCCGGGGTGACATGGCCGACCAGCATCCCCCAGGAGCCGCCGGAAAATCGTCCGTCGGTGATGAGGCCAACCTTGTCGCCCAGTCCCCGCCCGATGATCGCCGATGTCGGGGCAAGCATTTCGGGCATGCCTGGACCGCCTTTCGGCCCGAGATAACGAAGCACCAGGATGTCGCCCGGCTGAATCCTGTCGGACAGGATCGCATCCATCGCCGACTGCTCATCGTTGAAGACGCGGGCCGGGCCGGTTATGGACGTCGATTTCAGGCCGGTTATCTTGGCCACGGCGCCGTCGGTGGCCAGATTTCCGCGCAGGATGGCCAGATGGCCCTGGGGATAAAGCGCATCCTTGATCGACCGGATTACGTCCTGGCCAGCGGGCGGCTCGTCCGGCACATTCGCCAGTTCCTCGGCGATGGTCTTGCCGGTAACGGTCATGCAGTCGCCGTGCAGCAGGCCGGCGTTCAGCAGGATCTTCAGAACCTGCGGAATGCCGCCGGCGCGATGCAGGTCGACCGCCATATGCTTGCCCGAAGGCTTAAGGTCGCAAATAACCGGGACCCTGCGCCGGACGCGCTCGAAATCATCGAGCGTCCACTCCACCTGCGCGGCGTGGCAGATAGCCAGATAGTGAAGCACCGCGTTGGTCGAGCCACCCGTCGCCATGACCAGGGCGATGGCGTTTTCGACACTCTTGCGGGTGATGATATCGCGCGGGCGCAGGCCCTTTTTTACCGCCTCGACGAGGACACGACCTGATTCTGCTGCCGATTCACGCTTTTCCTCGTCGATATTGGCCATCGTCGAGGAATAAAACAGCGCCATGCCGAGCGCCTCGAAGGAGGAGCTCATCGTGTTGGCGGTGTACATGCCGCCGCAGGCGCCAGTGGTAGGACATGCGTTGCGCTCGATCCCGTCGAAATCCTCCTGGCTCATGCGGCCGGCCTTAATGGCGCCAACCGCCTCGAACGAGGAAATGACAGACAGATCCTGCCCCTTCCAATTGCCCGGCTTGATGGTTCCGCCATAGACGTAGACCGCCGGCACATTGGCCCTGGCAATGCCGATCATGCCGCCGGGCTTGTTCTTGTCGCAGCCGCCGATGACCAGAACGCCGTCCATCCATTGACCCTGGACGGTCATCTCGATGCAATCGGCAATGACCTCGCGGGAGACGAGGGAATACTTCATTCCCTCGGTGCCCATCGACATGCCATCAGAGATGGTCGGCACGCCGAAAACCTGCGGATTGGCGCCCGCTTCCTTGATCGAGGCACAGGCCGCGTCGGCCAGAACCTGAAGCCCGCCATTGCAGGGCGTAATCGTCGAATGGCCATTGGCCACGCCGATCATCGGTTTGTCGAAGTCTTCCTTGGTGTAGCCAAGCGCGTAAAACATCGCCCGGTTGGGCGAACGTTCCACTCCTTCAATAATATTCCTAGAACGCTTGTCGTACGCCACTCCGTCCCCTCCCTAGGGCTCAAGTCTCATGTGGGAGAACACTACATGCCGCTCGGTTATTTCTGAAATCTATTTGTCATATTATTTTGAGTTGATTTGCGTATTACGAATGCCGAAACAACGAAAGAATTTTCGTTTTCATCCATACATCTGAAAAGACGATCCTGCCCGCCTTCCAAAACCCGGCCAAGCCGTTCGCGTGGCAGACGGGCGAGCGTCAGGCAGCCCCAACCATCTTTTGCGGCTCGATCCCCTGCTGCCGGGCAATATTGACGAAACGCTTGACTGTGGGAGATGGGTCGTCGCTGCGCCAGACAAGACCGGTTTCGATCATCGGCGGGTTGCCTTCCAGAGGGATATAGCAGGTGCCGCTGCGCCCTAGCCGGCGCAGCGATTCCGGCACCAGCGCTATCCCCATGCTCCTCGATACCAGACTGACGATCGTCTGCATCTGGATGGCTTCCTGGCCGATATTGGGCCGAATGCCATTGGTGGCGAAATAGCTTGTGATGATGTCGTGGAACGCCGGCGCGCTGCGGCGCGGGAAGATGACCAGCGGCGTATCGACGAGTTCCGAAAGCCGCAATCTGCCATCGGCGCAATTGATGCGTCCTTCGTTCAGCCAGGCCTCCGGAATGGCTGCGACAAGCGGTTCGCGCAGGAGGGGCAGGTAGGCCAGGGATGAATGCAGGGTGGCGTGGACGGGTATGATCAGGCCGGCATCCATATCGCCCTGAAGAAGCGCCTCGATCTGGAGATCGCTGGTCATTTCCCGCAACGTGACCTTCACGTCCGGGTAGGCGGCGCCATAATTGCCGACCAGATCGGGAAGCACACTATAGTCCGCCGTGGATACGAACCCGAGCTTGAAGGTTCCTATCTCGCCGCGGGCCAGTTGCCGGGCAAGAACCGGCAGCGTCTCGGCATCGTCCAGTATCTTGCGCACATGAACGAGCCAGTGCTCCCCCACGGGGGTAAGCTCGACATGTCTTTTGGTGCGCTTGAAAAGCGTCACCCCCAGTTCCTGTTCGAGAGCCAGTATGGCCTGGCTCAGCGGTGGTTGGGTCATACTCAGCCGCTCAGCGGCCCGACCGAAATGCAATTCCTCTGCGACGGTAACGAAAAAACGAAGCTGCCTCAGGTTCATCGGTGGCCTCTAATTCAGCGCGCAACCTATTTGGGTCTAAAAGAGATATTTCCCAATACTGCGAAAAAAGTCTATGCAAGATTTCAAGTGAAACTCCTACTAAAGGATGCTTTCGCTTAAATGGGAGGAAATGCATAGATGTTTTTTCGTCGCTTGGGTGGCCATCCAGCCGCCGGGCTGTCCATTGTTGCAGCATTTTTCCGGGCTGCGGGAGGTAATGGTGCATGTGAGTTCTCACTGCACCACCGCGGCTACGGTTCTGATCTGCCGGATGGAGCGCAGGAATCGCCTCGCACGAAAAAAACAGCCGACGCGCAAAGGCCGTACTTGTGCGCGGTCGCGATCCGCCTGGATCAGCCGGAACGGCCGAAGCCGTCCGCGCCTGTCCTGCAGACGGCTGGGAGCATCTGGAAGGCTTCTTCCCAGAAATTGCCGGCAACATTCCAAAGGGGAGTATGATGAAAATTCTGAAAGTTCCATTCCTGGCGGCCGCGATCGTGGCCGGCGTCTGCGGCCTCGGTACGGTCGCCATGGCGCAGCAGACCGAAGTCAAGCTCGGCTATGCACTCGCCGAAAATTCCCACTACGGCGCAGGCGCCAAGGCGTGGGCCGATTATGTGGAAAAAGAGACCAACGGCAAATACAAGTTCCGCATGTTCCCGTCCTCCGGTCTGGGCGGCGAGCGCGAAGTGGTCGAAGGTCTGCCCCTCGGCACCGTCGAGGCGACCATTGTCTCTACCGGCACCCTCAGCAATTTCGTGCCGGAGGTCGGCGCGACGGATATTCCGTTCCTGTTCCGCGACCTGCAGCATGCCCGCAGCGTCCTCGACGGCAAGATCGGCCAGGACGTGCTCGGAAAGTTCGATGCGCGCGGCATGGTGGCGCTGGCCTGGGGTGAGCAGGGTTTCCGCCACATCACCAACAACAAGCACCCGATCACCAAGCCTGAAGATCTCGCCGGCCTGAAGCTGCGCACCATGGAAAATCCGGTCCACATCACGGCATTCAAGACGCTTGGTGCGGCTCCCACCCCGATGGCATGGCCGGAAGTGATCGGCGCGCTCCAGCAGGGCACGATCGATGGCCAGGAAAACCCGCTGTCGGTGATCGTTTCGGCCAAGCTGAACGAGGTGCAGAAATATCTGACGCTGACCGGCCACGTCTATTCGCCGGCCATGATCCTGATGTCCAAGAAGTTCTATGACGGCCTGAGCGACGACGAGAAGAAAATCTTCCGCGACGGCGCCGCGAAGGGCCGCGACGCCATGCGCGCCTATGTGGACAATGTCGAAAAGACCGGCGTCGAGACGCTCAAGACCGCCGGCATGCAGGTCAACGAACTGTCGGCGGAACAGAAGGAAGGCTTCCAGAAGGCCCTCAAATCCGCCTACGACCAGTACTATGAGAAGTACGGCAAGGATCTAATCGACAGCATCATCGCCGCGAAATAACGTGCCCCAACTGGCGGAAGCGTCTTAACCGGCGCTTCCGCATTTTTTTGGAGGGAAAAATGGCAAAAGCGGAAGAAATCTTCGTCGCCATCAACCGTTGGGCGCTTATCCTGATCCTCGCGGCGATGAGCGTGATCGTCTTCGCCAACGTAACTCTGCGTTACCTGACAAACGATTCCATCGTCTGGGCCGAGGAACTGGCCCGCTATCTGATGATCTGGATGACCTTTCTGGGAGCGGGGCTGGTGCTTCGCTTCGGTGGGCACGTGGCCATCGACAACATTCATTTCATGCTCAGCAAGCCGCTGGCGCGGCTTTTGCGCATCTTCCTCTGCCTGCTCCTGCTCGCTTTCTTCGTCGTCATGATCTGGCAGAGCTTAGTCTACATGGACATGATGAGTTACCAGACCATGCCCGCCATGGGCTTCTCGTTCGACTATGCCTATGCGGCATTCCCGATCGGGTTCGGGCTGCTTATCATCCATTTGCTGCTCATTATGCGCTCCTACGTGCTCGAATACCGGTTTGCCGAGAGCGACGAGATGGATGCGGAAGCCGCGGCATCGATCTAGATCCACGCTCCCGCCGGGTTCAAGACACGGCACCGGCCAAAGAGCCGGATTCCGGAATTCAAAAAAAAACAGGGGAAGTCCGGCGCGTCCGCCCGGCTACAGAGGGTCTACACAGTCGTGATCGCCACACTCGTCATATCAATTGTTCTGCTGCTGGCCCTGGGAATGCCGGTCGCATTCGCACTCGGAATCGCCGCTTGGCTCGCAGTAGCCGTGGGTGGCCAGTTTCCGCAGATCGTCGTGCTCAAAGAGATGTTCACCGGCATGGACTCGTTCCCGCTGCTGGCCGTGCCGTTCTTTATCCTTGCCGCCGAGCTGATGACCGGCGGCGCGCTGACGATCGTCCTGCTGCGCTTTGCAATGCAGTTCCTAGGTCATCTGCGCGGCGGCATGGGCTATGCGAATATTCTTTCGCTGACGCTATTCTCCGGCATTTCGGGTTCGGCGCTCGCCGATGCCGCCGGACCAGGCGCCATGATGATCCAGATGATGGACAAGGCCGGCTACAAACGCTCCTATGCCGCTGCGCTGACGGCATCGACCGCCATCATCGGTCCGATCATTCCGCCCTCGATCACCATGATCATCTATGCGCTGCAGTATGACGGCGTCTCGGTGATCGAGCTTTTTATCGCCGGCTTCATTCCCGGAATCATCATCGCCTTGGCGATGGCGGCCGCCAACTGGTACATCTGCCGCAAGCGTGGCTACCGTTCGACCGAACCGCGCCCCGACTGGCGGACGATGGTTCTCAATACATGGCGCGCCATTCCGGCGCTGATGCTGCTGGTCATCATCATCGTTGGCATACGCTCCGGCGTCTTCACGCCGACGGAAGCCTCCGTCATCGCCGTGTTCTATGCGCTCATTTGCGGCATGTTCTTCTACCGGACGCTCAAGATCGCGGATTTGCCCAGCATCCTCGCCCGCTCGGCGATGATGACGGCGTCGGTGCTGCTGGTGCTGGCAACGTCGCAAGCCTTCGCCTGGATCCTGACGATCGAAGGTCTTCCGCAGGACGTCGCACAGGCGATCGTCTCCTGGAACCTGGGCCCGATCGGCTTCCTGCTGGCAGTCAATGTGCTTTTGCTGCTGTTCGGAATCTTTCTCGAGCCGCTGCCCGGCGTGCTGATCCTGGTGCCGATCCTGGCACCGATCGCCACCGCGCTCGGCGTCGACCCGATCCAGTTCGCCATGATCGTCATCTACAATCTGACACTCGGCATGATTTCGCCGCCCGTCGGAAGCCTGCTCTTCGTGGTTTCCATGGCCACCAAGGTCAGCATGTCCGATCTCACCAAGGAACTGACGCCGTTCCTGATCGGGCATCTGATCGTGCTGATGCTGCTTACCTTCATTCCGGCCCTATCGACGGCTCTGCCGCAAGCGCTGGGATATTGACCGGCAGGAGGACAGGCCGGGGGACGAGAAAGTTGATCTGCGAATAGGAGTTGAAATGGACTTCGCATTCACCGAGGAGCAGGAGAACTTTAAACAGCAGGTGCGGGATTTCGCCCTTGCGGAACTGGCCGACAGCACGCTGAAGCAGCGTGACGCCGACAGTGAGCTGTCACGCGATCTGTGGAAGAAGTGCGCGCAGTTCGGCGTCCAGGGACTTCCCTTCGCCAAGGAATATGGCGGCTCTGAAAAGGACATCGTCACCACCGTTCTGGCCATGGAGGCCCTCGGCTACGGCTGCCGGGACAACGGCTTGCTGTTCAGCATCAATGGCCAGATGTGGACTGTGCAGATGCCGATATCCAAATTCGGTACAGACGAGCAGAAGGAAAAATATCTGCGCGGATTGATCGCCGGCGATCTGATCGGCGCCCATGGCATCACCGAACCGAACGCCGGCTCCGACGTCATGAGCCTTTCGACCTCGGCCGTCCGCCAGGGAGACAATTATGTCCTCAATGGCGCCAAGGTGTTCTGCACCAATGGGCCGGTGGCGGACGTGTTCGTTATCTTCGCGACAGTCGACGCCAGCGCCGGATCGCTCGGCATCACCGGTTTTCTGGTGGACCGCGATACGCCCGGCCTGATCGTCAGCCCCAACAAGAGAAAGATGGGCCTCAGGACATCGCCGATGGCGGAACTGACGCTTGAGGATTGCGTCGTCCCGGTGACTGCCCGGATCGGCAAAGAAGGCCAGGGCGGCAGGATTTTCAACTATTCCATGGAGTGGGAACGCAGCGCGATCCTGGCCAATCTGGTCGGCGCGATGGAGTACCAGATCGAAACCTGCATCGCTCACGCCAACAAGCGCGAGCAGTTCAGGAAGCCGATCGGCAAATTTCAGTCGGTTGCCAACCGGATTGTCGACATGAAGCTGCGGCTGGAGACGTCGAAGCTGCTGCTTTACAAGGTCGCCTACCTCAAAAAGGTGAAGGGCAGCTGCGCCATGGAAGCGGCGCTGGCAAAACTCTACCTGAGCGAATCCTGGGTGGCGTCCTGTCAGAACACGTTGATCATCCATGGCGGCTACGGCTTCATGTCGGATTATGAGATCGAACGGGACTATCGCGATTCCGCCGGCAGTCTGCTCTATTCCGGCACGTCCGATATCCAGCGTAGCATAGCGGCACGCTTTCTCGGCCTCTGATCCCGAGGCCTCTTTCCTTCTGGAAAACGAGATGCCGGCGAAGGTCTTGCCGGCGTCAGTAAGTATTGTTGCTTGATATAAAAATAGGCATAATATAGTTACTTGTATATTTTATGAATTTATCGGCGAATCTCAAAAATATAGCATTTTATTCTTGGTTCCCGCTTGACATGTAGTTTTTGTTTTTGCAATCTGGTGTCAAAGCAGACCTAAAAATCCACGGGCTCGACAAGTTTAATCTTCGTGCGCTTCAAGCCTGAAGCCTGCGGAAGGAGCGTGGATTTGCGTCGTTCGGAACTGTCTGTCGCGCCGGCGGGCCTATGACAGCAGCACAGATGCCGAGGACCCTCAAAGGGACTGCTTGTTTTCCACAATTGCACAAACGAGGAGGAGATTGTTGTGAGCAACACTGTGCCGAATGCAGCCCAGCTGCAGAAATCCCTGAACGACTATCTGGTCGAGAACTCCAGCGTCAGCGTCTCGGGCACAATCGACCCCGAAGAAAACCTTCTCGACACAGGCATCCTGGATTCGCTGGGAATCGCTGAAATCACCGAGTTCATGGAAAAGGAATTCGGCGTCGAGATCGACGAAGAAGAGATTTCGGCGAAGAACTACCGGTCGCTGAAAACGCTGACCGATTTCTGCCTGGCGAAGCTCGGAAGAGCCGCCGCTTAAATCCCTTCCCTTAAAGGAACTGTCGATGAAGAGCACGGTCAAAGCCGACCTGATTCTCGTTCACGCGCCGGCGATCTTCGATTTCAGGAACAGGGACGACATGGCGCTCGGCTGGTACTCCAGCCAGGAGAGCAGCAATGTGACGCCCATATTCGAAATGTATCCGCTCGGATTTCTCTCGATCAAAAGTTACCTGGCCGAGCGCGGGCTGCATGTCGAGATCGTCAATCTCGCCTCGCTGATGCTGAAGCATCCGACGCTGGACGTGGACAAGCTCATCGGGCATCTCGACGCGCCGATCTTCGGCATCGATCTGCACTGGCTTCCCCATTGCCAGGGTTCCGTCGAGGTTGCGGGCGTGCTGAAAAAGCATCATCCGGATTCGTTCGTCGTATTCGGCGGCATCGTTTCCACCTACTACGCCAAGGAAATGATGCAGTATCCCCAGATTGACGGCGTCATCAGGGGCTACGACACGCTGGAGCCACTCTGCCAGCTCGTCAGCGACATCAAGAAGGGTCAGCGGGGCAAGTTCGACGTGCCCAACATGATTTACAAGGACGACGAGTTCATCGTCGACAATGGCCATGCCTACACGCCGGACATCCTCAACGACGTCGCCATCGACTGGTCGAAGATGTTCCCCAAAACGCAGAGCCTGTTGAACCTCCCCAATCTCATGGTTCTGCCCAACACCGGCTGCCAGCAGAGCTGCGGCTGGTGTTCCGGATCGCGCTGGGCCTACCAGCGCATGATGAACGTATCGAAGAAGACGGTCTTCCACCGCCGTTCCGAACAGCTTGCACGCGAGATAACCACCTTCCCCAAGACGGAATCGCCGCTCAGCGTCTACACGCTGCAGGCCTATTCGGAGTCCGGCCCGCGCCTGATCGACTATCTCAAGGCGGTCGATGAAAGCGGCGTGGTGAAATCCGTTTCGTTCGAGCAGTTCCGGCTGACCAAACCGTCGCTGTTGAGGGAAATGGTGAACGCTGCGCCGAACACCGACATCTACATCAATCTGTCGCCGCAGTCGCACGACGTGGAGATCAGCCGGCTGACCGGCCGCGGAACCTATACCAATCCCGAGATGGAGGACTGGATACAGGAAGCGCTCGATATCGGCATCAAGGGCTTCTACCTCTGGTACACTATCGGGATGCCGCAGCAGACCCACGCTTCCGTCATGGAGACCGTGGAATACTCAGCCAGGCTGATGGAGCGCTTTCCCGACGACAAGGTCATACCAACCATCTTCGGCATGATCCCGTTCCTGGATCCCGGCTGCCAATGGTTCGAGGAGCCCGAGAAACACGGCTACAAGGTCTTCCATCGCGACCTGCAATCACATCGGGAGTCGCTGCTGAAGCCGATGTGGAAAGACGCCATGAACTACGAGACCAAGTGGATGGCGCGCGACGAATTCCTGCCTTCCATGTACGAAGCGATGCAGACGCTGGCCAATTACAAGGCCGATTTCGGGCGCGTCACCAAGAAGAGCATCAAGATCGTCAATTCGCGCATCGATCATCTGCGCTACCTGACCGGATCGATCGACCGCGCCTATGCGAAGGACGGCGCCCTGCCGGCATCGCTGCGGCGGGAGCTTCTGGACCACAACAACGACATCCTCTCTTACGCAGCGGACGTCGTGCTGGTGAAGAAGCCGCTAGAGGGGCGCTGGTACGACGACCATGCGGTGCCGAAAGACGTCATCCAGAGCTGCCTTCACTAGATCGACGGCCACACTGGCCGCAGGCACATTTCCAGGAGGTTCCCGATGAACGACCAGCCTATCGGCATCTTGGCCGCGGCTACCCTGCTGCCGCCGAGGACCAAAACCCTGCGCGAGATATTCGAGGAGGAGGGCGTACCTTTCAGCGAGGAGGCCGCTTCCCGTCTCGGCGTCGAGCAGGTCCACGTCTTCGAGGGCGAGAGCCCGACCGACATGGCCGTCGAGGTCTCGAAGGATGCGCTCGGCAAGGGATCGCTGTCGCCGCTCGACCTCGACGCCATCATCGACTTCTCGGTGATGCCGCAGAAATATGTCGAGCCGGCATGGTCGATGAGCAATGAGTTGCAGGCGGAACTGGGAGCCAAGAAGGCGTTCACGCTCGGTTATAGCGGCGGCGGCTGCTCCAATTTGCATGTCGCCCTCAAATTCGCCACGTCGCTGATCCGCACCGACGAGGAAGTCCGGACAATCCTGCTGGTTGCCAGCGACTGCGCCATCCCCGGCAACCGCCTGATCGACAGGACGAACCCGGTGACCGCGATAGGTGACGGAGCCAGCGCGCTCATCGTCCAGCGCGGCGCGCCGGGAAGCGCCATCATCGATACGATGGTCTCCACCGAGGGCAGTCTGCACGACGTCATCAACATACCGGGCGGCGGCATCGCCCATCCGGCGCGGCTGGACCTGTACAGGCTGATGCTGGACCGCGCCAAGTACGACGCCTTCGACCGCGTCGGCGGACTCAAGAGGCTGACCTCCGCCTTGCTCGACAAGCATGCGCTGGGAGAGCGCGATATCGGCCATTTTATCACACCGAACATCTCCGGCGACGATATCGACGCCTTTCTCGACCACATGGGATCGCAGGACCATCTCGCGCGGCAGAACCTGTCAAGCTGCGGACACCTTCATTCAAACGATCTGGTGATGAACTATCTCAGCGCCCAACTGAACGGCGCCCGCGCCGGCGACCTGGTGATGCTGGCCTCGCACGGCATGGGATTTACCACCGCTGCGACATTGCTGCGGCTTTGACGGAGAGTTGCATGGATATGATCGGCATCCTGGCGGAAGCGTTCTATCTTCCGGAAAAGAAAAAGAAGGTCGTGGACGTGTTCCGCGACGAAAACGTGCCCTTCGGCACGCTATCCAAGAACATCGACTTCCAGCGCGACGTCGGCGTCGAGGAAGTGCACGTGACCGATGAACTGCCCTCGGAACTTGGACTGAAGGCCGCGCAACGCGCGCTGGACAAGGCGCATGTCAAAGCCGAAGAGATCGACCTGATCGTCGATTTCACCAGTATTCCCGAAGATTATGTCGGGCCGACATGGTCGGCGGCCGGGCTGGTGCAGGAAAGGTTGGGGTTGAAGAACGCCTTTGCGACGGCCGTCAATACGGGTGGCTGCGCCAGCTACCATCTGGCGCTCAAGACCGTTGTCGCGATGATGCAGTGCGACGACCGTTTCAACACGGCGCTTTTGTTCGCCGGCGACCGAACGCCGGATCGCAACAAGACATACTATCCGATCACCGTGGCCAGCGACGGCGGCAGCGCCATCGTGCTGCGCCGCAATTCCGAGCGGGCCAGGATTCTGGGTGTCGAGACAATCTCGATCGGTCGGCTGCACGATGTCTGGTATGTGCCGGGACTGCAGAACCGGACCTCCGACGAAGCGGTCTCTGAGGAACTCCTGCACATGTACTGCAAGATGGACAAGTTCAACGAGGGGGTCATTCCGATCAACTTCGTCATGTTCCGGAAGGTGATGGAGAAGCTCCTCAAAAGGCTGAAACTCGATTTCGACGACGTCGATTATTACGTCTATCCGACCTTTTCGACCTGGGATCAGGCCTACTTCATGCGGCGGTTCAAGCTGACGCCGGACAAGGTCTACACCAAGGCGCTGGCCAAGCGCGGCCATGTCCAGGAAAGCGACATGGTCATCAACTACGCCGAGGCGGTCGAGCAGAACCTCATCCGCAAGGGCGACAGGGTCATGGTGGTTTCCAACGGCGCCGGCTTCGCCTGGTCGGCCGCGCTTGTCCATCACTGAGTCGTTTCAGGCTGGAACACACCGAGATGGATGTCATCATCCGCATTGACGGTCGCGCCGGGCGTATCACGCTCAACCGTCCCAGGGCTTTGAACGCCCTGACGCTGCAAATGGTGACGCTGATGGAGCAGGCACTGCTGGCGTGGGTCGATGACCCGGCCGTTCGCATCGTGATTATCGATGCAGCGGGAGGCCGCTCATTCTGTGCCGGCGGCGATATCGCCGAGCTCTACGATCCGGTGAAGGCAGGGGACATCGAAGCCGCGCGCCGTCATTGCCGCACGGAGTACGCGCTGGACGCTTTGATCGCCACCTATTCCAAGCCTGTCGTCACGCTGATGGACGGCATGACGATGGGAGGCGGCATCGGCATATCCGCGCACGCCAGCCACACGGTGGCGACCGAAAACACCGCCATTTCGGTGCCGGAATGTTCTGTGGGCTTCGTTCCCGATTCCGGCGCGACCCATATATTGTCGCGCGCGCCCGGGCACATTGGCGAATATGCGGCCCTGACTGGCGTCAAGCTCAACGCCGCCGACGCGATCGATGCTGGCTTTGCCTCGGTTTACGTGGTTGCGGAAAAACTGCCGGAGCTTTCGGCTGCAATCGCGGCAAGCGGCGAGCCGGACCTTGTCTTCACCTTCGCAGGGCGACCCGAACACGCTGGCGGTTTGCTGGACCGCCGGGAGGATATCGACGCGGTTTTCGGATTGGCGACGCTGGCGGAAATCGTCGAGGCGCTGTCGGCGAGGGATGACGACGAATGGCATCGGGCCAGCCTGCGGCGGATGAACCGGGGATCGCCGCTGTCGCTTGCGATGACGTTGCGCGCGATCCAGCAGGGACGTCTGACGCCAGACCTTGCCGGGGCGCTGCGCACCGAATACCGGCTCGTTTGCGGCTGCATGGAGCACGGCGATTTCCTTGAAGGGGTGCGCGCGGCTCTGATCGACAGAGATCGCGAACCGCGCTGGAAATATGGCAGCGTCGAGGACGTTCCGAGCAAGGTGGTGGACGGGATGTTCGCGCCGCCGGAAAGTGGCGATTTCGATTTCATCCCTCCGGGTTCCGGGACCGGGTGGAGCGAACCGATCAAAGTGAGGATTGGCCATGCCGGATAGCGGCCAGACATTGCGTTTCCACAACAGCGGCGCGCGGGCGAAGGAAGACTTCGCACCCTTGGACCCTTCCAACATACGCATGTATGTGTGCGGACCGACGGTCTACGACTACGCCCATATCGGCAATGCACGGCCGGTCATCGTCTTCGACCTGCTCTACCGTCTTCTTAAGCATCTGGCGGCGCACAACCACTGGGAAGCGCATGGTGGCAAGGCGCGCGTCACCTATGTCCGCAACATCACCGACGTCGATGACAAGATCAATGCGCGGGCCGCCCGCGACTATCCAGGCGTTCCCCTGAACGAGGCGATCCGCGCGGTGACGGAAAAGACCGCAAGGCAGTTTCATCTGGACGTCGCTGAACTGGGCTGCCTGGCGCCAGACATCGAACCCCGCGCCACATCGCATATCCAGGATATGATCGATCTCACCGCGCGGCTCATTGCCAACGGTCACGCCTATGCCGCCGACGGCCATGTGCTGTTCGCCGTGACGAGTTGGAAAGATGCCGACGGCGCGTCCGAATACGGCAGGCTCGCACGCCGCTCCCTGGACGACATGATCGCCGGCGCGCGCGTCGAGGTGGCGCCCTACAAGCACAATCCCATGGATTTCGTTCTGTGGAAGCCGTCTTCGCCGGAAGACCCGGGCTGGGAAAGCCCATGGGGGCGAGGCCGTCCCGGATGGCATATAGAATGCTCAGCCATGGCGGACCGCTGGCTGTGGGAGGAAGCGAAACCAGCGCTGTCGGCCGCTGGCCTCGCCAATCCGCATCAGTTCGACATTCATGGCGGCGGGATCGACCTGACCTTCCCGCACCATGAGAACGAACTGGCGCAGTCCTGCTGCGGCTTCGGCACGACCAGGATGGCGAGCGTGTGGCTGCACAACGGCTTCCTCCAGGTCGAGGGTCGCAAGATGGCGAAGAGTGAAGGCAATTTCGTTACCATCCGCGAATTGCTTTCGACCGACACATTCGCCGGCCGCTCGTGGTCGGGCGAGGTCCTGCGGCTGGCCATGCTGATGACGCACTATCGCGAGCCGATCGATTTCAGCATACGCAAGCTGGAGGAGGCCGAGAACATTCTGCACAAATGGCGCGAGCAGATCGGCGCCGCGTCCGTCGCCTCGCTTTGGCGGGAGCCGTCCCCAGAAGTCGTAGCCGCGCTGATGGACGATCTGAACAGCCCGGCGGCAAGTCTTGCCATCCACAGGCTAGCGGAAGACAGCGACTCCAACGCGCTTGCCGCCGCCATGGCCTTCTTCGGCGTCCTGCCGACGCCGCTACAGAAACTGGCGAACCTCGGCCAGCAGGAAGCCTTGATCGAGATCGCAGCCTGCCACGGCGGATCGGTTCCCGACACGCTCCGCACCTTGATGGCCATGCTGGCGGGCGCAGACACCGGCGAGATCGACCGCGCCATAGAACGCCGGCTGGCGTTCATCCGGGACAAGAACTGGGCGGAAGCCGACCGCATCCGCGAGGAGCTTCAAAGCCGCCAGGTCCGCCTCAAGGATGGCAAGGATTCGGTGACCGGCGAGCGCATCACCACCTGGGAACTCAGCGCCTAGCTTCGATCCAACAGATGAGTCGAGCACGGGAACCTTCGGCCAGACCGGCTGTTCGGGGACACGCCGCAAGTAGCTTCCAGTTCGGACCGGCCTGCCGTGCTCGAGCAGATGCGGCCGCTCGTCGTCATTTCTGTCGCCTGACCAGGCAGGCCACGATTTGGCTTGAACAATAATGGCTTCTGGTCAACCAACGGGCTGCGATCCTACAATGGCTGGAATCAGCAGCGAACCGCTTGGGAAACCCGGCAATGCCCGACGTGAAGACCACACGCTCCTTCGTGACGGCACAGCAGGTGGCTGCCCTGGCCGGCGTCTCGCGATCGGCGGTTTCGCGGACTTTCACCAATGGCGCGAGCGTCTCCGACGGCACGCGGCGAAAGGTCATGGAGGCGGCCGAACAGCTCGGCTATCATGTCAACCATCTCGCCCGAAGCCTGATCCACGACAGCAGCGGCATCGTCTGCATCATCGGCGCGGACCTCAATCTTCCCTATCCGTCCAAGATCCTGGATGCGATCACACGGCGGCTTCAGAGCACCAACCGCGTCGCGATGGTGATCAACACGTCGGGCGAAACGAACTCCGTCGAGGCGGCCTTGCGGCAGACCCTGAACTACAGGGCGGACGCCACGCTGGTCCTTTCAGGCGCGCCGCCCGCGTCCTTGATCGAAACCTGCGTCCGCAGTGGCCAGCACGTGATCCTCATCAACCGCGACGACCGTCACAGCGGTTCGGAAAACATCTATGTCGATAATGTCACCGCCTGCCGCGAAGCCTTCCACATGCTTCGCCGGGCTGGATGCCGGAACATGGCTGTCGTGTCTTCCAGCGCCGGGACGCCGAGCATCACGACACGCGAGAAGGCCTTCGAGCAGGCGGCCGCGGAACACGACCTGTCGGTGCGGGTGATACGAACCGGCCCGACCGGCTACGAAAGCGGCTATGAAGCCGGCCGGCAGATTCTGGCCGGATCGGAACGTCCGGATGCGGCATTCTGCGTAACCGATCTGCTCGCCTGCGGCTTCATGGACGCTGCCCGGAAAGAGTTCGGCATTCCCATACCCGACGAGCTTTGCGTCGTCGGCTTCGACGATATCGAGCAAGCGGCATGGGGTTCCTATGCGCTTACCACCTTCCGCCAGCCCATCGAGCAGATGGCCGATCACATCGCCACATTGCTCGACGAATCCGAGAAAGGCATCGTCAGCGAACCGACGGCGAAATTTCAGGCCGTCCCGGTCTGGCGCAAGACGGTCCGCCCGGGCAGCGCCCCGGTGATTTCGCCGCGCGTGAGATCGACCGAGAAGCGGTCCGACGGCTGAGCATCCATGTAAGCGGTCATGACCGAGAAGAAGGTCATCAGCCAGGACTGCGCGCTGCCTTCGGGCCACGCCGCCGCAGCAAACAAATCCGCCAGATCGCGATATTTTTGCAGACGCTTGGCGCCGATCAGATGGAAGGCGAGGCTGCGCCCATGGCGCAGCCTGTACCAGTCCACGACGATGTCGAGGAAGGACAAGTCGCCGTTGCGCTTGTTCCCTGAAGCCTGCCGGAACTCGGCAGCCGGCACCGGCGCTTCGCCCGCCAGACGCACGAGGTCGCTTTCGTGCAGCTTGGGAACGAGCGCAGCCATGTCCTTCGGCCACTCGCGCGGCACGTAGCGGGAAAGCACGGTCTGGCGCAGTACCTTGTCGAGGAAATCCATATGGTCGCGGGCGGCAAGAACATCGCCAAACGCACGCCCGTCATGTGCGACCTCCCCGGCGTAGGCGTCGAAGGTCGCATCGAAACCCGGCACGGTATCGACCAGCACGGTCTCGACGTTCAGGCTGGCGTCTTCGAACGAAACGATCTTGTACGCCGGTGGAAAGCTGACGGTGGAGGGCACCGCGATGTTGACGATGATGTCGTCGCCGACTTTGGCCACGGCCGTGTCGTTAAGGTGCAGATGGCCGCTGAAATGCACGCCGATGGCGGTGGCGGCGGCGGCTCGCGCCACCCCCGCCGAAGGCGTGCGACGGCTGAAGCCGGTTTTGGTCAGCAGTTCCGCTTCCGCTGGGGCGGTGCCGTTCAGCGTATCCAGCATCGGGTAGTGGGAGAAGGCGAGCAGGCGCTTGTTCTGCTCTCGGGCGCGTCTGGCCACATCGGCCATCCAGTCGAGGATGAAGCGCTTGTTGCGCAGCATCGAATTCCAGCCGGCATCGGTGCTGTCGAAGTAGCTTTTCTCGGCCGTCAGATCCGTTGCGCCGTTTCTCGGTTCGAAGACATTGGCATCGATGGACAGGACCCACAGCCCTTCGACCGGTTCCACCAGATAGGAAGCGTCAGTCATGGGCGTGACGACCGATCCGTCCTGAGAGCGGATTTCGAATTGCCGCGCCGAAAGGCTGTCGTCCTGCCCGAAAGGGCATTCCCAGTGCAGAAACTCAGGCCGCTTGAAGAACCCGAACGACGCCATCAATCCGAGCGATTGCGGGTAGCCGCCGCAATAGATCTCGTCGGTCAGGATGCAATCCCCGGCGCAGGCGGCGGCAACAGCCGGGTCGCTGGTGACCAGCGTTTGCGTTCCATCCCCATCGAGGAAGAATTTGCTCTGATGGCGGCCATGCATGGCGTACAGATCATGGTTGCCCGGCGTCGCGAAAAACCGCAACCCGTGCGCGCTGTTGTAGCGTTCGAGCAGAGCGCAGGCACGCGTCATGGTGGACCGCTGCCCGTCATCGGACAAATCGCCGACGACGATGACGATCTCGATGCCGCGGCGGACGATGTCGTCGAGCAGTGCCGGCAGCGCCTGGAAGCTTTCGTTGAAGACGCGGGTCGATTCGACCGTATTGGCGAGGGAACGAAACGCGGTGCCGCCTCCGCCGCCCGGCCGGTAGGTCACGTCATGGAAATGCGGATCGGCGATGACAGCGATTTCTTGCCGGGCCATGCGTTGGTCTTCAGCCCTGTTCCGGGGAGCGGGCGAGCGTCGACGGCGCCACGCCGGTGTCGATCAGGCGGATCCATTCGGCGGCGCGGCGGGCGGCGGCGACCAGCATCGGCTTCGGCGTCTCGAACCATTCGTCGGGGCGCAGCTTCCGCATGGTCCGGACATGGTCCAGCGCCGCATCGAAGGTGGGATAGCGTTCGCTCGCCTCGACATGCAGGAACAACGCGACGAGGGACACCGAGCGGCTGCGCCCGCCTCTGCAATTGACCAGCACATTGCCCTTTTCGCGGCGCGGATAGGTCGGCCTGTCGGGCAGTGTCTGCGAAAGCGCGCCGCGCAGCATGTAGAAGCCGGCCAGCATCATGGTCTCCGGGTTGCCGTCGCCGTCGATCAGCCCGAGCTTGTAATAACGCACAGCGCCGACGCCATAGATCGCCGCCGGATCGGGTTCGTCTGCAAAGGGCTCAACCGCATAGTTGAAATCGAGATTGACCGCGCAGTTGAAGACGGTGGTGATGTTCCTGGCCTTCAGGTCAGCCAGGTCGCCAGCGCCCTCCATCCCGCCGATGAAAAGATCGACGCCATAACCGGGCAGATCTGGTTCGATCAGGCTGATGTTGGGTCGTTCGTAGCGCGGCGCGATGTTCATGGGCAGTATCTCGGTATCGGTTCTTCAGCGGGTCACAGCGTCAGCGCAATGCCGGTCGCTTCACTCATTCCCGGCGCGATACCGGGGCACGCAGCCAGCACGCCGCCGCCCTTGGCCAGGCCATCCAGTTCCAGGAAGGGCGCCGTCACGCCGCCAGCTTCGCGCACCATGAGCAGGCCGGCAAGGCAATCCCACGGATGCATATGCAATTCGGCATAGCCGTCGGACCGGCCGTCGGCGACGAAAGCCAGTCCCAGCGCGCCTGATGCGCCGCGGCGCACATTGGCGCCCTGCGTCAGGATGTGACTCAATGCATCCAGATATCGGATGTTCGGCAGCCGGTTCGACCAACCAAGTTCGACGCAGGCGCGCTGGTAGTCGACCGTGTCGGCGACCTGGATAGGGTTGCCGTTGCGGGTCGCTCCCATGCCGCGCCGGGCGAAATGCAATTCATCGAGCCCGGGATTGTAGATCCCCCCGATTTCCACAATGCCTTGTGAGACGAAGGCGATTGAGATGCAGAAATGCGGTATCTGGCGAGCGAAATTCGCCGTGCCGTCGATCGGGTCGACAACCCAAAGATTGTCTCTCGGCGTCCCGCCGGTCTCTTCGCCAAGAAACCCGTCCTGCGGGAAAGTCTGCTCGATCCGGCTTCGCAGATAGCGCTCGACCATGCCGTCGGTCTCGGTGAGGAAATCCTGCGGCCCTTTCATCGCCGTGCGGTCTTCCTTCGCCGCCTTGAAGCCCTCCAGAGCCAGTTGTCCAGCGGCGAGGATCATATCGCGGCAAAGCGCCTCGCGCGCATCGAGGCCTGGCACCTTCGAGGCTGGCTGCGATCCAGTTGCAACGTTCATGGCCTTGCGCTTTCCCGTGTGTGATTTGCCGCGCTTCTAGTCTTCTTTGCACGCGCGTGCAACCAGCCAGAATAGCAAAGTTCAGGCGTTTTCAGGGAACCACCCTTCGCGTCGGCCTGGCCGTATGGTTTCGCGTGCATTGGCTTATCCTTGCACCTGAACTGGTTGGCCCGCCTCGAAGCGATGCCTCGATATGTCATGGCCGATCCGTGACAAGGTCGGGTAGGAAGCCCCTTTCCCCGTCGCAATATAGCCGGGACAAAAATGGTCCGGGCTCCCCGGCGCGACCTCGCCCATCGGCAAGCCGGTGTAGGCTCCGCCTGCCTGCCTCAACAGGAGGATGGCGGCCGTCACATCCCAGGCGTTGACGCCGAAGCCGGCGGCCGCATCCGCCCAGCCGGCTGCGACATGGCAGATGCTGAGCGCAGCGCTTCCTGGCCGCCGCAACGTCGAGAACGTCTCGGCAAGCGTGGCGAAGTTTTCCAGTGCGCGTTCGCGTCCGTCGAGCCGGAAATCCCGCGCCACCGGATAGCCGGTGATCAGCGTCGCTTTCCGCTCATCGGCGATGGCGGATGATCTGAGCGGCTCGTCGTTCAGCCAGGCGCCGGTCAGGTCGGCCGAGAACATGTTTCCGGTGACGGGATCGAGAATCGCCCCGGCCACGATCTCGTCGTCGACCGTGACGCCGATCGAGACGCACCAGAACGCGATGCCGCGGGCAAAGTTGGAGGTGCCGTCGATGGGGTCGATGTACCAGCGCACCCGCCCCTCGCCGCTGGCCCCATATTCCTCGCCGACAATGGTGGAACCGGGCAGCCGCTCGAGGATATGGCTTCGGATCGTCTCTTCGGCCTGCCGGTCGTGCTTGGTGACGATGTCGTGAAGATCGACCTTGTAGTCGATCGCCATTTCGGACCGGAAGGCGGCGGCGAGCGGGGCGCGCACCAGCAGCGCGGCCTCGATCGCGATTGTCCGCAGTTCGGCGGATTGGCTCCGGTCCATCATGCCACCTTGCCTGTCTGCGATTGCTCGAGCAGCGCCAGGAGATGGCGCGGGGTGGCGACGATGGCGTCGGGCTTCAATCCGAGATCATAGGGCATGTCATAGGTGCCCTTCGCCTCCATCAGGATATTGCCGCCGATGCCGGCGCGCACGCCGCACAGCACGTCGCGGTCGAAATTGTCGCCGACATACCAGGCATCGCCCGCGTCGACGCCGATCTCCCGGCATGCCAGCCAGATCATTTCCGGGTTCGGTTTGCGGACCTTCACCTCGTCGCTGTGGATTTTCACCGCGAACCGACCCGTCCAGCCGATGTCATGGAGGAAATCGAGATGGACCTGTCCCGACAGTGCATTGCTGACGATGCCGACGGGAATACTGGCGGCGTCGCAGCGGTCGAGGAGTTCCCTCATGCCGTCGCGCAGCTTGCGGTCGCTGCGCAGGTGCCCCATCCGGCGGCAGAGTTCGCGCGCTTCGGCGAGGACCGCTTCGCGCGCATCGGCCGGCCAGTCGGCGCCGACGAATTCGCCCCAGAATTGCCCGTAGGTCAGTTCCGGCGGCGACAGGGTTCGCGACATCGCGTTCTTCCAATGCGAATCCGCGATGCAGCCGGCGCGGATGTCGGCGACGATCCGCTGCCGCGACAGCAGCGCCACGCGGACGCCGGCGCGGTCGAGCACTGTTTCCACCTTTTCGGCGAGCCGATCTTCCCAGTCCACAATCCGCGTCGTTTCGACAATGACCCCGCCGAAATCCAGCAGCAGCGCGCGCGGAAAGGCCGGCCTTTTGCCGGATAGTTGCTTGGCCGTGGTCATCATCTTCCTCCTGCGGCGGCTCTGGGCTTGAAACTCGACTGCGCGGAAAGCGTGCGCGCCACGCGTTCCAGCACCGGGTAATCCGCGCCTGCGCCGAATGCGAAATAATCCGGCGCCAGATGCGCGGGGGAAATGTCCCTCCCCGCTTCGAGGCCGCGATATGCGCCGCCTGCCTGGCGCAGGATCAGGGTCCCCGCCGCGACATCCCAGGGATTGGTGGAGAGCCCAAGCGTCGCGTCGGACCAGCCGGCCGCGATATAGGCGAGGTTCAGCGCGCCGCTGCCGAGGTTGCGGACGGCCAGGAACGACCGTAGCAGTTCGACCTGCGCATCGAAGGCCTGAGCGCCCAGATCGTTGATGTTGCGGACATTGGGAAAGCTGGTCAGCAGCGTCGCCTGGCGTTCCTGCGCAAAGGACGATGCCACGATGGGCGCGCCGTTCAGCCAGGCGCCGCCAAGGCTGGCGGAAAAGAGATTGCCGGCCGCCGGGTCGAAGACGACGCCAGCGACGACCTCGCCCTCGACCGCGGCTGCGATGGATACGCACCACTGTGCAATGCCGCGCGCAAAGTTGGACGTCCCATCGATCGGATCGACATACCAGGTCACCGCCCCCGAACCTTTGCTGCCGCCTTCCTCGCCGACGATGGTCGAGTCCGGCACCTGCTTGAAAATGACTTCGGAAATACGTTCCTCGCTCGCCCGGTCGTGCTCGGTAACGATGTCATGGAAATCGCGCTTGGCGCTGTGGGTCATCACGGAACGGAAGGCAGACCTGAGCTGGACCTCGACAGCCAGCGCCGCGCTTGTGGCGACATCGAGCAGCCGTGCGGATTGCGGCAACGAATTCATCATCGGCTTCCAGAGGTAAAAGAGGCCGGCCGCCTTGCGGGCACGGCCCCTCACAGGGTTCATTTCTTGTAGTTGACGCGCCAGAAATCCTGCCAGTCCTGGCGGGCGTCCCAGTCGTCGAGAGCGGTCGAGGTGTCGTACTGTTCGAGCTTGTCGAGCACACGTGTGATGCCAGACGGCTCGTCTGCAGGAATTTTGATATCCGGGTTGGTGGGCAGCTTGCCGTCGATCACCTGCGGCGCGATGCCTTCCTCCGTCAGGATATAGTGGATGAACAGCTTCGCCGTGTTCGGGCTCCTGGTGCCGCTGGCGATCAGCCCGAGCTTCACATAGGTCCAGCCCGGCCACGGTCCCATGTCGGCGCAGAGGCCGAGCTTGAAGCCCTTGTCGGCATTGTCGCGAAACTTCGCCGACGAGAGCAGGCCGAAGAAAGGCTCCTTCTGTCCCGGCGCGCCGACCGCCTCGGAAATGGCATCGTCCGAATCCGCCAGCAGGGGACCGTTCTGCGCGAAAGCCTTTACCCAGGCCGCCGTTGCGCTTTCCTCGCCGCCCGTGTCGATGTCCTTGCCGAACCGCGCCTTGTAGGCGTCCTTCATCTCGGCATCGAAATGCGTTTCGGTCTGGTTGAACCAGTCCGGATAGGTGCCCTTCGACAGCGGATCGTAGAAGGCGACCTTGCCTTTCCATTTCGGCTCGGTCAGCTCCCAGATGTTCTTGACCGGACAGCTGTCATAGACCTCGGTGTTGTAGGCCCAGACGCTGGCATTGGTGGTGATGGATAGCGGGTCCTGGAACTTCGCCGGGATCCTGTCCTTCATGTCCGGCGGCAGCCAGCTTTCCACGTAGCCGCCCGGCAGCAGCTGGGCCAGACCGGCAGGGGCGTCGGTGATCAGAACGACGTCGCCCTGGACGTTTTTCGCCTGCCCCTCGCGCACGATCATCTCGAGCTGGCTGGAAGCCGACACCTTGATGCCGGTCGCCTTCAGGCCGTACCTCTTGGAGAAGTTGTCGGCCATCTCGACGATCTTGCCGGTGCTGTCGTAGATGTTGATCGGCGCTTCGGCCTTGGCCGCCTTGACCAAATCATCGACGCTCGATGCCTCCTGCGCGACGGCCGCCGTCGCCAGCGCGCCCGCCGCCACGATGCTTGCGACGATCGCCTGTCCGCGCCGGATGGCGGCGCGCCTTTTCAGAAAAGTCATTGTCTTCCTCCCACGGATGACGCCGCACCGCGTGCAGGCGGTGCGGCCATGTCTCACTTCTTGTAGTTGACGCGCCAGAAATCCTGCCAATCCTGGCGCGCATCCCAGTCGTCTCCAGCCGACGAGGCGTCATAGGGGAACATCTGGTCGACAACCCTGGCGATGCCGGAAGGCTCGTCCGCAGGCAGCCTGGCGTCCTTGTTGGTGGAAATCTTGCCGTCCACGGCCTGCGGCGCGATGCCCTCTTCGGTCAGCAGATAGTGGATGAAGAGCTTCGCCGCGTTCGGGCTGTCGGTTCCCTTGGCGATGAAGCCGAGGCTCGGATACATCCAGCCGGCAAAAGGCTTCAGTCCGGTGCACAGGCCAAGCTTGGTGCCGGCTTCCTGATTGTCGCGGAACTTGGCCGAACTCATCATGCCCATGAAGGGCTCCTTCTGGTCCGGGGCGCCGGCTGCCTGGGCGGCGGCTTCGTCCGCATCCGTCAGCAGCGGGCCGTTGGCGGCGAGCGCCTTGACCCAGGCGGAGGTCGCATTGTCCTCATCGGTTTCCAAATCCTTGCCGTACTGCTCCTTGTAAGCGGCGGCGACCTTGTCGTCGGCATGCATGGACATCTGGTTGAACCAGTCGACATAGGACGCCTTGCCGAGCGGATCCTGCAGGGCGACCTTGCCCTTCCACTTCGGCTCGCTCAGTTCCCAGATGTTCTTGATGGGGCAGCTGTCATAGGTCTGGGTGTTGTAGGCCCAGACGTTCGCCTCGTTGGAGATGACCAGCGGGTTCTGGTAGATCGGGTCGATCTTGTCGGCCAGATCCGATGGCACCCAGCTCTCGACATAGCCTTCCGGCACCAGCTGCGCGACGCCGGCGGCGACGTCGCTGATCTGCAGTACGTCCGCCTGGACGTTCTTGGCCTGCGCTTCGCGCACGACCATTTCCAGCTGCGCGGCGGCATTGGCCTTGGTGCCGGTTGCCTGAACGCCATACTTCGCCGTGAACGCCTTGGCCTGCTCGACGATCTTGCCGGTGGTCGAGTAGACCGAAACCGGGGGTTCCTTCTTGGCCGCCTCGATCAGCGCGTCGATATCGAACGTGTCCGCATGCGCCGGAACCGACAGGGCGGCAAGCGCCGCGGCCGAGCCGGCGAGCAGAATCGATTTCCAGGTCCTTGCCATGCCTTCCAATACCATGATGTTCCTCCCGTCTATCGTTGGCCGGCAGCTTTGCCATCCGGCGGTTCCAGCCTCATTTCTTGTAGTTGACGCGCCAGAAGTCCTGCCAATCCTGACGCTTGTCGAAATCGTCGGCCGCGGTGGATGAGTCGAAAAGCATCAGGCTGTCGCGGTGCTTGGCGATACCGGACGGCTCGTCGTCGGGCAGCGCGATCTTGCCGTTGCTGGGCAGCTTGCCGTCGACGGTCTGGTTGGCGATGCCCTCTTCGGTCAGCAAATAGTGGATGAACAGCTTCGCGGCATTGGGGCTCTTGGTGCCCTTGGCGATGAGACCGAAGCCGGGATACGAGAACCCGACGAAAGGTTCGATGCCCTCGCAGATGCCAAGCTTCAGCCCGCCGGTGACGTTCTCGCGGTATTTCGCCGTCGCCGTTATCGCCATGAACGGCTCGGCCTGGCCGGGTGCGCCGGCGGCATCGGCCACGGCGGTCGAGTCGGCCAGAAGCGGCGCGTTCCCTGCATAGGCCTTGACCCATGCGGCGGTCGCGCTCGGCTGGTCGGTCTCCAGCTTCTTGCCGTAGAGGTCCTCATAGGCTTTGGCGATCTCGGCGTCGTGATGCGTCTCGAGCTGGTTGAACCAGTCGGCGTAAAGCGGCTTTTCGAACAGGTCGAGCATGGCGACCTTGCCCTTCCACTTCGGCTCGGTCAGCTCCCAGATGTTCTTCACCGGGCAGGATTTGTATTTTTCGGTGTTGTAGGTCCACACCTGCGGGTCCGAGACGACCACCAGCGGATTGCGGGATGCGTCGGCGATATCGGGCTCGATATCGCCGGGCACCCAGCT
The DNA here is from genome assembly GCF_031457045.1 of Mesorhizobium sp. BE184. Lineage (NCBI taxonomy): Bacteria > Pseudomonadati > Pseudomonadota > Alphaproteobacteria > Hyphomicrobiales > Phyllobacteriaceae > Mesorhizobium > Mesorhizobium sp. BE184. The sequence continues at coordinate 849,390 of NZ_JAVDVU010000002.1, forward strand.
TTCGACGATCCCCTCGGGGAGCAGCTGCGCCATGGCCGAGCCGACATCCATGGCAAGGCTGACATCGCCGATGACCTTGCCCGACTGGCTTTCGCGGATCATGAGATCGGCCTGCGTCGCCTCGTTGACCTTCTTGCCGGTCGCCTGCACGCCGTACTTTTCCGTGAACGCCTTCGCCGTATCGACGATCTTGCCGGTCACCGCATAGACGGTGATCGGAGCCTCGCCCTTGGCGGCGGCAACCAGCGCGTCGAGATCGAATTTTTCCTGCGCCGATGCGCCCGCCACAAAGGCGAATGTGATTGCGCCGACGGCGGCAAATCCTGCGAGCTGCTTCTTCAATGGCTTCATGATGTCGTTTCCCCCCAATGTCTCAATGAACTTTCGAAGCCGACAGCGCCCTGTCCGCTTCCGCCAGCCGGTTGCCCTGCCGGTCGAAGACGTGAAGCGCCTTCGCCTTGACGAAGAATTCGATACGGTCGCCCAAGCTCATCTCCGGTGACTGGTGCGTCGCCATGAACAGCTTTTCGCCCGGCAGGGTCAGCTCGACGATCCAGCTGCCGCCGGTGGGCAGGATGCCCGTCACCTCCGCGTTCCCGGTGAAAGCGCCTTGCGGAACCGGCGCGTCGGGTCCTGCAATGCGCAGCGATTCCGGACGAATTCCCATCGAACCGACGTTGGAGAGGTTGGGATAGCGGGCGGTGAAGTAGTCGCTGGCCATCCGGCTCAAGGCCGATTTGCCAGCCAGTTCGACGATGTTGATCGGCGGATTGCCGACGAACTGCGCAACGAAACGGTTGGCCGGCCGGTCGTAGATGTCATTCGGCGTTCCGACCTGCTGGAGGTGGCCTTCACTCATCACCGCAATGGTCGTGGCAAGCGTCATCGCCTCCCACTGGTCGTGGGTGACGAAGACGATGGTGGTCTTGAACTCGTTGTGGAGCCGCTTCAGCTCGGCGCGCATTTCCAGCCGCAGGGCCGCGTCGAGGTTGGAGAGCGGCTCGTCCAGCAGCAGGACCTCCGGATTGACCGCCAGCATGCGCGCCAGCGCGACGCGCTGCTGCTGGCCGCCCGACAATTGCGACGGATAGCGGTCGCGATACTGCTCGATCCCCAGCGTCTTCATGACGTCGCTGACGCGCTGTTCGCGCTCGGCCTTCGGCATGTTGCGCAGGCGCAGGCCGAAATCGGTGTTGCGCTCGATGGTCAGATGCGGCCACAGCGCATAGCTCTGGAAGACGAGGCCCATCTGCCTTTTCTCAGGCGGAATGAAAATGCCCTGCCCGACCGAATCCACGATCCGCGATCCGACCTGGATTTCGCCGTCGCTGAGATGCTCCAGCCCGGCGATCATGCGCAGCGTCGTTGTCTTGCCGCAACCGGACGGGCCGAGCAGGCACATGAACTCGCCGTCGCCGATTTCGAGATTGAGGTTGGCGACGGCATTGGCTGAATTGGAGCCATAGCTCTTGTCGACGCCGCGAAGGTTTATTCTTGGCATGTCAGCCCCCTAATCCCTGGGCGAGATTCGTTCTGGTAAGTTTCTGGCCGAGCAGCGTGCCGAAATAGGCGATCGCGGCGATGATCAGCACGACCGCATTGGCCGCCTGCGTGTAGTGGTAATCCACAAGCCGCAGCGAGTAGGTGGTCAGCACGTCGGTCGAGGGAACGGCCAGCACGACGAACAGGCTCAGCCCCTTGATGCCCGAAATGAAGGGCAGCAGGATGCCGGTGACCAGCGAGCCCTTCTGGATCGGCACTACGATCGAGCGCATGCGGCGGAACCAGCCGGCGCCGGCGACCTGCGCCGCCTCCTCGGGTTCCTTGCCAAGCTGCATCATGGCCGAGATGCCGGCGCGGGAAGCGTAAGGCATTTGATCCGCAATCAGCGCCAGCATGAGGATGAGGGTGGTGCCGTAGAGCGCCGGTATCGGTCCGCGCGGCACGGCGAAGAGCGACAGATAGGCGGCGGCGAAGGCGATGCCGGGCACCAGATAAGGAAGGAACGTCACCTGGCGGAGGAAGGTTGCCAGCGGGCGCACCGGCGTGCGGGCGACGACGTAGCCGACCAGCAGGCCGAGCAGGCCGGACGTGACCGATGCCAGGCCGACGATACGCAGGCTGTTCCAGGCGGCGTTCCAAAGGTCGGGGCTGAGCAGGATGCCGGTCTGCAGGGCGACCGTGTTCAGATCCGTGCCGATCCAGTAGTCGAGGGTGAAATTGTCCAGGGTGAACCGCGCAGGCACCTTCATGACGGTCGACAGGAACAGTGTGAGCAGCGGCAGACCGACGCTTACCAAGAAGATTCCCGCCGCGAAGGCCATTGCTAGAATGCGCATGGCGCCGAGCGGCTGCAGACGGTCCATGGAACCCTTCGAGCCGATGGTGACGAAGCGGCGCGCTTCCTTGATGAGCTTGGCGTCGATGACGATCGTGATGATGCCGATCAGCATGATGCAGCCGGCGAGCACGGCGGCGACGCCGGTCTGGCGCGAGGAGATGTTGCGGTAAAGCGACGTCGCCAGCACGTCGAAATTGACCGGCAGGCCGAGCACATAGGGCACGCCGAACTCGCCGAGGCATTTGGCGAAGATCAACACGATGGCCGACAGCAGCGAGGGCAGCATCAGCGGCAGGATGATCTTGCGGGTGACGGTGACGCGGCCGGCGCCGAGGATCCGCGCCGAGTCCTCGAGCTGGGAATCGAAGCGGCGCAGCGCATTGCCGAACAGGAGGATGATGAAGGGCGCATAGTGGAGCGCCAGGATCAGCGTCACCGGCAGGCGGCCGTAGGAAAGCCAGTCGGGCGGGGAAAAGCCGAGAGCCTCGAACCAGCCGACCTGGCCGCCGACGGTGCGGTTCTTGAACAGGGTCGTCCAGGCGAGCGCGAAGGTCCAGGCGGGCAGCATGTAAGGAACGATGAGCGCCGTGGCGAACCATTTGCGCCCGAACATGTCGGTGCGCGCCAAAAGCCATGCCAGGATGCCGCCGACAATGACCGACAGCACGATGGCGCCAAAGGCGACCGAGAGCGTGTTGGCGAGCGGCTCCCAGAACAGGCTTCGCGCCACGCGCGAGGTGAAGGTCCTCTCCAGATAGTACCAGGTGAGTTCACCCGTTTCCGCCTTGATGCGCCGGCCATCGCCCAGCTGCACCCGGATGGCGTCGAGCAGCATGGAGATGATCGGCACGACGATCAGATAGGCAAACAGCAGCGCCGCCAGCACGCCGATCAGGGTCGTGGGCTCGCGCATGGCGATCCGCAGCTTGTAGCGCAAACGCTGCCAGCGGCTCGGCGCGACCCGTGCGTCCGGGCGCGACACCGCATGATGATGCGCTTCGCGGCGGCGCATTGGCGACGGTTCAGCCTTCGAAAGAGTCATGCCGAAGCCATGATCGGTCCGGATTGCCGGACCGCGGACAAACGAAGACAGAATCCAGGCGTCATTGTTCCTCCCTGACGCTTGCAGGCCGGCTACTGCCACCCGCCTGCCGAGCCAACCTCCCGCGGCCCGCACCGCACGTGAAGTACGGTTTTTATTTTTGTCGCCGTGCCGTCGACAAAAGTCAACCCAACTTTGCGACATTTTTGCACTGGTGTGCATATAGGCGCATAGCTTTCTGAACATGACTCATACCCGGATGAGGGGCGTTCACTCTTGGCATTAACTTGTCTTTCTCGTGAAAAATCAACCCTTTGTCTTTCTGGGCCGCTTGCGGCGGAGATGGCAATTTCTTCGCCTGACAAGTGCTGGGCAGGGCATTTTGCACAGGCGTGCAATTCATTTTTTGTGTTGGTACCCACCAGACTTGCGGCTACAGATCGCCGACGCCGAGCGATTTCCTTGCCGGGCAGGCGGATGAACGGGATAGAAATCGATCCCATCGACCGAGGAATATCTCGTGGGCTGCATCTCTGGATGCTTTAAAGAGACTGGGTTGAGCCGGCGGCATCGCCACGTTGGATTGCCTGAACCGGCCAACAGATCGGAGGACCAGCTCCGAATATGCCGAGGACACTCCAGGAATCCAAGAATTGCAATTCAGGAAGAACGATTTGGTGGAGCCAAGCGGGATCGAACCGCTGACCTCCTGCATGCCATGCAGGCGCTCTCCCAGCTGAGCTATGGCCCCACACCCGGCAAGCCGCCGGCGCCGTTTCCGGCGAAAAGATCAGGCCGGGTTGGGTCCCGGCCGCCTAATGCTGGCGGCTTCTAGCGCCGCCTCGCAGCAATAGCAAGTCTTCCGCGGCGGCTTTTTATCATGCCGGCAGCGAAAGCCGGCGAGCGCCCTGGCGCCCACCGGCCCGATCAGATTTCGTCCTCGTCATCGCCGACGCCGATCATGTCGGAAACGTCGTCGTCCTCTTCCTCTTCATCCTCGAGGAAGGTGTCTTCGTCATCGTCGCCGATGTCGACATCGTCTTCGTCGTCCCCAAGGTCAGGAAGATCGTCGGCCTTGGCTTCCTCGTCGGCATCCTCAAGCGAAACGATCTCGGCGCCTTCTTCCTCGGCGTCTGCTTCCTTTTCCTCGACCTCCTCCTCTTCCTCGATGGCGGCAACCTTGCCTTCCTCGAAGTAGGAGCGCGGGTAGGTTTTGCCCGTATAGGGCGAAACTATCGGGTCCTTGTTCAGGTCGTAGAATTTCTGACCCGTCTCAGGGTCTATGCGTTTTGTGCCAAGTTCAGATTTTGCCACGGCAAGCCTCGTACAGAAAGACTGGTCCCCTTACTCACAGTTGACCGTGCTGTCAAAGCCAAAAGCCACGTTGCCCGGCGGCATTTTCACGAGGCTTTTTCAGGATGACGGCCGATGTCCTTCATGCTACGGAAGCGGTGCAAAAATGATCATTCCGGCTTTGAGCACGCTCGGCCGAACAATCCAGGGCATAACGACATGGCGCATGACGCCAAACCACGACCAGCGACCGCGCGGCGTTCGCCGCCGCTTTCCGGCAATGCCCGCGTGCCGGGGGACAAATCGATCTCGCACCGCTCCTTCATGTTCGGCGGCCTGGCCTCCGGCGAAACCCGCATTACCGGCCTGCTGGAGGGCGAGGACGTGATGCGCACCGGCGCCGCCATGAAGGCAATGGGCGCCCATATCGAGAAGAAGGGTGATGAATGGATCATCCGCGGCACCGGCAATGGGGCGCTGCTGCAGCCGGAAGGACCGCTCGATTTCGGCAATGCCGGCACCGGTTCGCGCCTGACCATGGGGCTGGTCGGCACCTACGACATGGAGACGACCTTCATCGGCGACGCGTCGCTGTCGGGCCGGCCCATGGGCCGGGTGCTCGACCCGCTGCGCCAGATGGGGGTGCAGGTTCTGCGGGCGGCCGCCGGCGACCGCATGCCGATCACGCTGCGCGGCCCCAAGCATGCGGCGCCGATCACCTATCGGGTGCCGATGGCGTCGGCGCAGGTGAAATCGGCCCTGCTTCTGGCCGGGCTGAACACGCCGGGCATCACCACGGTGATCGAGCCGGTGATGACGCGCGACCACACCGAAAAGATGCTGCAGGGTTTCGGCGCCAATCTGACGGTGGAGACGGACGAGCGCGGCGTGCGCCACATCTTCATCGAAGGCCAGGGAAAACTGACCGGCCAGACCATCGCCGTGCCCGGCGACCCGTCGTCGGCGGCCTTCGCGCTGGTCGCCGCACTGATCGTGCCTGGCTCGGATATCGTCATCGAGAACGTGTTGATGAACCCGACGCGCACCGGACTGCTTCTGACCCTGCAGGAAATGGGCGGCCGGATCGACATTCTGAACCCGCGCAACGAGGGTGGCGAGGACGTCGCCGATCTGCGGGTGCGTCACTCCGAACTCAAGGGCGTTTCAGTCCCGCCGCAGCGGGCGCCGTCGATGATCGACGAGTATCCGGTGCTGGCCGTCGCCGCGAGCTTCGCCGAAGGCGAGACGCTGATGCAGGGCCTGGAGGAATTGCGGGTCAAGGAGAGCGACCGGCTGTCCGCCGTCGCCGAAGGGCTGAAGCTCAATGGCGTCGATTGCACCGAGGGGCATTCCACGCTCGCCGTGCGCGGCGTTCCCGGCGGCAAGGGACTCGGCGGTCAGGCGAAAGATGATATGGTGCAAACCCACCTCGACCATCGCATCGCCATGAGCTTCCTGGTTATGGGACTGGCAGCAGAAAAGCCGGTTACCATCGACGACGCCGCCATGATCGCCACCAGTTTCCCCGAATTCATGGGACTTATGAAGGGACTCGGCGCAGGGATAGAGTGACATGTATCAGCCGCCGCACTTCCGCGAGGATGATCTCTCGGTCCAGCATGCGCTGATCCGGTCGCATCCTCTCGGCCTGCTCATTACCGCGGCCGCAGACGGACCGAACGCCAATCTGCTTCCCTTCCATCTGGAAGCAGAGCGGTCCGAGAAGGGTACCTTGCAGGTGCACATGTCGAAGGCCAATGGCCAATGGCGCGAAATCGCCGACGGAGCGATGGTGCTCATCGTCTTCCAGGGGCCGGAAACATACGTCACGCCGTCCTGGTATGCGGCGAAGCAGGAAACCGGCAAGGTCGTGCCGACCTGGAACTATGCCGTCGTGCAGGTGCGTGGCGTGGCGCGCGTCATCGATGATGGAGGTTGGCTGCGGACCCAGATCGGCGCACTGACGCGCGACCATGAAGCCGCCCGACCGGCCCCGTGGGCGGTCGAGGACGCGCCGGAAGACTTCATCCAGGCGCAGATCAAGGGCATTATCGGCGTCGAAATCGAGATCACCGCCATCGACGGCAAGTGGAAGGCCAGCCAGAACCGCCCGGTGACCGACATGGAGCGGGTGGCGGACGGTCTCGGCGACCCCGGTGAAGTCCACGCCAATGCCGATATGGCAGCGATCGTGCGGCATTACAGGGCGAAGCGATGATCATCGCCATCGACGGACCGGCGGCTTCCGGCAAGGGCACCCTGGCGCGGCGGCTGGCCGATTATTATCATCTGCCGCATCTGGACACCGGGCTGACCTACCGCGCCGTGGCGCACATGCTCCTGACCAAGGGCTGGCCGCTCGGAGATGAAACGCACGCTGTCGAGGCTGCGAAACTGGTCGATCTCGGCAACCTCGACCGGGAGGCCTTATCCGCCCACGAGGTCGCCGATGCAGCCTCCCGCGTGGCGGTGATTTCGGACGTGCGCAAAATCCTCGTCGACAAGCAGCGCGCCTTCGCCGCGCAAGCGTCCGGCGCCGTGCTGGACGGGCGTGATATCGGTACGGTTGTATGCCCCGAAGCGGACGTAAAGCTCTATGTCACCGCCAGCGCCGAGGTGCGGGCGCAGCGCCGGCTGCGCGACATCGAGGCGCGCGGCGGAAAGGCCGATGGAGCCGATATCCTCGCCGACATCGTCCGGCGCGACGAGCGTGACATGGGCCGTGCCGACTCGCCGCTTCGGCCCGCCGCTGACGCGCACTTGCTCGACACCTCGGAAATGTCTATAGAAGCCGCGTTCCAGGCGGCGCGGGCGATCGTTGACGAAGCCATTGCCATCCGGAACAAGGCCTGACCGGCTTTTGCCCTGTGCTCCCGCCGGGAGATGCGGCGAAGCCCAGGCGAGACCAAGAACCAGCCTGCCAGCATTCTAGCATGCGCCGGATTTGCCGCTCCAGGGCGGCCAGGGTTTCGACCCGGAACGCCGGCAGGCCAACGCAACGCTAACCACGGCGCCGACCTCGCTGACAAATGCGGGGTTTCCAGGAGAAAATATGGCTACTGCAACACCGACTCGCGATGATTTCGCGAGCATGCTCGACGAATCTTTCGGCGCCGGCCATTCCGGCGAAGGCCAGGTCGTGCGCGGTCTCGTGACCGCGATCGAAAAGGACATGGCCATCATCGATGTCGGCCTCAAGGTCGAAGGCCGCGTGCCGCTGAAGGAATTCGGCGTCAAGGGCAAAGAAGGCGGCCTCAAGGTCGGCGATACGGTCGAAGTCTATGTCGAGCGCATCGAAAACGCCCTGGGCGAGGCGATGCTGTCGCGCGAGAAGGCCCGCCGCGAAGAGAGCTGGGTCAAGCTCGAAGAGAAATTCACCAAGGGCGAGCGCGTCGAAGGCGTGATCTTCAACCAGGTCAAGGGCGGCTTCACCGTCGACCTCGACGGCGCCGTGGCCTTCCTGCCGCGTTCGCAGGTCGATATCCGCCCGATCCGCGACGTCACGCCGCTCATGCACAACCCGCAGCCCTTCGAGATCCTGAAGATGGATCGCCGCCGCGGCAACATCGTGGTTTCGCGCCGCACCGTGCTGGAAGAGAGCCGCGCCGAACAGCGCTCCGAGATCGTCCAGAACCTCGAAGAGGGTCAGGTGGTCGAGGGCGTGGTCAAGAACATCACCGATTACGGTGCGTTCGTCGACCTCGGCGGCATTGACGGCCTGCTGCACGTCACCGACATGGCATGGCGCCGCGTCAACCATCCGACCGAGATCCTCAACATCGGCCAGACGGTGAAGGTGCAGATCATCCGCATCAACCAGGAGACGCACCGCATCTCGCTGGGCATGAAGCAGCTCGAAAGCGATCCGTGGTCCGATATCGGCACCAAGTTCCCGATCGGCAAGAAGATCACCGGCACCGTCACCAACATCACCGACTACGGCGCGTTCGTCGAGCTGGAGCCGGGCATCGAAGGGCTCATCCACGTTTCGGAAATGTCGTGGACGAAGAAGAACGTGCATCCCGGCAAGATCCTCTCCACCACGCAGGAAGTCGACGTTGTCGTGCTCGAGGTCGATCCGGCCAAGCGCCGTATTTCGCTGGGCTTGAAGCAGACGCTGGAAAACCCTTGGCATGCTTTCGCCGCCAACCATCCGGTCGGCTCGGAAGTCGAGGGCGAGGTCAAGAACAAGACCGAGTTCGGCCTGTTCATCGGCCTCGAAGGCGACGTGGACGGCATGGTTCACCTGTCCGACCTGGACTGGAACCGTCCGGGCGAACAGGTCATCGAAGAGTACAATCGCGGCGACATGGTCAAGGCGCAGGTGCTCGACGTTGACATCGAGAAGGAGCGTATCTCGCTCGGCGTCAAGCAGCTGCAGCGCGACGCGGCCGGCGAAGCCGCCACTTCGGGCGAACTGCGCAAGAATGCCGTCGTCACCTGCGAAGTAACCGGCATCAAGGATGGCGGCATCGAGGTGCGGCTGGTGGAGAGCGGTCTCGACTCGTTCGTCAAGCGCTCCGACCTGTCACGTGATCGCGACGAGCAGCGTCCGGAACGCTTCACCGTTGGCCAGAAGGTCGATGCCCGCGTCATCGCCTACGACAAGAAGACCCGCAAGCTGCAGGTTTCGATCAAGGCGCTGGAAATCGCCGAGGAAAAGGAAGCGGTGGCCCAGTACGGTTCCACCGACTCCGGTGCTTCGCTCGGCGACATCCTGGGCGCGGCGCTGAAGAAGTCCGGCAACTAAGCCTGCCACGAAAAACAAAAACCCCGCGAGCCTCATGGTTCGCGGGGTTTTTTTTATGCGGCTTGCCTTTCGCCGAGAGGGCTCTGCGTATTGGCGCTGAACGCCTATGCGCGGCCATAGAGCGGAACGAGAGCTCCGCTCATCGCCTGGTTGGCCGGCGACACAAGATAGAAAATCGCTTCCGCCGCCGCCTCGAGGCTGACCCAGCGCGAAAAATCGGCATCGGGCATGTCGGCGCGGTTTGAAGCGGTGTCCAGCGTCGACGGGGCTATGGCATTGACGAGGATGCCCTTGCTCTTCACCTCTTCGGCCAAGGCGACGGTCATCGCCGCAACGGCCGCCTTGCTGGCAGCATAGGCGACCATGCCGGCGCCGCGACGCGGATCGAGCCCGGGACGGGCCGAAACATTGACGATACGGCCTTCATTGCCTGCCGCGAGCAACGCCCGCACCGCGGCGCGACTGCACAAAAAGGCGGTGCGGACATTGGTGTCCATGATCTCTGCGAATGAAGCCGATTCGGTTTTTTCAAGCGGCGCCATGGCGAACCCGCCGGCAAGGTGAACCGACGCCCAAAGCTCAGGCACATCCGCATAGAATGCTTCGACCGCGGCGGAATCGGCGAGATAGACATTGTTCACCAGCCTGACGCGCTCGTGCCCGACAAAAGGAAAATGCTCCGGCGCCGCCGCGTGGCTGTTGGGGACGTGGCAGACCGCACCTTCTTCCAAAAGCTTGGCCACCACCGTGCTGCCGAGCTGCCCGGTGCCGCCCGTCACCACGATATGCCTGCCTTCGAGCTTACTCGTCATTCCTGCAATTCCTTATTCGATCCCTGCCGATTCTTGCGCCTTCGGCGCATTCCCTCAACCGAAATTCGCTTGGCCGAAGGCCGCAGCGCGTAACCGCATTCGCCTTAAATATGACCCGACTAATCAACTTGTTTTCATTTGACCGTGAGGTTGACCATCGGGCGTTTCAGGTCCTCGACCACGAAGGAGACCATTCTTGTCACACACGACCGAACCCGGCCGCACCCGTCTTTTAATACCGGCAATGGGAAACATCTACAGCGCCCTGCACGATCTGGCCGAAACACTTCTGCGTGTGGTGGCCGGCGGTTTCCTGGCCATCCACGGCTCGCAGAAGATCGTCGATCCGTTCGGCGCAGTGGGTATGGTCGAGGGCCTGGGCTTCTATCCCGGAACGTTCTGGTCGCCGCTACTGTCGGTCACCGAGTTCTTCGGTGGCATCCTGATCGCCATCGGCTTTCTGACGCGCCCGGCCTCTTTCGCGGGCATGATCATCTTGCTGGTCACGGTGTGGTTTCACTGGATCGTCCAGGGGCAGGGTTTTTCCGGTGCGGAAAAGTCGCTGCTGTGGGCGACGGCCCTGTTCTTCTTCGTCATCCGCGGCGGCAACCGGCAGTCGGTCGACGCACATCTGGGCAGGGCGCTTTAACGCAGGGCTCCGGAGCGGCTAACGGCCGCTTTGCCCTTTGCGTTTGGGCCGAAACGCACTATGAAACGGCTTCAGCCAAAGCCCGCAGAAAAGGGCGTACAGCCGGAGCCGACGATGACCGAGATTCTGCAGACCCCCAAGCTCGTGGTGATCTTCGGCGGTTCAGGCTTCGTCGGCCGGCATGTGGTGCGGGCGCTGGCCAAGCGCGGCTATCGCATACGGGTGGCCTGCCGCAGGCCCGATCTCGCCGGGCATCTGCAGCCGCTGGGCAATGTCGGTCAGATCCAGGCGGTGCAGGCCAATGTGCGGGTGCGCTGGTCGGTCGACAACGCGGTGCGCGGCGCCGATCACGTCATAAATCTCGTCGGCATCCTGCATGAAGGCGGCCGGCAGAAGTTTTCCGCCGTGCAGGAATTCGGCGCGCGCGCCATAGCGGAAGCCGCGCGAGCGGTCGGCGCCGGCATGACACATGTTTCAGCGCTCGGCGCAGACGCCAACTCGGAATCCGGCTACGCACGCACGAAAGCGCTGGGCGAGCAGGCCGTTCTGGAGACCGTGCGGGAAGCGATTGTTTTCCGCCCATCGATCATGTTCGGCCCGGAAGACAGCTTCTTCAACCGCTTTGCCGGTATGGCGCGTCTTTCGCCGGTGCTGCCCCTGATCGGCGGCGGCGAGACCCGGTTCCAGCCGGTCTATGTCAGCGACGTGGCCGAGGCAATCGCGCGGTCCGTCGATGGCAAGGTGAAGCGCGGCCAAGTCTATGAACTGGGCGGTCCGAAGGTCCTGACCTTCAAGGAGTGCATGCAGGAGCTGCTTGACGTCATCGGCCGCAAGCGCCTGCTTGTGCCGGTGCCGTGGTGGCTGGCCAACATTCAGGCCTCCATCCTGGAATTGCTGCCGAACCCGCTGCTGACCCGCGATCAGGTGATCCAGCTTCGACAGCACAATGTGGTTTCGGAAGTCGCCGAAAAGGATGGACGGACGCTTGCAGGCCTTGGCATCCAGGGCCAGTCGGTGGGGACCATCCTGCCGAGCTACCTGTGGCGGTTCCGCGCCGCCGGACAGTTCCAGCGCAAGCCTGCGGCCTGAGTGCTGTCTTAACCCCAGATGAGCAGGGCGATCAGTCCAACGCCGCCGACGGCCAGACGCCACCAGCCGAACAGCGAATAGCCGTGCCGCGACACATAAGCGAGCAGGCTGCGGACGACCAATACCGCCGTGACGAAAGCGGCGATGAAGCCAACCGCGATCACCGGGAAATCCGAGGCCGACAGCAGGTCGCGGTTCTTGAACAGGTCGAGCGCGAAGGCGCCCATCATGGTCGGGATGGCGAGGAAGAACGAGAATTCAGCCGCGGCGCGCTTGTCGACGCCGAGCAGCAGCGAACCGACGATGGTGGCGCCTGAACGCGAGGTTCCGGGGATCATCGCCAGGCACTGGAACAGGCCGATCTTGAGATAGGTCGAAAGCGGCAGACTGGCCGCATCATGATACTTCGGCTTCAGGTCCTGCCGATCGATCCACAACAGCACGATGCCGCCCAGAATGAGCATGACGCAGATCAGGATCGGCGTTTCGAACAGAACGGTCTTGATGAAATCATGCGCCAGCGCGCCGATTACGGCAGCGGGCAGGAAGCCGAGGCCGACACCGACCATCAGCCGCACGGCCGGATCGTTCGGCAGTTCTGGCGGCAGGAACAGGTTGACCTTGCGACGGCGGACAGTCGCGGCAACGATTTCGAAGGCACAGCCGCAAAGCCAGACAAGGGCTGCGATGACGCCGACGATCGCTTCGCCGATCAGCCGAAAGGCGCCAGGCCGGCGCAGGAAAGTAAAAAATCGCCCGGCATAGACGCTGAGAATGGCAAGTATGGCGCCGAGCTGGATCAGCACCTCGAAGACCTTGCCGGTCGATTCGAAACCGAGAAAATGCCCGGCAAGCAGAATGTGTCCCGTGGAGGAGACCGGTAAGAACTCGGTCAGGCCCTCGAGCAGTCCGAGCAAAAGCGCTTCGATCAGCGTCTGGATTTCCATCGGCACCCTTGCTCAGGCCTTGCCCGTTGTGGCTTTACTTGTCACGGCGCGGGACTCCCCCTATAGGTCCCAGCACCCTTATCGCCCATAGAATCGGGCGACCAAGACTTATCGGCGCGGGCGGCGATTCGCCAGAGCGCTTTTGATAGCACGGACCATGCTGACCCTTTTCCATCACCCCATGTTCACTTCCTGCCGGTTCGTACGTCTCGCTTTCGGCGAGTACGGAGAGGAGCTGGCGCTGATCGAAGAAAAGCCGTGGACGCGGCGCAAGGAGTTCCTGGCGCTGAACCCGGCGGGCACTTTGCCCATCCTTCTGGCGGAAGGAGACGTGCCGGTGGTGGGTGCGTCTGTCATCGCCGAATATCTCGACGAGACGCGCGGCGTGCTGAAGCGCGACAAGCGCCTTTTCGTGGAAGGGCCGATGGAACGCGCCGAGATCCGTCGCGTCACCGACTGGTACCTGACCAAGACCGAGAGCGAGGTCACCCGCCATCTGGTGCGCGAGCGCGTGCTGAAACCGCATATGCCGGCCGAGGCCGGCGGCGGCTCGCCCGACTCCACCGCGATCAGGGCGGCGCGCGCCAATATCCGCCAGCACATGAAGTACACCAACTGGCTCGCCGGCACCCGTCATTGGCTGGCCGGCAGCCGCATCACCTATGCCGATCTTGCGGCGGCGGCGGCCCTTTCGGTCCTCGACTATCTTGGCGAGATTGACTGGCGCGAGCATGGCGCGGCGCGCGAATGGTACACGCGGGTGAAATCGCGGCCTTCCTTCCGGCCGCTGCTTACCGATCGCGTGCGCGGCCTGTCCCCGGTATCGCATTATGCGGACCTCGACTTCTGACGCCCAGAAACTGCGTGATCTGATCGAGCGCGAGGTTCATCGCGCCGGCTTCGACGCGGTCGCCTTCACTTCGCCCGATGCCGCGCCGCTGGCGCCGCAACGGCTGGCGCAGTTCGTCGCCGACGGCTTCCACGGCTCTATGGACTGGATCGTCGAGACGCTCGACCGCCGCGGCAGCCCCTCCATCCTGTGGCCCGACGCGCGCTCGATCGTCATCGTCGCCATGAATTACGGACCGGATGAGGACCCTCGGGCGTTGCAATCAAAACCAAGACGCGGCGCTATTTCCGTCTATGCCCGCAATCGTGACTACCACGATTTGATGAAGGGCCGGCTGAAGGAGATCGCCGGCAAGATCGTCGCGCGCGCCGGCGGGGACGTGAAGGTGTTCGTCGACACCGCGCCGGTGATGGAAAAACCGCTGGCGGAAGCCGCAGGGCTTGGCTGGCAGGGCAAGCACACCAATCTGATCAGCCGCGAGCATGGTTCATGGCTCTTTCTCGGTTCGATCTTCACCACCGCCGATATAGCGCCTGATGTCCCGGAAGAGGACCATTGCGGCTCCTGCCGCGCCTGCCTCGACGCCTGCCCGACCGATGCTTTCCCGGCGCCGTACCGACTGGATGCGCGGCGCTGCATCTCCTATCTCACCATCGAGAACAAAGGGCCGATCCCGCACGAATTCCGCGCCGCGATCGGCAACCGCATCTATGGCTGCGACGACTGCCTGGCCGCCTGTCCCTGGAACAAATTCGCTCATGCGGCGTCGGAGGCAAAACTCGTCGCCCGCGACGATCTGCGCGAACCGCCGCTGACGGCGCTGCTTACCCTCGACGACGCGGCATTCAGGAGCTTCTTTTCCGGTTCGCCGATCAAGCGGATCGGCCGCGACCGGTTCATCCGCAATGTGCTGATCGCCGCCGGCAATTCCGGCGACGGCACGCTGCTTGGGCAGGTGTCGACGCTGCTGGCCGATCCATCGCCGCTGGTGCGCGGGGCCGCGGTGTGGGCGCTGGCGCGACTGGACGAGGACGGCGGTTTCGCAGGCCGCGCAGCGGAGGCATTACGGTTCGAGCCAGATGAAAGTGTTCGCAACGAATGGCGGACGGTATTGGCTGAAAAGGCCGCACTGGAGATCGTTGCTTGAGCAAGTTTTTCATCTTCGGCGCTGGTTATTCGGGCAAGGCGTTCGCGCGGGACAATCGCAACAGGCTCCCCGTTACCGGGACCACCCGCTCGGCAGACAATTTCGACGCTCTGCGCGAGGCAGGCATGACACCTTTGACGTTCGATGGCATGCTGACGCCGGAGATCGACGCGGCCCTGCCGCAAACGACGCACCTGATCATCTCCATCGCGCCTGACGAAGGCGGCGACCCGGTGCTGGCTGCCGCACACGACGCGATTGCCGCAATGCCCGCCTTGCAATGGATCGGCTATCTTTCCACCGTCGGCGTGTATGGCGACCATGGCGGCGCGTGGGTGGATGAGACAGCCGAATGCCGCCCGGTCTCGAAACGGTCGCGCTTGCGGGTCGCCGCCGAGCAGCAATGGCGGGAACTCGGCGAGAAGACCGGCATTCCGGTCGCCATCCTGCGGCTTTCAGGCATTTACGGCCCTGGCCGCAACGCCTTCGTCAATCTCGCCAACGGCACGGCGAAGCGGTTGATAAAGCCCGGCCAAGTGTTCAACCGCATCCATGTCGAGGACATCGCCGGCGCGTTGTGGCATCTGGCAGGCCGCAATCAGGGTGGCATCTTCAACGTCACCGACGATCTGCCGGCGCCGCCGCAGGACGTCGTGGAATACGCCTCGTCAGTCATGAATGTGCCGCCGCCGCCGGCAATTTCCTTCGAGACCGCCCAACTTTCGCCCATGGCGCGGTCTTTCTATGGCGAGAACAAACGCGTTTCCAACGCGGCCATGAAGGCCGGCGGGTATCGCTTTCGCTTCCCGGACTATCGCTGTGCTCTCGACCATATGTGGCCGAGCGGCAACTGGGAGCAAGGAGAGCCGCGCAGCCCGATGAAGAAGCCGTGATCGCCGCGCGCGGACCGGCTATGGTGTGATTCGTCTTGCCGGAGGGCGGTTTTGGAAACGAGAGGCCATGGGCGTCAGGGAGAGGATTTCCGGATGAAGGCCATGATGGGTTTCCTGCGCAGGACAAGTTTCGCCGCCCTGGGGCTGACGACGCTTCTGTCCTTCACCACGCAGGATACGCGGCCGGCGGCGGCCTCCGATTTGGCCAAGACCCTGTTCGGCTCTGAGGAATTGCCTTCCCTCGGCAATCCGCAATCCTACGGCTTCTATTCCAAGGGGTGCTTTTCCGGCGGCGTGGCGATCGCCACCGACGGGCCGACATGGCAGGCGATGCGGCTGTCGCGCAACCGCCGCTGGGGTCATCCGGCGATGATCGCGCTGATCGAGAAATTCTCGCGCGACGCCGTCGCCGACGGCTGGCCGGGGCTGCTTCTGGGCGACATATCGCAGCCGCGCGGCGGCCCGATGCTGACCGGGCACGCATCGCACCAGATCGGCCTCGATGCCGACATCTGGTTCACGCCAATGCCGGATCACCGGCTTTCGGCCCGCGAACGCGAGAACATGAGCGCCGTATCCATGGTCAACGAGCGCACGCATCTGGTTAAAGACAAACTGTGGACGTCGGCGCATACACGGCTGTTGCGGCGGGCGGCAAGCTATCCGGAAGTCGAGCGCATCCTGGTCAATCCGGGCATCAAGAAGAAATTGTGCGATACCGTCACAGGCGACCGGTCATGGCTGAACAAGGTGCGGCCGTTCTGGGGTCATGACTACCATTTCCATGTCCGCATCGGCTGCCAGCCCGGTTCGCCGGGCTGCAAGCCGCAGCAGGGCACCGGCACCAGCGACGGCTGCGACAAGAGCCTGGCTTGGTGGTTCACCGAGGAGCCGTGGCGGCCAAACAAGAATCCCGACGCGCCGAAGGCCCGCGACCTGATGACGATGGCCAGCCTGCCGAAAGCCTGCCAGGCGGTGCTCGACGCGCCAGGACCCGTTTCCGCAGAAGCTGTGACGTACCCGGGCGGCAGCGCCGCGGTCTCCGTCGCCGCGTCGCCGGGGCCAGCAACGGTTCAAGGAGCGATGGCGCCCAACGTGCTTCGTCCCAAGGCGGCTCTTCCCCTTGGCGTCAACGCCTTTGCCGAAACGCCCGATATGGGCGTTCCGCTGCCACGTCCACGCCCGACAAACTAGTGGCATCGGGCTGCGATGTGGCGCGATCCCTGTCCGCGCTGGAATTGTTGAAAATGGCTCTGCCAACCTTGGCCAGGAGGAGCCGGGGTCGAGTGACGTTGCTTCTTTCATACAATTACCGAACGGAACCGCCGTCTACCGTGGCCACCATCTTGCCGAAGCAACGAAAGAACGGCTAAAGCCGTCTGGACTGGGGACGACATGAAAATGGCAAGCGTAGCGGAAGACGAGACCGTGCTCGAGTTCCCGATCCTGATCGGGGACATCGGCGGTACGAATGCACGCTTTTCGGTGGTGCTCGACGCGAATTCCGGCGTCGGTGAGCCGCAAATCGTGCAGACCGCCAATTTCGCGACCATTGACGAAGCGATCCAGACCGTTCTGGACAGTGTTTCCGTTCAGCCGAAATCTGCGGTGCTCGCCGTCGCCGGGCCGGTCGAGAGCGACGAAATCCAGCTCACTAACTGCCCGTGGATCGTCAAGCCACGGCAGATGCTGACCAATCTGAGACTCGCCGACATCGTGGTGCTCAATGATTTCGAGGCGCAGGCGCTGGCCGTGGTGGCGCTGGGCGAAGAGCATATGGAGAAGATCGGCGGCGGGGCGCCGGAGCCCGATGCCGGACGCGTGGTGCTGGGACCCGGCACCGGCCTTGGCGTCGCCGGGCTCGTCTATGCGCTGCGTCACTGGATTCCTGTCCCAGGCGAGGGCGGGCACATGGATATCGGCCCGCGCACGCCGCGTGATTTCGAGGTTTTCCCGCACATCGAGAAGATCGACGGCCGTATCTCCGGCGAGCAGATCCTGTGCGGCCGTGGCCTCGTCAACGTCTATCGCGCCGTCGCCAAGGCCGACGGCAAGCCGGCGCCGTTCACCCTGCCGGCGGAGATCACCGCGGCGGCGCTGGCGAAATCCGACCCGGTGGCCGAGGAAGCACTGTCGCTTTTCGTGACGTGCCTAGGGCGCACCGCCGGCGACTTGGCGCTGGTGTTCATGAGCCGCGGCGGCGTCTTTCTCACCGGCGGCATCGCACAGAAGATCGTTCCGGCGCTGAAGGACGGCGCTTTCCGCGCCGCCTTCGAGGACAAGGCCCCGCACAGCGAATTGCTGCGGTCCATGCCTGTCTACGTCATCACCCATCCGCTGGCCGCATTGGCCGGGCTTGCCGCCTATGCGCGCATGCCGTCGCTTTTCGGCGTGCAGACGAACGGACGACGCTGGCGGTCATAGTCAGCCAATTATTCGCGTGCGGGGAATAGGCAACGACACCGTGGGGCGCTAAGAGAAGCGCCGCAACATGGGACGTCCGATTTGAAATCAGCCCAAAAAACGCAGCGGGCCGAACCGCGCGAGATTGTGGCCGTAGTCCGTCGCGTCTTCGCCGAAAACAGCCGAGACTATATCGGGTACTACGTGTTCGCGGTGCTGTGCCTCCTGGCCGTGGCGGCGACCACCGCTTTCACCGCGTGGATCATGCGCGACGTCATCAACGAGATCTTCTACCGCCGGCGCGGGGACCTGATCCTGTTGATTTGCGCCTCGATTTTCGCTGCCTTCCTGATCCGCGGCCTGGCGAGCTACGGACAGGCGGTGACGCTGGCCAAGATCGGCAACAATCTCGTCGCCCGCTACCAGAGCCGCATCTTCGAGCACCTGATGAAGCTCGACATGGGCTTCTTCACCGACACCCGCTCCGGGCGGCTGGCCGCGCAGATCAACGTCAACGTCAACGGCATCCGCGACCTGCTCGGCATAACGCTGACCTCGGTGGCGCGCGATTTCGTCTCGCTCATCGGCCTGATCGGGGTGATGATCGTGCAGGACCCGTTCCTGTCGGTACTGTCGCTTTTGATCGGGCCGCCGCTGATCTATTCAGTCGTCTATCTGATGCGGCGGCTGCGGCGCGTCACCCGCGAGGCGGTGGAAATCAATTCGCGCCTGATCGGCGCCATGCAGGAAGCGACGCAGGGCATCGGCATCGTCAAGGCCTTCACCATGGAGGACCAGCTTTCCGAGCGTATCGAAAAGCTGATCGACAGTTCGGAGCAGCGCGCCAACCGGATCGCTCGCGTCTCCGAGCGGCTGACGCCGATCTCCGAAATCCTCGCCGGCATCGCCGTGGCCGGCGTGGTCGGCTATGCCGGCTATCGCGCCACCGTCAATGGCGAGCCGCCAGGCGCGGTGTTCTCGTTCATTTCTGCCCTGCTCCTGGCCTACGACCCGGCGCGGCGTCTGGCGCGCACGCAGGTCAGCCTCGAAAGGGCGCTGGTCAACGCCCGCATGATCTATGAATTGCTCGACATCGAACCGCACCAGCTCGATGCGCCAGATGCAAAGGAAATCCATGTCGATCGCGGCGAAATCCGTTTTCGCAATGTGTCGTTCGCCTATGGCGACAATCCTGTCATCGAGGATCTGAGCTTCGTCGCGGCGGCCGGCAAGACCACGGCCATCGTGGGTACGTCAGGCGCCGGCAAGACCACGCTGGTGTCGCTGCTGCAGCGCTTCTACGACGTCGACAGCGGTGTGATCGAAATCGACAGCCAGGACATTTCGAAGGTGACGAAGCGTTCGCTGCGGCAATCCATCGCCTATGTCTCGCAGCAGCCCTCTCTGTTCGAGGGATCGATCCGCGACAACATCCGCTACGGCCGTCCGGATGCCACCGACAGCGAGATCGAAACCGCCGCCGGCCTCGCCGCCGCCGACGATTTCATCCTGCAGCAGCCGATGGGATACGACACCCCCGTTGGCGAAAACGGCGTGACGCTGTCCGGCGGCCAGCGGCAACGTCTGTCGATCGCGCGGGCGATCGTGCGGCAGGCTCCGGTCCTGCTGCTCGATGAGGCGACCTCGGCGCTCGACAATGAGTCGGAAGCAAAAGTGCAGCAAGCGCTGTCCGAGGTGATGCATGACCGCACGACGATCGTCATCGCGCACCGGCTTTCCACTGTCGTGAACGCCGACAAGATCATCGTGATGGAACAGGGCCGGCTGGTCGAGGAAGGCACGCACGCCTCCTTGCTCGCCGACCCGCACAGCGTGTATGCCCGGTTCCATCGCCTGCAGGGCAGCAAAGGCCTGGGCCTCGTCGATGACAGCCTTCCAGCCGTGGCCGCGAAGCCGAAGGCAAAGCGCGTTGGGGTGAAGAAGACCGCAGGGGGAAGCACATGAGCGACCAGCGCACAAAGGATATGGGTCTCGTGGTTGTCGGCGCGGCGGGCCGGATGGGCCGGACGCTGATCCAGATCATCCAAGCCACGCCGGGCGCCACCCTGGTCGGCGCCATCGAGCACGCCGGTTCGCCGCATGTCGGCAAGGATGCCGGGGAACTGGCCGGCGTCGGCCCGCTCGGCGTCGTCATCAGCGACGATCCGCTGCCGGCCTTCGCCAAGGCCGACGGCGTGCTCGACTTCAGCACCCCGGCGGCTTCGGTCGAATTCGCGGGCTACGCCGCGCAGGCGCGCATCGTCCATGTCATCGGCACGACGGGATGCTCCGACGATGACAATGCAAGGATCGCGGCGGCTGGGCGCCATGCCACCATCGTCAAATCGGGCAATATGAGCCTTGGCGTCAACCTGCTCTCGGTGCTGGTCGAGCAGGCGGCACGGGCGCTGGATGCGGCGGATTTCGACATCGAAATCCTCGAAATGCACCACAAGCACAAGGTCGATGCACCGTCCGGCACGGCGCTGCTGCTCGGCGAGGCGGCGGCGGCGGGTCGCGAAATCCAGCTCGCGGAGAAATCGGTGCGCGTGCGCGACGGCCATACCGGCGCGCGTGAGGCCGGAACCATCGGTTTCGCGACGCTGCGCGGCGGTTCGGTGATCGGCGAGCATTCAGTGCTGCTGGCCGGGCTCGGCGAGCGGGTGACGCTTTCGCATCATGCCGAAGACCGGGCTATCTTTGCCCGCGGAGCGGTTAAGGCGGCGCTCTGGGCGCAGGGCCGCAAGCCGGGGCTCTATTCCATGCGGGACGTGCTCGGCCTCGGCTGAGCAGCCCGCCTTAACTCGTCAAGGGAGCAAAACATGTCGGGAACCCTCGTGCTCGTCCGCCACGGCCAGAGCGAATGGAATTTGAAGAACCTGTTCACCGGCTGGCGCGACGTCGATCTGACCGAGCGGGGGCATGAGGAGGCGAAGTCGGCCGGCCAGAAGCTGAAGGCGCGCGGGATGAAATTCGACATCGCCTTCACCTCGGCCCTGATAAGGGCGCAGAAGACCTCGCAGCACATTCTCGACGCGGTCGGCCAGAGCAATCTCAAGACCATTCGCGACCAAGCGCTGAACGAGCGCGACTATGGCGACCTCTCCGGCCTGAACAAGGACGACGCTCGCCAGAAATGGGGTGAGGAGCAGGTGCAGGTCTGGCGCCGCTCCTATGACGTGCCGCCGCCCGGCGGCGAGAGCCTGAAGGACACGGGGGCGCGCGTGTGGCCCTACTACATGCATGTCATGCAGCCGCATGTGCTCTGCGGCGGCACGGTGCTGGTGGCGGCGCATGGCAATTCCCTGCGCGCGCTCATCATGGCGCTGGAGGGGATTTCGGGCGAGGAGATCGTCAAGCTGGAACTCGGCACCGGCGTGCCGATCGTCTACAAGCTCAACGCCGATTCCACCGTCGCCTCCAAGGAAGTGCTGGAAGGCTGAGCGCCGGGGCACCTGCGGAGCGGCAAGCGCCGGCAAAAAAGCGCGTTGACAGGCCAGTCCGGCCCGCTTACATCAGCGCGCACCAGCCCAGATGGCGGAATTGGTAGACGCGCACGGTTCAGGTCCGTGTGCCGCAAGGCGTGGAGGTTCGAGTCCTCTTCTGGGCACCAGTTTCAGCAAAAAGCCCCGTACATCGTGCGGGGCTTTTTCTTTGGCGCCCACCTGATTGGCCCCGCGGCGGCATGGGTGGTGACATCTTCCGTCAGGAGCGGTGGCGCAGACGCTTGCGGATGGACTTCACCTCTGATTGTCTTCCGGCATGGCATGGAGGAGAGCCATGATGGAACAATATTATCCTGTGGCCGTCGTCACCCTGCTTTGCAGCCTGCTCATATTCGGCATGGCGCTCACCGTGGCGAGAATGCATTCCAAGACCGGCATACTGGCACCGGCCATGACCGGCGACCCTTTGCTTGAACGGGCGATCCGGGCCCATTCGAATACGATCGAATGGCTCCCCGTTTTCCTTCCCTCGCTGTGGCTGTTCGCCATCTACTGCAGTCCGACCTGGGCGGCCGGGCTGGGATTCTTATGGCTGATCGGCCGGATCTTGTATTTCACCGGCTACCTGTCGGCGCCCCTGAAGCGCTATCCGGGATTTTTCATTCAGTCGATCGCCGCCTTCGTGCTGCTCCTGGGCGCACTAGGAAGAATTCTCTATCTTTGGCTGATGTAGGCGGGTTCCGGCTCGTCTCCATCACTCCATTGGAAAATCCCGTCCTGTGGTCTATGTCCTATCGGTGTTGACTGACCGGTCCGCCAGACCGGCAGGCGGCATCGAAACTTCATATTCGTGTGGCTTGATGCCGATTCTCGAAGTCTCATTCGTCCGCCACCGGACCCACCAAACACGGAGAACCCAATGCAGCTCGGGATGATGGGATTGGGCAGGATGGGCGCCAACATGGTGCGCCGCCTGCTGCGCGACGGACATGAGTGCGTCGTCTACGACATCAATCCGGAAAGCGTTGCGGCCCTGGTCGAGGACGGCGCGATCGGCGCTTCCTCCATGGAGGAGTTCGTTTCCAAACTGTCGAAGCCGCGCAGCGCCTGGCTGATGCTGCCCGCCGCCATCACCGCCAAGATCGCCGGGCAGGTGGCGGCGCTGATGGAGGAAGGCGACATCGTCATCGACGGCGGCAATTCGCACTATCACGACGCGGTCGACCAGGCGGCGGCCTTCGCCGGCAGGGGCATCCGCTATGTCGATGTCGGCACCAGCGGCGGCGTTTGGGGCTTGGAGCGCGGCTATTGCCTGATGATCGGCGGACCCGACGATGCTGTGAAGCATCTCGACCCGATCTTCGCCACCCTTGCGCCGGGCGCGGACGACAATACCAGCCACCGTCTCGAGAAAGGGGTTGGTCCGGACCTGGATACAGGCACCGCGCCGCTCGGCTATCTGCATTGCGGCCCGAGCGGCGCCGGTCATTTCGTCAAGATGGTCCATAACGGCATCGAATACGGCGTCATGGCCGCCTATGCCGAGGGTATCAACATCCTCAAGGCGGCCAATGCCGGCAAGAAGAAGCGCGAGGCCGACGCCGAGACCAGCCCGCTGGCGCAGCCGCAATATTATCAGTTCGACATCGATCTCCCGGCGGTTACCGAAGTCTGGCGGCACGGCAGCGTCATCGGCTCCTGGCTGCTCGACCTGACCGCGGGCGCGCTCAAGGCCGACCCGGCGCTGGAGCAATTCGGCGGCAGGGTTTCCGATTCCGGCGAGGGACGTTGGACGCTGAAGGCCGCAATCGATACCGGCGTTCCCGCACCGGTCCTGTCGTCGGCGCTGTTCGACCGCTTCTCCTCACAGGGCGAATCCATGTTCGCCGACAAGCTGCTTTCGGCCATGCGCTACGCCTTCGGCGGCCATGTCGAAAAGCCGAAGACAGGCCCAAAGCCGAAATCCGACAAGTAATCCAGGGCGGCAGGACATGAGCGAACCACGATCCGACGTGCTGGTGTTGTTTGGCGCAACCGGCGATTTGGCGCACAAGAAAATCTTTCCGGCGCTTTACGCGATGGTCTCCCGCGGGACTTTAAAGGAGCCGGTGGTCGGCATCGCCTACGACAAGTGGAGTGTGGAGCAGCTTGCCGAGCGCGCCCATGATGGCATCAAGGCCGCCTTCGGCAAGGTCGATGACAAGATATTCAAGAAACTCAAAGGCCTGCTGCGCTACGTCAGCGGCGACTACCGCGATCAGGCGACGTTCGACGCGTTGAAGGAGGCATTGTCCGGTTTTCGGCACCCCCTGTACTATCTCGCCGTGCCTCCTTCCATGTTCGAGCCGGTGGTGCAGGGCCTCGAACAATCCGGCGGCGCCACAGGCGCCCGGCTGATGGTGGAGAAGCCCTTCGGCCGCGACCTGCAATCGGCCCGCTGGCTGAACCGCGTGCTGCACATCGTCTTCGAGGAAAAGGCGATCTTCCGCATCGACCACTACCTCGGCAAGGAAGCGATCCAGAACCTGCTCTATTTCCGCTTCGCCAATTCCTTCCTCGAGCCGATCTGGAACCGCAACTATGTAGAGAGCGTGCAGATCACCATGGCCGAGAATTTCGGCGTGCAGGGCCGCGGCAAATTCTATGACGAGGTCGGCGCGATCCGCGACGTCATCCAGAACCATCTGCTCAATGTCATGCTGCTACTGGCGATGGAGCCGCCTCCGGGGAGAACGGTTGACGACCTCGTCGACGAAAAGGTGCAGGTGCTGAAGGCGATAAGGCCGCTGACCAGGGACGACGTGGTGCGCGGCCAGTTCGAAGGCTACCTGAAGGAGCCCGGCGTGCGGCCGAACTCGCCGGTCGAGACCTTCGCCGCCGTGCGCTTCTTCGTCGATACCTGGCGCTGGAAGGATGTGCCGTTCTTCATCCGCGCCGGAAAGGGCCTGCCGGTGCATGCGACAGAGGTGGTGGTTCAACTGAAGCGTCCGCCATTGCCTGTCTTCGACGAGTTCAAGCGCAACGAGGGCAACTACGTCCGTTTTCGGATCGCCCCGGTCATGTCGATCGGTATCGGCGCGCGGCGCAAGGCGGCCGGCGACGAGATGGTCGGCGAGCAGGTCGAATTGACCGCCGTGGACGATGCCAAGGGCGACATGGAGCCGTATGAGCGGCTGATCGGCGACGCCATTAACGGCAATAGCGAGCTGTTCACCCGGCAGGACGCCAGCGAAATCGCCTGGCGGATCGTCGGGCCGGTGCTTGACGACCAGACGCCACCGCCTGTCTACAAGCAGGGAAGCTGGGGGCCTGAGGACGCGATGGCCGGCTTCGCGCCGCCCAATGGCTGGATCGATCCGGGGAAATAGGCGCCATCGAGGCGAGCCGGCGCATCCCGGTTGAGCGCTCCTTGTCGGCGGGGCATTTGCCGGACGGCGCCAGCGCTGCTATGGGCTCGCGCGCCATGCGAACGATCGAGCGATGAGCTTGCCTGACCTTCCCGATCTTCCCGTCACCGCGGTGGTGCCGGCGCTGCGGACTGCGCTGGAAGGCCGCAACAGTGCCGTGCTGGTGGCGCCGCCCGGCGCCGGGAAGACGACGCTGGTGCCGCTCGCGCTGCTCGATGCACCGTGGATTGGTGAAGGCCGGATCGTGCTTCTCGAACCGCGCCGCCTGGCGGCCCGCGCCGCCGCGCGGCGCATGGCGATGCTGCTCGGTGAAGAGCCTGGCGGCACAGTCGGTTATGCGATGCGGATGGAAAACCGCACATCGGCCCGCACGAAAATCCTCGTCGTCACCGAAGGCGTGCTGGCGCGCATGATCCTTGATGATCCGGAACTGCCCGGCGTTTCGGCAGTCATCTTCGATGAGTTCCACGAGCGGTCGCTCGATGGCGATTTCGGCCTGGCTCTGGCGCTGGATGTGCAAGGCGCGTTGCGGCCGGACCTCCGCCTCCTGGTCATGTCTGCGACACTCGATGGCGCGCGGGTGGCGCGGCTTTTG
Organism: Mesorhizobium sp. BE184; assembly: GCF_031457045.1. Taxonomy (NCBI): domain Bacteria; kingdom Pseudomonadati; phylum Pseudomonadota; class Alphaproteobacteria; order Hyphomicrobiales; family Phyllobacteriaceae; genus Mesorhizobium; species Mesorhizobium sp. BE184. The sequence goes on from NZ_JAVDVU010000002.1 coordinate 875,054, forward strand.
GCGGGCGCGCCGGTGATCGAGAGCCAAGGGCGCAGCTTCCCCGTCGATGTCCGCTACAGCGAGCGGCCTGCGGGTGAAGCCATCGAGGACGCGATGGCCAAGGCGGTGCGCATGGCGCTGGCCGACGAGAACGGCAGCGTACTCGCCTTCCTGCCCGGCCAGCGCGAGATAGAGCGGACAGCGGAGAGGCTGGAAGGACGTGTCGGCGGTGACGTCGATGTCGTCCGCCTCTACGGCATGCTGGACGGCAAAGCGCAGGACGCCGCCATTCAGCCGGCGCCGGCGGGACGTCGCAAGGTGGTGCTGGCGACGGCGATCGCCGAGACCTCCATCACTATAGAAGGCGTTCGCGTGGTGATCGATTCCGGCCTGTCGCGGCTGCCGAAATATGAACCGGCGAGCGGCCTGACGCGGCTCGAGACGGTCCGCGTCTCCCGCGCTTCGGCCGAGCAGCGCGCCGGCCGCGCCGGACGCACGCAGCCGGGTGTCGCCATCCGCCTGTGGCGGGCGGAGCAGACCTCGGCGCTCGCCGCCTTCACGCCGCCGGAAATCCTCGAAGCGGATCTGTCCGGCCTGGTGCTCGATTGCGCTGCGTTCGGCGTCGCCGACCCGGCAAGCCTCGCCTTTCTGGACCCCCCACCTACACCGGCGTTGAACGAGGCGCGGGCGCTGCTGGGGACGCTCGGCGCTATCGATGACACAGGCCGGATCACCGAAGCCGGCGCGGCCATGCGCCGGCTGGCGCTGCCGGTACGGCTGGCGCACATGGTGGCGGAAGCAGCGAAGACCGGTCATGCCGGCGAGGCGGCTCAACTTGCGGTGCTTTTGACCGAGCGCGGCCTAGGCGGGGACAGCGCCGATCTGGAACGGCGGCTGATGCGGTTTCGCGCGGACCGGTCGCCTCGCGCCAATGCCGCCCGGCAACTGGCGGAAAGGCTGGCGCGGGCTTTACCGCCCCGCGCCCCGGCCCGGGACCTACGGTCGGACCCTCCCCACAAGGAGGAGGGTATAGAGGCCGGCTCCCTGCTCCTCCATGCCTGGCCGGACCGGGTGGCGAAAGCACGCGGGGAACGTGGGCGTTTCGTGCTGGCGAATGGTTCAGGCGCCGCGCTCGACGCATCCGATCCGCTGGCGGGCGAGCCTTATCTCGTCCTCGCAGACATGCAGGGCAAGGCGCAGAATGCGCGCATCACGGCGGCGGCGGCGGTCGCCGAGGCCGACATCCGCACCGCACTCGCCGGCCGCATCGAGACGCACGGGCAAACCGCCTTCGACCCGGAAAAGCGGGCCGTACGGGTGCGCGAAACGGTGCGGCTCGGCGCCATTCTGCTTTCGGAACGGATGCTGCCGCCGCCGCAAGGCGAAGCCGCCGACCGCGCCATCCTCGACGCCCTGCGTCAGCACGGCCTGTCGCTGCTTACATGGGGCAAGGAAGCGCAGACGCTGCGCCGCCGGCTTGCCTGGCTGCAGCGTGGCATTGGCGCGCCATGGCCAGACATGTCGGAGGAAGCGCTGCTGGACACGCTGGAGAGATGGTTGCTGCCGTTCCTGACTGGCAAGGCTTCCTTCGCAGCCATTCCGGGCGAAGCCCTGACGGCGGGGCTGATGTCGATCGTCCCTTACGACCTGCATCGGCGCGTCGATGCGCTGGCGCCGACCCATTACGACGCGCCGTCGGGCAGCCGCGTCCCGATCGACTATGAAGGCGAATGGCCGGTGCTTTCGATCCGTGTGCAGGAGTTGTTCGGTCTCGACCGCCACCCTGCCATCGCCGACGGCACGGTGCCGCTGACGCTGGAGCTTCTGTCGCCGGCGCACCGGCCGATCCAGACGACACGCGACCTGCCCGGTTTCTGGCGCGGTTCGTGGGCGGACGTGCGCGCCGACATGCGCGGCCGCTACCCCAAGCATGTCTGGCCGGAAAACCCGCTCGAGGCGGCGGCGACCAGCCGCGCCAAGCCGCGCGGCACCTGATCCGGACCGCACATTCTGGCGTTCCCGCACGCCAGGCTGTAATGCAGGCGGATGATCAACGTCCAACGCACGCCGGATTTCCAGCAGAGCAACCGGCTTCGGCTCAATACCCTTATCCGCCTGCGCTGGCTGGCCATTGTCGGCCAGAGCGTGGCCGTGCTTGTCGTCGCCTACGGCTTGAGCTTCCCGCTGCCGGTCGGCCTGTGCTTCGGGCTGATCGCCTGCTCGGCCTGGCTGAACCTGATGCTCGCGTTCCGCTTCCCCGCCGCGCATCGGCTGAAGCCCTTGGCGGCGATGGGCATCCTGGTGTTCGACAGCCTGCAACTCGCCGGCCTGCTCTACATGACCGGCGGGCTGACCAATCCGTTCTCGCTGCTGATGACGGTGCCGGTGGTCATTTCGGCGACATCGCTGCCGCTGAAGCTGACGGCGGTTCTCGGCACGATCGTCACGGCGCTGGCCTCGCTGCTGGTGTTCTTCCACCTGCCGCTGCCCTGGTATGACGGCTCGCCGCTGCCGATGCCGTTCATCTATGTCGCCGGCATGTGGATGGCGGTGCTGTCTTCCATCGCTTTCACCGGCATCTACGCCTTCCGCGTCGCCGAGGAGGCGCGGCTGCTTGCCAACGCTCTCGCCGCCACCGAACTGGTGCTGCAGCGCGAACAGCATTTGTCGGCGCTGGATGGATTGGCGGCGGCGGCGGCGCATGAATTGGGCACGCCGCTCGCCACCATCACGCTGGTGGCGCGGGAAATGGAAAAGGCGCTGGGCGACGATCCGAAATACCGGGAAGACGTCACGCTGCTGCGCTCGCAGAGCGAACGCTGCCGCGAAATCCTGAAGCGCCTCACCAGCCTCTCCTCGGAGGGCGAGGAGCATCTCGCCCGCTTGCCGCTGACCTCGCTGGTCGAGGAGGTCATCGCGCCGCATCGCGACTTCGGTATCGCCATAAAACTACGGCCGGGCGAGCGCATCGGGCCGGAACCGGTCGGGCGGCGCAATGCCGGCGTCATCTACGGTCTCGGCAATCTGGTGGAAAACGCCGTCGACTTCGCCCGCTCCAACGTCACGGTGCGCTGGAGCTGGAACGAGGAGCAGGTGACGTTCTCCATCATCGACGATGGGCCGGGCTTTCCGCCCGAGATCATCGACCGTATCGGCGAGCCTTACATGTCGACCCGGCAGGGCGCGGAACGCGGCGGAGGGCTCGGGCTCGGGCTTTTCATCGCCAAGACTTTGCTGGAGCGCTCCGGCGCGACGATCGATTTCCGCAATTCGAGCGGATTGGGCGAAGGCGCCATCGTCAACATCAGCTGGCCGCGCGAGGTCTTCCTGCATCCCGAAACGGCCACAGGCCCGATGTTCGACACCGCCTGAAATGCGGCGAAATTGGACATTCGGCCTCCGGAGTTATATCTGCGTCATAATAAGGCAGCAGGAAACGACCGATCATGGCGGGTGAAGAAAACAGCGGCAGCATGGTGACCGGCGACGACACGTCGCTGCTGATCGTGGAAGACGACAAGCCGTTCCTGACACGGCTGGCGCGGGCGATGGAAACGCGCGGCTTCATCGTCGATACGGCCGAAAGCGTCGAGGAGGCGATCGGCAAGGCGCGCGCCAATCCACCGGCCTACGCGGTCGTGGACATGCGGCTCGGCGACGGCAACGGCCTCGACGTCGTGGTGGCGATCCGCGAAAAGCGCGAAGATGCCCGGACGGTCATCCTCACTGGTTATGGCAACATCGCCACGGCGGTCACGGCAGTGAAGCTCGGCGCCGTCGACTATCTGTCCAAGCCGGCCGATGCCGACGATGTTTTCGCCGCGCTGACCCGTACCTCCGGCGAACGCGCCGCGCCGCCCGAAAACCCGATGTCGGCCGACCGCGTGCGCTGGGAGCACATCCAGCGCGTTTACGAAATGTGCGAGCGCAACGTTTCCGAAACGGCCCGGCGGCTCAACATGCACCGGCGCACGTTGCAGCGGATCCTCGCCAAGCGCGCCCCACGCTGAGTTCTTTACCGCATGACCCGAGAGTAGGTTACATCGGCTTGCTTCCCAAAGCCGGCCTGCGCATCATCGTCGCCGATTCACTGCATCCGCAACCGGCGTGAGGGAGCCCGACATGACGAATGAAAATCGCCGTCCGGTTTCCGTTTTCCGCGAATTCCTCGACGGCGAAGCCTCTGGCGGCATCATCCTGATCGTCGCCGCGGCGCTTGCCCTGATCGTCGCCAATTCGCCGCTGGCGGAACCCTATTTCGCCGCCCTGCACGCCTATCTCGGCCCGCTCAGCGTCCTGCACTGGATCAATGACGGGCTGATGGCGGTGTTCTTCCTGCTGGTCGGGCTGGAGATCAAGCGCGAGGTGCTGGACGGGCAGCTTTCAACCTGGCCGCGCCGGGCGCTTCCGGGTATCGCAGCTGTCGGCGGCATGATCGTTCCGGCGCTCGTCTATGTCGTGGTCAACCGCAACAATGCGCCGGCACTTCCGGGTTGGGCCATCCCCACCGCCACCGACATTGCCTTCGCGCTCGGCGTGCTGTCGCTGCTCGGCAGTCGCGTGCCGGCCTCGCTGAAGGTGTTCCTCACGGCGCTGGCGATCATCGACGATCTCGGCGCAGTGATCATCATTGCCATTTTTTACACAAGCGGTCTGTCGCTCGCGTATCTTGGCGGCGCCTTCGCCGTCATCGCTATTCTGATCGCGATGAACCGCATGGGCGTTCTCTCGCTGATCCCGTATCTGGTCCTCGGCGTGGTCCTGTGGGTGCTGGTGCTGAAATCGGGCGTGCATGCGACGCTGGCCGGCGTGGCGCTGGCGCTGACGGTGCCGCTGCGCGTTTCACCCGGCCTGGCGCACGACCTGGAGCATTCGCCGCTGCACCGGCTGGAACATGCGCTGCACAAAGCCGTGCCATTCCTCGTCATCCCGATCTTCGGCTTCGCCAATGCCGGCGTTTCGCTGGCAGGCCTTTCCGTCTCCAATCTGATCGAACCGCTGACGCTGGGCGTCGCCGCCGGGTTGGTGCTTGGAAAGCTGGTCGGCGTCTTCGGCGCCTCGGCCCTGACGGTGCGCCTCGGTCTCGCCGACCTACCCGCCCATGCCGGCTGGATCCATATGGTCGGCATTTCGCTGCTGTGCGGCATCGGCTTCACCATGAGCCTGTTCATCGGCCTGCTCGCCTTCGGCGATAATGCGGCGCTGCAGGATGCGGTGAAGGTCGGCATCCTGGCCGGCTCGCTGATCGCGGCGGCGCTCGGCGCGGCAGTGTTGTTGCTGGCGTCGAAACCCGTGGGCGACACGGGCGAATAGCTACTCGCTTTCGCCTTCCAGCGCCGGCACCGAGACGCCGGCGAGTTCCGCCGCCAGCAGGCGTGCCGCGCCTGCCCGCGCAATGCGCAGCATCAGCGCCTTGCGGGTGGCCGCCGCCATGCGGTGCTCCGGCGCGTCACGCATGATCTCGGCGCCATAGCCGTCCGAAAGAATGAAGCCGCACTCGGCCGGGAAGATCTCCGACGGCACGCCGGGATGGGTGGCGAAGAAGAAGCGGTCGGAATGCAGCCGGTAGTCCGGCCATTTGCGGTCGACCCTGAAATCCTCGATCGAGGACTTCACCTCGATGATCCAGATATCGCCCTGCCGGGTCAGCGCCACCAGATCGGCCCGGCGGCCGGTGGCCAGCGACAGTTCGGGCAGGACATGCGCGCCCATCTGCATGAGCAGGCGCTGCACGCCGCGCCTGACCAGCATGGCACGCTCGGACTGACGGCCATCGACAAGGGGGTTCACGAGAATCGGCGAAACGATGGGCATGGCCCAGTATGGCCGATTCTGTTCACGGTTTGAACCCGCTCAGTCAGGAAATCTCCCCAGCCATTTCCTCCAGGATCGGGCAGTCGGGGCGGTCGTCGCCGTGGCAGGCGTGGATGAGCTTCTGCAGCGTGGCGCGCATCGATTGCAGCTCACGCACCTTTTCCTCGATCGCCGCGACATGCGCCGAGGCGATGGCGCGGACATCATGGCTGGCTCTGCTGCGGTCACGATAGAGCGCCATGAGCTGACGGCAATCGTCGATGGAAAAGCCGAGATTGCGGGCGCGGCGCAAGAAGGCGAGGCGGTGGATGTCGTCGCCCGTATAGTCGCGATAGCCATTGCCGGCGCGGACCGGACTGATCAGGCCGATTTCCTCATAATAGCGAATGGTCTTGGCCGGCAGTCCTGACCGGCGGGCGGCAGTTCCGACATTCATGGTCCTTGCCCTTTTCAAAGCCGTCTTTCCGTTAAAAGAAGTGCAGCTTCATTGTTTTTCCTTCACATTCCCGTGAAGCCTGTTGCCGAAATACCATAGGTATCGGCTTACCGGTGCGTAAGGGAAAGCATATAGGCATCGCCTGCTTGGCAAGCAAAGCAAATGCCAGCATGAATGATGTCGAAAAGACGGCTCGAATCGGGCTGCGACGGATTTTGGGGGGTGCGGACAGTTCATGCGGATGAAATCACTGGCCATCGTTGCCGGACTTGTGCTGGCGACCGCGCTTTCCGGATGCAGCACCATCGGCTCGCTGCCGATGTTCACCAACAATTATGGTTCGGTCACGGATGCAGGCTACCGGCTGCCGAGCATTCCGATCAGCAAGGTTCCGCGCAAATATCACCGGCAGATCGTCCGCTTCGACAGCCAGGAGAAGCCCGGCACCATCATCGTCGATACCAATGAGAAGTTTCTTTACCTCGTGATGGCTGACGGCAAGGCGATGCGCTACGGCATCGGCGTCGGCCGCGAGGGTTTCGAATGGCACGGCACGGCCCGCATCGCGCTGAAGCGCGAATGGCCGACCTGGACGCCGCCGCGCGAGATGATCCGCCGCCAGCCGGAGCTGGCGAAATGGGCCGGCGGCATGCCTCCCGGGCTCAGCAATCCGCTCGGCGCGCGCGCCATGTACCTGTTCAACAAGGGCGGCGATTCCGGCTACCGGCTGCATGGCAGCCCGGAATGGAACTCTATCGGCAAGGCGATGTCGTCGGGCTGCATCCGCCTGATGAACCAGGACATCATCGACCTCTACAACCGCGCCGAAGTCGGCGCCAAGGTCATCGTGAAGTAGCAACGGACGCGGAGGCGACCTGCCTCCCGGTCAAGCGGTGCAAAAGTTTCTTACGCGGACCGTCCAGGCAACACGGACGTCCCAAACGGAAAACCGGGCCTCACAGCCCGGTTTTTTGTTGTGCTATCCCGAAAGAAAAGCGGTTTGGAGGTTCAGGAGACCTGCTCGACCTGCTGAACTTCCGGCACGAAATGGCGCAGCAGGTTCTGAATGCCATGCTTCAGCGTCGCGGTGGATGAGGGGCAGCCGGCGCAGGAACCCTTCATGTGCAGGAACACGGTGCCGTTCTCGAAGCCGCGGAAGGTGATGTCGCCGCCGTCCTGGGCGACCGCCGGCCGTACGCGGGTGTCGAGCAGTTCCTTGATGGTGACGACGATCTCCTCGTCGGCCTTGTCGTAGAATTCGCCGGTCTGGCTGGTCTCGGCGGCGGGGCCGGCGTTGACCATCACCGGCGCGCCGGACATGAAATGCTCCATGATGGCGCCAAGAATGGCCGGCTTGAGATGCTGCCAGTCAGGGCCGTCCTTGGTGACGGTGATGAAATCATAGCCGAAGAAGACGCCGGTGACACCTGGAACCTCGAACAGCCGTCCCGCCAGCGGCGAGGCGGCGGCCGCGCTGCCGGCGTCGCGGAAATCGGCGGTGCCCTCGAGCAGCACTTCCTTGCCAGGCAGGAATTTCAGCGTCGCCGGATTTGGGGTCGACTCGGTCTGGATGAACATCTTGATCTCCACGCCTGCCGTATGGCGGGCCAAATAGTTTGGAATAGTTCTAAATAAGCCCAATCGGTCCGGCCTTCAAGCAGAAACGGCCTCAGCAACCGTCCCGCATCATGTCGGAACCCTACGCCAGGTTTTCCAGATCCTCGTCTGACAGATTCTGCGGCACGACGGTGACAGGAATCGGAAAAGCCGCGCCCTTGCCGGCGATGGAGGCGACAAGGGGCCCCGGACCTTCCTTGCCGGCGCCGGCGGCAAGGACAAGAATGGCGATGTCCTGATCTTCCTCGATCAGTCTGTGGATTTCGTCGGCCGGCTTGCCCTCCTTCACCACGAGTTCGGGTTCGATGCCCAATTTCTGCCGGACCTTGGTGGCGTAGCCGTCGAGCGCGGCACGGGCATTGGCATTGGCTTCCTCGCGCATGATCTTCTCGACGCCGAGCCAATGCTGGAAATCGTCCGGCTCAATGACATAGAGAAGCACGAGAACGCCATTGGTGGTCTGCGCTCGTTTCGATGCATAGACCACGGCCCGTTCGCATTCGGGCGTATCGTCGATGATGGCCAGGAACTTCCGCCGGTGGCCGGCTTCCCGGCTGAGACGTTTTGAAACCATTGGCTGTCTTCCCGTTTCGGGCAATCTGCCATTGCCGCCCCTCAGCGGCAAGCAGCGTTGCCGCGGTGTCTTCTAACCCTGCAGCAGCCCGACGATGTCGCGCACGTGCTTCATGGTGGCTTCGGCAAGGGCGCCGGCCCGTTCGCCGCCATCCTTCAGAACAGCATCGACAAAGGCCGGATCGGCTGAAATGCGCCGCATCTCGGCTGCCACTGGCGCCATTCTCTCCACCGCCAGATCGGCCAGGGCCGGCTTGAACTCCGAGAATTGACGGCCGCCGAATTCCTTCAGCACCGCTTCCTTCGAGATGTCGGCGAGACCGGCATAGATGCCCACCAGATTCTCCGCCTCGGGCCGGCCGGCAAGACCGTCCGGCTCGCTCGGCAGCGCATCCGGGTCGGTCTTGGCCTTGCGGATCTTCTTGGAAATGGTGTCGGCATCGTCGGTCAGGTTGATGCGCGACAGGTCGGAGGGATCGGACTTTGACATCTTCTTCGCTCCGTCGCGCAGCGACATGATGCGCGTCGCCGGACCGCCGATGACAGGCTCGGTGATCGGGAAAAAGCCGTTGACCGTCTCGTCGCCGACCTGCATCTCGACCCCAAGGCCGAGGTCGGCGATGCGGCCGGAAAAGTCGTTGTTGAACTTCTGGGCGATGTCGCGGGTCAGCTCCAGATGCTGCTTCTGGTCGTCGCCCACCGGCACGTGGGTAGCGCGGTAGACCAAAATGTCTGCGGCCATCAGGCTCGGATAGGCGAGCAGGCCGAGCGAGGCGTTCTCGCGGTCCTTGCCGGCCTTGTCCTTGAACTGCGTCATGCGGTTCATCCAGCCGATGCGGGCCACGCAATTGAATATCCAGGCGAGTTCGGCGTGCTGCATCACCCGCGACTGGTTGAAGACGATGTGCTTTTTGGGGTCGATGCCCGATGCTAGAAAGGCGGCGGTGATCGAGCGTGTCTGGTCCTGCAGATCCTTGTGCACCAGCTGTGCTGTGAGCGAATGCAGATCGACGACGCAGTAGATGCAATCGGACTTTTCCTGCAGCGCGACGAACTGCTTGATGGCGCCGAGATAGTTGCCGAGATGCAGATTTCCGGTCGGCTGCACGCCGGAAAACACGAGTTCCCGGAAAGGACTGGAGGGCATGATTGTTTTCCCTGGCTTATGGAGGGCCGGTCGAGCATGACCCCGAGAAGTTTGACACTTTTCGACGGCCACGCTGCTGGAACCCGGTGGGCAAATTCGGACGCGCTTATGACCGATGACGCAGCCATAGGCAAGATATCCGTGGTTTACGGCGGTGGTTCGGCGGCCTTGGCCCCCCGCTTCACATTTCTTCTGATCATGCCAAAATCGGCGCCCCCTGTGAGGAAGGCGAGCGCGAAATAGAGAATGGCGCCGGCTCCGGAAAGCAGTGCGAGCGCCACCGCCTTGGTCAGAAGCGGGGCGGATGAAGCCAGTTGCGGCGCGAGCCAGTCTTGGCCGAACCACAATGCCACGCCCATCAGAGCGGCCGATAGCAGAAGGCGCGGTATGCGCTTGAGCAGCGGCACGTCCCTGCCCCAGTGACCGCGCCGGACCAGCACACCTAGCAGAAGCGCCGCGTTGACCCAGCCGGCCGCCGCCGAGGCGACGGCAATGCCCGGCGCGCCCATGGACGGAAACAGGGTGAGCGCGGTAGCGACGTTGACGGCGACCGATATGGCGGCAAAGACCATTGGCGTGCGCGTATCCTCGCGGGCGAAATAGCCCGGCGTGAACGCCTTGATGAGCACGAAGGCCGGAAGTCCCAGCCCGAAGATGGCCAGGATGGCGGCAACGGTCGGCGTCGAATTGTTGGCGGCGAAGGCGCCGCGTTCATAAAGCAGCCGCACGATGGGTTCCGACATGACCAGAAGCGCTGCCGCTGCCGGGAGTGTCATGAAGAGGGTGAATTCGACCGACCGGTTCTGCAGATTTGCGGCCTCGACCACATTGCCCGCCTTCAGCGCCCGCGACAGTTCCGGCAGGAGCACGATGGCCACCGCGATACCGACGACGCCAAGCGGCAACTGGTAGATGCGATCGGCATAGGCGAGCGACGACACCGCGCTGTCCTGCCCCGAGGCGATGGCAGTACCGATGAGCTGGTTGATCTGGGTGATGCCGCCGGTGATCGCCGCCGGAAACGCCAGCACCAGCAGCCGTTTGACGTTGGGCGTCATGCGGGGCATGCGAAAGCCGATGGAAATGCCGGCATGGCGCACAGCGACCCAGACGATGGCGAGTTGGACCAGGCCGGCCGCCAGCACGCCCCATGACAAGGCATAGCCGACGCGGATGGCGTCCTGGCCGTCATACCAGGCATAGGCCAGAACAGCGATGAGAATGACGTTGAGAAACACCGGCGCGACCGCGGCGGCGAAATAGCGGCGCAGCGAATTCAGCATGCCGGCCATCATCGCCCCCAGCGACATGCAGATCAGATAGGGGAACATGATGGTCGCCAGCGTCACCGTCATGGCGAACTTGTCTGGCGTGTCGGCAAAGCCCGGCGCAACGGCGTAGCGGACGATCAGCGGCATCGCCAGTTCCATGACGATGGTTAGCGCTAGGAGCGCGCTGAACAAAACGCCAAAGACTTCCTCGGAAAAACGCTTCGCCCCCTCGAGGCCGTGGGCTTCGATTTCCTTGGAGAAGAGCGGCACGAAGGCAGCGTTGAACGCGCCTTCCGCGAACAGCCGGCGAAAGGTGTTGGGGAACTGGAAAGCGGCATTGAAGGCGTCGGCGATCGGACCGGTGCCAAGCGCCGCCGCCATCAGCATTTCGCGGGTGAAGCCGAGAATCCGGCTCATCAGCGTGCCGGATGCGACCGTGGCGAATTTTCTGACGAGGCTCATAGTGCGTCCTTCGAGGCTCGCTCCGTTCGCGCCTCAGGATGAGGACTGTTGATGCGCTTCGCGTACAGCTTGCAGCGGGCGTTGCCTCCGCCCTTCGATTCAAGCCCTGAAAAGCCTACGAAGATTTGCCGGCGTAGAGAACAAACAGCCCTGATCCTGAGGTGCGTGCGCGCAGGGCACGCGTCGGGCGGCCGCATCGACGGGCGGACGAGCCTCGAAAGACGCACCCTCATTCCGCCGCCGCCCTGACCTTGCCAGCGCGCTGGGGGACGGCATCCTCCAGTACCGCTGTCAGCCGGTCGCGCACGGTTTTTACGCGGGCCGAGTTTTCAAGCTTCTGGCCCGTCAGGTCGGTGACGTAGAAGGTGTCGATGACCTTTTCGCCGAACGTCGTGATATGGGCCGAGGCAATGTCGAGCGAGAGATCGGACAGCGTTCCGGTGATTTCCGAGAGAAGCCCCGGCCTGTCGAGACCCTCGACCTCGATGACGGAGAAGCGGTTCGACAGGGCGTTGCGGACCTCGGCGCGGGGCGGAATGCGGAACACCTTGGCGCCGCGCTTCGGCTTGGTGCGTTTCTCGATCATCTCCGGCAGCCATGCCCGGCCGGAAAGCACGTCCTCGATCAGCTTGCCGACCCGCTCGGCGCGGCGGCGTTCGTCTTCATCGCGATCGAATTCACGATTGATGAGGATGGAGTCGAGCGCCCGGCCGTCGGACGTCGTGAAGATCTGGGCATCGACGATGTTGCCGCCCGCCGCGACGCAAGCCCCGGCGATGACGGATAAAAGGCGCGGATGGTCCGGCGCCAGCACGGTGATCTCGGTGACCGCCTCGAACTGATGCGTCTTCACCATGGTGGCGAGCTTCCTGCCGGCACCGTCGGCCTCGCGGATGAACTCGGCATGGCGCAGCTGGTCGGCCAGATCGACCGCCAGAAGATAATTCTCGTAGTGGAGCCCGACGACGCGATGGCGTTCCGCATCCGGCCAGCCGGACAGGCCCTCAGCCAGCTTTTCGCGCGCGACCGATGCCCGTTCGGCGCGGGACACTTCCGAGAAGCCGCCGGTGAGGGCGAGTTCCGTCTCATAGTAAAGCGTCCTGAGCAGTTGGCCCTTCCAGCCGTTCCAGACACCGGGACCGACGCCGCGTATGTCGCAGACAGTGAGGATGAGCAGGAACTTGAGCCGGTCCACCGTCTGAACGACGGAGGCGAAATCGTCGATGGTCTTGCGGTCGTTGAGGTCGCGCGTCTGGGCGGTCATCGACATCAAGAGATGATTTTCGACCAGCCAGACGACCGTCTCGGTGTCGGCGGCCGACAGGCCCATATGCGGGCCGATGCGCCGTGCGATCCTCGCGCCAGCCTCCGAATGATCCTCGGGCCGGCCCTTGGCGATATCGTGCAGCAGAACCGCGACATAGAGCATTTCGCGGCTGCCCTTCAATCCAGGCATCAATGCGTGCGAAAGCGGATGTATTTTCTTGCTGTCGCCATGCTCGATCTCGGACAGCACACCGATGCAGCGTATGAGGTGCTCGTCCACCGTGTAGTGATGATACATGTTGAACTGCATCATCGCGACGATCTTGCCAAAATCCGGGATCAGCTTACCGAGCAGCCCGGCTTCGTTCATGCGCCGCAAATTGAGTTCCGGATTGCGGTCCGAAGTCAGGATATCGAGAAACAGGCGGTTTGCCTCCGGGTCGCGCCGCAACGCCCGGTCCACCAGTTTCAACGAGCGGGTGAGCAGCTTTAGTGCGTCGGGGTGAAATTCCAGCCCGTGCTTGTCCGCCAGCCAGAACAGCCGCAGCAGATTGACCGGGTCGCGCTCGAAAACCTTGTCGTCAGCGACGTTGATGCGGTGATTGTCGACGATGAAGTCGGCGGTACCGGCCAGCTTGCGCTTGCGCCGCTGAAAGGTCTGGAAAATGCGGTTGAAGCCGGGCACATGCTTGGCCTGTTCCTCCTCAAGTGCTGCGCAGAAGATTCGGGTCAGATCACCCACTTCCTTGGCGACGAGGAAATAATGCTTCATGAAGCGTTCGACCGCCGACAGTCCGGGATGGCTGGTGTAGCCAAGGCGTTCGGCGATTTCGCGCTGGATGTCGAAATGCAGCCGCTCCTCCGCTTTTCCTGTCAGGAAGTGCATGTGGCAGCGCACCGCCCAGAGGAAATCCTCGGCCTTCAGGAATGAGCGGTATTCGGCGTCCGTGAAGACGGCCTTGTCGACCAATTCCTCGCCGGTGCGGACGCGGTAGAAATACTTGCCGATCCAGAACAGCGTCTGCAGATCGCGCAGTCCGCCCTTGCCATCCTTGACGTTGGGCTCGACCAGATAGCGGCTTTCGCCGGCCTTGGCGTGGCGGTCATCGCGTTCGGCAAGCTTGGCCTGGACGAATTCCGGCCCGGTGGGCCGCACTACATCCCGGTCGAAACGCCCGACAAGCTCCTGGTAGAGCTTTTCCTCGCCCCACAAGAAGCGGGCTTCGAGGATGGAGGTGCGGATGGTGATGTCGGAGAGCGAAAGTCGGATGCAGTCCTCGATGTCGCGGGTGGCATGACCGACCTTGAGGCCAAGATCCCACAGTATGTGCAGGATATATCCGACGACCTGCTCACCCCAGGGCGTTTGCTTGGAGGGAAGCAAAAAAAGCAGGTCGATATCCGAACCGGGCGCCAGTGTGCCACGTCCGTAGCCGCCCACGGCAACGATGGCGATGCGCTCGCCCAGCGAAGGATTGCGAGCCCGGTAGACGTTGGTGACGGCGAAGTCGTAAAGCGCCCTGATCAGCTCATCCATCAGATGTGAAAGACGGGCAGCGCAGGCGGTGCCGCCGCCATCTTCCTTCAACATGTCCTCGGCGGTCTTGCGACCGGCGATCATTCTCTCCTTCAGCGCCTGCAGGACCTGAGCTCGGACCGAAGCGGCCGCACCGTCGCCGCCGGTGGCCGATGTCAGCGCCGTTAGGTCGCGGCGCAGGGCGTCGCCGTCGATGAGATGATCTAGCTTGAGAGATATCTTCGCCATAAAGCCGGACGGACCCTTTTTCCGGCGCGGTCTATAGCCTGTTTTCCGGTCCGTGGGTATGGGCAGAAAAAGACGAACTCATGCGACCGCCGGCAGCGCATGGTTCAGAGCGACGCGGTTGCCGCCCTGCCGTTTGGCATCCTCCATCTGGCGGTCTGCCTGACGCAGCACGTCGACGATGCGGAAGGGGCTGCACCGCGGGATGAGGACACCGCCGACGCTTACTTTCACATCGGGCATGCGGGCGCCATCGACATGCCATGGAATGATCTCGACCTGGCGGCGGATCAGTTCGGCCAGCCGTTGCGCCTCATCTGGGCCCACGGAGACAAGGAACACGCCAAACTCGTCGCCGGCGATGCGGCCAACGATGTCGACCGGACGGACGGCATACTGGATGGCCTTTGCCACCCTGATCAGGGCTTCGTCACCCCGTGCGTAGCCAAAGCGGTCATTGATGCTCTTGAAGCCGTCGGGATCGATAGCAAGAAGCGCGTAGGCTTCGTCGCGCCGGCGCACTTCCTCCACGCGCCGCAGGAAAACCTCGCGATTGGGAAGCCCGGTCATTCGGTCATGGCCGGTAACGAATGCCAGCGTGTCATGCGTTTCAACGAGGCTGCGATGTGATTCGCCCAGTTCTGCAAGTGCGGACTGAAGTCTCTCTGCCTGCGAGAAAATGAAAGCGGCGATCGGCGTTCCCACCAGTACAGGGATGGCGGCGCATTCGACCCAGCTCAGCCAGTCGATCGGCATGCCGAAAGCCAGACGCAATGAAAACGAGAGTGCAAACGTTGCGATGACCGCCGGCCCAATGACCAGCAAGGTTTTGGCCAATATACGTTTTTTTATTTCATTCATTTCGCCGAGCCTAGTCTACGGCGGCTAAATTCCGTTTATTGGAACGGCTAAGATTTTAGCGATAGCTCATATTCAAGCATCAGGATTCTAAGCCCTTGACCTTCCAGTAACTGGAAGCCTTATCTCCTGATGAAACGACAGCGAGATGCCAATGGCCCAGTCCGATCACTCCCATCATCATCATGCCGCAAGCAGCGCCTGCTGCGCGGCGCATCCAGCCATGGCAAAGGAGAGCAGTGTCCTACGCGATCCGGTGTGCGGTATGGTTGTCGATCCCGCCACCGCGGCTCATTTCCTGCATCACGACGGAGAAAAACACTACTTCTGCTCCGAAGGCTGCCTGAAGAAATTCGAAGCCGACCCGACAAGGTATCTGGGTGAGCGACCGGACCCGGCCCCAATGCCGAAAGGAACGCAATACACCTGCCCGATGCATCCGGAGATTATCCGAGACAAACCCGGTTCATGCCCGATCTGCGGCATGGCCCTGGAGCCGATGGGTGTTCCGGCGGACGATGCGGGACCGAATCCCGAGCTGGTCGATTTCACCCGACGCTTCTGGGTGAGTGCGGCGCTGTCAGTGCCGCTCCTGCTCCTGACCATGGGCTCGATGCTCGGCCTGCCGGCGCGCAGTTGGATCGGCGAGGGCCTGGCCGTATGGGTCGAGCTTGTGCTCGCCACGCCGGTGGTGCTGTGGGCGGCGCTGCCCTTTTTCGAGCGCGGCTGGGCTTCCATCGTCAACCGCAGTCTGAACATGTGGACGCTGATTTCGCTCGGCGTCGGTGCCGCCTATCTCTATAGTCTGGTCGCCGTCTTGTTCCCGGGGCTTTTCCCGCACGAAATCCGAGGCCATGGCGGCGCGGTGCCGGTCTATTTCGAGGCCTCTGCGGTCATCGTGGCGCTGGTCTTCCTCGGCCAGGTGCTGGAACTGCGGGCGCGCGAGCAAACCGGCTCGGCGATCCGCGCCTTGCTCGACCTCGCTCCGAAGACCGCGCGGCGGCTTAACCGTGACGGTTCCGAGACCGATGTACCGCGCGACGAGGTGAAAGCCGGCGACCGGCTGCGCATCCGGCCGGGTGAAGCCGTTCCCGTCGACGGCAGAGTGGTCGAGGGGCGTTCCTCGGTAGACGAATCGATGATCACCGGCGAGCCGGTTCCGGTCGAGAAGACCGAGGGCGACGCCCTGACCGGCGGAACGCTGAACAAGAATGGCTCGCTGATCATGCAGGCCGAAAAGGTGGGCGCCGACACCACGCTGGCACGCATCGTCGAGTTGGTCGCCAAGGCGCAGCGCAGCCGTGCGCCGATCCAGGGTCTGGCCGATCGCGTCTCTTTCTATTTCGTCCCCGCCGTGGCGCTGGTGGCGTTGGCGTCCTTCCTGATTTGGCTGCTATTCGGTCCCGGCCTCGCCTTCGCCATCGCTTCGGCCGTTTCGGTGCTGATCATCGCCTGTCCCTGCGCGCTCGGGCTCGCCACGCCGATGTCGATCATGACGGCCACCGGGCGTGGCGCCCATGCCGGCGTCCTGGTCAAGGATGCCGCGGCGCTCGAACGTCTAGCCTCCGTCAACATGCTGGTGGTCGACAAGACCGGGACGCTGACCGAAGGCCGGCCCCGGCTGACCGATGTGGTTGCTCAAGACATTGCTGAAGACGAGCTGCTGGCGCTGGCAGCGGGGCTCGAAGTCGGCTCCGAGCATCCGCTGGCGGGAGCCATCGTCGATGGCGCGCGGGAACGTGGCGTCCGCCCGGGCGAAGCCGGGAATTTCGAAGCGATCACCGGCAAAGGCGTTTCGGGAACCGTCTCGGACCGGCAGGTGACGCTCGGCAACGCGGCGATGCTGGCCGATTTCGGCATCGATGCACAGCCGATGATCCCCCGGGCGGAGGCGATGCAAGCCGAGGGAAAAACCGTCATGTTCGTCACTGTCGACGGTCGGCTCGCCGGTCTCGTGGCGGTTGCCGATCCGCTCAAGGCGAACGCCGGCGAGGCGATCCGCGCCCTGCAGGAAAGGGGCGTCACGGTAGTGATGGCCACCGGCGACAACTGGCGCACGGCGAAAGCCGTCGCGGCGAAACTCGGCATCGATCAGATGCGCGCCGGCCTGCTGCCCGAGCAGAAAAGCGACCTTATCGAAGAGCTGCGCCAACGCGGCGGCATCGTCGCCATGGCCGGGGACGGGGTCAACGACGCGCCGGCGCTGGCGACGGCCGATGTCGGCATCGCCATGGGATCGGGTGCGGACGTTGCCGTGGAAAGCGCCGGCATTACGCTGCTCAAGGGCGACCTCGCCGGCATCGTGAGGGCGAGAAGGCTGGCGGAAGGCACGCTGCGCAACATCCGCCAGAACCTGGTCTTCGCCTTCCTCTACAATGTGCTGGGCGTGCCGGTGGCGGCCGGCGTGCTTTATCCGATGACCGGCGCATTGCTGTCGCCAATGCTGGCCGCCGCGGCGATGAGCCTTTCTTCCGTCTCGGTCATCGGCAATGCGCTGCGGCTGCGGACGCTGAAATTATAGACCCCAGGGCGGGGCGCTACGTAACCTCGAAAGGAACCTCCATGACCCCATTCAAGAAGATCGTGCTGGCGCTGATGGCAGCTGGAATGCTGCTTGCCGTTTTCCTCGAAACCGCGCCGGCTCAGGACCACAAAGGCCACGATATGAGCGGCATGACCACGACCGCCGCCGACGGTCCCTCGACCGAGGGCTACAGGAAGGCGATGGACAAGATGCATGGCGACATGGCCATCCCTTACACTGGCAACGCCGATATCGACTTCGTGCGCGGCATGATTCCGCACCATCAGGGGGCCATCGACATGGCCAAGGTCGAGCTCGAACACGGCAAGGACCCCGAAATCCGCAAGCTGGCAGAGACAGTGATCAAGGCGCAGGAGGCCGAGATCAAGCAGATGCAGGAGTGGCTTGCCGCGCACGCACCGAAATAGCGCAAGAACTCCGGCTGGTCCGACTGTTCAGCCCTTCTGGCCTCTCAGCAATCGACGTTGCTGCACCGATCTATCCAAGCGTAGGATTTCCCTTTTGGAAGGAACGCGCAGATGCCTCTCGTTCGGATTTCCGTTCCCGCGGGCAAAGGTGAGGCCTTCGTCAAAAGCGTATCCGAAGGCGTGCATGATGCGATGGTCGCCACCATCGACATCCCGCAGGCAGACCGGTTTCAGGTCATCACCGAACATGCCGCAGGCAGGCTGGTGATCGACCCGACCTACATGGATATCGAGCGCAGCGAAGATGCGGTGATCATCCAGATCACCATGCGTTCGGGTCGCACAGTTGCAAAGAAGCGGGCGCTCTACCGGGCTATTGCCGACAACCTCGTTGCGCGCGCAGGCCTTCGTAAAGAGGACATCATGATCGTGCTGACCGAGAACGAGCTTATCGATTGGTCGTTCGGCAATGGCGAAGCCCAGTACGTGCCGGAATAGCTACGGTTTCCGGGTCAGCCCCTTCAGCCGGTAGAGCGCTTCCAGCGCTTCTCTTGGCGTCATCTCGTCTGGATTCATGTTGCCCAGCGCTTCGCCAACGTTTTCGGCTGTCTTCGGCGCGGGCGCTTCACGCTTCAGCACAGCCGAGAACAGTGGCAGATCGTCGATGAGCCGGTCTGTCTTGCCGGACACTTCGCCGGCTTCCAATTGCTGCAGCACTTCTCGGGCGCGCGCCACCACGGCCTCGGGCAGGCCCGCGAGCCGCGCCACCTGCACGCCATAGGAGCGGTCGGCGGCGCCCTTGCCAACCTCGTGCAGGAAGACGACGTCGCCTTCCCACTCCTTCACCCGCATGGTGACGTTGTGCAGGCGGGGCAACTTGCCGGAAAGCGCCGTCATCTCGTGGAAATGGGTAGCGAAGATGGCGCGGCAGCGGTTCTGCTCATGCAGATACTCCACCGCCGCCCAAGCGATAGAGAGACCGTCGAACGTCGCGGTGCCGCGGCCGATCTCATCGAGAATAACCAGCGCCCGCTCGCCGGCCTGGTTGAGGATGGCGGCGGTCTCGACCATTTCTACCATGAAGGTCGAGCGACCGCGCGCCAGATCGTCCGATGCGCCGACGCGCGAGAACAGCCGGTCGACGACGCCGATATGGGCGCTCTGCGCCGGAACGAAGGAGCCCATCTGCGCCAGGACCGCGATCAGCGCGTTCTGGCGCAGGAAGGTGGACTTGCCGCCCATGTTCGGGCCGGTGAGCAACCAGATCGCTCCATGCGGCCCGTCGCCTTCCGGCGACAGATCGCAATCATTGGCGACGAACGGCCCCTCGCCCGATCGCCGGAGCGCCTGTTCGACCACCGGATGCCGGCCGCCAGCCACTTCGAAGGCCAGGCTTGAATCCACCAGGGGCCGGCACCAGTTCTCGCTTTCCGACAACAGCGCAAGCGCCGCCGAAACATCGAGGACTGCCAGCGCCTCGGCGGCGGCGCGGATTTTGGCAGCATCCGCTACCGCTTCGGCGCACAGCCGCTCGAAGGCGGTCAGTTCGATGGTCAGCGCCCGATCCGCCGCGTTGGCGATCCTGGTTTCCAGCCCGGCCAGTTCCGTCGTGGTGAAGCGCATGGCGTTGGCCATGGTCTGGCGATGGATGAACCGGGCCTTGGCGCCATCCGATCCCGCCAGCACCGAATGGTGGTTGGCGGTCACCTCGATATAATAGCCGAGCACATTGTTGTGGCGGATCTTGAGCGACCTTATGCCGGTCTCCTCGATCAGCTCGCGCTCCATGGCGGCAATGACTTTTCGCGACTCGTCGCGCAGCGCCCGCATCTCGTCGAGCTCGTAGTCGTAGCCGGCGCGCACGAAACCGCCGTCTCGCTTCAGCAGCGGCAGTTCGTCCGACAGTGCGCGAGCGAGATGCTCGACCAGCGGCCGCGGCAATGCCGCGATCGCTTCCAGCGCCCGCTGCAACTCGACGGGCGGTTCGGCTTTGGCGAAGATGGCGGAAAGCTGCGCGGCGGCCTCGCATCCGGCCCGCAAGGCGCCGAGGTCGCGTGGGCCGCCACGGTTTAGCGCCAGCCTGGACAAAGCGCGCGGCATGTCGGCGACGCCTTTCAGAGCCTGCCGCACCGCTTCGCACAAGCGCGGTTCGGCGCGGAAGAAGGAGACTGAATCCAGTCGCGCGGCGATCCTGTCCGGATCGGTCAGCGGCGCCATCAGCCGGTCGGCCAGCAGGCGCGCGCCGCCGCCGGTGACGGTGCGGTCTATGGCCTTGAACAGCGAGCCGTCGCGGCTGCCCGACAATGTACGCAGCAGTTCCAGATTGGCCCGGGTCGCCGGGTCGATAAACAGGGTCGAGCCGCTTTCTTCGCGTTCCGGCCTCGACAGAGGCGGCCGCTCCGCCTTCTGCGTCTTTTCGACATAGGCGATGATACCCGATATCGCCGAGAGCTCGGCGCGGGAGAAGGCGCCGAAACTGTCCGGCGTCGCCACGTCGAAGAAGCGGGCGATGTGGCCCGCTGCCGAAGCAGAATCGAACAGGCTGGCCGGCTGCGGATTGGCGACGCGACCGAGCAGATCGAAGACCGGCTTCAACCCGGGATCGTAGAAGACGGCATCGGCCACGATCAGTTCGCGCGGATCGACCCTGCAGATGTCCGCCAGGAGCCGTTCATCGGTGGTTTCGGCAACCCGGAACGCACCGGTCGAGATGTCTATCCAGGCAAGGGCCAGGCCGCCAATGCCACCACTGGCGCCCTTGACCCGGCCAAGCGCCATAAGGAAGCTGGATTCCGAAGGCGCGAGCAGCTTTTCCTCGGTGATCGTGCCCGGCGTCACCAGCCGGATGACATCGCGGCGCACGACCGATTTGGAACCGCGCTTGCGCGCTTCGGCCGGATCCTCGATCTGCTCGCAGACGGCGACACGGAAGCCCCGTGCAATCAGCTTCTGGAGATAGTCGTCGGCGGCATGGACCGGCACGCCGCACATCGGGATATCGGCGCCCTGATGCTTGCCACGCTTGGTCAATACGATGCCCAGCGCCGCGCTCGCCTTCTCGGCATCGTCGAAGAAAAGTTCGTAGAAATCACCCATGCGGTAGAACAGCAGCGAATCCGGATTCGCCGCCTTGATCTCGATGAACTGCTCCATCATCGGCGTGACGGTGCCAGCGGCAGCCGAAGCCGGCACCGCGATTCCTGTCCGGATCGGCGTCTCGTCGTTCACAGGGATTCCCGCTTCATTGCGCCAGGTTCGGGCGCCCTCCCCGGCGAGGAGGAGGGTGCGCAAGTCCCCCTGTTTTTTCTGCCTGACATCCCGATCGAGCTCTGCACAAAAACAATCTTCTGCTGCTTGGCGGTTTACAGTTTCGATGTGTAGCCTTAATCGATCACACTCCACAGAAGAAAGCAGGCAGCCGGATCAAATGGCGCGGCACCCCCGGGAAGGAAATCTCTTAAAATGGCAAGAAACGACAAGTCCAACGGTCAGACGCCGTCTGTGAGTGAACAGGAGGCGCTGGAATTCCACGCCATGGGCCGGCCAGGCAAGCTTGAGATTAGCCCGACCAAGCCGATGGCGACGCAGCGCGACCTCAGCCTTGCCTACTCTCCCGGCGTCGCCGTTCCGGTCAAGGCGATCGCGGACGATCCATCGCGTGCCTTCGACTACACGACGCGCGGCAACATGGTGGCCGTCATCTCCAACGGTACCGCCATTCTTGGCCTCGGCAATCTCGGCGCGCTCGCTTCCAAGCCGGTGATGGAGGGCAAGGCAGTCCTGTTCAAGCGTTTCGCCGATGTCGATTCCATCGACCTCGAAGTCGACACCGAGGATGCTGACGAGTTCATCAATTGCGTGCGCTACCTCGGACCGTCCTTCGGCGGCATCAATCTGGAAGACATCAAGGCGCCGGAATGCTTCATCATCGAGCAGCGGCTGCGCGAACTGATGGACATACCGGTTTTCCACGACGACCAGCACGGCACCGCCATCATCTCGGCCGCCGGCCTGATCAACGCGCTCGACCTGACCGGCCGCGACATGAAGACGACGAAGCTCGTCTGCAACGGCGCGGGAGCGGCGGGCATCGCTTGCATCGAGCTGATCAAGGCGATGGGATTCGCGCCGGAAAACGTCATCCTGTGCGACACCAAGGGCGTCGTCTACCAGGGCCGCACCGAAGGCATGAACCAGTGGAAATCGGCCCATGCGGTGAAGACAGAAGCACGCTCTCTGGCTGACGCGCTGGATGGCGCCGATGTGTTCCTCGGCCTGTCCGCCAAGGGCGCGCTGACGCCGGCGATGGTGCAATCGATGGCCAAGAACCCGATCATCTTCGCCATGGCCAATCCGGACCCGGAAATCACACCGGAGGAAGCCGCCGAAATCCGCACCGACGCTATCATGGCGACGGGCCGCTCGGATTATCCGAACCAGGTCAATAACGTGCTGGGCTTCCCCTATATCTTCCGCGGCGCGCTGGACGTGCGCGCGACCACCATCAATGACGATATGAAGATCGCGGCCGCCCGCGCGCTTGCCGATCTGGCGCGACAGGATGTGCCAGACGATGTCGCGGCAGCCTATCAGGGCAACCGGCCGAAATACGGCCCCAACTATATCATCCCCGTCCCTTTCGACCCGAGATTGATCTCGGCCATTCCGGTGGCCGTGGCGAAGGCGGCCATGGAGTCCGGTGTCGCGGGGAAGCCGATCCTCGATCTCGACAAATACGCCAACGAACTGTCGGCCCGGCGCGACCCTATCGCCTCTACCCTGCAGCGCATCTACGACCGCGTGCGGCGGCAGCCGAAGCGTATCGTTTTTGCCGAGGGCGAGGAGGACCAGGTGATGCGCGCGGCGGTTGCCTACGTCAACCAGCGGCTGGGCACCGCCATTCTTTTGGGCCGCGACGACGTCATCAAGGAAAACGCCCGCAATGCCGGCGTCGATCTGAACAAGCCCGGGCTCGAGATCATCAACGCCCGGCTGTCGCGCAAGAACGCCATCTATGCCGACTATCTCTATGAGCGGATGCAGCGAAAAGGATTCCTGTTCCGCGATTGCCAGCGCCTCATCAACAACGACCGCAACCACTTCGCCGCCTGCATGGTGGCCTTGGGCGACGCCGACGGCATCGTCACCGGCGTGACGCGCAATTATTCGACGGCGCTTGACGACATCCGCCGCGTCATCGACGCCAAGCCGGGGCACCGCGTCATCGGCGTCTCGATCGTGCTGGCGCGCGGCCGCACCGTCATCGTCGCCGACACGGCTGTACACGATATGCCGAATGCAGAGCAGATCGCCGATATCGCCGAGGAAGCGGCCGGCTTTGCCCGCCGCATGGGTTACGAGCCGCGTCTGGCCATGCTCGCCTATTCCACCTTCGGCCATCCGCATGGCGAACGTTCCGAGCGGATTCAGGAGGCCGTCCGCATTCTCGACAAGCGGCGCGTCGATTTCGAGTATGACGGCGAAATGGCAGCCGACGTTGCGCTCAATGCGCGCGCCATGGGCCAGTACCCGTTCATCCGTCTCTCAGGCCCGGCGAACGTGCTGGTCATGCCGGCGTTTCACTCGGCCTCGATCTCGACGAAGATGCTGCAGGAACTCGGCGGCTCGACCGTCATCGGCCCGCTGCTGGTCGGCCTGAACAAGCCGGTGCAGATCGTCAGCCTGAACGCCAAGGACTCTGACATCGTCAACATGGCGGCAATGGCGGCATTTTCCGCAGGGACGTGATCGTCCCTGTAACCAGGCAAGGAAAAGAAGGGCCGCCAAACGGCCCTTCTTTTTTGCCGATCAGGTCTTAGCGGCCTGAACG
This sequence comes from Mesorhizobium sp. BE184, assembly GCF_031457045.1. Lineage (NCBI taxonomy): Bacteria > Pseudomonadati > Pseudomonadota > Alphaproteobacteria > Hyphomicrobiales > Phyllobacteriaceae > Mesorhizobium > Mesorhizobium sp. BE184. Next base: position 899,021 of record NZ_JAVDVU010000002.1, read on the forward strand.
AATTTCGGATCGAAAGTCTTTTCGTAGGCGACGTCGGCATTGGCCAGATCGGGATCGAGCGTTTTCAAAACGCCCATCATCGAATCATAGCCTTCCTTGGTCACCATCCCGTCCGGAGAATACATCTCCTTCGAGTTCTTGACCGCTTGCATATAGAGGTCACGGTTGCCGAGCAGATATTCCTGCGGCACCGTATCGGCGATATCGGCAGGGCTGGCCTGGCCAATCCATTTCAGCGATTTCATGAACGCATTGACCAGGCGCTGCGTCGTCACAGGATTGGCCTCGGCGAACTCGCGCTTGAGATAGACCGTCGCGGCAGGGTTCGGGCCGCCGAACAGTTCGCGCGTGCCGGCCTCGGTGCGGGTGTCGAGCAGCACCTTGATGTCGCCCTCGAATTCGAGCTGCGCGATCACCGGATCAAGGTTGGAGATGCCGTCGATTTCACCGCTCTTCATCGCGGCTACAGCACCGGCGCCGCCGCCAATGCCGATGATCGAGGCGTCCTCAGCCTTGAGGCCGTTTTTCAGCAGCGCATATTGCAGCATCAGGGCTGTCGACGAGCCGGGAGCGGTGACCCCGATCTTGCGGCCCTTCAGGTCAGCGACGGATTTTACCTCGCCTTCGAGGTTCTTGCGCACCGCGATGACGATGCCGGGGAAGCGGCCGAGATCGCAGACCGCGGTGATGTCCTGGCCCTTGTCCTGCATGCGGATCGTATGCTCGTAGGCTCCGGTGACGACGTCCACCGAACCGCCGACCAGCGCCTGCAGCGACTTGGAGCCGCCGGCGAAATCGTTGATCGTTACATCCAGGCCTTCCTCCTTGAAGAAGCCCTTGCGCTCGGCGATCGTCAGCGGCAGGTAGTAGAGCAGCGGCTTGCCGCCGACGCCGAGCGTCAGCGCGGGTTTCTCCGGCTTGGCGTCCTGCGCGAAGCTCGGCATCAGTCCGGCTGAGGCCCCGACGGCCAGACCGGCGCTGCCGATCAGGAATGTTCTGCGTTTCATGTGTTTCCTCCACTTTCCAGTTTGAATTATTGCGCCCGCCAGGCCAGCAGGCGTTGTTCGACCAGCGTCACCAGCCAGTCGACGATCAGCACGAAGGCCATCAGCACGAACATGCCGGCAAAGACGCCGACGACATCGAAGACGCCTTCAGCCTGCTGGATGAGATAGCCGAGGCCCGCCGCCGAGCCGAGATATTCCCCGACCACCGCGCCGACCACGGCGAAACCGACCGAAGTGTGCAGGCTGGAGAACATCCAGGAGAGCGCCGAGGGGACATAGACATGGCGCAGCAGCTGGCGCTCGCTCATGCCGAGCATGCGGGCATTGTCGAGCACCGGCCGGCTGACTTCCTTGACGCCCTGATAGACGTTGAAGAAGACGATGAAGAACACCAGCGTGATGCCGAGCGCGACTTTCGACCAGATGCCGAGGCCGAACCAGAGCGCGAAGATCGGCGCCAGCACGACGCGCGGCAGCGCGTTGGCCGCCTTGACGTAGGGATCGAACACCGCCGCCAGCAGCGGCCGCCGTGCGAACCAGAAGCCGAAGAAGACACCGCCCAGCGAGCCGAGCACGAAGGCGAGCAGCGATTCCGACAGGGTGATGCCGAGATGGTACCAGATCGAGCCATCGACGAACCACTGGACGATACGCTTCATGACGCTGAACGGATCGGCGAAGAAGAACTCGATGGTCTTGGGGTTGCCGAACAGTGTGGTGGTCGAGGCAAGCTGCCAGACCGCGATGATAACCACCGCGACAAGAACCTGCAGGCAAAGAAGCACCGCCTTTTTCATCGGCTGTCCTCCCCGGTCTGCCCATAAGCCCTCAGGACCTCCTGGCGCAGCGCGTCCCAGATTTCCTTGTGCAGCCGGTTGAACCGCGGATCGTGCCTGATGTCGGCGACGGCGCGCGGTCGTTCCAGCGGAATGGGGAAGTCGCCGATGATCGATGAGCGCGGCCCGGCGGACATGATGACGACGCGGTCGGAGAGCGCGATGGCTTCGTCGAGATCGTGGGTGACGAACATCACCGCCTTGCGGTTCTCCGACCACAGTTTCAACAGCAGATCACCCATGATCAGCCGCGTCTGGGCATCAAGGGGACCGAACGGCTCGTCCATCAGAAGAAGCCTGGGGTTGCGGATCAGGACCTGGGCAAGGCCGACGCGTTTGCGCTGGCCGCCCGAGAGCATCTGCGGGTACCGATCAGCAAAGGCGGCAAGGCCAACGCGCTCCAGCCACTCCATGCCCATCCGTCTCGCTTCGGATCTCTTCGTACCGGCGATTTCCAGGCCGATGGCGACGTTCTCGATCACGGTCTTCCACGGCATGAGCGAATCCTGCTGGAACAGGTAGCCGGCCTGGCGGTTGATGCCCTTCAATTCCTGGCCGAATATTTCGACCGTACCCGTAGACGGCTGCAAGAGCCCGGCGGCCGCATTGAGCAAGGTCGACTTGCCACAACCGGTAGGACCGACGATCGACAGGAACTCGCCCTCGCCCACCGCCAGATCCGTTGCCGCGACGGCTTCGAAACGGCCACGGTCCTTGAGATCGAACGCGATGCTTACTTGCTTCAGGCGAACGGCCTGAACCCGATCCGTCATCCTTCGTCATTCCTCCCTGACGGCGCCTCGTCGGGCGCGTCTGTCGTTAGGACACACCAAAGCGTTTTCGGTCAAGTATTGCTAGGGCCAAAGGCGGCGCGAACTTGGTCTATAAGTCTGATTTGACGATTATCGCGCAAGAAGTGCTGCCGGGCGCATTGCCGAACTAGCCACGCTGGTTCCAGCGGCGAATGACCGGCTCGGTCATGTCATGCTCGTAACCAAGGATGCTGACGCTGGCCGTGTCGAGCACGAAGTGCCGGCCGCCTTCGGGGCCAAGGCCAAGCCAGCAGGACGCCAGCGTGCGCAGGAAATGCGAAGAGGAAAAGATCAGCGTCGTGCCTTCCAGGCGCCTCAGCGCGGCAACGACGCGGTTGGCGCGCTTGCCTGCCTCCGCCACGCTTTCACCGCCGGGGCAGCCATCGCTGTAGAGGCTCCAGCCCGGCCGCTCGGCCGTTATCTGCTTGGTGGTCAGGCCTTCATAATCGCCATAGTCCCATTCCTGCAGGTCGTCCTTCTTCACCGCGTTGCCGCCGTAGCCGGATAGAACGCAGGTCTGCCAGGCGCGGCTGGACGGGCTGGACCAGACGGTCGAGAATGCGTGGGCCCGAAGCCTTTCGGCCAGCGACCGGGCTGCATCCTCGCCGGCGGCGGTCAGCGGAACGTCGCTGCGGCCGGTGTGCTTGCCGGTCGCGCTCCATTCGGTCTCGCCGTGGCGAACCAGGTAGATTTCAGGGAATTTGCCTGCCATGCGGACTCCTCTAGCTGTTCCCACAGCATCCTAGCCCGGCGCCAAGCCGCTGGAAAAGGCTGCAGATAGTGGCCAATCCGCCTGTCAGATAAGTCCAGCCTGCTCGGCTTCCTGGCGCAGGTTCTGGCGCGGGCGCGGGCCGATCTGCTGGATCACCAGCCCGGCGGCCAGCGAGCCCAGATCGCCGCAATCCTTGAGGCTGCGGCCTGTCGTGTAGCCGTAGAGAAAACCGGCGGCGTAAAGGTCGCCGGCGCCTGTGGTATCCACCAGTTCGCGGATTTTGGTCGCCTCTATGATCTGGGTTTCATCGCCCCGCACGATGACAGAGCCCTTTTCGGAGCGGGTGACGGCGGCGATGCGGCAATCCTTGCGAATGGCGGCCAGCGCCTCGTCAAAGGACGCCGTCTGGTAAAGCGATTTGATCTCATGCGAGTTGGCGAAGACGATGTCGACGGTGCCCGAACGCATCAGGTCGAGGAACTCGTCGCGATAGCGATCGACGCAGAAAGAGTCTGACAGGGTCATCGAAACTTCACGGCCGGCGCCATGCGCCAGCGCGGCGGTCTGGCGGATCGCCTCCTTGGCGCGCGACGGGTCCCACAGATAGCCCTCGAAATAGGTGACCTTGGCGCCGCTCGCCTTTTCCGGCTCAACGTCCTCCGGCCCGAGTTCGACACAGGCGCCGAGATAGGTGTTCATCGAGCGTTCGCCGTCGGGCGTGACGAAGATCATCGAGCGTGCCGTCGGCGGCGTGCCGCCCAGCGGCCTGGTATCGAAGGCGACGCCCTGGGCGCGGATGTCGTGCGCATAGATTTCGCCCAGCGCGTCGCTGGAGACCTTGCCAAAGAATGCCGCCCTGCCGCCGAACGAGGCGATGCCTGCGGCGGTATTGCCGGCCGAGCCGCCGGACGCTTCGATCGCCGGCCCCATGCGGCTGTAGAGCAGCTCCGCGCGGTCCGTATCGATCAGGTTCATGGCGCCCTTGATGATGCCGTTTTCGGCCAGGAACGTTTCCTCGCACTGGGCGATGATGTCGACAATGGCATTGCCAATGCAAAGCACGTCATACTGGCTCATAAGCGTCTCCATGCCGTTGCCCGGCATGAAACGCGGGCCGGGCGCGTTCTAGCCGGTTGTGGCACATTTGCAAGCCCGCCGCGGCAATCCCGGCGGCGGCGTCATGGCTTCGGCGTGAAGAGGCCCTGAAGCTTGGAGAATGGCATGGCGGCGCGGGCAAAGCCGAATGTGCCGTCCTGCAATATCTCGCGGGAAGCCGTTTCGAGCATGCCGAAAGCAAATTCGGTCAGCCACGGGCCAAGCGACACCCGCTTGACGCCGGCCTCCGCGAGCGCCGCGACGGTCAGTCCGGGTCGGGCCATGACGTTGACCGGCTTCCGCACCGCCGAGCAGACGAGGCGCACCGCCTCCATATCCGGTAGGCCGGGGGCGTAGAGTACATCGGCGCCCGCCTTCTCGAAAGCCTGCAGACGCTTAATGGTCTCGTCCAGATCGGGCCTGTTCCAGAGGAAGTTTTCGCAGCGCGCGGTGAAGACGAAGTCGCGCTTCAGCGCCCGCGCCGCTTCCGCCGCGGCGGCGACACGTTCGACGGCCTGGGAGAAATCGTAGATCGGCTGGGAAGTGTCGCCCGTGTGGTCCTCGATCGAGCAGCCGGCCAGACCCGCGGCCTCCGCGGCGAAGATCGTTTCAGCGGCGCTTCCGGCGCTGTCGCCCTTGCCCTTTTCGAGATCGGCGGAGACCGGCAGGTCGGTCGCATTCGCCAGCTCGCGGCAATGCTGGATCATCATGTCGAAGCCGACACCGCCGTCGGGCAGGCCGCGCGAAAAGGCGAAACCGGCACTGGTGGTGGCCAGGGCCTTGAAGCCGAACGAGGCGAGCAGCTTGGCCGTGCCGATGTCCCACGGATTGGGCATGACGAAAATGTTGTCGTGAAGTTGGCGAAAAAAGCTGCCCGTCCCCATCCGTGTCACCCCGCGATGAACGAAAACCCCGCCTATTTCATAGCCGGGCGTTGCGCGGCGAGCAACGGATGCCGCTGTAGCAGGGATTTTTCCATAACCGGAGCGGAATCGTCCGCTAACTGAGGCCAGCAAGCCCAGCCAGATCGCGCATGTCGTCAAACAGGACGCCGCCCGCCGCCTCAAGCCCATCCGGATCGGAATGCGGGTCGCCATGATAGGAAAAGACCCGCATGCCGGCGGCGATGCCGGCTTGCGTCCCGGCAACGCTGTCTTCGACGACAATGCAGCTTTCCGGCGCAACGCCCATGGTCTTGGCGGCATGGAGGAACAGATCGGGGAAGGGTTTCCCCCGGCTGACCATGGTGGCCGAGAACATGGCGTGCTCGAACAGCGGCAGCAGGCCGGTTGCGCCGAGCGTGATGTGCATCTTGGAGACGCGAGCCGATGAGGCGACGCAGTAAGGGATGCCGGCCGTGCGCACCGTGTCGATGAATTCGCGGACATGGGGTATGGCCGTCACGCCGCCGGCGAACAAATCCGGCAGGCCGGCATTCCAGCGTTCGACGAAATCGGCGCCAAGCATGATGCCGCCTTCCTCGATTTCCTTCTGGACAGAGACCATGCTGCGGCCGGTGAAGACCTTGCGGCAATATTCGAAGGTCGTGGAAAATCCGGCCTCGTTCAGCCAGTCCGACAATCGGCGGTTGGCCAGGTTCTCGGTATCGACGAGCACGCCATCGCAGTCGAAGATCACAAGCTTGGGTGGTTGGCTGGACAATCGTCAGGCCGTCCCGGTGGAGCCGAAGCCCGCCGCGCCGCGAACCGTGCCCCCAGCGAGGCTGCGTTCTTCGATGCTGGCCTGGGTGACCTGTGCAAAGACGATCTGGGCGATGCGCATTCCCCGCGTCACCACAAAATCCTCATCGCCGAGATTGATGAGGAGGACCTTCACCTCGCCGCGATAGTCGCTGTCGATGGTGCCCGGCGTGTTGAGGCAGGTGATGCCGTGCTTCAGCGCCAGCCCGGAACGGGGGCGGACCTGACCTTCCATCCCCTCGGGGATTTCCATGACCAGGCCGGTCGGGACCAGCGCACGCTTGCCCGGCAGGATAAGCATCGGCCGGTCTTCCGGTACGGCGGCGCGCAAATCCATGCCGGCGGCGCCGGAACTCTCATAGGCCGGAAGTGGCAAACCTTCGCTATGCGGCAGGCGCACGATTCCGACGGCCGGGCCGAGTACGGAGTGGCTATAGGCGAGATTTGGCATGGGCATCATCCTATTCGCCTCGCCATCAAAACGGTCAACGGCCATGGCCATCGACGCGTTCTTTTTGCACAGGAACGTTGCCGTTCCGGCCAGTTTGCAAAAGACGTGGCAGGCTCAAAAACGGGCCGGATCAGGCGACAGCTACAAACTCTGTTGGCGCGCCGTTCGCGGCAAGAAAATCGTCGAGCTGCCCGGTGGTCGGCATGGCGGGCGCGCAGCCGACCTTCGTCACCACGATGGCAGCGGCGGCTGACCCGCGTATGACGCATTCGCGAACCGACCGTCCATCCGCCAATGCCGCCAGGAAGCTGCCCAGAAAAGCGTCGCCCGCACCCATTGGCTTGACGGCTTCGACGGGGAATATTCCGGTCCGTTCCTGCTGGCTGCCATGCAGGGTTATGGCACCCGCATCGCCCATCTTGTAGACGACGATCTCCGCAGTTGTCGCAGCAAGGCGAGACGCGGCTGCGAAGCCGTTCGAATCGAAGCCCGACAGGACTTCGAATTCCTCCTCATTGCCGACCACGATATCGGAAAGCGCGGCTACCTGCGCGCAGACGGCGCTGGCCTCCTGCGGCGAGGCCCACGCGAAAGCTCGGTAGTCGATGTCGAACACGACGCAGACGCCCGCTTGCCGGGAAAGCTCGACCGCCCTCAAGGAGGCGCTTCGCGATGGTTCGGTCGCCAGAACCAGACCGGCGACGACGAGCGCATCGAAGCTTGAGAAATCCAGCCGCTCGACATCGGCCGCCGTCATGTCGAGATCGGCGGCGTCCTTGCGGTAGACCACCCAGCGGGCATCTACCAAACGGCTTTCCGCCAGCGCTAGCGAATTGCGCGCCGGACCGCCAACGCGGCGGATGCGGTCGGTCGAGACTCCGTAGCGCTGGAGCTGGTTGAGGCAGAAACCGCCAACGGCATCGTCCGAAACAGATGTGAGAAGCGTGCTTTTCAACCCATGGCGGGTCAGCGCGACGGCAATGTTCGCGGACGATCCGCCGAGGCATGGCGTGAAATTGCTCGCATCCTCGACAAGAGTGCCGGGAGGATCGGCATAGAGATCCATTCCGGCCCGCCCAAGGACCAGGAAACGGCCGCCCCTAATACGGTCCACCGCCGTCGTCACGGCCGAATTCCCAGCCAATGCGGAATCCGCGCTATGGAAAGGAGGCCACCATCCGGTCGGCTGTATGCTGCTCTGGAAAAGTCCCTGGAAGCCATCGCGCCGCACAATGGTCACGGGCGGCAAGACTGTCAATGCATCGCGAATCGGCATGCCCAGGCCCGCGTTTGACCCTCATTTCCGTTCGACAGCCTGACGTGTCACTGCTAGAAGCCCGCGCACCAGACGGATTTTCCAATCATGACCGAAAGCATCGAACAGGCGGTCGCCCGCCGCCGCACCTTCGCGATCATCGCGCACCCGGACGCCGGCAAGACGACGCTGACCGAAAAACTGCTGCTGTTCGGCGGCGCCATCCAACTCGCCGGTGAGGTCAAGGCGAAGAAGGACCGCATCCAGACCCGTTCGGACTGGATGAAGATCGAGCGCGAGCGCGGCATTTCGGTCGTCACGTCGGTGATGACGTTCGAATATGGCGACAACGTCTTCAACCTGCTCGACACACCCGGCCACGAGGATTTCGCAGACGACACTTACAGAACGCTGTCTGCGGTCGATAGCGCGGTCATGGTAATCGACGCCGCCAAGGGCATCGAGCCGCGCACGCTGAAACTGTTCGAAGTCTGCCGGCTGCGCGACATCCCCATCATCACCTTCGTCAACAAGATGGACCGGGAGGCGCGCGACACCTTCGAAATCCTGGACGAAATCGAGCAGAAGCTGGCGCTCGACACCGCGCCTATCACCTGGCCGATCGGCCGGGGCAAGAGTTTTTCCGGCACCTATCACCTGGCCGAGAACGCGGTTCGGCGTGGTGACGCCGAAACCGAGCGCACCAAGGTCAACGGACCGGACTCCAACCGCGTTGCCGGGCTCTTGCCGGAGAATGAGCGCGCGGCCTTCATCGAGGAACTTGAACTTGCCCGCGAAGCCTGCCGGCCCTTCGACCTGGGGGCGTTCCGCGAGGGCCATCTGACCCCGGTCTTCTTCGGCTCGGCGCTGCGCAACTTTGGCGTCCGCGACCTGATCGAAGCATTGGGCGACTGGGCACCGCCGCCCCGCGCGCAGGAGGCGGACATGCGCAAGGTGGAAGCGACCGAGCCGAAGATGACTTCGTTCGTTTTCAAGATCCAGGCCAACATGGACCCCAACCACCGCGACCGTATCGCCTTCGTGCGCGTCTGCTCCGGTACGCTCCAGCGCGGCATGAAAGCCAAGCTGGTGCGCACCGGCAAGCCGATGAGCCTGTCGGCCCCGCAGTTCTTCTTCGCCCGCTCGCGCATCACCGCCGACGAGGCTTTCGCCGGCGACGTGGTCGGCATTCCGAACCACGGCACGCTGCGCATCGGCGACACGCTGACCGAGGGCGAGGAGATCCTGTTCCGCGGCGTACCCAACTTCGCACCGGAAATCCTGCGTCGCGTGCGGCTGGGCGACGCGATGAAGGCGAAGAAATTGAAGGAAGCCTTGCAGCAGATGGCGGAAGAGGGCGTGGTGCAGCTTTTCTCGCCGGAAGACGGCTCGCCGGCCATCGTCGGTGTGGTCGGCGCGCTGCAGCTTGACGTGCTGAAGGAGCGGCTCAATTTCGAATACACGCTGCCGGTCGATTTCGAGATGTCGCGCTTTTCGGTCTGCCGCTGGATCGATGCCGACGACCGGGCCGAGCTGCACCGCTTCATCGAAGCGCATCGTGGCGACATTGCCCGGGACCTCGACAACGATCCGGTCTATCTCGCGCAGCACGAATTCTCGCTGAATTATGAGGCCGAGCGCTGGAAAGCCATCCGTTTCACGGCCGTGAAGGACTATCAGGTGCGCGAAGCGGCGTAAGGGCTATCCCTGCCGTTTCGGAGTCACTCCCCGGCGACCGCTTCGGCCATAGCCGGCGCATCCGCCTTTTTCCCGCCGCGCCATGAGGCGAAGGCGGCGAGCAGATAGAGGATCGCCGAGAAGGTGAAGGCGAAGACCAGTCCGTGCTTGAACGGTTCTGCCATCAGGCCGGGGAAGAACTCGTTGCCGGTCAGCGTCGCGACGTTCTGCGGCGGCAGCGCGTGCAGCACGTCGACTGGGATGAGCTCGCCCATCGGGTTGTAACCGAGGAAGGCGGCAAACAGGCTGGCGACCGGCGGCATGTTCGCCACCTGATGCGCCACTGCCAGCGGCACATGCTGCGCCAATAGCCCGCTTTCCATTGCCGCCGGCAGCGAAGAGGCAAGCCCGACCAACATAAGCGAGAAGAACAGGCCGATCGACAGAACCTGCCCGGCATTGGTGGTGGTGGCGCGCATGCCGGAAGCCTGGCCTCGCTCGGACGCTGGCACCGAGTTCATGATCTGCGTGGAGTTCGGCGCCACGAACAGGCCGGAACCGAGGCCGTTGAGGAACAGCAGCGCGGCGAAGGCGGTATAGGAGAAGTTGGCCGGCAGTTCCATCAGCGCGAGGAAGGAGATGGCGCCGGCAACCATGCCGCCGACCGAGAACGGCACGCCGCCGACGCGGTCCGAAAAGTAGCCGGAAAGCGGACCCGCCAGCAGGAAGCCGACTGTCAGCGGCAGCATGAAGATGGCCGACCACAGCGGGGTTTCCTCGAACGAATAGCCGTGCAGCGGCAGCCAGATGCCCTGCAGCCAGACGATGAGCATGAACTGCAAGCCGCCACGGGCAATACCTGAGGAAAGATTGGCAAGATTGCCCCAGGCGAAGCCTGGAATGCGAAACAGCTTGAGGTCGAGCATCGGCTTGGCGACGCGGCTTTCCACGACGACAAAGGCGATGAGCGACAGGATGCCGATGGCGAAGAACGACAGCACCTTCGGGCTGGTCCATGCCATCACCTGCTCGCCATAGGGCTGCAGGCCGTAGGTGATGGCTGTCAAAATCAGCACCAGGCCGAGGCCGAAGCTGATATTGCCGAGCCAGTCGATGGTGTGGCTGCGCCGGTTCGGCGCGTCGTTCAGTTTCATATAGGCCCAGATCGTCCCGACGAGGCCGAACGGCACGTTGATCCAGAACACCAGCCGCCAGTTGGCGTCGGCCAGCAGGCCACCGATCAGCAAGCCGATGAACTGGCCGCCGATCGCCGCCACGACATTGATGCCGAGCGCGAAGCCACGCTCGTTCTGGGGAAAGGCATCCGTCAAGAGCGCGGTCGCGTTCGCCATGATGAGCGCGCCGCCAATGCCCTGTATGATACGAACCGTGACCAGATAAGAGGCGGCGAAATCGCCCTGCCCCGGCAGCAGGCTGAGCGCGATCGAGGCAGCCGTGAAGATGGCGAAGCCGAGATTATACATGCGGGCGCGGCCGAACTGGTCGCCCAGCCTGCCAAACGCCACGACCAGAACCGCCGTGGCGATCATATAGCCGATGATCGCCCAGAGCAGGTAATTGATGTTGCCGGGATCGAGCGCCTTCAGACCGATGCCGCGAAACACCGCCGGCAGGCTGATCAGCAGGATAGAACTATTGATTGCCGCGGCCAACATGCCCAAGGTAGTGTTGCTCAAAACCATCCATTTGTGGTTCTGCGGGCGCTCGGCATGTGCGGAATTCATGGAACACGCTTTCGAAATCTATGGCGCGGCAGCCGCCGGCGTCTTATATGAGGGTTATCTCAGGTTTGGTATATGAGGATGGCCTCGGAAAAAGCAAGTGCTAAAGCCCTGAAGCCGCGCCGGCCCCAGCAGGAGCGCGGCCGCCTTCGTGTCGCCGCGCTGATGGCCAGCGCCGCGGAACTGTTCGCCGAAAAGGGCTTTGAAGCGACGACCATGACCGAGGTGGCCGCGAACGCCTGCGCGGCCATCGGCACGCTCTATCTGTTTTTTCCGACTAAGGAAGCGCTGGCCGAGGCGATTCTGCGGGAGCAGGCCGAGGAAATCTCCTCACAGCTCGACTGTTTGAGCGAACGCATGGTCGGTCATGCGCCGGCCGCCATCGCCGATGCACTGTTTGCCTTGCTGGGCGATTTTCTTAAAACCCATCCGGCCTATTCCGCCATGCTCGACCTGCCGGGCGACGCAAGCTGGCGACGCGCGATCCGCATCCGCCGCCGTAACCAGATTTCAGCTTTGTTCGCCAGGGCCGAGCCGGCGCTGAACCCCGAGCAGGCTGAGCGAATCGCCGTCATCGTGCCGCAGCTCATGCGCATACCGCTGGCGCTGACCGGCGAGAAACGATTGAGGGACGGTGTCGTGGACGAGCTCCGGCAGATGCTCAAAGCGCATCTGGAAGCAGGATCATAATTCCGGCTACTTGCCCAGCGCCTCGCGGACAGCGGCGGTTATTCGGGCGATGTCGATCTCATCCATGTTGGCAATGTTTCCCGCCAGAAGGTTGGCGAGCTCAGTCGCGGCGGGCGAAAGGCCGGATGTATCGAGGCGGACGCGGGGATGGGAGCTGTCCGCCAAGCGCTCGAATTCGTCCGCCTCATCCCAGATGATGTTGAAATAGCCTATGATTTTCTGGACCATGGTCCAGTTCGGCGCACCGCGCCGGCCATGCTCCAGCGCCGAAAGGTAGGCGGCGCTGACGCCGATGGCGCTGGCCATATCTTTCCGGCTAACGCCGCGCTGACGCCGAAGCGCACGGATTTTTTCACCTAGCGGAGTCATGGCTTCGTCTTGCGCAGCCGCACATAGAGCGCGCCGCCGCCGCCATGGTGACGGGCGGCATGATCATGGCTGGAAACGACGGTTCGAAAAGCCGGCGTCGACAGCCAGGCCGGCACCGAGCGCCGCAGCACGCCGTCACCCCCGGACGACGATCCCTTGCCGGTGATCACCAGCACATAACGCACGCCGCCTGCTTGCGCGCGCAACAGGAAGGAATGAAGCAGGCTGTATGCCTCATCCTGCCGCAGCCCATGCAGATCGACCCGGCCTTCAATCGGCAGCCTGCCCTTTGCAAGCTTGTCCAGGGTCGGTTCGTCAAGCCGCTGCACGACCGTCTGGGATTTCGGCTTGGTTGCCGCAGTTACGGACGGAGCTTCGCGGGATGTCCCGGTTTCCCCGGCCTTGCTGTCCGGAAGGGACATATCCGGAATCTCGACCGCGAGACGGCCCTTCAGTGGCATTGCCGTGCGAGCGACCAGGTTCCACAGAACGCGATCTTCGTCGCTTAGTGGATTTGCCACCGGCCGCTTCATCGATTCGGTTCCGAAACGAGAGCTTTTGGAACCAAAGCGTAAAAATCGGCTGCATGGCGGATGACGCCAGCGATTTCGCCCGCCGCATCGCCCGAACCGGCGAACAGATCGCCGCGGGCAGCACCAACGATCGCCGAGCCGGTATCCTGGGCGACCATCAGCCGGTGGAATCCGTCATCACCGAACGCCGTCAGCGACGGCGCGTGGATATGGAAAGGCGTGCCGAATGTATGGAGAAGCCTGTCCACGGCCACCGAACGGCCCGGCGTCAGCGGCACTTTCGCCGCCGCGACCGGACCCAGATCGAGATCGGCAACCGGTGCTTCGCGAAAGAAAATGTAGGAGCGGTTCCGCCACAGGATCTCATCGACCCGGTGCGGGTGCTTTTTGAACCAGGCGCGGATGGATTGCATCGTCACTTCGGCGAGCGGAATTTCACCCAGGTCGGCGAGAACCTTCCCGGCACCGGTAAAACGATGCCCGGATTTGGCCGCATAGGTGATGCGGCGCAGGCTGCCGTCGGTCATGCGGAGCCGCGCGGCGCCCTGCACATGGATGAAAAAGGCATCGACCTTGTCGGCCAGCCAGGCCAGTTCGAGATTCTCGCCGCTCAGGGCGCCGCGTTCGATCTCGCCACGGTCAAAATACTCCGTCAGTCCCCCGGACGTCCGGCGTCCAAACGCAAAATAGGGATCCATTGCCGCAGGCCTGTTCTCGTCGTCCAGATCTTCCAGATCGACCGGCCGCGACAGCAACGGCACGTTGAATTCACCGGTTCGGACCGGCGAGGCCATTACTTCCGGTTCGTAGAAGCCTGTGACGAGGCCCGAAGCGCCGGTTTCGGGGCTGACACGGAAAGGCGTGAAGTGCTGTTCGAAGAAAGCACGCGCGGTGTTCGCATGGGTGGGAACAGAACTCCGCGCCTCGGCATAGGCCGGCTGGAAGGCGGCGAAGTCGATGCCAAGCGACCCTGTCCTGTAGGGTTTTTCCGACACATGAAAGGCTGAGCGCCGAAATGCGGCAAAGGCGGCCAGATGGTCGTCGCCATCCCAGCCGGGCAAATCCGCGAAAGTTTTTTGAGCGAAGAGCGGCGAAAGCGACACGGCAGCGTCGCCCTGGCTCATTCTTCTTCGGTCGCGACCAGCTTCCAGTTGGGGTCGCGCGAGCGCGTATCGCGAGAGAAGGTCCACACGTCCTTGACCTCGGCGACGGTTTCCGGATCGCCGTCGATGACCGCGCCGGCCTTGTCGCGGGTGGCCGAGATGAGTTCGCTGACGATGCGCAAGGTCACATGCGCCTCGCCACCCTTCATTTCGGCGGAAACGATGTCGGCCTTGTCAATACCGACGAAGGACGATTGAACTTTTTCGGATTTTGACTCGCGTTCGGTGATCGCTGCGACGAAGCCGTCATAGACTTCGCGCGAAAGCAGGTTCTTCAGCGTTTTGCGATCACCATCGGCATAAGCCATGACGATCATCTCGTAGGCCATTTTCGCGCCATCGACAAAGGTCTTGGGCTCGAAGGACGCATCGGCGTCCTTGATCGCGCGCAGACCCTTGTTAAGATCGCCGTCCGGCTTGGCGAATGCGTCGATCCCAGCATAGACCTCTACCGGAGGCTCTCCGGCAGCACGCTTGCGCGGCAGTGAAACCACATTGTCGGGTCCTTGCGCAGCTTCCTTGGTCCGGCTTGCCGTATAGGGATCGAAAGGCTTCCGTTCGTTGCCGGTGCGGCGGCCAAGCACATTGCGCAGTTGCAGGAAGATGACAACCGCCGCGACCAGGAAGAAAATCGTACCGAAGTCGAAGAATGCCATATGGTTTGCCAATCGATCCTGTCGGGCTGGTTACGGCCATGCTCCGCATAGCGCCCAATCATCAAAGCATATAGAACGTGCAGCGCAATCATTCAAATGGATGGTGGGCGTTCCTATTTAAGGCATCCCGCCCCATCCGATAGCGGCCAGGCGATGAGCGCCGGCCACGGAACAGGCCAAGAAGCGGATTCGGCACGATTTGCGCATTTCGTTCCTCCCCCTCCTCGTTCTCGCCCTTCCGATCCTGGAGATCGCCGGCTTCGTCGTGGTCGGACGCGAGATCGGCGTTCTTGCCACGGTAGGCCTGGTGCTGCTTTCTGCGCTGGTCGGCACCTTCCTGCTGCGGCAACAGGGATTTGGCGTCATGTCGCGCGTACGCGCCGAAATGGATGCCGGCCGCAACCCGGGCAGGCAACTTGCCCATGGCCTGATCGTGCTGATCGCCGCGATGCTGCTCATCGTACCGGGCTTCATCAGCGATATTCTCGGCATCCTTCTGTTCATTCCCGCCGTCCGCGATTTCGCCTGGCGTTTTCTGAAGAACCGCGTCTCCATCGTGGCGAATTTCAGCGGCGGCGGCTTTTCGCAGCGCCGCAAGGAGAAGGTCATTGATCTGGACAGCGACGATTATTCGCGCCGGCCTGACCCCAGTTCGCCCTGGCGGCGACTGAAGGACGACAAAACCGCCGACGACTGAGGAAGGCCTCAACCTTGTCTTGCCGCGCCGGGCATGATAGCGAACGCCCGCTTCCGCCGACCTTAGCCGATCGGCTGCATTCCACCCGCAAGCTTCACGAGGAACAGGCTCATGGCCGATAACAACGAAGCGCCGACAGGCGCCGCCACCAATGGCAACGGCACGCAGCCGACGCTCAACGTACTCACCCAGTACGTCAAGGATTTGTCCTTCGAGAGCCCAGGAGCCCCGAATTCCCTGCGCGGCCGCGAGAAGGCGCCAGGCATTGCGATCAACGTCAACGTCAACGCCAATCCGCTTTCCGACAAGCAGTTCGATGTCAATCTGACGCTCACCGCGAAGGCTGCCTACGACAAGGAAGTGCTATTCAACGTCGAGCTGGTCTATGGCGGTGTATTCAGCATCAGCGGCTTCCCGCAGGAGCACATGCTGCCGCTCCTGTTCATCGAATGCCCGCGGCTGCTTTTCCCGTTCGCCCGCCAGATCATAGCGGAAGCCACGCGCAATGGCGGCTTCCCGCCACTGATGCTCGACCCGATCGATTTCGCGCAAATGTTCCAGCAGAAGATCGCCGAAGACCAGGCCGCCTCCAAGGTCAAGGTCAGCTGACCGGCCTCAGCATTCGGCAATCGTGATTGTCCAGAAAGATCCGGCCTCGCGCCGGATTTTTCAATTGGCGGGCACTTTCAGCCAGATGGCTTTGTCACCGAGCTCAGCCACCAGCCCCGCATGCGCCGCCCGTTCTGCATCGGTCAGGCGCGGAGGCAGCGGCGCCGGCCGCATGCCGATGGTGATGTCGATCATTTCGGCCGCATCGTTGCCCTGTTTCGTCACGACGACCGCGTCGAGAACGAGCGCGGCCTGCTTGCCGCCGATCAGCTCGATATAGACCTCGGCCAGGAGCTCGGAATCGAGAAGCGCACCGTGCTTTGTGCGGTGGCTGTTGTCGATGCCATAGCGTCGGCACAACGCATCCAGCGAATTGGGACCCATGGGATGCCGGCGGCGGGCCAACGCCAGCGTGTCGATGACACGCTCCTGGCCGACGGCCGGATGGCCAAGCCGCCCGAACTCCGCATTGATGAACGCCATGTCGAAGCCGGCATTGTGCGCGATCAGCTTGGCGCCATCGATGAAGACAAGGAATTCCTCGGCAATATCGGCAAAGCTCGGCTTGCCGACGAGATCCGCTGCGCTGATGCCGTGCACGGCCTGGGCTTCGACATTGATCGAGCGCCCCTGCGGATTGATGTAGTGATGAAACGTGCGGCCCGTCGGGAAGCGGTTGACCAGTTCGATACAACCAAGCTCGATGACACGGTCTTCGCGCGCATCAAGGCCGGTGGTTTCAGTATCGAAGATTATCTCACGCATCGAATCGCTCCGGAGCCAAAGATGGCGGCTGTGGCAACCAGGTGCAAGTTCGGCCGGAGGGCGATCAGGTCTTTTCCCCTGTCAGGCTGGCGATGATTTTTTCGACCTGCGCGCGGGCTGCCCTCAGCCCGTGGCCGGTGTCGATGACGAAATCGGCCTTTGCCCTTTTGTCCGCATCCTGAACCTGCCGCGCCAGGATGGCTTCGAACTTCTGCGCCGTCATCCCCGGCCGCGCCATTACACGCCGCCTCTGGATCTCCGCCGGCGCCGACACCACGGCGATCCTGTCGACGCGGCTTTCTCCGCCGGTCTCGAACAGAAGCGGAATATCCAATACAATGAGAGGCGCGCCAGCCTTGCGGTGGCCGGCGACAAACGCATCGGCGTCAGCGCGTACCAGTGGATGAATGATCTCTTCCAGCCGCTTCAACGCTGCCGCATTGCCAAGAACCCGGTGCGACAATTCCGTTCGGTCGATGGCGCCATCGGAAGCAACACCGGGAAACGCCGCCTCGATCAGTGGCACGGCCTTGCCCGCATAAAGCCGATGCACTGTCTCGTCGGAATCGTGAACCGGCACCCCTGCCTTGGCAAACATCTTCGCCGTGGTGGACTTTCCCATGCCGATGGAACCGGTCAGGCCGAGCACGATCATTTTACACGGTCCAGATCGGCGACGATCAGCGCCCGCAATTCCGCCGTCACTTCGGGCCGATGGCCAAACCAGCGCTCGAAGCCCGGCACCGCCTGGTGCAGCAACATGCCGAGGCCATCCACCGTCTTCAGGCCATTTTGGCGGGCAGCAGCCAGCAGAGGCGTTTCCAGCGGCGCGTAGACGATGTCGGTCACGATGGCGTGGCTCGGCAGCAGCGTCGAGTCAACCTGCAGCTCGGCGCTACCTTCCATGCCGAGCGATGTCGTGTTGACCAGCAGCCCTGCATCCTCAAGCAGCTCGCCGGTTTGAGCTGGCGAGTGGGCCGATATGCCGATGCCGAATCTGTCGCGCAGTTCCGCGGCTCGCGCCACTGTGCGGTTGACGATGCGGATATCGCCCGCACCGCGTTGCTTGAGTGCGTGGATCACCGCGCGCGCGGCGCCGCCGGCCCCGAGCACCACCGCCGGACCGTTGCGTGCCCAGCCGGGACTGTAAGCATCGAGATTGGCGGCGAACCCATAAGCGTCGGTGTTGCCGCCGCAGAGCCTGCCGTCTTCCAGCCAGAACGTGTTGACCGCCCCTATCGCCTCGGCCGATTCGTCGCGCCGGGCGACGGCCTTGAAGGCCGCTTCCTTATGCGGAATGGTGATATTGCCGCCCCTGAACCCGTTCGCCGCGAGCGACTGGACGAAGGCAGAAAAATCTTCCGGCGCCACGTCGATCGCCTCGTAGCTGCCGGCAATGCCATATTGCTTCAGCCAATGGCCGTGGATTATCGGCGAGCGGGAATGCTTGATCGGGTGGCCAACGACAAAGGCCTTGCCGCCAGTCTCAGCCATCGATGGCCCCGAGCCGGCGAAGTTCGGCAAGCGTGGCGAGCAGAGGCACGCCGACAATGGTGAAATAGTCGCCCTCTATCTTTTCGAAAAGCTGGATGCCTTCGCCTTCGATCTGATAGGCGCCGACGCTCAGCAGGGCCTTCGGCCCGACCCGAGCCAGATGCCGGCCGATGAACGCCGGATCGAGGTTGCGCATGGTCAGGCTGGCGGTGCCGACATGGCGCCACAGGACTTCGCCGTCGCGCACCAGAACCGCGGCGCTGTTCAAATGATGCGTCTTGCCGGAGAGTTTGAGGAGATGGCGCCGCGCTCCCTCCATGTCGGCAGGCTTGTGAAAAACCTCGTCACCGAGAGACATTGTCTGGTCGCAGCCGAGCACCAATGCGCCGGGCTTTCGTGTGCTGACTTCGACGGCTTTCGCCTCGGCCAGGATCAGGGCCACGTCCTCGGGCGAAGCGCCGCTTTCCTGCAAGGGAGCTTCGGCTGCCCGCTCATCGATTTGCGCCGGAACGATTTCGATATCGAGACCGGCGTTCATCAGGATCGCCTTGCGGAACTGACTGCCGGAGGCAAGAACGATCTTTTCCATCGCAACCACTCCTTCTGAACGGCGGACCTAACGCGTCTTGCCGCGCAGGGCAACGATTGCCGCGGCCGTTTCCTCGATCGACCTGCGGCTCACATCGAGCATCGGCCAGCCATGGCGGCTGCAGATCTGCCGCGCATAGACCAGTTCCTCGCTTATGTTGGAACGGTCCGTATAGTTGGCGGCATCATAGCCGGCATTTCCGAGCACGCGATTCTGCCTGACCTGCGATATGCGCTCGGCCGTCGCCACCAGCCCGACGATCAGCGGCCTCGTCGCCTTGGCCAGACTGTCTGGCATCGGTACGCCAAGAACGATCGGGATGTTGGCCGTCTTTATTCCGCGGTTGGCGAGATAGATGCTGGTTGGCGTCTTCGACGTTCGGGAAATGCCGATGAGCACGATGTCGGCTTCATCAAGATCGTCGGAAAGCTGCCCATCGTCATGCTCCATGGTGAAATTGAGCGCATCGATGCGGCGGAAGTAATCGGCGTCGAGGACATGCTGGGCGCCGACCCGCCGGCCCGCCGGCGTTCCGAGATAAGACTGGAAGACGGTCAGCACAGGCTCGAGCACTGAGACATAGGGCAGGCCCATCGCTCCGCAGCGTTCATCAATCATGCGGGAGAGGTTCTGATCGACCATCGTATAGAGCACGATGCCAGGCTCCTCCTCGATGTCGTCGAACACCTTCATCAGCTGCTTCTCATTACGGATCAGCGGATAGATATGTTCGATGGCGCGGGCGTCCTTGTACTGCGCCGCCGCCGCACGGCCGGCCGCCAGCAGGGTTTCGCCGGTCGCATCAGAGATCAGGTGCAAATGGAAGAAGCTTTGCGGTTTGTTCACGATATCCTTGAGGCCTTGTGGGTTACTGTGAATAAGTCGGGGCAGCGGATAGGCGTGTCGGAGGCGACTGTATCAAGTGGGCGATTATCCACAATTCGATGTGCTGTCAGCTCCGCCGGAGGGCTGGGGACAAAAGCGTGGACGAAGATATAGGGGCTTTTTCGACCCACAGGCAACCGCGGCATGGCGGCCTCGCAGGCTTTTGAATCCAAAAGGGGAATCTGGATCGTCCCCGATATTCTCAACGATCCGGATTGTTGTCCGCGACACCGTGGCAGATGGCCTTTTTGACCGTGGCAATGGACAGGTGCGTATTCCCGCTACAAACAGACTCTTAGAATCAGAATACCTTCTTTTCTCTTTTCTTTATTTTTTAGAAGGGCTCTTGAGGACGAAGACATGAGTGAGAACCGGACCGTCCTGAAGGTACTGCGAGGCGAGGCGGTATTTCCGCCTCCGCTCTGGATGATGCGGCAGGCCGGACGCTATCTTCCCGAATACAGAGCGACGCGGAAGCGCGCCGGCTCCTTCCTGGATCTTTGCTACGATCCCGATTTCGCCGTGGAAGTGACCTTGCAGCCGATCAAGCGCTTCGGCTTCGATGCCTCGATCCTGTTTTCAGACATCCTCGTCGTGCCGCATGCGCTCGGTCGGGACCTTCGGTTCGAGGAGGGCCGCGGGCCGGTGCTGACGCCGATCACGGCGGCTGAGATCGGCTTGCTGAAGACGGAAACGTTTCACGTGAATCTGGAGCCGGTCTATGAAACGGTCCGTCGTCTTCGCACCTCCCTGCCACGGGAAACCACGCTGATCGGGTTTTGTGGGGCGCCCTGGACGGTCGCGACCTACATGATCGCCGGCCATGGAACGCCGGACCAGGCTCCGGCTCGGCTGTTCGCTTACCGGGAGCCTGCGGCTTTCCGGAGCCTGCTGGACATCCTTGCGGAGCAATCGGCGGCTTATCTGATCCGCCAGGTTGAGGCAGGAGCCGATGCCTTGCAGATTTTCGATTCCTGGTCAGGGGTTCTCGATGAGGCATCGTTCCGGACATTTTG
This sequence comes from Mesorhizobium sp. BE184, assembly GCF_031457045.1. NCBI lineage: Bacteria > Pseudomonadati > Pseudomonadota > Alphaproteobacteria > Hyphomicrobiales > Phyllobacteriaceae > Mesorhizobium > Mesorhizobium sp. BE184. The sequence continues at coordinate 919,774 of NZ_JAVDVU010000002.1, forward strand.
TGTCGCGCCCGTAGCGAAAATCGTCAGCAGGGTGCGCGAGGTTTATCCCGATGTTCCGATCATCGGTTTTCCGAAGGGCGCCGGCGCCAACTATGCCGGGTATCGCGGCGAGACCGGGGTGAATGGTCTGGGACTGGACTGGACCGTGCCGTTGGAACAGGCGCGGCAATTACAGGCTGGCGGCGCCGTGCAGGGCAATCTCGATCCGCTGCGGCTCGTGGCCGGCGGCCCGGCGCTTGCCGAGGGCGTCGATGCCATCCTCGGGAAACTCGGCGGTGGGCCGCTGATCTTCAATCTCGGCCACGGCATCACGCCGGAGACGCCGATCCCGCATGTCGAGGAAATGGTGCGGCTGGTGCGGGAGGCGAAGCGATGACCACGCCGGGAGCGACGGAAACGGGCAGTGGAAAGATGGCGCTACGTAGGGCGGCAATGGCAATCGCTATTTTCGTCGTGCTAGCGGGGTTGCTGTTTCTTTTCGCGCCGGACGGTTTCTATCTCTGGGCCAAGGCGATCCACGTCATTGCCGTCATTTCCTGGATGGCCGGCATGCTCTATCTGCCGCGCCTGTTCGTCTACCATACGGCGGCGGAGGCAGGTTCTGTCCAGTCCGAGACCTTCAAGGTGATGGAGCGCCGGCTGCTGCGCGGCATCATCAATCCAGCCATGATCGTGACCTGGACTTTCGGCCTATGGCTTGCCTGGAAAGGCTTCGGTTTCCAGGGCGGCTGGCTGCATGCCAAGATCGCGGCGGTCGTCCTGATGTCCGGCGTCCACGGCTATCTTTCCGGCGCCGTGCGCAAGTTTGCCGAAGACCGCAACGAAAAGCCGGCGAGACACTGGCGTATCGTCAACGAAATACCCACATTGCTGATGATCGCCATTGTGATCCTGGTGATCGTGAAGCCTTTCTGAACACCTTCGCCAACGCCAAAAGGCCGCTTGCTCTTTGGCTGGAGCGACGATAAAAGACGGGTCTTCCTCCCGCCATGCGCCGCCGCTTTTCATTGCTTTCGGCCGCGCCCGGCACTTTCGCATACAGCCGAAAATTTTCCCCTGACGCACATTCAGAGTCTATCCATGCAGGAAATGAAACTCTCAGAGTTCAAGAACAAGAAGCCACCTGAGCTGATCGCCTATGCCGAATCGCTCGAGGTCGAAAACGCCAGCGTCATGCGCAAGCAGGAGCTGATGTTCGCTATCCTGAAAAAGCTGGCCGGACAGGATATCGAGATCATCGGCGAAGGCGTTGTTGAAGTTCTGCAGGACGGGTTCGGATTTCTGCGATCAGCCAACGCGAACTATCTGCCGGGTCCCGACGACATCTATATTTCGCCGTCGCAGATCCGCCGCTTCTCGCTGAAGACCGGCGATACTGTTGAAGGACCGATCCGCAGCCCGAAGGAGGGGGAACGCTATTTCGCGCTACTCAAGGTCAACACGATCAATTTCGACGATCCGGAAAAGATCCGCCACAAGATCCATTTCGACAACCTGACGCCGCTTTATCCGACCCAGCGGCTACGGATGGAAGTGGACAATCCGACCGGTAAGGACATCTCGCCGCGTGTGATCGACCTGGTTGCGCCGATCGGCAAGGGCCAGCGCGCGTTGATCAACGCGCAGCCGCGTACCGGCAAGACGGTGCTGATGCAAAACATCGCGCACTCGATCACCGCCAATCATCCTGAATGCTATTTGATCGTGCTGCTGATCGACGAACGGCCTGAGGAAGTCACAGACATGCAGCGGTCGGTGAAGGGCGAGGTGATCTCCTCGACCTTTGACGAGCCGGCTGTTCGCCACGTGCAGGTCGCTGAAATGGTGATCGAAAAGGCCAAGCGCCTGGTTGAGCATGGCCGTGACGTTGTCATCCTGCTCGATTCGATCACGCGTCTTGGCCGTGCCTACAACACTGTCGTGCCGTCGTCCGGCAAGGTGCTGACCGGCGGTGTCGATGCCAATGCCCTGCAGCGGCCGAAGCGTTTCTTCGGCGCCGCGCGCAACATCGAAGAAGGCGGCTCGCTGACGATCATCGCGACGGCGCTGATCGATACCGGCAGCCGCATGGACGAGGTCATCTTCGAAGAGTTCAAGGGCACCGGCAACTGCGAAATCCAGCTCGACCGCAAGGTGGCCGACAAGCGGATTTATCCCGCGATGGATATCCTCAAATCCGGAACGCGTAAGGAAGACCTGCTGGTGCCACGCGCCGACTTGCAGAAGATTTTTGTGCTGCGGCGCATTCTCGCCCCGATGGGCACGACCGACGCCATCGAATTTCTGATCGACAAGCTCAAGCAGACCAAGACCAACAGCGACTTCTTCGATTCCATGAATACCTGACGGCCTGATTCTCGATCGCGTGGCTCGGGGCGCCGGGTATCAGCGCTTCCTGAGCCTGGCTTGCAGGTCGGTCGCATCCCATATCGGCGGATGACACAACTGGCCGATGCACAGATAGGCCGCAGGCCTGTCTGTGGCGGGGCGGGTTCCGTCTGGCAGCGTTGCCTCGCCGCCATTTGCGCTCAAAGGCAGAACGATATCGACGCGCCTGGGGTCCGGGTGTCGATTCGCTACCGTAACAAGTGCCGGGTTGTCCGGATCATCGACGAGGATCAGTTTCATCGGTTCGATGACCACCGCACAGGCATTGACGATGCCGACCTGTCCATAGGTCTGGCGTGAAGCCCGGCCGAAAGCGTGTTCGGCTACGACAATGGCTTTCTCCTGCAGCTTCATATCGCCAGTTGCCATCGCCAGCTTCTGCAAGGCCTCGATGATCTGGGCGGTGGCGGACGGGATCGCCTCGTCAATGTCGCCGCGGACGCGAAGCGGCACATCGGCGCAGTCGGAAGCCGTCAGATAGTAGCCTGTCCTGTCAGTATCGAAATGCCAGCGGTCGAGCATTTCCATGAAATGCTGGGCATGGTTCAGGAATCGTCGGTCCGACGTCGCTTCGAACAGGGCCACCGCCGCACTGGTCATCGCCGCATAGTCACTCGACAGCGCTGGAAACAGCGCCTGTCGGTCAAGCTGTGAATGGGGAAGCCTGCCTTCCTGCGAGGACTCCAGTATCGATACAAACGCTTTCCCTGCCCGTTCTATCCATTGGGCCCGGCCCAGAGAACGACCGCATTCAGCAAGGGCGGCGATCGCCAGGCCGTTCCAATCGGTCAGGACCTTGTCATCCCGACCGGGCATGGGACGGCGCGCGCGGGCAGCAAGTAGCCCTTCCTTCAGGCCGGCCGCTTTTTGAGCATCGACGATGCTTGCACTCTGTTGCCCGCTGGTCTGGAACAGAATTGGATCGCCCTCCCAACCGGGGGGCTTCTCCAGCGAGAAGTAATTGTAAAACAAGGAGGAATAGGCCCCGAGCGCTTCGTCGATGTCTTCTTTCTTCCACGTGTAGAATAGCCCTTCCTCACCTTGGCTGTCGGCGTCATAGCTGGCCGTGAAACCGTCGCCCGATGAAGACATTTCACGCAGAAGCCACGCGATGGTTTCTTCGATTCGTATCCGGAACAAATCGTTTGCCGTTTCGCCCAGCGCCCAATTGCACAGACGGAGCAACTGGGCGTTGTCATAGAGCATTTTCTCGAAATGAGGCACCAGCCAGCGCTCGTCCGTCGAGTATCGGCTAAGGCCGCCTCCAGCATGATCGTAAATGCCGCCAGCGAGCATACGTTCGAGACTGAGTAGTACGAGATCGCGATGTCCGGCATTTCCCGTCCCGATCCACGACAGCCAAAGGCTATGCATGAACGGTGCGTTGGGGAATTTCGGGGCGCCGCGCATGCCGCCCAGTTCGGGATCCATCATTTGCCCGATCCTGCCTGCCAGCGTCGGGAGCTGATCGGGATCGAGTCCGATTTTGCTCGCGGTGCTCGAGAGCTGAGCCTCGACATGGCTGGACAAGGCGTGGGCGCTGTTTGTCAGATCGTCCTTCTTCTCGTTCCAGCTCTTGGCGATGGCCTCGAGGACTTGCCCAAAGGAAGGGCGCCCATATCGGGGCTCTGGCGGAAAATAAGTCCCGCCCCAGAATGGCTTGCCCTCCGGCGTCAGAAACATGGTAAGCGGCCAACCGCCCTGCTCTCCCATAGCCGACAAGGCAGCCATGTAGATCTGGTCGATATCGGGCCGCTCCTCCCTGTCCACCTTGATATTGACGAAGAGACGGTTCATTAGGGCGGCGGTTTCCTGGCTTTCGAAGCTTTCGTGCGCCATGACATGACACCAGTGGCAAGCGGCGTAGCCGATCGACAGAAGAATTGGCCGGTCCAGCGCCTGCGCTTCCGCCAGGGAGGCTGCCGACCAGCCCCGCCAATGAACGGGATTGCCGGCGTGCTGTCGCAGATACGGGCTGGCTTCCTTGTCGAGCAGATTATGTGGCGGCTGGTTCATGTCGGCATCCCTAGAGACTTCAGATCAAACTATGGCTATCCGGTTCCGCGGCAATGAATTTCACACACTCCATCGTTGCTTTGTCGAGCGGCAGGCTGCCAGCTGGAGTGGCGGTGATCCGTCTGTCGGGCCACCACTGTCGATTCGCTCTCGAAACGATCGTTAACGGAGCTGCTTTTTCACCCCGGAAAGCAGTGGTCGCTGATTTCAGCAATGCCGCTGGCGAGAGGATCGATCGCGGTCTGATGCTTTTTTTTCCAGGCCCGGCCAGCTTTACCGGCGAGGACGTCGTCGAATTCCATGTGCATGGCGGCCGCGCCGTTGTCGTGTCGATGATCGAAGCCCTGACATCCATCGACGGCGTGCGCCTGGCAGAGCCGGGGGAATTCACCCGGCGCGCCTTTCTCAACGGCAAGCTCGATCTGGTGGAGACCGAGGCTTTGGCGGATTTGATCGCCGCCGAGACCGAGGCGCAGCGACGTTTTGCGGCGGCCAATGCTGGCGGCGCACAGAGCGAACTCTATCTCGGCTGGCGGCAACGGTTGGTGCACGCCCGCGCCATGATCGAAGCGGAGATCGATTTTGCCGACGAGGACGATGTACCGGGATCGGTCGCGTCGTCGGTGTGGACGGATGTGGAGGCGCTCGCTGCGGAAATTCAGAATCACATTGATGGATTCCACGCTGCAGAGATCATTCGCGACGGCTTTGACGTGGTTATCGTCGGCGCTCCCAATGCCGGAAAATCCAGTCTTTTCAATGCATTGGCGCGGCGTGAGGTAGCCATCGTAACGGACGAGCCGGGCACCACACGCGACTTGCTGGAGGTGACGCTGGATCTGGGCGGATTGCCCGTGCGGATAACGGATACGGCGGGTTTGCGCGACGGTGCGGGAAAGGTGGAATCGATCGGGATCGAACGGGCGAAGGGGCGGTTGGACGGCGCTGACCTCGTTCTCCTGCTCACCGATATGGTTTCGCCTGCCGACCCGAAGCTTCCGACGCTCTCGTCGGCAGTGCTGCGGATAGGCACCAAGCTCGATCTGGTGCCCGATGGAGAAGACCGGCATCAGTATGACATGGCAATCTCGGTCAGGACTGAGGCCGGGCTTGATATTCTGCTCGATGAACTGAAACGCCGCGCGGCGTCGGCGGCTGGGTTCCATGGCGATATCTTGCCGTCGAGGCTCCGCCATGTCGAATTGCTGAGGGGGTGCCGGGAATTCCTGCTCGTATGCCTGGCTGGCCGCGGTCGCGGCGCTGAACTTCATGCCGAGGATTTGCGCCTGGCCGCTGACCAGCTTGGCCGGATCGTTGGCAGTATCGATACCGAAGAACTGCTCGATGTCATTTTCGGTCAATTTTGTATAGGGAAGTGATTCACGTGAAACATGCACCGGTGCTTGTCGTTTCACGTGAAACGCTGATGATGGCGGATATGGACCCATGGATTTGAATTTCGATGTGGTTGTGGTCGGCGGAGGACATGCGGGTTGCGAGGCCGCCGCCGCCGCGGCGCGCTTTGGCGCCCACACGGCGTTGGTAACGCTGTCCTTCAATACAATCGGTGCGATGTCCTGCAATCCGGCCATCGGGGGCCTCGGCAAGGGCCATCTGGTGCGCGAGATCGACGCGATGGACGGGCTGATGGGCCGGGTCGCAGACGCCGCCGGAATTCAGTTTCGTCTCCTCAACCGGCGCAAGGGTCCGGCGGTGCGTGGACCGCGGACGCAAGCAGACCGGAAGCTTTATCGCCAGGCAATGCAGACGGCGATTCTTGAGCAATCGGGACTTTCGGTGATCGAAGGCGAAGTTGCTGACCTGATAGTCCAGAATGAAAGAACGACAAGTGTTGTTCTGGCCGATGGGCGCCGTATCCGCTGCGGGGCCATTGTTCTGACCACGGGCACGTTCCTGCGTGGATTGATTCATATCGGCGAACGCAAGATCACCGCCGGGCGGATGAATGAGCCGGCATCGATCGGCCTCTCCGCGGCCATGTCCCGCATTGGTTTCCGGCTCGGGCGCCTCAAGACCGGAACGCCTCCCCGGCTCGATGGACAGACCATCGACTGGGCCGGCCTCGACATGCAAGCTGCCGATGCCGATCCTGTGCCGTTCTCGTTGATGACGGATGGAATCGTCAACCCGCAGATCGAATGCGGGATCACCCGGACTACCCCCGCCACACATGATGTCATACGGGAGAATCTCGGGCGTTCGGCCATGTATTCCGGTTCGATCGAAGGAGTGGGCCCACGTTACTGCCCGTCCATCGAAGACAAAATCGTCAAGTTCGGTGACAGGGAAGGTCATCAAATCTTTCTGGAGCCGGAAGGGCTGGACGATACTACCGTTTACCCCAACGGCATTTCGACCTCATTACCGGAAGAAGTCCAGTTGGAAGTCCTAAAGACCATTCCCGGACTTGGGCGCGCGACAATGTTGCAGCCCGGTTACGCCATCGAGTACGACCATATCGATCCGCGTGAGCTTGCGCCGTCGCTGGAGACGCGGCGTGTGACCGGGCTTTTTCTGGCCGGACAGATCAACGGCACCACCGGGTATGAGGAGGCTGCAGCGCAAGGTCTCCTTGCCGGGGTCAATGCCGCCCGCCGCGCTTCCGGCGCCGACGGCGTGGTGCTGAGCCGTTCGGAGGCCTATCTGGGAGTTATGGTCGACGATCTGACCAGTCGAGGCATAGCCGAACCCTACCGCATGTTCACGTCCAGGGCGGAATTTCGGCTTTCACTGCGAGCGGACAATGCCGATGAACGCCTGACGCCGAGGGCAGAAGCCCTTGGAATCGTAGGGGAAGCGAGGCGGCAGCGGTTTCGTCTCGTCCAGGATCGTTTCCAGAAAGCGAAGAATTTGGCCCTCCAGACCACTTTGACGCCCAATGAAGCCGCAAGGTATGGACTGGCGGTCAATCAGGACGGCGTCCGTCGGTCGGCCTATGAGTTGCTGTCCCATGCGGACGTAAGCGTGGAATGGCTGGCTCGTATCGAACCTCAATTTGGCGATATCGATGCCAGGACCGCCGAAACCCTTGAGACAGAGGCCAAATACGCTGTCTATCTCGATCGGCAGCGAGCGGACGTTGAGCAGTTGCGCCACGAAGAAGCTCGCCTCATTCCGGACAGTCTCGATTTCTCCATGATTCCTGGTCTTTCGAACGAACTGCGGCAAAAGATGCGGGATCGCCGGCCGCGCTCCGTTGCCGAGGCGCAACGGATGGAGGGGATGACCCCGGCGGCGCTTGGTTTGGTGATCGCCCATGTTCGGAATGCAGAGCTCCTCCGAAAAGGTGCGGCTTGACTGCCGCAACCATCGAGAGTCTCCGGGCGGTCGCGGGACCCGTTTCACGTGAAACATTTGAGGGGCTTCAGGCCTTCGAGCAGCTTTTCCGCAAGTGGAACCAGCGTATAAACCTTGTCGCATCTTCAACGGAGGGTGAGATTTGGCGGCGCCATGTGCTGGACAGCGCCCAGCTAATGTCAATTGCCCCTGACGCAACGAACTGGCTGGACCTGGGCTCGGGCGGTGGATTTCCGGGAATTGTGGTGGCATTTCTTTTGCAAGAGCGCCGCGGATTCATCCGTTTGGTTGAAAGCAACCGGAAAAAAGCGTCATTTCTACAAACCACAATCGGTCAATTCGGCCTCCCCGCGCATGTATTTGCCCAGCGAATTCATGATTGCTATCAACTGGTGCCCCAGCCCGAAATTGTTACCGCCCGCGCCGTGGCGCCCCTGGTCGCCTTACTGGACCTCGCTGCGCCGTGGCTGACGAACGGTGCAACCGGTCTGTTCCATAAAGGACGGGATTATCGGCAGGAGGTGGCAGAAAGCGCTCACCACTGGGCTTTCGATCTGATAGAACATCCCAGTCTGGTCGATCCGGAAGGCGTCGTTCTCGAATTTAGAAATGTACGATCCGTGTCGAAGAAACCGGATTAATGACCTGAATTATCGGCATATATTCGGCATATATCATGAATCATAGCGGCCCACGAATCATTACAGTCGCCAATCAGAAGGGCGGGGTCGGCAAGACGACGACGGCGATCAACCTCGCCACGGCCCTGGCGGCCATTGGCGAGCGGGTGCTGATCGTCGATCTCGACCCGCAGGGCAATGCCAGTACAGGTCTGGGTATCGATCGGCGCGATCGCGCCGTTTCGTCATACGATGTGCTGATGGGTGAACTGACGCTGGAAGGCGCCGCGATGGCGACGGCCGTGCCTGGGCTATTCGTCGTGCCATCGACCCTGGATCTGCTCGGCGTCGAGATGGAGATCGCCGCCTCGCCGGATCGTGTGCTGCGGCTACGCAACGCGATTCGCGAATCGACCCTGAGAACGCCTGATTTCAGCTATATTCTCATCGATTGCCCGCCTTCACTGAATTTGCTGACCTTGAACTCCATGGCGGCAGCGGATTCGGTGCTGGTTCCGCTCCAGTGCGAGTTTTTCGCGCTTGAGGGGTTGAGCCAGTTGCTTGAGACTGTCGAACAGGTGCGGGCCTCGATCAATCCCGACCTCACGATCCAGGGAATCGTCCTGACCATGTTCGACGGCCGGAACAATCTCGCCAACCAGGTTGTGCAGGATGTGCGGGCGCATATGGGTGAAAAGGTCTACGAGACCGTCATTCCCCGTAACGTGCGCGTTTCCGAGGCTCCATCCTATGGCAAGCCGGCAATTCTGTATGATTTGAAGTGCTCAGGCAGCCAAGCCTATTTGCAGCTTGCTTCGGAGGTGATCCGCCGGGAACGCCGCTTGAGGGCCGCATAATTGATTCGATATCGAAACGATCTGGAAGAAGCATGACTGAAGATCCGGCAAGAAAACGCCTCGGCCGAGGCCTGGCAGCTCTGATCGGCGAAATGGACCGTCCCGTTGAGACGGCCGAAAGGCCGCGGGCTTCAGCGGATGGCCGGGTTCCGATCGAATTCGTCTCGCCCAATCCCAAGAACCCGAGGCGCAGCTTCGGCGAGGCAGATCTTGCCGACCTCGCGCAGTCGATTCGCGAGCATGGCGTGGTGCAGCCGGTCGTCGTGCGACCGTCGCCCCAACAAAGCGACAGATTCGAAATCATCGCCGGCGAGCGCCGCTGGCGGGCGGCGCAGCGCGCCGGGCTTGCTGAAATCCCCGTTATCGTCCGCGACGTCAACGATCGTACGGCACTTGAACTCGCCATCATTGAGAACGTGCAGCGCGCCGATCTCAATCCGGTCGAAGAGGCGCTGGGCTATCAGCAATTGATCGACGATCACGGCTACAGCCAGGCCGATCTCGGACAGGTGATCGGCAAAAGCCGTAGCCATGTCGCCAACACGCTGCGTCTGCTGAAGCTTCCGGAGGTGATACGCGACATGCTGGTCGACGGAGCGCTTTCCGCCGGTCACGCCAGGACGCTGGTGACGGCTCAGGATCCGGCAGGGCTGGCTAAGCGGATCGTCGAGGACGGGTTATCCGTTCGTCAGGCCGAAGCACTGGCGCAAATGCCGGCAGCCCGGGAGGGTGGCGGCAAGTCCAGCAGTTCGCATGAGAAAGATACCGATACTCTGGCGCTCGAGAAGCTTTTGACCGACGTGACGGGAATGCAGGTATCGATAGCCCACAAAAACCACGGCGGACACCTTCGCATCGCCTATCGGACACTGGACCAACTCGATGAACTGTGCCGGCGGCTGAAGCAGGAACGGTGATATTTAGCCGGCTCTGGTTATTCCCGTTGTTTCAAAAGACGGGCGCCTTCAACGGCAATTCCAAGCAATGCCTGCCTGGCCACGGCGATCGACATGTCGGAACGGCGCCGGGTCTGAAGAACGGCGGCCTGCAAGCGTGTCAGAGCACGGGAAAGCGCCTCGGAATTCCATCGTTCAAGAGCCTTTTCGACAGACTTTCGCCGGCTAAAGAATACCGGAGGACGTGCTGAGGCGACGATTGCGGCAGCGCTCTTCCGGTCGGTGTCCAGCACTGCGCGCATGGCATGCAGGGACTGGAATTGTCGCATGACGGTCAACAGCGCCTGAAATGGGTGCCCGCCTGCCTGGCACTGCCGGCTGAATGCGGTATCGAAATCCTCGACCCGCCCTTCCAGCAAAGCATCCAGCGCATTGTCGAAGGACTGACCCGATACGTCGCCGGTCAAGGCTCTCACGTCATCAAGACCAACTTCGCCGGCGCCGTGGGCAAAGAGCGCAAGCTTGGCCACCTCGCCTCTCGAAGCCAGCCTGTCGCCGCCCAGACTGCGGCGCAGCGTGTGCCTGGCTTCGAGGCTGATGGTCATCCCCGCCTTGGTCAATTCCTCATCGATAAGCTGGTCGATGTCGCGGCCGCTGTCGGAGTAGCATGGCAGAGCGATGGCGTTTGCGGCGCTCTCCACCAGAGCGCGCAGCGCGGCGCCCTTCTTGAGGTCGCCGGCTTCGACCAGAATGATCGCATCGCCGGGCGGATCGGCAGCCAGAGCCTTGATGTCTTCGGTCAGGCCTTTCTGCGCGCCGGCATTTCGCACCCATAGAAGTCGCCGATCCGAGAACATCGGGACAGTGCGCGCCTCGTCGAGAAGGCGGCCCTCTTCACGGTCGATGTCGGCCGCATCGAGCTTGACCACGGAAAACGGGTCGTCGAGGGCGAGACCGGTTTTCTTGGCGAAGTCTCTGCTCCGCTCGGCGACAAGCCCTCGATCGGGACCATAGATCAGCACGATTGAAAACCGCGGGTCCGGTCTTGCCAGCCAGGAATCGACTTCGAATGCTTTCTTCTGCGCCATTGATCTCTCCTAGCATGGAGAGGCCCTGCGCGCATGCGTTTTGCCGGCCACCGAACAAGATTCCAGACAGCAAAAAGGCCCGGATATCCGAGCCTCTAAGCACTTCAGAATTAAGAAGATTTGGAGCGGGTGAAGCGATTCGAACGCTCGACCCCAACCTTGGCAAGGTTGTGCTCTACCCCTGAGCTACACCCGCTCGCGCGGCCTTGGCCGCAAGCCGCGCCTATATGGCCGAAGAGCGCGGCGATTGCAACAGGGAAATCGTGGACTTTGAAACCTTCGCGCTGGAGACGTGGAAAGCTCGCTCTCACATCATCGAGAGCCGCAATAAAACACAAAGAAGCACAAGCCTCTTGTCTCTTTTGTCATCTTGGCCAAAAACGGCAGTTCGACGGTGCGGATGATCCAATGCCAAAATCTGAAGAAGACCTTTTTGCTTTCCTCGACGAACTGGGAATTGCGGTTTCGACGCTGCGTCACCCGCCGCTTTTCACCGTGGCCGATTCGCAGGCGCTGCGCGGTGAAATCCCCGGAGGGCACACCAAGAACCTCTTTTTGAAGGACAAGAAGGACCATTACTTCCTGGTGACCGTCGATGAAGAGGCGTCGGTCGATCTGAAGCAGATACACCATCTGATCGGCGCCGCCGGCCGTGTCTCTTTTGGGAGGCCTGAAAAACTGATGGAGCTGCTGGGCGTCGTTCCGGGTGCGGTCACCGTATTCGGGCTCATCAATGACGCCCGGCTGGAGGTCAAGCTTGTCCTCGATGAGGCGTTGATGCAAAATGCGGTCATCAACGCGCATCCGCTGACCAATGAGGCGACGACGTCGATTGCCGCAGGCGATTTGCTCTCGTTCATCAAGGCGACAGGGCACGATCCCGTCATCTTGAAAGTGGCCGCGTGATCGCCACATGCGTGGGCACGGCAGACCGGGTTGCGGTCTTCGATATCGAAATTGAGCAGGACGCGGCGAAGGGCCAGATGACGACGAACAACGACAATCCATTTCGCGCCGCGGGCGGCCAGTACACCACCACTGTCCAGTTCGGCGGCGATGGCGGCCCGGCAAGCGCAGCGCCGGCTGCCGCTGCCGACATCATCAAGGACACCACGACGGCGACTTTTACCGCCGACGTCATTCAGGAATCGCGAACCCAGCCTGTCCTGGTGGATTTCTGGGCTCCGTGGTGCAATCCGTGCAAGCAGCTCACGCCGGTTCTCGAAAAGGTGGTCAGGAATGCCGGCGGCCGGGTGAAACTGGTCAAGATGAATATCGACGAGCACCCCTCGATTGCCGGACAGCTCGGCATCCAGTCCATTCCGGCGGTCATTGCCTTCAGCAACGGGCAGCCCGTCGACGGCTTCATGGGCGCCATTCCTGAAAGTCAGGTGGAAGAGTTCATCACCAAACTGGCAGGCAAGAACGGCGCGCAACCAAAGCTCGATGAAACCTTGGCGGCGGCAGCGGAAGCGCGCGCCAAGGGTGACATCCAGGCTGCCGCCGGCCTTTATGACGCCGTCCTGCAGCAGGCTCCCGACTCGGTCGAGGCGATTGCCGGACTGGCGGATTTGCTGTTCGAGGCCGGAGACAGGGAGGGCGCCGGGGCGCTGCTGGACGGCGCGCCGGAGGCGAAGAAGGACGCGCCGGCCCTGGCCGCAGTCCGCGCCAAGATGGCGCTGGCCGATCAGGCCGCTTCGCTGGGCGACGCCGCGGAGTTCGAAAAGCGTCTGGCCGAAAACCCGAAGGACCATCAGGCGCGGTTCGATCTGGCGATGATCCAGAATGCGCACGGCGATCGGGAAAAAGCGGCCGACAGCCTGCTTGCCATCATCAGGACCGACCGCGGCTGGCAGGACGATGCGGCGCGAACGCAGCTGCTGCAGTTTTTCGAGGCCTGGGGAGTGACCGATGAGGCGACGCTTTCGTCGCGCAGGAAGCTTTCGTCGCTGTTATTTTCCTGATCAAGCTTGCCATGCCGCGATTGCCGGCCAGATCAACTGGGGAATATTTGTCGATGGGACTGGGATGATCAGTGCAGGCAGGTAACGCACATTATCGGCGCGACAAGGATCTGCCCCAGACGGTTCCGGTCTTTCCACTTGCCGGTGCGTTGCTGTTGCCGGGCGGCCGCATGCCGCTCAATGTTTTCGAGCCGCGCTATCTGCAGATGCTGGATGACGTGCTGGCCGACCACCGCCTGATCGGAATCATCCAGCCAAGTCTCGAGGGCGCTGTTCGTGCCGATGGCGAGCCCGAATTGTGCAATGTCGGCTGTCTGGGGCGCATCACCTCCTTTGCCGAAACCGGGGACGGACGATACCTGATCTCGCTGCAGGGCGTCTGCCGCTTCAGGGTGGCGCAGGAGATGGCGGCGAAGACGCCTTTCCGGCAATGCCGGATAATGCCGTTTCTGGCCGATCTGCAAGACGACCAGTCCTCTAACGAAATCGACCGGCCATCTCTGTTGAAGACGTTTCGAGCTTATCTCCAGGCGAACGACCTGGAGGCCGATTGGGAAAGCGTAAGCCGCGCCGACAATACGATGTTGGTCAACGCGCTTTCGATGATGGCGCCCTATGGTCCGGCGGAGAAGCAGGCGCTGCTGGAGGCCGCGGACCTGAAAACGCGAGCGGAGACGCTGGTTGCGATCACCGAAATGGCGCTGGCGCGCGATGCCGACGATTTCGGCTCGAGCCTGCAATAGTGAGGCCTGCAAGAGCAAGCGAGACTTCGATGGCCCAGGACCGTGAACCCGGTAAAGCGCAGGTGGATCCTAAACTTCTCGAACTGCTGGCGTGTCCGCTGACCAAGGGGCCGCTGGTCTGGGATGGCGAACATGGCGAACTGGTGTCTAGGCTGGCGCGGCTGGCTTACCCGGTTCGGGACGGTATTCCGATCATGCTGCCCTCAGAAGCGCGGCCAACCGGCGGCGATGACGGTTAGGGCGATGGTTCTACTCGATCGGTTGTACGCATGCGCGAGCTTCGCAGGCCCTTGATTGCTCCAGCAGATCGGCCGCAAACGCGGTTTGTCACTGGAAATTGCGCCCTTTCGGCATGACCTCCCTGACCTCGCGGACCGCCATTTCGGAAACGCCCTTTTCTTCAGCCGTGTCTTCGGGATCGCGCAGGACGCCCAGCCAGGAAGAAAGATCCTCCATCCGCTCGGCGACGATATGGACGACACCGGAGGCCGATTGAAGCTTGCCGGTGACGCGGATGAATTTCGAACCCATGATCACTGGCAAAAGACGTTCGAAATCCCGATTCCAGACGATGATATTGGCGATCGCTTCCTCATCTTCCAGGGTCAGGAAAATGGCATTGCCCTTGCCGGGACGCTGGCGCACCAGCACCAGACCGGCGACAGAGACCCTGCGACCGTTGGCGATGGCGGCCAGCCTTATGTTAGGGGTGACGCCAGACCGGCCAAGCCGCCGGCGCAGGAAGGAAATCGGATGCGCCTTGAGCGACATGCCGAGCGAGCGGTAATCATGCAGGACATGCTCGCCCAGCGGCATGACCGGAAGCCGGGTCTCAGGCTCATTGTCAGTCAGGACAAGCCCCGGTTGATCGAGCAGCGGCAGATTGGCCGTGCTCCTGTCGCCCAGAGCCCTGACCGCCCAAAGCGCAGCCCGGCGGTCGAGGCCTATAGAGCGAAAGCCATCGGCATTGGCGAGGCATTCGATCTCCCGCACCTCGAGACCCGACCGCAGCCAGACGTCGCGCACTGAAGTGTAGCCAGCCTCGCGCCGTGCGACGAAGGCGTTCATACGCGCTTCGGACAGGCCTTTGACCTGATTGAAGCCGAGCCGCACAGCCCGCATGGATTTGATGACCGGCCGCATTTCGACATGGCGCGCGGCGACCCGAGCCGGCTGGAAGCCGCCCTTGACCAGTGTGCAGGCCCAATCGGAGTGATTGATGTCGACAGGTTTGATTTCAATGCCGTGGTCCTGTGCGTCGCGGATGAGCTGCGCCGGGGCATAGAAGCCCATGGGCTGGGAATTGAGGTTGGCGGCGCAGAAGACGTCCGGGTAAAAGGTCTTGAACCAGCAGGATGCATAGACGAGCAGGGCGAAGGAAGCCGCGTGGCTTTCCGGGAAGCCATAGTCGCCAAAGCCTTCGATCTGGCTGAAGCAGCGCTCGGCGAACTCCTTCTCATAGCCGTTGACGACCATGCCTTCGATGAATTCACGCTTGTGGCCGTCGATTGTGCCATTGCGCCGAAACGTCGCCATCGATCGGCGCAACTGATCGGCCTTGCCCGGTTTGAAGCCGGCGGCGTCGATGGCGATCTTCATCGCCTGTTCCTGGAACAGCGGCACGCCCAGCGTCCTTTTCAGGATCGCTTCCAGCACCGGGCTCGGATAGTCGATCTTTTCCACCCCCGTACGGCGACGCAGATAGGGATGCACCATGTTGCCCTGGATGGGACCAGGGCGAACGATCGCCACTTCGATGACGAGGTCATAAAACTTGCGTGGCCGCAGCCGTGGCAGCATCGACATCTGCGCGCGCGATTCGATCTGGAAAACGCCGAGCGTGTCGGCCCGGCAGATCATGTCATAGACCTTGGGGTCTTCCTGCGGCAACGTCGCCAGGGTGACCGGCCGGCCGTATTCGTCGCGGACCCGATAGTGATCTTCCAGGAGGATGAAGGCCCGCTTCAAGCAGGTGAGCATGCCGAGCGCCAGGACATCGACCTTGAGGAGGCCGACGGCATCGAGGTCGTCCTTGTCCCATTCGATCATCTTGCGTTCGGGCATGGCCGTTTTCATGACCGGGACGATTTCGTCGAGCCGGTCCTTGGTGATGACGAAGCCGCCAACATGCTGCGAAAGATGGCGGGGAAAGCCCATGATCTCATTGGAGCGATCAATGACGTGGCGGGATATGGCCTGTTCCAGATCGAGGCCGCCAGCCTTGGCTTCGTGCTCGCCCAGCGTGGACGACCACCAGCCCCAGACCGAGCCGGAGAGCGCGCTGCGCGCATCGTCGGAAAGTCCCATCGCCTTGCCGACTTCGCGCAGGGCGGAGCGGCCGCGATAGGAAATCACCGCCGCAGCCAGCGCGGTGTGCTTCTGGCTGTATTTCTCGTAGATGTAGGCGATGATCTTGTCGCGGTGCTCATGTTCGAAATCGACGTCGATGTCGGGCGGTTCGTCGCGCTCCGTCGAGATGAACCGCTCCAGCAACAGATCCACGCCCATGATCATGGGATCGACCGCAGTAATGCCGAGACAGAAACAGACGACGGAATTGGCCGCCGAGCCGCGTCCCTGGCACAGGACATCCGCCTTTTCCCGTGCGAAGCGGACGATGTCATTCACGGTCAGGAAATACCGGGCATAGATCTTCTCCGCGATGATCGCCAGTTCATGGTGGATCAGGCCGGTGACTTTTTGCGGAATGCCGCCGGGATAGCGCCGGTGGGCGCCTTTCCAGGTCAACCGCTCCAGTTCGGTCTGCGGATCGACGCCTTCCTCGGTCGCTTCCTCGGGATAATTGTGCTTCAATTCATCGAGCGAGAAAGTCAGGTTTTCAGCAAAGCGCAGAGTCTCGTCCAGCGCTTCCGGATGGCGGCGGAACAGGCGGGCCATTTCAAAACCGGACTTCATGTGGCGCTCGGCGTTGGCTTCCAGGGCGAACCCGGCCTCGGCGACAGTCTTGTTCAGCCGGATGGCGGTCAGCACGTCCTGCAGCGGGCGGCGCTCGGATACGTGATAGAGCACGTCGTTGGTGGCCATCAGCGGCATTTTCGCCGCACCAGCCAAAGCCGCGGCTTTCTCCAGACGGAAACGGTCGTCGCCGTGATAGGCGGGGGCGGCGGCCAGACGGATGTCGTCGCCGAACCGATGCTTCAGGCCGCGCAGCAGGGTCAATGTCGTGTCTTCATCGACCGCGAGATCGGGCAGGACCGCAAGCGACATGCGATCCCCCCATTCCAGAAGGTCGGCGCGCTTGAGAAGCGTCGCGCCCTTCTCCGTCTCGTCGCGCAGATTGGCCTGGGTCAGCATGCGGCACAGATGCCCCCAACCCTGGCGGTCCTGTGGGTAGGCGAGGATGTCGGGCGTTTCGTCGGCAAAGACGAGACGGCAACCGGGATGATAGGGCAGGTGCACGGGCTCCGCGTCGGCAAGCTGGATATGCTTCGACGCGCTCCAGGCGCGCACCGCGCCGGCAACCGTGTTGCGGTCGGCAAGACCCATGCCGGCATGACCCAGCAGACAAGCGGTTTTCACCAAATCCTCGGGGCTGGAAGCCCCGCGCAGGAAAGAAAAATTCGACTGCGCGCCGAACTCGATATAGCGCGGTTCAATTGGCGTGTTGCAGGGCGGTAGCGTCGGCCTCATGCGAAGATGCCGTGCAGGAACCAGCGCGGGGGCGAATCGGCATTGCCGTACGATCCCTGGCGGTAAAGCCAGTAGCGCCGGCCGTCGGTATCCTCGACCTGGAAATAATCGCGAACCGAACGCGTCGTTTTCAGCGCTGCGGCCTGTTTGCGGCGCTTTTCGTGATCTGGATCCGTTTCACCGTCCTTTTTCTCGAAGGGTGGCAAGCTCGCAAGCCACCACTCCGGGCTAATCCGCTCCGGCCCTTCGGCACGGGCAATGCGGTAATGTGCGCGTCGCCAACGGAATTGCAGGGGCGGACCCTCCGGGACTTCGGCCACGACCTCGACATGTTCGGGCTGGCGGAGCAAACGCATCGGGCGCTCCGCCCAGGCCGGCAGCGCGGCCTCGACGATCTTGGCGGCATTGGCGAAGGATGAAAAAGCCACTGCCCGTTCCGGCATATGGCTGGCGACGGGAACCGGCCGGCGCACGGCGTTGCGGCCCAGCCGGGCGCAGACGCGGTCGACGAACATGGCCAGGTCGGTGTCGTCGTCGCGCTCCGCATGGCCAAGATCGACCTGCCGTGCGGCAAGCGGCGCAACCGATTCCACCGCGAGCCTGACGAGATCGAAGCCGCAGCCGGCGTCGAGGCTATCGCCAAGTGCCGCCAACCGTTCGTGAAAAAGTTTTGCCATCCGGTCCGCGGCGCGCGCCGGCTGCGACAGATGGACGGAGAGCCGGCTGACGGCGCCGTCGACGCGGAACAGGAAGAGCCGCAGGCCGAGCGCGCCTACGCCGCGCCTTTCCAGCGCTTCCTGGAGCGCAATGGCGAGGAGAAGGATGATGCGCTCGATGTCTTCCACCATCATGACGGGTTCGGCCAACGGGCGCTCGGCCGACAGTTCCGGCAGCGGCATGCGCGGCGACAGCGCTTCGTCGATCCGGCCGAGCGCCTGATCAAGACGCAGGACAAGCGCCTTGCCAAAGCGGCGGACAAGCGGCGCGCGGGGCGCCGCCATGACCGCCTCGATCGTGCGCAGGCCAACGCTGTCGAGAGCGGTGCATGTCTTGCCGTCGAGCCGCAGCGCAGCGGGCGGCAAGGGCGAAAGCCAGTCGCATTCGACGCCATCGGGCACGACGATATTGCCGCGAAAACGGGTGATCGCCCAAGCGGTTCCGGCCGTTGCGGCGACGGCGGCGCTGGCCTCGAGACCCTGTTCGGAAAAGCGGCGCAGCATGTCGGCGACAAGGGGTTCCTCGCCGCCGAACAGGTGGCTGCAACCGGTGATGTCGAGGAAAAGCCCGTCGGTCCCGTCAAGCGCCACCAGGGGCGTGTAGCGGTCGCACCAGTCGGCGAGGCCTTCGAGCAGGCGGCGGTCGGCTTCGGGGTCTGCCTCGACGATTTCGATCGAAGGATGCATGGCGCGCGCATCGGCAACGCCCATGCCGCGCTTCAGTTTCAGCATCTCCGCGCGATGGTCGAGCGCGGCGATGCGCTGCGCGTTGCCGTCACGATGGCTGACGAGCAGCGGGGGGAAAGCGGAACAGGCCGTAAGCCATGCGCGGCCCAGCCGTTGCCGCCAAATCCGGTCGGTGCTGAGGTAAGGGAACCAGAGCGACAGGATCCTGTGGCCTGTCGTGCCGGACTGCGTCGCGAGATTCAAAGGTGCGTTCATCGGCGTTCCATTCCAGGACGAAGTGCGCCAAAGGCGCCAGACGGTTCTTGTCGAGAGTGATGGCGAAGGCCGGAGGCCCGATGGAACCAGCGAGCGGCCGGCCAAGGATATGCCGCTGCCCGGCCGGCGCCGGGGCGACGGCGAAGCGAAGGGGCGCGGCGGTCGCCTCGGCCTCTGCCGATTGCCTGAGCAGGAAGACGGGCCGGCCCGCCTCGGTGGCGCGGCGGTGCAGCCGGCGCGTCGCCGTCAGGTCCAGCCGTTGCGGGTTGCCTGAGATCTCGATGACGACGGTCGCCAGTGTCTTCAGCCCAGCCGCCTCCTCGGCGATCCACAGCGCATCGACCGGTCTCGGCGCTTCGGCGAACAGCAGGCCCTGCGGCATGATGCCGAACAGGCGGGAAAGCCCATGCGCATAGGGCAGGCCCGCTTCGGCGAAAACCCCCGATGTGCCGATCCACAGAACCGGCTTTGGCGGCGCCTGTTTCAGCAGGAGGCTGACCAGCGCCAGCACGAAACCCGCCCCGGCGCCGGCTTCGCGGGCATGCTGGCCGTGGATTTCGGTCAACGCTGCCTTGGAAATCCCGCCGCCCAGCGCTTCGTCCAGGGCTGGGACTCCGGTAATGAGCAGGCCCGACTCGCCGCCAGGGCGGCCGTTGTGGCGCAGCACGACTGCGCCCTCCTGACCGGGTTCGGCGAACCGTTCGGGCAGCGTGCCTTCTATCCTCGCGATTTCCCGGCGCAGGGCACAAAGTGTCTCCTGCGCCACGGCGTGCGTCGCCATGGCGGTGCTTCCTGCTTATTTGTTCCTGTTATGTTCCTATAGATTCCCGAGGCCCGACCAAGAGTCAAGCGCCACGAAGAAAAGAATTTATTCCTGTTGTTTTCGAAACGCCCCCGCCGGGCATGAGCGTCGTTTGCCGAGTCCCGTACAAAAGCCTATATGCCGCGAGACGAAGGACGAAGAATGGCCCGCATCTACAAGACACGCACCTGGCATGGCGAACTGTCGCCCTCGCTGGAGGAACTGGAGTTCCTGGCGCTGGAGGCCTATGCGCATCTGCCCGAGGATTTCCGTACACTGACCGGCGAGATCGTCATCCAGATGGCGGAATTCCCCACCGACGAGATTATGGACGATTTGTCGCTGGAAACGCCGTTCGATCTGCTCGGCCTGTTCGAGGGGCGCGGCATTGCCGAGCGCTGGAACCCGGCGACCGGCGAGGGGCCGAACCGGATAACGCTCTACCGCCGCGCCATCCTCGACTACTGGGCCGAGAACGAGGAGACGCTGGGCGACATCGTCACCCATGTTCTGATCCACGAGATCGGCCACCATTTCGGCCTGTCCGACGACGACATGGAAAAGCTCGAGGAAGCGGCGGAGTAGGACTGTCCGCTTTAGAGCGATTCAGAACTAAACGCCCTATCCGCCTCGTTTCGCTCGGCACCTCTTCCTGAAGGGGCAAGGAAAAGTCCTACCAGTCGCCCAGCTTGGTTTCGCCTGCCTTGTATTCCTGGCCATCGACATCCTTCACCACGGCCTGGCCGCATCGCATGACCTTGCCCTTCTTGTCGTAGGCGTAGCTGGGCGAACCGTAGAGGTGCCAGCCCTTGTTCAAGGCCGCGGTCACCTTGTGACAGAATTTGGAATCGTCGACTTCGGTGAGGAAACGGTAGAGTCGCATCGGGTCGATCCTATGCTGTAATCTTCGTTATCATGCGCCAATCGACCCGGCCTTGGCGAGAAGTCTTTCGGCCTGGGCGAGATGCAGGCGCTCAACCATTCTGCCATCCAGGCCGATGACGCCCTTGCCGGCGTTCTCCGGCCTGGCGAAAGCATCCCGGATGGCGCGGGCTTCCGTCAAGGCCACCTCCGAGGGCGAAAACGACTTGTTGACCGCCTCGATCTGTGCCGGGTGGATGACGCTCTTGCCGTCGAATCCCATGGCGACCGCCTCGGCACATTCGCGCGCCAGGCCGTCGGCATCGCGGAAATCGTTGAAGACGCCATCGACGACATCGAGGCCGCCGGCACGCGCAGCCAACAATATCTGCATCAGCCACGGCACCATATAGCGCCGGTCCGGCAAAGCGAGGACACCGGTTTCCTTGGCCAGATCGTTGGTGCCGGCGACAAAACAGGCAAGCCGCGAAGCCGGGTCGCGGCCGAGTTCGGCGATGGCGCCAATGTTGAGCAGCGCCTTCGGCGTCTCGATCATCGCCCACAACCGGACGCTTTCCGGCGCAAAGGCATCGTCCAGCACATCGCCGGCCTCGATTATATCGCGCGCCGTATCCACCTTGGGCAGGAGGATTCCGTCCGGTTCGCAGGCGGCGGCGGCGGCGAGATCGTCGCTGCCCCATTCGCTGGCGAGCGCGTTGACGCGGATGATCATCTCGCAGCGCTTGCCGGGCCGGTTGGCGAAAATGGCGCCGAGCTTTTCGCGGGCGGCGGCCTTGTCCTGCGGCGCGACCGCATCCTCGAGGTCGATGACGACGGCGTCGCAGGCAAGCGTGGCGATCTTGGCCAGCGCCTTGTCGTTGGTGGCGGGTACGTAAAGCACGGAACGGCGCGGGCGGTATGTCTGGGTCATCTGGTCTTCTTGCCTTTCAAGGCTGGCCCTTGCAAGGGTCTAGCGGCTCAAGCTGTTTGCATCGAAGCAATCCGGGACATGCATCATGGCGCACTATGACATCGTGATCGTCGGCGGGGCCATCGTAGGCTCGTCGCTCGCCTATCATCTGCGCAAGGAAGGCTTTTCGGGGACGGTGGCGCTGATCGAGCGCGATCCGCAGTTTGCCCACGCGGCGACGACCCTGTCGATGGCGTCGATCCGCCAGCAATTCTCCATCGCCGAAAACATCCGCCTGTCGCGCTTCACGCTCGGCCTGTTCCGGCGATTGCGCGAGGAGTTCGGCACTGAGGCCGATATCGGCTTCCGCGAAGGCGGCTATCTGATCCTCGCCGGCGAGGAAGGCCTGCCGATCCTCAAGGCGAACCATGAGACACAGATCGCCGAGGGCGCCGACATCGTGCTGGAGGATATCGAGGCGCTGCGGCGGCGTTTCCCCTGGCTTTCGCCGGAAGGCGTGGTTGCCGGCGCGCTCGGGTTGAGCGGCGAAGGCTGGTTCGACGCCCATGCGCTGCTGGCTCTGTTGCGCAAGGCGCTGCGCGGCATGGATGTCGATCTTATCACTGCGCCGGTCGCCGCGATCGGCCGGGAGGGCAACCGCGTCACCGGCGTGACGCTCGACAATGGCGAGCGGCTGGACGCCGGCATCGTCGTCAACGCCGCTGGCCCCAATGCCGGCAAGGTCGCCGCCATGGCCGGCATCGCCCTGCCGGTCGAGCCGCGCAAGCGCACGGTGTTCGTGTTCGAAGCGCGAGAAAAATTCGCCGACATGCCGCTGCTGGTCGATCCGAGCGGCATCTATGTGCGGCCGGAAGGCTCGGTCTATCTGACCGGTGGCGCCGAATCGGAAGAGGGCGAGACCGCCGCCGACCCGGCCGATTTCGAGCCGGAATGGAGCCTGTTCGAGGAAACGATCTGGCCGGTGCTGGCGACCCGCATCCCGGCCTTCGAGGCGATCAAGATGACGCGCGCCTGGGCTGGTCATTACGACTACAACACGCTCGACCAGAATGCGGTGATCGGGCCGCATCCCCAGGTCGGCAACTTTCTCTTCGCCAACGGCTTTTCCGGGCATGGCCTGCAGCAGGCGCCGGCGGTGGGCAAGGCGCTGGCGGAACTGGTCGTGCATGGCGGCTACCGCTCCATCGATTGCTCGGCCTTTGGCTACGAACGGGTGACGTCCGGGCGTCCGTTCCGGGAACTGAATGTGATTTGAACGGACGCGCTTCCTCTTCGCCACGCCCTGCTTTCGCAGTCTGGCCATTGCCGGAGAATTGACCTGCCGCAAGGCGAAGGTCGGGAAGACGGGCGGTCGCGCGATCGCTCATCTGGGAGGGGGCAGTCGTGCGGTCTCGCAGCCGCCCGTCCAGTCTTTACCGCGGCTTCCGCAGGGGAGCTCCCCGGTCAAGGGAGCGGAGCTGCTTCTTTGGAAGGAAGCTTACCGCTCCGGAGGAAAACCCAGCGCTGCCTCATCAGGCCCGCTTGTCTCTTGCCCGCGCCCCGTTACCGGCTTGCGAACAATTTTCAAGTCTTCCCCTTCCGGAAAAGGACCGCGGCCCGCCTCCGCCGCCACGTTAGCGGTTTTGCCGGGAACCGGTTCTTCTACGCACAACCACCGTCATGACCGGCGCTCCCGCGGTAGGAACTGCGGAAAGTGTAGGAGGGGATGGAGAGGCCGTGGATAGATTTTTTGTTGGAAGCGCGCGGCCTTCGTTCCTCCCGTCCCTATACGGGGGAGAAAGCCCTACGAAGCGACGGATAAGGGGCGGCGTGAACTGATCAAAACCTGGCTTTGCCCTCACCTGCCGCGGCATCCTCCCATGAACGGGGAAGGAAGAGCAGCGTCCTCTGGGACCGGAGCCGGACAGCCCAGCTTCGCTGCAGCTTCCGATGACGATGGCTTCGGCAGCGGCTTCTTGACAGCCTGTTCATATTCGTAATATCAAAAGTTACATGAAAAGAGACAGCCGCCTTTCCTCAGTCCTGCATGCCCTTCTGCACATGGCCGAACACGATCGGCCGATGACGTCGGAGGCGCTGGCGCAATGCATGAACACCAATCCCGTCGTGGTGCGGCGCACGATGGGGCTGCTGCGCGAGGCCGGGATCGTCGCTTCGGCGCGCGGCCATGCCGGCGGTTGGTCGATTACCGCCGATCTGTCGACGGTGACACTGCGCCAACTGCACGAGGTTCTTGGCGAACCGGCTGTCTTTGCCATCGGCAACCACAGCGAAGTGCCGGAATGCCTGGTCGAACAGTCGGTCAATGCCGCGCTCGACGGCGCCTTCGCCAAGGCCGAAGCGCTGCTGATGGAACATTTCGCGCAGGTGAGGATCGGCGACATCGCAGCGGATTTTGCCCGGCGGCACCAATCCATCCGGACGCCGCAAGCATAGGACATCGACATGCAACATGATGTGATCATTATCGGCGGCAGCTATGCCGGCATGGCCGCCGCGCTGCAGCTTCTGCGCGCGCGCCGCTCGGTGCTGGTGATCGACGCGGGGCAGCGCCGCAATCGCTTCGCCAGCCATTCCTACGGGTTTCTCGGCCAGGATGGCGTCGATCCGGCGGTCCTTGCGGCCAAGGCGCGCGAACAGCTTCTCGCCTATCCGACGCTGACCTGGATCGACGGACGCGCGGAAACAGCGCGGGGCGACAAGGACGCCTTTGTCGTCGGGATCGAGGACGGTGACGAGCATGGAGGGCGCCGCCTGCTTTTCGCCACCGGGGTCGCCGATACTTTACCTGCCATCGAGGGCGTCGGGGAACGGTGGGGCAAGAGCATCTTCCACTGTCCCTATTGCCATGGCTATGAACTCGGCCGGGGCCGGATCGGCGTCATCGGCACGAGCCAGATGTCGGTGCACCAGGCGCAGTTCATCCCCGAATGGGGCGCGGTGACGTTCTTTACCAATGACGCCGTGCCGCTCGACGATGCGATACGCGCTGACCTGGTGGCGCGCCAGGTCAGCGTCGAGGAAACACCCATCGCAAGAATCAAAGGCCATGCGGATGTGGAATTGACAGACGGGCGGGTTCTTTCCTTCGCTGGGCTTTTCACCGCGACTGAGACGCATCCTGCCTCGTCCGTCGCCGCAGGCCTTGGTGCCGAGCTGGAGCCAACGCCGTTCGGATCGCAGATCAAGACCGAAGAGACCAAGGAAACGACCGTGCCGGGCGCGTTCGCCTGTGGTGATGCGGCACGTATCCCTCATTCGGTCACGCTGGCGGTTGGCGACGGCGCCTGGGCCGGTGTGCAGCTTCATCGCTCGCTGGTGTTCTAGCGTTCGCGTTTTTGCCAAAACGCATCGGTCATGCGTGCCAGGCCAACGCGCTCGTAGAAGCCGACCGCGTCCGGCATCGAGATCAGCGCAAGCGCAACCCGCGGGCCCAGCCGGCGGCGGGTTTCGTCCAGCAGGCCTTTGCCGATGCCGAGGCCTTGCGCCTGTTTCGACACCGCCAATTCGGAGATGTAGCAGACCCATGAAAAATCGGTGATGGCGCGGCAGACGCCGATCAGTTCGCCTTCGGGGCCGCCAAGACGGGCGGTCAACAAGAGATCGGCGCCGTCGAGCATCGCCTTCAGCCGCTCCGGATCGACAGGACGGGTCGCGCCAAGCCCGGATTCTTCCAGCACGCGACGGAATTCGGCGGGACCGAGGCCGGGTTCGGCGGCGTATATTACGGCAGGGCGGTCGCTCATGCCGGCAGTTTGCACGAAAATGGAATGGTTTCGACCGGTTTTCCAACGCCGGCAGGCAGCAGGACCATTCCTGAATCAAGACCCGCCCGCAACAGCCGCCTTTTCTTTGCCCGAGCCTTTGTGTAAACCGACCCCAACAAAAAATCCCCGCAACGTGAAAGACGGGCAATAGCCATGGACAAGTTCACCAAGCTCACCGGCGTCGCCGCGCCCTTGCCGATCATCAATGTCGATACCGACATGATCATCCCCAAGGATTACCTCAAGACGATCAAGCGGACCGGGCTCGGCACGGGGCTTTTCGCCGAGATGCGCTACAATGACGACGGTTCGGAAAATCCCGATTTCGTGCTCAACAAGCCGGCCTACCGCAAGGCGCAGATTCTTGTGGCGGGCGACAATTTCGGCTGCGGCTCGAGCCGCGAGCACGCGCCGTGGGCGCTGCTGGATTTCGGCATTCGCTGTGTCATCTCGACCTCGTTCGCCGACATTTTCTACAACAACTGCTTCAAGAACGGCATCTTGCCGATCACCGTCAGCCCGGAAGATCTGGAAAAGCTGATGGACGACGCCGATCGCGGCTCCAACGCGACGGTTTCGATCGATCTAGAAGCCAAGGAAATCCGCGGTCCGGATGGCGGCGTGGTGCATTTCGACCTCGACGATTTCAAGCGCCATTGCCTGCTCAACGGGTTGGACGATATCGGCCTGACGATGGAGAAGTCGGACGCCATCGCCTCGTTCGAAAAGCGCAACGCCGAAAGCCGCCCCTGGGCCTGAACGGCCCGGGCATCGCTTAGAGCCGGCAACCGGGAGGTGACGATGCGGCCCTTTCTCATCGCAACCACGGCGGCAATGCTGTTCTTGGCGCCCGCAGCCTCATTCGCCCAGACGGCCGCGCCCGATGCGGACGCCGGGGCCAGCGAAAAGCAGGCGCCGATCCCCTTCGAGGGCGGCGAGCTGACGATCGCGCAGCCGGAAGAATATGGCGAGAAGATCCTGTCCTTCGGCGGCAAGGAGCTGGCGCGCGACTATGTCGTCTATTTCGAGAAGGTCGTCGATGTCGCCGGCACCAAGGTGGCGCTGTTCGACGTCGGTCCCGGCGGCAACGCCTGCGGACCGGCCATGCTGCTGGTGTGGAAACCGAAGGATGCCGACATCCGCACTGTTTCGGTCGGGGCCGAGGAATGCGGCGCGCCGCCGGCGGCGGTTTCCGACTACAGCATCAGTTTCGTGCCCTACCTTTTGCCAGGTGAATCGAAGGCTGCGCTGAGCTGGACACCCGACAGCGGGCTGATGACGGCCGGCATGCTGAGCTATGTCCCCGAGCCGAAGACGGACTGGAAGGATATCGACGCATCGAAATTCCAAAACATCATCGACGCCTTCCACAACGAGGCCGTTTATGAAGCGGGCCGCAAGCTGCTGGGCAAGGACCTTACCGAGGTCGTCACCGGGCTGCTCGTCGGCGGCGGCACGGAAAAGATGGCTTCCGGCGCGATCTACGCCAGCGGCTGCACGCCGCATGCCTGCGGTGTCGCCGATTCCTTCATGGCCGTCGATGCCGGCAACAAGGCGCTGTATTTCGCGCATCAGAGCGACAAGGGCGCCCCGCAGGCCTGGCCGGCGGCGGATAAATGGCCGGCCGATCTGCGGCAGGCGATGAAGACCGCGCTGACGCCGCCGAACTGAGCCGGCGAGCAGGCCGTGCGCAAGCTGATCTCCACCGGTTCGCCCTTCGAAAAGACCGCCGGCTATTCGCGCGCCGTGGTGCAGGGCGACTGGTGCTTCGTTTCCGGCACGACTGGCTACGACTACGCCACCATGACGATGCCGGACGAGGTCGAGGCGCAGACGCGCAATTGCCTGGCGACGATCGAAAAGGCGCTGGCGGAAGGCGGCTTCGAAATCGCGGACGTAGTGCGGGCGCATTACTACATCACCGACGCGGTATTCGTGGATCGGGTGTTTCCGATCCTTGGCGAGGCCTTCGGCGAGATACGCCCTGCCGCGACGATGATCGTCTGCGGGCTGAACAGGCCGGAAATGAAGATCGAAATCGAAGTGACGGCGCTGCGCCGCGGCGCCTGACTGGCTGAAGACCGACCGGAAATGCGTTCGTTGTGTTTGCCTGCGGCAGCGAGGAGTTCTTCTCATGAAGGTCAGCCCGGTGAAGGTCAGGCGCATCGTCGCCAATATCGCGACGGCGGATGTTTCGGCAGCGAAACATTTTTATGGGAATATACTCGGCCTCGATCTTTTGATGGACCACGGCTGGATCGCCACCTACGGTTCGGCCGAGCGCATGAGCGTGCAGGTCAGCTTCGCCTCGGAAGGCGGCAGCGGGACGCCGGTGCCGGACCTTTCCATCGAGGTCGACGATGTCAATGCGGCGCTTGCCGCGATGAAGGAGGCCGGCGTCGCCATCGAATACGGGCCGGTGGAGGAGCCATGGGGCGTGCGGCGCTTCTACGTGCGGGATCCCTTCGGGCGGCTGGTGAATATCCTGCAGCACCGCTAGAGCCGGTTCCCGTTTCGACCTGCAGAACATAACCGATCAGTCGAAGGATATGCTTGCGCGGCGGCCCTTCGGCGGTTAGCAAGTTCGCGGCTATTCACACATTCCAGGCGCAGATTTCAGGACAATCATCATGGCATCGAAACAGCTTCTCCTCCTCGCCGGCGACGGCATCGGCCCCGAGGCCATGGCCGAGGTCAAGAAGCTGATCGCAGCCATGAACGATAAAACCGGCGCCGGTTTCGTCACCGACGAAGGACTGGTAGGCGGTTGCGCCTACGACGCGCATGGTGCGGCGATCTCCGACGCCGATATGGATAAGGCGATGGCTGCCGATGCGGTGCTGTTCGGCGCCGTCGGCGGGCCGAAATGGGACAGCGTGCCCTATGAGGTGCGGCCCGAGGCCGGACTGCTGCGCCTGCGCAAGGACATGGAGCTGTTCGCCAATCTGCGTCCGGCGATCTGCTACCCGGCGCTCGCCGCGTCCTCCTCGCTCAAGCAGGAAGTTGTCGAGGGCCTGGACATTCTGATCGTGCGCGAATTGACCGGCGGCGTCTATTTCGGCGAGCCGAAGCAGATCATCGATCTCGGCAACGGCCAGAAGCGCGGCATCGACACGCAGGTCTACGACACGTTCGAGATCGAACGCATTTCCGGCGTCGCCTTCGAGCTGGCGCGCACCCGTAACAACCACGTCACCTCGATGGAAAAGCGTAACGTCATGAAATCGGGCGTGCTGTGGAACGAGGTGGTGACCCAGACCCACAAAGCGAAATATTCCGACGTCAAGCTGGACCACATGCTGGCCGACGCCGGCGGCATGCAGCTGGTGCGCTGGCCGAAGCAGTTCGACGTCATCGTCACCGACAATCTGTTCGGCGACATGCTGTCGGATGTGGCGGCCATGCTGACCGGCTCGCTCGGCATGCTGCCGTCGGCTTCGCTCGGCGCGCCGGACGCGAAAACCGGCAAGCGCAAGGCGCTGTACGAGCCGGTGCACGGTTCGGCGCCGGACATCGCCGGCAAGGGCATCGCCAATCCGATCGCGATGATCGCCTCCTTCGCCATGTGCCTGCGCTATTCCTTCGCCATGGTGGCCGAGGCCGACCAACTGGAGGCGGCGATCGCCGCCGTGCTGGACGATGGCCTGCGGACCAAGGACATCATGTCGGCCGGCATGAAGGAAGTCGGCACGACAGAGATGGGCGACGCGATCCTGGCAAAATTCCTGGGGTAGGTGTCCCGTTAGTAGACAGCCCCTTCATCCGGCGGCGTCGTTGGCGTAGGCGTGACGCCTTCCGGGATCGGTCCCCAGCGGTTTTCGCGCTTTTGCGTCGGCACCAGCGCGAAGACCAGCATGACCAGCCAGCCGAGCGGGATCACCACGACGAGAACCAGCCAGCCCGACAGGCCGATATCGTGCAGGCGGCGCGCCATCAGCGCGATGCCGGGAAAGAAGGTTGCCACCATGAAGGTGCCGACTATGCCGAACGTGGCGATTGGCAAGTCCTGTCCGCTGTCTAGGCTGCCGGTTGACACATCGAGCAGCAGCCCGGCGATCAGCAGCACGGTGAATCCAATCAGCCAGAACAGCGCGTAGCCCCAATATTCCTTACGGCGGGCGCGACCGGCGAAATTCACATAATTGGTGGTGAGCGCGCGCCAGAAATATCCCGGCAGGCTGGCCGAGGACTGCCGTTCATCCTCCATCGCCAGGCGGCCGAAATGCGCCACGGATTGCGCCCCTGCGGGCTGAGCCGCCGCCTCTTCGTGCCGATCGGGGATGGGGGCGCCGATCTGGGCGCGGAGGATGAGAATGTCGCGCGCCCGCCCGCCATTCGGCTGGAATTCGACGAGCGTTCCCTGCCCGACCGTGGCCTCGCGGCGTAAATCCTCACGCGTAAAGGTATAGCGCTCGCCGTCGTTGGCATGGACGAAGCCAAAACCCTGGCTTTCATCGTAGTAGAGCACTTCGCCACGCATTTCAGCCTCCGGGTTTGCCGGCTGAGATTGTGCAAAGTCCGGGCGATCCGCAAGAGGCTGGACACGAATGGCGGATCGTTGAGCCAGGCCCTTGCGGTGAACGCCCGATGTTGTATTTGAAACGATCCAATTCGCGAATTCGCAGGAGATGCATCATGCCGATCAAGACACTGGTCTGGGGCGAAAACGTGCATGAACAGGAGAACCCGGTCGTCGCCGGCCTCTATCCCGAGGGTATGCATGCCACCATCGCTTCGGCGCTGAACGAGGATGCCGGCATCGCGGCGACAACGGCGGTGCTGCAGGACGCCGAACATGGGCTGACTGAAGAGCGGTTGGCCAAGACCGATGTGCTGGTCTGGTGGGGCCATGCGGCGCACGGCAAGGTCGAGGACGCCATCGTCGAGCGGGTGCAGAAGCGCGTCTGGGAAGGGATGGGGCTGATAGTGCTGCATTCCGGCCATTTCTCGAAAATCTTCAAGCGGCTGATGGGCACCGCTTGCTCGCTGAAATGGCGCGAGGCGGGCGAGCGCGAGCGCATCTGGGTCGTCAACCGCAGTCATCGCATCGCACAGGGGCTGGGCGAATGCATCGAGTTGCCCAACACCGAAATGTATGGCGAGCCTTTCGCCGTGCCGGAGCCGCTGGAGACGGTGTTCATCTCCTGGTTCGAGGGTGGCGAGGTGTTCCGCTCCGGCCTGACCTACCAGCGGGGCGCCGGAAAAATCTTTTATTTCCGTCCCGGCCACGAGACCTATCCGATCTATCACAATACCGAGGTGCGGCAGGTGCTGCGCAACGCCGTGCACTGGGCCCACAATCCCGCGCCGGCGTGGACGGCGATCGCCGACGCGCCGAACGTCCCGGTTGCGGCGGCGAAGGAAAAGCTGGTGCAGAAGGGACCCCGGCTGCATCGGGACGGCGAGGAAGGTCTCCGCTAAAAATCTTCGTCGCGCTCTGACGCATCCTCGAAAAGGTTCTGAAATCATGCATCGGCTTCTGCTTCTCGGCACCGGCGGCATTGCCGGCCAGCACATGACCGAATTCGGCCTGCTGGAAGATTGCCGCATCGTCGCTTGCGCCGATGCCATACCGGGTCGGGCGCAAGCCTTCGCCGAGCAGAACGAGATTGGCCATGCTTTCGAGGGTCTTGAGACGGCGCTGCAATGGGGCGCGTTCGATGCCGCCATCAACGCCACGCCGGATGGCGTGCACAAGGCGACGACGCTGGCGCTGCTGGCGGCGGGCAAGCATGTTTTCTGCGAAAAGCCGCTGGCGCCGACCTATGCCGAGGCGCTGGAAATGACCGAAGCTGCGGAGCAGGCCGGCCTTATCAACATGGTCAATCTGACCTACCGCAATTCCCCTGCCCTGCAGATGGCGCGGCAGATGGTGGAGGCCGGCGAGATCGGTGAACTGCGCCATGTCGAGGCGAGCTACCGGCAGAGCTGGCTGGTGTCGAAGGCATGGGGCGACTGGCGCAGCCTGGACACCTGGCTGTGGCGGCTGTCGACCAGTCATGGCTCGACCGGCGTGCTTGGCGATGTCGGAATCCATATTCTCGACTTCGCCACCTTCGGCGCCGGTCAGGACATCGTCTCGCTTCATGCCGATCTCGCCACCTTCCCCAAGGCCGAGGGCGACCAAATCGGCGCCTACACGCTGGACGCCAATGACAGCGTGGCAATGACCGTGCGGTTCTCATCCGGCGCGCTCGGCACCGTGCTGGCGACGCGCTACGCCACGGGCCATCTCAACGAACTGACGCTCAAGCTGCATGGCACGCGCGGCGCGCTGCTGGTCGAGACCGATGGCAAGCAGTCCTCGCTCAAGGGCTGCTTCGGCGAAGACATCGACAGGGCGCAATGGCGCGCGATCGAACTGCTGGCGGTGAAGCGCAACGCCCGCCGTTTCGTCGATGCGCTGGCCAGCGGCGTGAACGGCGAGCCTTCGTTCCACCGCGCAGCCGACATGCAGAAACTGATCGACGCAGCGTTCGAAAGCAGCGCGACCGGACGGGCGGCCATCACAGGCTGAAGCGCTGATTGACTCTTCTTCCAAACAGCGTAAAAGCCCGCCTCGAACAGGAACACACCATGCGCGGCCTCATCCTGGCGCTTTTCGCATTCGACTTCCCCGGCCATCATATGGCCGGAGAAGCAGCCGCGCGCCGTTCCACCAAAACCACGGCCAAAAAAACGACCGCCACCACGGTCTGATCTCCCTTGGCTGCACCGCCCTCTCCCGGGTCTAGCCGGAGGGGGACGGAACCCGCACCGGCCGGCGGGTTTCTCCAAGCCAACAAGCGGAGAGCGACAGGAGACATTCTTATGGGATTCAAGGTTGCGGTCGTCGGCGCCACGGGCAATGTGGGCCGGGAAATGCTCAACATACTGGAGGAACGCGGGTTCCCGGTCGACGAGGTCGTGGCGCTGGCGTCGCGCCGCAGCCAGGGGACGGAAGTGTCGTTCGGCGACAAGACGCTGAAGGTGCGCACGCTCGACCAGTATGATTTTTCCGACACGGACCTCTGTATCATGTCGGCCGGCGGCAACGTCTCGAAGGAATGGTCGCCGAAGATCGGCAAGCAAGGCTGCGTCGTCATCGATAATTCGTCGGCCTTCCGCTACGACCAGGACGTGCCGTTGATCGTGCCGGAAGTGAACCCGGACGCGATCTCGCTGTTCACGCGCAAGAACATCATCGCCAATCCCAACTGCTCGACCGCGCAGCTCGTCGTGGCGCTGAAGCCGCTGCACGATGCGGCCACAATAAAGCGCATCGTCGTCGCCACCTACCAGTCGGTTTCCGGCGCCGGCAAGGAAGGCATGGACGAACTGTTCACGCAGACCCGCGCCGTCTTCGTCGCCGATTCGGTGGACGTGAAGAAGTTCACCAAGCGCATCGCCTTCAACGTCATTCCGCATATCGACGTGTTCATGGAGGACGGCACCACCAAGGAAGAGTGGAAGATGGTGGCGGAAACCAAGAAGATGCTCGACCCCAAGATCAAGCTGACTGCGACCTGCGTGCGCGTGCCGGTGTTCATCGGCCACTCGGAAGCGGTCAATGTCGAGTTCGAGAAGCCGATCACCGCCGACGAGGCGCGTGAGATCCTGCGCGAGGCGCCGGGCTGCCTGGTCATCGACAAGCGCGAGGACGGCGGCTACATCACGCCGATCGAGAGCGCCGGCGAAGACGCCACCTACATCTCGCGCATCCGCGAGGATTCGACCGTCGATAACGGCCTCAATCTTTGGATCGTATCGGACAATCTGCGCAAGGGTGCGGCGTTGAACGCGGTGCAGATCGCCGAGCTTCTGGTCGAGCGCGGGCTGATCCAGCCGAAGAAGCAGGCGGCTTGAATTAGTCCTCGCGCTGTCAGGCTGAAAACAGCGACTTTGCCTGTTGTCGAACAGCGATGGATCGAATCCGCGACTGCCGCGTTATGGGCCCGGTAGGGGCAATACCGGTTTCGAGAGGAAAACTTATGAAGAAATTGATCGTGCTAGCGGCGCTGCTTATTCCGCTCGCCGCCTGCTCCCAGACTGAGCAGGGTGCCGCCGTTGGCGGCCTCGGCGGCGCAGCCATCGGCGCGGCCGTATCCGGCAACCCGCTAGAGGGAGCCATCATCGGTGGCGCCGTCGGCACCGTTGCCGGCGCGCTGGTCGGCCATGCCAGCGAACGCGGCCAGTGCCGTTATCGCGACCGTTATGGCCGCGTCTACACCTCCCGTTGCCCGCGCGGTTACTAAAAAGCGCTGGCTAAGGGAACGGGCCGGCTGTCGGTTGGTCCTGAAAACGCGACGCTTGAACGGCGCGCGGCGAGCAATCGCCGTGCGCCGTTTGTCATTGGTCACGATGCAGCGCAATGTGATTGCTGTTTGTCGCCGCGGACGCCACATTGTCATCGGCTTTTAACGTTCTTCTGGTTGAACAGGTCCAGCTCGCCTCCATGCGCCGACCTTGCTTCGTATATTTTGACGTTTACGTAAGACAAAACGTTTCTAACCGATTGAAATTATTAGGCTTGAAATAATCGTTTGAATTTTCAGCGCTCCGGGGCTATTGGGTGCGGCGAAAATTCGCGGTTTCCGTCCTCCTCGGCCCCTCTCCGACGCCGCCCGGCGTCGCCCAATGCAAAGGGAATTGATCCTCACATGGCACGCAACAAGATAGCGCTCATAGGCTCGGGCATGATCGGCGGCACGCTCGCCCATTTGATCGGACTGAAGGATCTCGGCGACGTCATTCTGTTCGATATCGCGGAAGGCACGCCGCAGGGCAAGGGTCTCGATATCGCCCAATCGTCGCCGGTCGACGGCTTCGACTCGCGGCTGACCGGCGTCAACGACTATGCCGGCATCGAGGGCGCGGATGTCTGCATCGTCACCGCCGGCGTGCCGCGCAAGCCCGGCATGAGCCGCGACGACCTCATCGGCATCAACCTCAAGGTGATGGAACAGGTCGGCGCGGGCATCAAGAAATACGCGCCCAACGCCTTTGTCATCTGCATCACCAACCCGCTCGACGCGATGGTGTGGGCGCTGCAGAAATTCTCCGGCCTGCCGAAGAGCCATGTGGTCGGCATGGCCGGCGTGCTGGACTCGGCCCGCTTCCGCTATTTCCTCGCCGACGAGTTCAAGGTCTCGGTCGAGGATGTCAGCGCCATGACGTTGGGCGGCCACGGCGACGACATGGTGCCGATGGTACGCTATTCGACGGTCGCGGGCATTCCGCTGCCTGACCTGATCAAGATGGGCTGGACCACCAAGGAGAAGCTGGAGGCGATCGTCGAGCGGACCCGCAAGGGCGGTGGCGAGATCGTCGGCCTGCTCAAGACCGGATCGGCCTATTACGCACCCGCCGCTTCGGCGATTGCCATGGCGGAAAGCTATCTCAAGGACAAGAAGCGCGTGCTGCCCTGCGCGGCGCACCTGACCGGCCAGTACGGTGTCAAGGACATGTATGTCGGCGTGCCGGTGGTGATCGGCGCCGGCGGTGTCGAGCGCGTCATCGAGATCGATTTCAACAAGGCCGAGCAGCAGATGTTCGACAAGTCGGTGGCGGCGGTGAAGGGCCTTTGCGAGGCCTGTGTCGGCATCGCGCCGCAACTGGCCAAGAAATAACCGGGAGCTGACATGAACATCCACGAATACCAGGCCAAGCAGGTTCTTAAAGGTTTCGGCGCGCCGGTGGCGGAAGGCGTGCCGGTGTTCAAGGCAAGCGAGGCGGAAGCGGCGGCGAAGAAGCTGCCCGGCCCGCTCTATGTGGTGAAGAGCCAGATCCATGCCGGCGGCCGCGGCAAGGGCAAGTTCAAGGAACTCGCGGCGGACGCCAAGGGCGGGGTGCGGCTGGCGAAATCGGCCGACGAGGTTGTCGCCAACGTCAATGAAATGCTCGGCAACACGCTGGTGACGAAGCAGACCGGCCCGGCCGGCAAGCAGGTCAACCGCCTCTATATCGAGGACGGCGCCGATATCGAGCGCGAGCTGTATCTGTCGCTGCTGGTGGACCGCACGGTCGGACAGGTTGCCTTCGTCGTCTCGACCGAGGGCGGCATGGACATCGAAGGCGTGGCGCATGACACGCCGGAAAAAATCATCACGCTCGCCATCGACCCGGAAAAGGGCGTGACGGCGGAGGACGTGAAGAAGATCAACGCCGCCTACCAGCTGAGTGGCGATGCGGCGAAGGATGGCGAGACGCTGTTCCCGATCCTCTACAAGGCGTTTGTCGAGAAGGACATGAGCCTGCTCGAGGTCAACCCGCTGATCGTGATGAAGAACGGCCGGCTGCGCGTGCTCGACGCCAAGATGTCGTTCGACAACAACGCGCTGTTCCGCCACCCGGACATGGTGGAACTGCGCGACACGACCGAAGAGGACGAGAAGGAGATCGAGGCGTCGAAATACGACCTCGCCTACGTCGCGCTGGACGGCAATATCGGCTGCATGGTCAATGGCGCGGGCCTCGCTATGGCGACGATGGACATCATCAAGCTCTACGGCGCCGAGCCGGCGAACTTCCTCGACGTCGGCGGCGGCGCGACGAAGGAAAAGGTCACGGCGGCGTTCAAGATCATCACCAGGGACCCGGCCGTTAAAGGCATCCTGGTCAACATCTTCGGCGGCATCATGAAGTGCGACATCATCGCCGAGGGCGTCATCGCCGCGGTGAAGGAAGTCGGGCTGCAGGTCCCGCTGGTGGTGCGGCTGGAAGGCACCAATGTCGAGCTTGGCAAGAAGATCATCAACGAAAGCGGCCTGAACGTTATCTCGGCCGACGATCTGGACGACGCAGCCAAGAAGATCGTCGCGGCGGTGGGCAAGTAAGCCGGCTGACGGAGCGAGAGACACATGAACGCGGCGCCTTCCTTTGCCCTTTCCGACGGTCACCAGCGCCTGCAGGCGCTGGTCGGCGCGTGGCGTGGCGTGGAAGAAATGTCGGCGACGCAATGGGCGCCGGCGGGCACGGCGAGCGCCGAGGCGGTTGGGGAAGCCGATTTCGGCGGCCTGTTCGTCACCCAGCGTTACCGTCAGATGCGCGACGGCAGGGAAAGCTTCGCCGCGCGCAATGTCTTCGGTTTCGACCAGGCGGACGGGCTGACCAAGATGTACGCGTTCGATTCGATGGGCTTCGTCCCGGCTTCCCCGGCCAGCGGATCGTGGGACGGCGATAGATTGGTCCTGGAGCGCTCGTCGCCCCGTGGCGCGGCGCGCATCACCTATATTCTCGAAAGCCAGGATAGCTACCGTACCGAACTGCGATTTCGGCCGGCGGGCTCGGAAACCTGGCAAGACATGGCGAAGGGCGCTTTCAGCCGCGTTTCGTCTTCATCGATCACCCTCTGAGCAAGAAGGTAAGGCATGTCCATTCTCGTCGACAAGAACACGAAGATCCTGGTGCAGGGGCTGACCGGCAAGACCGGCACGTTCCACACGGAACAGGCGCTGGCCTATCACGGCACCAAGATGGTCGGTGGCATCCATCCCAAGAAGGGCGGCGAGACCTGGGAAGGCGCGAAGGGCGAGAAACTGCCGATCTTCGCCACCGTCGCCGAAGGCAAGGAAGCGACCGGCGCCACCGCCTCGGTCGTCTATGTGCCGCCGGCGGGCGCGGCTGAAGCGATCATCGAGGCAATCGACGCCGAAATCCCCTTCATCGTCTGCATTACCGAAGGCATCCCGGTGATGGACATGGTGCGGGTCAAGGCGCGGCTCGACCGGTCGAAATCGCGGCTGCTCGGGCCGAACTGCCCGGGCATCATGACGCCGGACGAATGCAAGATCGGCATCATGCCGGGTTCGATCTTCAAGAAGGGTTCGGTTGGCGTTGTTTCGCGCTCGGGAACGCTTACCTATGAAGCAGTCTTCCAGACCACCAATGTCGGCCTCGGCCAGACCACCGCTGTCGGCATCGGCGGCGACCCGGTCAAGGGCACGGAGTTCATCGATATTTTGGAAATGTTCCTCGCCGACGACGAGACAAAGTCGATCATCATGATCGGCGAGATCGGCGGCTCGGCCGAGGAAGACGCCGCGCAGTTCCTCCGGGACGAAGCCAGGCGCGGCCGTTCGAAGCCGATGGCAGGCTTCATCGCCGGGCGCACGGCGCCTGCCGGCCGCACCATGGGCCATGCCGGCGCGGTCATCTCGGGCGGCAAGGGCGGCGCGGAAGACAAGATCGCGGCGATGGAAGCCGCGGGCATCAAGGTTTCGCCCTCGCCGGCGCGTCTTGGCACGACGCTGGTGGAAGCGATAAAGGGCTAGGCAGTGGGCAATCGGCAATAGGCAGTCGGGACCGCGTTATCGACTGCCGACTGCCGGAGACCGACTGCCTCGGAACAAGGAGACGGAGCAAGGCTCCGCAGACATAAAATGGCACGACAAGATCAGGCCAACGACCAGTTTTCCCTCACTTCCTTCCTTTATGGCGGCAATGCCGACTACATCGACGCGCTCTATGCCGCCTATGAGGAGGATCCACAGTCGGTCGATCCGCAGTGGCAGGAGTTCTTCGCCGGGCTGAAGGACGATTCCAACGACGTCCAGAGGAACGCCAAGGGCGCCTCTTGGGAACGCCCGTCCTGGCCGCTCGTCGCCAATGGCGAACTGGTTTCGGCGCTCGACGGCAATTGGGGCCTGGTCGAAAAGGTCATCGACAGGAAGGTCAAGGACAAGGCGGTTGCCAATGGCGCGACCATGTCCGACGCCGACGTCCACCAGGCGACGCGCGATTCGGTGCGCGCCATCATGATGATCCGCGCCTATCGCATGCGCGGGCACCTGCACGCCAATCTCGATCCGCTCGGCATCGCCAAGCCGCTCGAGGACTATAACGAGTTGTCGCCGGAGAATTACGGCTTCACCGAAGCCGATTACGACCGACCGATCTTCCTCGACAATGTGCTGGGGCTGGAATTCGGCACCGTCCGGCAGATGCTGGAAATCCTCACCCGCACCTATTGCTCGACGCTGGGCGTCGAGTTCATGCATATTTCCGATCCCGAAGAGAAGGCCTGGATCCAGTCGCGCATCGAAGGCGCCGACAAGGAGATCATCTTCACGGCGGAGGGCAAGAAGGCGATCCTGTCGAAGCTGATCGAGGCCGAGGGGTTCGAGCAGTTCATCGACGTCAAGTACAAGGGCACCAAGCGTTTCGGCCTCGACGGCGGCGAATCGCTGATCCCGGCGCTGGAACAGATCCTGAAGCGGGGCGGTTCGCTCGGCTTGCAGGAAGTCGTGCTCGGCATGGCGCATCGCGGCCGGCTCAACGTGCTGACCAATGTGATGTCGAAGCCGCACCGGGCGGTCTTCCACGAATTCAAGGGCGGCTCCTACGCTCCCGACGACGTCGAAGGCTCGGGCGACGTCAAGTACCATCTCGGCGCCTCGTCGGATCGTGAGTTCGACGGCAACAAGGTGCATCTTTCGCTGACGGCAAACCCCTCGCATCTGGAAATCGTCAATCCCGTGGTGATGGGCAAGGCGCGCGCCAAGCAGGATTATCTGTTCGGGCGCTCACGCGGCGAACTGGTGCCGCTGGAAGAGCGCGCCAAGGTCATGCCGCTTTTGCTGCATGGCGACGCCGCCTTTGCGGGCCAGGGCGTGATCGCCGAAATCTTCGGCCTGTCGGGGCTGCGCGGCCATCGCGTCGCTGGAACGCTGCATTTCATCATCAACAACCAGATCGGATTCACCACCGATCCGCGTTTCTCGCGTTCGTCGCCCTATCCCTCCGACGTCGCCAAAATGGTGGAAGCACCAATCCTGCACGCCAATGGCGACGACCCGGAAGCCGTGGTCTACGCCGCCAAGATCGCGACCGAATTCCGCATGAAGTTCCACAAGCCGGTCGTGGTGGACATGTTCTGCTACCGCCGCTTCGGCCACAATGAGGGCGACGAGCCTGCCTTCACGCAGCCCCTCATGTACCGCAACATTCGCTCGCACAAGACGACGGTGCAGCTTTATGCCGACCGGCTCATCTCGGAAGGGCTCCTCACCCAGGATGAGTTCGACAAGATGAAGGCCGACTGGCGCGCGCATCTGGAGAGCGAGTGGGAGGTCGGCCAGTCCTACAAGCCCAACAAGGCCGACTGGCTGGACGGCGCATGGACTGGCCTGCGGAGCGCCGACAATCAGGACGAGCAGCGCCGCGGCAAGACCGCCGTGCCGGTCAAGACGCTGAAGGAAATCGGCAAGAAGCTGACCGAGGTGCCGAAGGACTTCGAGGTCCACAAGACCATCGGCCGCTTTCTCGACAATCGCCGCCAGGCGATCGAGTCGGGCGAAGGCATCGACTGGTCGACCGCCGAGGCGCTGGCTTTCGGCGCCATCCTCCTCGACGGCAATCCGGTCCGTCTTTCGGGCCAGGATTCGGAGCGCGGAACCTTCTCGCAGCGCCATTCGGTGCTGTACGACCAGAAGGACGAAACGCGCTACATTCCGTTGAACAATCTCTCGGCCGCGCAAGCCGGCTACGAGGTCATCAACTCGATGCTGTCGGAAGAGGCCGTGCTCGGCTTCGAATATGGCTATTCGCTCGCTGAACCCAAGGCGCTGACGCTGTGGGAAGCCCAGTTCGGCGATTTCGCCAATGGCGCGCAGGTGGTGTTCGACCAGTTCATCTCGTCTGGCGAGCGTAAGTGGCTGCGCATGTCGGGCCTCGTCTGCCTGTTGCCGCATGGCTATGAAGGACAGGGCCCGGAGCATTCGTCGGCGCGGCTGGAGCGTTTCCTGCAGCTTTGCGCCGAGGACAACATGCAGGTCGCGTACTGCACGACGCCGGCTAACTATTTCCACATACTGCGCCGGCAGCTGAAGCGCGACTTCCGCAAGCCGCTGATCCTGATGACGCCGAAATCGTTGCTGCGCCACAAGCGGGCGGTATCGACGCTTCCCGAAATGTCGGGCGAAAGCGCCTTCCACCGGCTGCTGTGGGACGATGCGCAGATGCTGCCCGATCAGGCGATCAAGCTCACCAAGGATTCGAAGATCCGCCGCGTCGTGCTGTGCACGGGCAAGGTCTATTACGATCTTTACGAGGAGCGCGAGAAGCGGGGCATCAACGACATCTATCTGCTGCGCGTCGAACAGCTCTATCCGTTCCCGGCCAAGGCGCTGATCACCGAACTGTCTCGGTTCCGCAATGCCGAGATGGTGTGGTGTCAGGAAGAGCCGAAGAACATGGGCGCCTGGGCGTTCATCGACCCCTATCTCGAATGGGTGCTCGCCCATATCGACGCCAAGCATCAACGGGTGCGGTATACAGGCCGTCCTGCAGCAGCATCGCCGGCGACCGGCCTGATGTCGAAACATCTCGCCCAACTCGCCGCCTTCCTCGAAGACGCGCTGGGCGGCTGACCTGACCCACGGCTGATAGACCTCGAATCAACGGAAGCAACCAATGGCCACCGAAATCAAAGTCCCGACGCTGGGCGAATCCGTCACCGAAGCGACCGTCGGCAAATGGTTCAAGAAGGCGGGCGAAAGCGTCGCGGCCGACGAGCCGTTGGTCGAGCTGGAAACCGACAAGGTGACGATCGAAGTGCCATCGCCGGCTGCCGGGATGCTGTCCGACATCATCGTCCAGGAAGGCGAAACCGTCGGCGTCGGTGCGGTGCTTGGCGCGATCTCCGCTGGTAGCGACAAGGCGTCGGAAAAGCCGGCTGCCAAACCGGCTGAAAAGACCTCGGAAAAGACCGGTGAAGCGCCTACCCCCAAGCAGGAAACGGCAGTCGCACAAGCGTCGGCGCCGACCGCCGCATCCACCACGAAGGAGGCAGCCGCCCAGCAGGCCAAGATCGCCGGCGAAAGCCCCGTCGAGCCGCGCGACACCCCGCCGGCGCCGTCCGCCGCCAAGCTGCTTGCCGAGAACAATCTCTCGG
This sequence comes from Mesorhizobium sp. BE184, assembly GCF_031457045.1. Taxonomy (NCBI): domain Bacteria; kingdom Pseudomonadati; phylum Pseudomonadota; class Alphaproteobacteria; order Hyphomicrobiales; family Phyllobacteriaceae; genus Mesorhizobium; species Mesorhizobium sp. BE184. Next base: position 961,205 of record NZ_JAVDVU010000002.1, read on the forward strand.
CAGACCAGGTGTCGGGTTCTGGCAAGCGTGGCCAGGTGCTGAAGGGCGACGTGCTCGACGCCATCTCCAAGGGCGCGCCGTCGCAGCCCGCCGAAACGCCGAAAGTTCCCGCAGCGCAGGCAGCGGCGCGGACGCCGACTTCGGAAGAGGATGCGGGCCGCGAGGAGCGGGTGCGCATGACCAAGCTGCGCCAGACAATTGCGCGCCGGTTGAAGGAAGCGCAGGCGACCGCCGCCATGCTGACCACCTTCAACGAGGTGGACATGAAGGCGGTGATGGATCTGCGCGCCAAATACAAGGACGTGTTCGAGAAGAAGCATGGCGTGAAGCTCGGCTTCATGGGTTTCTTCACCAAGGCCGTTACCCATGCGCTGAAGGAAATCCCGTCGGTCAATGCCGAGATCGACGCGACCGATATCATCTTCAAGAACTATGCCCATATCGGCGTTGCCGTTGGCACCGAGAAGGGTCTGGTCGTTCCGGTCGTCCGCAATGCCGACCAGATGTCGATCGCCGAGATCGAGAAGGAAATCGGAAGGCTTGGCGTGGCTGCCCGCGACGGCAAGCTGTCGGTCGCCGACATGCAGGGCGGCACCTTCACGATTTCGAATGGCGGCGTCTATGGTTCGCTCATGTCGACGCCGATCCTCAACGCGCCGCAGTCGGGCATTCTCGGCATGCACAAGATCCAGGACCGGCCGGTCGTCGTCGGCGGCCAGATCGTGATCCGGCCGATGATGTATCTGGCGCTTTCCTACGACCACCGCATCGTCGACGGCAAGGAAGCCGTCACCTTCCTGGTGCGGGTCAAGGAAAGCCTGGAAGATCCCGAACGGCTGGTGCTGGATCTGTAAGCACAGTGGAATGGGTTCGCTCGGAGCATCAGTTACCAAAGCCGGACTGTTGCCTGGCCACAGCGGGTGGCTGATCAGGGCCGCGGTGATGGCCGTCCCGGTCCTTTCGACGGCGCAAGCGGCCCTTGCCGGCTGCCCGGTCGAACTCGCCGTGTATGGTGATCGCGACGATGCAGCCGGAATCGACTTCCGGCCAGCGACGGAGTCGGCAACGGTGACCAACGCCTTCAGGATGAATCTCGAAAATGGCGTCCAGCTCGACGGCATGGTGATGTGGAGCGAAGGCGTCGAGCGGCCCTATGGGGCTCTGATGTACAAGTGTCCGGACGGCGACGTTACGGGCGCCGAACTGCAAGCCTGCACATTATGGCAAGGCGTCGTCTATGCAGCCGACGAGACCGGCGTGGTCAGCCTGCTGCCGAAGAAGGGCGATGCGCCGAAGACGCTGATCTTTCCCGACCTCGGCCCTTCGCTGCGCCACTCCTCCGCCTACGGCGCGCAAGGCTTTTCGAAACTACCGTGGGACGTCTTCGCGTTGAAGGGGTGCCAGGAATGAACGCGCCGAAAACGCTGCTGGTGACCGGCGGCTCGCGCGGCATCGGCGCGGCGATCGTGCGCATGGCGGCGGCGCGCGGCTGGCGTGTCGCCTTCAGCTATGTCGCGAACCGCGAAGCGGCCGACAGTCTGTCGCGGGAGCTGGAGGAGACAGGCGCGAAAGCCTTGGCGGTGCAGGCCGATCTCGGCAGCGAGGCTGACATCATGCGGCTGTTCGAAACCGTCGATGCCCATTTCGGCTCGCTGGATGGGCTGGTCAACAATGCCGGCGTTGTCGACAAGAAGGCGCGGATCGACGAGATGTCGGGCGAACGGCTGGAGCGGATGTTCCGCATCAACGTCATCGGTTCGATCCTGTGCGCACGCGAAGCGGTGAAGCGCATGTCGAGCCGGCATGGCGGTCGGGGCGGCGCCATCGTTAGTCTGTCTTCCGCAGCCGCCAGGCTCGGCAGCAGCGGCGAATATGTCGATTATGCCGCGTCCAAGGGGGCCATAGACACCTTTACCGTGGGGCTTGCCCGGGAAGTCGCGACCGAGGGTGTTCGCGTCAATGCGGTGCGGCCGGGCATGATCGATACCGAGATCCACGCCTCCGGCGGCCAGCCGGACAGGATCGAAAGGATGCGTGCGCTGATCCCGATGAAGCGGGAAGGCCGCGCCGATGAAATCGCCGCGGCCGTACTGTGGCTGCTTTCTGACGAAGCTTCCTATACGACAGGCGCGCTGCTCGACGTCAGCGGCGGGCGCTAAGGTCGTGGACCGGACCAAGAAGGGAAAATGAAATGGCTTACGATGTTGTGGTGATCGGTTCCGGCCCCGGCGGCTATGTGTGCGCGATCAAGGCGGCGCAGCTTGGCCTCAAGGTAGCCGTGGTGGAAAAGCGCGAGACCTTCGGCGGCACCTGCCTCAACATCGGCTGCATTCCGTCCAAGGCATTGCTGCACGCGTCGGAAATGTTCGCCGAGGCTGGCCATTCCTTCGACATGCTGGGCGTCGAGGTGACGCCGAAGCTGAACTTGAAGAAGATGATGGCGCACAAGGACGCCACTGTCGCCTCGAATGTCGGTGGCGTCGCCTTCCTGTTCAAGAAGAACAAGATCGATGCCTTCCGTGGCACCGGCAAGGTTGTTTCCGCCGGCAAGGTTTCGGTGACCGGCGAGGACGGCAAGAGCCAGGAGATCGAGGCGAAGAACATCGTCATCGCCACCGGCTCGGATGTCGCCGGCATTCCCGGCGTCAAGGTCGATATCGACGAGAAGACCATTGTCTCGTCCACCGGCGCGCTGTCGCTTGACAAGGTGCCGGGCCATCTGGTCGTGGTTGGCGGTGGCGTCATCGGGCTTGAGCTCGGCTCTGTCTGGGCGCGGCTCGGCGCCAAGGTGACGGTGGTGGAGTTCCTCGACACGATCCTCGGCGGCATGGACGGCGAGGTATCGAAGCAGTTCCAGCGGCTGCTCGCCAAGCAGGGCTTCGACTTCAAGCTCGGCGCCAAGGTCACCGGCGTCGCCAAGGCGAAGAAGGGTGCGAGCGTCACCTTCGAGCCGGTTAAGGGCGGCGAGGCCGAGACGATCGATGCCGATGTGGTGCTGATCGCCACAGGCAGGCGCGCCTATACGGACGGGCTCGGGCTGAAGGAAGCCGGCGTCGATGTCGATGAGCGCGGACGGGTCAAGACCGACGGCCATCGGAAGTCCAATGTGCCCGGCATCTGGGCGATCGGCGACGCCATCGCCGGGCCGATGCTGGCGCACAAGGCCGAGGACGAGGGCGTGGCGGTGGCGGAAACCATCGCCGGGCAGGCCGGGCATGTGAACTACGAGGTGATCCCGAGCGTCGTCTACACCAGCCCGGAGATTGCTTCGGTCGGCAAGACCGAGGAGGAGTTGAAGAAGGCCGGCATCGAGTACAAGGCCGGCAAGTTCCCGTTCACGGCCAATGGCCGGGCGCGCGCCATGCTGCACACGGACGGTTTCGTCAAAATCCTGGCCGACAAGACGACCGACAAGGTTCTGGGCGTTCACATCGTCGGCTTCGGCGCCGGCGAGATGATCCACGAGGCGGCGGTGCTGATGGAGTTTGGTGGTTCGTCGGAAGATCTTGCCCGCACCTGCCATGCGCACCCGACCATTTCGGAAGTGGTTAAGGAAGCGGCTCTGGCGACGTTCTTCAAGCCGATTCATATCTGAGAGGGCCACGGCTCGAAGACCTGGCCTGTGAAGTGAATTTTCACACTGCTCGATTCGGGACCGTAACGATGCGCTACGCGCGTGTGATGGCCTCGACAATCGCACGCAGTTCCGCGACTTCGGCTTCCAGCGCCGCGACGCGGGATTCGAGACCTGAGTTTGCAACTGGCGAGGCCTTGAAAGGCTCAATCGCGGCTGCCGCTTCGACCGGGCCGGCGAGCAGATGGGCGAAGCGCTCCTCGCGCTGGCCGGGCGCGCGGCCGATATCCTGCACCAGCGGCGGCCGGCGTCCGATAAGCATGTCGAGTTCGCCGCGCACCGCATCGGCATCGGCGAACTGCGCCAGCCGTTCGCTGCGCGCCAACAATTCATGCACCGTCTGCGACCCACGCAGCAGAAGCAGGCCGACAAGGGCGGTCTGGCCGCGCGTCAGCGAGAATTTCTGCGCCATCTGATGCTCGTAGCGTTCGACGCGCGAGGCGAAGACCTGCCGCACCAGTCCCTTCGATTGCAGCGTGCCGAGCGCCCGGTTGATGTCCGCCATGTCGAGCGCCATGACCGGCTCGCGCGCTGTCTTCTGATTCGCGGCGGCGACCAGCGCGTTCGACGTCATCGGATAGACGTCCGGCGTCAGCTCCTTCTTTTCGATCAGGCAGCCGAGGATGCGCGCTTCGGCCGGAGAGAGGTGAGGGAGGTCTTCGGTCATAGTTTGCTGCTCTCAGGCTCGCGGCGTGCTAGCCGCGGCGCCTAAATACCAGACGATCGCGGCTTAAACCCGCCGTTCCACCATCATCTTCTTGATCTCGGCGATCGCCTTGGCCGGGTTCAGGCCTTTGGGGCAGGTCTGCGCGCAGTTCATGATGGTGTGGCAGCGATAGAGCCGGAACGGGTCTTCGAGATTGTCGAGCCGCTCGCCGGTCGCCTCGTCGCGCGAATCGATCAGCCAGCGATAGGCCTGCAGCAGCGTCGCCGGGCCGAGATAGCGGTCGCCGTTCCACCAGTAGCTCGGGCAGGAGGTGGAGCAGCAGGCGCACAGGATGCACTCGTAGAGCCCGTCCAGCTTCTGCCGGTCCTCATGGCTTTGCAGCCATTCCTTGGCCGGCTCGGGCGAAACCGTCTTCAGCCATGGCTCGATGGAGCGGTGCTGGGCGTAGAAATTGGTGAGGTCGGGCACGAGGTCCTTGACCACGGGCATGTGCGGCAGCGGATAGACCTTCACGGCGCCGGAAATGTCGTCGCAGCCCTTGGTGCAGGCGAGCGTGTTGGACCCGTCGATGTTCATGGCGCAGGAACCGCAGATGCCCTCGCGGCAGGAACGGCGAAGCGTCAGCGTCGGATCGATCTTGTTCTTGATCCAGAGCAGGGCGTCGAGGACCATCGGCCCGCAATCGTCCATGTCGACGAAATAGGTATCGATGCTGGGGTTCTCGTCGTCGTCCGGCGACCAGCGATAGATGCGGTATTCGCGCAGATTGGTCGCGCCGTCCGGCTTCGGCCAGGTTTTGCCCTGCCTGATCTGCGAGTTCTTGGGAAGGGTCAGTTCGACCATGGTGCGATCCTCAATAAACCCGCGCCTTGGGCGCGATCTTCTTCGGGTCGATGCCGCCTTCGGACTGCGGCAGCACGGTTTCGGTGTGGACCGGGCGATAGCCCAGCGTCACCTTGCCGTCGGCAGAAAGCCAGGCCAGCGTGTGCTTGCGCCAGTTGACGTCGTCGCGGTCGGGATAATCCTCGCGCGCCTGGGCGCCGCGGCTCTCCTTGCGGGCTTCGGCGCCGTAGACGGTGGTAATCGCGTTGGCCATCAAATTCTCCAGCTCCAGCGTCTCGACCAGATCGGAATTCCAGATCATCGAGCGGTCATAGACCTTGATGTCCTTCAACTCGCTCCAGATCTCCGAAATGCGCTTGCAGCCATTCTGCAGCGATTCCTCAGTACGGAACACCGCGGCGTCCTCCTGCATGGTGCGCTGCATCTTGTCGCGCAGCACCGCGGTGGGGATCGGGCCGTTGGCGTGACGAAGTCTGTCGAAACGGTCCATGATCGCATCGACAGACGCCTGGTTCGGCGAGGGAATCGCCGATTTGCGGTCGATGACCTGACCGGCGCGGATGGCGGCGGCGCGGCCGAAGACGACAAGGTCGATGAGCGAGTTGGAGCCGAGCCGGTTGGCGCCGTGAACGGAAGCGCAGCCTGCCTCGCCAACAGCCATCAGGCCGGGCGAGATACGGTCGGGTTCACCGGCGGTCGGGTTCAGCACCTCGCCCCAGAAGTTGGTCGGCACGCCGCCCATATTGTAGTGAACCGTCGGCGAGACCGGGATCGGCTCCTTGGTCAGATCGACGCCGGCGAAGATCTTGGCCGATTCGGAAATTCCGGGCAGCCGCTCATGCAGCACGGCCGGGTCGAGATGGTCAAGGTGCAGGTAGATGTGGTCCTTGAGCTTGCCGACGCCGCGGCCCTCGCGGATTTCCAGCGTCATGCAGCGCGAGACGACGTCCCGCGAAGCGAGGTCCTTGGCCGAGGGCGCATAACGCTCCATGAAGCGTTCGCCTTCTGAATTGACCAGATAGCCGCCTTCGCCACGGGCGCCCTCGGTGATGAGGCAGCCGGCGCCGTAGATGCCGGTCGGGTGGAACTGGACGAACTCCATGTCCTGCAGGGGCAGTCCCGCGCGGGCCGCCATGCCGCCGCCATCGCCGGTGCAGGTGTGGGCGGAGGTGGCTGTGAAATAGGCACGGCCGTAGCCTCCGGTCGCCAGCACCACCGTCTTGGCGGAAAAGCGATGGATGGTGCCGTCATCGAGGTTCCAGGCGACGACGCCGGTGCAGGTGCCGTCGGGCTCCATGATCAGGTCGAGGGCGAAGTACTCGATGAAGAACTGGGCGTTGTTCTTCAGCGACTGGCCGTAAAGCGTATGCAGGATGGCGTGGCCTGTGCGGTCGGCCGCGGCGCAGGTGCGCTGCACCGGCGGGCCGTCGCCGAACTGGGTCATGTGGCCGCCGAACGGACGCTGGTAGATCTTTCCTTCCTCGGTGCGCGAGAAGGGCACGCCATAGTGCTCGAGCTCGTAGACAGCGGCCGGCGCCTCGCGCACGAGGTATTCCATGGCATCGACGTCGCCCAGCCAGTCGGAACCCTTCACGGTGTCGTAAAGGTGCCACTGCCAGTTGTCGGGGCCCATATTGGCGAGCGAGGCGGCGATGCCGCCCTGCGCCGCGACGGTGTGCGAACGGGTCGGGAAGACCTTGGTGATGCAGGCCGTGCGCAGCCCCTGTTCGGCCATGCCGAGGGTGGCGCGCAGGCCGGCGCCGCCGGCGCCGACGACGACGACGTCGAATTTATGGTCGACATAGGTATAGGCGGAATTGCCGGCCGTTTTCGTTTCAGTTGCCAAGGCTCAGCCTCCGAATGCGAGCTTGAGCAGGGCGAAGATGGAGACGACGCCGACCGCTACCGTGAAGAAGGTGTTGAGCACCATCAGGGCAAGCTTGCTGCCTTCATGGTGCGCGTAGTCCTCGATGATTTCCTTCATGCCGAGGCGCATGTGGTCGAGGCCGATGACGAGGAACAACGCCACCACCAGCGTCACCAGCGGCTGCGCCAGCGAGGCGCGCACTTCGGCGAAGCCGGCGCCGCGCAGCGAGACGATCCAGCCGACGACAAAGAAGGACAAGGGAAGAAGCGCGATGGAGGACAGGCGCTGACGCCAGAAATGGCCGGTGCCTTCCCTAGCGGAGCCCAGTCCGCGGACGCGGTTGAGGGGGGTTCGAAAGTCGTTCATGTGGCGCTCCCGACGAAGAAATAGAGCGCCCACAGCGCCAGGGTCAGCACCACCGAAGCGATGACGGTCAGCCAGGCAAGACGTGAAGCGGTATGCTTTTCCAGACCGGCCCCGGTATCCCAGATCAGGTGGCGGACGCCGCCGAGCAGATGCTGGAAAATCGCCCAGGTGTAGCCGAACAGAACCAGTCGGCCGAACCAGGAGCCGACGATGCCGTCGATGAAGGAGAATTGCTGTTCGGAGGTCGCCGCAGCCAGCAGCCACCATGCAACCAGCAGCGTGCCGACATAGAGCGCGCCGCCGGTGATGCGGTGAACGATCGACACCGTCATGGTGATCGGCCAGCGATAGACCGTCAGGTGCGGTGAAAGCGGCCTCTCACGGCGGATCGGCGCTTGGGTGGCTGGTGATTGGCTCATGGCTCCCCCAGAATCGACGCCCATGAATGCAACTCAGAAAACGGCACGGCCATTCCGGTTGCGACTTCGGACAGCGCGTTTCTAGAACTCTTTTTGCACTGCGTCAAAGCCGGAAAACCGTTTTGGAAAAGTCATTTAGTCTGAGAAATCCCGCATGCGCCGCTTCAAACGATTGAAGCCGGTGAGGGTATCCTTGCCGACCGGTTTCAGGCCCGGGCTGGCCCATCGGAAAGTGTCACTTCCACCAAAAATCAGCGCTTGCAAGCCATGGGAGACGAGCCGCCCTTCATGACCAGCGCCTCGCTGCCGTCGATGACGATAGCGTCGTGCTCAAACCCGAAACGGCTGTTCTGATTGGAGGGCGAGGCGGGCAGTTCCTCGCTCATGCCATCCGACCCGACGACGCGCACAGACCCGCCGAGGTTTTCGACCGTCATTCTGCCGCCATCGGCGCAAGTGTAGGTCGCAACGCGCGGCTGCGCCGGATCGGTTTCGACGTGAGCCCCTGGCGGCGCTGCTGACGGGCCCGGACGGGAAGCGCCGGCTTGTGGCGTCCCGGGCTGGGAAACACAGGCTGAAACAGCAACGAGCGGGAGGACGGCAAGTATCGTCCGATGGAATTGGCATGACGCCATTTTCTATTCTCCTGCCGCAGAACTTAGCTGGTCCTGGCGGACAAACGCAAGAAATGGCTGGCTCGGCTGACCGAAACTACGACGTTAACCATGTTTGCTGAAGGCAGGCCTGGTTGAGGCACGCGCCTCTTAACAAAGGTTAAGAAAAGGTTAATTTGGCGAATCGAGGCGGCACGTTCTTATCAGGGAGGACGCTCAATGCGTTCGACACATTTGCTTCGTTTCGGAATGCTTGCCGTTCTGGCGCTTTGCGCAAGCCTTCAATCCGCCTCGGCGCGCGAGCGGGATCACGTCTATGCCGATTCGTTCGGCAATCTGGTGGTGGAAAGCGCTGCCGGCTACAAGCGCATCCTTGTCGGCGAAGGCGCGATGGCGAAGGAATTGTCGCGCTATACCGGCGCCGGCCAGCCGGAGGTCGTCTATTCCAGCGAGCCGGACGCCACCTCGGAGCGCGACTGCTACCGGCCTCCCGTCCTGGTGAAGGGCCGCAGCTACATGTACGGTCTTTCAGACGGGGAGATGCCGCAGATCAGCCCTTGCCGTTGAAGTCGCGTCCGGATCTTGCGCCGGTCGAGATGATCGAGGAAACGGCCGAAACACGCACCTGATCGCGGCCGCCCTTCTTCGCCTCATAGAGCGCGTGATCCGCCCGCTGCATCAGTTCGGCAAAGCTTTCATACGGCGTCAGTTCGGCGACGCCGAAGCTTGCAGTACAGCGATAGTCGCGGGGCAGACCCTCCACCGGGAGCGCGCCGAAAGCGCTGCGGGTGCCTTCGGCCAGCAGCCGGGCGCCGGCCAGATTGGTGCCAACCAGAAGAATGGCGAATTCCTCGCCGCCGATGCGTCCGGCGACATGGCGTTCGACGCTGGCTTCGTGCAGGAAACTGGCGAAGGTCTCGATAACCTTGTCTCCGCAGGCATGGCCGAAACTATCGTTGATCGACTTGAAATGATCGAGATCGGCGATCACCAGCGACACGGATATGCCGCGGCGCACCGCGCCTGAAAGCACGGCCCCGGCCCGGCGTTCGAAGCCGCCGCGATTGAGCAGCAGCGAAAGCGAATCGGTGTCGGAGCGCGACGCTGCCTCCGTCAGCGTGTCCCGCACGAGGATGACAAGCACCAGAAGGGCGAGCGCCATCGAAAACACCGTGCCGAGGGACTGGGAAACCATGGCATAGGTGGTCTGCAGATACGCCGTCGCATCGGCTCCCCAGCCGCCAACGGCATGGGCGATGAAGGGCTTGCTCAGAAATTGCAGCGCGCTGGCGGCGAGAACGCCCATGAGGATGCGATCCAGCGCCTCCTTCCGGTGCGGCGACGACCAGACGATGCCGAGGCCGATCAGCTGCATCGCGGCATAAGGCAGTTGATAGGCCATCATCCTCGCCAGCGATTGCCGCGGCAGATCCTGAACCAGATAGACGGCGGCGCTGGCGAACACGAGGAAGGCCAGCATGGAGCGCCAGGGTGGCGCGACGTCGTATTTGCGGGCGAGACCGGTGTTGAAGACGATCGTCGCGACCAGCAGGACGGCGAAGGCGGCCACCACCGGCCAGCGCGCGTCGGTGAAGGACTGGATCGAGAGTTCGATCAGGAGATAGACGATGCCGATGCAATAGCTGGCGGCCATCCATCGCGCCGCTATGCGCCTTGCATCCTGAACGGCAATCGCCAGGAACGCCGCGGCCAGCAGGCCGGCAACGACCATGTTGATCGCCAGGATGAAGTTTGCTCCGCTCATCGTCGTTCCACGCGTGTGGCCCAGCTAATCACGCAGGCACGAAAATCCAGTTAACGTCAGGCAGGATCCACGGCGACAAATGACATCGGGTGGGCCGGCAAGGGGCTGGCGGCAGGGCGCTCATAGGACAGGCGCACGCTGTCGCGCCCGCTTCGCTTGGCCTTATAAAGGGTGTCGTCGGCGCGGCGCATCAGCGGCTCAAGGCTTTCGCCGAAGCTGCGTGCGGCAATGCCGAAGCTGGCTGTGACGCGCTTGCCGGGCGGCAGTCCGTCCACATCGGCGGCGGCGAAGCCGGTGCGGATCGCCTCGGCGCACAGGCGGGCCGCAGCGAGATCAGCCACCGGCAGCAGTATGGCGAATTCCTCGCCGCCCAACCGCGCAACCAAGGCGCGGTTGCCGGCGGCGGCCTGCAGCTTGCGGGCAAAATCGGCGATCACCCTGTCGCCGGCCTGATGCCCGTGAACGTCGTTGACCGCCTTGAAATGATCCAGGTCGGTCAGGACCAGCGCCACGGGCAACCCGGTCTTGCCGCAACGATCCAGCAGGCGCGCGGCGCGCTCCTCGAAGCCACGGCGGTTCAGCAGCCGGGACAGGGGGTCGGTATGCGAATCGGCCTTGAGCCCGGACACGACGTCCAGTCCCGCGCCGGCGAGCAGGACCAGCGCCAGCATCAGCGACAGCAGCGCATGCGACAGCACGGCGGACATCCAGTAGGCGGACTGGTAGAGGTTATCATAGGTGAGGGGACCATCCTGCAAGGACAGGACGACGGCGGTACGGGCGACGAAATTCAGCCCAACAACGAAAGTTAGCATCACCAGGACCGTTCCGAGAGGCCCTCTGCCGGGCGCCCGATACATCTGCGCGGCAACGAAGAAGGTGATGCCGCCGAGCGAGAAGTTCATGGCGTAGATGCGCCAGGACAGATTGGGATCGATGAAAAGGAACCAGATCAGAAGCGAAAGCCCGATCGCTGAAAGGATGCCGACGGCGGCATAGGGCGGGCGCGCCGTGTAGCGGGCGCTGACCGCCAGAGCGATACAGGCGGTGCCCGCGATGAAGGCGACGTTGGAGATGAGCTTGGTGGGGTAAAAGCCGATGGGCAGCACGAAATACTGCAGCAGGAATCCGACGGAGGAAAACAGATAGCCGAAGGCAAGCACGGCCAGATAGCGGCTATGGCGCTGATAAAGCCACAAGGTGGCGAACGACGCCGCCAGCATAAGCGCGATCGACGGATTGAGCAGCGCTGTCACCAGGCCCATGTTCACCGATTGCGCCTTCAGCCGTTTCCCCTGCGGAAGGAGCATAAGGGGCAAGCACAAACAACGGGTTAAACTCCTGGATCGCCAAGTGCGGCGCAACGCCGCGACGTTGCCGGCGTCGGCCACCCCGGCATGGCACGAACGGCCCGGCGCCTTTGCCTGGAACCAGCGGCGGCGGCCGGCGTTGCACGGCCAACCCTTCGATGCGGATGCACACTGCGATTCAGGAGAATGAGATGGCTGAAACCGTAACCCTTACCGAACACGAAGCCGTCCGCGACTGGGCCGCCGCCCGCGCCGGTTTCCCGGCGATCGTCGACGTGTCGCCGGAAAGCGGCACGCAGCCTATGCTGCGGATCGTTTTCGGCCAGCACGCCTATGCCGACAACGATCAGGCGGACCGGCCGGCCAATGCTGGCGGGTACGAACTGGTCGAGTGGGATGAATGGTTCAAGCTATTCGATGAACTGGAACTGGCCCTGGTGGTGGAAGCGGAGCAGGCCGGCAGGCGGGAACAGTATCACCAGCTGGTGCGTCGCTCAGACTGACAAGGACCGTGCGCGCTCCCGGAAAGGGAATCCGGCTGAGACCCGCTGAAGGAAACATCGTTCCGGTAGACCACGAGCCAGCGGGAACATGGGCCTCGCCGGCTGGCGCCGGAGGGTTTAGGTTCCGATCCTGACGTTACGGTAACATCCAAGGGCAGAATGACGATGTCGACACTGGTTCGGCCTCTGGCGGCCGAAAGCCGCTTCCCGCCCATCGGCCCGGCGGGTCTTTATCGCCGAAGGCCGTGGCCGGGGCTTGCGCGTGCAGATGCTGCTGCTGGCGTTGGCGGTGCTGCTGTTCTTCCCCTTCCTGGCGCAGGGCACGCTGTTCGGGAACCCGATCAAGGGCTCGGTCTCTCCGGCCGGGGTCTCGGTCGTCGTCGGCGCGTTCATGTTCGGACTCGGCATGCAGCTGGGCGGCGGCTGCGCCTCCGGAACCCTGTTTACGGCCGGCGGCGGCAATGCGCGGATGCTGGTGACGCTGCTGTTCTTCATCGTCGGGTCGCTGCTCGGCACTGTCAATTTCGACTGGTGGACGAGCCTGCCTTCGCTACCGCCGATCTCGTTGGTGCAGAGCTTCGGCGCGGCAGGCGGCATCGCGCTGTCGCTGGTGGTCTTCGCCGCCGTGGCGGGCATTTCCGTTCTGGTGGAAAAACGCAAGCACGGCGCGCTGGAAACGGCGCCGGTCTCGCCGCGTCACGGCCTGTCGCGATTCCTGCGCGGACCATGGCCGCTTGTGTTCGGCGCCGTTGCGCTGGTGGTGCTCAACTTCGTCACGCTGGCGCTGGCTGGACGCCCCTGGGGCATAACCTCGGCATTCGCGCTCTGGGGCGCCAAGGGCGCACAGCTTGTCGGCATCGATCCGACGGCATGGGCATACTGGCAGACGCCGGGCAATGCCAGCGCACTGGCGAACAGCGTGTTCGCCGACATCACCTCAGTTATGGATTTCGGCATTATCGCCGGGGCCATGCTGGCGGCGGCGCTCGCCGGCAGCTTCGCGCCGAGCCTGGACATTCCGCTGCGCTCGGTCGCGGCAGCGGTGATCGGCGGCCTGCTTCTGGGTTATGGCGCGCGCATCGCCTATGGCTGCAACATCGGCGCCTATTTCTCGGGCATCGCATCCGGCAGCCTGCACGGTTATCTATGGGCGATTGCGGCGTTCGCGGGCAACATCCTGGGCGTCGGCAATGCGGCCGTTCTTCTTCGAGCCGCGCCGCATCGTCGCCCGCGGCGACGGCTGACGTCTCAGGAAAGCGCCTTCGCCTCGATCAGCCTGACCAGCGTTAGAAGCGTCCGGTTGACCGGGGTCGGAACACCCAGCGCGTCGCCCTTGCGGACGACGTAGCCGTTGAGATGCTCGATCTCGGTCGGCCTGCCGCGGGCGATGTCCTGCGCCGTCGAGGCATACTGGTTCGGCATGCTCGCGGCGAGATTGGCGACCGTCTGCGCGGTTTCCGCCGGAACGGTAACCCCCGCCGCGCGGGCGACGGCCAGGCATTCGTTCAAAACATCCTGCATGACCTCTTTGACGCCATCGGTCTCAAGCAGCCTGCCATAGGGAAGCTGCGGGATGGCCGACAAGGCGTTGTAGGCGCAGTTGACGATCAGCTTGCTCCACAGCGCGCCGATGGCATTGTCCGACACGACCGTCGGGATGCCGGACGCCGTGAATGCTTCGGCGATCCTGTCACTATCCAGCGAGGCGCCGATGATGAGATCGCCGCGGCCGTGATGTTTGACATGGCCGGGCCCGGCCATTTCCGTCGCCACGTAGACGGCAGCCGGGATGGTTGTGTGTCCGATGACGGCCCGCAGGCGTTCGGCATTGTCGACGCCGTTCTGCAGGCAGATGATCGCCGTCCGGTCGCCGAGATACGGCGCGATCTGCCGTCCGGTCGCTTCGGTATCGGTCGATTTCACGCAGAACAGGACGATGTCCGCGCCGGCGACGCCGTCAGGTTCGGTCGTCGCCTGCATCGGCACATGGCCGGTGAACCTTAACTTGCTCTCAAGAAGAAGACCGCTCTGCCTGGCTGCCTCGACATGCTGCGGCCGGCCGATCAGGGTTACGGCATGGCCGGCCTTCGCCAGGATCGCGCCCATGTAGCAGCCAACAGCACCAGCGCCCATCACGGCAATGTTCATGAGATCACCTCGCGGACAAGAAAAAGGCCCGCCGGGGGAGGACCGGCAGGCCTGATCTGAACAGCGGCGCGGGAGGAGGTGCACCGCAGTCTGTGCCAACATTGTTCCGGGAGGAATGAATCGTCAGCATGACTGACCCATAACGCGATCCATAAATCTGGCAATTGAGCTTTCTGCATAGGTGCCGTGCGTTTATGCGCGAGCGGCATATGTTGCCGGGCAACGGCCATCGGCCAAGCGGGAGACCAATGTGGAGGACATTGACGTAGCCGTCATCGGTGCTGGCGCGGTCGGCCTTGCCGTGGCCCGCGAACTGGCGCTGCGGGTTTCGGCCGAGGGCACCGATCCTTTGGAGGTGGAAGCCAACGCGTTCGCGGCGGAACTCCTCATGCCGGAAGCCTTCCTCGCCGATGCTATCGGCTAGGAAGGCCTCGATTTGGATGATGATGCTGCAGCCGACGCACTCGCGCGCAGGTTTAAGGCGAGCGCCTCTGCCGTGAGGAATCGATTGAGCTACTCCTGGTAGCGAGAGAGGGTCGTTTGGGATACGTCTTCTTTGACACCGAGACGACCGGGCTCTCTCCGGCGTTCGATCAGATTCTGCACTTTGCCGCCATCCACACGGATCATGAGCTGAAGGAACTCGACAGATTTGAGGTCAGGTCACGGCTGTAGCCGCATGTAGTGCCGCATCCTGCTGCTATGCTCACGAACCGCTTGCCAATCGAACTGCTCGTTGATCGCGGACTACCCACGCATAGCGAGATGGTGGCTGAGGTGAGACACAAATTGCTCGCCTGGTCCCCCGCAGTCTTCGCCGGCTTCAACTCGATTGGCGTCGACGAGGAAATGCTGCGCAACGCCCTCTTTCAGACCCTTTTCCATCCATACCTGACAAGCGGGACAGGCTGCGGCAGGGCTGACGCGTATGGCTTGGTCCAGACTGCTTGCGCTCTAAGCCCCGGATGTCTGGCAGTCCCGCTCAAGGTCGACGGGCGACGCGACTTCAGCCTGGCCTCGCTCCTGGACGCGAACGGCCTCAGCTCGGAGGATGCCCACTATGCAATGTCCGAGGTCCTTGGGACAGTCGCACTGTGCCGCAGGGTCAAGGATCGATCGCCTGACGCGTGGCAGCGATTCGTCCGACTTTCGAACAGAGCAGCCGTTGCCGAACTCGTCGACGAGGAACAGGGCTTCTTGCTGACGGAATTCTACGGCGGCGAAGCTTACCACCTTGCGGTCGTCTGCATCGGAATGAGCCCGGATAACCGTCAAGGAAGGTTCTGCATCGACCTGGATCACGATCCAGACGGCTGGGATCGGATGTCGGATGATGAGGTTCGAGCCGAGATTTCACGCAAGGGGACGCCGCTACGACGGCTGCGAGTGAATGGTGCTCCAACGCTGACACCGCTTGAAGAGGCGGACGACCTAATGCCGGGGATCGATGTGGAGACTGCCCGCGAAGGGCTCGCCGCTACCGCGCCGCCGGTGAGATCGGCGCAAGGCTGATCCGTATCTACACAGAAAACTGGAGGGTCACTGAACCTTCACCCTATCCGGAGCGTATGCCGATGGGGGACCGCTCACACTGGTCGCCGCGCTCGATGCGTTGGAGGTGTTGATTGCAAACACTGATCCAGGATAGTTGGCGCTGCTTTCCATGTATCGGACCTATGTTTTGGACCGGATTGCGCGAGCAAAGTCTTTCTGTAACGGTAGCTGAGCCAGTCATCGCTGACTAAGTCAGTTGACAAACGAACGGCGGGTCTCGGAAACTCAGAATCGTGTCAGAGCGCCTATTTTACGGGTTCTGACAGCTTGCCGGCATCAACCAATGTGATCAATGGCCTTGACGATCGCGCCAATGTAAGCGGAACCGCATGGCAGCTAAGCGCGATGGCCTCTGTTTCACCGCAACAGTCCAAAGACTGAGATCCGGGTCCGCCCGATATGGTGTTTTGTGTGCCCTAATCGGATTGGCAGCTTTTGGGACATTCAACAATGCTGAGCAACGACCGGAACGAGGGCGCAAAGCTCCCATTGGTGCAACGTGCGCCCGCCGCCTGCGCCAGCCGTTCCTCGAAGACGAAGGCTCCGAGGCTCGCCATACCTGCGAGCGAATGTGAGAGCGATCGGCCCGGCGATCAAGCCAATGTGCAAGTCGGACTGTTTAAAGGATCATAATTTTACGGCGATCATCGCCGCAAGCTGGGTAACCAGAAAATTCATGCCAACGAACGCTGAGGGACGTCAACTGCTGTTGAACCTGGTGCCAGACGGGCTCCCGGTCACGAAACAATGGCTGCAAAAACAGAACCCCGACCTCGACCGTCATGCGGTCGACAACCTCCTCAAAAGCAGGCAACTCACAGCCCTTGCGCCGGGTGTTACACACGGCCCGGTACACACCTCACCTGGCAAGGTGTGGTCAGCTCACTGCAGAATATCTCTCGCACCGATCTGAGCGTCGGCGGGCTGACTGCCCTGGAACTGCATGGATTCGCCCACTACCTGCCACTGTCCCGGCGGCGTGCGGTTCATCTCTATGGCAAGGATCCGTTGCCACGATGGGTAGCGGCCGCGCTGCCGGAGGCAGTTCGTTCGGCACAGTCGCCTAGCCGCGCTCGGGGGTACCGGACTCGTCAACTACGAGTACGACACAAGGGAGCGATCTCTCATCATAGACACGGAGACACAACGCCCCTCTGCCTGGCCCTTCACGCTGTCAGCGCCGGAACGGGCTTATCTTGAGGTTCTAATGGATGTGCCAACGACTGTATCGTTCGAGCATGCCGATCAGCTCCTCCAGGGAATGACCACCTTGTCGCCGCGCCGCATGGAGCAACTCCTGCGCAAGTGCACGAACGTAAAGGTGCGCCGCCTCTTCTACTGGATGGCCGAACGTCATTCCTTCTCTTGGCTGAAGAAGCTGCCCAGGCCCGACGCGCTTGATGAACTCGGCATGGGCAGCGGCAACAGAGTGGTAGCAAAGGGTGGCAGACATTCAAAATACCACATAACCGTTCCGGAGGAGATGTTGACACTACCAGCCCATACTACCGACAAGTCGCCTCCTGACTCGCGTTCTTCCGCTCGTAGCGGAGGAGAAGGTTTTCGCTTTAAGAGGCGGAACCGCTATCAATCTTTTCACAAGAGATCTGACGCGGCTGTCTGTCGACATCGATCTCATGTACTCTACCTGCCTATGGACGACCGCGATGAGGCGCTGAAGAAAAATTGCCGCAGCACTGTCTCGGATAGCAGATGCGATCACCAGGGCGATTCCCGACACCGCGATCATCCGATCCTATGAGGATCAAGCGGACGCACTTAGGCTATTCGTTAGCCAAGGCAATGACCGCATCAAAATCGAGTTGTCACCCGTACTACGCGGATCGGTCTTCCCGGAGGAACTGCGCGAAGTGGCGCCGGTGGTGGAAGAGCAATTCGGCTACGTCGAAATGCAGCTTCTTTCCATCCCAGATCTCTACGCCGGAAAACTTTGCGCGGCGCTCGACTAGCAGCATCCCCGCGATCTCTTCGACGTCAAGCTGCTCCTCGAAAACGAGGGCCTCACCGAGGATCTCGTGAAAACCTTCCTCGCCTACCTCATCAGCCACAACCGAACGATGGCGGAACTGTTGCGGCCAACCGCAAGGACATCGCGGGCGTCTATGAAGGCGAGTTCCTGCGCATGTCGCAGATCGACGTTGGGCTCGATGAATTGCTAGCTGTTCGCGAGTAACTCATCGCCGCCATCAACAAGGCGATGACAGCCGACCAGCGCATGTTCATCCTCTCGTTCAAGGCACGTAGACCGGACTGGAAGCTTCTTGGCCTTGACGGGGTCGACAAACTGCCTGCTGTGCGCTGGAAGTTGCGTAATTTGGAGCGAATGCCGAAGGAGCGGCACCGCCGCACCTACGAAGCGTTAGAGCGTGTGCTCGGCCAGTGACAAGCCGCGGAGATGGCGGCTTCCAGCGCTTGGTTCCGGTGTAGGGGCGAGCGATATCGACCTCCAAGTGGATCGTAGCATGTCCGAAAATTGTAGCAAATTTCAGACACCGAAAGCTCGTCTACGCTCGGACCGCCGCATCAGATCTGGCGAGGAATATTGTGGTCTGCGGTTTCTTTGCGCTTTTAAGACCGCTCTGAAAAAGACGATGTTCTTTCTGTGCTTAGTCGCATATTGGCTTAGAACGCAGCGATCGGCTCTCGTTCCTCCGTTAATCGTCCTGATCGACCATCAAACCCGGTTTATTGCCCGGACGTGTCATTGAGTTGCGGGGTCAGGTCCCCGACCACCTGTCGCAATGCCCGTAGCGCCGCCAGGTTTTCATGTTCCACCAGCGTCAGGAAGCCGATCTCTATCAAAGGCAGGGCCAGGCTCTGTATGTCGAGCGCCCGCAACTCGCCGGCGGCGATGTGGGTATCGAGCGTGAAGCGTGGTACGCAGGTCAGCACCTCGAGCTCACGTGCCAGGATCAGCAGGCCCGCGGGATCCGCGACCTCTATCATCGGCACCGGAACGGCGGCGCCCCGGTTCCGGAATTCCGTTTCGAGCGCGACCCGGTTGTTGGAGTCGGCGGGCGGCAGGGCCCATCGCCAGGACGCCAGCTCGGAAATCGCGATATTCTTCCGGCTTGCCAGTGGATGGCTGATCGAACATGCCAGGACGAGATCGGCGCGGATCAGGGGATCGTGGCGCAGCGTCGAAACCATGGTCTGCGGGATCTGGTCCCAGTCGATGCGGCCAACATAGCAGTCCAGTTCGCCGTTCGACAGCGAACGAAGCATATCGCCGACCACGCCGGTATGGAGGCGAAGCCGCACGGGCTCCGGCCTGGCCTGCAAAAGGCGCATGGCGGCCGGCATCAACTTGAAGATTAAGGCGGGGTTTGTGCCGACCCTCAATATCGGAGACGGGTCGGCTCCTAGTTCGCTCACCAGATGTTCGAAGGACGCAAGACCAGAGCGTGCGCGTTGAAGCACAAGCTTTCCCGCCGGGCTGAGTTCGACGCCGCGGATAGAGCGTTCGACCAGCTGCACTCCGAAAGCATATTCCAAATCCTTGACCATCTGCGACACCGCCGGCTGCGTCCGGTTCAGCGTCGTTGCGACCGATCGCAGCGATCGCTGCTCGTCGATCAGTTGCAGGAGCCTGAGGTGGCGCAGTCGCAATCCATCCAGGCGCATAGGCGGTGTAGGCATAAGAAAATCCTATCACATTCTACAAATTTTCGACTGTTTCTTTAGCACCGATCGTGGATAGATGCGCAAGCAAGCGGCCGTCAGAGTTGCAAATCCAAGACAATCTGCAGGGGAGGGTTCATGAGGCGAACCAACATCATTTCGGGCGTGGTGCTCGCCGTTTTCGGCCTCGTCATGCTTTTCGCCGTCATTCCCTGGCAGATCGATCCCGGTCCGCCTGGCTACATGTCCCCGCGGCTGATGCCAAACCTCATGATGAGCTTCATCACCCTCTTGTCGGTGTTGCTGGTCGTCACCAACATGAGGGCTACCCCGACCGCGTCCGAGACCGATGTGGAGCCGCCAATATCGCGCGCGGAACTTGTCGCGTTCGTCTGGATGACCGCGCTCTTCGCGGTTTCGATCGGCCTCTATTTGTGGGTCTCGCCGTTGCTGTCGGCCGTCGTCCTGGTGGTGGGCGCCTTGTTGATGCTTGGCGAGCGGCGCTCATGGATGATCGTGGCGCTTCCCACGGCGCTGCTGCTGTTGCTCTGGTTGCTTTTCTACAAAGTCCTCGGCACGCGGATCGTGTAGCGGATATGGACTATCTCCTCCTCGGCTTCTGGGACGTCCTCGACCTGCAGACATTGGTGTGGGTGACCATCGGGGTGACGATCGGCTACGTCGTCGGCGTTCTTCCCGGACTGGGCAAGGGGACCGGCGTTGCCGTGACGATCCCGCTCACCTTTTATCTCAGCCCGGTCGCAGCACTCGGCATGCTGATCGGCATCGCTAAGGGCGCCGGCACCGGAAGTGCGGTGACCGCCATTCTCCTCAATACCCCCGGCGAGCCCTCGTCGGCCCCCACAACCTTGGACGGCTATCCCTTGGCGCGGCAGGGCAAGGCGCAAAAGGCGCTGAAAATGGGCCTGTTCGCGTCCGTCATCGGCGACTTCGTCTCCACCGTGATCCTGATCGTCCTCGCCGCGCCGCTCGCCAAATACGCCTTGCTGATCGGACCGGTCGAGCTTTGCGCGATCCTTGCCTTTTCCATGACGATCATCGGCGTACTGTCCGGCGGTTGTCTGATCAAGTCGCTGATCGCCGCCGGGTTCGGCGTCTTTTTTGCAACCGTCGGGATCGAGACCGAAACCTTCGTATCGCGAATGACCTTCGGGCTCTTCGAACTCGAGGACGGGATTTCGCTCATTCCGATGACGATCGGAATGCTCGCGGTCGCCGAGATGATCCTGCAGGCCGCTGATATCAAGGCGCTTGACGTACAGACGGCGAAGATCGCCGAAGGCACCTCGCGCGAGGACCGCATCATAACCGGTGCGGAGTGGCGCCGGTGCATGCCCGCGCTGATCCGCGGCACCCTGATCGGTTCGGCCGTCGGCATATTGCCGGGGCTCGGCGCAAGCGTCGCATCGTTCCTGTCCTACGGTGCGACCAAGCGCGCGTCGAAGACGCCGGAAAAATTCGGCACTGGCATGATCGAGGGTGTCGCCGCGGCCGAATGCGCCGACAACGCCGTGGTCCCTTCCAGCCTGATCCCGCTGTTTGCCCTCGGCATACCCGGCAGCGTCATCGCGGCAATTCTTATCGCCGCCTTCATCCTGCACGGCCTCACGCCTGGACCGCTCATGTTCAAGCAGCAGCCGCGGCTGGTGGCCGACGTCTATGCCGCCATGATCACCGCCAGCGCGATCATGCTGGCCATCGGCTATTTCGGGCAGGGAATTTTCGCCCAGATCGCCAAGGTGCCGCTTCGGCTGATCATACCCAGCGTTCTGCTGCTATGCGTGGTCGGCGCGTACGTCGAAACAAACAGCATCTTTTCCATCTACATCATGCTGTTTTTCACGCTGATAGGCTTCTTGTCGCGAAAGCTCGATTTCTCGTTCGTGACCTTCCTGATCGGCTTTGTGATCGGCCCCAATCTGGAGCTCAGCTTTCGCCAGTCGATCCAGTTGCTCAACTACGATGTGTGGAACCTTCAAAGCCATCCCATCGCGATCGTCTTCATCGTCCTGACGCTCGCCGCGGTCTGGTTGACCGCCAGGGGAAATCTGAGGCCGGCCACAGTCCAACCGGTCCCGAACGAACCGGTTTCTTGAATGGAAAACATGCAGGCAAACGGGAGGATTAAAATGACGCTCTTTAACAGACGCACCCTGGTCAAAGGGGCGCTTGCCCTGTCGCTCACGATGGCAATAATGGCAAGCGGACCGGCGGTCGCAGCCGATTATCCCGACCAGCCGATCGACATGTTGGTCGGCTACGGCGCCGGCGGCCAGACGGATCTGGTGGCGCGCGCCGCCGCCTATGTGATGTCCAAACAGCTCGGCCAGCCGATCAATGTCATCAACAAGCCCGGCGTTGGCGGCGCCGTGGCAGCGCGCGAGCTGGGGCAGGCCAAGGCGGACGGCTACACGATCCTGTTCAACTCGAACGCGTTGATCAATCTGGCGCCCTTTGTGATGAAGAACGCCGACTTCAAGCCGGATCAGTTCGACTATGTCGGCATGATCACAGCCTTCCAGCTGGCGCTGGCCGCGCCGAAGGACGCGCCTTTCAATACCATCGCGGAATATGTCGAATGGGCCAAGAAGAACCCAGGTTCCAGCTACGCTGCGCTCGCGCCGGAGGCGAGGCTCTATATCACCGAGATCATGAAGAAAAACGGCATCCAGGTAAATATCGTGCCGGTGCAGTCGGGCTCCGAGGTGATCAACGGGCTCCTGGGCGGGCAGTTGATGCTGGCCTATTCGGGCGGCATCCACTACCGCTATCCCGACCAGATCAAGAGCATCGCTGCGACGACGACCTTCCGCCATCCTTCGGCGCCCGACGTGCCCACGGTCGAGGAACAGGGTTATCCGCTTGGAATGGACACCCGCACCACGGTGATCGTTCCCAAGGGCACCCCGAAAGCGATCATCGACAAACTGGCTATGGCCTTGAAGGCCTGCGAGAACGATCCCGATTTCAAGAAGGTCGCGGACGCGGTCGACATTCCCATCCAATACCTCGAACCGGCCGCGGCAACGAAGGAGATGGCAGACAGTACCGCCAAGAACAAGGTGATCATGGAAAATGCCGGTATCATCGCGCGGTA
Source organism: Mesorhizobium sp. BE184 (assembly GCF_031457045.1). Classification (NCBI taxonomy): domain Bacteria; kingdom Pseudomonadati; phylum Pseudomonadota; class Alphaproteobacteria; order Hyphomicrobiales; family Phyllobacteriaceae; genus Mesorhizobium; species Mesorhizobium sp. BE184. The sequence continues at coordinate 983,655 of NZ_JAVDVU010000002.1, forward strand.
AGGCGCACGCTTTCACCCTTTCGTCACAACCGGAATGTCGCGGAGCTCACCTTGCAAGCCGAAGTCGAGTGCATCACGTCGTTTGGAAACGATCTCGGCGAGTCGCTGCTATGGGACGCGGATGGCGGGCTGGTCTACTGGATCGATGCGTGGAAATGTCTCGTCCAGACCTACGACCCCGTCACGGGCAATATCGGCCGCATCGATTTCGCCCGGCCTCTGGACGGGCGGCCGATCGGCTCGATTGCCCTTGGCAACGACGGCGCTCTGATCAGCGGCGTCAAGGGCGGATTCTACAGGCTCGACATGCGCAACGGTGACGTCGAGCTTCTGGCGGCGGTCGAAACCGAAAGGCCGCCGACCAACAGGCTAAACGATGGAAAATGCGACCGCAGGGGTCGCTTCTGGTGCGCTTCGATCAACACGGATCGGCAGACGCGCTCCGGGGCGTTGTGGCGGTTCGATCGGGGCAGTGGTGCGCGCTTGATGGACGATGGCCTGCAGGCCGGCAACGGCATTGCCTGGAGCCCCGATGATCGCATCATGTATCTCGCCGACTCGTTCCTGCGGCGGATCTGGCAATACGACTTCGACCTCGAACACGGCGAAGTCGCGAACCGTCGCCTGTTCGTCTCGACCGAGGCGCTCGGCGTTCCCGATGGCGCGACGGTGGACGCCGATGGCTGCTATTGGACCGCCCTGTTCCAGGCCGGCGCGGTAGCGCAGTTCGATCCCGACGGGAAATTGATCAAGCGCATCGAACTGCCTGTCACCTATCCGACCATGTGCAGCTTCGGGGACGACGACCTCGGCACGCTCTACGTTACGTCGGCCAGCCGCTTTTCCGACGAAGCAGACCGGCTCGCGCGGCCGCGAACGGGACATCTGTTTGCCATTCGGGGCCTGGGCGTGCGCGGCCTGCCGGACGCGAAATTTCGAATGTGAACCCGGTGCGCCGCAATAGGCGCCGCCGAAGACTGGAGCAAGGTCGCGTAATCCGCGCCGTAGATGAGGAGGTACATGATGACACAGCCCAGACGTGCCCGACGATTGATCCTTGCCTTTGCGCTGACCGCCGGACTGGTCGCGGCGCTCGCAGGCGGCGCGAGCGACAGCGCCCGGGCGCAGGATGGTATGGACGCCATGGTTGGGTTTTATCCCGGCGCGCTGGTCTCGCTGCCCGCCTTCGTCGCCCAGGACAAGAAGTTCTTCGAAACGAACGGCCTCAAGGTCGAGCTCATCCCCATCAACACCGGACCCGCAATGACCTCCGCCGTGGCGAGCGGAAGCGTGACCTTCGTCAACAATGCCTGGGACAATTTGATCGTGGCCGTGGACAAGGGCCTGCCGGTGCGCGGCGTCGCCGGCTCGACCGCCAAGGTTCCGTTCTCGCTCATTGCCCGCAAGGGCCTGGCACTGCCTCATCTCAAAGAGGGATATCCGGGCGTTCTCAAGGATCTGGTCGGCACCAAATGGGGGGTCGTGGCGCTGGGCGTCTCCGTCCAATATCTGTCACAGAAAATCCTGACAGAGGGCGGCTATGAGGCTAAGGACGCCACTTTCCTGGCTGTAGGCATGCCGAATACGGGCCGTCCAGCATTGCAGCGCGGCACCGTCGACACCTATCTGAGCGTCGAGCCCTTCCCGTCGATCGTCGAAGCCAATGGCGAGGGCCAGATCGTCGTCAATCTCGCCGCCGATGACGGGCCGAAGTTCTTCCAAGGACTGGGCTATAATGGCTGGTGGGCGTCGACGTCGACGATCGAGCAAAAACCGCGGCTCGTCTCGGGTTTCGTCAAAGCCATGGAGGATAGCTACTGCTGGTACAGCGATCCCGCCAACCTCGACGAGCTCGTGGTCATCATGCAGAAATACGCCAAGGTGCCCGAGCTGTCGGACGACCAGTATAAGGCGATGGTGAAGCGTCTGTTGCCAGCCTACGGCCCGGCAGTCGATAGCCGGACCGTCGACGCCTGGTCGCAGATGGTCATCGATCAGGGCCAGGTCACCAAGGGCAAGACGCGCGCCGACATCATCGCCGCCGCGGCGCCCGAGATCTATACCTGCCCAAAGTAGCGCAGCCATGGCCAATCCCAAGACGACAGGCCCGGCACAACGCGAACACGCGCCCGCCGACATCGCCGTCCGTGACCTGACGGTGAATTTCGGACAGCTGCGCAATGTCCTGAGCGGCGTAAACCTCTGTGTGCCGCGCGGAGAATTCGTCGCGCTGATCGGCGCCAGCGGCTGCGGCAAGACCACGCTCTTGAACGTCGTGGCCGGCCTGGTGCCGGTCGCTGGCGGGACGGCAACCGTCCTCGGCTCGGCGCCGGCGGCGGGGCGCAAGGACATTTGTTACGTCCTGGCGCAGGACGCGTTGCTTCCGTGGCGCACCGTTCAGCGCAACGTCGAATACGGGCTTGAGTTCTCAGAAGCCGTCAAGGACGAGCGCCGGCAACGGGCCCGTGTCTACATCGAAAAGGTCGGGCTTCAGGACTTTCGGGATTTCTACCCTTCCAGATTGTCGCAAGGCATGCGCCAACGCGTGTCGCTGGCCCGCGCCTTCGCCGTCGGGCGCAGTGTCTATCTCATGGACGAGCCCTTCAGCGCCCTCGATTCCCAGACGAAGCTTCTTCTCCACGATCAACTCCTCGACCTGTGGGACAAAAGCGGCGCGACCGTCGTCTTCGTCACACACGATATCGGCGAGGCGATCACCTTGGCCGATCGCGTGGTGGTCATGTCGCAAAATGGAACCGGCGTCGCCGACGAGATCGCAATCGATATTCCGCGGCCCCGCTCGGCCGAGGCCCTTCAGGCCGATGCCCGCTATCACGATCTATACCGCCGGACGTGGACCGCGCTGAAGGCGAGCATGCAATGAGCGATACCGTCACATCGGAAGCGGGTCTCGGCGCCGTGAATGGATCGGTCACGCGCATTTCCCTGTCGGTGCTTTTGGCGCGCGTCGCGTTCCTCGCCACGTTCCTGGCGATTTGGCAGGGCGCGGTTGCCTATGGTTATGCCGATCCCGCTTTTGTCTCGTCCCCGGTTCTGGTCGCAAAAGCCTTCGTTGACCTGGCAGGGCAGGGCGATCTTTTTTCCAACCTCCTCACCACGCTGATCGAAATCGTCCTCGCCTTCGTGCTGTCGGTCGTCCTCGGCATTTCTTCAGCCCTCGTTCTCGACCGCAGCGATTGGCTGAACAAGATCCTTTCGCCCTTCATGACCGCCTTCAACAGCATGCCGCGCATAGCGCTCGGTCCCCTTTTCATTTTGTGGTTTGGCATCGGCATCACCTCCAAGGTCGTGCTCGCCGTCTCCCTCGGCTACTTCATCATGCTGCTCAGCACGCTCGGCGGCCTGAAGAATGTCGATCGCAACCTCTTGCTGATGTCGCGTCTGTTCGGCGCCTCCGAACTGCGTCTGTTCCGCGATGTCCGGCTGCCTTGGGTGCTGCCCAGCATCTTCGCCGGCCTCAGGCTGACCCTGATCTATTGTAGCGCCGGCGCGGTCATCGGCGAGATGATCGCCGCTCAAAGCGGTCTCGGCGTCCTGATCCAGTCGTTCAGCGGACGTTTCGACGTCGCCAGCGTGCTGGCCCTGATCCTGGTGGTCGCCGCCGTGGTCATGGCTTTGACGGCGTTGCTCGATGTCGTCGAGAACCGTCTGCTGCGGTGGAGCAAGGGAAGCACGGATGTCCCCGGATGAAGCCGGCGATCACGAGCCTAAAGCCGGAGCACCGGGACGGCCGACGCAGGTTTTTAAGTGTCGTCGGGACTTTCGGCCGCAATGAACGCAGATACGGAGCGCATGCATGACCCTTCCCCTTAAAAACATAAAGGTCCTTGACCTTTCCTCCATCATCGCTGCCCCGGTGGCAGCGACCACCTTGGGAGATTTCGGCGCGGAGGTGATCAAGATCGAAGAACCGCGCAACGGCGACTTCATGCGGCGCACCGCGCCAAACCAGGGCGGTCGCTCGCTGCAATGGGTGCAGGACGCGCGCAACAAGGCGTCCGTCACGCTCGACCTCAGGAAGCCGCAGGCGCGTGAGATCGTCCACCGCCTGCTGCCGCATTTTGACGTGCTGGTGACCAATTTTCGTCCGCCGACCCTGCGCCGCTGGGGGTTTGACCCGGAAACGATCAGAATGCGCCACCCGCGTTTGATTGCCCTTTACGTGACCGGTTATGGTCTCACCGGGCCTTATTCGGACCGCGGTGCTTTCGACCGGATCGCCAGCGCCTTTTCCGGCCTCACCTATGTCAGCGGCGACGCCGACCGCCCTCCGGTCCGCGCGGGCTATGCCGTCATCGACTATATGGGAGCCTATGCCGGGGCGTTTGGCGTCGTGACGGCGCTCTACAACCGCGATCACAAGGGCGGAACGGGCCAAATAATCGATCTCGCACTCTATGAGCCGGGCTTTCGGGCCAGCGAGGATGCGATGATCGCCTTTTCCGCCACCGGTAAGGTTCGTGAGCGGATGGGTAACACCAATCCCGACGTGGTGCCGGCCGCCGACTACGACACCGCTGACGGCAAGCGCATCTCCATACATGGCGGTACCGAGACGCTGCTGCGCCGCCTCGCCAAGGTTGTTGGACGCCCGGGCCTGGCGGATGAACCGGACTTTTCGAATTTCGCCTCTCGTGTCGCCAATCAGGAAAAGCTCTACGCCGTGGTTGCCGACTGGGCCGGCCGCACGAGCCTCATTGACGCAATGACGGCGCTTGTCGCATCCGATATTCCGGCCTCGCCAGTAATGAGCGTGGCAGATATCGCGGTCGATCCGCACTATCGCGAGCGCCAAACGTTGATCGAGGTGGAGGACGACGAATACGGGCGGGTGCTGATGGCGGCGCCTATACCCCGCATGAGCGAGACACCCGGAGAGGTTCGCACGCTCGGGCCGGCGCTGGGGTCGAGCACCGAAAAGGTCCTCAAGGAAATGCTGGGCATGGACCACGCCGAGATCGATGCCCTGCGTGAGGCGCAAGTCATCTAGCCGGACTCAATATCCCGGCTCGAACCGCTGTGGCGAGATCTCTGAACGATCTCTGCGACGCTGAATGGTGAAGCGCGGCAAAGTGGAAGGAATTGTCATGAAGGATGTATATCTGGTGTCAGCGGCGCGCACCGGCATTGGCGCCTATGGCGGCTCGCTGAAAGGCCAGAAGCCTGGTGAGTTGGGCGCTCTGGTCGCCAGCGCCGCCATCGAGCGCGCCGGTGTCGATGCGGCTCGCATCGGCAATGTGGTCTTCGGCACTGTGCTCTATACCGAGCCGCGCGATGCCTACGTGGCGCGCATTACCGGGCTCGGTGCCGGGGTGTCGCACGAGACCCCGGCGCTCACGGTCAACCGCCTTTGCGGATCGGGCATGCAGGCTATCGTCACTGCCGCGCAAGCCATCCTTCTGGGTGACAACGACCTCGGCCTGGCCGGCGGAACCGAAGTCATGAGCCGGGCGCCCTATTTCGCGCAAGGCGTTCGCTGGGGGCAGAAGATGGGGGATGCAGCACTTGTCGATGGCCTGACCGGTGCGCTTACCGATCCCTTCAACGCCATTCATATGGGCGTGACCGCGGAGAACGTGGCCGACCGCTTCAGCGTTTCTCGAGCCGATCAGGATGCACTTGCGTTCGAAAGCCAGCGTCGTGCCTCGCAGGCGATCGCCGACGGTAGATTTGCCGATCAGATCGTGCCGATCGAGGTTCAGGTCGGCCGGAAAACAGACATGTTCGCCGTCGATGAGTATGTACGACACGGCGCAAAGCTTCAGGATTTTCAGAAGCTGAGACCGGTCTTCAAGAAGGCCGACGGCACGGTTACGGCCGGCAATTCTTCCGGAATCAACGATGGCGCCGCTGCTGTTATCCTGGCTGGTGAGACGGCGGTGAAGGAGCAGGCCCTCAAACCATTGGCGCGGCTGGTGTCCTATGGCCATGCCGGTGTCGATCCCGCCTTCATGGGCATCGGCCCTGTGCCTGCGACGCGCCGTGCGCTGGCGAATGCACAAATTGGGGTAGGGGATCTGGATGTCATCGAGTCCAACGAGGCTTTCGCCGCCCAGGCCTGCGCCGTCAGCAGAGAGCTGGGTCTCGATCCTACGCGCGTCAACCCGAACGGCAGCGGCATTTCACTGGGTCATCCGATCGGCGCAACCGGCGCCATCATCGTGACCAAGCTCATCTACGAATTGCACAGGGTGGAGGGGCGATACGGCCTCGCCACCATGTGCATAGGGGGCGGCCAGGGCATCGCGACTGTTTGGGAGCGCGTCTAGCGGCAAGGCGACAACGATGCCGTACCCGGTGTCATCGATCCCATGGCTGCCGAGTTCAAACGAGCGGGTAGGACGTTCCAGCGACGGTTGAAGGATCCGGCGGCGGCGTTGGGAACGCACTGGCCTGACCGGCATCGACGCCTTGGCAGAGCGCAGGGGACTTCAGCCGCCCCACTGAATTGGTCGTGCGCACTGGCAGCGAAGAATGTGTCGCCGCGACCATTCACATTGTATGCAGTGTCGTAGAAGTCGACTGCGGAAAGATCGTTGTGCAGGCGGGCGACTTGATGTGCCGGACGGAAAACAGAGGCATATGCTGATCGTAGGGCACGGCTCTCCATCTGCAAGATCAACATGCCTCAATTTGTGAATGCTTCTTGTGGGCGCACGGCGCTTCGACTGTGGCGCAGGATGTCGTGGGGATGGCGTCGCAATACGTTGAGATCATCCATCGCAGGCTGAACGGCTCCGCTGAAGAGCAAGGGCGCGAGGAGCAATTGCTTCCTGGCATCATGAAAGTTCGTCAGTCGGCATGACGAAACGCGTCCACAATATTTTACGCGCGATAAAAATCATGTAAGGCTCGGACTGCTCAGCGAGCTTGAAGCTATCAACACCAAAGGATCGGGGCAGGAGATGGGTCGTCTGGAAGGCAAGTGTGCGTTGATCACGGGCGCGGCGCGAGGGATCGGCCTTGCTTTTGCCAAGGCCTACCTGTCCGAAGGCGCAAAGGTGGCGATCGCGGATATCAATTTCGCGGCGGCTGAGAAGTCGGCGAACGCCCTGGGAGAAGGAGCCTTTGCGATCGAGATGGATGTGACGAAGCAGGAAAGCATCGACGCCGGTGTTGCAAAGGCGATCGCTGCAATGGGGCGCATCGATATCCTGATAAACAACGCGGCCCTTTTCACCGCATCGCCCATCGTCGACATCGATCGCAAGGATTACGACCGCGTGTTCGCCGTGAATTTTTCCGGTACGCTCTTCACGCTGCAGGCGGTTGCGCGCCACATGGTCGCGCGCGGCGGCGGCGGCAAGATCATCAACATGGCGTCTCAGGCCGGCCGGCGCGGTGAGGCTCTCGTGGCCGTCTACTGCGCGACCAAGGCGGCGGTGATTTCACTGACCCAATCTGCGGGGCTCGACCTGATCAAGCATGGGATAAACGTCAACGCAATCGCTCCGGGCGTCGTCGATGGCGAACATTGGGACGGGGTCGATGCGTTCTTTGCCAAACACGAGAACAAGGCGCCCGGCCAGAAGAAAAAGGAAGTCGGTGAAGCCGTGCCTTTCGGTCGCATGGGAACGCCAGCCGATCTCACCGGCATGGCGATCTTTCTCGCAAGCGCGGAGTCGGACTATGTCGTGTCGCAAACCTACAATGTCGATGGCGGCCAGTGGATGAGCTGATTTCGTAACAAGAAAGGCGCCTTGCGGCGCCCTTCTTGCAGGTTGATCTCGCCCCGGCGGAGTCCTGCCCCGGTTTCTTCAGGTCAGTAAGGCGCAGTCCGAGCGGGCCCTCCGCCAGACACCAGCATCATCGCGTCGAAATGCCTGGCTGTGAGCTGCGCCCTCAGCGATTGAGAGGCAGGATCATCCCACAGATCGCTGACCTCCTGCGGATCGGTCTGGTGGTCGAAAAGCTCGCCCAGGCCGGTACCGTGATAGATGCTCAGTTTATAGCGGCCATCGAAATACATGCTGGCACGCGTGTGTTTGCCATCGGGGACGTCGAGAGCGTCTGCATATTCGCACAGGACGTAATCCTTGTGGTGGTCGCTCGGGCTTCTGCCTTCGAGCAGGCTTACTAGCGACCGTCCCTGCATTTCGTGGTTCGCGTCCAGACCTGCTGCTTCCAGCAAGGTCTGGGGAATATCGACGAGCTCGGTGAGGGCGTTCGACACCAACCCTTCCCTGAAATGACCGGGCCAGGAAATGATCATCGGCACGTGGATCATGCCTTCGTAAAACCGGCATCCCTTGTAGATGATCCCGTGATCGCCCAGCATCTCGCCGTGGTCGCTCATGAAAATGATGATCGTGTCGTCAAGCTGGCCCGTTTCGCCAAGCTTCTTCACCAGATCGCCAACCATGTCGTCGATCAGGGCGATCATAGCGTGGTAGCAGGCGCGAATGTATTTGGCGTTGTAGAGGGTCGGCGGCGTGTCGCGCCCTTCTGTATCGGCGGCCAGGGGCGGGTTCTCGTAGAGCGGCGAGTCCGGATCACCGCGTCTTGGGTCGACCGGAACTGTGATCTGCTGGTCGATGTCCTTGAATTTCAACTGATGCTGCATGTCGGACTCGGCAAAAATCGGCGCCGGCATGTCGTTCAGATCGAATTTTGCCAGATACTCTGCCGGCGGATCGAACGGCGGATGCGGATCGAAGAGGTTGATCGAGAGAAACCACGGCTTTCCTGCATGCCGTTCGATGAAGCTGCCGGCCCGCTCACCCGCCCAGGTGGTCTGATGGGCGTCGGTATCGACACCCGGCCCATAGGCCCTTTGGCGGTTGTAGATGGCTTCGCCGTCGATGCCTTTTTCGGTCATCCACTGCTGGTAGTCATGGCCCTCTGGCCAATCGGGATCAGGGTGGTGGCTCCAGTAGAACTCCTTGTAACCATCGGCCTTCGGGCGCTTTTCGACGATCCCCTTGCTGCGGGACAGATGCAGTTTGCCGATCAGACCCGTTTCATAGCCGGCATCCTCAAACGTTTTTGAAACCAGGGGTAGGTGGTCTCGAAACTCGGTATTTCCATTTCGATGGTTCTGGTGCGAGATCGGATATTGTCCGGTCAGAAACGATGCGCGGCTTGGCGTGCAGATAGGGCTTTGGCAATAGGTGCGCTCGAACGCGACCCCCTTTTGCGCCAGCCTGTCTATGTTCGGCGTCTTCGCACCCTGAAACCCGAAATAAGACAGCGTGTCCCATCTTTGCTGATCGGTGCATATCCAAAGCACGTTCGGACGCCGCATGATGTTCACTCCAGATATCCTGTTTGAATTACGAAAAGCCCCGATGGCCGGGCTAGTTGCCATCTTCGATGCGATTGCCGGCTTCATCGAAGACATGGATGCCGCGGTCGAAATTGACGTGTATGCGATCGTCACGTTTCACGCGGGTCTCACCATCGCAGCGCAGGACCAGCGTCTTTTGCTGACCCTTGTCTTCAAATCGTGCGCGCACCAGCGCATCGGATCCGAGCCATTCGACACCCGTCACCTGCGCCGGTATGCCAATTGCGGCAAGCACAAGGTGCTCCGGGCGGATCCCCAGGGTGAGACCAGAGCCAGAAGTCTTTCGCAGGCCGGCTTGAAGCTTAGGTGTCGTCGGAACGGATTGTCCGCAGACCGAGAGCCCGCCGTCCGTCAGATCGGCATCAATGAAATTCATTGCCGGCGTTCCGATGAACGCGGCCACGAATGTGTTCACCGGTTTGCTGTAAAGCACTTTGGGTTCCGCCACCTGCTGAAGGTAGCCGTCCTTCATCACCGCGACGCGATGGCCCATTGTCATTGCTTCGACCTGGTCGTGCGTGACATAGACGGTTGTCACCCCCAGGCGCAGCTGCAGGTCGACCATTTCGCTTCGGGTCTGGTCTCGCAGCTTGGCATCGAGGTTGGAAAGCGGTTCGTCGAGCAGGTAGACCGAGGTCTTGCGCACGATCGCCCGGCCCATCGCGACGCGTTGTCTTTGGCCGCCCGACAGTTGCGCAGGCTTACGGTCAAGGTAGGGGCCGAGCTCCAGGATGCGGGCGGCTTCACGCACGGCCTTGTCGATCTCAACTTTCTCAACTTTCGCCAGACGGAGCGGAAAGCCGATGTTTTCGGCGACCGTCATGTGCGGGTAAAGCGCGTAGGATTGAAAGACCATGGCAAGGTCGCGGTCTTTTGGTTCGAGGTCGTTGGCGACACGTCCGCCAATTGTCAGCACCCCCGTCGATATGTCTTCAAGTCCGGCGATCATCCGCAGGATCGTAGACTTGCCGCACCCTGACGGGCCGACCAGGACAAGAAATTCCTTGTCGTGGATTGTAAGGTCGAGATCAGTGACGGCGCTTTGCCCGTTCGGATAGACCTTTCCGACCTTGGAAAGAACGATTTCAGCCATGATATGCGATCCTTCGGGCTGGCGATGCGAGTTTGAAGTTTGACATCCGCTCACCCCTTCACGGCGCCGCCGGAAAGACCGGCGATCATGTAGCGTCTGACAAGGAAACCGAAGACGACGGCTGGCACGATGATGAACATGGATGCTGCCGAGATCTTGCCCCACTCGGTGCCTTCGTAGGCGAGAAAATTGACGATCGCGACGGGTAGCGTGACGACGGCGCGGCGCGTGAGGATGAGGGCGAACAGGAACTCATTCCACGAGAAGATGAATGCAAGGATCGACGATGCGAGGATCCCACCCTTGAGAAGGGGCAGGTCGACAAGCATCAGGATTTGCAGTGGCGTTGCCCCGTCGATCCGCGCCGCTTCGCTGAGATCCTTGGGGATCGAAGCCCAGATCGGCGCCAGCATCCAGATGATCAGCGGGACGTTGAAGATCAGGTGGACGATGATCAGGCCGATATGTGTATCGAGCAGATTCAGATATTTGTAGAGGACGAAGAACGGCAGCAGATAGACCATGCCGGGCACCATCCTTATCAGCAGAATGGAAAGCATGGAGTGATAGCGAAGCGGCCCGCGCAGGTTCCTCAATCCATAGGCGGCAGGGATGGCGACCAACAGCGACAGGACGACCGATCCGATCGAGATGACGAGACTGTTGCCGATCGCTGTGAGGAATTTGCTGTCTCCGAAAACGTCGTAATATGCCTGCAGGGTCGGGGTAAATATAAGCTTCGGAGGGATTGCGAAGGCATCGAGCCTCGTTTTCAGCGAGAGCAGCCCCAGCCAGAAAACTGGTGCTACAATCACCAAACCCCACACGATGCCGAAGGCATAGAGCCCTGCGGTGACGGTGTTGCTGCGCGTTTTCATCAGCGCTCTCCCTCCGCCCCGACCTTGCGCAACAGCAGGCGGGTAGCCGGCGCAAGGATAACGAACAGGATGGCTAGGAATGTCAGGATGATCGACGACGCGTAGCCGATCTTCAAGAATTGGAAGCCTGCCGTGTAAGCGTAATAGTTGGCCGTCTCGGTTGATCCCGCAGGCCCGCCCGAGGTCATCACGAAGATAATGGGGAAGATTGCCAACGCCTCCATGATCCTGAACACGATTACGACCAATGCCGTCTCGCGCAGGAGCGGTAGCGTCACGAACCTCAGTTGCTGTAACCAGGTCGCTCCGTCGATGCGTGACGCTTCATAAAGGTCCTTCGGAAACGTCTGCATCGCCGTGTAGAACATGACCGCGACGAATGGCGTCCATCCCCAGATTGCAGCAATGCAGATGGAGATCAGTGCATAAAATGGCTGGCCTAGCCACAAAGGGCCCTGGATGCCTAAAATGCTCAGGTAGTAGTTGATCCCGCCGAGTTGTGGCGTGAACATGATCTTCCACATCAATCCCATGACGATCGGTGGAAAGAACATCGGGATGATGAAGATCAGCCTCAGCCAGCCCATGCCGGGCAGGCGCTCGTTCATTGTGAGGGCCAGGAAGAAGCCGAATACGAGCTGGAATGGCAGTGGGCCGAAGATCAGGATCGCGCTCTGCCAGAGGCTGGCGAGAAAGCGCTGGTCTTTGAACAGATCTGCGTAATTCTGGAACCCTATGAAAGCGGTAGGCCTGGTATTGAGATAAGACAGGGACGTCAGGCTGAGCGTAAGGGTAGTGAGTATTGGTAGGATCGTCAGAACCGCGATGATGACCATCGCCGGTATGATGAACCGCCTGTAACCCGAATTTGATCGCCGGTAGGAAAGGCGCACAAGCGCCATCGGATCCGGCATGGATGCTGCGGGCATCGCAACCTCACGCTAATGTTTTGCTGCAACGGGTTTGCGGGGATCGGTCCGACCCCCGCCTCGAACTGGCCTACTTGAGCAGACCTTCCTGTTTAAGGATGTCCGTGATGTCCGAATTCGCCTGGTCGAGGGCGTCCTTTGGCGTCTGTTGGCCGATTTCTGCGGCCTGAACGGCCTGACCCATACGGTTCGAAACGACAGTCCAGGCAGCGAACGCGGGATAGTAGTCCGAAGGCGCGTTCGCCAGGCTCTGCTGGTAGGCTTCGAGAAATGATCCGCCGCCAAAGTTGTAATCGTACTTTGCGCGGAAATCCTTGTTTTCCCAAACGGAGTTGCGTGTGGTCGCCAGATAGGTCGAATTCTGCGAAATCTTGATCATCGTCTCGGCGCTGGTTGCCCACTCAAGGAACATGTAGGCCGCTTCGGGACTGTCAGAGTCCTTTGATATGCACAGGCCGTGGGATGCGAAAGCCGGCTTGGGGCCAGCCGCACCGCCGGGAACCACCGCGAAGCCGAGATTGTTCGCAACCTTCGACTGCTTCGGATCGAGAATGCGACCGGCGAGAGGCGCGCCCTCGATTGCCATTGCAACATTTCCCTGCTGCATGGCCGTGACCACGTCATCGAAGGTAAAGTTTACCGATCCCTTCGGGGTGTAGGACTGCTTTAGCTTCACATAGGTCTCAAGCGCCTTGACAGCCTCCGGGGAATTGACGACAGGCGCCATGTCTTTCGGGAAGTCTTTGAAGTACTTGCCGCCCGACCCGTAGAGGAAGGTGTTGAAAACCCAGATGTTACCCGCAGTCGTCGCAGGGGCGCCACGCACGGCAATGGCCGGCAGTGCATCCGAATTGACCTTGGCCGCGACATCGAGCAACTCGTCCAGTGTCTTGGGGGCGTGGTCAAAGCCGGCAGCCTTCAGCTTGTCGATCTGGTAATAGAGGAGGGTCGTTGCCGCGAAGAACGGCAGGCAATACTGCGTGCCCTGATCGGCCATGCCATCCAGCGTGGACGGTATGAAGTCCTTGAGGTCAAGCTGGGCAGGATCAGATACCGACGCATCGCCGATAAAATTCTTCACCGGCTCGAGCCAGCCATTCTGGGCATAGAGCGGAAGATTTCCGCTTTGAATGCCCAAGATGTCGTAGGCGCCGGTTCCGGTGGCCGATTCAACCTGAGCTTTCTGCACAGCAGCAGCTTCGGCCATCGTCTCTATATTGACCTTGATTCCAGTCTTGGCCTCGAATTCCGGCAGCAGCAGCTTCAGTCCGGGAATGAACGAAATCTCGGCATAGAGCATGTCGAGTGTCGTGCCTGCAAAACGCTTTGGATCATTGTCGGCAGCGAATGCAGTGGATGCGGTGCTGGCCGCCAACGCCGCCACCATAAGCCTGGATAAAGTTCTCATGTCATTTCCTCCCTTAGTGATCAATTCGCAGCTGTTCGCAACGCCCCCGTACGCAGCTTCGCTTCGCTTCGACGTTTCGTCACAATGTCGAGTATGGTCGAAGGAGCGATCATGAAATTCTTGAGCTGGAGCGCTGCGGCTCCATAGGCGATGGCAAGGCTGCCCTTGCTGGCAAGGCTCAACCTTTCGCTGAGCGCGGTGAACTCGCTCGCTTCGCGGACCGCTTCCACATAGGTCTGAATTCCGCGCATGTACCATTCGGCCATATGGTCGTGCGAGCTGCCGACGACGATGCGGGAAGGACGCAAGAGCCTGTCTATGTCAACAATCGCAGAGCCCAGATATCGTCCCGCTTCCAGCAAAGACTGTTGAGCATTTTCGTCTCCACTCTCGGCATCGAGCGCAAGTTGGGACAGCATTGTTTCGTCGTGACCGCGACCTTTGCCGTCCTTCTCACGCGTCTTCAAGGCGGCGAGCCCTGATGCATATTGCACAAGGCACCCACGGCGCCCGCACTCGCAGGCACGGCCGTTCAAATCGACTGTGACGTGCCCGACTTCTCCAACACCGCCGTGATCTGTAAGCCAGCCCGAGCCACCGGAGATCAATCCCAATCCGATGCCTCTAAAGTCGATTACGACGAACGCAATGGATTTGGGCGCGTATTTCTGACCAAGGTATTTCCGTTCTTCACCATACGCGGCGGCCATCGCGCCTATGCGTATGGTGGCGGGTATGCCGTAGCGCTTGGAGAGCAGGTCACAGACCGGGAGGTCGTCCAGAACCGGAAAGTTTTGGGGATGAGTCCTGCCAGCCGCCACATCCACGGGCCCAATTGAGCCCACGCCAATCGCTCCCAATGGTATTTCCGGCTGCGCTGCCGCCAACCGGTCGACAATCTCAAACAGAATTTGAACCATTCGGTCAGGGGTGGCGGTCGTATCGAGCCTGATAGCGAAGCTGTCTTTCACAGTACCAGCAAGGTCCACCCGGCAACCGGTTACCTTCTCTCGTCTTATGTCGAGCCCGACGAGGTGAAACAGGTCTTTGCGTATTTTCAAGAGGATCGGGCGCGGGCCGCCGCGCGGCGACGACTGCCCCCGTTCAACTTCTGCGACGATCCCGGCATCGATGAGCTCTTGTACGGCCTTTGTGACGGTCGCTCGCGTGAGACCGGCGGCGTCTGCAAGCTCATGGCGCGCCACGCTTCCCTGGAAGGCCAGTGCCGATAGGACCTGGCCGAGACTTCCTGCGAGTCTTGTATCTGAGTGCAACAACGCGAAACCGATGTTAATTAATTGCATTAACTAACCACCAGGTTGTGCGCACGTCAAGGAGTGTCGCGGCTGTGGGAGTGATGAATGTTCTTCTTGCTGCATGAGGAGTGCGGATTGATAGCGTCGGTAAAGATCCCGGTTTTCTGCCATCCCAAGATTCCACCATGCCAGTTCGTGCGCTTCTTTTGCTACGCAATCCCCCGCTAAAGGGAGTGCGTTTCTTGAAGCTGGATCTGGAAAGCCTGCGAGAAGTTTTGCGGCCATTGCGCGATCGAAGCTCCGTCGAGAGTGCGCTTAGACATTTCGCACGGCGTTCAGGTTTCGACTGGTTCAGCTATCGCAGCGATCACAGCCCCTATTCCGCGCGCCTTTCGACGCATCCTGAGGACTGGTGCTTGCAAATATGATGAGCGCAGTTACGCTGCCGTCGATCCAGTGCTTCTGCAAGCTACGGCGGCCAAGTCGCCATTTTCCTGGTCGACGAGGCAATTGTTGCGGTAAGCCTCCAAATCGGGTGTGGCGTTCCTGCGGGAAGCGCGCGGTCACGGCATCCGCTCCGGCTTCACCATTCCCATTGATGCCGCCTTCGGTCGAAAAGCGTCCGTCACCTTCAGCTCCATGAAGGAGAGCGTCGCCGACGATCTGGTTGTCGACCCCTATACGGCACTGAGCGTCGGTGCGTTCCTCGACAGCTTCGTCGATCTCCTCAAGATTCGTGACGTCTCCGACGCCGTCGCGTGCCCTCTCACGCCTGTGCAACTGGAGTGCCTGAGTTGGACCGCTGAAGGCAAGGCAAACCAGGATGTCGCCATCTTGTGCGGTGTGACGAGACGCGCGGTGGAGTCGCAGCTCCACCATGTCCGCCAGCGCCTCGATGTCCTCACGACCTGCCAGGCAGTCGCGGTCGCGGTGCGGTCGGGCTGGCTTTAATGCCCCGTGGACCGAAAATCCGCCCCGATGCACTATCGGCCAAAACCGTGACCAAGTTCAACTTGGAGCTTACCTCATAGAGCTTCTTGATCCGCAGCAGCTTAGGTTAGTTCCTCCCCAAAGGCATTTTGCCAGTCGCTCTCGAAATGGTTGCTTTCAAGCAAATATGAGCCCGTTGTCGATGACCCGCGACTTCGGAATGACGTGGAACATACGAAACTTCTCCTGTTTGCCATATCTGCATCCATGCTGAGGGCGGCAATCGGGGAGCCGTCTAGAAACGAGAACGACGGCTTCAACGGGGATAGAAGACGTTAACCCTCGCCGCCATAGCCTCTTCCTGATTCTGGAGGGAAGCCTATGCAGTCAACAGTCACCGCGTTTCCACTGAGCCGCCAACAGAAGCTTGTGCGGGGAATAGCCGACGTTTTGCGTTGCAAGCGGGGCGATGATGCCACGCTTTTCTGGCGGGATGCTGCAAAAGCTCTCATGCAAAACCTGATCGCACGTGGCGTTGACGCCCGATCTGCCCAAGATGAGGTGCGGGGCCTGTTCTATGCTGTCATGGGAGAGATGGAAGCAGATGTTCAGGCGCAGAAGGGCCGAGCGCCCTTCTAAACAAAAACGCCGGTCGAACCCGGAGGAGAGCCGGCCTACATCGGTTCCGTACAGCGCACCTGCCATCCCAGAAAAATTGAAGATAGGAATCGGCCACACTCACTTCCCTGAGCTCTACATCCAAGCGGCGTCCCCTCTGTTCACCCCGTTCTATCGCCTGTTTTTCCTCAAGAGACGAATCCAACTCCAGATCCCCGGTCTCGACCAGATATTCTCGCAGCGCGAGGACGGCGGCTTCCTCAAGCCTCTCCGCATCAGTGCCGGCTTCGAACCGGCGGAGTGCGATTGATACGTCGGTGCGGAGATCGAGGGTGAGGCACATATTTAGTCCTTCGAAGCTCCGGCGACATCAGCGCAAGAGGCTGCGCACTCCGCCGAGCGGAGAACTGTTCCGATCTTGTTCACCTGGGATCAATGCGATTCATCGAGGCGGTCGGCGAGAGCTTCGGTCATTTCAATCAGGTTTGGGCGAAGCGCCAGCGCGATATTTGACGCCAAGTTTGCTGTGGCAAGTTCATAGGTATCCAGCAATATGCTTTGGTTGCGGGCCGTGAGAACCGGGTCAGCGAGCATGATCAGAAGGCCGCGGAGGACCTGTTCAGAGCCGCTTGCCACCTGTGGAAGAATAGATCCATGGTCTTCTCGCTGACCGACGGACTTGAGCAGGACCTCCTGCAACGCAGTCGCGACGCGAAGTTGCAGGGCAACGACGGTTACGAACTCGTCTTGTTGCTCGACGACGCCTTGTTTAGCAGCCCCACGCATCCATGGCGTGCCCTCCAGAACGGTGTACAACTCTACAAGCACCTCAGCGTCAGATATGTCGTAGGGCGCGGCACCAACCGTTTCGGCGGGAGCGAAGGCGTGTGTGAGGACAGCCGCGTCCGAAGGCTCGCGAAGGTCCGGCATACGGCCCTGTTCCTCGCGTTCTGCAACGAGCGCTTGAAACGCTTGAAATGGGTGGCGACCTCCTCGGCATTCTTGAGCGTGACGTGAGCCTCGGCTGTGGGACAGTGCCAAAGGCCGCTCGCTACCAAGACCGGCCATTAAGCGGCCACAGCAGTGCGCTGTCATGATGTTTTCTTGGACGGATCGCCACAGCGGCCTTTGAGCCGAGCAATTTCCGGCTCCTGGTCGGCGCCGCCTAGCGGCACTCCGATCATGAACACGCCGAGCGCGTCATTAGTCGCGGTGCGAGATTGTTCTCGGTAGAGATCGGATAGACGCTGCCGGTCCGGCGCTTTCCAAATCTGAAGCCCCTGTGGTGAAACGTAGAGGCCTATCGAACGTCCGACTGCTACGGTCTGCCAGTATCTAGATTTTCGGTCTGTCAGGATTTCGCGCGTAGATTGCTGGGATAGGTCATGTTTGGGCATGTCGGAGCCTCCGTTAGATTCGGGAACAGCTGCCTAGAGCGTGGCCATGGAAATCCGTAGCAGCGTCCAGACTTCTTTGCCTTTCGCCAGCGGGTCAACGGTTTCACGGCCGCGACGACAACGTCGGCGATGTCATCGGCATCGAGGAAGGGCTCGAAGCTGAAAGAGTTCGACGCCGGCTCGTGGGAACGCCATCATCGCAAGCGTCAGCAGCTTGCGTAAAGCCGGCAGAGCGTGACAAGACACGCCATGAAATGTCAGCGGTACCAACGTCTGGATTTCCTCACAACCTGTCATGCGGTCGCGGTGGCCGTACGGTCGGGCTAGCTCTGAGAGCCGGGGTCAGCGGACGATAACGGGGAGTGATTGCGGCGACAAGGCGCTGATGAAGTCCACGTCGTTTTCTTTCACATGCACGATCTACTCGAACTGGAAGACCGCGCCCTCAAGTTCAAGCTTGGGCTCCAGGTGCAAGACCATCCCAGGCACTATGATGGTCAGGTCCGTTGCCGAAAGCGAAGGCGGCTCGGTTACGTCGAGCCCGCCGCCATGGCCGATTCGCGAGACCAATCCGTAAGGTTGGGGCAGCTTCGCTTCGGCCCAGAATTTTTTGTAGGTGTCATAGACATCCCGGCAAAGCATTCCGGGCCTGATCGAGCGCGCCACCTCGATCGTCAGGGTTCGGACAGCCTCGTAAGCGGCCTCTTCCCAAGGTTCGGGCTCGCCGGCCCGGGCAATGCGGTTGCGGTCGGCCGGATAGCCGCCATAGGGCGAGCGAAAATCCGTCCAGATATAGTCGTGTCGCTGCAAAAGCTCGGTATCTCATGAAGTCGCTCATCGCAGCCCGGGCCTGTCGCTGTCGCGCCGTTTACAGCCGCTCCGACGTTGACTGAAGTGCCTAGCTTCGTTTCGGCACGACTCCCCCGCTCCACCGGTTCAGCACGCGAAATCCAAGTTTCCTGAATTCCAAGACGACGGGCGCAGTTGATGCCTGCGGGTGAGCTACGCCAGGATTGTGCGGTTTAAACTTGGTCGTCCCCGTATCATAAGTCTATGGAACGTCATGCCCCGCGACCGCCATGTTGATCGGTAAGGTGGCGCTCGATGAGGTAGAGGTCACCGGATCCGTCCATTGCCCTGGTTGGTTGCGAAGATGTGGAGGTCGTCGTGCCACATCAACAAGGGGGCAAAGTCCGACCGACCAGGAAAACTTCGCCGAGCACAAGATCAATCCTCAGGGGGCGTCGATCCCATCGACGCAGTCGCATCTGAAGAGGAGGAGAAGGTACGGGTCAGTTGAGTCTTAGGTTGCGGCATGCGTCGACCATAGGCAGGCAAAAGTAGCTGGGCGGCCAAGCGTCTCGGTTCGACTTCTTTCAGCCAACCATCAAAGCTTAACGGACGCGGCCCAACGCCCAAGCCTATTCCTTCACGGCTCCGGTCATCGAGGACACGTAGTGCTCGACGAAGAAGGAATAGAGGACGACCACCGGCAGCGAGCCGATCAATGCTCCGGCCATCAGCGCGCCCCATTCATAGACGTCGGAGCGCACCAGTTCGGTTAGGACGCCGACGGGAACTGTCTTGTTCTCCGATGACTGGATGAAGGTCAGTGCGTAGATGAATTCGTTCCAGGACAGGGTGAAGGCGAAAATGCCGGCCGAGATCAGCCCCGGCACCGACAGCGGCAGCACGATCTTCGTCAATATCTGCCATCGGCTGGCGCCGTCAATCAGGGCGCACTCCTCCAGTTCAAACGGTATGGAGCGGAAATAACCCATCAGCAGCCAGGTGCAGAACGGCACCAGGAATGTCGGATAGGTGAGGATCAGCGCGAAAGGCGTATCGTAGAGGCCGAGGTTGAACACCATCACCGCCAGCGGAATGA
Source organism: Mesorhizobium sp. BE184 (assembly GCF_031457045.1). Lineage (NCBI taxonomy): Bacteria > Pseudomonadati > Pseudomonadota > Alphaproteobacteria > Hyphomicrobiales > Phyllobacteriaceae > Mesorhizobium > Mesorhizobium sp. BE184. The sequence goes on from NZ_JAVDVU010000002.1 coordinate 1,003,359, forward strand.
ACAGGATGGACGGCGGCACGAGATAGGCCAGGAAAACCGCCAGACCGATCTGGCGCGCGCCGGTAAAGCGCAAGCGCTCGATCGCATAGGCCGCGAACACCGAGGCAAGCAGCGACAACGCGGTCGCCGCGACCGAAATGATGACGGTGTTCAGCAGCCAGCCGGGATACGATGTCTCGAACAGCAGATAGCGGATGTGCTGCAGTGTCGGATGGACGACCCAGAACGGATTGAACTGGTCGTAGTTGGTCATCTCATTGTTTGGCTTCACCGCGGTGATGGCCATCCAGTAGAACGGGAACAGCAGCACGAAAACGAATACCGCGAGCGGGACGTAGACAGTCACCACCCGGCGCGGCAGGCTTTGCAGATAGCCCATACCGCCTTCATCGAGTGACTGGCGTTTCATCGTTCTAGTCATGGCCATGTCAGTCCCTCCCGCCCTGCTGCCATCTCCGTCTCTGCAAGCCGAAATAGCTGAACAGGATGGCGACAAGGAGAAATGGGATCATGGCGACGGCGATCGCCGCGCCCTCACCGAGCTGGCCACCAGATATGCCGCGCTGGAATGAAAGTGTTGCCATCAAATGGGTGGCATTCACGGGCCCGCCACGGGTCAGGACATAGATCAGTTGGAAGTCGGTGAAAGTGAACAGCACCGAAAACGTCATGGTGATGGCGATTATAGGCGTCAGCAGAGGCAGCGTCACATGCCGGAACAATTGCCAGCGGCTGGCGCCATCGAGCGTGGCTGCCTCGTAGAGCGACTGCGGGATCGTCTGCAGGCCGGCCAGCAGGGTTATCGCCACGAAAGGGATACCGCGCCAGATATTGGCTGCGATCACGGAGGCGCGTGCATTCTCGGGATCGCCAAGGAAATTGATATTGTGATCGAGCAGGCCCATCTGCCGCAAAGCCCAGGAAAGGATGGAGAATTGGGTGTCGTAGATCCACCAGAAGGCGATCGCCGACAGCACCGTCGGCACCACCCATGGCAACAGCACCACGGCACGGAAGAAGGATTTGAGCGGCAGCTTCTCGTTGAGCAGAAGCGCCAGCCACAGGCCGAGCGCGAACTTCAGCACCGAGGCGCTGATCGTGTACAGCAGCGTGTTGAACACCGACAGCCAAAACACGCTGTCGTCCCACAGATACTCGTAGTTCTCGATGCCAATGAAAATGCCGGGGCGCCCAATGCGCGCGTCGGTAAAGCCCAGCCAGACGCCGAGCCCAAGCGGATAGGTAAGGAAGACAAGCAGCAATACGGCAGTCGGCAGCATGAAGCCGAAGCCCAGTACATTGCGGCTCTCCGCCATGCGCGCCAACAGCGAGGGGCGGAGCGGAGCGGTTGCGGTCGTCACGGCCATTGACTCTTCCCTGAAATCCAAGCTGTGGCCAACGGCGCCTGACCGCTGCCCGGTTTTCCGGTTGCCGGATTCGAGGATTGGCGAAACCGGCTGCGGAAGCTTTCTCTCCTCTTCTACGAGGGGAGAGGTCCGGGAGGACGGTGAAGGCGGAGCCGTGGCGAAGGGCAGACTGCCCTCCGCCATGGCTCCGGGGTGTTCGGCGTTCCTGTCCCGTGAACTGCGAGAAGAAAAGGAACTACACCCGGTAATAACGGTTCGCCCGCTTCTCCGCCTCTTCCATCGCCTCCTGGGCTGTCGCCTGACCGGTCACCGCCTTGGCGAACATGTCGACCAGGACGTAGTCGGCCATGGTGGCTGCCGAAGCGTAGCCGAGCGGGCCGGCATAGCCGTTGTTGCGCAGCGTCGCCGAAGCCTTGGAATAGGGCGCGTAGTTCGGATCGGCGGTCCAGATCGGATTTTTGTCATAGGCCTTGAGCGTCTGGCAGCAATAGCCGGAGGAACCCTTGATCCATTCCGACATCTGCGGCTCCTCGAACATGAACTGCAGATACGCCTTGGCCGCATTCGGATAGGGCGTGTAGTTGAAGATCACGGCCGACGTGACCTGATAGAGCTCCACCGACTCGCCGACCGGGCCGATCGGCAGGCTAGCGGTGCGAATATCCTTGGCCATCTCGGCCAGCTTCGGATCCTTGTCCTTGTTGATCCTGGCGGTCTCGTAGGCCGAGATTCCGTTGGCGATGACCGAAAGCTCGCCGGCCAGGAAGGCGCGATTGTTGTTAACGTCAAGCCAGCTTTCCGTGCCCGGTATGAAGGTCTTGTAGAGCTCCTGCGCGTATTCGATCGCCTTCAGGGTTTCGGGGCTGTTGATCGCCACCTTGCCGCCTTCGTCGACCATCTTGCCGCCATGGCTCCACAACAGCCAGTGGGCGTAGTTGTTGCCGTCGCCGACGCCGTGGCCGTGCGTGAAGCCGGCCGGATGGCCCTTGGCCTTGAGTGCCTTGCACAGTTCGAGGAAACCCGCGGTGTCCTTCGGGAACTCCGAGAAGCCAGCTTCCTTGACCCAGCTCTCGCGGTAGACGATGGCATTGCCGATCGTTGCCAGCGGCAGGCCGATGAACTTGCCGTCCTTGGTCGCGTAACTCTTCGGACCCTCGTGCCAGCCGCCATACTTGCCGCCGAGATACTCGCCGAGGTCGGTGACATCGAGGAGCTTGTCCGGATACTGGAAGGGATCGTCGAACCAGACGAACATCAGGTCGGGGCCGGAGCCCACATTTGCGGCAACGGCTGCCTTGGGACGGATATCCTCCCAGCTCTCCTTGTCGACGCGAACCTCGACACCGGTCGCCTCGGTGAATTTCTTGCTGAGCGCAAGCCATGCCTCCTCGTCGCCCTGAACGAAGGGCGACCAGCGCAGCAATCTGAGTTTGGCGCCCTGCTCAGGCGTGAATTTCGGCGCGGCGGCCTGGGCGAAGGCGGGGGACCCAACAAGGCGGCTTCCAATTACGCCGGCCGCAACACCGGCTGTCGTGCGGACTAAATCGCGTCTGGTGAACTTCATGGCAATCTCCTCCTGTTTTGCTTCTTGTCTTTTCAGTGTTCGCGCCTCACGCGCCGGTCATTTCGACCCGGCTTCCCGTCTCCCGTTCGAAAAGATGAACTGCACCCGGCTCCGCGGCGAGGTGCACCGTTTCGCCCGGCGTGAAGGCATGACGCTCGCGGAAATTGGCGACGATCTCTTCGCCTCCGCCGGTCCGACCGACCATTTGCACCTCCGACCCGGTCGGCTCGACAACCGTGATCGTGACCGGGAACCCATCGCTCGACAGCCTGAGATGCTCCGGTCTTATTCCAAGCATCACGCTGTCGCCGTTGCGGACCGCCGGCGTCGGCGGAAGCGACATGGAAACGCCTCCAGCACCTTGAAAGGCCAACGACCCATCCGTGCTGATCTCGCCTTTCAGGAAATTCATCGCCGGAGAGCCAATGAAGGAGGCAACGAACAAATTCGCCGGCCGGTCATAAAGGTCCAGCGGCCGGCCGATCTGCTCGACAATGCCGTCACGCAGCACAACGATCTTGTCGGCCATGGTCATGGCCTCGATCTGGTCGTGCGTCACATAGACGGTGGTGGTCTTCAGGCGCTGGTGCATTTCCTTGATCTCGGCGCGCATCTGAACGCGCAGCTTGGCGTCGAGATTGGAAAGCGGCTCGTCGAACAGGAAGACCTGAGGATCGCGCACGATGGCGCGCCCCATCGCGACACGCTGGCGCTGACCTCCCGAAAGCTGGCGCGGATAACGATCCAGGAGGGGCAAAAGGCCCAGAATCTCGGCGGCACGTTTGACGCCGGCGTCGATCTCGTACTTCGAGACCCGCTTCAGCATCAGCGAAAACCCCATGTTCTCGGCGACGGTCATATGCGGATAAAGCGCATAATTCTGGAAGACCATGGCGACGTCGCGCTCCTTTGGAGCGACATTGTTGACGACGCGCGATCCGATCGAGATTTCTCCGGCGGAAACCTTTTCCAGTCCGGCGATCATGCGCAGCAATGTCGATTTTCCGCAGCCGGACGGCCCGACCAACGTCACGAACTCGCCGTCCTCGATATTGACGCTGATGCCGTGCAGTATCTCAACCGCTCCGAACATCTTATAGACCTGGTCTATCGAGACCGACGCCATCGATTCCCTCCCGACCGGTTGTGCGACGCCCTCGAAGAGAACCCGCGTTCGGCGTGACGGCCCTTGTGCCTCGCTGTCACGGCGCGACATGGGGACGGTACCGCCACCTGGAGAGGGTGTAAAGCCGAACTGCCGCCGTTCGTGGCGATTACAGGGGCGGTATCCGCATCCGGATAGAACCCGTCGCCTGAGCCCTGTAGACTTCGCCTCCAAAGTATTGCCGTCGCCGAGCTGAAACCGGATCGAGGTCCCGCCCGAATTGCGCCGCGCAGGGCAATGTCCCTGCTTGACGGGAATGTCGTCAGTAAAACCTCAAGGCGTCTGAGGGGAATGAGATCAATGACGGTACCGCCGGGGACGAGCAGATTCCGCGCCAATACGAGGAGCCGTGCAAAGCGGCGTCCTGGAATTGCCATTGGCGACGGTTCCGATGGCGTCGCTGGTAGGTGTGTATACGATGCGGCCTCCTATGCCGGACCTGCTATAAAGGCTGGGCAGCGTGGTGACCTCATTATTCAATTCCATGCTTATGTCACGGCTGTTTTTTGCTGTCGAATACGCCCTGCTCGAGATCGCTGTCGCGTTGGAAAGGCGCGGTCGTTACGCTTGGCCCGTTCGGGCGGAAAAATAACGCGCCCGGGCCAGCCGGCGGAGCTTCGAACTGCTCGCGGAGAGCGACATCCACGGAAAACGGTCCACTTTCCACAATCTGTAACTTGAACGACCCGGCCATTTTAGCGCTCAAGGCAGTCTCCAGTCGTGAGAAGCAGTTGATTGCGGACGTCTGGTGTGTTAGCGTTTATGCAGGCCGCCACGAAAACGTCGACCAGCCGCAATGCGCTCGGCTGCCAGTCGCTCGCTCCTTGCGAATAGAAGATGCCGAGCACGGTGCGTAGCAATTCGTCCGGAGAGATGTCGTCGCGCAATTGCCCTGACGCCACTCCACGTTGAGCAAAGGCCGATGGCGCCGGTCAGCCGCTCAAGCGAATAGGCCCTCAACTCGTTCGATGCCTACGCCGCTTCCTGAAGCGCCGCGATCATTCCCTTCTTTGTCGCCACCAACCGAACATTGGCGTGCAGCCACTTTCGTAGCGCCTCCACCGGCTCGGCCTCAAGCGCGAGTGTTTCAGCCAGGTCTCCCAGATGATCGACCTCGTGCCTGTAGACCGCCTCAAATAGCAACTCGCGTGTCGGAAAATGACGGTAAAGCGTGCCGATCCCCACGCCTGCCTCACGCGCGGCGGCCTCCAGGCTGGCTTGGGGGCCGCCGGCGCTGAAGATGAGGGCCGCCGCGTCCAGCAGCTTTTCCCGATTGCGGACAGAGTCCGCCCGTGGCCCGCGCCTTGCTTTTGTCGTGTCGACTTCCACCTGTTTCAGAATAACGCCTTTCGCCTCTTGATAAACGGCCGCGAGGTCTTGGTGCTGGAGGCCAATTCTGCGATTGGCCGGGAGACATCCAGCCGCAACAGCGAAGTCATTCATGCCGGCATTTACTATCCCGCCGGTTCGCTGATGTCGCTTCTGTGCGTGGAGGGCCGGCATCGGCTTTACCGCTATCTCGCCGAACGCCAGATCGCGTTCCGCCAATGCGGCAAGCTGATCGTGGCGACGAATGCGGCGGAAAGCTCCCGCCTCGCAGCCATCGCCGCCCATGCGCGTCAAAACGGCGTCGACGACATCGTCGAACTCGACGCCGCCGCCGCCCGCGACCTCGAGCCGGCGCTGTCCTGCACGGCGGCGCTGTTGTCGCCCTCGACCGGCATCTTCGACACGCATGGCTTCATGCTGGCGCTGCAAGGCGATGCCGAAAACGCCGGCGCGGCCTTCGCCTTCCATGCTCCGGTGCTGCGCGGCGAGGCAGGTGAAGACGCTATCGTTCTTCACATCGGCGGTGAGGCGGGGATGTCCATGCGCTGCCGCGCCGTCGTCAACGCCGCCGGGCTGATTGCCTGTACACTGGCGGCAAGCATCAAGGGCATGCCGCCTGCACTGGTGCCGAGACCGTACTACGCCAAGGGCAACTATTTCTCGCTTGCAGGCCGTTCGCCATTCAGCCGCCTGATCTATCCGGTTCCAGTCCCTGGCGGGCTCGGTACGCATCTGACGCTCGATCTCGCCGGACGCGCCCGGTTCGGTCCGGACGTGGAATGGATCGACGAGATCGACTACGCCGTCGACCCGGCGCGTGGCGAGAGCTTCTATGCCGCGATCCGCCGCTATTGGCCGGCGCTGCCGGATGGATCGCTGCTGCCAGACTATGCCGGCATAAGGCCGAAGCTCGCCGCGCCCGGCGCCGGCTGGAACGATTTCGTCATCCAGGGCCGCGCGGCGCACGGGATCGTCGGGCTGGTCAATCTGTTCGGCATAGAGTCTCCCGGGTTGACGGCGTCGCTGGCGATTGCCGCCCACGTGGCGGCTCTGGTCTAGGACGCCCGCCGGCCAAAGCCATGAAGCGGCTTGCCTTGGGGTGACCTTGGGGCAATCAAATCTTAGGACTAGGCATGTATGGCTGCAGGCGCACGAGGGGCTTGGTGTGACGCAGGCAGACGGGAACAGGGGCGAGGCGGCCGATGTGCTGGCCCTGCAGATGGACGCGCTCTACAAGGCGGCCCCAGCTTCCATACTGAGCATTTCCGGCGCCCTGATGGCCATCTTCGCCTACTGGTCGCCTGATTTGAAGTTCGGACTGATCCTTTGGGTCGGCTGCGTCAGCACGGTGGCCCTGCTGCATCTTGCGGGCACCGCCCTGCGCGCCAGCGGCAGGCCAGTGAGATGGACGCCGGTCTCCTGGGCGCGCGTCGCCAGCGCCATCTATTTTGCTTCCGGCCTCTCCTGGGGCGTCGGCGGCGCCTGGATGCTCGGCCACGGCAACGAGCAGCAGGCCCTGGTGATCTGCTGCCTGGCCATGGGCGCGGTGACGGTTACGTTCCCAGCCGTGGTTTATGCGCCGGCTTACAATCTTTTCCAGGTGCCGATCTTTTTCATGTTTGCTATCGGCCTTGCCACAAGCGGCATGGAGTTCGGCGCACTGCTTTCCATAGCCTCCGGGCTGCTGTGCATCTTCGCCGCGATCATCGGTCAGGGGATGGGATCGCAATTGGTGCTGGCGCTTCGCCTCTATGACGAGAACCGCAAGCTTGCTGAGGAATTGCAGGTGCGCGGAGCGGCGCTGGAGGCCGCCAATCGCGAACTCAGGATTCAGAGCCTGACCGATCCGCTGACAGGCGTGGCCAACCGGCGCCAGCTGATGAGCTTTGCCCGCGCCGCGCCCGAACGCTGCGCGGTGCTGATCGTCGATGTCGATCATTTCAAAGCCTACAACGACAGTTTCGGCCATGCGGAGGGCGATGCCTGCCTGGTGCTAGTCGCCGCAGAACTGCAGGCTAGCGCCAGACCGGGGGTCGATCTCGTCGCGCGGCAGGGCGGCGAGGAATTCGCGATTGTCCTTGTGGATGTCGATGAAGACACGGCGCAAACCGTTGCGCAGCAGATGCGGAGCAATGTGGAGATGCTGTCCGACGCTCATTCCCCGGCGATAAAGCGAACCGTGACGGTGAGCATCGGGCTGGCCTGCCGGGGACCCGGTCGGCACAGGACGATCGCTGACTTGATGGCCGACGCCGATTCCGCCGTCTACGAGGCCAAGCGATCTGGCCGCAACCGGGTCTGCACTTCGGCGGCTCCGTCGCAGATCGCCGTGGCCTGAGCCCCCTATCCGAGCACCGGGAGCCTTTCCTGGCCGACGCTGTAGAGATGGCTGGCCCGCGCCGTCTGCCTGGAAGCCCATGTCACCGGCGGCTGCGGCAGTTCGAGGTCGAAATGGCCGCGGCCGAGCAGCGCGTTGACGATGGTGGCGCTGCGCCACGCCATCAGGCTGAGCTGCGGCTCTGCGATGCCATGGGTCAGGCGTCCGGCATTGAGCGCATAGATGTGGCGGTCGGCGGGGCCGTCCCACTCGATCTCGAAATTCGCATCGAGCCGGTAGTGGCCGCGTTCGTCCAGGGCGATCCTGCCGAGCAGCGGTTTCATGCAGTCGGGAATGGCGAAGGCATAGCCGGTGGCCAGCACCACCGCGTCGGCGGTCCGCGCCTCGATCGCCCCGTCGAAGCCGTTGCGCATGATGAGGCGGTATTCGTTGCCTTCGCGCGTCAGGTTCAACACTTCGCGGTGCGGCGTCAGGTTGATCGTGGTGGCATCGGCGGAAAGATGCCGCAGCGTGTAGAGCTGGCGGTAGATTGCCTTCAGAGTGCTGGTCGAGGCTCCGTCGCCGGCGAGTACCTGCTGCTCGAGGATGGTTTCGCGCCGCCCCCGCGGCAGGCGGTGGAAGTTTTCAACGTAGCCCGGCGTGAATAACTCGTCGGTAAAGGGCGAGTCATCCAGCGGCAGGAAGTTCGGCCGCATGCTGATCCAGTCGATCTCGCAGCCGGCGAAACGGTCCGAGGAGATCAGATGCAACATTACCTCGGCGCCGCTCTGGCCGCCGCCGACGATGGCGATGCGTTTTCCGGTCAGGCGATCCAGCCGGTCGGCGGCCTGGCTGTTATGGAAACAGCGCTCCCCCGCCGCCGCGTGCGCCCAGGCAGGGATGTTGGGTTTCAATCCGACGGCAATCGCCAGATTGCGTGCGGTCACGTCTTCGCGACCAAGGCGGAGCCGAAAATCCCTGCCGTCGAAATCGATTTCCTCGACCGCGCTGGCGAAGCGAAGTGAGGCGAGGTTCTCGCTGACCCAGGAGAGATAGCGGGCGAATTCCGGCCTCGGGATGGCGGTGAAGTCCGCATTCAGAAATTCATAGAAGCGCTTCTGCGCCACCAGATAGGCCATGAACGACCATGGGCTGGTCGGGTGTGTGGCGGTGACGAGATCCTTGAGGAAAGACGTCTGCAGCTCGACGCCCGGCAGCATCATGCCGGGATGCCATTCGAGACTTGGTTCGCGGTCGAAAAAGCGGGCCTCGAAGCCCTCGATGGAATCGAGATGTGCGGCGAGGCTGAGATTGAAAGGTCCGATGCCGATGCCGGCAAGATCAAGCGTATGGGTCATGGCGGTCAAACTCCGTTTGGAGCTGGCTGGGCCGATGGGAGATCGCCGGGCTGACTCGGGTTGAGCGGATTGTCGAGCGGTGTGCCGAGATCGGGCAAGGGGCGCTCGCCGGCATCGCCGTAACCGATCGCGAAGCGGACCTTGTTGATGGCGATGCGCGGTATTTCGGGAGCGAACAGGTCGAAAAGCGCGAAGCGGTCGGCCAGTTCGGGATGTTCGGCCTGATAGCGCCGGGTGGCTGTGGCCAGAATGGCGTAAAAGCGTCGTTCGTCAAAGCTGTCATATTCGGCCAGCGCCTCGGAGAGGAAGCGCAGCAGGCTGACGATGTGGCCTGTCTGCAGATGCTGGAGCAGGTGCGCCGGCGGCCGTCGTTTCAGCGTTGAGAGGATTTTCGGATCGAGCGCGCCGAGTTCGGGGAAAGACTGATCGACAAGGTCGAGATCGCCCTGGAAGTCCTTGACCGCCACGCCGACAGGCGTCGCGCCATCGAGGATGACGGTGATGTTCTGCCCGTGGGCGATGAAGCCGACGCCGTAGCGGCACATGAAATGGTAGAGTGGCACGAAAACCGAGGAAAACAGCCGGTCGAGCCAGACTTCGGCGTCGAGACCAGACTGTTCGATCAGGGCGCTGGCGATCGAGCGGCCATGGGAGTCGCGCTGCGGCAATGCCCCCATCATCATCGGGCGGTGGCCCGAAGGCAGGTCCTTTTCCGGGCTTTCGCGCCAGATGGCGCCGAGCATTTCGCAGAACTGATAGGGTGCGCCATCGACGCCGCTATAGTGGGGGTGCGGGTAGAATGCGCCGGCGACTTCCCTGAGCACTTTCACATTCTTGAGCACAGGGTCGGCGGCCGCAACCTCACCCAGCCAGCGTGACAGGTCGGCGCCGATCTCCATGTATTTACCCGGCACGCCGCGCCAGGCGGATGTGTTGAGGATGGTCAGCGGGAGCTTGACGTGAAGCGTCTCCGGTCGCGCCGTGTTTGCCAGCGTGCGCAGCGATTGCAGCGGCAGGAAAGGGTCGCCGAAACGGCCAAGCGGCGCCAGCCTGCCGGCGGCGATTTCACCCGCGAACTGCGAGGCGATCATCGCCTGCCACTGCCAGGGGTGGACAGGCAGCGCCAAGTGCGTAGCGCGAGAAAGGCCGACTGCGGCAAGGGTTGCTTCAAGCCTTCTCCGTTCGTCCGGATCGAGCGCGGCCTGCAGCAAGGCCTCTTCGTCCAGTTCGCGATCCAGCGCCAGCTTGCAGCGGTCGCGCGCGGCGGCGAGCCAGAAAAGCTGGAATGTCTCACCGGATTCCGGTGCATAAAGCTCGAAATCGTCCAGGCCCCAGCCGAGCCGGCCCTTGTTGGCGGGCGCCTTCGGATGGCCATCGAGCAGCGTCTGCAATTCCGGGTCCGGCAGCATTGCGAGTTCAGCAGCGGATCTCGCGCCTCGCCGTTCGGCGATCCGGATGTCGGCCATCAGCGTGTTGTAGAGTTCCTTCGCATAGGTGCAGAAGGTGGCCGGCGACATGCCGAGCCTGTCGCGCGCATCGGCGAAGAAGGCAACCGCGTCGTCGACGGGAAGCTCGACGCCGGCATCGCGGGTGAGGGTTTCGGGACGGACGCTAAGCTGGCCCCAAATGCGGCGCGTGGCGGCAAAGCGGTAGGTGACGCCGGAGCCGAGCGTCAGCTCCCACCGCCCGGGCGACGCCTCGCGCGGCGCAAGGCATTCCTCGAAGGTCAATTCGGAAATCGCCTTGGCGACCACGTCACGGTTGATCGCGACCCAGGTCGCGGTGTCGCGAGCCTTGGATATGGGTTGGTGTGCCGTCACAGCGGCACCTCGCGGAAGAAGCGCTCGCGTTCGCAGCAGACCAGTGCGGCGCGCTTGTGCGGAAAGTCGAATTCCTTGACCTTGTTATAGGCGGCGTCGGCGCAATAGCTCAGCATCTTCTGGTGCGATGCGCGCGGCTCGCCGACGATGCGCAGCGTGCGCGGCTCGTCGAGGAACAAATAGTGCGTGATCGAGCGGAAGAAGGCGAGCGTCTTCGGCCGGCCGAGGTGGCGCGCGTTGCCGATCAGCCCATGCCAGCCGCGGTCATAGTCGTGCGGTTCGTAATAGGGTCCGAGCCGATCCTCCCTGGCCCAGTAGAATTCGAAATAGCCGACAGGCTCGTTGTCCAAGCTGCCGATGACGCCGAAAATATGCGGATCGCTTTCCTGGTCGGCGAGATACTTGTCCAGCTCCTCGCGGCTCTGGGCAAGCTCCCAGAAAAAGGCGACGCGCCCGTCATTCATCCAGCGATGAAAGAGGTCGAGATCGCACCGACGGTCTATGGGCCGGAACGACAGGGTCATGCCGATTTCCGCGATCCAGCGCTCGTACATCGGCCCGCACGGGCGCGGCGGACGCAGCGGCGGCAGGCGATCCTGCGGACCGAGAGCCGTGGGCAGTTCGGGATAGGTGACGTGCGAAGCCTGCCGGCGCCACAGAAGCGGCAGCTGGCGCAGGACCGAGCGATGGACGAGGGTGCGTTCGGCTTCGTCCGGGAGGGTTTCCGTCGCCAATGCCGAAACCGGCCAAAGCGTCCTGGCCGACGGCAGCAAGGCGCGGTCGATAGCCGGATACAGGCGGAACGCGGCGTCGACGAGACCGGCGAGGATCTGCGGTTGGTTGAGCCGTTCGGCGGCGAAGGTGACATCGTCGACAAGAAGCCGACCATCCGTGGTCGTGACGCGCGCCTGTCCGGCAGGCGTGCCGTCTGCGACATTCAGACTGAGGCGCTCGCCATCGACGCGGATTGCCAGCGGTTCGGTGGCGGATGTCAGGTGCTGCCATCCCCTGGTGCCAGGGTCGCTGGCATGTGGCCAGTTCTTCGCGGTCTCGATGTTCATGCGTGTTCTCTCACCAGCAGGGGGTTGGGAAGCTCCACGTAACCTGCCAGCGGGTCGGTCACCTCGGTGTTCTCGTTGATGTTGCGCAGCGCGATCAGGAAATTGCCCTTGGCGGCCAGCGTCGGGGCGCTGAGCAAATAGTCGAGGCACGTCCGGTCGGCCATCGGCTGCTTGGCCAATCCTTCCAGCGAGTGGCGGAAGATCGCCAGCAACTCGTCCTCTTTTACCAGGCCGGCGGCGGCGAGCGCGGCGATGGTGGCGAAGGCGCCGTTGACGATCAAATAGTAGCCGAAGAGCTTTGCCGCCGCGGGTGCCGGGAAGACGTGGTCACCCTTCTGGCCGGCCTCGGGCAGGAACTGCCGGAGTTTCGGCAGGAATTCCTGGACATAGCCGGTGCCCTGGCAGTCGCGGAAATAGAGCGCGTCTGGCCAGCCGCCGGCGAGGCCGACGACGAGGTTCTGCTGGTGCGCGCCGAACAAAAGGCCGAATTCCGAGAAGGCGACGATGAAGGGTTCGATGGCGGTTGCGAGGAATCGCTCGAACCACAGGTGCGCAACATTCTCCACCGGCTTCTTTTCGTCGCGGGCGATGCGGCTGACCAGATCGGACAGATGGCTTTCGGTGCGGCCGGGATGGCGCTCGCACAATGCGCCGAGCACGGCCGCCGAGGGGCTGTCCTCACCGCGGAAGGGGTTTTCGCGAAAGGAGACGATGGTGTCGGTCATCAGGGTGCCGTCTTCATCGCGCAGGCCGAACCAGGCCGGCTCGCCCAGCACTGTCAGGGTCGGGCAGCGCTTGCGCAGGGCCTCACCAAGCTTGCCCTTGACCAGCCGGTGCACCGAAAGGCCGCGCCGGCATTCATGCTCCTCGACAATGCGCCGGGAGTTGGTCAGGCGCAGGCTGAGCGAAAACTTCAGCATCCAGTCCGTTCGTGATGAATGGATCGTGCGCAACGAGGTGGTGGCGCGCCACGCCGGCCCACCGAGCCCGAGATCGACGATGCGGCCGTCGCGGAACAGCCTTTCGATACGTTCCTCCTGCATCAGCCGCAGGGTCTGCCAGGGATGCATTGGGACAAGGACCTTGCCATATTCCCTTGCTGCCCGGGTCAGAAGTTGCGGATCGCCGACGGCGAGCTTGCGAGCCATATCGACGACGTTGAGAGGCTCGACGCTTCCCGAGGCAAGGATGGAGGGATCGACGGCCCACCAGCGAAGGGTGAAGTCATTGCCGTATTCATGGCCGAAGCGTTCTGAGTCCACATGCGTGAACTCCTCGCGGCTCATCGGGGCGGGGTGGACGGCGTGGCCGAAGCGCAGGGCGCTTTCCGCCTCGATGAAACCCGGGTCGCGCTCGGCAAAGGGCCTTATTTCGCCACGCGCCGCGCTCACCTCGCCGATGGCAGCGATGCTGGCGAGGCTGCGGCGCAGGAAGGTCAGCCGGCTTTTCGGCGTGGCGCGGCCGGCAATGGCGGGCTCTTCAAGGATCAGCGCCAGAAGGCTGAAAAGATCGATCTCGGCCGCCTCTCCATCGGGCCGGAGCCGCAAGAGCGGCATGGCGAAGTCGTGGTAGCCGACTTTGGAGCGGTGCCGTGCCTCGACCAAAACCGCGCAGCGCGAGGCAGGGAAATTCAAGCGAAGGACGTCCGCCCGCGGGCGGAATAGTCCGGTCGGTGCGCCGGTGATAAATTCCCAGCCGTTCCATTCCCGTAAGAGAGCATTAAGAAAAGGGCTCAATGCCGGAGACGCTCCAAATGTACTTGGTTCCATGGGTTTCCTCATATTGGAAGTACAATATAATGGAGATAGATATTTATACTTTAGAGCTTTTAATATTACTTTTTATCAATTAACAAGCGCAAAGAAACTAACTTGCTTTTGCCGTGAGTGATATGGAAAAATCGTCCGCTTTGCTGCCTCGGTTGGCGATGGCGGTATCGGCCATCGGGTTCGGCCAGTCCGCCTTCGTTTCGCTTGTCCCCATGGTGATGGAACGGCTGAAGCTGGACGCATTTGCCATCGGCGCGGCGACGGCCATTGGCGCCGCCGCCTTCCTGGTCGGCTCGCCGCTGTGGGGCCGCATGGGCGAGCGGCTCGGATACGGGAAGCTGTTGCGTCTGCTCGGCCTCGCCATGCTGGCGGCGCAGGCGATGTTCGCGGCGCTTCTGGTGTTCGGAGCCTGCGCGGCGCTGGGCATCGTTCTGCTGATGCTGTCGCGGTTCGTATACGGCTTTGCCGCGTCCGGCGTCATGCCGACGGTGCAAGTCTGGGCCAGCCGAGCGGTTGCCGACGACAGGCGGCAGGCGGCGCTGGGTCTGCTCGGCGCCGGCGTCAGCACCGGAAGGCTGGCCGGCGCGGTGCCGGCTGCCGCAGCCATCATCTCGCCGCTGCTGCCTCCGCTGCTGTTCGTGCTCAGCCCGCTGCTCTTGTGGCTGGCGCCGGGCAAGGAAGAAAGCGGCGGACGAGCGGACGGCAATGCGGTCAATGCCAGCAAGGACGTTGGCATATCGCCGTTCGACCGCCGTGTCTTGCCCTGCCTGGCGATCGGCTTTTGCCTGACGCTCGGTTTCGGTCAGGTGCAGATGATGCTTGGGCCTATGATACAGCAGCGTTTCGGCCTCGACGCAACGCAGGCGACGACGGTCACCGGCGTGGCGCTGATGCTGGTGGCGGTGGTGATGGTGCTGGTGCAGGGGTTGGTCGTGGCACGGCTGCGCCTGAGCGAGCGCAAGAGCGTCGTCGCCGGATGCCTGCTGGTCTGCGCCGGCATGGTGCTGCTGGCGGTCACGGGCAACCATACCGTCTCGGCTATTGCCTTGGCGGCGGCCGCGGCCGGCATCGCGGTGGCGACGCCGGGCTACATCGCCTGGTTGACGAAGCGCGTCGAGCCGCAACAGCAGGGTGCGGCGGCCGGATGGCTGGCCACCACCCATGTGCTGGGGCAGAGCATCGGTGCGCTGGTCGGCGGCTTCGCCTTCACGCTTTGGCCGTTCGCCCCGCTGGCTGGCTGCGCGGCGCTGGCGCTTATCGCCGCCTGCTTCGCGACCACGGTCAAGGGTAGCGGCCAATAGCGTGAAGCGGGCTGCCGGAAACGCCCTCATTCGGCGACCTCCGGGAGCGGCCGCGCATTGGCCCGTATCTTTCCGGCATCGGCGGCATAGGCATTGAGCATGCGATAGGTCGCGATCACGGCAATGGCCGACAGCGCCGCCGCCAGGGTGAACAGCGCCGAATAGCCGAGCATGTCGGCAAGGCGTCCGGCCAGCATCGAGCCGACGAGATAGACGATGAGCTGGGCGCAGGACAGGATGGTGAAGTCGGTGCCCGGCTGGTCCGACGAGGTGACGGCCATGAACAGGCTGTAGAGCGCGACGATTTCCATATAGCGCACCAGCGTCTGCAGGAACGAGGCGCCGAAGATCGGCCAGAAGCCGGTCAGCGCGCCGAAGGCGTGCAGCGCGAACATCAGGAAGCAGACGGTGCGCAAGGTGCCCAGCAGGCCGAGCACGGACGCCGCGCCGCGCTTGTGCAGCAGCCATGCCGCCAGCGCCGAACCCCCGAGCCCGACAGTAAACGCCGCACCGCCCGACAGATAGCCGATGATGTCGAGCGGCACGCCGGCGTCGACGAGATAGGACCCCTCCATCGACTTCACCAGCCCTTCGCTGGCGCGGTAGATGAGCGCGATCCACAGAATCTGGCGTGCTTCCGGCCGGCGCAGAAAGCGCGTGATGGAAGGACGGGTGATCGCCGCCTGGCCGTTGCTGACCGGGTCAGTCTCGCGCATGGCCAGGGCGGCGAACAGTGGGATGACCGACACGGAAGCGACCATGGCCAGCATGCTGGTCCAGCCGAAATGGTGGTAGGTCAGGAGGCCGAGCGTGCCGCCCAGCACGACGCCGAGCGCGACGGAACCGCCCTGGATCGCATTGCCGATCGGCCGGTCCTTCGGGTCGAGATATTTGGCGGCGTAGCCGTCGGTGGCGATGTCCTGTGTTGACATCAGGACGGAGACGACGAAGCCGATGGCGAAGATGCCAGTGACATCCGTAGGCTCGACCCACATCATGGCGACGATGCCGGCGATGACGCCGATCTGGGTGATGATAACCCAGCCGGCGCGGTGCGCGCGTGCCACAGGGCGGAAGCGGTCAACCAGTGGCGCCCACAGGAATTTCAGGATCAGAGGCAGCATCAACAGGGCCATCATGCCGATGGCGGTGCGTGAGACGCCCTGCTCTCGCAGGATGGGCGGAATGGCGGCGGCGAAGAGGTAGCTCGGGATGGCCTGCGCCAGATAAAGGCACGCCAGCACGACGAACAGCCTGATGCGCGATGCGCCGGGGGCACGGCGTTCAGCGGACGGGCTCATTGGTGCGCTCCGCCGACAAGCGGCTCCGATACGAATATGTTCAGGAAGGCGTCGGCTTTGGCGCGGCTGCGGGTGACAAGAACCGGAAAGTCGAACAGGCCCTGCCAGACGCGTTGCATCTTGTCGTCGGCAGCAGGGCGAACGAGCGCGCAAGCGCGGCAGGCGGCCTCGACCGTCTCGCGGTCCGCCTTGTACCAAAGGTTCTGCGCCTTGCGCTGGGCGTCGGTCAGATTGATCTCGACGCCGATATCAACCAGCAGGACGAACGGTCCCGGCTCCGACGAAATCCGCCTGATCGCCTCGACGTAGCGCTCGCCGTCGGCCGGATCGGCGGGGGCTTCGCCGACCAGCGAAACCACGTTGCCTTGCCGTTGCAGGGTTATCGTCATCGGGCTGCCCTAGAAAGTGACCTGGTAGGACATGCCGAAGGATCGGCCGAGACCGGGAACGTCGGCGCCGCGCGTCGCCGTTGCCGACGGGTTGACGTAGTCGGTGTCGAAGACGTTGCGGACGGCGAGGCTCAGCACGCTTTCATTGGCGAATTTCTTCGAGAGGCCGACATTGACCAGCGCCGCGCCGTCCAGTTCCTGTGTCGCCACGCGGTCGCGGCCGGAGAACAGCTCCAGTTCGGTGCGCAGCGTCAGATCGCTCTCGAAATGGGTGACGAGATAGACCAGCCCCTTGTACGTCGAGGGTATTCGGTTGTTGGGCAGGTATTCGCTGCTTTCGATCCTGCCGTCGCGGTCGGCGTCGTATTTGCCCTCGACATAGCCGACGGAGCCGCCCAGCGTGAACATGCCGTTGAGGTCCGTCTCGGCGTTCGCTTCAAAGCCCCAGATGCGTTCCTTCTGCTGCGAGACGCGGTTGGCCGCGATGTCGTAGCTGACGCCGTTGTCCGAGGTGGACATGTAGGCGCTGACGCCGCCCCGATAGGTGCCCCAGTCGCCGCGCAGGCCGGCTTCATAGGTGTTCACCAGCTGAGGCTCGGGCGCGATGTCGGCATAGCTGATGGCGTAGTCCGGGGCGCCGACGCATGGCAGCCCCAGAGGCGTGACGGTGCTGCCATAAGCATCGCAGATCTCGCCGTTGGAGTTCAGGCCGGCGCGGCGGGTGAAGCCGCCAATGTCGGTCAGGCTGTAGCCTTGCGAGAAATTGCCGAAGGCCTGCATCTCGTCGGTCAGATCGTAGACGGCGCCGGCGTTGAAACTCCAGGCGTTGTAGTCGAACTCGCCGCCGGTCACATCGATGGCCGGCAGGCCGACAATGCGCGAACCGAAGAGCACGCCGGCCGCCGGCCGGGTGAAATCGGCGACATTCAAATAGAACTGGTCGAAACGCGCGCCGCCGCTGAGACGCAGCCGGTCGGTGACCGGCACCTCGGCTTGGGCGAAAAAGGCGACCGAATGCTGCGCGGTCGGCGCGATGGCGTCCTGGCCATTGGTCAGGTGCTGCTCGGTGTTGTCGAAAGTGTAATCGGCCCCCCATGTCAGGGTGCTGCCTTCCTTGATGAAATCGACCGGCGTGTTGACGGTGAGGTTGACGCCGGTGCGCTGCGATGACAGCGCCGTCTGGTTGAACGGCGCGGTCGGATCGACGCCCACCGGGATCAGGATGGGGGTCGCCGGATTGAACGGCAGATAGACCTGGCTATTGACGGCCGAGAATTTGGTGAAGGGCGACTGCTTGAAGATGTCGTTGTAGAAGGCCTTGATCTCGAGATTGCCGAGGGCGAAGTCGCTGTCGGTGTATTTCGCCGTCAGGTACTTGGAATCCTCCTTCAGCGGCTTGCCGAAATAGGGATCGCCGAAATCGGGAGCCACCGGGTCGGCGGCGTAGTCGGTGAACCAGTCAGGCTCCTGGTTGGCATAGGTCCAGTCGGCGCTGACCTCGAAGCGCCTGGAGCCGGCCTCGTAACCGGCGACGCCGAACAGGTTGCCGGAGCCGGTGCGGTCGCCGCCGCCCTGTCCGAGCATGGCGTCCGACGCCATTTCGTTGCCGTTGCCGTCATAGGTGCGGCGCGACATGTCGCCGGAAGCGGAGAAGAAATAATCGAAATTGTTCTTGCGGCCTTCGACCGAGACGCTGCCGTTCGGCGCGATGGATTTGCCGACGTTCTCGGTGAAGGCGTTGAAGCCGGTGCGCACCGTCACCTTCGGCTTGTCGCTGGCGCCACGCTTGGTGATGAAATTGATGGTGCCGCCGGTGGCGCCGGCGCCGTAGAGGCTGGACGCGCCATTGACGACCTCGACACGCTCGACCGTATTCATGTCGATCATGGCCAAGATGCGCGAGACGTCGCGTAGCGGGGTGTTGCGCGGCACGCCGTCGACCATGATGAGCACGCTGCGGCCACGGAAGGTCTCGGATGCGCCGGAGATCGTCTGGTTGCGCGGTGCGTAGCCGGGAACGATCCGGCTCATGAAGGTGGCGGCGTCGATGTTTTCCTGCGCCGCCCGTTCGACCTCTTCCCGGTCGACGACCTGGACAGACTGGGCGACGCTGGAAATGGAGCGCTCGTCGCGTCCGGTGACGACGATGCGGTCGAGTTCCGTGGCGTTGCCGGCGACCGGCTGCGCGGTTTCCTGCGTCCAGGCCGAGCCGGAAAGCGCCGATGAAGAGAGAAGAAAGACTGCAAGAAATTTACGCATGTCGCCCCCGATGATCAATCGCCCGGGTGGTTCCCAACAACGATCCGGGCATATAGGGACCGCCTATATATCCTGACTAATCGAGTCAACATTTTTATGCTGACAAAGACAATCAAGTTATATGAGGTCTGAAATCGCGGAGACGTGGGATTCGGGGTTCTTTCATGTTTGCGACCTGGGCGGGAACGTGACGTCGTTCGCGCCTTGCGCCGGGAACCGAAGGAAAGGCCCGGCGTTGATGCGCGTCGCGAACTTAAATGCCGCCGCGTCAAACCCGACCGTGCGGCTTTCCCGAAAGAGTTCCCATGCGCGATCAGATGTTCTTCACCCCGGTTGCAGTTTCCGCGGGACTTGGCGTCAAGCGTGAGATCGCCTGCCTGTCGGAAATGCATGAGTTCCTGACGGAATGGGAACCCTCCCGACGCAGCGTCAGCTATGGCGGGGCTGTCGCGGCCGTCGAAGCGGCGCGCGCAGGCGACATTTCCGTTGCCGCGGCGCGGGACGCCTTCATCACCTTCGCCAACACGGCAGGCATATTGTGGCCGGAAGCTCAGCCGATCATATCGGTCAAGCCGGTTGTCCGCAGCTTCGGCGGCTTCGCCTCCTGATCCTTCAATATGAATCGGTCGAGGGACCGGTGAGTCTTTCTATGCCCAGCGCGAGCGCCGTACCGGGCCGACGGAATGCGCCGCGCCAAAGCAGCGCGCGCGCCAGATTGCGCGCCTGTCAGATTTTCGGTGACAAGGCGATTTAATCTGACTAACAATGCCAGAAGAAATACGAGTCTAAAAAATGATAATGGGGAATTGCTCCCCGGATTGAGTCTGAACAACTCAATTCGTGGGCGGCGTGCCTGATCTATAGGCATATGAACGTATGAATGGCGGGGTTTCTATATTCACGCGATGCATGGATCGCCGATCATTTTCGATCGGCACTATTTCCACTGACTTGCGCGAGAGCGTAAGAGCCAGCCGGGACGAATGACTTGTTTTTTGTTCAGGACTTCAGGTTTCTCCCGCCGAACCCATCAAAATCCGTTGCGGCGTATGCTGCTGCTTCCCCACCTTGCCCGGCCTCCGGCCCGGTCGCCGCTCGGGGCCGCCTTGTCGTTTTGCGTCAGATCCCGGCGTGCCCGAACGGGTCACCGGTTCGCGCCTGCGCATCGGCCGCACCGGCAGTTTGCCTTTTCCTCGCCCCAACCTTCCAGCCTCAACACAGGGATTTCCAGCATGATGAAACGCCGCTCATTGTTTGCCGTCGCCGGCATGTTGCTCGCGGGCTTTTCCCTATCCGGTGCTCCGGCGCAGGCCGACGCGCTTGCCGATATCACTGCGCGCGGGACAATCCGCATCGGTGTGCCGCAGGATTATCCACCCTTCGGTTCGGTCGGCACAGACATGAATCTGAAGGGTCTCGACATCGACATGGCCACGATGATCGGCGAGAAGATGGGGGCCAAGGTCGAATTCGTACCGGTGACGCTGCCGAACCGCATCCCCTATCTGCAAACCAACAAGGTCGATCTCATCATCTCCAGCCTGGGCAAGAATGCCGAGCGCGAGAAGGCGGTCGATTTCACCCAGGCCTATGCGCCTTTCTTCAACGGCGTGTTCGCGCCGAAGGACGTCAAGATCGAGAAGCCTGAAGATCTTTCGGGCAAGACGATCGCCGTCACCCGCGGCGCCATCGAGGATTTCGCGCTGTCGAAGATTGCACCGCCGGACGCTGACATCAAGCGCTTCGAGGACAATAACGGCACCATGTCGGCCTTCCTTGCCGGCCAGACCGAAGTGATCGTCACCGGTAACGTCCATGCCGCCGCCATTCTGGAAAAAAATCCGCCGAAGCGGCCGGAGCTGAAATTCCTGATGAACAAGAGCCCCTGCTATATCGGCCTCAACAAGAACGAGGCGGGGTTGAAGGACAAGGTCAACGCCATCATCAGCGAGGCCAAGAAGGACGGCACTTTGGCCGGCTTCATCGACAAATGGCTGCATCAGGAGCTTCCCGCCGACCTCTAGGATTGACCTAGCCCAAAGCCCGGCCCATGCGCGCAGGCGCATGGGCCGGCCAATTCGCAACGGGGACAGCGGCGATGCATTACCAGTTCGATTTCGGGTGGGTCGCGGATTACTATCCGGTCTTCCTGAAAGGCATTTGGATCACCCTGGAGCTGACCTTCGTCGGTACGGTGCTCGGCGTTCTGGTCGGCATCGCCTGCGCCTGGGCCCGCACGCAGGGGCCTGCCTGGCTGCGGCCGCTGCCGATCGCCTATATCGAGCTGATCCGCAATACGCCGTTCATCATCCAGCTCTTCTTCATCTTCTTCGGCCTTCCCGGATTGGGGTTCAGCCTGAGCGGGATGGAGGCGGCGTTGCTGGCCATGGTGGTCAATCTGGGCGCCTACAGCGCCGAGATCGTCAGGGCCGGCATCCAGGCGACGCCGCGCGGCCAGTTCGAGGCCGGCTCCAGCCTCGGCATGAACCGCCTGCAGGTGTTCCGCCATGTGGTTCTGGTGCCGGCGCTGCAGCGCATCTGGCCGGCGCTGTCCTCGCAGGCGATCATCGTCATGCTCGGCTCGGCGGTGGTCTCGCAGATCGCCGCCGAGGATCTCACCTTCGCCGCCAATTACATCCAGTCGCGCACCTTCCGCGCCTTCGAGGCCTATTTCATCTCGACCGCCATCTACCTGCTGCTGGCGATCGCGCTGCGCTACGTCCTGGCCGGGATCGGCAGCTTGATCTTCCCGCGGAGGGCGGTGCGATGACCGAGTTCACCACCTGGGATATCCTGCGTAACCTGCTCCTGGCGACGCGCTGGACACTGGTCCTGTCGCTGGTGTCCTTCGTCGGCGGCGGGCTGTTGGGCGTGCTGCTGCTTTTCCTGCGCATCGGGCGCGCCCGCATCGGCCGGATCTTCGTCAAATACTATGTCGAGTTGTTTCAGGGCACGCCGCTGCTGATGCAGCTCTTCCTCGCCTTCTTCGGTCTCGGCCTGTTCGGCATCGACGTGCCGCCATGGCTGGCCGCCGGCACGGCGCTGATCCTGTGGACGGCCGCCTTCCTTGCAGAAATCTGGCGCGGCTGCGTCGAGGCCGTCGTCAAGGGTCAATGGGAGGCGTCCGCCAGCCTCGGCATGGGCTACCTGCAGCAGATGCGCTGGGTCATCCTGCCGCAAGCCTTCAAGATCGCCATCCCGCCGACCGTTGGCTTCTCGGTGCAGGTCATCAAGGGCACAGCGCTGACCTCTATCATCGGCTTCGTCGAACTGTCGAAGGCGGGCACCGTAGTCACCAATGCGACGTTTGAACCGTTCACCGTCTACGGCTTCGTCGCCCTCATCTATTTCGCCATCTGCTGGCCGCTTTCGAAAAGCAGCCAGATGCTCGAAAGGAAGCTGAATGTCGCTCATCGAAATCACTGAGGTGCGCAAGAGCTTCGGCAGCAATGAGGTGCTGAAGGGCATCAACCTCAATGTCGAGGCCGGCGAGGTCGTCGCCGTTATCGGCCGCAGCGGCTCCGGCAAATCGACGCTGCTGCGCTGCATCAACGGGCTGGAACAGATCAACGCCGGATCGATCTCGGTCGCCGGCCAGCCCTTGCTGCCGGATGACAAGCACCTGAAGGCGCTGCGGCTGAAGGTCGGTATGATTTTCCAGCAGTTCAACCTTTTCCCGCATCTGACGGCGGGCGGCAACGTCATCCTGTCGCAAACCGTAGTGAAGAAGACGCCGAAGCCTGAAGCCGAGGCAATGGCGCGGCGGATGCTTGAGCGCGTCGGTCTGGCCGAGAAGTTCGACGCCTACCCCGACGAGCTGTCCGGCGGACAGCAGCAGCGCGTCGCCATCGCCCGGGCGCTGGCGATGCAGCCGATGGCGCTTTTGTGCGACGAGATCACCTCGGCACTCGACCCTGAACTGGTCGGCGAGGTGCTGGCGGTGGTGCGCGAACTGGCGTCTGAAGGCATGACGCTGATGATGGTGACGCATGAAATGAAATTCGCCCGCGACGTCTGCAAGCGCGTCGTCTTCATGCATGAGGGCCGTGTGCACGAAGTCGGTCCGCCGCAGGAGGTGTTCACCAAGCCGAAGACGGAAGAGTTGCAGCGTTTCATCGGCATGGTCGGTGAAGCCGGCTGACGCTTCGGAACCGTGAGGCAAAAAAAGGCCCGCAAGATGCGGGCCTTTTTCATTTCTGCTGCAGACCGATCATTTCCAGTCGCGGATGTCAACGAAGTGGCCCTCGATCGCGGCGGCCGCGGCCATGGCCGGCGAAACCAGATGGGTGCGGCCCTTGAAACCCTGGCGGCCCTCGAAATTGCGGTTCGAGGTCGAGGCGCAGCGTTCCTGCGGCTTCAGCCGGTCGTCGTTCATGGCAAGGCACATGGAGCAGCCCGGCTCGCGCCAGTCGAAGCCGGCGGCGATCAGGATCTTGTCCAGGCCTTCGGCTTCCGCCTGTTCCTTCACGAGGCCGGAGCCGGGGACGATCATGGCGTTGACGCTCGGATGCACCTTGCGGCCCTCGGCCACCTTGGCGACGGCGCGGAGGTCCTCGATGCGGCCATTGGTGCAGGAGCCGATGAAGACGCGGTCGACGGCTATGTCCGTGATCTTGGTGCCGGCGGTCAGGCCCATATAGTCGAGCGCGCGCTTCTTGGAATTGCGCTTGGTCTCGTCGGCAATCTCGTCGGGGTCCGGCACGACGCCCTGCACCGAGGCGACATCCTCGGGCGAGGAGCCCCAGGTGACAATGGGCGGCAGAGCGGCGGCGTCGAGCACGACGATCTTGTCGAAATGCGCGCCTTCGTCGGTCGTCAGCGTCTTCCAGTATTCCAGCGCCTTGTCCCAGGCTTCGCCCTTCGGCGCGCGCGGCTTGTCCTTGACGTAAGCGAAGGTCGTCTCGTCCGGCGCGATCAGGCCGGCCCGAGCCCCACCTTCAATACTCATGTTGCAGATGGTCATCCGGCCTTCCATCGACAGCGCGCGGATCGCCTCGCCGGCGTATTCGATGACGTAGCCGGTGCCGCCGGCGGTGCCGATCTCGCCGATGATGGCGAGGATGATGTCCTTGGCGGTGACGCCTTCGGGCAGCTTTCCATCGACGCGCACCAGCATGTTCTTGGCCTTGCGCTGGATCAGCGTCTGGGTAGCCAGCACATGCTCGACCTCCGAGGTGCCGATGCCGTGCGCCAGCGCGCCGAAGGCGCCGTGCGTGGAGGTGTGGCTGTCACCGCAGACGATGGTCATGCCTGGCAGCGTGAAGCCCTGCTCCGGGCCGATGATGTGGACGATGCCCTGGCGGATATCGTTTTCCGAATAATATTCGACGCCGAAATCGGCAGCGTTCTTGGCCAGCGCCGCGATCTGGATGCGGCTTTCCTCGTTGTTGTTGATGCCGAGCTTGCGGTCGGCCGAGGTCGGGACGTTGTGATCGACGACGGCCAGCGTCTTTTCCGGGTGCCGGACCTTGCGGCCGGCCATGCGCAGGCCTTCGAAGGCCTGCGGGCTGGTCACTTCGTGGACGAGGTGGCGGTCGATCCACAACAGGCAGGTGCCGTCATCCTGGCGGTCGACCAGATGGTCGTCGAAAATCTTGTCGTAGAGGGTGCGCGGTGCGCTCATATGCGTAAATCCGTCGATTTTTTTGAGGAAGAAGCCGGCACAGCGGCCGGTGACAGCGGTTACGAAATCAGTCGAGTCGGCTGGTCAGCGCGCCTGAAATCCGCGCAAAGAACCGCGCCGGCAGGCGTTTCCTGTCCTGCAGCACAAAGCCCTTGTAGGCCGGATCGCCAAAAAGCTCTTCCATGGCGGCTAAATAGCAATGTTTTGGGGCGGCGGCAATCGGGGCTGGCTGTGCCTAGCCAGATCTAACGCCTGCGCTTGCTGACCGGTTCGACTTCCGATGGCTTGTCCGGCTTCGCCTTGATTGACGGTTCGGCCTTGGCTTCCTCTTCCGGCGACCGGTTCATCTCCAGCTTCGCCTGCAGCGTCTGCAAAAGACCCAGCACCACCAGCGCCAGCAAGGTAGCGAACAGCGCGACTTGCCACAGACCGAGGCCGCAGGCGACGCCGATGGCGCCCGCGAGCCACATGCCGGCTCCGGTGGTCAGGCCCTTGACCTCGCCGCGTGTGAAGATCACGACGCCAGCGGCTAGGAACGCCACGCCGGCTGTAACAGCCTCGACGACGCGGACCGGATCGACCTTGACGGCTTCCTTCATCGTGCCGGCGGCAAACATCGGCGCATGCACGATCTCGATGGTGAGGATGGCGAAGGTAGCGGAAGCGACGCAGACGAGTATATGTGTCCGCAACCCTGCTGGGCGGTCGCGCCACTCACGCTCGAAGCCGATCAGCGCGCCGAACAGGGTGGCGAGCAGCAGCCGCGCGGCGATGACGGGAAAGGCGATGTAGGTGGGATGGCCGAATTCCTCGACGAGCTGTTCCATTTGATCCCTGTCCGTTGGCGGGGGCTGAACGCCTTATAGCCGGTGAAGTTCCTTAGCCGGTCAATGGAATTGTCAGCGACTCGACGAGCCTTATTGGCAGGTATCCATTAATGCAACCTGTGCTTGCCAGAGGCCGAACACCAAAACAGTATTACGACAGGCAGGAGGCAAGGATGAGTGTAGATTATTTCGTCGCGATTCACGGTACCAATTGGCCAACACCTGTCGTTCTGAACCGGTGTCTGGGAGAGCTGGACTATCCGGTTGCGGTCATCATCTCTTCTCCATCTGACGCCGATCAACCGCTCACGACCATTCCGGGAGCGCTTGGATTTGTGGTGTCGTTTGAAAGCAAAAGGATTGATCTCGAAGCTTCAATTACAAAGCTCGGACCGGATAGCCCATATGCGTTTGGGATGAGACCCGACGTCCCGAAGGAAAAAGTCACCCTTGAGGACGGGGCTACCTATACGCTGTCGCTTTCAAGCTCGTCGGACTTCATCCCACTTGACCTCAACGCCGACCTGCAGCGGATTGGTGCGGTCGGCGCCAATTTTAGCCATGGGGATTATGTCCTCCAGATGTCATTTCGATCCGAAGTCGATGAGTACCGGGCTGGTTTCTTTCTCATGGCCGGTCTTATCAAATGTGCGGATGGTTTTGGATTTGAGTTCCAGACGAACTCTTTCGGCACCTATGCCTACGCTGATGGGCTTGCACGAGCGGCTGCCGATCCAGACTACTGGAGGTAACGTATCTGGTTGACCTCAAGAATAGTCAACGGCCGGCCGTGCCATACTGGCTGTCGGGCTGGCGCAGGCGTTTTTCCAGCGCGCGCAGCGCCAAGGACAGGCCAATGGTCAGGAACAGGTAGATGTAGGCGACGATCGAATAGGTCTCGAAGAAGCGGAACGAGCCTGCGGCATAGACCTTGGCCATCTGGGTGATGTCGGCGACACCAAGCACCGATACCAGCGAACTGTCCTTGACCATGGCGATGAAGTCGTTGCCGTAGGTGGGCAGGATGGTGCGGAAGGCCTGCGGCCAGACGATGTGGCGGAAGCGCCGGTAGCGGCTGAGGCCCAGCGCCTTGGCCGCCTCGATCTGGCCGATGCCGACCGACTGGATGCCGGCGCGGAAGATCTCGGCGATGAAGGAGGAATAGGCGATGGTCAGCGCGATGATCGCCCGCCACAGAAGGGAGACGTCGCGCACCATGAGGTCGCCGACATAGCCGGCCTCGCGCAATGGCGTAGCGAGATAGTTCCAGCCGGCGACGAAGGCCGGGACGCCAACGAAGGCGATCCAGAACAGCAGCACGAGGATCGGCACGCTGCGAATGATCTCGACATAGAAGCGCGCGATCTGCCGCAGCGCCACTGAACCGGAAAGACCCATCAACGCCACCGCCAGCCCGAGCGCCGAGGCAAGCGCGAAGGCGACCAGGGTGACGAAGATGGTGACGCCTATGCCCGTGACGACAGTCGAGAACACCTGGGCGTAGAGGCCGCTCGTGGCGATGAAGACCGCAGCCATGGCGGCAAGACCGGCGACGGCCACCAGCCACCACGGGAAGTCGGGTTTTAGGGGCAGCGCCATTTACCCTCCCCGTTGTGGCGAGGGTCGCTGCGTGGCAGCGGGGTGGGGGCAACACCGAGGCCAGAGCACCACCAACCCGGACCTGCGGTCCGACCTGCCAGGGCAAGCCACGGGTCTTGCCCGTCCTTCGGACCCCCACAAGCAGGATGATGAAGTGCCCGCGCCTGCTTCACTGCCCCATCTTGTAGTCGAGGAACCACTTCTTGTTCAGAGCATCCAGCGTGCCGTCTGCCTTCAGCGCGGCAATGGCGGCGTTTACCGGCTGGACGAGGTCTGAGCCTTTCGGGAAGATAAAGCCGAAATCCTCGCTGCCCAGCGGCCCGCCGACCAGCTTCAGGCCGCCATTGGAAGCCTCGACATAGCCCATGCCGGCTGTGCCGTCGGTCAACACCGTATCGACATCGCCCGTCTTCAATGCCTGCACGGTGGCTCCGAAGGTCTCGAACAGCTTGATGCGCGGGTTCTGCTCATTGCCGTCGAGCACGCTGTAGACTGCCGTATAGAAGGGCGTGGTGCCCGGCTGCGCACCGACCAGCCCGTCCTTGAGCGCGGCGAAGCCCTTGGCGTCGCTGAAACGCGACTCGTCGGCGCGCACCAGCATGAACTGCTCGGAGCGCATGTAGGGATCGGAGAAATCGACCTTGGCCTTGCGCTCGTCATTGATGGTGATGCCGGTCATGCCGATGTTGTACTGGTTGTCGGAAACCGCCTGGATCATCGCGTCCCAGGAGGTGTTCTGGTATTCGACAGCAAAATTCAGCCGCTTGGCGATCTCGTTCATCGCATCGTATTCCCAGCCGACCGGCTTGCCGGTCTTGGGCTCGACGAATTGCAGCGGCGGATAGGCGTTCTCCGTCACCACAACCACCTTGCGACCTTTCAGGTCGGGCAGTGTCTGCGCCGCCGCGGCGGCGGAGGCCAAAGCGACGAGCATGGCAAGCGCATGGAGTAGGATGCGGGGCTTCACGATCTGCTCCTGTAAGAATGGCTGCGATCTGCCAAGACTAGCGGCCAAGCGTGGCCTTGCAAAGCTGGCTTGCGCGATTGAAAAGACCCGCACCGGCACAGCCGATGCGGGTTATATGATTGCGCGACATAAGGGCTTGGCGAGGTCAGGCCGGCACTGCTTCACTGCTCGCGTCGAGCGCATCGATGCCGCCGGCACGGTCGTATTGCGCCTGGTCCAGAATGCCGGCCCGTTTCGACACCAGCGTCGGCACCAGCGCCTGGCCGGCGACGTTGACCGCGGTGCGGCCCATGTCGAGGATCGGATCGATGGCGAGCAGCAGGCCGACGCCGGCGAGCGGCAGGCCGAGCGTCGACAGGGTCAGCGTCAGCATCACCGTCGCGCCGGTCAGGCCGGCGGTGGCGGCCGAACCGATCACCGAAACGAAGACGATCAGGAAATAGTCCTGGATGCCGAGCGGCACGCCGTAGAACTGCGCCACGAAGATCGCCGAAATGGCCGGATAGATCGCCGCGCAGCCATCCATCTTGGTGGTGGAGCCGAGCGGCACGGCAAAGGCGGCATATTCGCGCGGCACGCCGAGGCTCTTTTCGGTCACGCTTTCCGTCACCGGCATGGTGCCGACCGAGGACCGCGACACAAAGCCGAGCTGGATCGCCGGCCACGCACCGGCAAAGAAGCGCGCCGGCGACAGCCCATGAAGCAGGAGAAGCGTCGGGTAAACGATCAAGAGCACGATGGCGAGGCCGATATAGATGGCGCCGGCGTACCAGCCGAGCTGCGCCAGCGTCTGCCATCCATATTGCGCCACCGCGTTGCCGAGCAGGCCGATGGTGCCGATGGGCGTCAGCCTGATCACCCACCACAGGATCTTGCGCACGATGGCAAGGGCGGCGCGGTTGAATGTGAAGAACGGTTCGGCCTTGTCGCCGACCTTCAGCGCGGCGACGCCGAAGACGATGGAAATGACCAGCAATTGCAGGACGTTGAAGTTCAACGACGTCGAGGCCTTGCCGTCGGTCAGTCGTGTGGACGCTTCGAGGCCGAAGACGTTGGCGGGGATCAGGCCCTTGAGGAAGTCAAGCCAGGAGCCGTTGGTGGCCGGCGCCTTCGCCACGTCGGCGACCACGGCGGTCCCGAGGCCGGGCTGGATGATCAGGCCGAGCGCGATGCCGATCAGCACCGCGATCAAGGCGGTGATGGCGAACCACAGCAGGGTTTGCCAGACCAGCGCCGCGGCGTTGGTAAGCTGGCGCAGATTGCTGATCGAGGCGACGATGGCCGTGAAGATCAGCGGCGGCACCAGCGCCCGCAGCAGCTGGACGAAGATGGAGCCGATGGTGGACAGGGTCTGGACCAGCCAGTTCGGATTGCCGGCGGCATCGGGTCCAAGATTGCGGGCGACGAGGCCGAGGACGAGGCCGGCCACCATGGCGGCGAGCACCTGGAAGCCGAAGGAAGAATAGAAGGGTTTCGCAGCGCGCGGGTGGGCCGGCGTGGCATGAGCGTGTGTCTGGGACATGATGCGATCTCTGTCTGAAACGGGCGCTTGAGCGCTCAATATGACGCCTGCCCGCAAAAACGCGCAAGCGGCATTTCGTTTCCCTTTACGCCTTTCGCGATGACAGGATCAGAAACATCGTCGCAAAATTCCGGCTGAAACCGGAATGAATTTCTGTGTTATCGCGGAAGTCGTCGGGATCGCTTTGGCGTGTACGATTTGCCGCGGACGCCAGCACCGCTGTGCCGCAAACGAAAAAGGCGGCCGAAGCCGCCTTTCATGCGTTCCAAAGACAGGAAGACATTATTCCGCCGTCTGCTCGGCGGCGGTGTTTTCAGCTGCGGCGGCAGCCTTTTCAGC
This sequence comes from Mesorhizobium sp. BE184, assembly GCF_031457045.1. NCBI lineage: Bacteria > Pseudomonadati > Pseudomonadota > Alphaproteobacteria > Hyphomicrobiales > Phyllobacteriaceae > Mesorhizobium > Mesorhizobium sp. BE184. The sequence goes on from NZ_JAVDVU010000002.1 coordinate 1,033,236, forward strand.
CTCGGCAGCGGCCTTCTTCTCGGCGGCGTCCTGCGCGGCCTTCTCGGCGGCCAGAGCCTCGGCGGCAGCGACCTTTTCGGCCTCGAGCCTGGCGCGCTCGGCGAGCATCGCCTCGCGCTCGCCATCATTCAGCTTGCGGGCGCGCACGCCGGTGTTTTCGGAAATGCGGGCCGACTTGCCGCGGCGGTCGCGCAGATAATAGAGCTTGGCGCGGCGAACCTTGCCGCGACGCACGATCTCGACGCCCTCGACCATCGGCGAGTAGACCGGGAAAACGCGCTCGACGCCTTCGCCGTAGGATATCTTGCGGACGGTGAAATTCTCCTGGAAGCCGGCGCCGGAGCGAGCGATGACCACGCCCTCATAGGCCTGGACGCGGGTGCGCGAGCCTTCGGTGACGCGCACCTGGACGCGAACCGTGTCGCCGGGCTGGAATTCGGGCAGCGTGCGCTTGGCTTCGATCTTGGCGGCCTGTTCGGCCTCGAGCTGACGGATGAGATCCATCTCAAAAATCCACTTCTTGTTCTTCCGACAGCCAGAGCGCCCGGCGCTCGCCTTGCAGTCTTCCCGGATCGGGGACCGCTCGGCTATGCCATTTGTCAGGTTTTGGCCAAACATCCGGCAGGGGCGACTACACCGTCATCGTTGACGGGACCCGGAAAGTTATCTTCCGGTTCGGGCGGGCACATACATCTATTTCCGGGCCTTGTCACGCCCAAACTGATCGCTTGATGAGGACTGGAAATGGGCCTTGCCGAGGACCTCGGCCTCGAATGCGTGGCTGCTGGACCTGTGAAAGTTGGCCATTGCGGCTTGTCTCTGCGTACCGACCTTTCTAATCAGGGCACTGAAATGGGGAACGCGCTGCCTTGACCTTCACGACAATCGCCCTCTTGTTCGTCGCAGGCCTGCTGACCGGCATGATCAACGCTGTCGCCGGCGGTGGCACCTTCCTGTCCTTTGGCGCGCTGACCCTTGTCGGCATCCCGCCGGTCGTAGCCAACGCGACGTCATCGATCACCCAGTTCCCCGGCTACGTGACCTCGACGCTCGCCTACTGGGCGGACATCAAGCGTTTCTGGCGCGGCGCGCTCGCCCTGTGCGCAGTCTCCATGGTGGGCGCCTTCGTCGGCGCGCGCATCCTTCTGGCGCTCGACAACCCCTCCTTCCGGGCGCTGGTGCCGTGGCTGCTGATCGCCGCGACTGCGCTGTTCGCCGCCGGGCCATATCTCAAGCCGAAGCCGAAACCCGGACAGGAAGCACCGGTCGGTTCTTTTTTCGGCTGGATCATGCAGTTCTTCACGGCCATCTATGGCGGCTTTTTCGGCGCCGGCATGGGGGTGATGATGCTGGCGACGCTCGGCCTGTCGCAGAGCGGCGACTATCATCGGCTGAATGCGCTCAAGAACATGCTGGCGATGGTGATCGCCGCGGTCGCCATCGTCATTTTCGTCCTGGGTGGCGTCGTTGCCTGGCCGGAGGCCATCGTCATGATCCCCGCCGTCGCCATCGGCGGCTGGAGCGGCGTTTGGGTGGCCAAGCGGGTTCCGCAGAGCGCCATGCGGGCCGTGGTCATCGCCGTAGGGCTACTGCTGGCGGTTTATTATTTCGTCACCGGCTGAGCTTCGCCAGCAAATCCGGCCGCCGCTCGGCGGTCAGTTTCTCCGCCTCGGCGCGGCGCCATTTGGCGATTTTTCCATGGTTGCCGGATGTCAGCACGTCCGGGATCGGCCGGCCTTCGAATTCCTGCGGCCGCGTATAGTGCGGGTGTTCGAGCAAGCCGTTCTCGAAACTCTCCTCGTCGCCGGATTTCTCATTGCCCATGACGCCGGGTAAAAGCCTCACCACCGCGTCGAGCAGCGCAAGCGCCGCCGGTTCGCCGCCGGACAGGATGTAGTCGCCGACAGAGACTTCCTCCAGATTGCGCGCGTCGATGACGCGCTGGTCGACGCCTTCGAAGCGTCCGCACAGGATGACGACGCCTGGACCGGCGGCAAGCGCTCTCACCCTTGCCTGCGTCAGCGGCCTGCCGCGCGGGCTCATCAGCAGGCGAGGGCGGGGGTCGCCGTCCGGCGCGGTGTGGTCGAGGGCCTCGGCCAGGACGTCGGCGCGCATCACCATACCGGCGCCGCCGCCGGCCGGCGTGTCGTCGACGGTGCGATGACGGTCATGGGCGAAGTCGCGAATCTGGATCGCCTCAAGACGCCAGGTGCCAGCCTCCAGCGCCCGCCCGGCAAGCGACAGGCCAAGCGCGCCGGGAAACATCTCCGGATAGAGGGTCAGCACCGAGGCGGAAAAGCTCACCGGTTGCCTCCGGCGTCGCGCGGGCCGCGGGGTCGGTGGTTGGGGCTGAAGTCTTCGCCATCCGGTCCGCCGTTTCCGTCCGGCTCATCGTCGCCATCCTCCACCAGCCCTGCCGCGATCGGATCAATGGTGACGAAACCACCGGAAATCGAGACGTCAGGCACGGCCGCCTTCGAAAAGGGGATCAGCACGCCCTTGCGGCCGCCAAGGGTCACTTCGAGAATGTCGCCGCCGCCGAAATTCTGCACCGCGACGATTTTGCCGAGCACGGCACCGTCGCCGTCTTTCACCGCGAGGCCGGCCAGGTCGGCATGGTAGAACTCGTCGTCATCCGCCGCCGGCAGCACGGAACGGTCGACGAACAGTTCGGTGCCGGTCAGCGCCTCGGCGGCGTTGCGGTCCGCAACATTCCTGAAGCGCACGACGACGACATCCTTGGCGGGCCGGATCGCGGCGATCTCGAAAGCCCGGCCATCCCTGGTATAAAGCGGGCCGTAATCGCCCAGCGCCAGCGGATCGGCGGTGAAGGTCTTCACGCGGAGCTCGCCCTTGATGCCGTGGGCAGCGCCGATCACGGCCATCTGGATTGGATTTTGCAGCTTGGGCATCGAGCGTTCCTCTGTCCGTCCGTGTCCTAGACTTTGAGCGCCGGCATTTCAATCGCGCCTCTTCACGGGTTCCTAACCTCGGCACGGCACCATGCGCGCGACAAGCGGAACGAGGCGATGCAGGAATTTCTCATCCCAGCGAGGCCGGACCTCCAGGCTGCGCGCGAAAGCTGGCTGAAGATGCTGGCGCGCGAGCGTCGCCTGTCGGCGCTCACCGTCGAGGCCTACGAGCGTGACACGCGTCAGTTCCTGCAGTTCCTGACCGGCCATTGCGGCGGCTCGCCGGGCCTCGCCGACATCGCCAATCTGCGGCCGGCGGATTTGCGCGCCTATCTGGCGGCACGCCGTAGTGGCGGCGCCGGCGCGCGGACGCTGGGGCGTGGACTGGCCGGGGTGCGCTCGCTGCTGCGCTTCCTTGAACGGCGCGGACTGGCCAACGCCGCCGGCGCGGCAGCGCTCAGGGCTCCGAAGCAGCCGAAATCGCTGCCCAAGCCGCTGACCGCCGCCGACGCGAAGCGTGTCGTGTCGGCGGGCGAACAACTGGCCGAGGAGCCATGGATCGCCGCCCGCAACTCGGCAGTGCTGATGCTGCTCTACGGCTCAGGCCTGCGCATCTCCGAGGCGCTCGGCCTGACCGGCGGCGAACTGGCTTCGGCGGATGACAGGGTGCTGCGGATCACCGGCAAAGGTGGGAAGACACGACTGGTGCCGGTGCTGCCGGTCGCCATGCAGGCGGTGGCGGAGTATCGCCGGCTTTGCCCGTATCATCTCGACCCGCAGGGGCTTCTGTTTCGCGGTGCGCGGGGCGGCCCGCTCAATCCGGCCATCGTGCAGCGGGAAATGGTACGGCTGCGCTCGGCGCTGAACCTGCCGAAAACGGCGACTCCGCATGCTTTGCGCCACTCTTTCGCCACGCATCTGCTCGGGCGCGGCGGCGATCTGCGCACCATCCAGGAACTGCTCGGCCACGCCAGCCTGTCGACGACCCAGATTTATACCGGCGTCGACACCGCCCGACTGCTGGAAGTCTACGAGGCGGCGCATCCGCGCGCCTGAAGGCCCGGATGGCGGTCCTCGCGGGTGGCGACAATTTTGCCGGACCGATTAACCGTTTCGCCGTTTTTTGCGCCTAGAACCGGCGGATGACCCGCGTTTTCACCACCGCCGACCGTCTCGCCCCGCTGGGGTTAAAGCTGCTCGCCGCTCTCAATCTGCTGTTCTTCCTGTCGTTCCTGGCGGTGATGTTGCTTGTCGCCGGCAAGGCGCGGGCCGAGGGCGTCACCTGCAGCGGCAAGGACATGACCGTGGCCCTGCGAAAGGATGATCCGGCCGCCTATGCGCGAATCGAAGCCGAGGCGGCGAAGACGCCGAACGGCACGGGCCTGCTGTGGAAGCTGGAGAAGCCCGGCCAGAAACCGTCCTGGCTGTTCGGCACCATGCATATGACCGATCCGCGCGTCGTCACCCTGACCCCGGCGGCGAAGCAGGCCTTTGATGCCGCCGATACGGTGGTGATCGAGACGACGGACGTGCTCGACCAGAGCAAGATGATGGCTGCCATCACCAAGGAGCCGGGCCTGATGATGTTCACGGATTCGACGACGCTTGCCTCGCTTTTGTCGCCGCAGGACGCCGAAGCGATGAACAAGGCGCTGGATGCGCGCGGCATTCCGCCAGCGAGCGTCGCCAAGATGAAGCCGTGGATGCTCACGGCCATGGTGGCACTGCCGGCCTGCGAAATGGCGCGCAAGTCCGGCGGCGCGCCGGTGCTGGACATCAAGCTGGCCAATGACGCCAAGGCCGCCGGCAAGGACCTCGAAGGGCTGGAAACCGTGGCCGACCAGCTGCGGGCGATGACGTCGCTGCCGATGGATCTGCACATGAAGGGCCTGGTCGATACGCTCAAGCTGGGCGACAAGGCCGACGATCTCTCGGAAACCATGATCGCGCTCTACCAGCGCGGCGAGATCGGCATGATATGGCCGCTGTTCCGCGCCGTACTGCCCGACGAGGCGAAGGACTCGGCCGGTTATGCCGCCTTCGAGGAGACAATGGTCACCAGCCGCAACAAGGTCATGGCCGAGCGGGCGGAACCGATACTGGCCAAGGGGAATGTCTTCATGGCGGTCGGCGCGCTACATTTGCCTGGGCCGGAAGGTCTGGTAGAAGACTTCCGGAAGGCCGGGTTTAGCGTTATTTCCGTGCAATAGGCTGCACCTGATGTGATTCGGCAGCCTTTGATGTCGCATTTGTCGTTGTTTAGGCGTTTTCCGTACCCAAATTGAAACCTGATCGCGCTTCGTGCGTTGATCGCTGTTGATTGATGCCTTTTTCATCCAAGGAGGACTGCACATGGCCAACATCCCCCCCACCGATCCGCTGAATCCGACACCGGGATCGACCGATCCCCGTATCGATCCACCCGCGCCGCGCGGCGGCGGTAGTGGATGGCTGATCGCACTGGTCGTGATCGTTCTTGCCATCATTGCGTATTACGTGTTCGGCCGCACCGGACCCGAGGCGCCTCCGGCTGAACCGCCGGCAGCAAGCGAGTCCACTCCGGCTCCCGCACCTGCCGCTCCGGCAACGCCTGCTCCGGCACCTGCTGAACCGGCCCCGGCTCCCGCGCCGGCACCTGCTGAACCAGCCCCGGCGCCCGCTCCGGCGGAGCCTCCGGCAATGCAGCCGCAGACGCCGCCTGCCCAGCCGGCACCCGCGCAGTAAAAAAGCGCTACACGGCAATCGGAAAGGCCCGCTTCGGCGGGCCTTTTCATTTGCAAGGAAGCTTGGAAGGGTGACAGGGTCGGTCAGGCATCGAGCCCGCGCCTTGACTCTCGGGCGCTTTTCCTGTCTACACGCGCGAATTCCGCGACGACGATCTTTCGCGAAACCGACCGGGACGAACGGCCCTTCCCTGAGAAGCGGCTGCAGATCGATCCCGGAGGCCAACACCCGGCAGCGCTGTGCGCCCCCGGGTGCTTTCTGGTTTTGGGCTATTGCCCGGCGGCTTGGCTTGGACGAGCAGCGCGCATGCACTACCTCTCGGCATCATGCGGATGCTCGAGAAAAGGGAAAAGAATGTTTGAATCGCTTCAGGAGCGCCTTGGCTCCATCCTGAACGGCCTGACCGGCCGCGGTGCGCTCAACGAGGCGGATGTCTCGGCAGCTCTGCGCGAAGTTCGGCGCGCTCTGCTGGAAGCCGACGTGGCGCTGGAAGTGGTGCGCTCGTTCACCGACAAGGTGCGCGAGAAGGCCGTCGGCGCGGCGGTGCTGAAATCGATCAAGCCCGGCCAGATGGTCGTCAAGATCGTCCATGACGAGCTGATCGACATGCTCGGCGCCGAGGGCGTCGCCATCGATTTGAACGCACCGGCGCCGGTCGTCGTGATGATGGTCGGCTTGCAGGGCTCCGGCAAGACGACGACGACGGCCAAGATCGCCAGGCGGCTGACAGAGCGCCAGGGCAAGAAGGTGCTGATGGCCTCGCTCGACACGCGGCGTCCCGCCGCGCAGGAGCAGCTGCGCCAGCTCGGCGAACAGGTGAAGGTCGCGACGCTGCCGATCGTCACCGGCCAGACGCCGGTCGATATCGCCCGGCGCGCGGTGCAGGCGGCGAAGCTCGGCGGCCACGACGTCGTCATCCTTGATACCGCCGGCCGCACCCATATCGACGAGCCGCTGATGGCGGAGATGGCGGATATCCGCAAGGTCTCCGCGCCGCACGAGATCCTGCTGGTCGCGGATTCGCTGACCGGTCAGGACGCCGTGAACCTCGCCAAGAGCTTCGACGACCGCGTCGGCATCACCGGTCTGGTGCTGACCCGCATGGACGGCGACGGCCGCGGCGGCGCGGCGCTGTCGATGCGCGCCGTCACCGGCAAGCCGATCAAGCTGATCGGCACCGGCGAAAAGATGGATGCGCTGGAGGAGTTCCACCCCAAGCGCATCGCCGATCGCATCCTCGGCATGGGCGACATCGTCTCGCTGGTCGAGAAGGCCGCAGAAAACATCGACGCCGAGCAAGCGGCGGCGATGGCCAAGAAGATGCAGTCGGGCAAGTTCGATCTGAACGACCTTGCTGCGCAGCTTCAGCAGATGTCGAAGATGGGCGGCATGGGCGGCATCATGGGCATGATGCCCGGCATGGGCAAGATGAAGGACCAGATGGCGGCAGCCGGTCTCGACGACAAGATGTTCGGCCGTCAGCTCGCCATCATCTCGTCGATGACCAAGAAGGAACGGGCCAACCCCGACCTCCTCAAGCACAGCCGTAAGAAGCGCATCGCCGCCGGCTCCGGCACAGATGCGGCCGAGATCAACAAGCTGCTCAAGATGCATCGCGGCATGGCCGACATGATGAAGGCGATGGGCGGCAAAGGCAAAGGCGGCGGCCTCATGCGCGGCATGATGGGCGGACTGGCCTCGAAAATGGGGCTGGGCGGCATGATGCCCGGAATGGGCGGAATGCCCGATCTGTCGAAGATGGACCCCAAGCAGATCGAAGCCTTGCAGAAGCAGGCGCAAGCCGCCGGTCTCGGCGGCGGCTTGCCGAAAGGCCTGCCCGGAATGGGCGGCGGCGGATTGCCGGGCCTGCCGGGCGGCATGAAGCTTCCGGGTGGACTTCCTGGCTTGGGCGGGCCGGGCGGGCTGCCGGGGCTGGGCAAGAAGAAGTGAGCGTCATGAACGAAGAAGACGATACCGCACAGGCGCGCAAGATACTGGCCAACTATCGCGCCTCGATCGACAATATCGATGCGGCGCTGATCCATATGCTGGCCGAGCGGTTCCGCTGCACCAAGGCGGTCGGCGTGCTCAAGGCCGAGCACGGCCTGCCGCCGGCCGATCCCAGCCGGGAGGCGCAACAGATCGAACGCCTGCGCCGGCTTGCCAAGGATGCGCAACTCGATCCGGATTTCGCCGAGAAGTTCCTGAACTTCGTCGTCCGCGAAGTCATCCGCCATCACGAACAGATCGCCGCTTCCAGCAACGGCGCGAACGATGACGCCGCGGAAAACGGCGCCACCCACACCGGCTGAGTTTCAGCCGCAACGCAATCAACCGATCAGAGCTTTAGGAGAAAAAATGGCACTGAAGATCAGACTGGCCCGTGCGGGCTCGAAGAAGCGTCCCTACTACCACATCGTCGTCGCCGACGTGCGCTCGCCGCGCGACGGCCGCTTTGTCGAAGCGATCGGCGCCTGGAACCCGCTGCTGCCCAAGGACGGCGAACGCGTCAAGATCGACGCCGACCGCGTCAAGCATTGGCTGAGCCACGGCGCGCTGCCGACCGACCGCGTGCTCCGCTTCCTCGACGAAGCCGGCATTTCCAAGCGCGAAGCTCGCTCGAACCCGAACAAGGCCGAGCCGGGCAAGAAGGCGCAGGAGCGCGCTGCGCTGCTCAAGAAGGCACAGGACGATGCCGCAGCCGCTGCCGCCGCCGCAGCAGCCGCCCCGGCGGAAGCACCGGCTGAAGAGCCGGCCGCAGCCACCGCCGAGTAAGAGCAGGATATGGGACGGAAGCGGGGATTTTCTCCGCTTCAATCCTGTCCTTCCGCGATTCATTGAGGCGCCTCTTTCGGGGCGCCTTTTATTTTGCGGCTTGCGGAAGCTGTGCCTGCGCAGGAGCCGGTTCGGCGGACGGCTGGTGCCGGCGCGTCCATTCCTCGAGCCATTCCCTGCTCTGCATCTCGATCAGCCGCGAGGCGGTGCGGTCGAATTCGAAGGCCTCGGTGATGCCCGGCCGCCCGGCATAGAGTCCGGCAGGCGGCGCATCGGCGCTGACCACAAGGCGCTTACGGGTGTCGTAGAGCGTATCGATCAGCAGGATGAAGCGCTTGGTCGGGTTGCGCAGCGTCGGGTCGAGCACCGGCACATGGTCGATGAAGATGGTCGAGAAACGCTGGGCGATGGCGAGGTAATCGCGCGCGCCGAGCGGCTTTTCGCACAGATCGGCGAAGCTGAAGCGGGCGGACTCACCGGCGGCGCGGGGCACGACGACCTGCCGGCCCTTCACCATCAACACCGCTTCTTGCACCGGCGCGCCGTCCGTGGCGGCTTCCCAGGCGCGATCCAGCGCCTCGTCGGCGTCCGCGTCGGCCGGCACGACATAGACTGGCATGCGGTTCAGCTTTTCCATTCGGTAGTCCTTGTCGGACTCCAGCGTCAGGACCTCCGCGTTGCGCTCCAGCAGCTTGATGAACGGCAGGAAGAGCTGGCGGTTGAGGCCATCGCGGTAGAGGTTCTCCGGCGCTACGTTCGAGGTGGCGACCAGCACCACGCCAGCGGCGAAAAGCGCCGAGAACAGACGTGACAGGATCATCGCGTCGGCGATATCGGTGACGCTGAATTCGTCGAAGCACAGCACCCACGCCTCTTCGGCCAGCGCTCGTGCTACGGGAGGTATCGGATCGTCCTCCTTGACGGTTCCATCCTTGCGCGCCTGCCGGTGCTTCTGGATGCGGTCGTGGGCATCGGCCATGAAGTCGTTGAAATGCACCCGGCGCTTGCGCCGAACCGGCACCAGCTCATGAAACATATCCATCAGCATGGTCTTGCCGCGGCCGACGCCGCCATGAATATAGAGTCCCTTGACGGGCTCACGCACCGGCCGCTTCCTGGCGAACAGCCAGCCGAGCGCGCTGGATTTGTGCGCCAGCCGCTTCTCGCAAATCTCGTTGATCAGCCTGTCGAGGCGGGCGGCGACGCGTTCCTGCGCGGCGTCGCGCTCTATCTGTCCTGCCTGGACGAGATGGTCGTAGCGCTGCCTGACGGTCGCATGGGTTTCAAGGCCGTCACGCAGATGCATTCGTCACTTCACGGGATGGTTCGAGGCTGCCTATCTTGTAAGCGAGATCGGCTGTCCGCTGGAAGTCTGCCCGTCGAATTTTTCCGGACCCGAAGAATAGAGGCGGGCCAGCGTGCCGCCATTCTGATCGTAGAGGGTGAGCTGCTTGCCGGCGACGTTCCACGATTTTATGCCGTCGATGGGCGCCGGGCAGTGGAGCGGACCGGCGCGGTAGCCGGCGCCGAACTTGGTCTGCGGCGTCGCCACACGGCAGGTCTGGCCTGAAACGCTGGCGTTCCATACGCCGGCGACGTTCGAGGCGGTGATGTCGGGCGCGTTGGCTCCGGCTGCGCCGCCGTCCGGCGGCAGGGATGCTACCTGGGTGTTGGCGGGTGCCGTGGGGAACTGCGACGGATTGGGCGCAGCAGGCGGCGGCAACTGGTTGCTCGATACGGTGCCGGCAGGGGCCGCTTCCAGCGGTGCGGGCTGGGCCGAATCCATCGACGAGAACCGCGTGCTCGAGCAACCGCTCGCGGCAAGCGCGGCCACGGACAAGGCCAGCAGTCCGAATCTTGAAAATGTCATGGCAACCTCCGCTGCCCCGAAAAAGGGGCGCCGTCTGAAAAATGCATCTCCACCAAATTGGCGAAGATGGCAGAATTTCAACCGCATATGGTTAAAATAGGGTGTGCGCCCGGAAATGTTGCAGTTTTGCCGCAGCCGCTGCGGGCCGATGCAGGAAAGCGGCTGCTTTGGCCCGCGCCGGTCCGCCGGAATCGTGCATCGTCTGCCGGAACCCGGAAACGCTCGGCGCGTTATGGACACGTTTCCGAAAGCTTCGATTATCGAGGGCATAGCCATGATCAAATGGATCATCATTCTTCTCATCGTCGCCGCCGCTGCCAGCCTGCTCGGCATGCCGGCGCTTGCCGGCGCCGCCGCCACCGGAGCGCGCATCCTGATCGGCATCGCGCTGGTCGTGTTCCTGCTCATCGTGCTTGGCGTATTCGCGATCACCTGAGGCCGGGCTGCCGTCGCACTGGTAATTGCGGGCCGTTTCCGCCATATAGCGCCAAACGGACCTGAATGACTTGCAAATGGCGACCGCAGCAATGGCAGCCACGGCCCCCTTCGCCAAGATGAACGGCATCGGCAACGAGATCATCGTTGCCGATATGCGTGGCCGCGCGGACCGCGTCACGCCGGCCGCCGCCATCGCGCTGAACGCCGACCCCGCCACGCGCTTCGACCAGATCATGGCTATCCATGACGCGCGGACGCCCGGAACCGCCTATTTCGTCGATATATTGAATTCCGACGGCTCCGGCGCGCAGGCCTGCGGCAACGGCATGCGCTGCGTCGTGCAGGCGCTGGCGGCTGAAACCGGGCAGAGCGTGTTCACCTTCGAAACGATAGCCGGCATCCTCAATGCGACACAGCATAAAGGAGGCCTCATCTCGGTCGATATGGGTACGCCGCGCTTCGGCTGGCAGGAAATCCCGCTGGCCGAGGAATTTCGCGACACGCGCATGATCGAACTGCAGATCGGCCCGATCGATGCGCCGGTGCTGCATTCGCCGTCGGCGGTTTCGATGGGCAATCCGCACGCCATATTCTGGGTCGACCGCGACGTCTGGTCCTACGATCTCGACCGGTTCGGACCGCTGCTCGAAAACCATCCGATCTTTCCCGAGCGCGCCAACATCACCATCGCGCAGGTCACTTCGCCCGAAACGATGATCATCCGCACCTGGGAGCGGGGCGCCGGTCTCACCAAGGCCTGCGGCTCCGCCGCCTGCGCGGCCGCGGTTGCCGCCGCGCGCACCAGGCGGACGGGCCGCAGCGTCACCCTGCAGGCGCCGGGCGGGCAATTGCAGGTCGAGTGGCGCGAAGACGACCATGTCGTTCTGACCGGCGCGGCGGAATGGGAATTTTCCGGCACGTTCGATCCGACGACCGGGAACTGGCAGCGCGACACCGAGAGCGCGGCCTGATGTCAGATATTGCCAAGGGAATCGACATCGTCACCTTCGGCTGCCGGCTCAACACCTACGAGTCGGAGGTGATGCGGCGCGAGGCTGAAACGGCGGGCCTCGGCGCGCTGAAGGGCGGCGCGGTCATCTTCAACACCTGCGCCGTCACCGGCGAGGCGGTACGGCAGGCCAGGCAGGCTATCCGCAAGGCGCGGCGCGAGAATCCGCAGGCGCGCATCATCGTCACCGGCTGCGCGGCGCAGACCGAGCCCGGCAGCTTCACCGCCATGGACGAGGTCGACCTCGTACTGGGCAATGAGGAGAAGCTGAAGGCGCATTCCTACCGGGCGCTGCCCGATTTCGGCGTCAACGATGCCGAAAAGGCGCGGGTCAACGATATTTTCTCGGTGCGCGAGACGGCGGGCCACATGGTCGACGCCATCGAGGGCCGCGCGCGCGCCTTCGTCCAGGTCCAGAATGGTTGCGACCACCGCTGCACCTTCTGCATCATCCCCTACGGGCGCGGCAATTCGCGCTCTGTGCCGATGGGCGCGGTGGTGGAGCAGATCAAGCGGCTGGCCGGCACCGGCTACGCCGAAATCGTACTGTCAGGCGTCGACATGACCAGCTACGGCGCCGACCTGCCCGGCGCGCCGAAACTTGGGCGTCTAGTCAAGACGATCCTGCGCGAGGTGGCGGACGTGAAGCGGCTACGGCTGTCCTCCATCGATTCAATCGAGGCTGACGACGATCTGCTTGACGCCATCGCAACGGAAAAGCGGCTGATGCCGCATCTGCACCTGTCGCTGCAGTCGGGCGACGACATGATCCTGAAGCGGATGAAGCGGCGGCATCTGCGCGATCAGTCGATCCGTTTCTGCGAGGATGTGCGCAAGTTGCGTCCCGGCATCGTGTTCGGGGCCGATATCATTGCCGGCTTCCCGACCGAAACCGAGGCGATGTTCGAGAACTCGCTTGGCATCGTCGAGGAATGCGGGCTGACGCATCTGCATGTCTTCCCTTTTTCACCGCGCGAGGGGACGCCGGCGGCGCGGATGCCGCAGGTGCGGCGCGAGACGGTCAAGCGCCGCGCGGCCCGGCTGCGCGAGGCCGGCGAGGCCGCCTATCGCCGACATCTCGATTCGATGGCCGGTACATCGCAATCCATCCTGATCGAGCGCGACGGGCTGGGCCGCACCGAGGGCTTCACGCTGGCGGCGATTCGTACCGGCGGGCCGGGCGACATCGTCGCGGCCATGGTCACCGGCCATGATGGCGCGCGCCTGACTGCTGCGCCGCTTGCCGCGCGCGCGGCCTGACAGAGCGGAGCGCATGGCAGGATTCTTCAAGAAAATCTTCTCCTTCGGCAAGAAGGAGGTCGTCGAGGAAAGGCCGGCCGAGGATGCGCCTCTGCCGCCGATCAATTTCGATGCGCTGCAGGCGCTGAAGCCGGCAGCCGAACAAGCGGTTCCGGAATTCCTGAAACGCGACGAGCAGACGCCAGACGTGCCGTCCGAGCCTGTGGAAGAACCGGTCCAGCCGCCCACAGAAGCCCCACCGGCTCCCGCGCCGCAGCCAGAGGCCGCACCACCGGTTGGGCCAGTACGCGAAACGCCCGTTCCGGCGCCGCAAGAGGCTCTTGCCGAACCCGCAACGCCCGAAGTCAAACCGTCCAGGCCGGAAGTGCCAGAGCCACCGCCAGAGGTTCCGCCGCCGCCAGCGCCGGAACCGGCACCCGAAAGGCCCGCGGTCCCTACATCTCCTCAGAAAGTACCGGCCCTGCCGATAATACCGGAGCAGCCGGTCGAAATTCCTCCGGTCTTACCCGAGGAAAAGCCTCCGGCGAGGCCGGTTGAAATTCCGGTCGAGTCGCAGCCGGCACCTGCGGACATCCCGCCCCGGCCATCATTGGTCGCGAGCCAGCCGATGCTGGATGAGATCGCGCCGGAGGCCGACGCGAAGACGCCGTCCTTGCGCGACGAGGATCAGCGCGAAGCCGCAGAGGCCGCTCCACCTTCGGCTGAAATCCCGCCGCCCTGGCGCGAGCCGCCGCCTGTGGAGGCGCAGCCGGTTCTTTCCGACATAGCGCCAGAGCTGGCGGCTGAACCGTCCCCGACTGTCGCCAGGACCCTTGTTGAGAAGCCGGCGCCCGGCAAGGTCACGGTCGCCAAAAAGGTCGAGCAGAAGGCCGAGCCCCTGGCGGCGGCGCCAACATCCGTGCCGCGCCCGTCATGGTTCCAGCGCATGCGCGAGGGGCTGGCGCGGTCGTCGCGGGAACTGACCGGCAACATCGCCGGCGTCTTCACCAAGCGCAAGCTTGATGAAGAGACGCTGCAGGATCTGGAGGACGTACTGATCCGCGCCGACCTCGGCGTCGAGACAGCGCTGCGGGTGACGGATTCGCTCGCCGTCAGCCGCTACGGCAAGGATGTTTCGGACGCCGAGGTGCGCGCGGTGATGGCGGCGGAGGTGGAGAAGGTGCTGGCGCCGGTGGCATTGCCGCTGGAACTCGATCTCAGCCACAAACCGCATGTCATCCTTGTCGTCGGCGTCAATGGCACCGGCAAGACCACCACGATCGGCAAGCTGGCGGCGAAACTGACCGATGGCGGGCTTTCGGTGATGCTGGCGGCGGGCGACACGTTCCGCGCCGCGGCGATCGAACAGCTGAAGATCTGGGGCGAGCGGACCAATTCTCCGGTGATTGCGAGCAAGCTCGGGGCCGACGCGGCCGGGCTTGCCTATGATGCGTTCGAGAAGGCAAAAGAGGCCGGCTCCGACGTGCTGATCATCGACACGGCAGGGCGGCTGCAGAACAAGACCGAACTGATGGCCGAGCTGGAAAAGATCGTGCGCGTGCTCGGCAAGCTCGATCCGGAAGCGCCTCACACGGTGCTGCAAACGGTCGATGCAACGACAGGCCAGAACGCGCTCAACCAGGTCGAGATTTTCCGCAACGTCGCCGGGGTCAACGGACTGGTGATGACCAAGCTGGACGGCACGGCCCGCGGCGGCATTCTTGTCGCCATCGCCGCCAAGCATAAGCTGCCGGTGTATTTCATCGGCGTCGGCGAACAGGTCGACGATCTGGAGCCGTTTTCAGCCGGCGAGTTCGCCAGGGCGATCGCGGGGGTGGCGTGATGACGATGCATTCGCCCGACGTCGAAGGAATGTGGCGGTTCTCCACCAGAGGGAAATCATGAACGCTCCCATCCTCGAACGCGACCCCTCCGACCCGCAGAAAGCGCGGAAGGAGACCGTCAACCCGGTGCTGAAGATGGTGCTGGAGCTGGGACCGCTGATGGTCTTCTTCTTCGCCAACACGCGCGGCGCGTGGCTGGCCGAGAAATTCCCGGTGCTGACCGATTTCGGCGGCCCGATCTTCATCGCCACCGGCCTGTTCATGGCGGCGACAGCGATTGCGCTGGCAGTTTCCTGGGCGCTGATGCGGCGGCTGCCGATCATGCCGTTGGTTTCGGGCATCGTCGTGCTGATCTTCGGTGCACTGACGCTCTACCTGCAGGACGACATCTTCATCAAGATGAAGCCGACCATCGTCAACACGCTGTTCGGCGCGACGCTGCTCGGCGGGCTTTTCTTCGGCAAGTCGCTGCTCGGCTACGTCTTCGACGAGGCCTTCCATCTCGACGCGGAGGGCTGGCGCAAGCTGACGTTGCGCTGGGGCGTGTTCTTCCTGGTCCTGGCCGTCATCAACGAGGTGGTGTGGCGTTCCTTCTCCACCGATTTCTGGGTCGCCTTCAAGGTCTGGGCGACCATTCCGATGACGGTGCTTTTCACGCTGAGCCAGATGCCGCTGATCATGCGCCATTCCGTCGAGGACCAGAAGAAGACGTAGCATTTGGGCCAAGGGGCGATGCGCTCCATGTTAGGTTCGCGGGCAAGGATTCGCCGCGAGCCGCACCATGCCGGATTTTCTTGCCATTTCGGGAAGCCTCAGGGCCGTCTCGACCAATTCGGCGCTTGTCCGTGCCCTGGCGCGCGATGCGCCGAACGGCCTCGGGGTGACGATTTACGGCGATCTCGGCCTTTTGCCGATCTTCAATCCAGACGAGGAGCAGCGGCTTCCCAACGTGGTGGCAGCGCTGGTTGAAGCAGTGGCGCGCGCCGACGGCGTCATCGTCTCCTGTCCGGAATATGCCCACGGCGTGCCGGGTGGCCTGAAGAATGCGCTGGACTGGCTGGTCTCCCATGAAGCCGCGGTCGGGAAGCCCGCAATGCTGGTGCACGCCTCGCAGCGTTCGCACTTTGCCCGTGCGGCGCTGGCGGAGATCATGCGCACCATGTCGTTTGATCTTTATGACGGCCTGGAACTTGAGGTGCCGCTGCTCGGCAAGAAACCACCGGAGATGGAAGCGGTGTTGGCCGAGTTGGAGCACAGGCAGGCGATACGGTCGGCGCTGACACGGTTCGCGGACTTCGTAACGACGCGTTAACCGGCCATGCGCATAGCGCAATGCTGCGTTGCGGCATCTTTTATTGCGCTGCACAATTCCTATGTCATGGTGGAAGCCGAGAGGGAGGAACAAATTCGCTGCCTCGTGCGGCATACTGAAGGAGTTCCACAATGTTCGACACCATCGTGTCCCGCGCCCGCGATTCAATCGCCAAGCGCCGTCGCTACAACCAGCTCATCAACGAGATTTCCGGCCTGACCGACCGCGACCTGGCCGACATGCGCGCCAGCCGTTCCGAGATGATCTACCAGATCCGCCGTCAGATCTACGGCTGAGCCTGTTCAGGCCAGCCATTCGATCCAGCGTCCGTGGTAGTCGCACCGCGCCAGATGGCGGGTGCGGCCCCCGGGCCATAGCGTCATAGACAAGGTCGCGAAAGGATCGCTGACTGTCAGCGGTTCCATGCGGAGCCAGGCGACGGGCCTTTGCGGCGTTGCCGTACGGCCAAATGCTTCGATAATCTTTTCCACAGCAGTTTTCGTGGCTCCAGGCAGATACTGCCACATGATCGAGTGATAGAGCGCGAAGACCGAACTTGATCGTGCGCCGGCCACGCCTTTCTCCAAAAACAATGCAGCATCCTGCCGCGCCACGCGCGGTGGCGAGGCATCGGCGATCGCCAGCGCGGCATCGAGCCGTGCGAGTCGCTGCGCCTGATCGGCCCAGATATAGGACCGCAGCCGCAACCGGGCGGCGGGATCGGCGATGTCGATCGGTGCGATGTCGCAGCCCTGCCGGCCGACGATCCGGATTTCCCCATCCAACGGCGGCGCCAAGCCTCTGACCTCCGGCGCCAGCCGTACTGTCGCACTGTCTTCGCCCCACGCGGTGTCGGCATAACGGTAGCAAAAGCGGTCGAACAAAAGGTTCAGGCCAGCGCTGGCGCCAATCTCATGCAGGTCGATGGGCAATCCTGTTTCGCGCGCAATGGCGGTGAAGCCGGGCAGCAGCATGGCCGAGCGGGCCACCTCGTTCGTCTGCGGCGCATGGTCGAGTCCAGCGAGGAGCCTTTCGTCGAAGCGCTCGACGATAGCCGGCAACCGCGTGATCATCTCTGCTTCCTCTAGCCGATGTGGCGGATAGAGCCTGGCCAATGCGTCCTCGGTTTCGCTCAGCATCAAGGCATGAAGCGCCCCGCACAGGCGGAGCGACAATGCATCGGCGGCGGCGTCAGTTGGCCAGGACAGCACCGCCGTGCCCGTCCGCGTCGTCAGATCGAGCGTAGCGGCGAAGGCGCGGCAAAGCGTGGCCGTGAAAGGAGAACCCAGCGCGTCGCACCCTTGCGCCTGGCGGACAAAATGGTTGCGAATCTGCTGCGCGCGGATGGCTTGTGGTGTCATTGCGACCCGGCCAGAGCCTTTTCCACCTCGGGCAGCAGCAGGGTCCGCGCCGATTCGGGCGTCAGCGGCCCGACATGTTTGTAGGCGATCTTTCCATCCTTGCCGATGACGAAGGTTTCCGGCACGCCATAGACACCCCAGTCGATCGCCGCCCGTCCGGCCTCATCCACCCCGATCATTGCAAAAGGATTGCCGAGCTCGCCGAGGAAGCGGCGGGCGTTTTCCGGCCTGTCCTTGTAGTTCAGCGCGGCCATGACGTAGCGCTTGTCCCGTGAAAGGGCGAGCAGGACGGGATGCTCGTCGCGGCACGGCACGCACCACGAGCCGAAAACATTCACCAGCGTCACCTTGCCGGCAAAGGCCTTGGAGTCGAGGCCCGGCAGATCGGTTCCCGCCAACGCCGGCAGGCTGGTCTCAGGCGCTGACTGGCCGATGAGCGCCGAGGGCACTTCGGCGATGTCGCGCCCGGACAGGAGCTGCGCCAGGAACAGGCCGGCCAACCCCAGGAAAATCGCCAGCGGCAGCAGCAGGATCAAGCGCGGCCGATGCGACGCGCCGGTTTCCATGGTTGCCGGCGCTTCCCGGCCTTCGGCTGGTTGGCCGGTCATGACTTTGCCGGCTGCTTCGACGGCTTGTCCGAACGGCGTCGGATGCCGGCCGCTTCCAACTCCGCCAGCTCGCGCTTGCGTGCCCGTTGGTCGAGCAGAATCCAGCCGATCAGCCCTGCCAGCACCACGGCGGTGATAGCATAAGCGGCGGTGACGTAGAGCGCGTGCGTGCTCATGGCCGGTTCTTCTCCAGAAACATGCTTTTCCTTAGCGGCGCCTCAGAAACCGTGCAATCGGGCATGGGCGCGCATGGCTGCGGTCTGAACCGATCGTGATCAATCAATCCGTTCCATGTTTGAGCGCGACCGCGGCTGCGACCGGGCCGATGACCGCAAGAAACAGCGTCAGCGCGGCAAGAATGAGGAAAGGCTGCAGGAAGGGGTCCGGATCGTTTACTGCGCCATAGCTGGCCAAGACGCCGAAGATCAGCACCGGGATGGTCAGCGGCAGCACCAGCACCGAGATCAGCAGGCCGCCGCGCGGCAGCGCCACCGCGACCGCCGCCCCCGCCGCGCCGATGAAGGCTATGGCCGGGGTGCCGACCAGCAGGGTGAGGGCCGTGGCGCCGATCCCGGCCGGCGTCATGTTCATGAACAGGCCGAGCAGGGGGGCGGCGATCACCAGCGGCAGGGCGGTCGCCGTCCAGTGCGCCAGGCATTTCACCAGCACGGTCAGCGCCAGCATGTGGCGGTCGCTTTCCAGCACCAGAAGATCGAGCGAGCCGTCCTCGCGGTCGGCCTGGAACAGCCGGTCGAGGCCGAGCAGCGAGGCGAGCAGTGCGCCGATCCACAGGATCGCCGGGCCGATGCGGGCGAGCAGATTGAGGTCCGGGCCGACGCCGAACGGAATGGTGACGATGACGGCGAGGAAGAAGATGACGCCGGTGAGCGCCCCGCCGCCAGCGCGGAAACCCAGCCGAAGGTCGCGGCGGAAGAGGGCTAGCATTACCCTGCCTCTTGGGGGGAAGGTGAAGACGCTCCCATCCTCAGCTGGCCCGCTTCTTCCAGTCCCAGCGGCGAATGCGTCGCCGCGACAACGATGCCGCCGGCGGAGCAATGCGCTTTCATCAGGCCGGCGAAGCGCACCTCGGATGCCTTGTCGAGCCCGGCGGTCGGTTCGTCGAGCAGCCAGATCGGGCGAAACGACACCAGCAGCCTGGCGATGGCGACGCGGCGGCGCTGGCCGGTGGAGAGGTAGCCGAAGGGCAGATGCGGGATCGCGTCAAGGCCGACAGCCGCCAGCGCCTCCATCACTGAAAGCGCGGCGGCCTGTCCGGAAAGAACCCCGTCACTCTCTCTGGCGAATCGCTGCCAGAAGTCCAGATTTTCCCGTACGGTCAGGGCCGGCTTCATCGCGTTATGATGGCCGAGATAGTGGCAAGCGGCCGCCGGCGTCGGAAAGGCATCGCCGCCGCCTTCCAGCCGGACGTTTCCGTTTGATGCGGGCAGAAGGCCACACAGGACGCGCAGCAACGTCGACTTGCCGGATCCGTTAGGGCCTGTGACGGCCAGGGCCTGGCCGCTTTCGAGCGCGAACCCGATCTCGGAAAAGACCGGTTCGCCGCCGCGTTCCCCGCTGAGATCTTCGGCGACAAGCCGCATTTCCACCCTTTCGCCGAAAGTCCAGGCGCCGCATTTGCCCGACACAGCAATTTTGCCAAAACCCGTCTAGAACTATTCCAGAAATTTCTCTATATGCGGCATACCAACCCCAGCGGTCGGGGAAGGCAACCTTTATTGTGCCGGACCGGCGCACGACCAGAAATGGCCGGGCGTCCGGGAGCGGACAGCGGAAATGGCCGTACCCGCACCTTTGCGCGTGATCGCATGCCCATCGGAGTCCGTTCCCTCGAAGGCAACAGACCAGATGGGGTCATTCCGTGTCCAAATCTCTCGATAGTTTCAATTGCCGCCGTACCCTGACCGCGGGCGGGGCGGATTATGTCTATTACGACCTGACCGAGGCCGAGAAGAACGGCCTCACAGGCATCGCCCAGCTGCCTTATTCAATGAAGGTTCTGCTGGAAAATCTCCTGCGCAACGAAGATGGCCGTTCCGTCACCAAGGAATCGATCCAGGCGGTGGCTGGCTGGCTGACTGACAAGGGCACCGCTGGCGTCGAGATCGCCTATCGCCCGGCCCGGGTGCTTATGCAGGACTTCACCGGCGTTCCGGCGGTGGTCGATCTTGCCGCCATGCGCGACGGCCTCGCGTCGCTCGGCGGCGATCCGCAGAAGATCAACCCGCTGGTGCCGGTCGATCTGGTCATCGACCACTCCGTCATCGTCGACGAGTTCGGCACGCCGATGGCCTTCGCCCGCAATGTCGAGCTGGAATATGAGCGCAACGAAGAGCGCTACAAGTTCCTCAAATGGGGCCAGCAGGCGTTCCGCAACTTCCGCGTTGTGCCGCCCGGCACCGGAATCTGCCACCAGGTCAACCTTGAATATCTCGGCCAGGTGGTGTGGACCAACAATGAGGATGGCGAAACGACCGCCTATCCGGACACCTGCGTCGGCACCGATTCGCACACGACGATGATCAACGGCCTCGGTGTTCTCGGCTGGGGCGTCGGCGGCATCGAGGCGGAAGCGGCCATGCTTGGCCAGCCCGTCTCCATGCTCCTTCCCGAAGTCATCGGCTTCCGCCTGACCGGCAAGCTCAAGGAAGGCGTCACCGCCACCGATCTGGTGCTGACCGTCACCCAGATGCTGCGCAAGAAGGGCGTCGTCGGCAAGTTCGTCGAGTTCTTCGGCCCAGGCCTGTCGAACATGACGCTGGCCGACCGCGCCACCATCGGCAACATGGCGCCGGAATATGGCGCTACCTGCGGCTTCTTCCCGGTCGATGCCGAAACAATCCGCTATCTCAACATGTCCGGCCGCTCGGAAAACCGCATCGCGCTGGTCGAAGCCTATTCCAAGGCGCAAGGGATGTGGCGCGACAATTCCTCTGCCGATCCTATCTTCACCGACATGCTGGAACTGGATCTCGGCAGCGTCGTGCCGTCGATGGCCGGCCCGAAGCGTCCGGAAGGGCGCGTCGCGCTGGAAGGCATTCCGGCTGGCTTCGCCGCGGCGATGGAGACGGAGTACAAGAAGGCTGCCGAACTCCACAAGCGCTATGCGGTGGAAGGCACCGGCCACGATCTCGGCCATGGCGATGTCGTCATCGCCGCCATCACCTCCTGCACCAACACGTCCAACCCCTCGGTGCTGATCGGCGCCGGTCTTTTGGCCCGCAACGCCAACCGGCTCGGCTTGAAACAGAAGCCGTGGGTCAAGACGTCGCTCGCTCCCGGCTCGCAGGTTGTGGCCGAGTACCTTGAAAAGTCAGGCCTGCAAAAGGAACTCGACCAGATCGGCTTCAACCTGGTCGGCTTCGGCTGCACGACCTGCATCGGCAATTCCGGCCCGCTGCCGGAACCGATCTCGAGGACCATCAACGAGAAGGGCCTGATCGCCGCCGCCGTGCTTTCGGGCAACCGCAATTTCGAGGGCCGGGTCTCGCCTGACGTGCAGGCGAACTATCTCGCCTCGCCGCCGTTGGTGGTGGCGCACGCGCTTGCCGGTACGGTCACCAAGGACCTGACCACCGAGCCGATCGGCGAGGACCGCAACGGCAAGCCGGTGATGCTCAAGGACATCTGGCCGACCAGCGCGGAAATCCAGGAGTTCATCGAAAAGAATGTGACGCGCGAGCTGTTCGCCCGCAAATATGCCGACGTCTTCAAGGGCGACGAGAACTGGCAGACGGTGAAAGCGCCGACCGGACAGACCTACACCTGGGACGACGATTCGACCTATGTGCAGAACCCGCCCTATTTCGCCGGCATGACCAAGGGTTTCGGCAAGATCGGCGACATCAGGGGCGCCCGCGTGCTCGGCCTGTTCGGCGACAAGATCACCACCGACCACATCTCGCCGGCTGGCTCGATCAAGGCGGCTTCACCGGCGGGCAAGTATCTCATGGACCATGGCGTCGGCGTCGCCGACTTCAACCAGTACGGCACGCGCCGCGGCAACCATGAGGTGATGATGCGCGGCACCTTCGCCAACATCCGCATCCGCAACCACATGCTGGGGGAAAACGGCAGGGAGGGTGGTTACACGATCCACTATCCGTCCAAGGAGGAGATGCCGATCTACGATGCGGCGATGGAGTACCGCAAGGAAGGCGTGCCGCTGGTCATCTTCGCCGGCGTCGAATACGGCAACGGCTCGTCGCGCGACTGGGCGGCCAAGGGCACCAATCTGCTCGGCGTCCGCGCGGTCATCGCCCAGTCGTTCGAGCGCATCCACCGTTCCAACCTGGTCGGCATGGGCGTCATCCCGTTCGTGTTCGAGGAAGGCACGTCCTGGGCGACGCTCAATCTCAAGGGCGACGAACTGGTCGAGATCGATGGTCTGGAGGCAATCAAGCCGCGGCAGAAGATGACCGCCAAAATCACCTATGGCGACGGCACGGTGAAGCAGGTTCCGATCCTGTGCCGCATCGATACGCTGGACGAACTCGACTACTTCAAGAATGGCGGCATCCTGCAATATGTGCTGCGTGATCTGGCGGCGTGACATTGCGCTTTTTCTTCTCCCCGTGAACGGGGAGAAGGTGGCCCGTCGGGCCGGATGAGGGATAGCACCCAGCTTTCAAAGCTTTGCGCCGCCCCTCATCTGCGTGCCGGCATCATCTCCCCGTATAGTGACGGGGAGATGCAGGCAGCGTCGATTTCGAGCCACCCTTATCTGGCTTTTCGCGCCGCCCCGTATCGCGCCGCTGCCGCCAGGAGCACGCCGAGCATCAGTCCGTTCAGCATGTGCCAGAGAAAGTGTGTTCCCAACGGAAAGCTGGTGCAGACCAGCGGATCGATCATGCGGCAGATGACCGAGACGACGAAGATGCAGGAGCCGGCGAGATTGTACCAGCCGGCGCGATTTCCGGTCGCCGTCACCCAGACGCCGAAGAAGGCCAGCGCGAGGAACGGCGGCAGATAACCTGTGGTGCCGTTCGAGGCCTGCCGAAGCCAGTCCGGAACGGCCCATGTCAAAAGCCCAACGGCCACGTAGAACAGCACGAAAACGGCAAGCGACTGCTGCCAGCTCATGTCGAGAAAGCGGCGCAGGTTGAACAGCGTGTAGGCGAGAGTGAAGCCGGCGATCGGCAGCACATCGACCCAGACCGTCCCGTTGGTGGCAACGGTATGGAAGACCGCCGAGCCGATGCCGATCGCAACCACCCACCACGCCAGGACTTCCGCGAAGGCGCCTGTGTCGCGCCTGCGCGCCTCGCGCACGCCCCACAGACCGGCGGCGATGAAGGCGAGGTTGGTCAGCACGTTCAGCGGCTCCGACCAAAGGTCGGGTCCGGTCCGCTCGCAATAGAGATCGACCGGCGTCATGAAAATCTGCCACATAGCGCGAAATGCCCAGCTTGCAGCCCCCGCATGCAGCCTGCCCGATTGCAATCGTACGGTCCATGTCGGGCGAGGAAAAAATTTCACCGCAACGTGACTTCCCGTTGAGGCCGGCTTCTGCCAAACATTTCGGCAATCAGAAGGAAGAAGCCGGCGTCACCGGCGAGCGGGAATGGTTATGACGCTTCGAAAGTCCCTGCGGCCGGCGGCGTTGGCGTTCGCCATTGCTGCCCTTGCCGGCGGCAGCCGCGCCGAGGAAGGCGACAAGCCGCTGGGCGTGGTCGAGCTGTTCACCAGCCAGGGCTGCAATTCCTGTCCGCCTGCGGACGAACTGTTCGGCGAACTGGCGGCGCGGCAGGACATCGTCGCGCTGGCCTATCATGTCGATTACTGGGACTATCTCGGCTGGCGTGACACGCTGAGCCGCAAGGAGAACACCGAGCGGCAGTACGAGTATATGCGCGCGTTCCGCAGCCGCTCCGTTTATACGCCGCAGGCTGTCGTGAACGGCCGCGCCCATGTGAACGGCGCCAACCGCGGCGCCGTTGGCGGGACGCTTGCCGCGCTGGAGAAGGCGGGCGAAGGGATGCGGGTCCGCATCAAGGTCAGTCGCGACGGCGACGGCGTCATGATCGACGCGGGCGACGCGGTGGCGGGGTCTTCGGCCAGCGCCCATGTCGTCATCGTGTTTTTCGATCCACCGCAGACTGTCACCATCGCCCATGGCGAGAATGACGGAAGAAAGCTGACCTACTGGAACGCGGTCACCGGTATCCAGACCGCAGGCATGTGGCACGGCAAGGCGCAGCGCTACGAACTGCCGATCAGCGAAATCTCGAAGAAGGCGGGCTGTGCCGTGCTTTTGCAGTCCGTCGGCAAGGATGGTTTGCCGGGGCCTATCCTCGGCGCCGCCTTTATCCGCAAGCCGGCAGCCTACAAGCCTGGCGAGCCGACACATCCGGTGGCGAAACCATAAAATCCGGACAACAAAAAACCGGCGTCAAAATGAACTGACACCGGTTAATTTTGGGATCGTCGCACCTGACTTTTCAAGACGAAAAGCCGAGGTTGGTTCGATCCGACTCTGACCCGTGGGCGGGGGGCTTGGGGTTTACGAGCCGGTGCCGGACCGAACCGTCTCAGGCAACGGGGGTAAATTCTTCGGACATTGGGGCGGGAGCGCGGATAAAAAATGGCGGGAATGTGGCGAGCCATCACCAATTCCAACAGATGTTTCACAAATGTGAGTGGACCTTTCGGGAAGGGGAGAATTGTCCGGCCGTGCGCTTCCGGCCTTGCAATTGTACCCTGAACGCGCCAACTTTTACGTCAGCTAACCTTGATCAGAAACACTGAGGGATCAGCGCATGACGGAAGGCGGCGGGATGGAGGATGGGGAAGGATCCGCAATACTGATCCCGTTGCATGAGGCCAGACGCGAACGCCTCGACATGCCTGTCGCGTTCGAGCGGCGCGAACTGGACCTGATCCTGAGGCTCTATGGTCGCATGGTCGCCGCAAACGAATGGCGTGACTACGCCATCGATCATCTGACCGACAGGGCGGTATTCTCGGTTTTCCGCCGCACCAGCGAGGTTCCGCTGTTCCAGATCGTCAAGGATCCGAAGCTCGCCAGGCGTCAGGGGGCGTTTTCCGTTGTCGCTGCCGGCGGGCGCATCCTCAAACGCGGACACGAGCTGGCGCGGGTGCTGGGCGTCTTCGACAGCAGGCTGAAGCTGGTCGAAGCCTGAGCTCCTGTTCTCCTGTTAGATACGGGCAATCGCATATGCCATGCGGCGGAGTGGGGGTAGGCCGTGCCATATCCCATAGCCCTCCGTGAACGGGAAAAAGGAAGCTAGCCTCCCCTGAAATTCCGCTCCGGCAGCGAGTCGGGATCCGGCGGCACTGACGCCCCGCCATTCATCTCCAACTGCATGAAGACGGTGTCCAGCCAGCGGCCGTGCTTGTAGCCGGAACCGGTCAGTCTGCCCGAATGGACGAAGCCGAGCTTCTCATGCAGTCTCACCGAGGCGCTGGCGGCGTGGCCGTCGCCGATGACGGCGACGATCTGGCGGAAGCCGAGCGTCCGCGAAGCCTCTATCAACCGCTCCATCAGCAGCCGGCCGATGCCTTGGCCCTTGGCCTCCGGAGCGACATAGACGGAATCCTCGACGATGAAGCGGTAGGCCGGGCGCGGCCGGAACGGTCCGGCATAGGCGTAGCCGAGCAACGCGCCGCCTTCGCCGTCTTGGGCGACGAGATAGGGAAAGCCGCCATCCGCCAGCGCTTCGAAGCGCGCTGCCATTTCGGTGCGGCTCGGCGGTTCCAGTTCATAGGTGGCGGTGCCGTTCAGCACGGCGTCGGCGTAGATTTCGGTGATGCGGTCGAGGTCGGCGGCGGTGGCCGCCCGGATGGTACCGAGGTTCATGGCATGGGACTTGGTTGGTCTGCGTTGCCTATGAAGCAAAGGCCGGCCCAAAAGAAAAGGGCCATCTCCATACGGACATGGTCAAAAGAAAGGGCGGCTCGCGCCGCCCTTCCTGTTCAATGATTGCTCGCGAAGCGTGCAGATCAGCGGCGATCGCCCATGAACTGCAGCATGAACATGAACAGGTTGATGAAGTCGAGGTAGAGCGTCAGCGCGCCCATGATCGACTTGCGGCCTGCGACCAACTGGTCGTCGCCTTCGAAATACATCTCCTTGATCTTCTGCGTGTCGTAGGCGGTGAGGCCGGCGAAGATCAGCACGCCGATCGCCGAGATGGCGAAACCCAGCGCCGAAGACTGCAGGAAGATGTTGATGATCATGGCGATGATCAGGCCGAACACGCCCATGATCAGGAACGAGCCAACGCCGGTCAGGTCACGCTTGGTGGTGTAGCCATACAGCGACAGCGCACCGAAACCGGCAGCGGTGGCGAAGAAGGTCTGCGCGATCGACGCGGTCGTGTAGATCAGGAAGATCGACGACAGCGACAGGCCGACCAGACCGGCATAGATCCAGAAGGTGGTCTGCGCGGCCGAGACGCTCATGGACTGGACGCGGAACGACAGGAACATGACCGCGCCGAGCGGGGCCAGGATCACCAGCCACTTCAGCGGCGAGGCGAAGATGGCGTAACCGAAGGAGGTCAGCATCTGGCCATTGGCCATGGTGGCGACGGCGGACGCCGGATCATTGGTGGTTGCCAGCATAACTGTGCCGAGCGCGGCGAGGCCGGTGATGACCAGGCCCATGCCCATCAGGTTGTAGACACGGATCATGTAGGCGCGCAGGCCCTGGTCGATGGCAGCATCGGCCTGGGTGCCGACAGGCGCGGCGCGCGTTTGGTAATTGCGGAATTCAGACATGGGATTCCTCTTTGCTCTGCCCCGTCCGGTGTCGGGTTCGAGAACCCAGGCGCCGCTGGCGGGGCTCCAGCATGCCTGTGGCGAAATATGATGATTCTTTTCGTCAAGAACAAGGCCCGTAACCAGGCGAAACAGGGCGTGAGGGGCCGAAAGGCTCCATTTGCGCGATCCCCGTGCGACCAGATTACGAAAATTTCATCGAATCCGCCGCTTAACGGCCGGGTTTTCACGTAGAATCACAGCTCGCGCAGCACGGGTGCGGCCTTATGGCCCAGCACGCGCCAAGTGCCGGCAAGGCCTATGCCGACCGTCACCACCAGCGCGAAGATGATGGTTCCCACCGCGACCTCCGGCATGAAATGCGACGGCAGCGACATGATGCGGGCGACGACGAACCATGCCGCCGCGCCGCCTGCGGCAAGCGCGAAGATGGCGGTGGCCAGTCCAATCAGCACGTATTCCAAGGAGAACGCCGCGATCAGCGTGCGGCGTGTGGCGCCGAGCGTCTTCAGCACGACCGCATCATGGACGCGCGCCCTGTTGCCGGCGGCGAGCGCGCCGGCCAGCACCAGAACGGAGGCGATCAAAGCAACGCCCGCCGCGGCGCGGATCGCGGTGCCGATCTGGCCGATCAGGCGGTTGACTATGTCGAGCGCATCCTTGACGCGGACGGCCGTCACGGTCGGGAAGGCGCGGGTCACGGCGTTGAGCAGTTTCGCGTCGCTGGCGGCGTCGGCCTGTTTGTCCGTTAACGTCGCCAGCCAGGAATGCGGCGCGCCGGCGAAGGTGTTGGGCGAGAATACCATGACGAAATTGATCCCCATGTTCTGCCACTCGACCTTGCGCAGATTGGCGATCTTCGCCGTCACGTTGCGGCCGAGCACATTGACGGTGACCGTGTCGCCGAGCTTGAGGCCGATCTGGGCGGCTTCCTCGGCGGCGAACGAGACCAGCGGTTCGCCGGCATAGTCTTTCGGCCACCAGCGGCCTTGCGTCAGGGTGGCGTTGCCCGGCTTTTCCGCCTCATAGGTCAGGCCCCGGTCGCCGCGCAGCACCCAGGCGCCTTCCGGCGGAACTTCGACCTTATCGACGGGCACGCCGTTCAGCGCCATGACGCGGCCGCGCAGCATCGGCACGCGGGCCAGTTCGCCCCGGGGGGATTCCTTCGCCAGCAGCGCCGAGAACGGCTCGATTTCGGTGCTCTGGATATCGACGAAGAAGAAGTTCGGCGCCCGTTCGGGCAGGCTGCCGCCGATCTGCTGCCGCAGATTGCCGTCGATCAGCGCCAGCGTTACCAAAAGCGTCAGGCCGAGCCCCAGCGACAGCACCACCGAGGGCGTCAGCGCGCCGGGACGGTGGATGTTGCCGATGGCGAGGCGTAGCGCGGTGGAGCGCACGCGAGGCGCCTTGCGGGCAAGCCATTGTACCAGGCTTGCGACGAGGCGCAGCACCAGGAAAGAAAACAGCGTCGCGCCGGTAAAGATCGCGGCGATACGGCGGTCGTCGGAGAACAGGATGGCCAGGGCCGCCAGCGCCAGTGCGATGGCGATCGCGGCGGCGACGTAGGGCCAGCGCGGCGCGCCGCGGCTTTCGAAGCCCATTTCGCGGAACAGCGCGGTCGCCGGCACGTCGCGGGCGCGCCCGAGTGGCAGCAGGGCAAACACCAGTGTCACCAGCAAGCCGAAAAGCGCCGCCATCGCCAGCGCGCCGGGATAGAAGCCGCCCTCGGCCGGCACCGGGATGAGCGATTGCAACGCCCAAGCCGCGGCAAACGGCATCAGCGCTCCGAGCACCAGGCCAGCGACGATGCCCATGGCGGCGATCATCAGGATCTGCACCAGATAGACGGTGAAGACGAACCCGCCCGAAGCGCCGAGGCTCTTGAAGGTGGCGATGACGCCGCGCTTGCTGTCGAGATAGGCGCGCACCGCATTGGCGACGCCAACGCCGCCGACGACCAGCGCTGTCAGGCCGACAAGGGTGAGAAATTGCGAGAAGCGTTCGATGTTGGACGATAGCGACGGAGCGGCGTTGTCCCGGGTCCGCACCGACCAGCCAGCCTGCGGAAAGTCAGCGGTCGCCCGGCTCTGGATGGCCGCGATGTCGGCTTCGGTCGCGCCGGGAATGCGGATTTTATAAACGTGCTCGACCAGGCTGCCCGGCCGCACGAGACCAGACGCCGCCAGGCCTTCGTCAGACAAGAGAAGTCGCGGCGCGAAACCAAAACCATCGGAAACCGCGTCGGGCTCTTCCAGGATACGAGCGCGCAACTCGAAGCTGGAATCGCCGAGCTTGAGGCGATCGCCGAGCTTGAGGCCGAGTCGCTCGAACAGGATGTCGGGCGCGGCGGCGCCGAAGACGCCGTCGCGTTCTCCAAGCAGGTCAGGCAGCGGTTCGGCGGGTTCGGTGTTCAGCGCGCCATAGAGCGGATAGGCGGCATCGACGGCCTTGGCTTCCACCAGCGCCTGGTCCGAACCATCTTCACGGCGGGCCATGGAGCGCATGTTGTCGCTTTCGGCAACCGCGCCAAGACCGGTGAAGAAATCGCGTTCGGCGGCGGTCGCCTCGCGCTGGTTGAGTTCAAAGCGGATGTCGCCGCCCAAAAGCGTCTGCCCCTGATTGGACACGCCGGCGGAGATCGAGCGCGCCACCGAATTGACGCCGCCGATGGCTGCGACGCCGATGGCAATGCAGGCGATGAAGATGACGAAGCCCGAGAGGCCGCCGCGCATTTCCCGCAACGAGAACCGCAAAGCGAGGGAAAGCATACGGATCATGGCCGTGCCCGACCGCTCATGCCGATGCTTTCACTGCGGCCGGCGCCGTTTCGATGCGGCCCGAGCGCATCGAAACCTGGCGGTCGCAGCGGGCGGCGAGCGCCGGATCATGCGTCACCAGCACCAAGGTCATGCCGCGTTCGGCGGCCTTGGAAAACAGAAGGTCGGCGACCTGCCGGCCGGTCGCCTGGTCGAGATTGCCGGTCGGTTCGTCGGCGATGAGGATGCGTGGCGACGGCGCCAGGGCGCGGGCGATGGCGACGCGCTGCTGTTCGCCGCCCGAAAGTTCGCCCGGATGATGGGTAAGGCGATCGCCAAGACCGACCGCTACGAGCTCGCGTTCGGCGACCCCGAAGGGGTCCGGGTGGCCGGCGAGCTCCAGCGGCACGGCGACGTTTTCCAGCGCCGTCATATTGGGGATCAGATGGAAGGACTGGAAGACGATGCCAACGTTCCGGCCCCGAAATGAGGCAATGCGGTCCTCGCTTTTGCCGTTGAGAAGTTCGCCTGCGATGCGGACTGTGCCGCCATCCACCCGTTCGAGGCCGGCCAGCACCATCAGCAGCGTCGACTTGCCGGAGCCGGAAGGGCCGACAATGCCGGTCGCCTCGCCGGAAGCGACCTTGAGGTCGACGCCCTTCAGCACATGCACGGATGACGGGCCTTCGCCGAGCGTCAGCGAAACGTCTTTCAGCTCGATCACGGTTTCCGTCACGGGGTGGGAATCCTATATGCAATGGGATTGGCGGGGACTGGCCCCGCACATATGGGGCCTGCCGCATGGCTTTCAAACGTTTCGCCGCCGCCGCTTTTGTCTTTGCCGCCCTTGCGTTTGGGCCGGCGGTCGATGCCCGGGCCGAGTCCCTGCAAATCGTCGGCTTCGGCGACAGCCTGATGGCCGGCTACGAGCTGAACCCCGGCGAAGCTTTTCCCGAAAAACTGCAGGCGGCGCTACGGGCGAAAGGTCACGATGTGGTGATCGCGAACGCCGGGGTTTCCGGCGACACGTCGAGCGGCGCGCTGTCGCGCCTCGACTGGTCAGTCCCCGACGGCACTCAGTTGGTCATTCTCGAGATCGGCGCCAACGACATGCTGCGCGGCATCGACCCGGAACTGGTCGAGCAGAATCTCGACAAGATGCTGGCGCGGCTGAAGGCGCGCAACATCCCGGTGCTGCTTGCCGGCATGCTCGCAGCGCCCAATCTCGGCCATGCCTATGGCGAGGCGTTCGGCTCGATTTATCCCAAGCTGGCGGAGAAATACGGCGCGACGCTCTATCCGTTCTTCCTCGACGGGGTAGCGGCCGACAAGGCGTTGCTGCTGGAAGATGGCATGCATCCCAGCGCCGGCGGCGTCGACCGCATCGTCGAGCGAATTCTGCCGACGGTGCAGGACACGATCGCGAAGCTGCCGCCAAGGCAGGAGAAACCATAGGGAAGGTGGCGTTTTTAAACCGCAGCCTAATTGTCATATGGGGCGAATAAATCCCTTGCCCAGCACAGGCATCGGTGATTCGCTGCAAATGTGAGTTCGATTCGAGGACAGGAGGCTTCTGCATGCCGCGTCTTTTCACCGCCCTCGAAATTC
Organism: Mesorhizobium sp. BE184; assembly: GCF_031457045.1. Classification (NCBI taxonomy): domain Bacteria; kingdom Pseudomonadati; phylum Pseudomonadota; class Alphaproteobacteria; order Hyphomicrobiales; family Phyllobacteriaceae; genus Mesorhizobium; species Mesorhizobium sp. BE184. Next base: position 1,064,452 of record NZ_JAVDVU010000002.1, read on the forward strand.
CGCGTGATGCCGCAATGTCGTTGTCTCTGCTTCGGGGCGGATTGCCGGGAGCCCGCTGGATCGACGTCGAAAATTATCACATCACCCTCCGCTTCATCGGCGACGTCGAAGGCCATGTCGCCGACGAGATCGCCAACGCGCTGGACCGGGTGCGGCGATCCTCATTTGCGCTGACGCTTTCAGGGGTTGGCGCCTTCGGCCAGAAGAAACCGCATGCTGTCTGGGCCGGGGTTTCGCCTTCACCGGACCTCAATGCGCTGCAGGCCGAAATCGAACGCATCTGCCAGCGGTTGGGCATCGCGGCCGATCCGCGCCGCTTCACGCCGCATGTGACGCTGGCGCGGCTGCGCAGTTCGACCCCGCTCGATGTCGCGGCGTATCTTTCGGCGCGTGGTAATTTCGCTGTCCCGCCGTTCCGGGTCGGCCGTTTCGTGCTGATGTCGTCGCGCGATTCTGTGGGCGGCGGACCCTACATCGTCGAAGAGACCTGGCCGCTTTCGGGCAACGATGCCCGTGCGGCGAGTTTCTCCACCAGCCTCTCCGACGCTTCGCGAATCATGCGGTAGACGACGGCAAAGCCGTCCGCGCCTCCATAATACGGATCGGGAACGTCGTTTGCGGGCAACCGCACCGTTTCGTCCGGGGCGGCGAAATCGGTGAACAGCCGTATCCTGTCGTGTGCGTCTTCCGGAGCAACTGCACGCAGCGACTCGACGTTGGAGCGGTCCATGCCGAGGATAAGGTCGAAGCGGGCGAAATCATCCGGCACCACCTTGCGCGCCTGACGGTCGGAAATATCGACGCCATGGCTGGCGGCGATGGCGACCGAGCGCGGGTCGGGCGCCGATCCCGAGTGCCAACCGCCGGTGCCGGCGGAATCGACCAGAAAGCGGTGGGCCAGACCCCGTTCGGTCAGCACGTCGCGGAACACGCCTTCGGCCAGCGGCGACCGGCAGATATTGCCAAGGCAGACGAAAAGGATCGATCCTATGGGCTTCGCGTCCATCGATACCGCGCTATGTTGCTTTCAGTGGTTGAATAGCATGGAGCCGGCACATGGCGCGAGAAAAACTGGATGACGCAGCGATCCGCGAGGCGCTTGCCAAACTCGAGGGTTGGCGCCTTGCCGCCGACAACGGGTCGATTTCCCGGACCTTCACCTTCAAGGATTTTTCCGAGGCTTTCGCTTTCATGACGCGGGTGGCGCTGGCGGCGGAGACAATGGACCATCATCCAGACTGGTCGAACGTCTACAAGACCGTCAACGTGACACTGAACACGCATGACGCGGGTGGCCTGACCGGGCTCGATTTCGAACTGGCGGGCAAGATGGACCGTTTTTCCAAAAGCTGACGGCGCCCATCTTGCAGCGGGGTGTTGCTTTCACCACATTTTGATCGAGGCTGGCGCCATGAGGCGTCGTCCCAGGAGGAACAGCATGGCTGACAAGACCGGGTTCGACTTCTTCGGCTTCGGCGGCAAGGATTTTCAGGGCAAGCCGGGCGACGAGAAGGAAGTGCGGGCGAAGTTCTGGCGCACTGCCAAGAAGGCCGCGCGGCAGGTTCCCTTCATGGAAGATGTCGTGGCCGCATATTACTGCGCGCTCGACAAGAAGACGCCGCTGAAGGCCAAGGCCATCCTGCTCGGCGCCCTCGGCTACTTCGTGCTGCCGACGGACGCCATTCCCGACATCATCCTTGGCCTCGGCTTCACCGACGACATCGCGGTGCTGACCGCAGCGATCACGACCGTCCGTGCGCATATAAGACCCGCGCACCGGCTGGCGGCCCGGGAAGCGATGGCCGACGACGCCTGACGTCCGCAAGCGCCGACCGGCCGTCCTGACCATCGAGTTCAGGCCGCAGTCAAATTCTCGCCTTTTTCCTGCTTTCCAAGTCGCCGCCAAGGGACATCGCGGTGCTGCCTGCTCAGGGTTGCGGCGCGAAATGGCGGCGGGTTCCCTTGGTGTGCTTCTTTTCTCGCAGAGGTTCACCCTTTGGTAACCCAGATTAAATCAAAATGAAGCGAACAGGCAGGACGCGAGCCGGCCTGCCTCCGCACCATTTGGGAATACGGGAAAAGCGATGCGCGGATTGATAGCACTTGTTTCGAGCCTGGCTCTGGTTGCCGTGGCGGGTCCGGCGCTCGCCCAGCAGGCGACCAAGATCGGCCAGCACAACGCCTGGGGCACCTACAGCTACCAGGCGGCGAACGGCAAGGTGTGCTATGTGCTGACGGTGCCGACGGACAAGCAGCCGCCAACCCTCGACCATGGCGACATGTTCTTCTTCGTCAGCCAGCGCCCGGGCCAGCAGGTTTCCTATGAACCGCAGTTCATCTCCGGATACGATTTCCAGGCGAATTCCAAGGTCACCGTTACGGTCGATTCCAAGAGCTTCTTCCTGTTCACGCGCGGCCGGTCGGCCTGGGTGGAGAACGCGGCGGAAGAACCGGTGCTGATCGCCGCCATGAAAGGCGGCACCGAGATGAAGGTGAAGGCCAAGTCCGGCCGCGGCAACGACACCAGCTACGTCTTTTCGCTAAAGGGCATTTCGGCGGCGCTGTCGTCCATCGCCAACTGCAAGTAAGGCGGCCGGCCGAGCCGGCAGTCCAGCTTCAGTCAACGATCCCGGAATTCAGCGTTTCGAACCGGTCAGGACATCTGCGCGCCGCCGCCGGATCGCTTCGGCGATGAACAGGCGCGACAGCGCGTGATAAAGCGGTTCGTGCGAAATCATACGGGCGGTGCCATAGCCGAGCATCGATGCGCACATCAGCGCAATGACGTTATCGTGATTGCCCGTCATCTCCAGAATGATGACAAAGGCCGTCATCGGCGCCTGCACGACGCCGGCAAAATAGCCCGCCATGCCGAGCAGCGCCGCCACGCCGGCGCTTGAGCCCAGAACAAGGCCAAGCGAAGAGCCGATCCCGGCACCGACGGCCAGTGACGGCGCGAAGATGCCGCCGGGAATGCCGGAGATCATCGAAAGCAGGCCGGCGAGGAATTTCTCCGCGAAGAAGAACCACGGCAATGGCTGGCCTTCAATGGCGCTGCGCGCCTGTTCATAGCCGGTGCCGAAGGTGAGGCCACCCGAGGCGATGCCGATCACCGCTACGAAAAGGCCGCAGACAGCGGCGACGAACAGGGTGCGATGCAGCGGCTGCAGGGCGTTCCAGCGACGGATGCGGCGGGTCGCCTTCAGCGCCAAAGCCGAAAATGCTGCGCCGATGCCGCCGCCGATGACGCCACAGGAAAGCACCAGCGGCCAGTCGGACAGGAACGAGATCGTGTCCTTGGCGACGCCAAAATAGGTGTAGTTGCCAAGCAGGCCGAGGGACGCCAGACCGGCGAGGATAACGGCGGTCAGGACAAGGCCGTTGGTACGGGCCTCATAGGTGCGGCCCATCTCTTCGATGGCGAAGACGATGCCGGCGAGAGGCGTGTTGAAGGCGGCGGCGATGCCGGCCGCCGAGCCGGCGAGGATCAGTCCGCGCGTCTGGGCCATGCCGCCCCATTTAGCGACCTGGAGCATTACCGATGCGCCGACCTGTACAGTCGGGCCTTCACGGCCGATGGAGGCGCCGCTGAACAGTCCGATAACCGTCAGCAGGATTTTCCCAACGACAAGCTTCAGCGAAAGGATATGGCCGCGGTCCTCGTCGTCGCGCAGATGGCGCGCGGCGATGGCCTGCGGGATGCCGCTGCCCTGGGCGCCGGGGAAGAGCGATGTCGACAGCCAGGCACAGATGACGAAGCCGACGGGCGTAATGATGAGCGGCAGGAAACCCCAGCCCCCGGCGGTCAATGCCTGGAACAGGGCCTGCGCCTTGTCCGAAAGGACGGCGAACAGCACGCTGATCAGGCCAATGGCGATGGCACCCGCCCAGAAGACGAGCCTTGTCTTCCACATCCGGCGCGTGCCCCACAGCGCTTGCGAGCGACGCAGCATCGGGTATTTTCGTGACGTTGCCATATCGAGTCCGGTTTTGCGGGCGACCTAACACAGGATGGTTGCTGTCGAAACCGAACTTATACCAATTTCCATGACGGCCTGCGGGGATGGCAGGTTGCCGGACAGGGACATGACTTGCGCAGGAAGCTGTGTTATTGCGCCTGCCTTGTGCAGGCCGGGGCTGAAATCGGCCTCAAACCCCTCTATATTGTGCCGGTCATGACCTTATCGCTCGATCTCACTGCCGAAGGCGCGCGCGCCATGCCGCGCAGCCTTGCCGCGGAGGAAAAGCCTTCGCTGATCGGTCTGTCTCGTGCCGAGATGGCCGAGGCGCTGGTCGCCGCCGGCGTCGTGCCCGAGCGGCAGGCGAAGATGCGCGTGCAGCAGCTGTGGCACTGGCTCTATGTGCGCGGCGTTTCCGAATTCAGCCAGATGTTCAACATCTCGAAGGATCTGAGGGCGGCGCTGGCTGAGCATTTCGCTATTGCGCGCCCCGAGATCGTCGAAGAGCAGATCTCCACCGACGGCACGCGCAAATGGCTGTTCCGGTTTCCGCCGCGCGGAGCAGGGCGTCCCGTCGAGATTGAAACAGTCTATATTCCCGAGGAAGGCCGCGGCACGCTGTGTATCTCCAGCCAGGTCGGCTGCACGCTAACCTGCTCATTCTGCCACACCGGCACGCAGAAGCTGGTGCGCAATCTGACGGCAGAGGAAATCCTTGCCCAGCTTCTGACGGCGCGCGACCGGCTGGGTGATTTCCCCGACCGCGACACGCCGGCCGGCGCCATCGTGCCCGCCGAAGGCCGCAAGATCTCCAACATCGTCATGATGGGCATGGGCGAGCCGCTCTACAATTTCGAAGCGGTGAAAACGGCGTTGCTTATCGCCTCGGACGGCGACGGGCTGGCGCTGTCGAAGCGCCGGATCACGCTATCGACATCGGGCGTGGTGCCGGAAATCTATCGCACCGGCGAAGAGATTGGCGTCATGCTGGCGATCTCGCTGCACGCCACCAACGACGATCTGCGCGACCTGCTGGTGCCAATCAACAAGAAGTATCCGCTGAAGGATCTGATCGAAGCGTGCCGCGCCTATCCTGGGCTTTCCAACGCCAAACGGATCACCTTTGAGTATGTGATGCTGAAGGACGTCAACGATTCGATCGAGGACGCCAAGGGGCTGATCAAGCTCTTGAAGGGCGTACCGGCCAAGATCAACCTGATCCCGTTCAACCCCTGGCCGGGCACCAACTACCAGTGCTCGGATTGGGACACGATCGAGAAATTCGCCGATTTCATCAACAATGCCGGCTACGCGTCGCCGATCCGCACGCCGCGCGGCCGCGATATATTGGCGGCCTGCGGCCAGCTCAAGTCGGACTCGGAGCGTATGCGCCGGGTGGACCGGCTGGCGCTGGAGGCGATGATGATCGCCGGGCACGGCGAAGCGTGACCTTTCCAGCCCGGTTGAAAACCAAGCCGGCCCGATCCGGCCCGGAGTTAGGTCATTGCCGCGCATGGCGACCGGTCCGATGAACCGGTTCGTCGCCTATTTCGTCCGTTTCGCGGTGATCTTTTTCGGCTATGCCGTCGGTTCGCTTGCGGCCAGCGCCTTCATCCACGTCATCTTCTTCGCCTGGGCCGGCGTACAGCCGCAGGATGCTCCGTGGGTAGCCAATGGCTCGTTCGTGTTCTCGGTTCCTTTCGTGGCGCTGTTCGTCGCGTATTTCGGCTTCATGCCATCGGCGCTGGCGATCCTGCTGGCTGAGCTACTCAGCCGGCGCGACTGGCTCTATTACGCGCTTGCCGGCGGCGCCGTCGCAGCGGTCTTCATCGGCTATCTCTATCGCGAGGGCGATCCGGATTTCGCGATCACCGATACGAATATGATGTTGTCCCTTGTCGGGGCGGGCATGATCGGCGGCATTTTCTACTGGCTCGCCGCCGGGCAATGGGCCGGCAGCTGGAAGCGGCGACGCCCGGCAGGGGCGCCTAGCGCGCCTGGGCCGTCAGGATCTTGACCGCGAAAGCCGAGAAAACCCCGGCAAACACGTAGTCCACGATCCGCGTGATGCGTGGGCTCTTGCGCAACAGGCCGGCGAACTTGTCGGCCGCGATGACCATCGGCGCGGTGACCGGCAGCGACAAAACGATAAAGGACAGGCCGAGGAAGAACAGCTTGCCGGGCGCGTTCGGGTCGTGGGCGGAGACGAACTGCGGCAGGAAGGTCATGAAGAACAGGATGATCTTAGGGTTCATCAGATTGATGCCGAGCCCGGTCGCCCAGTTCTTGAACAGCGAACGCGGCGCGCGCTTGGTCGTGTCGGGCGAAAAGGCGGATCCCTTCCAGATCGCCTGCCAGGCCAGCCAGACGAGATAGCCGGCGCCGCCAATCTTGAGCGCCAGGAACGCCTGCGGCGAGGCGACGATCAACGCCGACAGGCCGACGGCGACCAGCGTGGTGTGGACGACAATGCCGCTCATGGCGCCGGCCATGCAGGCGAAACCGGCGGTGCGGCCCTCCGACAGCGCCCTGCCGACGAACAATGTCATGTCCGGCCCCGGAGTGATGGCGATGATGAAGGTGGCGATGGCGAACTGGAGTAGGGTGCTGGCGTCCGGAATGAAGGGCATGGGCATTTCCCGCGAAGATCGCTTTCCTTAGCGAATGCCGCCAATCCGCGCTAGCCACAGCAAAGCGGATCACTGATGCCAGCGCCCGGCCCGGCGTGGCGGTTCTTGCCGCCCGGTCTTGCGCTTTGCGGAAGCGGCGTGATACCTCGCCCGCGAAACCGGGATCGTTGATATGTCCAAGATAAAAGACGTCAAGAAAGTCGTGCTGGCCTATTCGGGCGGTCTCGACACCTCCATCATCCTCAAATGGCTGCAGACAGAACTCGGCGCCGAAGTGGTGACCTTCACCGCCGATCTCGGGCAGGGCGGCGAGCTGGAGCCGGCGCGGCAGAAAGCCGAGCTGATGGGGATCAAGGATATCCGCGTCATGGATGTGCGCGAGGAGTTTGTCTCCGACTTCGTTTTTCCGATGTTCCGCGCCAACGCGCAGTATGAAGGCGTCTATCTGCTCGGCACCTCGATCGCCCGGCCGCTCATCTCCAAGCATCTCGTCGAGATCGCCAAAGAGACCGGAGCCGACGCGATTGCCCATGGCGCCACCGGCAAGGGCAACGATCAGGTTCGTTTCGAGCTGTCCGCCTATGCGCTGAACCCCGACATCAAGGTCATCGCGCCGTGGCGCGACTGGTCGTTCAAGTCGCGCACGGACCTTTTGAATTTCGCCCGTGACCACCAGATCCCGGTGCCGAAGGACAAGCAGGGCGAGGCGCCATTCTCGGTTGACGCCAATCTCCTGCACTCGTCCTCGGAGGGCAAGGTGCTGGAGGATCCGTGGAGCGAGCCGCCGGAATTCGTGCACCAGCGCAGCGTTTCGCCGATGGATGCGCCCGACGAGGTGACCGAAATCGAGATCGAGTTCCTGAAGGGCGATCCGATCGCGCTCGACGGCAAGACATTGTCGCCGGCGACGCTGCTGGCGGCGCTGAACGATCTGGGCCGTGATAACGGCATCGGCCGGCTCGACCTGGTCGAGAACCGCTTCGTCGGCATGAAAAGCCGGGGCGTCTATGAGACGCCGGGCGGCACCATCCTGCTGGCGGCGCACCGCGCCATCGAATCGATCACGCTCGACCGGGGTGCTGCGCATCTCAAGGACGAGTTCATGCCGCGCTATGCCGAGCTGATCTACAACGGTTTCTGGTTCTCGCCGGAGCGCATCATGTTGCAGGCGATGATCGACAAGAGCCAGGAGGACGTGGAAGGCACGGTGCGGCTCAAGCTCTACAAGGGCAATGTCATCGTCACCGGCCGCAAGTCGAAGAAGACGCTCTATTCGGACGCGCTGGTGACCTTCGAGGACGACCGCGGCGCTTACGACCAGAAGGACGCCGAAGGCTTCATCCGGCTGAATGCGTTGCGGCTGCGCACGCTGGCGGCGCGCAACCGCAGAGGCTGATGTGACATACGGCGGCGCATGGCGCGTGCTGCCGGCCCTGGCGGTCGCAATGGCTGCGCCCGCTGCCGCTCAGGACTTCGATCCGACCGCGCTCGATCTTGCTACGCTGATCGAGTGCCGCGCAAACGCACCGGCCTATAATGGCTTCGCCCTGTGGTTTTCCGGTGAGCCGGACGCGGCCGACAAGCTCGGCTGGCGGCCGGTCGATGCCGGGAACTTTCTTCTCCAGCAGTATGAGATGTCCGCTCCGGTAAATGTCTTCGGTCACACGACGGAGACGGTTGCCTTCACCTCAACGGGACTGATGGCGGTCCTTGACGGCGTGTCCGCGCCGGAACTGGCGACAGAGCTCGGCATCGTGCCACTGATCGCCACCCGGGATAAATTCCTGGGCGAGAAGGTGTTGGTCGATGACAGCGAGATCGTCGACGGCATCACCTACGCGACCCGTATCGGTCTCAACATATCCACCGTCGATTCGCATCCGGGCAAGGTGCTGGCGGGCTGCTCCTACGCCATCGAGGTGAAATAAAAGCCCGGCTCATGGCCGGGCTTTTTCTTTTTGAGATGGAATTGTCGTTCAGCCGCCGTCGATCGCTGTTGCGATGCGGGCGATGGCCTGCTGATAGACGCTGGCGGAATTCCAGCCGGCGATCGCGCCCATATTGCCTTCGGCGCCGACGCCTGCGCGCCAGCCATGGCCCTTCAGGTAATTGGCGGTGGACATGAGAGCGGTGTTCTTGTCGCGCAGGTTTCCGCCCCCGACGCCATATTTCAGGACATTTCCGGGCAGGAACTGGGTGTGGCCAATCTCGCCATGCGCGGCGCCGACCGAACTGGCGCTGAGCGCGCCACGATCGACAAGCTTGAGCGCCGCGATGGCATGGGGCGTGAAGAACTCCGGACGGCGGCAATCATAGGCGAGCGTGACGATGGCGGAGACGGTGTTCTGCTTGCCCATGGCGGCGCCAAAGCCGGTTTCCATGCCCCAGATGGCCAGCAAGACGCCGGGCGAAACGCCGTAGTTGCTTTCGATCTTGTTGAACAGCGCAGCGTTCGACTTCTTCAGCGAGCGGCCCCTGGAAATGATCGTAGCGGCGCCACGGCGCTTCATGAAGGAGTCCACCGAGCCGCTGAAGGCCTTTTTGACGGCGCGGTCGACCCTGATGGTCCCCGTCGCGTAAGTCGCGCCGGCTAGTGCTGAAAGGCCCGCGCTCTTGACGCCGGCGGCCTTTGCCTCGTTGGCGAAGTCCGCCTTCCACTCCTCGAACCCGGCAGCGGTCTTGCCGCAAGACGCCGCCTGCGCGGCGCCTGTCAGCAGACCGAGCGCCGCTAGGGCCGCCGCCGCGAAAATCTTTCCCTTGGCAAAAACTGCCATGCTTCTCTCCTGGTTGCCTGATTCCTGTCCCGGACATTGAACTTGCCAGCGAAACGGGGGTTTGTCACCGTACCTGACAGATCCTGCGTCGTCCCGTCGCCGAATGCCGTTTTATTATGGCAAAGACGCGGCCAAGAAGCTCACTGCCCGGGAAAACGGCCTGGTTCAGCCAAAAATTGCACGATACGGAACGGAACTGCCCTTTGACAGGGGCGTTGGCATCGCATTTCCCGGATATATTCAAGATCGCTACGGTTGATTATGAAACTCTTCGATTGCCCGCATTGCCGCCACCGCCTCTATTTCGAGAACGTCCAGTGCCTGAACTGTTCCGGACGCGTGCTTTACGATCCCCAGCAGGCTGATTTCGTCAAAGCTGAGGCCGAGGGCGTATTCCAGTGCCTGAACGGGACGGAATGCACCTGCAACTGGGTGGCGGAACCCGGCCAGGCCTTTTGCCGCGCGTGTGGGCTTAACAAGACGATTCCCGACCTTGCCATCGACGGAAACCGCGAGCGCTGGATCAGGGTGGAGGCGGCGAAGAAACGCGCGATCTATTCGCTGTTGGGCTTCGGCCTGCCGATGGCGCCGAAGCAAGCCCCCGGCGACGAGATCGGCCTCGCCTTCGATTTCCTGGCGGACCCGATCGGCGCCGGACCAGGGGGCGAGCATATCTTGACCGGGCACGACAACGGGTTGATCACGCTCAACGTCGCGGAAGCCGATTCAGCCGAGCGGGAACGTCGTCGTGTTGAGATGGGCGAGAATTATCGCACGCTGCTCGGTCATTTCCGCCACGAGCTTGGCCATTATTACTGGGACCGGCTGATCCGCGACGACCCGCACAGGCTGGACGCATTCCGCGCGCTTTTCGGCGACGAGAGGCCGGACTACGAGCAGGCGCTCGCTACCTATTACGTCAGTGGAGCGCCGCCCGGCTGGCAGCAGGGGCATATTTCGGCCTATGCCGCCAGCCATCCCTGGGAGGACTGGGCCGAGACGTTCGCGCACCATCTGCACATCACCGACACGCTGGAGATGGTGCATGCGCTGAATTTTTCGCTCGGCCGGCTGGCGACGGTGGAAGACAACGCGCTGAAGCAGGGCGACACCGGTGGCGACCTGCAGCCGGCGCCTATCGACATTGCTCCGCGAGCCGAGCCGTTCGGCAAGGTGCTGGCCCGCTGGCTGGTGCTCTCGGACGCCTCGAATTCGATAAACCGATGTATGGGCCTGCCCGATCTCTATCCCTTCGTCATCTCCGAAACAGCGGCCGAAAAGCTCGCCTTCGTGCATGATCTGCTGTGCGAACAGCGACAGGCCTGGAATAAATCGTGACCGCTGCCGGGCCGGCAAAGCGGAACGCAACAGCCCGAAACCCGTTTTCGGCGTCGGGAGGCCACTTAATTGGGGGCCACGAAAACGGAGAGTACGATGAGAAAATTTTTGTTGCCCGTCGTGACGGGAGCATTTGTCGCTCTGTCCGGCGCAGCCTTTGCAGACACCTCGATCTCGGCTGTAACCGATCTTAACGTCCGCGCTGGCCCGGGGCCACAATTTCCTGTCGTCGGCGTTCTCAACACTGGCGAGCAGGCCATGCTGAAAGGCTGCCTGCCGAACTCCAAATGGTGCGCCATCGATGAAGCCGGCGGCCAGGGCTGGGTCTATTCCGACTATGTGATGGCCGATTTCAGCGGCAACAGGGTCGTTCTGACGCAACGTCCGGTTGATGCCGGCATCGCTGTCGTCGATCCGCCGGCCGATGTCGGCAATTTTTCAGGCGCCTCGAGCGGCGAGCTTCTTCCCGGCGAACCGGTAACCGGCTTCGAGCAGCCCTCGACTGAAGTGCGTACCTATATCAGGTCGAACCAGCCGGAGCCTGTTTATCTGGACGGCGAGGTCGTATCGGGCGCGGTTCTGCCCGAAAGCGTCGAGCTGCGGGAAATCCCGGACTACAATTACCGCTACGTTTATGTAAACGGCCAGCCGGCTCTCATCGATCCGGAAACCCGCCGCGTCGTCTATGTGGTGAGGCAGTAGCCACACAAATAAGCTGGGTTCGGCCTAGGCATCAAATGACAAGGCCGCCGGTCACTCCGGCGGCCTTTTTCATTCGTGGCGCTCGTAATCCTCAGGCGAGCCGTGCGTCGAGGGAGACCTTGATGGCGCCGAGCGCCTTGGAAACCGGGCATTCGGCCTTTGCCTTTTCCGCCAGTTCCTTGAACTTCGCGGCGTCGATGCCGGGGACGGTGCCCACCAGCGTCAGATTGCTTTCGGTGATGCCGGTGCCGGGGATGAGCTTGACTGCAGCCTTGGCCTCGAGCTTTTCAGCCGGTGTGCCGTTCTCTGCCAGGAAGTGCGAAAGCTGCATGGCGTAACAGCCGGCATGGGCGGCGGCGATCAGTTCCTCCGGGTTGGTGCCGGATTTTCCGCTCTCGTCCTCGAATCGCATCTTGAACGAATAGGGCGCGGCCTTCAGGGCACCGCTCTGGCTGTCAAGTGTGCCGGTGCCTTCCTTCAGGTTGCCTTTCCAGACGGCGGTTGCAGTACGATCCATGAGGTGTTTCTCCGTGGTTGGGTGGGTTAAGCTGCGGTGGAGCGAATATAGCGCGGCGCAGCAGGCGCGCCATGGGCAGGGGCGGGAAATCGGCATGGCCGGGTCGCGCGATCTGACCATCCGAAGTGCTGCTAAATTTTCGCTGCAAAAAATGTCGGCTGTCGGCCGGCGCGCGCGTCCTTCGACCGGTATGTGCAATACCTGGATGCGCGGCAAAGGCAGCCCGTATACGTCAGCGGGCCGGCCGGATTGAAAAAGGTGATCGCGGCTTTGATGCTGATTGCCGCTATGGTCGTTCTGCTAGACCATTCCGCTGACCGGACCCATTCCACTGTCCAACGCGCCGATATCAGCACCAATGGAAGGATCATCCAATGAAATTCCTCTGCCTGATCTATCATGACGAAGCCGAGCTGGCCGCGTTCACGGCGGCGCAGATGAAGGTGCTGGATCACGATTCGGAAGCTTATGACCGGACGCTGGAAAAGGCTGGCCACATGATCTTCGCCCATGCGCTGCGGCCAGCACGCACAGCGCGGACCGTCAGGATGCGTGGGAAGAAAACCATGATCACCGACGGCCCCTTCGCCGAAAGCAAGGAGCAGCTCATCGGCTTCATCCTGATCGAGGCGCAGGACGCGGACGAAGCCATGCAGCTCGCCAAGGAGATTCCGCTGGCGAAGACCGGCACGGTCGAGGTGCGGCCTGCCTTCGATCCGTTCGCCTAGAGCGTTCGTGGTTGGACTGAAACGCTCTAGATAGCCTCGCCCTTCAGCAATCTCGGTGTAGCCCCGGACAGGCCGGACGCCTGGCGGATGAAGAAATCCTTCAGGCGCGGCATCCGTTCGACCATGCCGAGGCCGATGTCGCGGACGGCGCGAAGTGGGCCGATGTCGTTGGAGAACAGACGGTTCAGCACATCGGTGGTGACGCCCATCTGCAGCGTATCGAAGCGACGCCATTGCTGGTAACGCTCCAGCACGTCGAGGGCGCCGATGTCCTGGCCGAGCCGATCCGCCTCGATGACGACCTCAGCCAAGGCGGCAACATCCTTGAAGCCGAGATTGAGGCCCTGCCCGGCGATCGGATGAATACCGTGGGCCGCGTCGCCGGCAAGCGCCAGGCGGGGCGCGACGAAGGAACGGACCAGCGTGAGCCCGAGCGGCCAGGCGCGCGGCTTGTCCATGGCGCGGATTTCGCCGAGCTGCAACCCGAAGCGGCGTTCCAGCTCGGTTTCGAAGACCAGTTCGTCGCCGGCGACGAGTCGCTCGGCGTCTTCCGTGCGCTCGACCCAGACGATTGACGAGCGGTTGACGCCCTTGTCGTCCGGCTTGAGCGGCAGGGTGGCGAATGGGCCTGCGGGCAGGAAATGCTCCTCGGCGCGTCCCTCGTGCGGCCGTTCATGCGCCACGGTGCAGACGATGCCGGACTGGCCATAGTCCCATTTCACCGTCTTTATCCCGGCCATGTCGCGCAGTTTCGAGTTGACGCCGTCCGCGGCGACGAGCAGGCGCGCCTTCAGCGCCGCGCCATCGGCCAGATGCACCGTCACGCCGCCACCGTCGGTGTCGAAGGCCCGCACCGCGACGCCCTCGATGATGTCGATGCCGAGCTGGCTGGCCTGCTTTCGGAGGATGCCGTTGAGGTCGCGATTGGCGACCATGTGGGCGAAGGGCTCGCCGGGGGCGACGTCGCCGTCGAAGGTCAGGAACACCGGACGCACCGGGTCGGCGGTGCGGGAATCGGTGACGATCATCTCGGTGATGGGCTGGGCATTCGGTGCGATCTCTTTCCAGACCCCGAGCCGGTCGAGCATGCGGCTCGCCGCCGCGGCAATGGCCGAAGCGCGGCCGTCGCGCTGCCATGCGCCGGCCGGCGCGGCGTCAACGACTGCGACACGCAGGCTGGCGCGCGCCTGCTTCAGCGCCACTGCCGCCGCCAGGCCGACATAGCCGGCGCCGGCAATCAGAATGTCGAGGCTTTCCTTATTCGTGCCGCGCTGCATGGTTGCCGCTCCTTTCAACGATATGCCCTTCCTGCCTGACGGCCCATATGGCTTGACTGCTCTGCGCTCCTGTCCGAAACCCATACCGGCAAAACTGCGGGAGGGCGCGACATATGGCGGCGATGAGCGAGCTTCTCAGCATTCTCGACCTCGAGAAGCTGGAACACAACCTGTATCGTGGTCGCAGCCCCAAGCTCGACTGGCAGCGCGTGTTCGGCGGCCAGACGATCGCGCAGGCGCTGGTGGCGGCGCAGCGCACCGTCGATCCGGACCGGCATATCCATTCGCTGCACGGCTATTTCATGTTGCCGGGCGATACACAGGTGCCGATCATCTACGAGGTCGACCGCATCCGCGACGGCTCGTCCTTCACCACGCGGCGCGTGGTGGCGATCCAGCACGGCCAGGCGATCTTTTCGCTGGAGGCGTCCTTCCAGCAGGATGAGGAGGGGCTGGAGCACCAGGTGCCTATGCCGCGCGATGTGCCTGACCCCGACACCCTGATGTCCCAGCGCGAACTGATGGCCAAAATGGGCGACGCAGTTCCGGAAGGCATCAAGCGCTACTGGGAACGCGACCGGCCGATCGAGATGAAGCCGGTCATCCTGGAGCACTATACAAGCCGGCAGAAACTGGAGCCAAAGCAGAATATCTGGATACGGACGACCGGGCCGGTGCCCGCGGATCGCGGCATCCAGGCGGCGGTCCTGGCCTACCTGTCCGACATGACGCTCCTCGACACCTCCACCTTCGCGCATGGGCGCGGCATATTCGACCGCGATATCCAGGCCGCCAGCCTGGACCACGCCATGTGGTTTCACCGCATGCATCCGATGGACGACTGGATTCTCTACACGCAGGACAGCCCATCGACGCAGGGTTCGCGTGGCTTCACCCGCGGCTCGCTGTTTGCGCGAGACGGGACCCTGATCGCTTCCGTCGCCCAGGAAGGCCTGATCCGTTTGAGACACCCGCCCGCCAAATAGGCATTTATACAAAATTGCCCATTTTTTGATCAGAAGGTCGCCTGCATCCTTGCGGGCTGCATCGCCGTGTCTGAACGAACCCTTTTATTTACAACGAGTTAACGACGGCGCTCGCAACTGGCACGGAGCTTGAATCACCTTGGGCACTCTCCGGTTCACGGTGAGAACCGCGAAGTGACGTGTAACGCGGGGGAACCCGCAACAAGCAAAGGGTGAAACCTTATGAAAATCGTGATGGCAATCATCAAGCCGTTCAAGCTCGACGAGGTGCGTGAAGCACTTACCGCCGTCGGCATACAGGGCCTGACCGTCACCGAAGTCAAAGGCTACGGGCGTCAGAAGGGGCACACGGAAATCTATCGCGGGGCTGAGTACGCAGTCTCTTTCCTGCCGAAGATCAAGATCGAGGTCGCCGTCGCCATCGACATGGTCGACAAGGCCGTCGAAGCCATCAGCGTGGCGGCCAAGACCGGCCAGATCGGCGACGGCAAGATCTTCGTCTACGGCATCGACCAGGCGGTGCGCATCCGCACCGGCGAAACAGACAGCGACGCGCTCTAAGCGGCTCAAGAGATTCCAATGGAGAGATCAATGACACTTCCAACAACGCTGAAGAAGGTGGGGCGCACCGCCTTGCTGGGCTCGCTGGCCGTTGCAGCACTGGGCACGGTTGCGGCCTTCGCGCAGGACGCCGCACCGGCCGCAGCCGCCCCGGCACCGGTGACTGACAAGGGCGACGTCGCCTGGATGATGGTTTCGACCGTGCTCGTCCTGTTCATGACGCTGCCGGGCCTTGCCCTTTTCTATGGCGGCCTCGTGCGCGCCAAGAACATGCTTTCGGTGCTCATGCAGTGCACCATGATCACAGCCGTCGTCATGGTCGTGTGGGTCCTGTGGGGCTATTCCTTCGCCTTCGGCGGCGGCACCAGCCCCTTCTGGGGCGGCTTGGGCAAGGTCTTCCTCGCCGGCGTCAGCCCGACGACGACGGCGGCGACATTCACCGATGGCGTCGTGCTGCCGGAATATGTCTTCATCTGCTTCCAGATGACCTTCGCCGTCATCACGCCGGCGCTGATCGTCGGCGCCTTCGCTGAACGCATCAAGTTCTCGGCGGTGGTGCTTTTCACCGTACTCTGGGTGACGCTGGTCTATTTCCCCATTGCCCACATGGTTTGGGATTCGGCTGGCTACATCTTCAACCTCGGCGCGCTTGATTTCGCCGGCGGCACGGTTGTCCACATCAATGCCGGCATCGCGGCGCTGGTCGGTGCGATCTTCGTCGGCAAGCGCACGGGCTATGGCAAGGACAACATGGCGCCGCACTCG
The DNA here is from genome assembly GCF_031457045.1 of Mesorhizobium sp. BE184. Classification (NCBI taxonomy): domain Bacteria; kingdom Pseudomonadati; phylum Pseudomonadota; class Alphaproteobacteria; order Hyphomicrobiales; family Phyllobacteriaceae; genus Mesorhizobium; species Mesorhizobium sp. BE184. Next base: position 1,080,689 of record NZ_JAVDVU010000002.1, read on the forward strand.
ATGACGCTGACCATGGTCGGCGCCTCGATCCTGTGGGTAGGCTGGTTCGGCTTCAATGCCGGCTCCAACCTCGAAGCCAATGGTGGCGCGGCTCTGGCGATGATCAACACCTTCACCGCAACCGCCGGCGCCATCATCGCCTGGTCCATCATCGAAACCTTTGCCCGCGGCAAGGCCTCAATGCTGGGCGCGGCTTCCGGCCTCGTCGCCGGTCTGGTCGCGATCACGCCCGCTTGCGGCACCGTCGGTCCGGTCGGCGCCATCGCGCTCGGCGCCATCGCCAGCGCGGTCTGCTACTTCTTCGTCTCGGTGGTGAAAATCAGAATGGGCTACGACGATTCGCTCGACGTGTTCGGCGTGCATGGCGTGGGCGGCATCATCGGCGCTCTCGGCACCGGCATCTTCACCTCGCCGTCGCTCGGCGGCACCGGTGCGGCAGACTTCTCCATCGGCTCGCAGTTCATGATTCAGCTCTATGCCGTCATCATCACCATCGTGTGGTGCGGCGTAGTGTCGGCCATCCTCTACAAGGTGGTGGACCTGATCGTGGGTCTGCGTCCGACTGTGGAAGCCGAACGCGAGGGCCTCGACCTGACCTCGCATGGCGAAGTGGCCTACCACTCCTGAGCATTGGACCGGCGGAGCAAGCCGCCGGTCTTTCGTTTCCCGTCGTGGCTCTCCAAGGAGAGGCCGCGCATTGAGGCCCGGGCTTTCCGGGCCTCTTTTTTGGCGGTTCCGGTTCACCAATCCTTAACCATGCGAAGCTAGCCATCGCCGCCGGGAGAACGGAGGCTTGATTTGGTTGCGCGTGAGCGATTTGAAGTGTTGCCCGATCTGGCAGGCGGCTGGATGGTCTGGGACAAGCAGCTCGACGCACCGGCGATTTTCTCGCAAATCACGCTGGATGGCCTGAGCGCGCGTGAGGCGAAGTCCCTGACCGCGCTGCTCAACGCCCAATGGCGGGCGCTGCGCGTCTTCCGTCAGGCATCCTAGCCGGGTGAAATCACCCGAGCGGGGAATCGCGCTCTGCAATGGCGATGGTCGAGCTTGCGCTGGCGATCTGCTCGGGCCCGCCCTTTGGTGGCCATAGCCTGGCGGCATAGTGCTCGGCCCGCAGCGTTCGACGTTCGTCGAGGCTCGAAAAGCCCCATATGTGCGTGATCCTGGGAGGGCCATCCAAGGCATACATGTTGACCACCAGATGGTCGGTGTAGCGCTTCGCCGGCTCGATCACGTCTTTCCATCCGGCCAGCGTGGCGGGCAGGCCGCCAGGCTTCAAATGATAGGTCCTGAACTCGAACAGGCCGCCGTAACTGCGCGGCCGCACCGGCGGCAGGAATGGAAACGGCGCATAGGTCTCCATGCTGAGCGCGGTGCAGACCGCGTTGGCGTTGAACGGATTGGTGCTGAACAAGGCGCGCTGGCGTTCCCGGCGCTGATCTTCTTCGATTTCGAACCCCCGCAGCACAAACACCTGTCCGAGTGTGCCGATGTCGGATCGCCACATTCCCATTAACCGGCCCGCCGCATCGGCGTCGTCGACCCAGCTTCGTGCCGCGCCGGAAAGCTCATCGAGCCGCAGCAGCGGACCGGACAGAGTGGCGAGTTCGTACAGCATCATCAGTCGAAGCCGAGGCGTTTGCCGAGCACTGCCAGATCGGGCAGCAGCTTCCGGCTGGATTCGGCGGAGAAAGCGCCGAAGTAGGGGTCCCATTCCTCGATGGAAAGTTCCTCGATCAGTCCCTCGCGCGAAAACGGATCGCCCGCGACCATCTCTTCGACCTCGGCGCGACTATCGGCTTTGAAGATCAGGAAGCCCGACCGCAGTTTCGTTCCCTTGAGCGGGCCGGAGGCTTTCAACCTTCCATCATCAATCAGGTCGAGCAGGTATTCGACATGCTCCAGCACATGCCGATTCCATTCCGGCCCATCAGGGTGGGACATGGTGACCACGTAAAAAGCCATCGGAACCTCCCGTCCAGGGTTTGCGGTCAAGCTACTCGGCGTTGAGGGGAGTTGATAAGGTGCTATTCGGTTCTAGCTGTAATGACCGTGGAGACCTTTATGTCCGGATTTCGGGTCCTGATGTTCGAGATGAGACAGTGATTTCCAGAACCAGGCTCAGGGCGCTGTATTATTCCATTCTCGGAGGCGACATTTCGTTCGGTGCGGGGTCGAAAGTCGAGAGCCAGGCGCTGCTGAGCGCCAGAAAGGGCGGCTCGATCCGCATCGGCAGCCGCACCACTGTCGGTCGCCGCGCCATGCTGCTGGCCGAAGGCGGCCCCATCGTCATCGGCGACGATTGCACCATCAATCCCTATTCTGTCCTCTACGGCCATGGCGGCCTTACCATCGGCAACTGGGTTCGCATTGCCGCGCATGTCGTCATCGTGCCGTCCAATCACCGTTTTGGCGATCTGTCGCGTCCTATCGCCAAACAGGGGCTGGATCAGGTCGGGGTCACCATCGAAGACGATGTCTGGATCGGCGCTCATGTCACCGTCCTTGACGGCGCGCATATAGCGAAGGGTTGCGTCATCGCCGCCGGCGCAGTCGTCAGGGACAGGACCGAGCCCCATGGAGTCTATGCCGGCGTGCCGGCGCGCATGATCAAGAGACGCGGTTAGGGCAACCGCCCACTGTCTGGGATCATGCGTCAAAAGAACCTTCGAAGACGGTTGCGCCCCGTCGACGATCGCCGCTACATACCCCCACTCTTTTCCCGGCGGCTTTCCTCATGATCAGTCCTTCCCATATTCTGAACCTGTCCTGCGACGATCAGCCAGGCATCGTCGCGGCCGTTGCCACGGCGCTCGCCGGGATCGGCATCAATATCGTCGAGAGCAGCCAGTTCTGGGATCAGCAGACCAACCGGTTCTTCATGAGGATCGCGCTCGATTCCCGCGGAAAGCCACAAAGGGAAATCGAACTCACGCTCCGCCCGGTCATTCAGCGCTTCGACATCGACGCCCATGTCACCGATACCGCGGTAAGCCCCAGGATCATCATCATGGTGTCCAGGTTCGACCACGCCATGCTCCACCTGCTTTATCAAATCCGCGTCGGCTGGCTTCACGCCAACGTCGTGGCGATCGTTTCCAATCACCCGGACAGCCGGAAGGAGGCCGAGGACGCTGGCGTTCCCTACCATCACTGGGCGGTGACGAAGGAAAACAAGATCGAACAGGAGGCGCGTCTATGGCAACTCGTTCACGATACGAATCCTGAACTCGTTATCCTCGCCCGCTACATGCAGGTGCTGTCGGACGATTTTTCCCGCCGGCTCTACGGGCGGATCATCAACATCCATCACTCTTTTCTGCCGAGCTTCAAGGGCGCCAAGCCCTACCACCAAGCCTATAATCGCGGCGTCAAACTGATCGGCGCGACCGCGCATTACGTGACGCCGGATCTCGACGAGGGCCCGATCATCGAGCAGGAAACGGAGCGGGTGAATCACGCCATGAGCGCCGAAGACTATGTCGCCGCCGGCCGCGATATCGAATCGCGAGTGCTTGCCCGTGCCGTCAAGCTGCATCTGGAAAACCGCGTCATGCTGAGCGGCAACAAGACCATCGTCTTTACCTGAACGAATACGGGTAGCCGGCGGTTCAAAACCGGCGCCGATGACGGCCAAATTCTCCATGGTTAATGCAGCCTTAACCTTCGGGTGGCTAGTCTGGTGACCGAATCCGCCGGCTGGCCGCAGCGATGCGCGCCATCCGCTCAGGCACAGTCAATGGGGAAGATTATGCGTTCAGGGGGTACCGCACCGCTAGCCCTGGCCGATACCGGCCATGGCCTGCAGGCATTCGCGCGCCGCCAGGCGGGGCGTCTCGCCGGCGTCGGCATGCTTCTGGGCGTGATTTTCGCAGTTGCCAGCCTCGCTACCTGGAACGTTGCCGATCCTAGCTTCAGCCACGCCACCGACAATGTCGTGACCAATGCCATGGGCTACGCTGGCGCGGTCTTCTCCGACATCGCCATGCAGTTCTTCGGACTTTCGGCCGTAGCGGCGCTGGTGCCCGCGGTTATCTGGGGCATTTTGCTGTTCACGGCTCGCGGCGTCGATAAGCTGCCGAAACGGGGGCTGGCATGGTTCGGCTATGCGATGCTCGCGGCGGCCATCGCCGGCTGCGTCGTTCCGCCCAAGACTTGGCCGCTGCCCACTGGGCTGGGCGGCGTTTTCGGCGACATGGTCCTCAACGTTCCCGGCGCATTTGCCGGCGGCTACCCGACCGGCCTGCTGGCCACTGTGCTGGCGGTGATCTTCGCCGCTCCGGCGCTCTGGCTGTTCGTCTATGGCTCGGCGCTGATCTCGCGCCGCAACGGCTTCGCTCCGATGGAGCCGGAAGCGAGGCCGGAACCTGTCGACAATGATTCGGTTCTGTTCGAGGCCGAGGAGGACGACGACGGCGAAGGCATTCTGGCGCTTGGGGCGATCACCCACTGGTGGCTGTCGTTCCGCGCCTATCTGCGCAGGCGCGCGGCGCGCCGGCAGGCGCATGAGGACTTCGAACCGCCGATGGAGCCTCGCTCCAGCGGCTGGCGCCGGGCGGCCGAACGGGTCGAATCGGCCGAACTGGCCGAGGCGCGCTTCAGCTCGAACGGACGTGCCCGTGTCGAACCGGAATTCTTTGCCTCGCTGGTCAACGACCGGGGGACGGCCGTCCATGCGGAGGACGCCGAATTCTATCCGGAAGAAGAGGACGAAGACGAAATCGACTTTGAGCCAGCCACCGATGGACAGGCTTATGCCGGTTCTACGGCGCAAGTCCGCAACTTCCGCTCCGACGCCGCAACCCGCGTCGAGGCTCCCGCGCCACGCCCGGCGCCCGGCGCGCGCGTCCAGCGGGAAGCACAGACATCGCTCATCGCCTCGAACAAGTTCGAAATGCCGTCGCTGCATTTTCTGGCCGAACCTAAGAATGTCGTGCGCGACGCCAGCCTGTCCAAGGACGCGCTGGAGCAGAACGCGCGTCTTCTGGAAGGCGTGCTGGAAGATTTCGGCGTCAAGGGCGAGATCATTGCCGTCCGTCCCGGCCCGGTCGTCACTCTCTACGAATTGGAGCCGGCTCCGGGCATCAAGTCCTCGCGCGTCATCGGTCTGGCCGACGACATCGCCCGTTCGATGAGCGCCATCGCCTGTCGCGTCGCAGTCGTTCCCGGCCGCAACGCCATCGGCATCGAGTTGCCGAATGCGCGGCGCGAAACGGTCTATCTGCGCGAGATCCTCGCCAGCCGCGATTTCGAGCAGACCAAGGCCAAGCTGGCGCTGGCGCTCGGCAAGACGATCAATGGCGAGGCGGTGATCGTCGATATCGCCAAGATGCCGCACGTTCTCGTCGCCGGCACCACCGGCTCCGGCAAATCGGTCGCTATCAACACCATGATCCTGTCGCTGCTCTACCGGCTGAAGCCGGAGGAATGCCGGCTGATCATGATCGACCCGAAAATGCTGGAACTGTCGGTCTATGACGGCATCCCGCATCTGCTGACGCCCGTCGTCACCGATCCGAAGAAGGCTGTCGTGGCGCTCAAATGGACGGTGCGGGAGATGGAAGACCGCTACCGCAAGATGTCCAAGGTCGGCGTGCGCAATATCGACGGCTTCAACGCCCGCGTCAGCCAAGCCGAGAAGAAGGGCGAGAAGATCTCGCGCACGGTGCAGACAGGTTTCGACCGCCAGACCGGCGAGGCGATCTACGAGACCGAAAATCTCGATCTCGAGCCTATGCCCTACATCGTCGTCATCATCGACGAGATGGCCGACCTGATGATGGTCGCCGGCAAGGACATCGAAGGCGCGGTTCAGCGCTTGGCGCAGATGGCGCGCGCGGCCGGCATCCACGTCATCATGGCAACGCAGCGGCCGTCGGTCGATGTCATCACCGGCACGATCAAGGCCAATTTCCCGACCCGCATTTCCTTCCAGGTCACGTCGAAGATCGACAGTCGCACAATTCTGGGCGAACAGGGCGCCGAACAGCTGCTTGGCATGGGCGACATGCTCTACATGGCCGGCGGCGGCCGCATCCAGCGCGTGCATGGTCCCTTCGTGGCCGATGACGAGGTGGAAAAGATTGTCGCGCATCTGAAGCTGCAGGGCGTGCCGGAATATCTCGACGCCATTACAGAAGACGACGACGAGGATGGCGACGAGCCTTCCGGACGGGGCGGCGGCGGTTCGGGCAACAGCAATTTCGAGGATTCCGACGATCCCTACGATCAGGCGGTGGCCGTGGTGCTGCGCGACGGCAAGGCGTCGACCAGCTACATCCAGCGCCGCCTCGGCATCGGCTACAACCGCGCCGCCTCCATCATCGAGAAGATGGAGAAGGAAGGCATCGTCGGCGCCGCCAACCATGCCGGCAAGCGCGAAATCCTGGTGCCGACCGAGGATGACAAATTCTAGGCCTGGCCTATCGGGTCTGCTGCTTCGAGGGGGAGCGAGGAACTTCGTGGCGTCCTCAAGTGTTTAGGATGCGTCAAATTTAAGCCCCACTGGTGGGACAGGTTGTCGGGACCGACCATCGAACGAAAGTGACAGGCATGAAAGACATTTCCGCAAAATCGACCGCAGGCTTTGCGCCGACCCGTCGCCAGATGCTTGGTTTCGGCTTGGCCTTCGCCGGCGCCGCGGCGCTCAATCTCGTGCCCGGCTTCCGCCTGATGGCGAGCGCGCAGGCAGCTGTTCCTGAGGCGGCACAGAAGATCGCCGACCATTTCTCGGCGGTGAAGTCGATGAGCGGCGAATTCGTTCAGTTCGGCCCGAAGGGCGAACAGACGGGCGGCAAGTTCTTCCTCGAACGGCCGGGCAAAATCCGCTTCAACTACGAGGGCGCCTCCAATTTCCGCGTCGTTTCGGACGGCCAGTCGGTCGCGGTGCTGAACCAGCGGCTGAAGACGACCGACCTTTATCCGCTTTCCAAGACGCCACTGAAACTGCTGCTCGACAACAACATCGATCTGTCCGGCGGACGAGTGACGGGTATCAAGCAGGAGAACGACCTGACGACGATCCAGCTCGCCGACAAGAGCGTGTTCGGCAGTTCCAAGATCACCCTGATGTTCGATCCGTCGTCCTACGAACTGCGCCAGTGGACCATCACCGACGCTCAGGGCAAGGACACCACGGTGATGATCTTCAACGTCAAGCAGGGCGTCAATTTCGCCGCCGACACGTTCAAGATCGACTACGAAAAAACCCGACGCCAGACCTTCAAGCCCAGCCAGCGCTAAACCGCCAGAGCTGCGGAAATCATTTGAGGCCGCGCTTCATGCGCGGCCTTACTTGTTTAAAGCCTCCGCGGCTGGCAAGGTTCAGTTACGCAATCAGCCGCTTCCATCGTCAGATATCTTCCGGCCGGCGATTGTATCGCCCAACCGGACCAGGACCGACCGACACCCATGCCCCTCACCGTCGCCACCTGGAACATAAACTCCGTCCGCCTGCGCATGCCGATCGTCGAAAGGCTGCTGCGGGAGAAGGCGCCGGATATTTTGTGCCTGCAGGAAACGAAGTGCCCGGACGATCTGTTTCCGGCCGAGGCTTTTCGCCGGTTGGGCTACGAGCACATCGCCATCCACGGGCAGAAGGGCTACCACGGCGTCGCCACTGTGGCGCGGCGGCCGATCGAGATGGTCGAGAAGCGCCGCTTCTGCGAGATCGAGGACAGCCGACACGTCTCGGTGCGCTTCCAGGCCGGCGGCCGGTCGATCCTGCTGCATAATTTCTATGTCCCGGCCGGCGGTGACGAGCCCAACCCGGCCATCAACTGGAAATTCAAACACAAGCTCGACTTCGTCGCCGAGATGAACGCGGTGCCTGCCGAGCCCGACGAGAATTCGGGTTCGATCCTCGTCGGTGACCTGAACATCGCGCCGCTCGAGCATGATGTCTGGTCGCACAAGCAGCTTTTGAACGTCGTGAGCCATACGCCGGTCGAGACGGAGAATTTCGAGGCGATGCGCAAGGCTGGCAGGTGGGTGGATTTGATGCGTCACAATGTGCCCGACGACCGGAAGCTTTACACCTGGTGGAGCTACCGCGCCCAGGACTGGCAGGCCTCGAACAGGGGCCGTCGGCTCGATCATGTCTGGTCGTCAGGCAGCCTGGTGCCGGCGTTCCGCGGCTACGAGATCCTGCGGGATGCGCGTGGCTGGGACCGCCCCTCGGACCATGTGCCGGTAATCGCATCGTTCGATCTGGATTGAGGCTCGGTCGACCGCCCGGCCCTCGGGGAACCTCGGGCGTTCCAGCCCTTGAAAGCTCCACCGCAGCTTTCAATTTGCCTTTGGCAAACCGGGCTCTCACCCAGCGAAGCGCGGCGCCAGTTCCTCGATGCGGGCGACAAGGGCATGCAATTCTTCGGCGATGCGGTGGTGAAGCTGGATGGCGAGGTCGGGATATTCCTCGAGGATGCGGCGAAACATCTTGCGATTCAGCCGCAGCACTTCCGAATCCGTCTCGGCCGAGGCGCTTGTCAGGCGCCTGGTGTCGGCGATTAGCGCCAGTTCGCCGAGGATGGCGCCGGGTTCGGCGTTGCCGATGACGATGCGTTCGCCATCTGTCTCGCGATACAGCACGATGCGGCCGCTGACGACGACATAGGCCGAATCGGCCTCGTCGTCCTCTCGATAGAGTTTACGGTCGGCGGGCAGGCGCGTGTTTTCGGCGCCGAAGGCAAGCAGGCGCAACTGTTCGTCCGCGAAACCCTCGAAAAGTCCCACGGTCGACAGGATGCGAATGTCGTCATCCAGCGCCATCAGTTACGTCCCCGGACCCTCAGGTCGAACCCTCCTTGCGATCCCGCGCCCCGAATCGCAATTGGACAGCAAATTTATTAACAATGCAGGCCATTTAACAGAATCGCCACGATCCCGTTAGGCCACTAAGGAACCAGTTTGTAACCGCCACTTTCGGTCACCAGGATCTCTGCGTTGGAGGGATCGCGCTCGATCTTCTGGCGGAGACGATAGACATGGGTTTCCAATGTGTGAGTGGTTACGCCGGAATTGTAGCCCCACACCTCTTCCAGCAGCACGTCGCGCGTCACCACCTTCTGTTCGGCGCGATAGAGATATTTGATGATGGAGGCTTCCTTTTCGGTCAGCCGCACCTTGCCGCCGCGTGCATCGATCAGCAGCTTCTGGCTCGGCTTGAATGTGTAGGGACCGACCGAGAAGGTGGCGTCCTCGCTCTGCTCGTGCTGGCGTAGCTGGGCGCGGATGCGGGCCAGGAGCACGGCGAAACGGAACGGCTTGGTGACGTAGTCATTGGCGCCGGCCTCCAGTCCGAGGATGGTGTCGGAATCGGTGTCGTGGCCGGTCAGCATGATGATGGGGGCCTTGTAGCCGCCCTTGCGCAGCATCTTGACCGCTTCGCGACCGTCGAGGTCCGGCAGGCCGACATCCATGATGAGCAGGTCAATCATGCCAGATCTCGCGGCGGTGATGCCTTTTCCGGCGGTGGCTTCCTGGAGCACGTCGAATTCCTCGCAGAGCGACAATTGCTCAACGAGGATGTTTCGCAGGTCGTCGTCGTCGTCAACGATCAGGATGGTGCGTGAAGTCATTGATCAATCCATTGTTCTGAAATCGATATCGAATCTGTTGACCGCCGTCCGTTTATGCGGAAGCTGATCGCAACAACAGACAATTGCGGCGATTTGTTCCTTTGAGACGATCATATCCGAAAAAAGCGCAGCGCAACGGAGACAATTTGCGCGGCCTGTCCTGTCTCGTCGTACGCGCCCGTCCCGGCAACCAGAGCCAAGGGCTTCTGCAGGCCGGCAGCCTCATTTTCCGCTGTGCGCTGGGGCGCGGCGGCATTTCGGCCAACAAGCGGGAGGGCGACGGGGCGACGCCGCTGGCGGCGATGCGGCTGGTGTCGGGCTATTTCCGCGACGATCATTTCGCCGGCGCACGGCGCACAAGGCTTCGCATGGCGTTGATAGGACCGAAGCTCGGCTGGTGCGAGGTGCCGGACGACCGCAACTACAACCGGCCGGTCGAGATACCTTATGGCGCAAGCCATGAGCGGATGCGGCGCGACGATCGGCTCTACGATGCCTGCCTGGTGCTCGACTGGAACATCAGGCCAAGGCGACGCGGCTGCGGCAGCGCCATCTTCTTCCATCTGGCCCGCGAGGGCTTCACGCCAACGCAGGGCTGCGTGGCGGTGACGGCGCAGACGATGCGGCGGCTCTTGCCACTGCTTTCCAGCCGCACGGTGCTGAAGGTGGTGCGCTGAGGCGACCGGCTAGTCAATCCGCCAGACGGTCGTGCGCTTGACCTCGGCGTCCTCGAGCGCCCGAGTGACCGGCACCTCATAGGCGGCGAGCTTCTCCAGCCCCTGTTTGGGAAGATAGGCGCGGCCCGGATCGCCGACCAGAACCAGCGCGCCACGACGGCGCAGGGCTACTAACCACGGCATCAGACGCTCGGCGAATGGTTGTTCGTAGAAGACGTCGCCAGCAAGGACGACGTCCCAGCCCTTATCTATGCCAACGCAATCGGCGGCTTCGAACAGGATATCCACACCGTTGGCGCGGCTGTTCAGCCGGACCGCCGTTTCGCAGAACGGATCGATGTCGGCCGCGACCATATGGGCCGCGCCGGCCTTGGCGGCGGCGATGGCGACCAACCCGGAACCGGACGCGAAATCCAGCACACGTCTGCCGCGAACCGTTTCCGGATGGTCGAGGATATAGCGGGCAAGCCCCTGACCACCCGCCCAGGCGAAGGCCCAAAAGGGCGGCGGCAGGCCGATTTCGGCGAGTTCCTCTTCCGTCCGCTGCCACAGATCATGCGCCTCGTCGGCCAGATGCAGAACGATTTCTGGCACATGCGGCGGAGCGATAAGCGCGGTGTTGTCGAGAATGAAGCGTTCGGCGGTTGCTGGCGTCAGCGTCCCCATCCGGCGTTACGGGGCCGGATCGAGGCCGCCCATGCGGCAGACTTCCTTCCACTCCGCCGGCGTCACCGGCTGAACTGAAAGCCTGCCGAGGCGAACCAGCGCCATCTCTTTCAACTTCGGATTGGCCTTGACTTCTTCCAGCGTGGGGGGATTTGGCACCTCGCGCACGGCGCGGATATCGACGCACTCCCAGCGCGGGTCTTCCGTCGTGGTGTCCTGGTGAGCCGGCGCACAGACCTCGGCGATGCCGACGATGTCGAGGCCCTCATTGGAGTGGTAGAAGAAGCCGAGATCGCCGACGGCCATCGCCTTCATATTGTTGCGCGCCGCGTAGTTGCGCACACCGTCCCATTGTGTGCCGTCCTTGCCCTTGGCTTTCAGCGCGTCGAAGGAGAAGACGGACGGTTCGGATTTGAAGAGCCAGTAGTTCATGTGTTTCCCTCGGGCGTAGAATTAGGCTTCGGCCGGCTTGTTGAAGACCCAGCTCCACGGCCGGATCTCGACGCTCTGGAACAGGCCGGCCTTGGCGTAAGGGTCCTGCGCGGCCAGCGCCTCGGCCGCCGCCCGGTCCGGCGCCTCGATCACGGCGAGGGTGCCATTCGGCTTGCCGTCGGCGTCAAGAAAGGGACCTGCGAAGGCCAGCTTGCCGTTTTCGTTCAACCCGTTCAGGAAGGCGACGTGATCGGGCCGCGTATCCATGCGCACCTGCAGCGCTCCGGGCTTGTCCTGGCAAATGAATGCAAAAAGCATGGTCTCTCCGTTAAAGGTCGGCTTCGTTCTTCAGCGGGCGTGTCATCAGCGCGCCGACCGCTTCGCGGATGGTGATGGCGCCGTCGAGTATGGCGGCGACCGCGGCGATGATCGGCGCGTCGATGGCGCGCTCGGCAGCGATGCGCGCGGCGATCGCGGTAGTGGGCACGCCTTCCGCCAAGGGCCGTCCGGCAAGCGATTCGCCGCGACCCAATGCCAACCCGTAGGCGAAATTGCGTGATTGCACCGAGGAGCAAGTCAGCAGCAGGTCGCCGAGGCCGGACAGGCCCATCAGCGTTTCCGGTTTCGCGCCGAAGGCGGCGCCGATGCGCCGCAGCTCGACGAAGCCGCGCGTCACCATGGCTGCCTGGGCGCTGGCGCCGAGCCCAGCGCCGGTGACCGCCCCGGCGGCGATGGCGAAGACGTTCTTCAAAGCGCCGCCGATCTCGACGCCGGTCAGATCGTCGCTCGAATAACAACGCAGGTTCTGTGCCGAGAACCGGCCGGCCAGTTCCGCCGCAAGCTGTTCGTCGCGGGCGGCGACAACAACCGCGGTCGGCAGGCCACGGGCGACATCGGCGGCGAAGCTTGGTCCCGACAGCGCCGCGACCGGGCTTTCCGGCAGGGTTTCGCCGACAATGGCCGACAAAAGCGCACCGGTGTCGCGCTCAATGCCCTTGGCGCACAGCACCAGTGGCGCGCCGGCCTGCATATACGGCTTCGCCTGCATCAGCACGGCGCGCAGCGACTGCGCCGGCGTTACTGCCAGCACGCAGTCGGCGCCGGCCAGCGCCTCATCCATGTCAGACGTGGCTTCAATGCCGGGCTCGATGGCTATGCCGGGCAGGTAGCGCGGGTTCTCGCCGCGCTGGATCGCCGTGACGGTCTCGGCATCGCGCGCCCAGAGGGCGACGGATTGGCCGGCGCGTAGCATTGCCAGCGCCAGCGCCGTGCCCCAGGCGCCGCCGCCGAGCACGGCCACGCGCCATTTCCGGCTCTCTTCGCCGCTCATGCCTTGGCCCCCCGCCGGCCCGAACCGACGACCGGCGCCGAGACGCTGTCCAGCGGCCAGCGCGAGCGCGGTACGAAGCTGAACGCGTCCTCCTGCTCAAAGCCGGCGCGAAGCCGCTCTATGCCGGCCCAGGCGATCATGGCGGCGTTGTCGGTGCAAAGTTTCATCGGCGGCGCGAGAAAGCGGAAGCCGGAACGCCGGCACAGATCGTCGAGCTTTGTCTTGATCTCCAGATTGGCGGCGACGCCGCCAGCAACGACAAGCACCGGCGCGCCGATGTCCGGAAACTCGCGCCGGAACCGCTCCTGCGCGCGCGATACGCGGTTGCCGAGCGCATCGGCCACGGTGGCCTGGAACGAGGCGCAGATGTCGGCGACATCCTGCTCGCTCAACGGGGCGATGGCGGTGGCAGCCTGGCGCACGGCGGTCTTCAGACCGGAAAAGGAGAAATCCGGTTGCGCCGAGCCCTTCATCGGGCGTGGGAAATCGAAGCGGCTTGCATTGCCGTTCAGCGCTGCCTTCTCGACATTGGGGCCGCCCGGATAGGGCAGGCCGAGCATCTTGGCGGTCTTGTCGAAGGCTTCGCCGAGCGCATCGTCGATGGTGGTGGCCCAGCGCTGGTAGTCACCGACGCCGCGCACGGCAACGATCTGGGTGTGGCCGCCGGAAACCAGCAGCAGGAGATAGGGAAATTCGAGCCCGTCGGTCAGTCGCGCCGTCAGGGCGTGGCCTTCCAGATGATTGATGGCGATGAGCGGTTTGCCTGCGGCTGCGGCAATTGCCTTGGCGGTCATCAGCCCGACGATCAGTCCGCCGACGAGACCCGGCCCCGCTGTGGCGGCGATGGCGTCTATCTCGGCGAGCGAGGCGCAGGAATCGGCCAGCGCGGCCTCGACGATGCCATCCAGCGCCTCGACATGGGCACGCGCGGCGATTTCCGGCACGACGCCGCCGAAGGCCGCGTGTTCCTCGATCTGGCTGAGCACGATGTTGGAGAGGATTTCAGGCGCGTGGCCGGCCTCCAGCGCGACGACGCTGGCCGCCGTCTCGTCGCAACTGGTTTCTATGCCGAGCACCCGGATCAATTCGTCGCCTGCCTCGAACGTTGCCGGCCCGCGCTTTCCCCGCTAGGAGAAGGCCGGCAGCACTGCCTGCCCGGGGGTTATCACGGACCGCGCGCCATGCAAACTATCTTGAAAATCGGAACGCGAGGCAGCCCGCTGGCGCTGGCGCAGGCGCGGGAGACGCGAGCCCGCCTGATGGCTGCGCACGACCTTCCCGAAGACGTTTTCGAAATCGCCGTCATCTCCACCAGCGGCGACCGTATCCAGGACCGGCCGCTTTCGGATGCCGGCGGCAAGGGGCTGTTCACCAAGGAGATCGAGGAGGCGCTGATCGCCGGCCGTATCGATATTGCGGTGCATTCGTCAAAGGACATGCCGACAGTGCTGCCCGATGGGCTGGAGCTTTCGGCCTTCCTGCCGCGCGAGGATGCGCGCGACGCCTTCGTCGGCAGCCAGGCTGCGACCATCGCGGATATGCCGCTCGGCGCCAAGGTGGGCTCGTCGTCGCTGCGGCGGCAGGCGCTGATCCGCCGTATGCGCCCCGACCTCGATGTGGTGATGTTCCGCGGCAACGTGCAGACACGCCTGCGCAAGCTGGAAGAGGGTGTCGCCGGCGGCACCATTCTGGCGCTGGCGGGGCTGAAGCGGCTCGGGCTGGAGCATGTTGCCACCGACTTGATGCCGCTCGACGCTTTTCCGCCGGCGCCTGGGCAGGGCGCCATCGGCATCGAAAGCCGTATCGGCGACATGAAGGCGGCGCGAATGCTTGTCCCGATCCACGATATTCCGACAGGGCAGGCGCTGGCCTGTGAGCGGGCCTTTCTGGCGACGCTCGACGGTTCCTGCCGTACGCCGATCGCCGGCTATGCAGCGGTGGAGGGCGGGCGTCTGGTTTTCAACGGCCTCGTTATCCTGCCCGACAGCACCGAAGCACACGATGTGAGACTGGAAGGTCCGGCCAGCGAGGCCGCGAATATCGGCACGCAGGCGGGACTGGACGTCAGAAGCCAGGCCGGAAAGCATTTCTTCGAGGGCTGGAGCTGAATGCGGCGCGTGCTGGTGACGCGGCCGGAGCCGGGCGCAAGCCGGACCGCTGCGCGGCTGCGGGACATGGGCCTTGAGCCGGTTTCACTGCCGCTTTCGAAGACGGCGCCGCTGGCCGTTGATCCGGAAATAATAGCCAATCATGCCGATGCGGTTGTCGTCACCAGCGCCAATGCAATCCGCCACGCATCGGCTGCTCTGCTGGAGTTGCTGAAATACGTCCCCTGCCATGCGGTCGGGCGCCGGACGGCGGAAGCGACGCGCAAGGCGGGATTCCTGTCGGTGACGGAAGGTCCGGGCGATGCCGGGGCGCTGGCAGATCAGCTTGCCACGACATTGGCCGGCAAATCAGTCGCCTATCTGTGCGGCCGCGTCCGGTTTGCCGGGCTCGAGGAACGTCTCGACAGGGCCGGCGTTCATGTCCAGCCGATTGAAACCTATGACACAATGGCGGTGGATTATTCCAGCGAAGAGGTGGCTGCGGCCTTGAGTGGCGAAAAGGTCGAGGCCGTCCTGCTCTATTCCGCCACAGCGGCAGCTGCGGCGGGTGAATTGACCGCGAGACCTGCGCTGAACCGGCTGTTCGCGGCAGCGGAGGTTTTGGCGCTTTCGGCCCGCATCGCCTTGGCATATAGGCCCTCCGGCGATGGAGTTCGTGTCGCCGGGACGCCGCGTGAGGAGGATTTGCTGGCGCTGCTGGAGCGAAGAGACGGAGCCGCGTCATCACACCGCCCCTTTTCACGGCTTTGAGGTGTGGTAGACCCAAGGAGACTCAGCGCCGTTCGGCGGTCAACGAAACGAATTGCGGAGCCGAAGCATGGTCAAGACACCGAAGGTGCGGCACTCGAAGAGCCATCGGGAGCCAGTGACGATCGATCTCGATCCCGGACAGGTTTCGCGGGTCCAGGACGATCCCGCGCCGGAGGTCCAGCCCAATCCCGAGGCAGAAGCGGAACAGGCAGCGAATGCCTCGCGGCCAGCCGACAAGGCTCCGGAACAGCCCGGCGTGACCGGGTTCGAACCCTGGGACGGCGTCGATGAGGCACCCGGCAGCGAAAGCGGCCAAAACGTCGACTATGGGCTCAAGGAAGAGCCCGAGTCCGGCAAAGGCGAAAAGCCGGCAGACGAAGATCGGCTGGCGGAAGATGAGCGGAGTCAGGACCATCCGGCAGGAGACTCCATGACCAACGTCGAACCGAAGCGTAGCGGCATGGGTAGAATTGGAGCCGGGTTGATCGGCGCCGTGATTGCACTGGCGGGCGCGGGTGCGCTGCAGTTTGCCGGCGTTCTGGGAGCGCCGGGCAATGGCGTGTCGCTCGAGGGTGTCAACGGCGAGATATCATCGCTGAAGAGCCAGGTGGCCGATTTGCGCGCGGCGTCCGCCAACGACGATGGCACGGCACAGGTGAGCAGCCTTGCCTCTGCGCTCGATCAGGTGAAGGCCGATCTGGCGACTTTGAAAACGAAAGTTGGCCAAGGCGGCGGCGAAACCGGCCTTTCTGCACTTGGTGGCAAGGTCGCAGAGGTCGAAGCGGCGGTGGCGGCACTTCGGCAGCAGGGCAATGCGGCTCCGGTTGATCTCGGCCCGGTCAACGAGAAGATCGCTGCACTCGACGCGCTGGTGAAGTCGGCCGGCGAAGCGGCGACCACCCAGGAGGGACGGCTCGCGGCGCTTGAACAATCCGTCTCGCAGCTTTCGTCCAAGGTCGATGCGCAGGCGTCGCAGCCGAAGGTCGCACTCGCCATAGCCGCATCGGCGCTGAAGGCGGCGCTCGATCGGGGCGCTCCCTTCGCCGCAGAGCTGGATACGTTCGCGGCGATCCTGCCGAATGCGCCGGAGATCGCCCCGTTGCGCGCTTTTGCGGAAAAGGGCGTGCCGACGCGCGCCGAAATCGCCACGCAAGCCGACGCCGCCGCGACCGCGATGGTCGCCGCCGATGTGCCGGTCAGCGAGGACGCCGGGGTTTTCGCCCGGCTGATGACAAGCGCCGAGTCGCTGGTCAAGGTGCGTCCGGTCGGCGCGGTTGCAGGAGAGGGCGTACCGGAAACCGTCGCGCGTATGGAGGTTGCGGTCGCGCAGGGCGACTATGCCAAGGCACTGGCCGAATATGACACGCTGCCGGAAGCCGCCAAGACAGCTGGCGCGGAATTCGCCGCCAAGCTCAAAGCGCGGATCGAAGTCGAAAAGCAGATCGACGCTCTGGTTTCCAGCGCGATGAAGGCGTGACCTAGATGATCCGTATCCTCATCTTCCTTCTCGTCGTCTTCGCGCTCGGCCTCGGCTTTGCCTGGCTGGCCGACCGGCCGGGCGACATGGTCGTCACCTTCAACGGCTACCAGTATCAGGTCAGCCTGATGGTGGCGGCGGTGGCGGTGGTCGCCATCGTCGCGGCGGTGATGATCGCCTGGTGGCTGGTGAAATCGATCTGGAATAGTCCTTACGCCATCGCGCGGCACTTTCGCGTGCGGCAGCGCGATCGCGGCTACCAGGCTCTGTCGACCGGGATGATCGCGGCGGGAGCCGGCGACGGCGCGCTGGCGCGCAAGAAGAACAAGGAAGCCGCCAAGCTTATCCGCTCCGACCAGGAACCGCTGATCCAGCTACTCGACGCGCAGGCTTCCCTGCTGGAGGGTGACCACGAGGGCGCACGCGCCAAGTTCGAGGCGATGCTGGACGATCCGGAAATGCGCCTGCTGGGGCTGCGCGGGTTGTATCTCGAAGCTGAAAGGCTAGGCGACCGCAACGCCGCGCGGCACTATGCCGGGCGCGCCGCCGCTTCGGCGCCGCAGCTTGCCTGGGCAGCGGAATCGACCATCGAAGATCTCGTCCAGCGTGGCGACTGGGATGGTGCGCTGAAGCTGATCGACGCCCAGAAATCGACCAGGCAGATCGACCGCGATGCCGCCAACCGTCGCCGCGCCGTGCTGTTGACCGCCAAGGCCGAGGCGCTGCTCGATAGCGATCCGGCTGCCGCGAAGACAGCAGCGGTGGAAGCCAACCGGCTGCAGCCGAATTTCGCACCAGCGGCGGTCGTTGCAGCCAAGGCGCTGTTCCGGGGCAACGATGTTCGCAAGGGTTCGAAAATCCTGGAAACGGCGTGGCGGGCCGAACCGCACCCCGATATCGCCGACCTCTATACCCATGCGCGTCCGGGCGATGCGGTCCTCGACCGGCTTGGCCGGGCAAGGAAACTGCAGGAGATGAAGAAGAACAATCCGCAGTCGTCGCTGGCTGTGGCGCGAGCGGCGCTCGATGCGCAGGATTTCGCCACCGCCCGGCACGAAGCCGAGGCGGCGCTGCGGATGCAGCAGAGCGAGGGCGGCTATCTTCTGCTGGCCGACATCGAGGAGGCCGAAACCGGCAACCAGGGCAAGGTCCGGCAGTATCTCGGACGTGCGGTGCGGGCGCCAGGCGATCCGGCCTGGATCGCCGATGGCGTCGTCTCCGAACGCTGGGCGCCGATCTCGCCGGTCACAGGCAGGCTCGATGCCTTCGAATGGCGTTCGCCGCCGGAACGGCTGGGCCGGCTGATCGAAGGACAGGACGACGAGGCTGGAGTGCCGCCGCCCGTGCTTGTGGCGCCACCCGAACCGGTACGGACAGCGCCTGCCGCGGCGTCTTCGCCGATACAGGCCGCCGGGATCGCGGATGGCGACAATAAGGTGGCCACGGAGAAGGCTGCAAATGTCGATTCAGGCAGGATCGAGCCCTTCGCCGATGCCGTGATACTCGATGCCGAGCCGCCGATCCCGGAGAAGGACGACGAGACGGTGCGTTTGCCCGACGATCCCGGTGTCGAGCCTCTTGAGCAAGAGGAAGAAAAGTCGTCGCGCCGCTTCCGTTTGTTTTGATTTTTGTGATGCTTCCACGGTAATCTCCAGGTCATGGGCGGTGGTATGTTCGAACGCGTATTGTCTTTCCTGAAGGATTTGCCGGGCGGTGGCGATCGTCGTGATACCGGCGATGAATTGCAGGTCGCGGCGGCAGCGCTGCTTTACCACGTCATGAATGCCGACGGTGTTCGTCAGGATGCCGAATGGGAGCGCTTCAAGCATGTGCTGTCGCAGGCTTATGGCGTGACCGGCAATGCGCTCGAGGCGCTGGCGGCGGCTGGGGAAAAGGCCGATAATGAAGCCATCGATCTCTATGCCTTCACCAGCGTGCTCAAGCGACACCTCGACATGGACGCGCGCCGGGTCTTCATCGGCCTGATGTGGGAAGTGGTCTATGCCGATGGCGACTTGCACGAGCTCGAAGACAATATTGTGTGGCGCGTCGCCGAACTGATCGGCGTCGAGCGTGCCGACCGCATCGAGGCGCGACGCCGCGCTTCGGCGCATGTTCCGGGTGCTCCTAAAGACGAATAATCGCAGGGTCAGCCTTTCGATGCCAGCAAGACCACGGCCCAAAATCCTGATCGTCCTGCATCAGGAAAGTTCAAGCCCGGGCCGTGTCGGCCACATGCTGATCGAAGGCGGTTTCGACCTTGACGTCCGCCGTCCGCCGCTGGGCGATGCGCTGCCCGAAACGCTGGACGGTCACGCCGGCGCGGTGGTGTTCGGCGGGCCGATGAGCGCCAATGACGGTGAGGAATTCGTCAAACGCGAAACGGACTGGCTGGCGGTGCCGCTGAAGGAGAACCGGCCGCTGCTCGGGATCTGCCTGGGTGCCCAGATGCTGTGCAACCATCTGGGCGGCAAGGTCGAGGGTCATGGCGAGGGACTGGTGGAGATCGGCTGGTATCCGATCCGGGCGACGGAGGCCGGCCGCGATCTGATGCACTGGCCGGAAATGGTCTACCAGTTCCACCGCGAGGGGTTTTCGCTGCCGAAGGACGCGACTCTGCTGGCGACGGCCGACACCTATCCGAACCAGGCGTTTCGCTACGGCAAGAACGCATGGGGCGTGCAGTTCCATGCGGAGCTGACACGCATCATGATGCACCGTTGGGTGGTGCGGGCCGAACAACGCTTCGAGCTGCCGGGGGCGCAACCCGGCCGGGACCATCTCGGCGGCCGGCTGATCTGGGACATGCATCTCAGGCGCTGGCTTGGCGAATTCCTCGAAACGATTTTTGGCAAGCCGGCGGTTGGCGGTCGGCCATAGGAATCGATTGCCTACAGCCTGCCATTGAGATGACGCACCTTGCGCAGTTGCGGGAACAGCATGCCCCAAAGGCCGGCGACGATCACCGCGCCGATGCCGCCGGCAACGACGGCGGGCACGGCGCCGACCAGCGCCGCCATGGTGCCGGCGCGAAATTCGCCCAGCTCGTTCGAGGCGCCGACAAACACCTGGTTGACGGCGTTGACCCGGCCACGGACCTGGTCGGGCGTCCACAGCTGGATCAGGGTCTCGCGCACATAGACGCTGATCATGTCGGTTGCGCCGAGCATGGCGAGCGCCATAATCGAGACCCAGGTGATGGTGGAAAGGCCGAACACCACGGTGAAAACGCCGAACAGACCGACAAAGATGAGCATGACCGCACCGGCGTGATCGCGGATCGGGTGCCCGGCGAGCCAGACGGCGACGCATATGGCGCCGACGCCAGGTGCTGAACGCAGCAGTCCGAGGCCCCAGGGGCCGAGATCAAGTATATCGCGCGCGTAGATGGGCAGCAGCGCCGAAGCGCCCGAAAGCAGGACGGCGAACAGATCCAGCGATATCGCGCCAAGAACGATCCTCTCGCCCCAGATGTAGCGGAAGCCGGCAAACAACGTCGTTAGCGTCGGCTTGTCGGTCTCACTGTGCTGCATGGGTTTCGGGATGGAAAAGATCATCGCGGCGGCGGCAATCATCAGCGCGGCTGCAGTGCCGTAAGCGGCTTCGGCGGAGACGCCGTAAAGCAGACCGCCCGCCACCGGCCCGACAATCGTCGCCATCTGCCAGGCCGAGGAGTTCCAGGCGACGGCATTGCTGAAATCCTCGGCCGGCACGAGATTGGCGACGAGGGAGGCGGATGCCGGGCTGAAGAACGCGCGCGCCGTGCCGAACACCGCCAGAACGAGAAAAATCGGCAGCGGCGTGACCAGATCGCCATGCAATGCCAGAGCCAGCAGGGCAAGCGTGCACAGCACTTCGAGCAGCACGGCCAGTCCCATCACCATGCGGCGGCCGAATCGGTCGGACACCACGCCGGTGACGACGACGAGAAGAAGCGCCGGCACGAACTGCACGATCCCGACCAGCCCGAGATCGAAAGGATCGCCAGTCAGATCGTACATCTGCCAGCCGACGGCGACCGAAACGATCTGTGCAGCGAAGGTGGTGAGGAAGCGCGCTGACCAATAGCGCACGAACGGCGCGTGGCTGAAGGCGGCAGAGCGATTGTCGGAAGATGTGAGGTCAGGCGTCATATGCATAGCCCCGGTGCTTGTTCAGCCGGCGGGGCAACTTCCACGGGGGCGCTGGTCCAGCAGGAAAGCCATAGCCGGATTCGGCAGGGCGTGGCTAGAGAAAGGCCTTTTGGCACAATGTTTTGGTTGCATCACAGGGCCAAAGCCGACAGGCAAGAATGATCAAATACGATAGATTTAGTAGGTTATAATTTCTGCGCCAGCAGTTAAACGGAGTACATCTCCGCTTAATAAACTGCTTTATTTCGGAACGAATCGGTAGTTTGGTGGTTGAAAGTTGGTCGACGAGGCGGCTCGGTCCCGTTGTAAGAAATTGTGATCGAAGAGAAGTATCGGATTTGGAAAACGACTTCAAAAACCGCAATTCGTCTCGAATTTGAGATTGACTCCAATTTCGTCGGCTGATAACTTTTTCGTGTTTCTCAAAGGAGTAAAACCATGAAGAAACTTGCTAAGGTACTTGTCGCCGATACCCGTGGTGCTGTCCTGGGTTCGAAGTTCATCCCCGGCAACGGCTCGGTTCGTCGCAACGTTCTCGTTGCCGATACCCGTGGCGCTGTCCAGGGTTCGAAGTTCATCCCGGGTCTCGGTTCGGTTCGGCGTTAATTAGGTGTTCCGGGGGCAGCTTGCTGTCCCCGGGCATTTTCGGGAGTCGATATGGTCAGTGTGTCAGAAGATGAGCAACGTCTTCTTCGCCACTGTCTGATTGCAACCGCCGATATCCAGAACAATCGGCCGCTCGACCCCAAAGTGGGTCTGTTTTTTCGAGAGCGTGTCGCAGAGCTGCAGAAATTCAAGCTCGAATCGCTCGCTTTCATGGCGCTTGAAGAATTTCAGGAATTTCAGCTCCTTTACGATCGCATCCAGGATGAGCAGCTTCGATTTGCCGGTCCTGTCTTGCGTGAATTTGCCGATAGCGGACCAGCCTTGCTGACGCAGGGCCTGGGCAAGCGGCATCTCTTTCACGGTCATTGCTTCGGACGGCGCGCCGATCTCGATATCGTTCTGCCGCGCGGCACCGTCGCAACGTTCCGGGAAATCTGCGAAAGGCACGGCTTTGCCGAGCAGACCGTCACCATGGATATTGAATTCGCACCTGTCACCGAACAGGCCAAGAAGGAGGCGCTGCGGCGTACCTCATTCGAGAAGGTCTATGCGCTGGCGCGCAATGTGAAGTTCGATGTCGACGCCGATACACAGGAAGTGCTTCCCGATCATTTCTATCCCCTGGTCAAGAAGGGTGGGGACGTTCTTCTCATCATCAACATCGAGCCGACGCTCAGTTACTCGCCGGTTGTCGATTTCGAGGCGATCAATCCGCACACGGTTCCGAGCCCGGAAGGAAACATACCCGACCAGCCGGCGGGGATGATGATTTCGGCCCTGCGTTTCCTGCGCGTCATTCGGGTTGGCCAGCGTGGATTCAAGCCGAAGATGCTGTGCGAAATCGCGGCCATGCTGGCGTATGAGAAGACCGACTGGGAGAAGATCGATCACCTGTCACGTGTGTTCGATCTGCCGGCCGGCGCCGTGCTGATCCGTTATGTGAATGCGCTGATCGACCCGAATGCCGAGATGCCGCAAGATCTCTCATCGCTGCCGCCCGGCGTAGTTGATATATTCGGCACGGCGGCTCTAGAGTCCCAAAATCTGAACTGAACACAACGCAAAGCAGGAAACGTTCAAATGACGGTCCGTTTCATCAAGGTGTATGACCCCGCACCCGACATCGAGTCGGCTTCTGCGGATGCCAAAGATCACGCTCCGCTGCGCGGCCGGAAATTCTGTGCGCCGCTCAATGTTGCGTCCTCGATCGGTTGGTACGTCTATCCACCGCTTAATTTCCATCTGAACTGGGACGGCCGAAACTTCTTCATCATGTTCGATGATTCGGAAGACTGGATGCTTGTCGACCAGATTACCTTCCCGAACTATGCCGAGAAATTCGAAGCCATCGCCGAAGCGCGGGGCATCCATGGTGTTCCGCCTTTTCTCGACGTATTCCCGGAGCTGGGCGTGATCCAGGTCTGGACCGGCTATATGCTGGTGACCGACCCTCAGGATTCCATATGGGTGCGCGCACCGATCAACATGCCGGGCTCGCTGGAGTATGACGTGTTCGACGGAGTAATCGACACAGACTGGTGGCGCGGGCCGATCATCGTCAATCTTCGGTTCCACAAGACGGACGCGCCCGTATCGTTCAAACGGCATCGGCCGATTGGGCAGGTCTTTTCGCTGCCGCGTGCTTTCTTCGACCAAAGCCGTAACCAGCCTTTCGAACAGCACAACGGTCTGGAAGCTCTGACGGACGAAGACTGGAATTTGTGGCGGGTAGGCGTTGATCGCTTGCTGAGTTCAAAAGTGGGTTCGTATATACATGAGGCAAAGAAGCACCGCGGGTAAGCGGCTTCGCCCGAACCCGGCGGAGAATTTGGTACAGGCCGATCGAATATGACGCAGGCGAGGACGCCGCAGGGCGGCGAATCCAGTTCGTTGTGGCGTAACGGCAGCTTCGTACGACTTTACCTGGCCAGCATCTTGATAAGCCTGGCGTTTCAGATGACCAGCCTCGGCCTGCCGCTGGTCATCTATCAACTGACGAATTCCGCGCTGGATATGGCGGCCATCAGGTCGTTGCAGTTCATTCCCACCATCGTTCTCGCTTTCCTGATCGGGGCGCTCATCGACCGGTTGCCGAAACGGCTACCGATGCTGGCGGCCGTGGCGGTGCAGGCGCTGGCGCTAGCGCTGCTTTACGTTCTGCTGGCGCGCATGGGCGGCATGAACTGGTTGAGCTATGCGGTCGTCATGGTTTTCTTCGCCAGCAATTACTGGTTCATCAACGCACAGAACGTGGTGATCAAGACCAGTCTGCCGCAATCGCTTTTGACCAGCGCCAATGCCAGCATCGGCGCGGCGGCGCGAACATTCGAAATGCTCAGCGCGCTGATGACCGGCTTCCTGATCTATTTCGCCAGCTTCGAGGCGGCGATCCTGGTGCCGGCGGCGCTGGTGCTGGCGGCGTTGGTTGCGTTGCTGGCGCTGCATCCTGTCGAGCCGCCGCCGCGTATGCGCGAGCCTCTTTCGCAATCGCTCAAGCAGGGCTGGCAGGCTTTCTGGCATAACAAAGGCCTGGTGCACCTGTCCATCGTGGCGGCGCTGGCCAATGCCACGGAAGGCGTTTTTGCACTCACCGCGTTGTTCTGGGCGCGCGATGGGCTGCATTTGAATGAAGCGGAGGTGGGCGCGCTGGTCGCCTGCGCCAGCGCTGGCGGATTCGCCGGGAGCGTGGTGACGCCGGCGCTGCGGCGACGGTTCGGCATGGGCGGCCTGCTGTCGGGTTCGCTGGTCGCGATGGGGGTGGCCCAGGCGGTGGGCTTCCTCTACGGCGTGACGCCAATGTTCGTGGCCATGGTCGTCAGCCAGTTCGCTTCGTCTGTCCTGTCCGTATGCGTATGGACATTGCGGCAGGAGCTGACGCCGGCCGACATGGTGGGGCGTGTGACCGGCATTACCGGCGCGGCGTTCAAGGTCGCGATGCCGGTTGCGCTGGGTCTTGGCGGCTTGGCCTCCGGGATGTTCGGCGCGCCGCTGGTGCTTTTGCTGTGCGGCGTGCTTTCCGTCGTTGTCGGCATTTATGCGATCTTCAACCGCCATCTCAGCAACTCGGTGTGATCAGGCTCTTCACCGTTCATGCGCCGCTCAGTCGAAGCCCGGCGGCGGCTCGAACAATGTGCCGCGCTTCGTCTCCAGCGCCCTGCCGATCCGCAGCGCCGTCGCATCCTCGAATCGGCGCACCATGATCTGCAGCGCAGCCGGCAGGCCATCGACCAGGCCGACCGGAACGCTGAGCGCGGCCATGTCCAGCATGTTGACGAAGCGGGTAAAAGTGCCGAGCGGCATCTGCGCTTCATCGACTTCGGTCAGTGGCGGAGCCACGATCGGCGAGGTGGGTGTGAGGAACGCGTCGGCACCGGCGAGGTAGGCGTCGAATTCCACCTGCGCGGCACGTCGGTCCGCCATCAGCTGCAGATAGCTATCGGCAAGGCCGCGGCCCTTCAGTACACGGTCGCGGATGACCTGATGCACGACGCTGGCGTCGTCTTCCACATGGTGGCCGAGATGGTGCCATGCCTCGGCCGCCATGATGTCTCCGGCGATGGCCTTATAGCCTTCGGGCGGCCGCGGCATTTCCTTTTCCTCGATTTCCGCACCGAGGCTGCGCAGCTCGGATACGGCCGCATGAAAACAGTCGAGCACCGCCGGCTGGACGCTTTCCAGGTCTCGCGGCGAAGGCGTGCGCAGATGCATGCCGGCGACGCCGTTCTCCAGCATTGCGAGCGGATTCATGGCCGGGGCGCCGAACGTGCCCGGATCACCGGCATCACGTCCGGCAAGAATGGCGAGGAGCAGGGCGGCATCCTCGACCGAGCGGGCGAGCGGACCGATGGTGTCGAGCGACGCCGCCAGCGGCAACAGGCCGCCGCGGCCGACGAGGCCGTGCGAGGTCTTGAGCCCGACGACGCCGCACATCGCCGCCGGGTTGCGCACGGAGCCTCCGGTGTCGGTGCCAAGGGCGGCAGGCACCAGCCCGGCGGCGACGGCGACGCCCGAGCCGCTGGAAGATCCGCCCGGCGCGCGCGGCACTGCGAGGTCGCGCGGGTTCAAGGGCGTGCCTGTTATGGGATTGGTGCCCCAGCCGCCGAAGGCGAACTCAACGGTATGGACCTTGCCGAGCGGGATCATGCCTGCCGCGACCAGTCTTTTTACCGCGGAGGCGGTCGTCGCCGCCGGCGTATCCGGCAAGGCAAGCGAACCGGCGCGAGTGGGATAGCCCTCGACATGGAAGAGGTCCTTGACCGCGAAGGGGATGCCATCCAGCGGTCCGAGGGAGCTGCCGTTGGCGCGCCTCCTGTCGGACTCCCCGGCCGATTGCATGGCGGTTTCGCCGAACACGCTTATGAAGGCGTGCAGGGTCGCGTCATGGGCGGCGATGCGGTCCAGCGCGCCGCGAATGATGACGCTTGATGTCGCGGTTCCTCGCTCTAGCGCCCGGCCCTGTTCGGCGGCGGAGGAAAAAGGCGAAAGCACATGTCTCGGGTCGTCCATGGCAGTCCTCGCATTCCGCCAAGCAAAGCATGAACGCAGCCGCGCGGAAAGCCGGCTCGCTCTCCGGGTGGTCGTGGCACGGTTTCGTCAGGCGACCTGGCCGAGAATGAAATCGTACAGCATCTTGGCGGCAGGCGAGAGGGTGCGGTTCTTTACCGTGATCAGGCTATAGGGTCGTACCTCGATCTCGAAGCCGATGGGGATGACGTCGATTGCGCCGCCGAGGCCTTCGGGATTCTGGATGAAGCGGGCAACCTGCACCGACACGGGTGCGATGGCGTCGGACTGCGCCACCATCACCAGCGTCAACAGCAGCGAGCTGGTGTTGAGGAACCGCTCGGGCAACGGGATGTTGCGGGTGAGGAAGTTGGCTTCCAGCGCCTGACGCAGCGGCGATGCGCCGGATTGCAGAACCCAGTCGAAACCGACCGTGTCCTCCAACTGGACCGGCGTGGCGCCCTGAAGCAGGGGATGGCCGCGCCGGACCATCAGGCAGGCCTTCTCGACGCCGATGACGCGATTGACGAAAAGCCGGGGGTTCAGGTCGTCGGGGATGCGGGCGATGATGAAGTCGTGCCGCGACGCGACGAGTTCGCGCGCCAGCACGCTGCTGGTCTCCACCTGGACCGAAATCTCGACATGGGGGTGCAGGCGCCTGATCTCGCGGATCGCCGGCACCGCCAGTTCCACCGCCGGGGCTGTAACGGCTCCGAGAAAAACGGACCCGCCCTTGCCGGTTTTCAGTTCCGCGATCTCACGGTCGGCTTCGTGCATTTCCAGGAGGATGCTGCGGGCGCGCCGGGCGAGCGTCCTGCCATAGGCGGTGAGCGTTATGCCGCGCGGCAGCCTCTCGCAGAGCTTGGCGTCAACGATGGCTTCCATTTCCGAAATCATCCGCGAGGCGGCCGGTTGCGAGATGTTCATGACCTGCGCCGCAGCGCTGATGCGAGCGTGTTCTTCCAGTGCCACGATCATGCGCATATGCCTGATACTCAGGCCGCTGCGCTGGAGCATTACACCTTCGGTCGAGAACCGCTCATGCCTGATCGCAGATGTCGACATTGCCAGCCTCATGCTTGTCGGGTGCCGTTTTCCATACCATAATCGATATATCAAACATCCAAAATCGCATTTGACAGTTATGTCAAAGAGAAAGAGGTTTGATGTGCGCTGCCGCCGGGCCGCGAATGAGGCTGCCTGGCCTCAATGGCGATCAATTCGGCAGGCAATTGGGAGGATACCGGAGACTGAACGGCACGCCGCCGCGCTTTGGCGCTTCTGACCGATTGTGCGACTCCGCGCTGCGGAATCGTGTCCAACAACAAGGGAGAGAGCACGTGAAAATCATCAAGACACTAGGCGCCGCCTTGGCGGTAAGCCTCGCCGCCATGACCTATTCGGCGCATGCCGCCGACAAGGGCCTGGTCGGCGTTCTGATGCCCACCAAGACCTCGCAGCGCTGGATCAATGACGGCGACGCCGTCAAGTCCCAGCTCGAGGCTCTGGGCTACTCGGTCGATCTGCAATATGCGCAGGACGATATTCCGAACCAGCTCAGCCAGCTGGAAAACGAAATCACCAAGGGTCCGAAAGCGCTGATTATCGCTTCGATCGATGGCACTACATTGTCTGACGCGCTGCAGAAGGCGGCTGACGCCGGCACTGTCGTCATCGCCTATGATCGCCTGATCAAGAAGACGGCAAACGTCGACTATTACACCACCTTCGACAATTTTGGCGTCGGCGTGATCCAGGCCACTTCGCTTGTGAAAGGGCTCAAGGAACGCTTCCCGAACACCAAGCCGTGGAACGTCGAACTGTTCGGTGGCTCTCCCGACGACAACAACGCCTTCTTCTTCTACGACGGCGCCATGTCGGTGCTGCAGCCACTGATCGATGACGGTTCCATCAAGGTGAAGTCCGGCCAGATGGGCATGGACAAGGTCGGCACGTTGCGCTGGCTGGCGGCCACCGCCCAGGCGCGCATGGATAATTTGCTGTCGGCCAACTATGCGGACGGCAGCCGCGTCGATGGCGTGCTGTCGCCGTATGACGGCCTGTCGCGCGGCATCACCGCATCGCTGCGCGCCGTGGGTTACGGAACGGACGCCCAGCCCTGGCCGATCGTCACCGGTCAGGACGCCGAAACCGCCTCGGTCAAGCTGATCATCTCGGGCGAACAGTATTCGACCGTGTTCAAGGATACGCGCGAACTCGCCAAGGCCACTGTCGAGCTCGTCGACAAGGTGCTGTCGGGCGGCAAGCCCGAAGGCCTCGACGAGAAGACCTACAACAACGACGTCAAGGTCGTTCCGTCGATCCTGCTGACGCCTCATGAAGTCGACAAGTCGAACTATCAGGCGCTGGTGGTCGACTCCGGCTACATCAAGGCCGACGAGCTGAAGTAGCCGCAAGCGGCAATTTCGGGCTCCGCCTTTCCAGGCGGAGCCCCTTTGCTCACGATCAACGGTTTTATTTCCCGACTGGCATGGATCATTGTACGCTCACCGGAGCATGCAGTGACGATCAGGTAACTTGATTGGGCATCGGAGCTTCCGAAACCCGGATTCTTCAATCCGATGCTCGCAGGAGCGGCATTCCAAATGGCTTCGACAATTCTGGAAATGCGCAACATCACCAAGACGTTTCCTGGCGTGAAAGCGCTGTCGAACGTCAACCTCAGTGTCGAAGAGGGCGAAATCCACGCGATTGTCGGGGAAAACGGCGCCGGCAAATCGACGCTGATGAAAGTGCTGTCGGGCGTGTATCCGGCCGGTTCCTACGATGGAAAAATCATCTATCGGGGGCAGGAATGCCAGTTCAAGGGCATCCGTGACAGCGAGCATCTCGGCATCGTCATCATCCATCAGGAACTGGCGCTCGTGCCGATGCTTTCGATTGCCGAAAACATCTTTCTCGGCAACGAGCATGCCAGGTACGGCATCATCGACTGGAACGCCAACGAGAAGCGGACCAGGGCTCTCTTGAAAAAGGTGGGTCTCAACGAGGACCCCAAGACACTGATCACCAATATCGGCGTTGGCAAGCAACAGCTGGTCGAGATCGCCAAGGCGCTCAGCAAGGAAGTGAGGCTCCTGATCCTCGACGAGCCGACAGCGAGCCTGTCCGAAAAGGATAGCCAGGCTCTGCTCAATCTTCTGCTGGAGTTCAAGCGGGAAGGCATCACGTCGATCCTCATCTCGCACAAGCTCAACGAGATACACCGGGTCGCCGATCACGTAACGATCATCCGCGACGGGCAGACCATCGAAACGCTTGGCAAGAAGGACATCAGCGAGGACCGCATCATCACCTCCATGGTCGGCCGTTCGCTCGACGACCGATATCCGCCACGCGAGCCCAGCATCGGCGAAACGGTGTTCGAGGTGAAGGACTGGTCGGTCTATCACCCGCTGCATGCCGAGCGGCAAGTGATCAAGGGCATAGATATCCACGTCCGCAAAGGCGAGGTGGTCGGCATTGCCGGCCTGATGGGCGCGGGGCGCACCGAATTCGCGATGAGCCTCTTCGGCCGCTCCTACGGGCGCCGGATCACGGGCGAAGTGTTCCTCGACGGCAAGCCGATCGATATATCCTCGGTGAGCAGGGCGGTCGAGCAAGGCGTCGCCTACGTTACCGAAGACCGCAAGATGTACGGCCTCAACCTGATCGATCATATCAAGCACAACGTCACGCTGGCCAATCTCGACGGCGTGTCGCGGCACAACGTGATCGACGATTTGCGGGAACTCGATGTCGCCAACGATTATCGCAAAAAGACCAACATCCGCGCTTCAAGCGTCTATCAGCTGACGGGCAATCTTTCGGGCGGCAACCAGCAGAAGGTCGTGCTGTCGAAGTGGCTGTTCGCCAACCCAAAGGTTCTGATCCTCGACGAGCCGACACGCGGTATCGATGTCGGCGCCAAGTATGAAATCTACACAATCATTGCGCGTCTGGCCGCCGAAGGCAGGGCGGTCATCGTCATCTCATCCGAGATGCCGGAATTGCTCGGCATAACCGACCGCATCTACGTCATGAATGAAGGGCGCATGGTCGGCGAAATGGCGTCGACCGAAGCCAGTCAGGAAAAAATCATGCGCGCTATCGTCCGGGGAGAAGGAAAAGCATCATGAGCACCGAAAGCGTTCCGACGCCGACGGGCGTCGCCGAAGACGTCCAGCAGAAACCGCGCATGGCCGTTTCGGCGCTCGTCACCAACCTGCGCGAATACGGGCTGGTTCTGGCGCTGATCGCGATCATGCTGTTTTTCCAGTACACGACGTCCGGAACGCTGTTCAAACCGGTCAACCTGTCCAACCTCGTCCAGCAGAACAGCTTCATCATCGTCATGGCGCTGGGCATGCTGCTGGTGATCGTATCGGGTCATATCGACCTCAGCGTCGGCTCCGTGGCCGGGTTCATAGGCGCACTGGCGGCGATGATGATGGTGATCTGGCCGCTGGGGATATTCAGCAATCCCCTGGTTGTGTCGATCGTCTGCTTGATCATCGGCGGCCTCATCGGCGCAGCTCAGGGCTACTGGATCGCGTACCATCGAATACCGAGCTTCATCGTCACCCTGGCGGGCATGCTGATATTCCGCGGCCTGTGCCAGGCGCTGCTGGGCGGTGGCTCTTCTGTGGGGCCGCTCCCCCCCGGGTTCAAGGCGCTCAGCTCCGGCTTCATTCCCGAACTCATCGGGACATGGACGCTGGTGCCGCCAACGGTGAACGCAGCCGGAAAGACCATCTTTGGAAGCGGCCTTTCGCTACAGATGACGACAGTCATTATCGGCATCATCTGCGTTCTGGCCTCGGCCTTTTTCGGCATCCGATCGCGCCGCACGCGCGAGCGTCACGGCTACGAAGCCGAGCCCTTCAGCCTGTTCCTGATCAAGACCGTGATCATGAGCGCCCTCGTCCTGTTCCTTGTTTATCAATTCGCAACATACAGGGGCCTGCCGGTCGTGCTCGTGGTCATGGGCCTGCTGATCGGGCTGTTCGTTTTCGTGACCAAGCGAATGACGATCGGCCGGCGCATCTACGCCATGGGCGGCAACGCCAAGGCGGCGCAGCTTTCGGGCATCAAGACCGAGCGGCTGACCCTGCTTGTGTTCGTCAATATGGGCGTGCTGTCGGCGCTTGGCGGCCTGATCATCGCCGCCCGTCTCGGTCAGGCGGTGCCGGCGGCCGGACTGGGCAGCGAGCTTGACGTCATCGCCGCCGTGTTCATCGGCGGCGCTTCGGCGATGGGCGGCGTCGGCCAGGTCGTTGGCGCGGTGGTCGGTGGCTTCATCATGGGCGTCATGAACAACGGCATGTCGATCATGGGGGTCAATGTCGATTACCAGCAGGTGGTCAAGGGCCTGGTGTTGCTCGGCGCAGTGATCTTCGACGTCTACAACAAGAACAAGGCCTGAACCGGGAGAGACTGTCCGGAGACTACTCCGGCGGGATCACGGGCCTGCCGGCACGCAGCGAACCGGAGACAGCTGCGAGCACAAGACAGATTGGAGTTTCGATCGTGGCGCGGTTTCGCGCCGCGCCGGCATACCGTTTGCCGATCGGCAGGCCGGACGCACGAGAAGGAAGGGCGATGCTGGTATCGCAGGTGTTGGACGATTCGCAGACGATCCGGGTGGTCGCCAGGAATGGCGGCAAGCCGCGCATCGTCAACGGCGCCCGCAGCGTCTATTCGCTGGCGCTGGAAGCGGCGCGTACCGGCACCGGGCTCAAGGCGCTTATCGAGCGCAAAGGGTTCGGTGAAGGGGTTGATCTCGAGTCGGCCTATCGAAAAGGCCTGCTGATGCTGCCGATCAATCATGCCGACCCTGCCCACCTCCATCTCACGGGCACCGGGCTGACGCATCTGGGGTCGGCATCGGCGCGCGATTCGATGCACCGCAAGCTTGCCGCCGAGGGCGATGAGCAGGCGAGCGATTCGATGAGGATGTTCCGCATGGGACTTGAGGGCGGCAAGCCTGCAGGCGGGAAAATCGGCGTCCAGCCAGAATGGTTCTACAAGGGCAACGGCACGATGGCGGTGGCGCCGGGCGGCACGCTGGTGTCGCCGGCCTTTGCCGGAGATGCGGGGGAGGAGCCTGAAATCGCCGGCATCTACGTCATTGGCGACGACGGCCAGCCGTTCCGCGTCGGCTTCACGCTGTCAAACGAGTTCTCGGACCACGTGACCGAGCGCGTCAACTATCTCTATCTGGCGCATTCCAAGCTGCGCAATGCCGCCTTCGGTCCTGAAATCCTGCTCGGCGACCTGCCCGAGGATATTGAAGGCATGTCGCGCATCCTGCGCGATGGAGCGACGCTGTGGGAAAAGCCCTTCCTGTCCGGCGAGGCAAACATGTCGCACAGCATCACCAATCTCGAATACCATCATTTCAAATATGCGGCCTTTCGCCAGCCGGGCGATGTGCACGTCCACATGTTCGGCACGGCGACGCTGTCGTTTGCCGACGGCGTCGCGGCGCGAGATGGCGATGTATTCGAGATTGAGGCGCCGGCATTCGGTCTGCCGCTGCGAAACGGGTTGAGGATGGAGCAGCCGGTCGCTGTGGCGGTACGCGCGCTTTAAGTCCTTGTTGTATGCATGGCGTTTTCCCAAAACCGCTGCGCACTTTTGGGGCGACATGCATTGGCGCGCTGCGCTCACTCCATGCCGAGAGCGGCCTTGTAGAGATCGAGGATCGATTCCTCCTCCTGCCGCTCCGCCTGATCCTTCTTGCGTAGGCGGACGATGGTGCGAATGGCCTTGGTGTCGAAACCGGTGCCCTTGGCCTCGGCGAACACCTCCTTGATGTCGTCGGAAATGGTCTTCTTCTCCTCTTCGAGGCGCTCGATGCGCTCGATGAGGGCACGCAACTGGCCGGCGGCCACGGTCTGGCTGGTTTCGGTGATGTCGTCGGCCATGATTGTCTCCGCATGTTCCCGCGCCGACTCGCAATTCATGCCGGCGCTTTTTCAGCGGGTTCGATGCCCGACCCCGGCGTCGGGGTCAAGCGCTATCGCCGGCTCTCCCGCCAGTGGTCCGTTCAGCCGAAAACGATCAGCAGATCCTTGGCGTCGATCTGATCACCGGCGCGGACCAGAACTTCCGATATGGCGCCGTCGCGCTCGGCGTGAAGGGCGGTTTCCATCTTCATGGCTTCAATGGAAAGCAGCACGTCGCCGGCCTTCACCGTCTGGCCGGCAGACACCGTCACGGCCGAGACGACGCCGGGCATCGGCGCGCCGAGATGGGCGTCGTTGCCGGCCTCCGCCTTTTGCCGTGCCTTGGCGGCGGATGCCCCATGCACGCGGTCCGGCACCTTGATGCGGCGCGGCTGGCCGTTCAGTTCGAAGAACACGGTGACCATGCCCTTCTCGTCGACCTCGCCAATGGCGAAGCATCGCACAACCAGCGTCTTGCCTTTCTCGATGTCGACGAAAATCTCGTCGTGCGGCTTCATACCGTAGAAGTAGGTGGGGGTCGGCAGCACGCTGACGGGGCCGTAATTTTCCTGCGCGGCGGCGAAATCGGAAAACACCTTCGGATACATCAGCCAGGACGCGAACTCGTATTCGGTGATCGGACGGCCGATCTTTTCCTCGGCGTCCTTGCGGTTGGCTTTCAAATCGGCCGGCTTGAGCAGCGACCCCGGCCGCACGGTGATCGGCTTGTCGCCCTTCAGCGCCTTTTTCTGCAGCGCTTGCGGCCAGCCCCCTGGCGACTGGCCGAGATCGCCGCGCAGCATGGAGACGACTGAATCAGGGAAGGCGATGTCCTTGGCCGGATTCTCGACATCGGCGACGGTCAAATCCTGGCTGACCATCATCAGGGCCATATCGCCGACGACCTTGGAGGATGGCGTCACCTTGACGATGTCGCCGAACATCAGGTTGACGTCATGGTAGGCCTGCGCCACCTCGTGCCAGCGCGTCTCCAGACCGAGCGACCGGGCCTGTTCCTTGAGGTTGGTGAACTGTCCACCGGGCATTTCGTGCAGATAGACTTCGGAAGCCGGACCCTTCAGATCGCTCTCGAAGGCGGCGTACTGGTTACGCACCGCCTCCCAGTAGAACGAGATTTTCCGGATCCATTCGGTGTCGAGGCCGGGGTCGCGGTCCGTGCCTTTCAGCGCCTCGGCGATGGAGCCGAGGCAGGGCTGCGAGGTGTTGCCGGAGAACGAATCCATCGCCGCGTCGATTGCGTCGACCCCGGTTTCGACGGCGGCCAGAACGGTCGCGGCAGAGAGGCCCGACGTGTCGTGCGTGTGGAAATGGATCGGCAGGTCGGTCGCTTCGCGCAAGGCCTTGAACAGCACCCGCGCAGCGCTGGGCTTCAGCAGGCCTGACATGTCCTTGACGGCGAGGATATGCGCGCCGGCCTTCTCCAGTTCCCGGGCCAGTCCAACATAGTATTTGAGATCGTATTTGGCGCGTTGCGGGTCGAGAATGTCGCCTGTGTAGCACATGGCTGCTTCGATAAGCTTGCCCTCAGTGCCAACGGCATCCATGGCGACACGCATGTTCTCGACCCAGTTCAGGCAGTCGAAGACGCGAAACAGGTCGATGCCGGCGCTGGCGGCCTGCCTGACGAAATGCTGCACGACATTGTCGGGATAATTGGTGTAGCCGACGCCGTTGGCGCCGCGCAGCAGCATCTGCAGCAAAAGATTCGGAGCAGCTTCCCGCACCTTGCTCAGCCGCTCCCACGGGTCCTCGGTGAGGAAACGCATGGCGACGTCGAAGGTCGCGCCGCCCCAGCATTCCAGCGACAGGAGCTGCGGCAAGGCGCGGGCGTAGGTGCCTGCGATGGCTGCGATGTCATGGGTGCGCATGCGCGTCGCCAGCAGTGACTGATGACCGTCGCGCATCGTCGTATCGGTGACCAGGACCTGACCTTGCTGGCGCATCCATTGCGCGAATTTTTCGGGACCGAGCGTATCCAGCCTTTGCCTTGTTCCATCCGGTGCCTTGCCATTGAGGTAAGGAACGATGGGCGCGGCTGCCTCCGGGTTGGGGGCAGGGCGGCCGCGCGTTTCCGGATGGCCGTTGACCGAAACGTCGGCGAGATAGTTCAACAGCTTGGTGGCGCGGTCCTGCCGCTTCACCTGGCTGAACAGTTCCGGGGTCGTGTCGATGAACTTCGTCGTATAGGAATTGTCGGCGAAGCTCGGGTGGTTGATGATCGCTTCGAGGAAGGTGAGGTTGGTGGCGACGCCGCGGATGCGGAATTCGCGCAGCGCCCGCGTCATCCGTGCGATCGCCTCGGCCGGCGTCGGCGCCCAGGCGGTAACCTTTTCCAGCAGAGGGTCGTAGTAGCGGGTGATGACGGCGCCGGAATAGGCGGTGCCGCCATCGAGGCGGATGCCGAAGCCGGTGGCGCCGCGATAGGCAGTGATGCGGCCGTAATCCGGAATGAAGTTCTGCTCGGGGTCCTCGGTGGTGATGCGGCACTGTAGGGCGTGGCCGTTCAGCCGGATGTCCTTCTGCGCCGGAACGCCGGACTCGGGCGTGCCGATGGCGAAGCCGTCGAGGATGTGGATTTGCGCCTTCACGATGTCGATGCCGGTCACCTGCTCGGTGACGGTGTGCTCGACCTGGATGCGCGGATTGACCTCGATGAAGTAGAACTTGCCGGTGTCGGCATCCTGCAGGAACTCGACCGTACCGGCGCCGATATAGGCGGTGTCCCTGGCAAGCTTCAGCGCATAGCCGCAGAGTTCGTCGCGCAGTTCCTGCGACAAATAAGGGGCCGGCGCACGCTCGACGACCTTCTGGTTGCGGCGCTGGATCGAACAGTCGCGCTCGAACAGATGCACGGCGTTGCCAAGCGTGTCGCCCAGCACCTGTACCTCGACGTGCCGGGCGCGCTCGATGAGCTTTTCGAGATAGACCTCATCCTTGCCGAAGGCGGCCTTGGCTTCGCGCTTGCCTTCCATGACCTCGCGGTCAAGATCGGCTTCGGTGCGAATGGCGCGCATGCCGCGTCCGCCGCCGCCCCAGGAGGCCTTCAGCATCAGCGGGTAGCCGATCTCCGCCGCCAGTTTCTTGACCGCCCCCATATCGTCCGGAAGCGGCTCCGTGGCCGGTATGACCGGGACCCCGACCTCGATCGCCAGATTACGGGCGGCGACCTTGTTGCCCAGCCGGCGCATCGTTTCGGGCTTCGGTCCGATGAAAATGATGCCGGCTTCGGCACAGGCCTCGGCAAATTCGGGACTTTCGGACAGAAGGCCGTAGCCGGGGTGGATGGCGTCGGCGCCGGAAAGCCGGGCGACCCGAATGATCTCGGCGATCGACAGGTAGCTTTCGATCGGTCCCATCTCCCTGGCGAGATGCGGGCCGCGGCCGACCTGATAGCTTTCGTCGGCCTTGAAGCGATGCAGCGAATATTTGTCTTCCTCAGCCCAGATCGCAACCGTTTTCAGGCCAAGCTCGCTTGCCGCGCGGAAGACGCGGATGGCGATCTCGGACCGGTTGGCGACAAGGATCTTGCTGATAGCCAAGGGTGTGCTCCAGGCAGCGTGGGTAGAGAAAGCGGCTCATGAATAACGGGAAATTGCTGCAGTGCAACCAAAATCGCAAGGCAATTGAATCGATTGAAATCGCCGATTCACGTTGATTTTGGTGAAATCCACCCGAAGCGTCTCACTATTGGGAAAGGGACCGGCTCATTCTCAATGTTGATACGGAAAAGCTCAAAAACGGGGAGGGGAATGCCAAAAAAACATAACCGCGATGCAAGAGCTCTCGCGCTTGTCGGTGGGCCGAGGCTCGATACAAAAAATGCCCGACGCAAGCGCCGGGCATTTCCGAAATCAGAAAAGGAAAGGCTTGAGCTTATCTTTCGAAATAGCTGATCTTGCCGTCGTCGCCCTTCTTCCACTCGTAGACGACGTAGGCGGCTGCGGTAATGTCGCCCTTTTCGTCGAAGCCGAGGTCACCAAGCACGGTCTTCCAGGGACCGCCCGACTTGATCGTCTCGGCGACCTTCTGCGCGTCGTCTGCCGAACCGGTCTTCGCAATCGCCTGGGCGATGACCTGGACCGTTGCATAGGAGTAGAGCGTGTAGGCTTCCGGCTCGAAGCCGCCGGCACGGAACTTTTCGACGACCTCCTTTGCGGCCGGGTTCTTGCGCGGATCCGGCGCGAAGGTATTCAGCGTGCCGATGACGGCGTCGCCGGCGATCGAGGCCAGCTCGTCGGAGACGATGCCGTCGCCCGAGAACAGCGGAGCCTTGAGGCCCTGGTCGGCCGTCTGCCGGATGATCAGGCCGGCTTCGGTGTGAAGGCCGCCCCAGTAGATCAGCGTGACGCCGGCTTCCTTCATCTTGGCGATGAGGGCCGAGAAGTCCTTGTCGCCGACATTCACGCCTTCGTACATGGCTTCCGTCACGCCAGCGGCGTTGAGCGCCTTCTTCGTTTCGTCGGCTAGGCCCTGGCCGTAAGGCGTCTTGTCATGGATGACGGCGACCTTGGCGTCCTTGAAGTTGGCGGCGATGTAGTCCCCGGCAACCTTGCCCTGCTGGTCGTCACGGCCGCAGGTGCGGAAGGTGTTCCACATTTTGCGGTCGGTGAAGGTCGGGTTGGTCGAAGCCGGCGAGATTTGCAGCATGCCGTTCTCGAGATAGACGTCCGAGGCGGGGATCGATGCGCCGGAGTTGAAATGGCCGTCGACAAATTTGACGCCATCGGCCGCGAGCTTGTTTGCCACCGAAACAGCCTGCTTCGGGTCGGCGGCGTCGTCGCCCACTTCGAGCTTCAGCTTTTCGCCATTGATGCCACCGGCGGCGTTGATGTCGGCAACCGCCTGTTCGGCGCCCTTCTGCAACTGCGCGCCGAAAGCGGCGTTCGCACCGGTGATCGGGCCGGCGACGCCAATCAATATATCAGCCCACGCGTTGCCGCTGAACGCGACAAGCGCGGTCAGTGCCACGGCGGACAAGAGTGACTTTTTCATAGATACGCTCCCATTCACGGAGTGGGCGTGGATGAAACTTCCATGCGATGCCCACCCTTATCGCAGAAAGCTTAGTTTGCCCATTTTCAAAGGCTTGTCACGCCGATTCAAACGCGAGCCGGCGTTAATGATGAACGTCAACCTTTCGATTTCCAGCTCAGCGGAGAAGCCCTTTCGTAAAGCCAGCTGTACTGCGTCACCATCTGGTTGGTGCGCGTGTACTGGTAGCCGATGAAGCCCAGAAGCATGACTACAAGCGTGTCGACGACATAGTACTGAAGCGAGAACATGGTGCCGTCGAACAGGGCGTGGTGGATGAAGCGCACGGCGATGCCGAGGCCGAGCAAATACAGGAAAAGCATGAGGTAGGTGCGCCAGGTCTGCGCGCTCGCCCGGCCGGTCATCCATGCGGCCCAGCCGCCGAGAAGGCAGGTGACGAAGAAGAATTGCCAGATCGAGCTTTCCTCGTAGAGAATGCCTTGCATAATTTTTCCTCAGATCAGGTCGCAAACCTAGTGATGGCCGCCTTCGAGATAGGCCGCCCGCACTTCCGGATTGGCGAGAAGCTCCTTGCCGCTGCCGCTCATGGTGACGTTGCCGTTGACCATGACGTAGCCGCGGGCGGCGAGCTTGAGCGCGCCGAAGGCGTTCTGCTCGACCAGGAAGACGGTCAGACCCTCGGTGCGGTTGAGTTCGCGGATGGCGTCGAATATCTGCCTGACGATCAGCGGAGCCAGACCCAGCGAAGGCTCGTCGAGCAACAACAGCTTTGGCCGCGCCATGAGCGCGCGTCCAATCGACAGCATCTGCTGCTCGCCGCCCGAAAGCGTGCCGCCGCGCTGGCCGATACGCTCCTTCAGCCGGGGAAACAGCGTGAACACCTTCTCGACGTCCTCATTGTAATATTTGAGGTTGTCGAGGCTTGCCCCCATCTGCAGATTTTCCATCACCGTCATGCGCGGAAAAATACGGCGGCCTTCCGGCGACTGCGCAATGCGCATGCGGGCGATTTCGTGCGTCGGCATACGCGTGATGTCGGTGCCGGCGAAGGTGATGGTGCCTGAGCGCGCCCGGGGCGCACCGAAGATAGTCATCATCAGCGTCGACTTGCCGGCGCCGTTGGCGCCGATCAGCGCGACGATCTCGCCTTCCTTGACGCTGACATCGACGCCGTTAAGCGCCCGGATGTTGCCGTAGAAGGTTTCGACGCCGCGAATATCGAGAAGGTTTTCGCCGGCCATCACTTACGTCCTCCACGCTTGCCGCCGGCCGGTGCGGCCGTCTTCGACGGATGGCTGGTCTCGACCTTGCCGGCATCGACGCGGCGCGAGAATTCCGTCTCCTTGCCGCTGGCTAGCGTCTTCGCCTGGGCGACCCAGCCCTCGCGGGCAATGCGCCCGTCGAAGGCGAGGTAAGCTTCGGCTGCGACGATATCAGGCTTCTTCCAGGCGGCGATCTGGTCGAAATGGAAGATGCCGTGATCGTTCAGCTTCTTCTCGTTGACCGAGCCGATGCCCTTGATGCGGGTAAGATTGTCGGCCTTGCCGCCGCGCGGCTTGCTGAGGCGGTTCGAAATGCCGACGGGCTTCGCAGCCGGTGTTTTGGCTGAGACAGGTTTGGAGGCGGTTGGCTTGGACGCAATGGCCTTGGCGGCGGGTTTTGCGGCAGCAGATTTGGCGGCGGCCGGTTTGGTCGCGGCCTGCTTCGCAGATGCTGTCTTTCCGGAAGCCGCCTTCGACGCCGGTGCTTTCGCTGTTGCGCTTTTGGTGGACGCCGCCTTGGCAGGTACGGGTGCCATCCCGGTTGTTTTCGCCGGCGTCGGCCGCGCTGATTTCCCGGCTGTTGTGGGTGCGGGCTTGGCGGTTTTAGCCGGAGACAATAGCCCCGTCGCCGGAGCGGATTTAACCGGCGCGGATTTCGACGCAGACTTTGTAGCCGCGGGTTTTACAGACGCGGATTTGACCGGCTTTGCGGCGACCGCGGTTGCCATCGGCTGCTTGGCGGTCCTGGCTGATGCTTTTTTCGCCGCAGGTCTGACCGTCTTTGCGGGGGTGGTGGCGGTGGAAGCGGCCGTTGCCGGCGCCGCCTTCACCCGATCCGCTTTCGAGGCGCCCTTGGCGACAGTGACGCGCTCGCCGTCACGGTGTCCAATCGTGTCATCGAACGACCCGGCCATCATGGAGGATGACGCGCCGGGACCATGCGCGGCGTCGGGGCCGGCGTCGAGCTGTTCGATGACATCCTCGTCGCCGACTTCGGCAAGCACCTCGGTGACCTCCTCGTCGTCGACGCCGAGATAGGCGGCGATGACGCGGGGGTCGGAGCGTACGGATTGCGGGTCGCCGTCGGAGATCTTGCGACCGTACTCCAGCACCACGACGTGATCGGAAATCTGCATGACCACCGACATGTCGTGTTCGATCAGCAGGATCGAGGTGCCGGTGTCGTTCTTGATGCCCATCAGCAAGGTGTTGAGGGCAAGTGACTCCTTCGGATTGAGACCGGCCGCGGGTTCGTCGAGGCACAGAAGCTCCGGTCCGGTGCACATGGCGCGGGCGATCTCCAGCCGGCGCTGGGCGCCGTAGGGCAAGTCGCCTGCGGGATCGTCGGCGCGGTCGACCAGGTCGGCCTTTTCCAGCCAATGCTTGGCAAGCTCGATGGATTCGGCAGACGCCTGCTTGTAGCCGCGGAAGCCGAGCAGGCCGAGGATGGTATAGCCCGAAGCCTTCATCAGCTTGTTGTGCTGGGCGACGAGCAGGTTCTCGAGCACGGTCATGCCGGAAAACAGACGGATGTTCTGGAAGGTGCGGGCCACCTTGGCGCGCGCCGGAATCTCATGGTTCGGCAGCCGCTCCAGCAGATAGGAGGAGCCGTCGCGCCGGTTGAGAGTGATCATGCCTTCAGACGGCTTGTAGAAGCCGGTGATGCAGTTGAAGACCGTGGTCTTGCCGGCGCCGTTCGGCCCGATCAGCGCCGTGATCTCGCCACGCCTGGCCTGGAAGGACAGATCGCCGATGGCGACCAGGCCGCCGAATTTCATCGACATGTGTTCGACGTCGAGGATGGTGTCGTTCATGCTGCTCGCGTCCATCAGCCGTGCCCTTCCTTGGTGAAGGAACCGGAGACGGCCCGGCGCTCCTTCAGGAAGGCGGTCGGTTCTCGACTGCCGACAAAGCCGCGCGGTTTCCACAGCATGACGACCACCATGGCGATGCCGAACAAAAGCATCCGGTAAAGTTCAGGGGTGAAATCCCGTCCGAAGATCGCCTTCAGGAAATCCAGCTCACGCAGGATTTCGGTGCCGCCGATCATCACCGCCGCGGCGACGGCGATGCCGCCCAGCGAACCCATGCCGCCGAGCACGACGATGGCCAGGATGATGGCGGATTCGATGAAGACAAAGGATTCGGGGCTGACGAAGCCCTGGCGGGCGGCGAAGAAGGAGCCGGCGAAGCCGCCGAACATGGCGCCGGTGGCGAAGGCCGTCAGCTTGGTGGTGGTGGTGTTGATGCCGAGCGAACGGCAGGCGATCTCATCCTCGCGCAGGGCTTCCCAGGCACGGCCGACCGGCATGCGGCGCAGGCGGATGGTGACGAAGGCGGTGAGCAGGCACAGAAGCAGGATGAGGTAGTAGAGGAAGATCTTGTAATAGGCTCCGGAGGGCGCGATCTCCAGCACCTTGCCGATGTAGTTGTCGTCGGAAATGTTGAACGACATCAAACCGAAGAATGAGACTTTCGGGATGCCCGAAATGCCGGCGGAACCGTTGGTGACCTCACGCCAGTTGATCAGCACCAGCCGGATGATCTCGCCGAAGGCAAGGGTAACGATGGCAAGATAGTCGCCGCGCAGCCGCAGCACCGGGAAGCCGAGGATGACGCCCCAGAATGCCGCCATGAGGCCGGCGCAGGGCAGCAATATCCAGAACGACAGGCCGAAATGCGAGCCGAGCAGCGCGTAGGCATAGGCGCCGACGGCATAGAAGGCGACGTAACCCAGGTCGAGCAGGCCGGCGAGGCCGACCACGATGTTCAGGCCCCAGGCGAGCATCACATAGATGAGGATCTGGATGCCGAAATTGTCCACCCACTTCAGCGAGCCCTGCAGGCCGGCTGTGGAAACGACAAGGATCGGGAACAGGAACAGGGCAGCGATGCCGATGGCATTGAAATTCCGCCGGATAAAGCCGGGTTCAGCGGTCGACGCCGGCGCGTTCGCCTGCGCGGCCTTGCGGCGCTCCAGCGCCGGCTGGCCAAAGGCGACATAAAGAAAGCGGCCGGCCATGGTGATGAGCACCACCGCCGCCAGCAGACCCCAGCGCTGCACCAGTACCAGTTCATTGCGGATGTTCTGGTCGGTCTTGAGGCCGATCAGGAGAAAGAACAGCCCGAATGAGATGACGCCGGCGAACAGCGATTCACGGATGGCGCGCGTGATCGGCCTGGCGGCCGCGCCGCTCGAAGGGGAGACGGTAACGGCCATGGATCAGACCTTTTCGACTTCGGGCCGGCCAAGGATGCCGGAAGGCAGGAAGATCAGCACGATGGCCAGGATCGAGAAGGCGGCGACATCCTTGTAGTCGATGGAGAAGTACGCCGACCACATGCTCTCGATGAATCCGATCATCAGGCCGCCGAGTACGGCGCCCGGCAGCGAGCCGATGCCGCCGAGCACAGCGGCTGTGAAGGCTTTAACGCCCGGAACGAAGCCATCGGAGAAGGATACGACGCCGTAGTACATCAGGAACAGTGTGCCGGCGACGGCAGCCAGGGCTGCGCCCATGATGAAGGTGATGGAAATGGTGCGGTCGACATCGACGCCGAGCAGCGCCGCCATCTTGCGATCCTGTTCGCAGGCCCTTTGCGCACGGCCGAGCGAGGTGCGGTTGACCAGATACCAGAACACGGCGAGCAGGATGGCGGTCACGACGATGATGATGATCTGCTTCAGCGAAACCGAGATGCCGCCGATGTTGTAGACCTGGCTGACCATGGGCGGGATCGGCTTGTTGCGCGGACCCTGGGTGACCTGGACGAAATTGGAAAGCGCGATCGACATGCCGATGGCGGTAATGAGCGGCGCCAGCCGGAACGAGCCGCGCAGCGGCCGGTAGGCCACCTTCTCGATGACCCAGTTGTAGAGGCCGGTCAGGAGCATCGCCACGATCATCATGATCAGCAACGCCACCACGACGGGCACCGAATAGAACAGCGCGCCGAGGATCAGAAAGACGATGAGAGCGATGAAAGCACCGACCATGAAAAGATCGCCATGGGCGAAATTGATCATGCCGATAATGCCGTAGACCATCGTATAACCGATGGCGATCAATCCATAGATAGATCCCAGCGTCAGCCCGTTGATCAATTGCTGAACGAAATACTGCATATTCACAAGGCTCCCCTGAGATTTCGCCGCAAGGACGCATCCCTTTTCATATTGTTCCTAGTCGTAAGGTTCTGATCCCGGATTGCAACGTGATTCTTCGGCCGATCAGCTCGAAGTGAAGCACGCCATCCGGGTGCCTGTTTTTCGGCTTCTGCCCCTGGACTATCGTGGACCGTAACATTGGCACAACGCAATGTCTTTGACGATTCCGAACCGATTTTCTGCCTTTCTTCGAAAGATATCGCGCTGAGAAGGGCTGCTGAGACGGATCGTTGCGCTGGTTTCAAGGCAAAAATCTCCGGCATCGCGGAATGGAAGAGGCCGAGTCGAAGATCACCGGACAACGAAGCCATGGGCGAAGGGATCGCGATCGTCGATGAAGATGGTGTTCAGGCCGGTCTGCCGCGCCCAGCCGCCGATGGAGGGCACGATGGCAGGTTTGCCACCCACCTCGACTGTTTTTTCCACCCTGCCCTTGAACAGCGAGCCGATGATCGATTCATGGATGAATTCGTCTCCCGGCCTGAGCGCGCCCTTGGCGGCGAGCTGCGCCATGCGCGCTGACGTGCCGGTGCCGCAAGGCGAGCGGTCGATGGCCTTTTCGCCATAGAAGAC
Source organism: Mesorhizobium sp. BE184 (assembly GCF_031457045.1). Classification (NCBI taxonomy): domain Bacteria; kingdom Pseudomonadati; phylum Pseudomonadota; class Alphaproteobacteria; order Hyphomicrobiales; family Phyllobacteriaceae; genus Mesorhizobium; species Mesorhizobium sp. BE184. Next base: position 1,124,915 of record NZ_JAVDVU010000002.1, read on the forward strand.
GGCGTTGCGGCCATGCGCCTCCCGATGCACGGGCGCGCCGGTCCACTGGATGTGCCGCAGCCCGTTGATGTCCGGATTTTCCGGATGGACAAAGGAATAGAGGTCGTTGAGGCGCTGCCGCAGCACGGGGCTCCACGCTATGAGGTCGCCGGCCGAATAGTCGGCCAGGTCGCGATAGTTCTTCTGCGGGTCGATGATGGCGTAGAAGTTGCCGCCATAGGCGATATCGACGCGCAGTTCGCCGAGATCGGGGCACTCGACCGGAAGGTCCTCAGCGTAAAGGAAGGACGGCACATTGGTGATGCGCACCTCTTCGACATAATTGCCGACCTGCTTGTATTCGGCGACGACCAGGCCTGCCGGCGTATCGAGCCTGAGCGTACCCGGCGTCTTCGGCTTCACCAGACCGTTCTCGACGGCCATCGTCACCGTGCCGATGGTGCCGTGCCCGCACATGGGCAGGCAACCCGACGTTTCGATGAACAGGATGGCGATGTCGCAATCTTCGCGGGTTGGCGGATAAAGGATCGATCCAGACATCACGTCATGGCCGCGCGGCTCGAACATCAGGCCGGTACGGATCCAATCATACTCGGCAATGAAATGCGCCCGCCGCTCGATCATGGTCTTGCCTGCGAGCAATGGCCCGCCGCCGGCGACCAGCCGCACCGGATTGCCACAGGTATGACCGTCGAGGCAGGTGAAGGTGTGACGCGACATTCGATCTTCCTCAGAAACGCTGCGGTGAAAACGGAGCGAGGTCGAGTGCGGGAGAGTGCCCCAGCAGTATATCGCGGATCAAGCGGCCCGTGGCGGCGGCCTGCGTCAACCCCAGATGGCCGTGGCCGAAAGCGTAAACGATGCCGGGTGCATTGCGGGCCGCGCCGATGACGGGGAGCGTATCCGGCAGCGATGGCCGAAAGCCCATCCATTCGCGGCCGCCGGTAGGATCGAGGCCGGGCAGGAAGGCTTTCGCCTTTTCCAGCATCGCCTTCGACCGGTTGAAGTTGGGCGCGCGCTCGAGGCCGGCAAATTCAACCGCTCCGCCGACCCGCAAACCGGTTTCCAGTGGCGTGACGACGAAACCATGGCCGGAGAAAATGAGCTGCCGCCTCAGGTCGAAGGCCGTTGGTGGCAGGGTGGTGTTGTAGCCGCGTTCGGTTTCGAGCGGGATCGGGTCGCCGAGCTGGCGCGCCAGCAGATGCGACCAGGCGCCAGCGGCGATAACGACGCGGTCCGCGCCCGCGCTGCCACCATTGGCGAAGCTTAGCACGCCGCCCGGCTGGCCGTCGCCGGCAGCCTCGATGCCGTCGATCCTGACCCGCTCGAAGCGGGCGCCCCTCGCCTCGGCATGGGCCCAGATTGCCTTGCCCAAAAGCTTCGGGTCGGACACCGTCTTCCAGCCAGGAATGAAGGTGCCTTTTGTGAAGCGCGGCGAGAGGCCCGGCTGCAAGGCTGCAAGGTCTTCGCCATCGACGTGGCGGTAGCCGATGCCGAAGCGGTCGCGGGCGGCCCAGCCGGGCAGGGAGGAGCGGAACTCCGCCTCGCTTTCGTAAAGTTCGAGCGAGCCGTCCTCGCGCAGCATGGATCTGGTGCCGGAGCTCTCCATGAGATCGGCCCATTCGCTTTCGGCCAAGGCCATCATCGACGCCTGTGCCGCAAGCGCCGCTTCATAGCGGTCGGCGTTGCCGGCACGCCAGAAACGCCAAAGCCAGGGCAGCAGCCTTGGCAGATAAGCGGGTGAAATGGAGAGCGGGCCGAGCGGGTCCGTCAGCCAGCGCGGAAGGTTCCGCATCATCCCCTTGTGCGCCAGCGGCAGCACGTCGGAGAAGGCGAAGGCGGCGGCGTTGCCCGAACTCGTCTCCTCGCAGATGCCGGTGCGGTCGTAGACAGTGACGGCGTGGCCGGCTTCGGTCAAATAGGCCGCGCAGCAGATGCCGATGATGCCGCCGCCGACAATGGCGATGCGGTTTCCTTCTCCTCCTTCACGCGGAGAAGGTGCCCGGAGCGCGGAGGACGGATGGTTTGGACTTCCGCGGAAATCGGAACTGTCAGACACGTCGGCGCTGCCCTCATCTGGCTGCCGCCATCTTCTCCCCGTGAACGGGGCGAAGAAAGGCTTCTTTCAGGCCGCCTTGGCCACGCTCAGCTTCGGCAGCTCCGGCCGCACAGCCAAGGCATCGCGGACAATCTTTTCGACGGCCGTGCGCCGTTCGCCCGACAGGGGCTGGCGCGGCATGCGCACCCGCTCGTTGGTGCCGATGGCCAGCGCCTCGGCCAGCTTGATATTCTGGACCAGATAGGTCGAGACGTCGAGGTCGAGCAGCGGCCGGAACCAGCGATAAATGGCGAGCGCCTCTTCGCGCTTTCCCTGCTTCATCAGATGGTAGATGGCGACGGTTTCCTTCGGGAAGGCGGTGACCAGCCCGGCAACCCAGCCGATCGCGCCGACCGAAAGCGCTTCGAAAGCGAGGTTATCGACGCCGGTGAACAGGTCGAAGCGGTTGCCGAAGCGGTTGATGATCTCGGTGGAACGGCGGATGTCGTCGGAGGATTCCTTGACCGCGACGAACAGAGAATCGTCGGCAAGCTGCTCCATGACCTCGACGGTGACGTCGACGCGGTAGGCGACGCGGTTGGAGTAGATCATCACCGGCAGCCCGCCAGCGGCCGCCATGGCGCTCAGCGTCGCGGCGGTTTCCTGCGGATTGGTGTGGTAGATGGGCGAGGGCACGATCATCAGCCCGTCGGCGCCGGCCTTGGCGGCGCTTTTGGCCAGCGCGGCGCCTTCGCGGGTGCCGGGCTCGTTGATGGTGAGCAGTACCGGCTTTTTGCCGGCGACGCCCTGCGCCGTTTTCAGCACGGCGAGCTTTTCCTCCACCGACAGCATCGGCCCCTCACCGAGCGAACCGGCGACGATGATGCCGTCGCAGCCGGCCTCCATCTGCAGCCCGAAGCAGCGCTCCATCTCGGCATGGTCGAGGCGGTCGTCGTCGGTGAATTTGGTCGTTACGGCAGGGAAAACTCCGGTCCACATGATCGTGCTCCATCTGATATATCAGTAATATATTTTAAGATGCACGGTCTGTCAATGGGAATCCGCTTTTGATATATCTTTCCTCCATCGTCGAGGAGACCGTCGTGACGTTTGCCGAAGAAAGCCTTTCCTTTGAACCCGTTGCGGCGAAAGCCTACCGCGCCCTTGAACGGATGATCGTCACGCTGGAACTGGCGCCCGGCGGCTTCCTGACCGAAGGTATCCTCATCGACAAACTACGGCTCGGCCGCACCCCGGTCCGCGAGGCCATCCAGCGGCTCGCCTGGGAAGGGCTGCTGGAGATACGCCCGCGCGCCGGAATCGCGGTGGCGCCGCTGCACGCGTCGGACTGGCTGCGCGTCATCGACGCGAGGCGCGGTGTGGAAGTGGTGCTTGCCCGCTCGGCTGCCCGCTTCGTCACCGACGAGGGCGCCGAGCGCTTCCACGACGCTGCGCTTGCCATGCAGAAGGCTGTCGTCTCCGGCAATGTGTTCGCCTTCCTGGAAGCGGACAAGACGATGGACGAGGCGCTGGCCTTCGCGGCCGACAATCCTTTCGCGGCAAGGCTGGCCGCGCCGCTGCAGACGCACAGCCGGCGATTCTGGTTCCGCTACAAGGCCGATACGGGGCTTGCCGAATCCGCCGAGCATCATGTGGGGCTGATCCGCTCGATCCTTTCCGGAGACGAGGATGCCGCCGGCAAGGATGCCAAGCGGTTGATGGGGCTGCTGCGGAGCCATGCCGAAACGGCGGCAAGGCGCTAACGCGACCGATCAGGCTGGCTTCGGCCTTTGTCCGGCATTTTTTTATTGGCCGATGTCGGCGCAGTCGTGTCTCGCCCGTCTTCACTTCGACACTGATCGTCAAGGAGATGGCCATGAACGAGAAGACGATGACACGGATGGGTTATGTGCTGTCGGGACTGTTTGTGCTGTTCATGCTCGGAGCATCCGTGACACCGAAGCTGCTCGGCCTGCCGGTCGCTGACGAGACGATGACGGCGCTCGGCTGGCCGACCGGCTACACGCTGCCGATCGGGATTCTCGAACTGGTGCTGACGCTGCTCTATCTCTATCCGCGCACCAATATACTCGCCGCGGTGCTGTTCATGGGTCTGCTCGGCGGCGCCATGGCGACGCAGATCCGCGTCGGCAATCCGCTTTTCAGCCACATCCTGTTCAGCGTCTATCTCGGCCTGTTCCTTTGGGGTGGGCTGTGGCTGCGCGATCCGGCGCTGCGGGCGCTGTTTCCGTGGCGCCGCCACTGAACGCCAACATTTCAAGGGAGGACACAATGGGTAAGACAATCGCCATTCTCGTCGCGAGACTGATTTTCGCAGCGGCCTTCGCCATGGCGGCCGCCTTCAAGTTCGCCGGCATGCAGATGACCGCCGATTTCATCGCGGCGGCCGGGTTCCCGATACCGCTGGTTCTGGCCTGGCTGGCCGCGTTTTTCGAGGTGGCGCTGGTGTTGGGTTTCCTGACCGGAGCGTTCTTTACCGAAACCGCCCTGCTTGCAGCCGTCTATGTGATCTTTCTGGCCTTCGCCTTCCACGGACCGTCGCGCTGGGCCGGAAATCAGATGGAGTTCGGCTTTTTCGTCGATCACTTCACCTTCCTGGCCGGCCTGCTGTTCGCCGCGGTTCACGGTTCGGGCGACAGGCTGGCGTTGCATTCCGGCTTTATCTGGAAGCGGGCCTAAAGAAAAAGGCCGCGGACATCCGCGGCCTTTTTTGCGATGCGGCAGAGCCGACGCCCGATAGATCAGTTCATCGTCGGGATGACGAATTCGGCGCCGTCCTTGATGCCGGACGGCCAGCGCGAGGTGACCGTCTTGGTCTTGGTGTAGAAGCGGAACGCATCCGAACCATGCTGGTTCAGATCGCCGAAGCCCGACGCCTTCCAGCCGCCGAACGTGTAGTAGGCGATCGGCACCGGGATCGGCACGTTGACGCCGACCATGCCGACCTGGACCTTGGATGCGAAGTCACGCGCCGCATCACCGTCGCGGGTGTAGATGGCGACACCGTTGCCGAACTCATGCTCGTTGGCGAGCTTGATCGCGTCATTGTAGGTTGGCGCGCGCACGACCGAGAGCACGGGGCCGAAGATTTCTTCCTTGTAGATGCGCATGTCGGGGGTCACATCGTCGAACAGGCAGCCGCCCATGTAGTAGCCATTCTCGTAGCCCTGCATGGTGAAACCGCGGCCATCGACCACCAGCTTGGCGCCTTCCTTGACGCCGATGTCGACATATCCCTTGACCCGCTCCAGCGCCTGCTGGGTGACCAGCGGGCCGAAATCGGCTGAGGAATCGGTCGATGGGCCGACCTTGAGGCTCTCGACACGCGGGATGAGCCGCTCGAGGAGGCGGTCCGCCGTTTCCTTGCCCACCGGCACCGCGACCGAGATCGCCATGCAGCGCTCGCCGGCCGAACCGTAGCCGGCGCCGATCAGGGCATCGACCGTCTGGTCCATGTCGGCGTCGGGCATGATGATCATATGGTTCTTGGCGCCGCCGAAGCACTGCACGCGCTTGCCGTTGGCGCAGCCGCGCGAATAGATGTACTGCGCAATCGGCGTCGAACCCACGAAGCCGATGGCCTTGACGTCCTGGTCGTCGAGGATGGCGTCGACGACTTCCTTGTCGCCGTTGACGACGTTGAGGATGCCGGCCGGCAGGCCGGCTTCGACGAACAGTTCGGCGATGCGCAGCGGCACGCCGGGGTCGCGCTCGGACGGCTTGAGGATGAAGGCGTTGCCGCAGGCGATGGCCGGAGCGATCTTCCACAGCGGGATCATGGCCGGGAAGTTGAACGGCGTGATGCCGGCGACGACGCCGAGCGGCTGGCGCATGGAATACACATCGATGCCCGGTCCGGCGCCGTCGGTGAACTCGCCCTTCATCATGTGCGGTGCGCCGATGCAGACTTCGACCACTTCGAGGCCGCGCTGGATGTCGCCCTTGGCGTCGGCGATGGTCTTGCCATGTTCGCGCGCCAGGATCTCGGCCAGCGAATCGTATTCGCGGTTCGCCAGTTCGAGGAATTTCATCAGCACGCGCACGCGGCGCTGCGGGTTGGTGGCGGCCCAGGCCGGCTGCGCGGCCTTGGCGTTCTCCACCGCCGCGCGCAGTTCTTCGGTCGAGGCGAGCGCCACCGTGCCGCGGACGGAACCGTCCATCGGCTGCATGACGTCCTGCTTGCGGCCGCTCTTGCCGGCGACGCGCTTGCCGCCGATGAAGTGCCCATATTCGATCATTGTTCCACTCCCTGGAATTCTAGCATGGGCCACTCTCGACCTTTGGCGGGCGGAAGGCAACGCGAGCGCAAACGCAACCGATGTGCAGAAATTGATAGACAAGAGAAAGCGTGCATGGTTTTTCGCAGATTGCGCGGTGATCCTCTTGCGCGAATGGGGAGAATGGGAGGGCAGGATGAACTGGGATGACGTGCGCATCTTCCTTGCCGTGGCGCGAGCCGGGCAAATCCTCGGCGCGGCCAAACGGCTGGAACTGAACCACGCCACCGTTTCACGCCGCATCGCCGCGCTGGAGGAGGCGCTGAAGGCCAAGCTTTTCCGCCGCCTCACCACCGGCAGCGAATTGACGCCGGCCGGTGAGCGCTTCCTCGACATCGCCGAGCGTATGGAAGCCGACATGATCGCGGCCCGCTCCACCGTGGCGGGCGAGGGCGAGGATGTATCCGGCATCGTGCGGATCGGCGCGCCGGACGGATTCGGCGTCGCCTATCTGGCGCGGCGGCTTGGTGCGCTGACCTCCCTGCACCGCGATCTCACCATCCATCTGGTGCCGGTGCCGCAGTCCTTCTCGCTGTCGCGTCGCGAGGCCGATATCGCCATCACGGTGGAGCGGCCGACCGAGGGCCGTCTGGTGGCGGGCAAGCTGGTGGACTATACGCTCAGCCTGTTCGCCTCGCGCGGCTATGTCGAGGCGCACGGTCTGCCTGCATCGGCGGCGGAGCTGGCGAACCATACGCTGATCGGCTACGTGCCCGATCTCATTGTCAGCCGTTCACTCGATTACGCTGCCGAGTTCAGCCCGGAATGGCGCTCGTCCTTCGCCATATCCTCGGCGCTGGGGCAGGCGGAAGCCGTGCGTTCGGGGGCTGGCATCGGCATATTGCACACCTTCGTCGCCCGCTCGATGCCGGACCTTGTGCCGGTCGAGATCGCCGCGCCTATCCGCCGTGCCTACTGGCTGGTCTATCATGAATCGGTTCGGCCGCTGCGCCGGGTCCAAGCGGTGGCGAGCTTTATAAGCCGGACAGTGGAGAAGGAACGCAGTCTGTTTGCATGACCATGCCGGTTCGCCAGCCGGGTTCGACGAGGCCTGAAACGGAAGGCTATCTAACAAAAACCCGCGGAGCGATCCGCGGGTTTTGCATTTTCACGCTGGCGACAATGCGCCGGAAGGCAATGATCAGACATTGCCCTTGAGCCTGGAATTGCAGAGGCTGTAGTAGCCGCCGCCCTTCTGGATCCAGCGCAGGCCGCCGAGCGCGTCGGCGTCCTTGTTGGCGTAGTATTGCTCGAGGCAGGTGTGCATGCGTCCCTTGCCGGGCGTTTCGTCGGCGAACTTGCGAGCGATCGTGGCCGGGAACTTGACGCCGCGCGGCGCCCGCACGGTTGGCGTTTCAGGTTCGCCGCTGTAGCTGGCCTCGTCGGCGCTCGGCACGGTGTCGTCGTCGGATGCTCCGGCGCCGCACTGGGCTTTGCGGAAGTCATTCCACTTCATGCCGTTCAGCGAACCGCCGGCCTTGGCGCTCTGATACCTGGCGCTGCACTCGGCCATGCTCAGGCCCTTTGCGTCGTCGTTGGCGGCTGCCTTGGTTGTCTTCTTGGCGGGCTTCGTCTCCGCGGCCGTGGTTGCGCCGGCGGCGCATTCGGTCTTGCGGAAATCGTTCCACTTGGTGTCGCCGAGCGAGCCGGCGTCCTTGGCCGCCTGATACTTGGCGCTGCACTCGGCCATGCTCAGGCCCTTTGCGTCGTCGTCGTTGGCGGCTGCCTTGGCCGCCTTCTTGGCGGGCTTCGTCTCAGCAGCCGTGGTGGCGCCGGCGGCGCATTCGGTCTTGCGGAAGTCGTTCCACTTGGTGTCGCCGAGCGAGCCGGCGTCCTTGGCCGCCTGATACTTGGCGCTGCACTCGGCCATGCTCAGGCCCTTTGCGTCGTCGTC